>JACRPF010000002.1 GCA_016214035.1 Spirochaetota bacterium | reverse complement strand
GGTTATGTCTCCCCGTACAGTTCGTTTGTCACAAAAAAGATTCTTGATGCCGGTGCCATCATCGTCGGACGCACCAATATGGACGAGTTCGCCATGGGTTCATCCACCGAGAACTCGGCGTTTTTTACCACGCGCAACCCCAAAGGACGCGATCGTATTCCCGGCGGTTCGTCCGGCGGAAGCGCAGCGGCTGTCTCCGCGCATCACGCGTCGGCTTCACTTGGAAGCGACACCGGCGGATCGATACGTCAGCCCGCGGCATTCACCGGCGTCGTGGGATTGAAACCGACGTACGGCCTCGTGTCGCGCAACGGGCTCACCGCATTCGGTTCATCACTCGATCAGATTGGGCCGCTCACCAAATCCGTAACCGATGCGGCGCTCATGCTATCGATCATTGCGGGTAAGGACGAAAACGATTCCACATCGATAGCCATTCCGTCAACCGATTATACGAAAGCGCTGACGGGCGATATAAAAGGAATGCGATTGGGACTCCCGAAAGAATATTTCGTCAAAGGGCTCAACGATGAAGTAAAGACGCGAATCATCGAAGTGACGAAGGCGTATGAAAAACTCGGCGCCGTCATCACGGAGATATCGCTACCGCATACCGAATACGGTGTTGCCGTGTATTACGTCATTGCAACGGCAGAAGCATCGAGCAATCTCGCCCGCTTCGACGGCGTACGCTATGGACGCCGTGCAAAAGACGCCAAGCAGCTCAGCGACGTATACAATCGCTCACGCACCGAAGGTTTCGGCGATGAAGTCAAACGAAGAATACTCCTCGGCACCTATGTACTCAGTTCCGGTTACTACGATGCCTATTACATGAAAGCCCTGAAAGTCCGCACGCTCATCAAACAGGATTTTGACAATGCGTTCAAGCAGGTTGACGCCATCATAACGCCCACAACACCAACCACCGCATTCAAGGCCGGCGAAAAAACTGCAAATCCGATTGAGATGTATCTGTCGGATATTTATACTATCACGGTAAACCTCGCCGGAGTGCCCGGCATCAGCGTTCCATGCGGCACAGACATTGCGGGGCTGCCCATCGGATTTCAGCTCATCGGCAAACATTTCGATGAAGCCGCCATTCTGCGTCTAGCGCATGCGTATGAGACACGATGAGAGTTGCTGCCGTCATCATAGCCTGTGCGGCCATGCTGCATCCGTATACGTATCAGGGTATGTTCGTCTCGGCATTCGCGCATTACGGCAACCCTGAGCGTCAGGACGAAACGGTAAACAATCCCAAATTCGATTACTATTTCACGGAGAATATCGGCCTCGGCATACGAGGTGAGTCGACGATACCCTATATGCAGTTCCTCACCGGATATCTTGAACTGACCTATATCTCATCATATGAGAACAGGAACTTCACCGCACCCGTACCGAACTCCTCAAATGGCGGATTCTATCACCAGATTAAGGACAACGGATTCAGCGCTGCGCTCGGCGTGAATCTGCACGACTTTTCCGGCTGGTGGGTTGAACCGTTCATCGGCATTGCGGCCACCTATGCGCAGATAAAATGCACGACCAATATCACGGCGGCGAAGCCCTACCCGTCCACCACGCTGCACGGGCTCGGGACCATCATCGCCGCCGGCATCATGATAAAAGTCTTCCCGCCGTATTATTTCACCGGTACCGCCGGTATGCATCTGCAGTATTACACCGACGGCACGCCTGTGGCGCATAACGCCGGTACGCTTACGTCCACGCTTCCCGCAGGCACGATCAATTATCTTGACCGGGAATTTTTTTTCACGGTAGGCGCTTCCATGAAACTTACATTCGATGAAACGAATACGACAACGACTTCCGATAAAACTTCAAATCGATGACAACGGAGGCAGGTATGAAACACGTTATGGTAATGGCCGGTATGATGTCACTCATTTCGGGAATGCTCACGGCTCAAACGGCAACGCTCAACAAGATCAAAGACCGCACCACAACGGTGAAACAGGGCATCGAGGACAAATCGGCGGCACATGAAGCACTCATCGCCGATAAATTCACACGGCTTGAAAAGCGCATCAAGCTCATCTGGGACAAGATTGACAAGACTACACGGTTCGATTATGTCGATTATTCAGAGGACGCAAAACAGAAGACCAAGGTCGCCTTCGAGGAAGGTTTCGTCATGGTGGAGGTCATCGACAGCGCCAAGCAGGAAAACAAGCAGGTGATGCTCGCGAATATCGACAGCAGGATAAAAGAAGCCCGCAGGGATAAAGACCCTGCCGGCATACAGTACCTTAAGGACCAGGTTGCCGATACCGACGTGTCCGCGGCGAAACCGGTACGGACGGTGTATACCGCGGCCGACGGAGAAGCCAAAGTTAAATATTCGGTTTCGGTGCCGCTGAAAAAAGACAGCATGGTAAAACGCGCGGAACAGTATCTGCCTATCGTGCTGCAATATTCTCAGAAACACGGCATCCCCGCCGATCTCACGCTTGCCATCATCGAGACTGAATCCGCGTTCAATCCGTACTCCGACAACGGCATCGCATACGGCCTCATGCAGCTTGTGCCGGACTCCGCATCGGACGCTTCAAAGACGGCATACGGTACAAAGCGGGCGTATTCGATACCGCAGCTCAAACACCCCGAGACGAGCATCGCGCTCGGTACCGCGCTCCTCAATCAATTCTATACATGGAAAGCATATTTTGCGCCGTTCGAACAATATTCATACAAGCATCAGATGATGGGTGTTGCCGGGTACAACTGCGGTCCGAACCGAGTACGCCGCTGGATTGATGCGAACAAAGGAATGCTCAATGCGTCGGACGCCGTGTTCCTCAAATCATTGACCGCCGCTGTGCCGTATGAGACGCAGCGCTATCTGGTGAAAATACCGGACCGCCGCCCGAAATACGCGGCACTTGTCGCCGCAGCGCGATAACCGGAGACAGTAATGGGAGATATCATCGCCGTGACCGGCACCGGAACCGGTGTTGGAAAAACATATACCGCAGCGCTCCTGGCAAATATCCAGTCAGCGCTCGGCAAACGTGTCTGCTACTATAAACCGTATCAAAGCGGTGTATTTCACGACGGTAAACGGCTGGTACTTCCCGATATCGATTTTATAAAATGGCACACTCCGCTCGCCTCAAGTGATATCCATGTGACCTATGCGCTCAATCCGGCGCTTTCGCCGTATCATGCAGCCCGTGAAATGGGCGTGGGCATCACATCATCGGAGGCCGTTGACAAGGCGGTGCAGCTCACCCAGACGTACGATACCGTCATCCTTGAAGGCGCCGGCGGTGTCTATGCTCCCATCCTGAAACAGTACTATTTCCTCGACCTGTTTACCGACTGCGGGGCAAGCGCCGTTGTCGTTGCCGACGGTGTGCTCGGAGCCATCAATCATACCCTGCTCACCTGCGAAGCGCTTATCAACCGCAAAATAAAAATCCGCATGGTGATACTGAATCAATGCCGGCGTGAAAAGGAACCTGTGTTCGACATCAACTATGAGTACTTAAGCGAGCAGCTCGCGCCTGCCTGTGTTGTAAAGCTGCCGTTCATCGACAACCGCCATCCCATGAAGGACGGCTTTGACCCTGAACGATTCAAGGAGATCGGAGAACGATTGTGAAGTACTGGATACTATTTGCATTGCTGCTGTTGACCGCATGCAATACCGTTGAAAAGAAGAATATCGAATACGAATCTGCGCCGACACGCCCCGTAAAACCTCCGCCGTCAACGCTCGCGGACCGTTTCCTTCCCGATGCGGTGACGAACATCTATGTAATGACATTCGGCAATGATACGCCGCTCGCGGGACTTGAAGACCGCATCCTCGATGAGATAAAGAACACGCTCCCCGCCTATTGTCAGCTGACGCTTGCGGCATCACCGAAAACCGCGGATATCATTGTAAGCGGATCGTTCAGCTATTATTCTACCAAAACTCTTATCGAATCGCAGACACGGGAGCCCGACCGCGTGCGCGATTACCTTATCCTGAGCATCAAGGTGCATGACAGGATCAACCGTATCGACATACTTACCAATTCCATCCCATTTTGCGCATATTATAACCGCATCACTCCGCCGGTGCCGACGCGCGGTGACCTGAACGACGAATTCGCCACCAATATGGCGCCGATCCTTCTTGAAATATTGAAATACGGCTATCAGAAGACGCAGTACAAGTTCGGCGAGACGAACAGGACGCGGCTTGATGATGCGGGAACACTCAACCGCATTATTCTCAGCAACAGGAATCGCTGATGCGCAATGAGTCCATAACCAGCGAACGCGACTTCGGCGTTTTCATGAACGAGTTCCCGCGTGTGCCCGCGACCAGTGTATTCGTGCTCACGGGTGAAGAATCCATGTTCAAGAAAAAGCTCATCACCGCCATCGAAGCGCGTCTGTTCCCCGAGGACGCCGGCAAGGATTTCAATCATACGGTTGTCTACGGCGGTGATGAAAACGAAAGTGTCATCGACCTCTGCCGTACCGCGCCAATGTGCCATCCTGCGCGTATGGTGATACTGTATCAGTATGAAAAAAGTTCCTACAAGGAAGCCATACTGGAATACGCGCAGCATCCGTCGTCAACATCATCGCTCGTACTGGTGACCGACCAGGAACTGAAAAAGGACTATCTCTTCTCCGAACTCGGAGCATCTTCTGCAGCACATTTCATCGATTTTCCGCTGCCGCAGGAACGCGACATGCGCGAATGGGTCACCGGCTATTTCCGGGAGCGAAACCGTCTCATCAGCAAAGACGCGGTGAATTATCTGCTCGACAATATGCGGCTCGGTTACAACGACATTGCCCAGGAGCTTGCGAAGATAATATCGTTTCACGGCGACAAGAATCTCATCGATATCGATGAGGTGAAGGATTTCACACACACCACCAAACTCGACGCCGGTTTCGAATTTTCCACAGCGGTTCTCGCCAAGGATGCCAGACGGGCGTTCACGCTGCTGAGGCGTATGGATTCGTCGCTCATGGAGCTGAACGGTCTTCTGTTCTACAAATTCACGAACATCTATTACCTTAAACTGTTCGGCGGCAACCGCGCCCAGGAAATAGCAAAAGCCGCGAAGGTCAACCCATGGGCACTCGAGCAGGACAGAAAATACGCCGGCAACTTCTCGCTCGAGCAGGCTGCGCAGATACTCACCGAACTCACCGAAATGAACGCGACACTCGTCTCGCAGCCGAAATATGCCCAGGCAGCATCGTTCGAGAAGATGATTCTTTCAATCACCGCATAGCGCACTGGATGACGCGCACGCTCAATCTCTTTTTTATGATTTCCATGTACCTTTACGCGTGATAACGAGGGGCAAATTATCTTTCTGCACGCCGCGCATGAGAAACATTATTATAATTTCAGACAACATTTATAAACAATCCTATTTTCATAGCGAGCGGCACGATGCCGCGATTGCGACGAATCTGCCCACGGATGGGCAGCTGAGGAGCGCACGGCGCGCAGAAAGATAATTTTCACCGAGTATCAACACGCGCACCCATTCCCCGCTTTTCCCTTGCATTTTCGCCTTTTTCAGCTATACTGCGGCTTCATAAATTTCCCCGGCGGAATATAACGTACCGGGATTCACGATGAGGTTATCATGCACGCCTACCGCACACACACCTGCAATGATCTGCGAAAAACCGCGCTCGGACAGAACGTCCGGCTCAGCGGCTGGATAAATAACAAGCGCGATCACGGCGGCATTCTGTTCATTGACCTGCGCGATCATTACGGTATTACGCAGATAGTCATACCGCCGACCTGCGATTTTCAAAACACGGTATCACACCTGCCCAAAGAGACGGTTGTCCGTTTTGACGGAACGGTCATCGCTCGCACCGATGAGAACATCAACCCGAAGCTTCCCACCGGCGAAATTGAAGTGACGGTGACTTCGTTCGAGGTGCTCGGGCCCGCGGAGATAGTGCCCTTCAGTGTGTTCCCCGACGATCAGACCTCCGAAGAACTCCGCCTGAAATACCGCTTTCTCGACCTACGCAAGGACCGGCTTCACAAAAACATAATGCTCCGCTCGAATGTCGTCTCCGCCATACGCGCGAAGATGACATCGCTCGGTTTTCACGAGTTCCAGACGCCGATACTCACCGCGTCCAGCCCCGAAGGCGCACGCGATTATCTCGTCCCGTCACGCGTTCATCCGGGAACATTCTATGCGCTCCCGCAGGCGCCGCAGCAGTTCAAGCAGCTTCTCATGATATCCGGATTCGACCGGTATTTTCAGATTGCACCGTGTTTCCGCGACGAAGACTCGCGCGCTGACCGCTCACCGGGCGAGTTCTATCAGCTCGATGTTGAGATGTCGTTCGTGACGCAGGATGATGTGTTCGCCACGCTGGAAGACGTGATGTACTCGATATTCACCCAGTTCTCCTCATGGAAGATGGCCAAGCCGCCGTTCGTGCGCATACCGTACCGTGAAGCGATGCTCAAATACGGCAGCGACAAACCCGACCTCCGCATACCCATCGAGAACTGCGACGTGAGCGATATATTCAAACGCTCGGAGTTCAAGATATTCAAGTCCATCGTCGAGAAAGGCGGCGTCGTGCGCGCCATTCCGGTGAAAGGCATCGTCGATCAGCCGAGAAGTTTCTTCGACAAGCTCGTCGAATACGCGCAGTCGCTTGGCTCAAAAGGCCTCGCCTATCTGCAATTCGAAAAAGACGGCACCATCAAAGGGCCGCTCATGAAATTTCTCGATGCCGACCGGCTCAAGGAGATCACCGACACCTGCGGCATCGGCACCGGCGACGTCGTATTCTTCATCTGCGAAAAGCAGAAAGTGGCTGATAAGCTCGCCGGCGACATACGCCTCAAGATAGGCAATGACCTCGGCATGGTGGAAAAGGATGTATTCAAGTTCTGCTGGATCACCGATTTCCCCATGTTTGAATATGACGAGATAGAAAAAAAGATCGTGTTCTCACATAACCCGTTCTCGATGCCACAGGGAGGCATGGAAGCGCTTACCTCAAAAGATCCGCTTGACATCCTCGCCTTCCAGTACGACATCGTCTGCAACGGCATTGAGCTCTCAAGCGGCGCCATCCGCAACCATCGTCCGGACATCATGTACAAGGCGTTTGAAATTGCCGGATATGACAAAAGCGTCGTGGATACGAAATTCCCCGCGCTCATCAACGCATTCCGCTACGGCGCTCCCCCGCACGGCGGCATAGCGCCTGGTATCGACCGCATGGTGATGCTTCTCGCCAACGAGACGAACATCCGCGAAGTCATCACCTTCCCGATGAACCAGAAGGCGCAGGATCTGCTCATGGGCGCTCCGGCACCGGCGACACCGCGCCAGCTGCGCGAACTGCACATAGAGGTCGTAAAGGAAAAAGAGTGATATGGTTAAGACAATACTGCGCGGCATCATCGGATATCTGAAAGACTGGAAGAACCTCGCCATGCATGCCATGATAGGCGTCGGCATCCTCCTCGTCGCGATATTCCTGCCGGTTGCGTGGTATATCCGTGTGCTTCTGCTTGTGCTCATCGTCACCTTCAATATACTGCGCATGCGTCATGAACGTGAGCAGAAACAAACCGGTGATGCATCATCAGAAAAACAGCCCTGAAAACATACTGCACTTGTTCAATAATATCTAAGGAGTCACCCCATGAAAGTACTTGTCGTCAATTCCGGAAGTTCCAGCATCAAATATCAGGTATTCGGCATGCCGGAGGGGGACGTACTCTGTAAAGGCCTGCTCGAGCGCATCGGCGAGGGAGCATCACATCTGGTGCATTCGGTGAAAGACAAGAAGTCGGAAACCACTGCGCCCGTCGCCAATCATGAGGACGGGATGAAGCTCATTCTGGCGACATTGACGGATAAAGAAAACGGTGTTGTCAAGGATATCCATGAAATACAGGCTGTAGGACACCGCGTGGTTCATGGCGGCGAAGCGTTCACCGGAAGCGTTCTCATCAACGACGCGGTCATCAAGACCATCACCGATTATTGCGATCTCGCACCGCTGCACAATCCGCCGAACCTCACCGGCATCAAGGCCACCATGGCCGTGCTCGGTTCCATACCGCAGGTAGCCTGTTTTGATACCGCATTCCATCAGACGATACCGGAACACGCATATCTCTATGCGATACCGCACAAGCTTTATGAAGAGCATAAAATACGGCGCTACGGTTTCCACGGAACATCACACCGCTATGTGACCGAACGCGCGCAGGAAATGCTCGGCAAAAAGGATATCAACATCATCACCTGCCATCTGGGCAACGGCTGCAGCATGACGGCGGTGAAAGACGGAAAGTCCGTCGACACCACCATGGGACTCACGCCGCTCGAAGGGCTTGTCATGGGAACACGTTCAGGAGACATCGATCCGGCTATCATATTTCACCTCGCTGACTCCCTCAAAATGCCGCTCAAAGACATCAACACCATGCTTAATAAAAAGAGCGGACTTATCGGCATTTCGGGCTTAAGCAATGACATGCGCAATCTCGACGAGGAAGCGAAAAAGGGAAATAAAAAAGCGGCGCTTGCCATCTCGATTTTCGCGTACCGCGTCCGCAAATATATCGGCGCCTACATGGCCGTGCTCAATCACCTTGACGGCATCGTGTTCACCGGAGGCATCGGAGAGAATAACGCTCAGCTGCGCGTAGAGATGTGCGGCAATCTTGATTTCTGGGGCATCGCCATAGATACGGCGAAGAATACGGCTCCGTCACGCACGGAACGTATTGTATCCACTGACGCTTCACGCGTGAAGATTATGGTTATTCCCACCGACGAGGAAAAGGCTATCGCGCACGATACGTATGACCTCTGCATGGATTGATCGAACTGCCCGGCTGCCCGCAGCGTCGTTCAGTCGCCGTATTAGAGAAATGCAAGCCCGCAGCACAGGCCTACTGCGATAAACGCGATCGTATCACGTGATGCATCAAGCACTACGAGTATGTACGGATAATGAGTCCGGAATAATCTGTCCGCCGCGTTGGGGACAATACGCAGTATAATGATCGCGAACGCATAGATGAAACCGTTGCCTGTACCGGGGAACGGAAGCGCCCAGTGGATCAGCCCGAACGCGGCGACGGCGACGATGATCTCGGCTGAAAACACCGCCTCCCGGGCGATGATGTTCAATGGCGACGGATTCCGCACCGAGGGAAGTGCGCCGAGAAACTCACGCTGACGCGCGATCATCGGCAGGTGGTCGAATATGAACCGGATGAACAGCGACAGCGCAACGCCAATCACCATCGCAATCACGAACCGGTCAACGGGAAAATACATACAGCCGCCTGTTCATCCGACTAAAAATTATACGTATACCATTCATTGCATGTGTCGCAGAACGGCAGTTTATTCCCGATATTCTCCAGATAGTACCGCTCACCGTTGCGCCAGAGGGTTTGAAAATCGTCGGTCAGGAAATTACCGAGGGTATGCTCCCCGCGGCAGTCCTCCTTGCAGAGCACCGTGCGGCCGTCGGCAAGTATGGCCATATCACGCGCCAGATGCCAGCAGCAGGTCTTCACCAGCGGCGCGAGGTTTCCCGCCTCGGCGTCCGGAAGTGTCCGGCGTATGGAATCATATTTCTGCAGGATAATAGTAACATCGTATTTTTCGAAATATTTATAATACGCCATCAAATGTTCAAGATTATCCTTCATCTTCCGTATCTGCATATACGCATTTTTATTCTCGCGCGTCAGATAATATTCGATATTACCGAGGACCTTCGTGAGATCGCCGTTGCGGTAAAGCGAGGCATACAGCTCACTGTCGATGGCGTCGAGATGAAAGATAATCTTAAGCCGGTCATTGTTGAGCGCAAGGATATAATCGGCGAACGCGCGATCAAAGAGAAGCCCGTTGGTCTCCAGATACACGGTTGCCGACGGCGGTTCAAGAGCCGCGCTGATGATGCGTTTGATGTCGCTGTGCAGAAGCGGTTCGCCGTACAGCGAGAATGACACATGTATATCACCGACGGCATCTGCCATGCGCTGATACGATGCGCAAAACGCTTCGTACGGAAGTTCCGCGTCCGTCCTGTCGCCGGGTGCGAATGGAAAATATACGGGATACAGATTCTGCCTGGTTGTGAGCTCAATCTCCACATATGCAGGAAGCGTACGCCGCAACGCCGGCTGCGCTTTCAATTTTTTTATCATATCCGGATATGCCAGCGCGTGATCATCCGCCGCCAGACGCTGTATGATCAGAACGTTCCTTCTGCTTGATGCCCGGAAACTCAGGCGATGATACCGCATATCCTCCGGTGAGATAACCACTTCAATCTCGAAGAAATTCGGGTCGATGAACACCGTATCGTGCACGCTGTTCCAGACGAGCGGCGCTTTTTTTTCTTCGGCAAGCGGTATCAGACGATCAAGCGTTCCCCGTTTATAGATACACGGAAGCACGCCTTCGGGATAATTCTCGCCATAGGTATAGAACGCAAACTGTTCACGGTGCTGCGCAAACGCGCGGAGTGTCTCATGTACATCGATGAGCGGCGTATCCCCTTTGATATGAACAATGTCGCCATATCCCTCAGCAATATCACGTATCCTGCTGAAATATGATGCCGAATCTGCGGCACCTTCCCATGCGACCAGTTTTGCGCTTCCATACCTGGCGGCAGCGTCGGTCGATGTATTATTGTCGGTTAAAAGAACGATATCTGCTTTCAATTGCTGCGCTAACAGCTTCGTTTTTTCTGCCAGAATTCCGGCAAAAGATACATCTCCGGCAAAACTCTGCGCACATGCATTCGTCCGGATATAATCAACAAGAATGAGAACGTTATTCATGATGTGCCGATAGTACACTGTAAATAGCAAAAAATCAAACAAAAAGCCGGCGTATTGCCGGAAATGCATGGGTACATATGACAATAAATCGCTATATTGAATTTTATGTTAACCGATAATATACTTATATTGTATCCGGCAGCAAAACATGCATAAATTGTACATCTTTATAACTCTGCTTACCATGCCATGGGTATTATCCGCTGCAAACGGCGGTACGGTTACCGCATCGAATTTCATAGGTCTGCGTGATATTATCGAACAGGGCTTCAATCAATACTACACAAATGACTATATCGGCGCCATCGATACCTTCGCCGCGGCACAGACTGAATGCGTTCGGCTTACCGCGCATTTCTCCGCACAGAAAGCGGCATCAACGTCGACAAACACGCCGAATAATGCACTGCTCCCGCGCATATCCCCGAGTGATTCACCCATTATTTTCTGCAGAAAATATCTGAAATCCGCGCTTGATGCGTACATCATCTTTGACAATGACATTATTCTCACGTCGCTCGGCAAAGTTTCTGAAAAGATCAATGAACTGCAGCAGGCTACCCTTTTAAAAAAACGTGAAACGCAGAAATCGAAAATACGGCGGCTGCAGGAGTTTATGACGATATTCAGCAATGATCTCAACAATACGGTCCCGTCCGGTGAAGTCTCGCACGACGCCTACAGCAACCTGCAGTTTTTTCTGTTCTCAAATTTCCAGGTATTCTCGACGATTGTCAGCAACGATATCGAAGATCTGAAACGCCGTCCCGAGTCCGTCGGGCGTGAAGAACTTCTGAGCAACATCATCTATTTTTCAAATCAGTTCGATATGTATTCAAATTATTTCACGATGCAGAATTTCAACATCGCCGCCCTCATCTCTTCATACAGCAACTATCTGTATAATATTCTTTCACTCGAAGAACGCATGCGTCTGATGGAGCGGCACTACATGCAGCGCCCGACCATGACTACGCAGTACCTTGTGAGCAATGTAGTCACGGTGATTACCCAGGCGGGCAAAAGCCCCATTCAGGTACGCACGATAAATATCCCGTCCGATACCACACCTATAATCCGTCCGCTGATACGTGAACAGAAGCCAGCACTTCCTGTGGCGCCTATCGCACTGATCCTCATCATCGTATCCGGTGCAATACTGCTTTTCTCAGCCGCGTTCCTGCTGTTCCGGCATTTTGCATCGTCACGGCCCGGTGCGGCAGGACGTCCCCGCATGAACATCGGCTATCTGAAGGATTATATTGACAAAGAAAACGAAATAACGCACACTGACGCCAGGAAAAAATGAGGCGTTCATGAAGATTTACTCGGTGGCTAGCGGCAAGGGTGGAACCGGCAAAACGACATTTTCGGTGAACCTTGCGATAACCATAGCGAATTATCTCGGATCACGGGTACTCGTTGTCGATGCCGATTTTTTCCTTCCGTCAGTGAACGCCATTCTCGGTATTGTTCCTACACACTCGCTGAAAGAAGTACTGCATGCGGCGTTGCGCAATCTTACACCGATGATCACCGGAACAGCATACGGAATTGATGTCCTTTCATTTGTTTCTGACATCAATGAATCAAAAGATCTGTCAATCGATATGGTAAAGCGCCTCGTGCTTGCCGTAAGCCGTCTTCCCTATGATATTGTCATTTTCGATTCAGGCGCCGGCGTCAGCCATACCATGCTCGAGATATCCCGTCACGCGACCGATATCATCATCGTAACACTCCCCGATCCCGTGGCGCTCCTCGGCAGTTACCGTACCATGGCGCTCATCAACCGGTATAATCCGCACGGAAGATTTTATTATGTAGTGAACCGTGTCACGGATAGAACTACGACATTGAATTATGCAGAGAACTATGTCTCGCTGGTCCGGGACAAGCTCGGACGCGATGTAATCTTTCTTGACACGATTCCTCATGATCAGAACGTGATGGATGCGGGCGTAAAACAGAAACCGTTTGCCGTTATGCCGCATGTGAAAGCAAGACGCGTCCTTGAGTCAATAGCATCGCGCCTTATTGGATTCCCGCAGTAATACGGCTATTGTCTAGTAGAAAAACAAATCAACATCCGGGCTGATCTCTTTGAGCCGATCGTATATTTCCTTGAGTTTTTCATTCTCAGGATATTTTTCAAGCAGCTGTTTCAGAATGAACGCAGCCTGTTTATAATTGCTTTCCTGGATAAGCCGTTTGAGTTCGGTCACCGTCTGGGTCACCTTCTCCTGCTCAACGGTCTTCGCATCCTTGCCGAATATACTGCCGATGATGTCAAAGTCGAAATCAACATTGAATGAAAATTGATGCGTCATACCGAGAGAACCCATCAGGGCGAATGAATATCCCGCACGGTAAACGATGTTATAGAACTCAAGGCTTGTAAAAAAACCTCCGGCAAATGACACAAGAGATGCGTTGGCCTTGAAACCCAGCATGGCATCGATGCTGACCATGCGGTTGATTGTCAGTTCATTGTTAATTCCCATACTGAAGATATCGTCCGTGGAAAGATCAATCTCCGTGGTCGTGTGATAATATGACGGAAGATCGAGCATGAGGAATTTTGTTTCCCAGATATTGAACCCGAGTCCGAGCCGTATCGCCGCATCCGCCGCGGCTGAGGCAAGACCTCCGCCCGGGTCAAAACTCCCGCCGAGGTCTTTTATGGTCAGCGACACCCGCTCGGGAATGAAGCGTTTCAGCCACTCGTCTTTAATGCCGAACGTTATGTGCACCGGCAGTATGGCGCCGACATCGGCGGTGATGAAAAACGATCCCTGCGTGAGTGAATCTGCACTCAGGTCGAATGATAATCGGCCCAGTTTCAGATTCGCACCGATGGGAATGAAAAATTTATCTATTGCCAGAAGATAACTTGCGTTGAATGTTGTGAGAAACTCATTATACGAATACATGCTTGATGTTGTGGGCAATACCCATGCGCCGTCGCTGTCATACAGGAACGGCTGCGCTGTTCCGAACGGGTTGTATGATACATTGCCGCTTAAAAAAGCCGTAAATGAAAAACCAAATGCCAACCGTGAGTCATACTTGTAGCGGTAACTCAGCGCCATGAGACTGGTCTCTGCCAGCCATGCCGTATACGTTACATACAGATCGTTCTTATAGCCGTAATACGTTGCCGCCGGATTATAGTATATCGCCTCGGAATCCTTGGCATATGCACTGAACGCGCCGGCCAAGGCCTGCCCCGTGGGGTATGGCGAAATATACAGTACGGACTGCGCACCGAGTACGGCGGCAATTACTGTCAATATCGCTGTCATATGCAGCGATCGCTTCATCGTATTACTGTCTCCTTATATATGACGTGGTATCATCCATTATCGGTATCGTTCAGTATAATCTTATCTCTGTCAGGTGTCCTCCATAGCAGGCATTATCGCGCTCATCGCAGCACCCCGAACTTCTTGACAAGTGTCGCCTGCGGAGTGCGCATCTCCATCAGATACAGTCCCGGCCGCACCGGATTACTCTGTTCGTCCTTGCCGTCCCATGTTGCTCCGAAGAACCTCGCCCCCTGCACCTCAACATTGCCGATACCGCCGCCCGGCACCAGCGTACGGACCAATTTTCCGTCGATCGTATAGATCTTTACATAGCTCGTATCCGGCGGGAGATTGAGCATGTACATCGTCGGCGTAACGCGCATGTCGAACGGATTGGGCCAGGTTCCGACTTTTGTCACATCGGAAACAGCCCTGAACAGCGCGCTCACCGTTGTTGTTGCGACGGGGCTTGTGTCTGCGTACGCCGCATACACGATACTGTTGTTGGTGGCATAGATCTTTCCCGGTGCTGCTGACAGCGCCGTCTCGAACCTGAGTACATGGGTGAACACACCGGTATTCACGCCTGTCTCATACAGTACGAGATCCTTGCCTGAAGCATCAGCCGTTGACGTCACATGTATGACCACCGAGTCGACCGCATCATAGGTGATGTTGCGGTCGGCATCGTTCACCGTGATCAGCGCACGCTCACCGTGACCCACATAGGTGCTGCGGTCGAACGTTATCAGCCCGCCCACGATACCCGGCCTTACATTGAGTAGGCCCAGCATATCCGTGTTGGTATTCTGGTCCACCCTGATGTATATCAGGCCGGGTACCGCGTAGGCGTTGCTGAAATTGCTCCCGAAGAGATCAGGAACAACTGCTGACGGTGACACGAACGCCATGTTGGTCACAGCAAGGTTCGATGTCGTCAGGTTGAGGCTATTATTTAAGGAGGAGAAAGTGAGGTTCGAAACATTGGTCACAGTGACGTGATTACCGAAAGCGTCTACAGCGCGTATATTCAGGAAGAACGGGCTTCCCGCAAACAACGCGGCTCCATTGGTGGATAATACAAACTTTGCCAGCGGCAGTTCGTTTACCGTAAGAATGTTGGTAGATATGTTATTAGTATTCGTGGGTGAATTATTCGTCCACGCATTCAACGGTACCGACATGTTGCTGCAATTCGTATTTGTAAAAGGCACACCAAGGGCGTTGTCATACGTTACCAGCGCATTCGTATGAAGGATATCATACGATATCTGCGCGGCAAGCGGTGCGAATAGGATCACCGCAAGTATGAGCGCCTTTAACACTCTCATCGTAATTCTCTACGTCTCCGTTCATTCCTGGAATTCCAGCCCTGGCTATGGTAACCTAGTTGGAATTCGGGAACGAGGCTCGCTTTCTTTCAAAATTCTGAAAGAAATGCGGACGTTCGACCAATCCACACCGGAACGTCTCTAGTTCCGGGTATAAAAATGTAAACCGTGCCGTCTACGCGGATGGAGATCCGTCAGACAGCCGGCAACACCGGGCTACGCCATTGTTGGTATGGCGCAGTACGATGAGGTGTTATTTCACTACGACTTTGTACGTAACAGTACCGACAGCTGCGTTAGCTGCGATAGTGCCGGGTATGGTAAACCGGATGTGTCCGACCGTGTCGTTAACGTTCCCGGCAGTGACCGTACCTTCAGTTACGTTGGCAGAGTCAGCAAGGTTGCGCAACACGATTGTCGGCGTTGCAGAACCGGCAGCAGTGTTGGTAAAATACGCAACCGCGGACGGCAGGTAGTCACGCAGCACAACGTTCTGTGCAGTGCCCGAGCCGGCGTTGGTGTAGGTCAGCGTATACGTAATCACTGAACCAGGAACAACATCGGTCGCAGCACCACCCGTGGTCACGTATGCGGCAGGAGCAGAAACCGTAACCGCTTTCGAGACGATGATCTTCGGACCGCCGACGGTTATCACCACGGTGTTCGTGAACCAGTTCGAACCGCCGTAGAAGATCCCGTTGGTGCCGAGATACTTAAATGTGCGCGGAGCCTGACCGCCATAGGGGTTCTCACCGAGTATATTGGTCAGCATGAAGGTCAACTGCGCTCCGTCCGGCGCATCGGCGGGAATCCCGTAATGCAGGCGAAGTTCCAGTTCAGCGTCAGGGGCGATATTTGCCGATGTGGTGCCCGCAGCCGCAATCTCATTGTTACCCGTGAAGTTACTCAGGATGCATTCCCATGCGCTTGATGCGCCGAGGGCTGCCCAGTTCGTCCAGAACAGACTGCGATACTGAGCGTTCGAGTTAGCCCAGTTGGTGAAAATAAACGAAATGTAATTCGACGTCCCGGCAGACGGCGACATGTTCGAATATTCGACCGTATAGTTGCTGGCCCCGAATACCGAGAGCACTTTGTTCGACAATGCGCTGAGCGCATTGGTCGCGTTCGTCGTCATTGAGAAGGCCGCGGTGTTTTCGAACGTTACCACCGTGTTTGTCGAGAGAATGTCAGATCCTGCCGTCGTGCCCTTTGCGAATGCGACGGTTACGGTGCCGAGCACCATGGCGATCGCGATGACGAGCATCGAGAACACCTTTTTCCAATGTTTGGAAACCATAGTCTTTCTCCTTAAGAAAGTTTCTTTAATGTTGCGCTTTTTACGAAAACACTAAAACGGACTTTATTTCTCTTGCCTTGCTCCGGCAAGTCGACGTACTGTACAGATGCTGTGTCGTGTGACCTCCTTACTGCGATGCAGATTTTATATAAAGCGCCGCGCATCTGCTTACCTCAACACCGCTCGGTAGTTGACGGAGCCTGATGCGCCCGCGGGAATCACGGTCTTCGAGAATTTGATGCGGTTAATGTTGGTATCAACCGTTCCTGATGGTGTATATCCTGCATACACACCGTTCGTAGCATAGCTGTAACTGTCGCCACCCGTAGCACTGCCGGTCAGATAGTATAGATTCGCCGGCAGATATTCCTCAACGACGATATTCGTTGCGAGCGATACGCCCGCATTGGTATAGGCAATTGTATACAAAATAATGCCCCCAGGGAGCAGTTCATTCGTCGGAGTTGTATAAAAATCGAGCGGAGTATAGATTGCCCTTGTTTTACTGACAATTATCACCGGTGTTGTTGCATATATGACCCCGATTGATGCTGAATTTGAACTATTGCTTGCAGCATCGCGAACGGTAAGCGTGAGCCAGTTGGTATATCCCTCAAGATTACTGAGTGCCACATTGGTGAACGTATAATTGCTGCCCGCAATAGAGCGGTTTGAAATATACGAAACAACACTGCCGCCGTTTGAAGCTGTTGTCACATTTATTGATACGGTAACATTCGTCTCCAACGCATACATCATGACATTGATATTGGTATTAGTTACCGTATCATAGGTTATATAATTAGTTATAAATGACGCTGGGTATGTTACATCCACCATAAATGTACCAACAAGCATATTCGTCCAGTTCGACGGTGACGCGAGGTCGTATCCTTCCGCATAGACATATGCCTTTCCGTCGAAATTCTGTACAGCATAGCTGTTCGTAAATGGACCGTTGGTGAGACCGGATATCCAAACGGCTGTGTTCGTAGTGCATTGTGATGCATTACTCTGTATGACACGGATGATCGGATAATTCGTCACCGTTGCCCCCGGCCCGTTCGTGCTTTTCACTTTTTCATCAACCTGGACATAGATATACAGACTGTTGGTCAGCGGAGACGGGTCCAGACTCACAAAACCACCGTACGGGGAAAAATACGGCGGCGTGGTATCAACACCGATATTCACCGTACCGCCGCTCACCGGGGCTCCGGAAACGGTAATTGGATTGCCTGTTGTCATACCATATACGGTGAAAGCAGTATTTGTGTCAAGCGAGACTCTGAACCACTTGCCGTTCGTAGCATTACCGCTGAAGCTCTGTACAACGATAAAATTCGTCACGGAATTCGGTGTCAACGTGCGGTTTATGTTCTGAACGCTGAAAACTCCGTCGTTCGAATTATATGAACCTGACCCAAGCAACGTGTCGCCGCCGTCAATTGCGCCGTTGGCATTATTGTCAAAATACAGACGCACGCTCGCTGCAGAAACATCGAATGTATCATCGCCGGTTCCCGTTGCCCTGATGGTGATATTCGACAGCTTGACCGATTCCCCGTTATTCATTGTTGCGGTGAATTGCAGCATGAGAAGATCGGTTGTATTGCTTGCAACATTGGTTGATGACGGGTTATTCGCACCCGCGGAGAGTGATACTGCAGCCGTACGGAAAAAGGTGTTTGTATTGCCCCAGAGCGGAAAGTATTGGATATTTGAGACGATATCGCTGTAATCAGGCGGCCAAGCAACGATACTTGAAAGATTGGTTATACCTGCAAAAAAGGTACTGCCGATAGTTGCTGTCGTCTTGGTATCATATATAAGCGTGAGATACCGTGTTTGATTTGCCGCAAACGTATAATTTAAATTGGTGAATGTCACCAGGCCATTATCTGCGTTATATACATTGGATGCAAGTAATGTATCGCCGGCGTCAAGTATACCGTTCCCGTTATCATCATATATCCGGATTAAAGAAATATCGTTCACATCATGCGCGCTCCCCGCCGCGGTAAAAGATAGATTTGAGACAATAATACCCGATGCCGGACCCGCACGCAGACGCATCTGCAGCACGGCTACATCTCCGGTGCCGATGATCACATTGGTTGCAGGAGGATTGGCGCTGCCGGCATCAATGCTCAGTGCTGGGCGTTTGAAAATATTAGTGAAAACGGCCTCATTTCCCCAGATCCCGTAGAACGTTCTTGCGCGTACATGGAAATAATTGGTACCTTCCGGCAATCCGATATCGTTTATTGAAGTGTTTGTCGAATATGTTGCCAGTGCGTTTGATATGCTGTTCGTATCCGGATTTCCGTCGAGTGTATAATAATAGTATACCCCCGAAGGAGAATCAACCTTGTTACTAACATTAAAACTGACTATTTCATCATAAAACAGAGCATTATTTGATATTTCAAATGAATATGACGGTGATGTATAACACTTCAGATTGGTAATATTCGGCTGTGAACGATCGTATATGAACGTCCCCACATATACATTTGATGCCCAGTTACCGTAATAATCACGTGCGGTAGCGTAGACATCAACAGCACCGTTGGTATCGGCTATATTATTGGTGAACGTAAACGTCCCCGTTCCGCTGCCCGTTTGATACGTGGCATAATTGGTCTTTCCGCCGGGTTGAACGGTGTATACTATTGGATAATTCTTCCAGCCGTAATCAATTGAGAAAGAGACCAATTTCGGCGAGACTGTTCCGCCTTCTGGGGCTGCAGCTGTAAATGCCGCCTCATACTGCACATATCGTATAGCTGCATTCGTCAGCGCATTCGGTGTTGAGTTTTTGTTTACGGTATACCAGGTTGCCGATGCTAGATTAACAAGCGTATCGGCTCCACGAACACGCATGGTTATGGTCCCGCCTCCGGTAACGTCATTCGACCATGTCATGCGTAACGCATTTGAAAATCCTGTGGCAAACGGCATGTTTGTTGAATAGAATATTGCGGTGGCGTATCCGACGGCTCCCACATACACCATAGCTGCAACACCGGGAGTATTAACGGTATAATCAACCGCAGCAGTTGATGCATTCCCTATATATGACCGGAATCCGCTTCCATACGTAGTTGTGTTTATCCGTGCACGCGTATTTCTGGGATTGATATATACACCATCGTTCGATTTCACCGCAATACTCAAATTTGATAGACTGTACGATGTATTGACAGCCGGTGCAGAAATCGCACGGACACCGTATCCCTGCCAAAAATTAGCGCCGAGATCGGTCCTGTTGGTGGACACTGATATATACATAGTTCTGTTCGCTGTTCTTCCGGTCATTCCGATATATTTTGTAACAACACCATGTGACTGAAACTTCGCAGCAGTCCCATTGTTTAGATATGTATAGTTATTATTTCCTGAATTAGCCAATCCAATTGTATTCGTATTCCCCGCAAAAATACTTAATAATGTCATAACAAGATTGTTGTCGACACGATTCACGTTGGTTCCTGTCCCTTTCGTAAAAAGAACGTCGGTATAATTCGTCCCGCCGGTATAGGTATTCTCATCGGGAATTATGCTGATGATGACATTCGTGTTTGTAACAAACGCCGGTGTAACAAACGGAGTTCCGGTAAAATATTGCGGTCCGGTCAGATCGAGTAACACCACTTTTTTGGAACCTATAAGCGGTGTGCCTGATGCGGACACGCTGCCGGAAGAATTTATTCCGGTTCCGCTGACCGAATTCACCTGCATTTGAAAATCTGCCTGGCTCGGAGCCGTTCCTTTGAAGTCATACACCACCAGCAGATAATTGGTAGTTCCGGCTGAAGTCAGCAGATTCAACCCGGTAAAACTTATGCTGCCATTATCAGCAGAATAGGTCTGCCCGCCGCTCACCGGGACGTCTCCCGCATCATAAATGCCATTGGTGTTCACATCATTGACTAACCTTACCCCGTTTACAGCAATATGATTCATGTCATCACCGCTTCCGTTTGCGCTGATCGTAATGGATGTAATATCAACATCCTCTTCGGGTCCAGCGCCCAACGCCATCTGCAGCATCGGTACATTTTGATCATCGGGGTTGATAATACTTTGTGATGGATTTTGCGGACCATAATTTGCGTAAATGGTACCGAGCAGCGTTATAATGTTGGTATTCGCATACACGGGTATTCCGGTGAACACATTGGTAGCTGCATTATCCACCGCAATATTCGACATGGCGTTGACACCTTCAAAACTGAGATAAAAAGTCTTATTGCTAGCTGCGGTGCCGGAAAGACTGCCGACAATGAAAATATTCGTCTCAGCATTTGCCGAAATAGTGTTCGTAAAATTATCAAACGTAACGTACCCGTCGTCAGCGGTGAATGCGCGGTCACCGCATAAAAGCGGTTCGCTTCCGTCAAATACACCGTTGCCGTCATCAAGGAATAATTTCAGACTGTTGAACGAAAAATCCGACACATCATTCAACGTACCGTTCGCCTTGAATTTCAAATAAAAAACATGATACCCAACGGCACCCGCCTGCATGCGAAGCTGCATGAGCACTACGTTATTGGCATTATTTACAACATATCGGTCCGGCGGTGTATTGGCACCGATATCAACATAAAACGGCGGCGCCGTGTATACATTGGTAAAAACAAACTGGCTCCCCCAGGTACCAACCTCGTTACGTGCACGTACGATGAAATAATTGGTGCCAGCGGTCAAATTCTGATTGAGCAGATAATTATTTGTGGTCGACGTCATCGTTGCATCAACAGTTACCGAAGCGTTGTTTGTGTATACATAGTAAAATCGCTGCGCGGATGCCGTATTGGTACTGTAAAATCTGTATGAAACAAGATTATCATAATTCAAAACGCCGTTCGTGATTATGCCGGTAAAATTGGCATTCTGCCAGCAGGTTATATTGCTGACATCCGGTGTTAAACCGTCTACGACCATACTGCCGACATATTGATTCGTAGTAAGATTACCGCTTATATCAAAACCTGAAGAATAAATAAGCAGATCGCCATTATATCCGGACCGAAGAGTATTGGTAAATGAGAAATATTGCTGCGATACAGCATTTGAATAAACGAATTGATAATTTGTTATTGCGCTATTTGCATAATTGGATTGTGTCACACTGACAACCGGACGGTTTGTAACGTTATACAGGATACGCAGGTATGAAACTTCAGGCGATTCCTCACCGTTTGTAGAGGCATATAACGTTATCCGGTATTGCAGAAAGCGATTACTGAGTGCCGTCACATTGGTGAGGTACATCCCGTTCGTAACATTAGTCCATCCGCTGGATGAAGTCATGTTGGTGTTATTTGCACATCGCAACGACACTTGAACCTGGCCGTTATTTGAAACTTCCGACCAGAGAATTCTGTAATAATTTGAACCGCCGGTTATCGTATCATATACCGGAGAATAATAATCAGCGACAGCATACCCCTCAGCATATACGCATGGCGCAAGTCCAGTCTCGCCTGTGAACAATTGTGTTCCTGTATGATTCGGAACTGCACGATAGTACCTATCACAACTTCCGGGAGTACCGAATGACATGAATTTCGAAGTATTGTTGTCATCCTCAAAATATCCTACCATGTTGCCCGGAAAAACTTCCCATGCCGGTGTGATAAAATTCGACCATACACCGCCACTATTCAAATTTCCGATATTTGTCTCATACATCAGAACCAGATTGCTCGCCCACCGGTTCGATGCTATTTTGAAGTATACGGTCCCGTCATTGATATTTGCAGCTGAAACGAGATAGCTCATTGTCACTATACCGTGATTTTGAAATGTCTCGCCTGGTGTACTGTTATACACTGAGCAATTATCCCGAACTTCTGGTGTTGCATTCGATACAGACACATCATATCGGCCCGCAGAGATACTACACGTCGCTATCGTAACCGTTGCGCCGACCACCAGATTTGTCCCGGTGCCACTTGAAAAATTTGTCACTGCAATGAGGCCGCCCGAGAAAACGGGTTCATCGGTATTGATATTCAATGTTAGATTCGTTGGAACAAAAGCAGGATTTGCCGAGGCAAACGGAAGTCCTTGGTAAAACGAGGGCCCAATTCCATCGGCATTGATGCTCGCACCGGTACCTGTTGCCGGGAGACCGTGTACAGTAATCACTGTTCCGCTCAAAGAACCGGATGCTGTCAAAGTGTTTATCCTCGCCATATATGAGGATCCATCAAGACCGGTCCCCGCAAAATCATATACCAACAGGTAATAATTCGTGGAACCTGCTGATACCGTCTCACTTGCTCCAAGAAAATAAACATCGCCGTCATCAATTGAAAATGACTGCGCGCTGCCAATCTGGATATCACCGCCGTCATAAACGCCGTTGTTATTATTGTCACGGTATAATTTCACTGCAGAAACATCAAGTGATTCGTCTCCCCTGCCGGATGCGCTGAATGCGAAAGCGGTAATAGTAACCGCCTCACTTCCGCCCGGATGAATAACAGCAAAATGCATCATCCGTACGTTCTGATAATCGTTTGAAATATTAGTTGCTTTTGAAAAATTTGTTGTCGGTGCAACGGTCAACGTTATGGTTTGAGCATGAACTGCAATCAACCCTGACAACATCAGTGATATTACAAGAATAATTTTTTTACAAACAGTTGCAATGAAAACGTTTTCATTGATTTGTGCCCGATTATGATTATGACTGCAGTCTCTCCTAGACGATGAAGGCAACGCCCGTATTATCGTGTCGAACATCAATGTCAGCATCGGCTCCTTCTAAATTGCGGCAGTGATTTGAACTCACTATAAACCGCTTAATTATCGTCCATTCTCCCTATTAAATATAAAATAGTTTTAACATTTTTCAACAAAATATATAACAAATTAATAGAAAAATAGTGAATTTTGTTTTTCATGGCACCACCTATCATGATTTCACGAGAATTCATTTTCGTAAGCAAATAACTTGATTTTTAAGCCATTTTTGAACATATTTGCTAATATTGTGAAAATCCATTAAAAATCAGGCATATTTTCAAAAAATGACATGCTTCCGGATTTATTGTTATAAAAAGCAAACCATTACTTTCTGGCCAGCAGCCAATTTTTTTCTTGGTTTAGTCCCCAAATGTGATAATAGTGTTATGTTACATGAATGCGTTAACGTACACATATCGAATATTTTAATATATTTTTAATACAAACAAAGACTTGAATAATATTCAGCATCAGAAAATTAAAAATAATTTTAATTCGGAACTGATAGATGGAAGCTTGACAAAATAAAAATACTCGATTATAATATAACTACATATATGTACTTATATTAATATGAAACATAATTTATACAACACAATAATTAAAAAAATATCCGCGGACATAGCCGCGGGGAAGTATAAAGCAGATGAAAAACTGCCCTCTGAAAAATCACTTGCTGCAATTTATAAAGTAAGCCTGATAACAATACGTCGTGTAACCCAGGAATTACAGCATTCAGGATTAATATATTCCGTGCATGGCAAAGGAAGTTTTGTCAGCCTTCAAAAATTATCAGCGAGTGCACCTCATACGATAACATTTCTTATAGATACCTTACAGGGCTATTACGCGTTACAATCAATTGCCGCTGTTGAAAATGCGCTCAGTGAACGCGGATACTCTTTAATATTGAAAGAAGCAAGGTTTGATTCCGCGCTTCATACGCGATACATAGAAGAACTCGATCCTGCCGCAGTTGGCGGAATATTGATACAGTCGTGGCAGCGGAGCTTTGACGCCGCTTCTGCTTTAAGAAGAAAAGGTATTCCATCGGTGTTTATCGGTTATCCGATTTTCGGCAAACAGTTTGATTATGTTTATTCGAATGATGAAAACGCATTCGACGAAATGTTTATTTCTATCAAAAATACAGGAATAAACAAAGCTGCTTTTGTTGTGCTTGGAACTGAAATATCCCATCTCGGTTCCTATATTGCCGCATCGGTTTTAAAAGCCGGATATTCAGAGCACAGTATAATCACCACGGTCGGCAGTACGACGGAATCCCGAACCCAGGAAGAACAACGCCAGGCATTTGAGTTTCGAAACTCGCCTCATATGATAGCATATAACCAGGTAAACCGTTTTCTTGACGCAAACACACTTCCGGAATGTTTTTTCTGCATCAATGATTATGCCTCGGCCGGCACGTATCTCGCGCTCACGGAACGCGGTATAAAAATACCGGATCAGGTTTCCATCGTCGGGCTGTCGGAGGGCGGTGACTACATGAAACTACTCACCAGAAAATCAATCAGCGGTATGCTGAAAAAAACCGATATGCTTGCGTCGATGGCTGCCAAGCTGCTTATAGAAAAAATAAACGGCGCAACGGTCAACGGCACCAGGATTGAAGTGCCGCGTATCTGGCAGAACGGCGATACGCTTCATAAAAAATATCATTTAGCTTTTCAGCGATATTCCACGGAGGATGATCATGACATTTAAAACCTTTTGTATCTGCATCACAACGCTTGCGGCGTCACTATTTTCCATAGAACCATTCGTTGTTAATCTTCGCGAACAGGGCGCAGCCGGCGACGGCATTACCGATGACCAGCCGTCAATAACCAAAGCGGCATCATCCATTGCAGCCACAGGAGGCACGCTCTACTTTCCGAAAGGCACATACCGCTGCGCAAGACAGAACAGCGCATGCGACGGCATCTATTTCAAGGACGCGACAAACATCAATATCATTTTTGATGCCGGAACGGTCCTGCTGATGGACAATCTCAGCCCCGAAAATGGCAAAGGCGACCGCGGTCACGGAATTCATTTTGAAGGTGCGTGCCGCAATATTGTAATTTCAAACGTGACAGTACGCTGGAAAACTCGTGCGTCCAGCAGAAGTAAAGGAGACGGCTTTAACTTCTTCGGCTATCCGGGTGATGCGAAATCCATTGCAAACGTACGCATGATCAACTGCCGTGCAGAACAATGCCCGCAGACCGGCGCTGTATTGATGGGCTGTTCTGACGTCACCGTTGACTATTTTCATGTTGAAAATAATCTCGCCGACGGCCTTCATTTCAACGCCTGCCGCAGGGTTCATGTAAAAAACCATACCGGTATATCGAACGGTGATGATACACTTGCATTCGTAACATATTACGATGAGAACGGAATAACCAATCATTATACCGGCGGACCTTATGTGCTGCCGTCACTCGGCGAATGGAACAACAGCGGTTCAGATGCCGAAAACATAACCGCTATCGGCGGACGAGCAAACGGCATCCGGATTTCCGGCGCGTCAAATGTTTCCATATCAAACGTACGTGTTGATGGAAAATCATCCGGAATCATATGCGACAGCGGCCGTAAGGACGGCTCCCGTTTCAGCTGGACATATCTAGCTTCACGCGGTATACATATCAACGGATTATATGCACGCCGCGTTAATACGGGATTTTTCGTATGGAATTTCAATGAACCGCTCATCGGCGATGAACGGTTCTGGCGCTATGGAATTACCGCAAACGACATCACCGCTGTCGACTGCGGCAATGACGGCATGCATTTGTTCCGCTGCGCCGGGGTTACTGTATCAAATGTCCTGTCAGTGAACCGCCGAATCCGTGTGGCGACCGCACAGCAATGTACATTGGACACCGTTAACGTAAGCAACGCGTCTCTGGGCTTTTACGCAAACGATCTTACAAAACCGGATAAGGCCGGGCTCTCGGCGAACGACATCACCGTCTCAGGCGGCGACATTATCGTCGATCGGTATAAAAATGTCACCCTCACTAATATCACCATCAACGGGAAAAAACTATCCACCGATGAATGCGCAATGCTCGGCAAAATGCCTAAGTAAAAGACAATGGAGTATACCATGAAAAAGCTCTGCACATCGCTCATCGCGGCATGTTTCATGTCTGCGGTACTTGTCACCGCACAGGAAGCGGTAAGCAACGGCGGTTTTGAAAACGGTCTTGACGGCTGGAATAAAGCGATAAGCAGAGATGCGCGTGCTTCATGGGAGATAAGCGATGTTGCATATCAAAGTCAGAAATCGCTCCTGATAAAGAATGCAACAGCAAAACAGGCGAACGTCTATGGCACTCTATGGCAGAAGATAACGGTGCAGCCGAAAAAGACATACGTAATCACCGCATGGGTAAAAGGCGTTAATGTGAGCGGCGCCGTATTTACCATTGATAAAAAGTGGATGATACGCAAGTCCTGCCCCAACGGCTCATATGATTGGTATAAAATATCCTTCACCTACACGGTTCCGGAACATGAGACATCTGCCGAACTCCGGCTGATAACCGAGAATATCACCGAACTACTCTACGTTGACGGCATTTCGGTTACCGAAGAAAAGATGCCGTTCAATAAAATCGATCGCCGGATAGACTCGCTGGGCGCGTCGCTATTCGTTCCATTGCTTTATGCAAACACTGTTATTATCGATGGAAACACCGATGACTGGAAAGGCTTTTCCGGGATTGCGTTACCCACCCTTCCCGTCCAGACCGTTATGAAAGACTGGAACGGAGAAAACGATCTTTCCGCAAAAATACGTTTCGCATATGATGAGAAAAATCTTTATCTCTGTATTAAGGTCACCGACAACATCCAGGCAGCACTGCCCGGTGAAAGCATGTGGAAAGGCGACAGTGTTCAGATTGGATTTGGAACCGGAGACTCATATGGTCCCGAATACGGTTTTGCTTCGGTGAAAGACAGACCAGACGTATGGTCGTGGGTGAAAGGAAGCGCTTTATCCGGAAAGGAAGCCGTGAAACTCGCGGTAACAACAAAAGAAAATGTCATCACGTATGAAATAGCAATGCCCTGGGAATCGGTGTCATCATCAAAGTCCGTTCCCGATCGACTGCAGTTCAACATGCTCATCAATGATGATGACGGCAACGGACGCAAGGGCTACATCGAATGGACGCCCGGTATCGGCGTGAGTAAACTGCCGCTGAATTTCCCGATACTCGCTCCGATTGAGAAAGGAAAAACGTTCAGTGCATTCACTCATTATTATGGAAAAGAGATCTTCAAAGGCGGCACCGCGGAACTTGGGGCATGGATGGGAAACATATCGGATGCTGCAGAGACGATTCGATTTTCAACACCCTCCGGCGACGGCGAACTAACGATACCGGCCCGTACGGTAACCGGCATTACCTATTCCATGAAATTTGCTGATGCAGGAAACATAACTGTTCCGTTCGAGGTAAAACAGAACTCATCGGGCGAAATAGTCAAGCGTATTGCATCCGTCAATGTCCTTGATTATAATGCAGAAAACCTTATCGCCGGGCTTGATGCACTTGCGGCTAAGCTTACAAAACTGGAAGAACTCTTCTCCGCCTGCAAAACCCGGAAGATAAGCACCGATTATGAAACGGTGAATTATACAGTAATTAAGCGCTTCATCGGCTATGGAAAAGATGATATCAAGAACAGCCGTCTGCCGCGGGCGGCATATGTTATACGTGAATTGGAGCGCCTCTATGACGAAACAACGGATACGCTGACCGCATATCTTGCGAAACAGAAAAGCCCTGTTCCCGTGTATCGTTATCGCACCGGAACAATGGAAGTAAAAAACCGTTCTATGATCGCCGACGTGCTGGAACCTTCCGGTTTGGTAAAACGGCGTCCGGTGATACTGACCGGCTACGGACACTTCGGCCAGGTGCGGCGCGACGTTCCGGTATTTCAGGATTTCGGAAACAACATTATCCAGATAGAAGTAGGTCCGAGCGGTGTGGTCATGCCTCCGAAAACGACCGGTGAATTATGCAGCATCGACCTGAAGAAGCTCGACCAGGATATAATCCCGGTATTGACCAATGCCGAAGCGAACAATATCGCGGTGAACATACTCCTTTCGCCGCATTATTTTCCCAAATGGGCGCTCGAAAAATGGCCGCACCTGACGAATTACCGGGGCGGTTTTCTCAAGCAGACCATCGACGCACCTGAAGCCCGTGCCATCGAAGAGGCATTTCTCCGTGCGGTTATCCCGGTTCTTAAAAAATACCGCTCACTGCACAGCTTCTGCCTGAGCAATGAGCCGGTGTACATCGATTCGCGGGGTGACGCTTTCACGAAAGCGCTCTGGGCGGCATATCTGAAACGGATACACGGCACCGTTGAGAATCTTTCCAAAGCACACGGCAGCTCATATGCATCGTTCGACGACGTTCAGGTTCCCAACGGTACAAAACCGGAGGCGACACCGCTGTTCTATGACTGGACCGTGTTCAATATGGAACGTTTTGCGGGATGGCATCGCTGGATGGCGGAAATCGTACGGACGACGGCGCCGGAAATACCGCTCCACGCAAAGATAATGCCGCAGATATTCGAATGCGGCGGCTGTATCGGTAACGGCATAGATCCGGAACGTATGTGCGACTGGTCTGACATAAACGGCTGCGACGCGTGGGCATGGGTGAAAGGCGAAAAGCCGCATGTCAATAAATTCATGTTCTACGACCTGATGTCCTCGATGAAAGCCGCACCGATATTCAACTCAGAAGATCATTACATACTCGACCGCGATAGTTTCTACGGACCGGAACAGGCGACGCATGTGAATACCGATATTTTCATGGGCGCTTTCCACGGCCGGAGCGCGACCACCGGCTGGCTCTGGGAGCGCACGTATGACGAAAAAAGCGACGCCGAGGGCAGCATACTGCATCGTCCCGATGTTGTAGCCGCGGTCGGCAAAACCGGCCTCGACTTGAATCGTCTTGCACCTGAGGTTACCGCATTTCAGGATGCGGCGGCAAACGTGGCAATACTTTACTCCGTCACCTCGCTTGTGTATTCACCATTTTATGCATCCGGCGTCAAAGCCGCGTATGAGTCTATACTGTTCAACGGCCAGAAAGCTGCGTTCGTTTCTGAAAAGCAGATAGTTGAAGGAAAACTACCGTCGTTCAAGCTGCTTGTAGTACCTGCGGCAAAAAATGTACCTGCCGCAGTTCTTGCAGGCATAAAAAGATATGCATCCGCCGGAGGGAAAGTCCTCCTCATCGGTGAATCGTCATTGTCACGGGATGAATACGACCGCACCGCGGGAAGTGATTATAACACCGTTACTGCATCAGCAATCATGCTGAAGAACACTCCGCCTGTGGATGAACTCCATACGTACCTCGGAAAGCTGCTTAATACGATGGGTCTATTCCCCTACAAGCTTATCGATACAACCACAAAACAGCCGGTAACAGGTGTTGAATATCGTTTCGTGAAACATGATAACCGGACGCTGATGCTTGCCGCAAATTATACAAAGCAGAAAAAAAACATTACGCTTGAACTCGGCGGCAGCCGCATACAACGCTTCCATGACCTGATCGCTGAAAAGCCAGTTACTGCAGCAGAGCTGACGCTTGACCCGTTCGTTCCGGTATTACTTGAAATAAAATAACGAGGATTTTGTTATGAAACGAGGCATCTTATCCGGGCTCATGATTTTTATGGGCACGATAGTACTGTCGGCAATCAACATCGCCGTCGATATCGCGCCGGCATCGGACATCGGCGAGAATATTATCCCCAACAGCGGGTTTGAGCTTCGTGACGGCGACGCACCGTCGTCTTGGCGTTTCAATCCCGGTAAAGCGAACGCCTCTTTTTCGCTTATCACCGACGCTCATTCGGGCGGAACCGCGGTCTTCATAAGCAACAGCGCACCATATGGCCCCAATATTTTCGGCCAGATAATCCTTGCAAAAAACATTTCGCTTGAACCCGGCCAGCAGTACACGTTAAGTCTGTATTTAAAAAGCGCCAATCCCGGAAACGCATGGGCGGGCGGCTGCAACGGCTGGAATATGCGCATGACGCTGCCAAAGACCGGCGCGAACTGGCAGCGGGTGATAAAAACGTTCATCGCCGGTCCGAACGACCGCGACTGCCCCATCATGATAAACACCGACAGCCCGACGGAAGGGATAATCATCGACAGCGTGAAACTTGAAAAAGGTCCGCATGCGACAACGTTCTTCGACAAGGACTCGTTCGGGGGAAAATGCGCCGTTACCCTTGACGTACCGGGACGTCTTTCTGCTGTATCCAATGAAGCCCGTGTAAGCGCATATCTGTACGTTCCCGCGGATAACACGCCGTTCACCGTTTCGCTCCTTGATGAAAACAATAATGTACTTCGTTCCGCAGAAAAAAAAGCGTCATCCGGCATGAACCGTGTCGCCATGACGTTATCCATCACTGACGACACACCCGGAAACAATCGATACCGCATCAGTGTTGCAGCCGGCGGTATCCGCAAGGAAGCATCATTTGAACTTTTTTCTCCCGCGCAATACCTTGCACTGATCAGGCGTTCATCGCTGGCTGTCGAAGAGCTCAAATCCGTGATCGACGTATCGGACAAAAAAGGAGTGCAGGCTCCGTTCGCGCGCGCCGCCCGCGCTATTGCCGGACGCTTTCTCAAAATAGCCGAAATAAAATACAATGCAGGACTTATTCCGGAGGCGGCAGACGATGTACGCTACATCGAGGCCACCTGCAGACGTGAATCTGATGCCCAGAAAGCGGTGCTTGCCGGAAGCGCACGGGCGATAACCATTCCCGACCCTGCACTTGCAACGGTCACCATACGCAATGGAAACTTTTACGCGGGAAATGAACCCGTCATGCTCATCGGCGGCATGGGATACGGGGAACTCCTCGCGGAACTTGACGTCTACCGTGATTACGGTTTCAATATACTCGGCGATGATTTCAACTCATATTCGGCTCTCCGCATGATGACCAATGACGGCGTCTGCGATGAAAGCGTGTTCCCGAGATTCAAAGCAAGTTGGGATAAACTCACCGGACAGAACGTTGCGATCGCATACAATCCAACACTCCACTACTTCCCGTTCTGGGCGATGCAGAAATATCCGGACATAACCGGCGGCGATGTCGTTGACGTGCTTCCGGACTGGTCGGGACTCGGGCGCCACAGGACCAAACGGCATAAAATATACGGCGGTTTTTTCCCGTTCGCCATCGATTCGCCGAATCTGCGCACACTGGTTTCAGATTATTACAGGAAACTCGCCCCGGCGCTCTGCGATCATCCGTCGATGCACGTGGTCTGGCTCATGAACGAGCCGACGTATAAAAGCAAAGACACGAATTATGTGCGTCAGTTCTGCGAAAGTCTCGCGAACAAATACGGCACTATAGATCGGCTGAACACGGTTTGGAATACGAATATTGCCGCATTTGAAAAGATAACGCCTCCCCCGTCGAGGTCACCCGGATACTCGGACTGGCTTTCGTTTCATCAGGACCAGGTTGCATCATGGTTCGAATGGCTTGCCGCGGAGTTTAAAAAGAACTGTCCGAAGGCGCTCTTATCTAACAAACCGATGGCATGGACACTGCTCTCGCCCGAGAACGGCATCGACTTTGAACGCGAGGCATTGCTCTGGGATATCCCCGGCTGCGATGCGGGACGCAAACCGCTCACCGAGAACGAATTCTCCTTCGGCTGGACTGAACCGATCATGCTCTTTGACTTTCAGCGCTCGGTGGCGCCCGGAAAACCGCTTGCAGACCATGAATACCACTACATACACGAACCCGACGTATCGAGTGAATACGTCCGCGCGACATATTTCCACAGCTATTTTCACGGACTGCGCATGAGCCAGTTCTGGGTATGGTCCAAAGGCGATATCGGCATTGACAAAGGCGGAGCAGGCATGCAGCACACCGCCTGGAGTCAGCCGAAAGTGACCTGGGGCACGGCTACCGCCGCGCTCGATATCAGACGCCTTGCCAAATATGTGGCGGCATTTCCCGGAACGCCCGAGGTGTTCTTCTATTTTTCAAAACCATCGCTCTATCTGAACCACGACGCATACGTCAAAACGCTCACGAGCGCATATCGTGCCGGCATCGCACTCGACGCACCGGTGGGATTCATCACCGACCGTATGATAAAAAACGGCGACCTGAAAAAGTGCAGACTGCTCGTTGTCGCGGGGGCAACACACGCGGAAAAAGAGATCATTGATGCGGTCCAGCAGTACATCGCATCCGGCGGGAAAGCTGTTTTCATCGGCGATTGTCTGACACAAGACAACTACGGCAGGCAGATCACCTCACCAGGCGGAAGCATCAAACGCATTGCCGATGGAAAACCACGCGAGCTTGCGGCGACGTTTGACACATTGTTCACACAGGCTGATATTGCACGACCGGTACGTGTACTCACCGCGAAAGGTGATGCTGCCGCATGGCCGGTGGAATCGCGCACCGCGGTTGTGGGCGGGAAACGCATCGTCTATATCGTTGGTCTTAACGCGACCGCAACCGATATCCGTCTTTCGGCGGAGACACCGTTCTCAGGATGGGAAGATCTCATCACCGGAGAACGCGGCACGGGTACACCATTCACGGTAAAGCCTATGGATGTTAAACTGCTGCGCCTGGAGTGACACCGCCGGATAGCATCACGCCAGCATCGGTTATTTCCCGGACGCGGCGAACGACGCATCGGTTATGAACACTTCGGTTTTCAGTGACGTCACCGAATAGAACCACACCTGCGCGTATGCGGCATTGGCAGGCGCCGAGGCTTCATACGTCTCACGTTTGAACGCACCTGTTCCTTTGAACATTTTACTGTTCTCCGGTTTGATATCCTTCTTATCGGCATCAAGCCAATTGATGTAAAAATAGATCGGTCCGCTTTTTATCTTTGCCGCAAGCGTATAGGTCTCTCCCGGTTTCACCGCGACAATCTGCATAAGACCTACGCCTTTTTTATCATCATTATCTGTTATCTTCACCGCGGATACGCCATCGGCACGGACAGCTTCGATGAACGTCGTCGTTTTGTTGGGTGCAAAACGCTCCGTCCATCCGTCGGGCATACCGTTACCGTCGGCGTCGGTGAAGTTCCCGTTTGTTATCAGCGAAACTGCTGCCTGCGATGCGGCTGCCGGTATCGGTGTCTTTTTCGGATCGAACTGCAGATCTTTTTTCACCACGATGATACCGCCGATCCTGAATCCCGACTCGCGCTCGGATATGGTGAGCGTATGCGGACCTCTCCTGAGCGGATAAACCGAAATATTATCAAGCTTGAACTTGTCACCGTCACGTTCGCGCGCCGTATCCCACGCCCATTCCTTTATCCGGTCGAACGCATCGTATGTCGTTTTCTTCTTATCGTCCATCTGAATGAATGCCGAATCGTTCTTTTCTGTCGGCGCGATGATGCGAAGCCACACGACGTAATCTCCGTCTGCCGCCACATCGAACGTATAAGCAGCCGACCCGTTATTCCCTGACGCATCCACGGGAACGGTAATCCCCCCGTCGACGATCTGCATCGGTTTTTCAAGCGTACCGTCCGCCGGATTGATGACGAACAAGCCCGGTGCAGTTTCTCGGAACAACGACGCCTTTTTCTTCGGTGACGCAAGATATGTCTTCACCGCCGGAACCGCACCCAGTATCTCCCGGCCGGCATCCCTTCCATTGATAGACAGAATATTATCGGCAGTACCCGGCCGCATGCCTTCCATCGTCAGGCGTTCTCCCGCCGCAATATCCCCGACAAGTTTCATATCGCCGGTTATCCCTTTCGATTGTACGGTCATTTCATTGTCTTTATATGCCGCACGCGTCCGTACGGCACTAATCTTCTTCCGTACATCGGCGAACGCGGCGTCGGATTGTATTCCTTCCGCCGCATACGCATACATAGCGAACGCGACACGCTTGCCGGTGCGTTCCGGATCATGAGCAGCGGTAAGCCGAAGCGTATTATGGATAAGTCCGTCGTTATACAAGGTGAGCGGCGCCTCGCCGCCGGCCGCAGTTCTCGCGGAAATCATACGCAATGCCGCGACCGCATCTCCGCGGCGGATAAAGATATCCACTCCCGCGGGAATAGCGAATGACTGCATCACGGGTTCAACAAAATCAAACGATGCCAGCACACTGCGCGATGCACCTGTTGCCGATGTGCCGATATCTTCGAATGTAATATCGTTTATCGTCACTTCGGTGGTGCTTGCACCGCGTGAATATATCCATACCAGACAGTACTCCGCTCCCTGAGGCGCCTGTGCGACGAATTCCTGAACCGAGTACGCAGTGCCGCCGGTAATCTCTTTGATGTATTCTGGTTCAATGCGAACCTTATTTTTATCATGCCAGTTCATATACATCGAGATAATGCCGCCCTTGACACGTAACTTCTCGCGGTAGAAATTCCCCGCCTTGACCGGCACCATCTGCTGAATACCGACTCCCGCTTTGTCATTCTTATCAACAATAGTCAACGCCGGAGCCCCGTCCGAGGTTCCGACAGTGATGAAGGTCGTGCTGTTATCCGCTCCGGGACTGTGTACCCACGCACTTCTTTTCGTGAACACGTCAAGCCGCGCCTCATTCGTCCATACTTCTGCGTCAGCCGGGAGCGATATCGTCGATTCTACGCCTGCTGTCATATCACTGCCGTTGGAAGCGATTGATGAGAGAAAGAGGACCTCAGCATCGTTCTGCACACTCATGGTGAACGGCTTCAAGTGGAGTGATTTCATATGGCCCGAGCGTTCAAGTATTTTCGCCTTGCCGAAATAGTCGCCGCGTCCATCCATCCAGTAATTGATTACCGGCGTTGTACTGCCGCTGCCGATATTGATGACAAGCGGCGTCTTGTCCATATCCCAGTAATTGCATCCGGCGGACGCGATACTGATATTTTTGCCGAGATAATGGCTTGCCCAGTTCTCCGGTTTATCACCCCATCGCTGAAACATAAAACGGGGGAACGGTCCCTTCGCATACGAGGCAAGCGACGCAGAAGGCTGTGCGAATGAAAAATACTCGAACGGCGTACTTGTCGTATTTTTATCGTTGGGCAGGACAAGGCCGGACATCGCCACGAGTTTATCGATGCCGCCGTGCCCGGTGAGCCTGTCGTAATCGCGGCTGTGCGTTCCGCCGAGACGTTCCGACGGCGCATACCAGTTTGCCAGTATATCGGTCCAGATGAACATAAGCGCCTGCGCGGCCGCATCACGTGCTTCCGGACGTTTCGCGTATTTTTGTATCAGCGACAGATTCTCAACGTCTATCTGATAATACGTGGGGCTTAAGAATTCACAGAGCCCGTTCTGATAGGTGTAGACAAGCCATTCATCAAATATCCTGTACCCTTCCGCTGCAACCTCGGGCATATTCATCGCCTCACCGAGCGCGATGAGATTGAATATCTTTTTCAGTATGATGTTCGAATATGACAGACGCACTCGCTGCCGCTTTACACCTTCAATGCCGAGCTTGAACGTATCTTCAAGTATCTTTTTCGCCTTAGGTGTAAGCCTGTCGCTGTAATGCATATAGAGCAGCACCGATATGCGCATCGTGAACTGAATCGCGTTGTAATCGTTGACATTCGTATCACCCCAATACCAGTAGCAGTTCCCGTACGCCCTGTTCTTTTCATCGGTGATGAGGAATTTCTGTATCCAGGATATCGCTTTTTCAATCCGCGCGGGGTCATAGCCTATCGAGGCGCCATAGAGCGCATAATATGCGGGTTCCTGACTGCCGGTGCCTTTTTTCAGGTCATCACCGGCGTATTTCTCCCACTGCTGATCGAGCCGCGTCTTCATTGCGGCCTGCGCTTCCGCCGTAGTTTTCCACGGTTCGAGTGCGAACGCGGCGGATACCGACAGTATGGCGATAACAGCATATTGCACCAGTTTCATGTGAACACTCCGAAAAATGATGTCATCAGTATACGCAATTTGCCGCCATTTGTCATTGTAAAAAAGCGACACGCCGTTCGATAAATACGACATGAGCCCTGCGGAAATATTTTACATATTTCATCACTTACGCTATAATGATTTCATGACAAAAGCAATTCATATCGGTTCGGTCCGCATCGGCGGCGGGGCTCCGGTGAGCGTACAATCGATGACGAACACCGACACGCGCGATATTCCTGCTACCGTTGCACAGATCCGTGCGCTCACAGCAGCCGGATGCGATATCGTCCGCCTTGCCGTCATCGACGAGGACGCTGCAAAAAGCATTGCCGCCATACGGAAAGAAACATCCATCCCGCTTGTAGCCGATATTCATTTCGATCATAAACTGGCGCTTCTGGCCATGGAAGCCGGTGTGCATGCGCTTCGTCTGAATCCGGGCAATATCCGCAGACATGAAGATGTAAAAACGGTAGTCCGCGAAGCCGCCGACCGCGGCATACCGATACGAGTCGGGGTGAATGCCGGATCGCTTGACCGCGCGAGATACAGGGAACCGACGCCGGAAAACATGGTCGCCGCTGCACGCGATCATATCACGCTCATGGAAGACCTCGGGTTCACCGCCATCAAGGTATCGCTGAAAACATCGTCGGTAACCGGCACCATAGCGGCAAACAGATTATTCCGCACAAAATACGATTATCCGTTGCATCTGGGTGTCACCGAGGCGGGGACACTTCGTTCATCGCTTATCAAAAGCTCGGCCGCGCTCGGAGCGATGCTCCTCGAAGGCATCGGCGATACAATACGCATATCGATAACCGGAGACCCCGTGGAAGAGGTGATCGCCGGCAGACGGCTCCTGCAGTATCTGTCATTGCGCGACGAACCGATGGTGGAGATAATATCCTGCCCCACCTGCGGACGGACCACAGCGGCTATTGAGGATATCGCATCAGAGCTGGAACGTCGTACGGCGGGGCTTCGTGTGCGTCTTACGGTGGCCGTCATGGGATGCGTGGTCAACGGTCCCGGCGAGGCGCGTCATGCGGATTTCGGTATCGCCGGCACCGAAGACGGATCATTTCTTTTCTTCGAAAAAGAACAGGCGCCGGTAAAACTTGCACGCGCTGATACAGTAGATTTTCTCATGAACCGTATCAACGCCGCAGCAAATAGATAACGGCACTAGTACAAACACGACAGCACCCTCCGGCGTAATGAACTATTTCGCCGGAGTTTCATCGCCCCGGAATCGTTTATCGTTTCGGATTCGGGCGAACTGGCGGCCGTCTATCAGCCGGCGTTTTGTCATCACGACGATCGTTGCCCGCATCGTCACGTTTATCCCTCTGCGCATCCGGCGGCAAATCCCCCCGTTCCTTCATCTCTTTCACACGCTCATCAATGCGCTCTTTGACGCGCGACGGGTCTATATCATGTTCCTTGAATTTATCAGCGACAAGTTCCCTGTTCGCTATGAATATTTTACCCATTTCGGTCTTGCGCGCACTAACCGCCTCGTCGATCTTTTTTATTGCCATAAATGATCCGGCCATTTTTTTCATCATCTCCGGATTATTCTTCCCGCCTTCGTACATTTTACCGTAGAATCCCCTGCACCCCGCGTAGGTCGCCATGATTGAACGTTCTTTCACTTTCTGCATGATGAGGGCGTGCAGCAGCTGTGATTCAGCGGTTTTGAATTTATTCATCATTTCCGGATTATTCGCCTTTCGTACGGCCTCGCCGCGCGCCTTCATTTCACGAAGCTTGTTTAAGATAACTTTTGTTTCTTCTTCGTTCTGAACCATCGCCTTGACGGATCCTTCCATCCGCCTGTTCATGAACTTGATCACTTCTTCCGGATGCTGCTTCGCCCATTCCCTGCGCTGTTCATTCCATTTGGCGTAATCGAACTTCCCGGGATTCATTCCGTTTTTTTTCTGAACACCGGCAAATCCCGCTTCCACGCCTTCATCCTTCTGCAGCCGTACCGGGGCGGATGGCGCGTCGATATCCTGGCTTACATCAACGGTCCCTTCTTCAACACCGATACTGCTTGCGCCATCCTCGCCTACTCCGACTCCGAAAACGGTACCGCGAACCGCGGCGACCGCCGTCGGCGTGACGATCTGGAATTTTGTCTCGTCACCCACCGCAAGTTTTTTGACTTTTGCGACGACATAACCGAACAGAAGCGACAGCGTATTCTTGCCGCGGTCAGACCACGCATCATGCGATTCTATAGTGAACTGCGTACCTTCCGCCACTTCAACTATCGAGTCGTCGTTGAATGTAAGCGTTACCCGCGCCCCTTTTGCGGTGGATATCGTTTCACCGCCGTTAAAGGAGGCGCCGACTGCAAGCGGCGTTTTGTCTGATGCACCGTCTTTGACCTGATATGCGTTCCCCGTCAGCGATGTGATCTCCGCTATCGGCGTTCCGAATACGAACGCAGCCGCCGCGAATAATGCTAAAATGACTCTCATGATTATCCTCCGCTAATAGTGATATCTATTTTTGCTATTTGGTCGTTTGACTGTCCACAGAAGTTCCGTTCACCGTGAATGCATACACGGCGCTATTGCCCTCAACATCGGTGACTTCAATTGCTATGGCGTCGCTGTCCGCGGCTGCCGTGAATGAAAGTTCCTCGGCGCTCGCATCGCACTGGCCGTCATTGGGATTTGCATACACCCATTCACCGCCGTCAACCGCATAGCGGATGCTTTTTATAACCGATAGATCATCAACCGCGCGAAAACTCACGCGTTTTCCGTTTTTGTCGGCGACATAGACGAAGTCCTTGACCTGCGGCACCGTCTGATCGAACACGAACGGGGACGATATCGCCTCGCCGGTCAGCGCTTCCCGGACGTCATTGTCATATGCGTCTGTTGCGGTCACTTTGAAATAATACACACCGGAGGAAAGCTTCTGCGCATCGAACACGCAACTCGGTTCCCTGAGATCGCCTTTGAGCAATTTGTACTTCTGTTCGCCTTCTCTGCGGTAATAGACTTCGTAACGCAATGTGTCGCCGTTCGCATCATAATAATTCCAGGTCACCATGGCGGTGTTCTGCAGGAGCTGCGGTTTTTTCACCGCATCTTTCTGCGACAGCTGCCGGTATGCGGTGGTGCACTTTACTCCGGTTATCTCCGGCGCTGCGTTCATTGGAATATACGATAATGAAAGTGATTCCACTTCCGGGGATGTCGACACATTTTTATTCGACAGCGTCAGGCGATACTGCAGATATCGACCCTCGGAACTCATGATGCGGTTTGAGACAACCGGTGTATACGAACTCCATGTTGCATCGGCCGAATTCACATTGCCGCTGCGTGTCTCGACAAGTATATTTCCGCCCGCGGGCACTTTTGCCTTCATCCGGACACTGCCCCACCGCGTGAGCGATCCGGCGTCAAGCGTTTCGCTGACAAAGCTGCCGGAGGTGCGGTACGCGACATCAAGCCGGTATACGGCACCGGCATTACCGGTTGCGGCAAGTATACCATCTTTCGACTTGGCGAATGAAAGTATCTGCCGCTCATCAATTTTTGCCACAAGAGAGATTATCCCGTCTTCGGCGACCCGATACAACTCGCCTTTATCCCCGGACCCGACATACACACCGCCGGCATTATCGTCGATGATTGAAAGCATGACGGTGTCATTGAACGTGAACAGCCTGTCGGACACGCCCCGCGTATCGATCTTGTATAACGAGTTTTTCAGCGGACGCGATTTCTTCTCGCCGTTCGCCTGCGGTGTTTTTGAATCACCCGCCTTAACGTCGATATCCCTTCCGGCGGTCCCCACATAAATCTCGCCGCGGTCATTTACCGATATCGCGTGAACTTCTTCCTCAACAGCGCTGAATACGGTGCTGACATCGCCGGTCTTTGTAATCCTCAAGACAAGCCCTTTCCCTTCGGTGCCTGCATAAATTACGCCGCGCTTTTTGTCATAGCAGAGCGTGACGATATGATTCTCTTTCGTAACCGCCAGCTCTGTCCATGTACCGTTTTTCGCATAACGATACAGCTTCCCTTCTTTCCCTCCGGCAGCCACATAGACATTATCGTCTTCATCAACGGCCATATCCCAGATATACAGATCCGGCATGACACGCAGCACGCTCACCGTGCCTTTCACAATCTTATACAGAACCGCTTTTGGAATTCCCGCGGCATACACCGTTCCCGAGCTGTCAACGGCGATAGCCGAAACTTCCAGGCTGTCGAGTACGGCATGCTCTGCGAAATTCTTTCCCTGCAGTTTATAGATAACGCCGGCATGACCCGTCGCGGCATACACGTCGCCGTTCGGTGCGGCTGTAATCTTCCACACATAGTCCTTTTTTATCCCGCCGATCTTTACCAGCTGCGGGGACAGTGTCATCACATTACGCTGATTGATACTGACGCCATCCTGCTTGCCGCGGTCATAAAATTCTTCATTATCAGATGTGAAAAACTGTGTTTTCACCGGGAAGAGACACACGGCATTCAGGACAAGTGCGGCGATAAGAATAAATCGGTTCATGCATTCCTCTCAAAGATGTGTCAATCTCGATGTTTTCATTCTACCGGATAATACAGGTTTGTCAATCAAACGGCGGCATCGGGATATCCGCAAACACAAATCATCCACGCAGCTCATTCCCAGCCAAGAAACCCGGCGGCATACGGGGACCCGCCGATACCATACAGCATCCACGCATCATTGGTCCGGTGCACATAGAGCACGAACGAGTCGGGATCGGGTTGCTGCGGCGTATGTTTGTCGCCGATGACGATATACCCGCGCAGAAGATTCTCCGCCCACTTTGTTTCCAATACAGCGGGATGACGAATACCTGTGAAAAGATATGCCGGCACTACTCGCGGCAGCGTTGCGCCGGCGGATACATTGGAGCCGCATGTCGGCACGAATACATCCGTACTCACATCGTTCGTGAATCCGCGAAGAGCCGCGGATATCTGTTCCCCGAGGCGGAGCAGTGCGTCCGACGACGGCAGCGCCGACAGCGAAAAATCTGCCGGAATAATGCCTTCCAGAAAACGTTTTTTGAAAACAGTATCTTCGTTGTAGCCGTATATCAACCACGACCGTTCGCGTTTTTCCGTATAAAAATAAATGCCGTCCATCGGGTGTCTGTCTTTGGCTGAAAGCGCCGCGGCAACGATCACCGCGCGATCGGTGATTTTCTGCAGTTCGATCATTTCGAGATAAAATATCCTTGTCTTCCCATACCCCTGCATGATAAGCCGTTTCGGGCTGTTGTTCGATGATGTCCATAGCTGATCCGTGAAACACGACTGATCGCCTGTGGTATCCCCCTTATTGAAAGAGGCGATGATATAAGCGGCTACATCCTCAGGCTGTGTGAATGGAGTCCCGTAAAGCACTGCCGCAGCCAGGATGATAAAAACGACCGGGTGATATCTCATAGCGGCTCCGTTGTTTGAAATACATCTCTTACAGTATACAAATGCATAGTACTTTATCAAGCGGCAGCGGTGGAACATGCATGTATTCTTCGGGGCGACGGACATGTATCACCGCTATGCCGCATACAAAAATGCGGCAATTCATTATTGACTAAACATCACTTCCACTGTAGGATGAAGCGTATTTTTGATGACACTGCGCAATTTTTTAAGGAGAACACTATGTCAGCAAGTATTGTCGTCGGCGGACAATGGGGCGATGAAGGAAAAGCGAAAATCGTTGATTATCTCGCTTCGCAGATGGACATGGTGGTCCGCTACCAGGGCGGCGCAAACGCAGGCCATACGGTTGTCGCCAACGGTGAAAAGTTCGTGTTTCATCTAATCCCCTCGGGAATATTGTATCCGAAAACAGAATGCATCATCGGCAACGGCGTAGTGTTCGAGCCGGACGCATTCCTGAAAGAAATAGAGATGATAGAAAGCCGCGGCATCGCCACGAAAGGCCGTGTGTTCATCTCAAGCCGCGCGCATGTCATCATGCCGTATCACAAACTGCTTGACGGTATCCAGGAAAAGGCAAGCAATGAAAGAATCGGCACCACGAAACGCGGCATCGGTCCCGCGTATGCGGACAAAGCGGCGCGCACCGGTGTCCGCATCATCGACCTTATCAACGAGAACGCGCTCCGTGAGAAGATCAACATGATACTTCCGGAAAAAAATCTGTTACTCACGCACTATGGCGATAAACCGCTCAAAGCCGATGATATCATCGCCGCCTATGTCGCGTACGGTCAGCAGCTGAAACCGTATATCGAGGACGTGCTGTTCCGCATCAACGCCGCAGTTCGCGGCAACAAACGCGTACTGCTTGAAGGCGCGCAGGGTACATCGCTTGATATCGATTTCGGGACCTATCCGTACGTCACGTCATCGAACCCGATATCCGCGGGCGCCTGTACCGGATCGGGCGTTCCGCCCAACGGCATCGGCGAGATCGTCGGTGCGTTCAAGGCGTACATAACCCGCGTCGGCGGCGGCCCCATGCCAACGCGCCTCGCCAAAGACGAGGAAGCGGCGCTCCGTGAAGCCGGCGATGAATTCGGCGCCACCACCGGACGGCCGCGCGGCTGCGGCTGGTTCGACGGCGTTCAGGCGCGTTTCTCAGCCATCGTAAACGGTTTCACCACCATCGCACTTACGAAGATCGACGTGCTCAGCGATTTCGACCGCGTGCGCATCTGCACCGGCTACCGCGTTGGCGGAAAAGTGATAGACAATTTCCCGGTTGACAGCGAAGACCTCTATCGCGCCGAACCGGTATACGAGGACATGCCCGGCTGGAAAACCGACATAACCAAAGCGCGCTCATTCAACGATCTGCCGCCGCATGCACGCGAGTATGTCCGCCGGCTTGAAGCCGTTATCGGCGTGAAAATCGGCATCGTTTCCGTCGGTCCCGACCGCGAGGCGATACTCCTGCGATAGGAACCCTCACCGCGGCATGAAAAATAATCCATGCCGGACGTGTTTGCTGTCCATGTACCGAACGCGCCGTTGCAGTATGTTATTATCATACTAATCAAGCGAGGCCCCCTATGTCGTATGATGCCGGATGGAAAGCGCTCAATCTTGAAATGACCGACCGTGTACCGCGCACCGAATATTCCGCGCATACACACTGGGATCTTGTCAAACGCGTGACGGGAATTGATACCGCCGTCACCGCCAATCGCGCTAAAGCGAGTTCCGCTTTTCTCAAGTCATGGGACTACGCGTTCATGTGGTCGCTGAACGTATACCGCGGCACACTGAAAAGCAAAGGCGGCCGCATCACCGATATGGGACACGCGACGTATGCGGAAAACAACGAAGGTAAAAGCGATTTCCGCGACACCGCACAACAGCCGTTCACATCGCCTGAAGAAATATATAACCTTGACATGTTCGAGGAATACGGACACTTCACGAAGGAAGAGATCGTCGCCGACTTCAACCGTCACTACAGCACGATGCAGAAAACATGGCCGGACACGATGAATATGGCGGGCGTGTATATAACCATGTTTTCCGGGCTCATCGAAATTATGGTCTGGGATCTGCTGCTCGTGAGCATCGGCACCGACGAGGTACGATTCGGGAAATTCGTCGACCGTTATTTCGAATGGATCAAGCCGTTCTTTGACGGTTTCGCCGCATGCGATGTCCCGGTGATGATGAGCCATGACGACCTCGTGTGGACGTCGGGCCCCGTTGCGCATCCGGACTGGTATCGGAAATATATATTCCCGCACATAAAAAAACTCTGGAAGCCGGTGAAAGAGGCCGGCAAAAAACTCATTTTCACCTGCGACGGCACCTGGACTGACTTTTTCGACGACATCATGGAAGGCCCGTACTCGCCGGACATGGTGGTCATGGAACCCACTACCGATATGGCCCTCTTCGCCGAAAAATACGGCAAGCGGGCGGGCTTCGTGGGCAATGCGGACTGCCGTATACTGCTCTCCGGTACAAAGGACGATATTCACAACGAAGTAAAACGCTGCATGGATATCGGAAAAAAATATCCCGGTTTCATCATGGCCGTGGGCAATCATCTGCCGTCGAACACGCCGGTGGACAATGCGCTTTGGTACAATGATTGCTATGAGAAGCTGTCCCGGCGATGAATATTTTTTTTCGGATTTGTTTGACCATTTGAAGTCAACATAGTATATTAGAGTCGTGCAATACAGTTAGCCGAAGGTATCCCCCGAAACTCAAAGAACCGCCCGTACCTTTTCAAGGAGCGTGATATGGCTTGCACGATTTCCGTTCTCGTCGTTGAGGACTATTGTCCGTTTGTTGAACTCATCAAAGAACATCTCGAAGATTTTAAATCGGCGGAGTTCGTCATAACGCACGCACAACGTGCGGATGAAGCGTACGGACTTCTCGAGAACGGCACCTTTGATGTCATCCTTCTCGACCTGACGCTACCCGATACTGACGGTCTTGACACCGTCACCCGCATGCGTCCGTACATCGACCGCATGCCGGTGATCATTCTCACAAGTATCGAAGACGACGAGCTCGGACGTCGTGCAGTCCAGATGGGCGCCGATTACTATATGGGTAAATCCGATATCAACGGATACACACTCGGACGCACGATCATCTTCGCCATGGAGCGCAAACAGCTCATCGCTTCCATCAGGGCGCTTTCGCTCACCGATGAGCTCACCGGCTTATATAACCGACGTGGGCTCGGCCTTCTGGCGGAACAGCAGATGCGCATGTCTCAGCGGAAACGCACGCCGTTCTTTCTTCTTTTTGTCGATATTGACGGGTTGAAAGCAGCGAATGAAAACTTCGGGCATTCCGCGGGAGACACACTTATCGTCAATACCGCCCATGCGCTGCGTGAAACGTTCCCCGAACCCGATATTGTCGCGCGCATCGGCGGCGATGAGTTTATCATCCTGCTCATCGACGGACAGAGCGATCTTTCACCGATACGTCAGCGGCTTGCGAATAATATTGAAACGATTGTACAAACGGCATATCCCGCCACGGTTACCGTGAGCATCGGCGCAAGCCGTTTCAATCCCGATAAGCCGGTATCTCTTACCGAACTTATAAGCGAGGCGGACAGCGCACTCTACAACGAAAAGCACCAGAAAATGCCGAATACACAGGTTTTCAACGTTTACCGCGGCGGCGCTGTTGACAAAGCATAGTACGGTAATATAATCTGATGGTTGATCACAAGGACGGCCATCATGAAATCATTCATTCTGCTTTTCGCGGCTGTATTCGCGCTTGCGGCGAAACCGTCCGACACCGTCCGTTTCAGCAAATCAGAGGTCACCGAGATAGAGGCATCATTCTTTGCCGATATCGATGACGGCACGCTGTCAAAATACACGCTTTACGACGCATTTTTAATTGCATCGGAAATCTGCGACACAAGCATTTTTCCGGGCTATCAGAAAAAGCTGATGGACATCCGCGCAAAAGCGATTCAGGAACTGGGACCGTCCAGGGGTGAAGACCCGTATGTGCTCGGAAAAAAACTCCTCTTCTGGATGCACGACAATGTGTTGAAAAAGTACCAGGCTACTGCGACGGTGGCGTATACCATCATCGACAGCGGCGAATATAACTGCCTATCCGCAAGCATACTGTACGGTCTCCTGGCAACCGACCTGGGTCTCACCGTCGTCGGCGTCATGGTGCCGGACCACGCGTTCTGCATGCTTAAGGATACGCGCGGCGATAAAGACATTGAGACAACGGCCCGATACGGATTCGACCCGGGAACAAAAGAGATAGAACAGCTGAAAAACGAAACCCGCTATATTTACGTTCCGAAGAACAGTTATGCCAGCCGCGATATCGTGAGCATCCAGCAGCTCATCGCCGCACTGTACGGCAACAGAATCTCGCTGCTCCAGCGGTCTACCAGCGCGTACGACAAGGACCTGCCGAAATATAAAAAAGGATATTATCTCGACCCTCAGTCGAAACTTTTCTCCGAAAACATCATCGGCTGTTACAATAATCTTGCGCTGTTTGCCATCCAGAAAAATGAATTTGACGACGCTCTTTCCTACATCAAACAGGGTAAAGCATTCGCGCCGGCAAATCCCTCTTTTAAGGATCTCGCCATACAACGTTACGATGCCATGGCAAAAATTGCCGCCAAAACAAATGATTATAAAACAGCTATCGAGCTCCTGCGTCCGGCACGCACCGAATATCCCGAGGAATCGCTCCCGCGTCAGAATACCGCATATTACTACACGACCTGGGGACGGACGTATTTTATCACAAAGGATTATAAAAAAGCGGTGGTTATTTTCGAAGCCGGATTCAAGGACGTTGCAGACCCCGTGCTCGTGAAAAATCTGCGTGCATCGTATTATAACCTCGCCGTGGAAGCATACAACAAAGGCAGATTTGATGAAGCCATACGATATTGCGATGCAGGACTATCGTACGTTCCCTCAGATGCGGAACTGTTGAAATTAAAGCAATACGCCAAGCAAAAGCGTTAAGCACACAGGACACCTACATACATGGCGCGTGACGATTACCGGGACAGAGACAGGGATAGAAACAGAGACCGTGAGCGCGGGCGGGACCGCGACAGGGACAGAGACCGTTCCGACGGCAAAAGAAGAACGAATTACGAGAACCGCGGCATCTTCAGGAATTTCCTGTCTTACATGGAGTATTTCAGAAACTATAAGCTGAAAGTATTCTGGACTATCATCTTTTACATCATCGCCTATGTGCCCGTGGCATCGTTCTCCATTATCGTAAAACTTGTTGTTGACACCTATATCCCCGCCGGCGACATCACGAAGATCTATTTCGCGATGATACTGATCGTCATCTTCGGGCTCATCAACATATCATACTGGATGGCGTTCGGGGCATCGCGCACCGACATCATCAAGAACGTATCCCGCGACATGCGCAACAATATCGTGACGAAGCTGCAGATACTGTCGCTTCAGTATCACAGCGTGGCGGAAACCGGACGTCTGTATTCAAAGATCATGGTGGATGTGAATAAAATCGAGTTCTTCGGCGACGCGCTCTTCAACAGCGTACTGGCGGTCATCGTGGCGCTTCTCTACAGCGTCATCGTACTCGCACTCGTCAACCCGAAAATTCTCCTCGTGCTTCTGCTCATCGTGCCGGTGGTCTTCATAACACAACGCCTGTTCAAGAACATGCTTGAGCGGCAGCAGCACCTCGGGCGTATGGTGAACGAAGACCTTTCATTCTCGGTTGCGACATTCCTGCAGACCGCGTTTCTCTCGCGCGTACACGGCGAAGAGGACTTTGAAAAACGGAAGATCGACGAAAAGAACCGGAACATCGTATCGCGTTACCGGAACATCGTATTCCGCACGGCGCTTTTCGGCGCGTCAAACTCGGTGCTCACGCAGCTTCTGCAGTTCGGCCTCCTCATCATGCTTGCGCTTGCAGTCATCAACAAGCAGATACTCATCGGTGAACTGTTCCTGTTCCAGCAGTTCGCGGGAAATATCATCGGCAACGTATCCGCCATCGTCAACCAGTACAATATGTTCCTTGAATTCTCCGAATCGATGAGCTCAATAAACGAAATACTCACCGCGCCCGACATAGAATATAACGAAGGAAAAAAGAAAATCGCATCTCTTAAAGGCGATATCTTTTTCGAGGATGTCACCTTCGGCTTCGACCCCACGCGCCCGGTGCTCAAACACATAACGGTGCGCATCAGCAAGGGCGAGACCGTGGCACTCGTGGGCGCTTCCGGCGGCGGAAAAACAACGTTCGCGAACCTCATCCTCGGACTCTACCGCCCGCTTGACGGCATGATATATCTTGACGGCATGCCCATCGATGAGCTTGACATGCGCATCGTACGGCAGTTCGTGGGCGTGGTAACACAGGATCCCATTCTGTTCACCGGCAGTGTCGAGGACAACATACGTCATGCGCGCAAAGCCAGCGCGGCCGATATGATAGCGGCCGCGCAGAAGGCGAATGCGCATGAGTTCATAGAGAAACTCCAGGAAAAATACGCCACGATAATCGGCGAACGCGGCGTCACACTTTCCGGCGGCCAGCGCCAGCGCATTGCCATTGCGCGTGCGCTCATGCGCGATCCGGCGATACTCATACTTGACGAAGCCACCAGTGCGCTCGATTCAGAATCGGAACAGCAGATCCAGAAAGCCATTGAAAGCATGCTCGGTAATCAGACGACCGTGATCATCGCGCACCGGCTGTCAACGATCATGAACGCGGACAAGATATTGGTGTTCAAAGAAGGGCAGATCGTTGAAACGGGAACACACGCGGAACTCATTGAGAAGAAAGGCGAATACGCCAAGCTTGTCGATCTGCAGCTCAACCTCGGTGTTGAACAGATGAAGCAGGCTATATCATAACGCGGGACAAGATATCTACTCGATTGCTGTAATGAACAGCACACAAGAAGAAACACGCGCAAGGATGCGCGCTAAATAGATGACTCCCGCGTTACGCTAGCGCAAGCGATGCTGGATGCATCGCGAGAGCGACAATAAATAGTACTTTACAGCTCCAGAATCTTCAACAACTAATTCATTATATTCCATAACGCGGTCAAGAAAGTAGTCCGTTCACTCGTAACGCAGCGCATCAATGGGATTCATATCGCCGGCCTGTTTTGCGGGAACATACCCGAACACGATACCAACCAGCGCTGAAATACTGAATGACAGAACACACGATATCATCGTTACTTTGGTCGGCATATGCCAGAATACGGTGATTATTGTGGTGATGATGAACGCGAGCACGATACCGAGCAATCCGCCGAGAATGGTCAGGAGCACTGCTTCCAGAAGGAACTGAAGCCGTATTTCTATCTTTTTTGCGCCAAGCGCCCGGCAGAGACCTATTTCCTTGGTGCGTTCAAGTATCGACGCAAGCATGATGTTCATGATGCCGATGCCGCCGACGAGAAGAGAAATACCGGCGATGCAGCCGAGTACGATATCGAATATACGCTGCGTCTCCCGATGCTGTTTAAGCAGCTCCTCGGGTATCACGATCTTGAAGTCGCGCAGTTCACGATGATGACGCAGCAGTATCCGTTCAACGATGACGCCAACCTTCCCCACGAGCTCTTTATCGTGGCAGCTTACGATGATCCGGCTTACTTCCGATGACAGCACGTCGGGGTTTTCTATGATGGCCGAATCGATGGGCACATAGATATTGTAATTGAAATCCTCATAATCCATATTGTCGTCTTTCTTAACGCCTACCGATTTGCTCTCAATGACGCCTACCACGGTATACCATTGATCCCGTAACCGTATCGGCTGACCGAGCACTTCACCCTCGCGTTTGAGGCGCGCATACAGCCCGCCGCCGATGACGGCGATCTGACTTCCCGCAGTATCGAGATTATTGATGAACCGTCCCTCTTTCATCTTCAGACTGAGCGCCTTGTAATAACGTTCCGTAGTAGCGACCACTTTCGTTTCGCCTTTGTAACTCATGAAATACACGGGTGTAGTCTTGTCCTGCACCGGGATGACGGTAGCATACGGCCCCACGAGTTCATAGAGCGATGTCACGTCGTCATATGACAGACCGCGCGATATGTACTGCCCCTTGACCACCTCGCTCGCGCGAACGCTCCGCACATCATATACGAATATATTGTTAATCCCCATCACGGCGATGCGATTCAGTATCTCCTGCTCGGCTCCGGCGCCGATCGCAAGCATGGCGACGACGGCGGTGACACCGAAAATGATGCCGAGCATGGTGAGAAAGCTTCGAAGCTTATGCGTCAGAATGCCGTCAAATGCGATGGCGGCGCTCAGGAGAATGATCTTCAGCATCAGCGCGCTTCTTTCCCCGGCGTTTCGCTTTTCGGGGATTCCGGCTTTGCCGTTCCCGTTTTCGCTGATGCTGCATTCGCCGGTGCGTTATTCGTTGCTTCGGCATTTGTGGGCGCCGCATTCGTACGCCGCTGTGCAAAACCGAGATCGGAAAACATCTTCACCATCTTCGCCCGATCGCTTTTAAGCATATCTTCGGTTATCTTATTTTCCTTCATGTACGCTTCGATCTTTTTGTAGTCATCAGGACGTGACTGTTTTATCTGTTCAAGAGAAAACGTACGCCGGCGCGGTTTATCATTCGTCTTCACTTCATTCTCTTTTCCCTGCTCGGAAGCATCGCCGGAGGGTCCGGCTGAGGCTGCCATCTGAGGCGGAGGCGGCGCTTCCTCGGGCGGCATTTTCGGCGCCATTGCATTTGTCGCCGCCGCACGTCGCGGGCGCACATTGCTGACGATTGCATTCGTCATTCCGGCGGCATTGCTCATTGATTTCTGCTTTGTCGGCGTATAATTCTTGAACGTGTACTGATCAAGTTTAAATGTACTTTCCTCGATAACCGGGTCATACAGAACCAGTTTGATATTATCGGGCAGCGGCGAACGGATGATGACAAAGTCGTCATTTTTCGGACCGAGGGTGACTTCATGTTTTTTGAGCGAACCCCGTCTTAATTCGAAAACAATGCCTTTGTCGTCGGTCTTGTTAAAAACGGTGTCAAGCGGAATAAAATCAGAGTTCTTATAGGTGGCGATGATGATATCAACCCGCGCCGACATCCCGGGACGCAGCCGATCCTCGTCTGATTCGTTCACACTGGCGGTAACATCGAACACCATGATATCGGCATTATTTATCTTCGCACGGGCAAGTGAACCGATGGACGTCAGACGCCCCGTATAGGTGCGGTCGGGAAATGCGTCGAATACCATGCTGCACGGCATGCCGTTTCGGATACGGTGTATATCGACCTCGTTCACATCCATGAGAACTTTCATTTTTTCAAGATCGGGTATGGTAATATACACCTGCCCTCGCCTGAGCGTATCGCCGATTTTTATTTTTTCCTTGGTATAGGGATTTTTTGTGCGATATACGATGAGGCCTTTTGCGGGCGAGTATACCGTGCAGTTGCTGATGTTCGTTGAGTGCATCTCACGTTCTGCAGCAAGCTTTTTCATATTGTCTTTCTTCGAACGTATCATACGTTCGTTATTGAGTATGCCCAGTTTTATCTTCGACAACGCATCCTCAACCCCGCGCTGCGCTTTGATGTAATCAAGTTTCCCTTTTTCCTGGTCCATCTGCGCGGCGAATTTCAGCGCCTCCTGACTGTATTCCTGGGCCTTGAGCGCCGTTTCCTTGTCACTGAGATTGTTCGACAGCGCGATAATCGTCTCCTGCCAGTTCGCAAGATAATTATCCATATCATAGCCGGCGTTTAATATTTTATCGTCCGTGTTTTTTATCTGATCGTCCAGCCATCCGGTGTCGAACTGTGCGATCTTTTCACCCTTTTCAACGAACGAACCTTCGGGAATGAGCGCGATGAGCGTTGATGAACCCAGAAAATTCGGGGCGAGCACGTCGATGGACTCAACGGCGTCGAGATTTCCGGTGGCCGTGAGCGATTCATAAAAATCGCCGTGCTTCACGTCAGCGACGAGGAGCATATTCTCTTTCTTTTTCGTACAGCCGGCAAGGATGATCGCAATCGCTGCGGCGGCGAGCAACACGTTCTTTTTCATGATCGGAGCCTTTTTACTTTTTTTTGATCGGCAACGCTGCCGTCGGTGATATGTATGGTGCGCTTGCAGTGCGCTGCGATATCGGCTTCATGCGTGACGATGATGACCGTAACGCCCTCCTCATGGAGCGAATCGAATATCTTCATGATATCGCGCGAGGTGGCGCTGTCCAGGTTGCCGGTAGGTTCGTCGGCGAGAATGAGCGACGGGCCGGTTACGAGCGCCCGTGCGATAGCCACACGCTGGCGCTGTCCGCCGGAAAGTTCGTTGGGCTTATGATGCAGCCGGTTCATAAGTCCCACCTTCTCGATCATCGCGAGCACCCGTGAACGGTCCACCCCGTTTCGGTGATAAGCATACACAAGCGGCAGCGACACGTTGAAATACACGTCCTTTCTCATAAAAAGATTGAACGTCTGAAACACGAAACCGATCTCCTTATTGCGTATGCCGCTCAACTCATCGTCGGACAGCGATTCAACATTCACCTCGTTGAGCGTATAGGTCCCGCCCGTCGGCTTATCAAGACAGCCGAGTATGTTCATGAGCGTTGACTTGCCGGAACCCGAATGTCCGGTTATGGCGACATACTCGCCGTGATCGATGCGTATATTCACATCACGCAGCGCGTGTATCAGCGAATCGCCCACCACATATTGCTTGGTGATATTGCTCAGCTGAATCAGCGGTTTGGCAAGCATTACTTATTCGTCCCTGCAGTCGGTGCTGCTGCCCGCACCATCCAGAACTTATTCTCAAGCTGACTAATCGCCTTCAGATACGCCACTTTCTGCTGCACCAGTGAAAGTTCGGTAGCGTAATAATCGTCTTCGGTGGTCACCATCGTTTCCGTGGAGATGACGCCGAGATTAAACCGTTCCATGTTGATATCGAACGATTTTTTCGCAATCACGAAGCTCTGCTGATAGATAGTGATGTTCGTTTCCATGATATCAAGACTGTCGATTATCCGTTCAATCGTCGACTGTATGGTCCGCTGCCGCTGCACAATCTGTATGTTAAGGTTTGATATCGCAACCACCGATGCCTCAATCGCCAGATCGCTCTGCATACGGTCGAATAATGCTGAAGAGAGGTTCAGGGACAATTTCAGATCATAATTCGCGTTGAAATCACGCGCGAGCGTCACCGACGCGGTCCCGTTGGGACGATAGTCGTCGAGTATGTTTTCAAGTGATTTCTTTTCCTTCCAAATATTCAATGCGATTGACTGCAGCGTAAGATCGTTGGATATTGATCGAGCAATGGATGACTGCTTATCATACCGGACTTTCTCTACCGGAAGCGTCAGATCTATATTGAAGTCGTAATTGGTTGTATCCATGAGCAGCGCCAGCGCCGACTTCTGACTGCGCAGCGATAATTTCTGGCTCTCAAAATCGGCGAGTGTTTTGGAATAGCTCTGATCAAGACGAAGATACGTTATCTCATTGATGAGCCCGGCTTTGTATTTATACCCCGTCATCACCGTGTTCGAATAACCGCTCGTGACGCGCCTGCGGGAACTCGCCAGCGTTATCTCGCTCGTGACGGTGTCGTAATACTGGCTGTCGATGGTATAGACGAGATCGCGCTCGTTCTGAACAAAGGTACGCAGCGCCAGTTCAAGGTCACGCTGCGCCGCATCGGCGGTATACGCATCGTCGTTGCGTTTGAATATCGACTGGCTCAGACTCAATGATCCGGAAAAATAATTCCTGACATTCGTCTGTATCGCCAGCTGATATTTTGTTTCCGCCTTGAAGAGCATATCCCACGGGAGCTTCTCCTCAAGCGTGAGCGTCCCGATCAACGCATAATTCGTGCTGAACAGATAGTAATTGGTCGCCGGCAGAACAATATTGTCCGCGCCCGCGGCAAGCGGTGAATCCACGGCAACCCTGATATACGGCCAGAAAAATTTATTCACCGCGGCCTGATACATATTCTTGCTGAGCAGCGTCCGGTTGCTTGCGATGATATTATCCGCGTTTCGTATCAGGATTATTTTTTTCAGTTCCGGCAGCGTATACACACGCTGAACATCGGCGAAACTGTTTTTCGCGGTAAAAAAAATAAAAAAAACGATACAAATCGCAGTACAGCAGGTTTTCATGACACTACAGTATAGTTTATTTTATCAACTTCGTCAAATAACCGATACGTTGTACGTCGCCGATTTCGACTGCCCGGACAGCCTATTTCCAGTACCCCGGGGTTATATTGGTCGTTACGTTTGCAGTCTGCTGTGCTGATACCGCGTTCCTGCTGTATACCACAAAATTTCGCGTCTTTACATTACCGGAAGACTTCGCCGGTGCGTTGGTTGTAACCGAAACTACCGGACGCACCCATTGGTAAACGGCAATCGCTTCATTGCCATACTCGCCCAGCGCATTACCTGCCCTCATGGACGCCGGAAATGACTGATAAATGTCATTCACCGAGATAATACCGTCTTTCCCCTCGGCATCGACACCGGAGTGGGTATGCAGCACCTCGATCAGGTTCGAAATTACCGCATTGGGCATTGCCGCATTGCCTGCTATCACGGCATGCGGCTTTCCTGAAAATGCCGCCAGAAAACTGTCCTTTATCTCGGGGAGCGTCAACACCGGCTGTTGCACATTGGTACTCGTCGGTGTATCAAGCAGCAGCAGCACCGCGGCCGTATTTGAAGCGATCACCGAAGCGGCATCAGCGGCTGTGATGACGGACGTCCCCGCACTGTCATAGGTCAAAAAAGGAAATCCTTGACCGGAAGAGACAAGACCGTTCATATAAATAACCGCAAGTCCTGTCGTTGATATCGTTGCATTAAAATACCGTGAAAGATACGCGTATTTGGTAAATCCGCTTGTTGTAAATGACAGATCGCCCTCTGATATCCGCTCCTTCTTTGCCGTTTCATAGAATGATTCCAGAAGCCGCGGTATGTTTTCATTATATACCACACCGCCGCTTGACGGAATTCCGACAAGAAAGAACTTTATCGGCACTGCGTTCAGTGCAGCAGCGATGACAAGAGTTAGTATCCCGATGCGGATCATAGTCCTTTGAGCACGGTGAACGACTTTATTGCAACTTCAATCTGGCTGTCATCCGGTTCGGCGGTGGATATCTTCTGAAACAAAAGCCCCGGTGCGATTGCAGCTTTGAGCAGGATATTTCCCTCGAAACGGAATGCAAGCTTCAACACTTCATACGATATGCCCGCGATGATTGGCAGCAGCGCTATCTGCATGGCGAGAATGGCAAGATTGCTCATGAACTTCGGCAGCGATTTGAAACCGGGCAGATTCATGAGAAACGGCTGCAGGATGATGTACACAACCACGCCGATTGCCAGCACAAGGAACATGAATGTAGTTCCGCACCGCGGATGCAGTGTGGGATATTTCTTCACCGACTCGGGCGTAACCGTCTCACCGGCCTCATAGGCATTTGCTACCTTGTGTTCCGCTCCATGATACTGAAACATACGCCGCATATCCTTCATAAATGAAATGGCGTAGATATAAAGAAAGAAAATCGATAACTTGAGTACACCGGCGATGATATTGAATATGATTGGTTTCTCAACGGCAATATTCTTGACCTTGAAAAGATCACCCAGGAGCACCGTCAAGCCATACGGCAGCGCCTTAAACAGGAGGATAGCAAATCCGAGTGCTACGATAAGCGCAAGCGTCATACCCCACCCGCTCTCCTTCTCCGGCTTTTCGCCTTCCTTGAGATTCTGATTGGCGGAATATATCAATATACCATAACCCATTTTGAGCTGTTCGATGAAATTCACCATGCCGCGGAGGAACGGTTTTTTCAAAATAGGATGTTTGTCTGCCACGCTGACAACCGCCTCTTTCATACTGATGATCTCGCCGTTCTCCTTGCGAACGGCTACCGCATAATTTTTCTTGTCGCGAAGCATCACGCCTTCGATAACGGCCTGACCACCCACCGTTTCAACATTTTTTCTATCTTTCATTTTTTCCCTTCTTGTCGGTAAGCTTAGCTAAAGTAGGATATCTTCCGCAGGAATATTCGCCTTCAGGGCAATACTGCAATGTCTCACATGAAGCACCGGCATGTTCGAATAGTGCCGGCGATGCCTGCTTCGCAAGCCGGAGCATCTCATCGGCCATAGCGCGTATCTCCCACTGCGCACGCGTGCAGCAGCGGAGATTGAAAAAGTGCATCAGTTCACGCGCGTTCATCGTGACAATGATCTTCGCTTCTTTCGCATTGGGCAGCACAAAACGAGCGTCCTCGTTTTTCACGCCCGACGCCACCAGTGACTGATACAGATCGGACGCCTCGCGCATGAACGCATCGTACCGTTCCTTCAACGCCGGATCGCGATCGACTGCCGGCGGCGTTATGTAGGTAAAAAGTTCTTTTTCTTTGATATACCGCTGACTCTGCTGTGAATAGCTCGCCAATCGGTGTCGTACGAGCTCATGCGTTGTCACACGTGAGATTCCCTCTATGCCGAACGTAAAACTCACGTGCTCGAACGGCGTATAGTGGTTCATTGCGGCAAGTTTACGGATAAATGCGGCTACATCTGAATGTGATATTTTCTCCGTCAGCGCGGTGATATCCGCGGGTGAATAGCACAGGCGCGCCGCTGTGGCAACAGCCTCTTCCGGGTTCGGTGTGTGACGCAGTAGTTGTACGTTCGCTTTCATGCGTATGAATACTATAACAAAATGTTTAAAAAAGCAAAATCAAACTTGCACTATTTAGCACCGTATGATAATATCAAAATCAGATATGAGACGGAATTTATTCAACTTTGCAGCCGTTATATGCATGTGCACCGGACTCTTGCATGCAGCGTATTCCATTGTCGTCATGGACATCACAACCGTCATCTTTCCGGGCGCACAGGCGAAAGTACTGACCGACATCGTACGCACCGAGCTGTTCAAGCAGCAGGCCTTCCGCATCATTGACCGGGGACTGGTTGAAGCGCGGCTTACGGAGCAGCGGATAGCCATTGATTCGCTGACGAACGACAGCACGCTCATCACGGCAGGAAAGACCAGCGGCGCGGACAAGATACTGATAACCACGATAGAACGGTATAATGACACCTATTCCGTTTCCATGCGCATCGTCGATCTCGCCACGTCAGTCATCGAATTTATAGAACTGACATCGTCGCATGATGAAACCGCCATACTGGCACTCATCCCTGAAATGGTAGCGCGCATCGGCATGACCTATAAATCCGAAGCAGAGATGAATCTTGGCGACAACCGTATCGAATACTCGCGGCGGCGGTGGGAGCTCATCGGTGTTTCCGCCGCCGATATCGACTATCTCACCAGCAACCGGATCAGCATCGGCGATTACTACGATCTCAAACAGTACGACGCGCGGTTCACTGTCGAGGCATTCATCGCCGCCAAAAAAGCGGGATGGGAGACAAAAATAATCGCGCAGTTCCTGCAGGCCGGCATATCGTATCCGGAACTCGCACGCGCGCTCAAACTCGGCATCGTGAATCTGTACAACTTCCGCACACAGTTCAAACCCCGCGGGCTTTCATTCTCGGATTATCTTGACGCATATGAACGCCAGATACCTACAGCCGACGCCTACCTCGATTATCGTGAACATTACCGTCAGGACCGTCTCGTATTCGGCCTCGGCTGGGCGGCGGACAGCGTACCGGTCACCTCAGCGGTGTTCTCATGGCCGCTCGGCATTGCGGGATGGGAACATTTCTGGAACCGCGAGCAGCGGCAATGGTGGAAAGTGAGCACATCCGCAGGGCTGGCCCTGGGCGACATCATGATGCCGATACCGTTCCTGCAGTCATCGTTCTATGCCGGCGCATACCCGTACTTTTTCACCGTCGGGGCAGGCGGTTATGTGGACGTTGTGTTCGGTTCGCATTATGCCGGATATCTGCGTTTCGGGATAGAGATACTTGAAAGCATTGAATTGTCGTGGCTGAGCGTCTGGGGCAATCAGCCCAATCCATCATACTATGATTTCACTACGCGTGTAGGTTCGCCCGGATATCGTCAGGTCAAGTATCCGTTCTATTGCATACTTTTCACATGGAAGATATGAACCGGTTATGATGAAAAAATATATATCAATACTGCTCACCTCAGCCATGCTGGCTGCAATCGCCCCGGGTGCCACCAATGAACGCGGCAGTCTCATCAATCTAGCAGAGACACTTGCCGCAGGTGACACCGCGGTTTTCACCTACGCACCGAAAAAAAATACCTTTTCGTTCTCGCGTGAGAAATGGATGCTGCTCGGTACCGGCGCCGTTCTTGCCGCTGTGGCTGTCACCGATACTATCCTTGCGAGCCTTGCGCTCAATGATGCCGAAACGATATATAACAATCGCTATCTTGCCGGAACAACGCCCAACGACATCGACCTTGCGTATATAGAATATAAAAGCACGCTGTCAAAAGCGTCTTTTTACGGATATAAATCGCTCGCGTTCTATATCCTCAGCGGTACGATGATAACGCTGACGCTCATCTATGTACCCGATGCCCGAGTATCAATAGCCTATACGCCCGATAATACATCGCTTGGATTTACGTATGCGTACCGGTGGTAGTATGAACGCATACAAAGCGCTCACCGCTGTCATTACCGCGGCAATACTCATTTCATGTATCCCGCATGAGCGCACCAATCCGCTAGACCCGAATGCCGCAACGAACTTCGTCGTAATCTGGACCAAAACATTCGGCACAACGACAGACGATGTTGCAGTAACCGCGCTCAATCTCAGTTTCGATAACGTATTTATCATCGGATATACAGCCGAAACCGGCACAACGAATGTATGTACGCTGACCGTCAGCGAGGATGGCGCATTAGTTTCCCGGGCCATATACACGAACGGATCGAATATCATTCCATGCGCCGCGGTAAAAACAGCCGGCAATAATATCTACATTGCGGGCCGATGCACTTCTTCCGGGGATAATGATATGCTGCTGATGAAAGTTGCCAGTAACGGAACACTGCTGTGGCAGTCCAACTTCGGGTCTTCATCCGTCAACGAATATGCGAACGCGGTTGTGGAACAGAGCAACAACGATTGTGTGCTGGTTGGCGGCCTCAGCAATACCGGAGGATGGGCGCTTGCCGTCAGTACCAACGGCGCAATCCTTTGGCAGTCTTATTATCCGCTTGAACCGTTACAGTGCATGGCTGCCGACGGTTATGGCGGCGCCGTATGCGGCAGCGGCTCGAATATTGCTGTTTTCAGGATAACCAATGGCGGCGGTGTAGCCTGGAAGGAAAATACGTTCACCGGAACTGCAACTGCCGGCACCGTAGTGTCTATCACCGGCGACGAACGTATACCCTATACTTTTTATTTTACCGGACGCATCAGCGGCGCGTCTTCGTCGACAAATCTTTTCGGATATATCAGCAGATCCGGATACAGTGCCTCACTCAAGCAGCTCGTATTCCCGGGCACAGCCGTGTGTATCGGTTATTCAAACATGAACGACATCGGCGTCCTCGCCTGCGGCAGTGTAACACCCGGCGCGCAGTATGATATACGCTACAGCAGTCTCTTCCCCGACAGGGTCATCGAGATCACAACAAACATGAACGGTGACGGAGCGGCATGGGTGGGCGATCTTGATTATAGCTATACCAATTTCGACCGGTTTAAGGCTATCCGCATATCAAACCGCAACTGTTCTGCCGTCAGGCTTCTACCGGCGCAAAACTATGACATGCTTGTTATTGGAAATGCGACGAACGTCTCAGGTGCCGATATTTTTATCACACGTATGAAGCTGAAATGATGACCATGCTGCACTGTGTGCCGGAAATACCATGAACCTGTTCGTACTGCTGCCGATATCCATCATCATTCTTGACGTCGCAATGCTGGTGTATGCCCTTTTCATGGGCGGAAATAAAAGGCTCTTGAACTCATATATCATCTTCAGCCTTTGTCTTATCGGATGGCTCTGCTGTGACGCCTTCACCTGGAGTGCAGTTTCCATTCATCAGTGGCAGCCGTTCCTGATACCCGTATTGAAGATCCATTCCATTTTCTGGATCTCCATCGGTATATGTTTTCTCAATTTTGTGTATGTGTTTTTGAAACGGCCCCGCAACGCGCTGTTCTATATAGCACTGGGAGCAGCACTTCTCGCAATCGGCGTGAGCCTTTCGACCGATCTCGTGGTGCGTTCCGTATTATTCCATACGTGGGGTACGAGCGTCATCGGCGGGCCGCTGTTCCTGCCAACCGTTGTTTTCGTGACAAATGCAACGCTCATCTATTCCTATGGCATGCTCGCGATTGCATTGCAAAAGACTCAAAACAGCCTGCATCGCCAGCAGATCACTATCGTACTTGCCGGATCCGTGGCGACATTGGTCTTCGGCATGACCGCCGACTTCCTCCTTCCGTTTGTTTTCGGCATCAACGAATTCCTCCGCCTTACCGGTGCGGCAACATTCATAGAGTCAGTCTTCTTTTTTATTGCGGTCCGTCAGTATAACATGCTCGACATCACGGTGGAAAGCATCGCCGGCGATTTGTTCGACGCCGTGGCCGACGGTCTGGTAATCACCGGCGTAGACGGAACCGTTGAGCGGATGAACGGCCGGGCGCGCACACTGCTCGGCGTTGAACGGATCGCGCCGGGAACGTCGTTTAAAAGCATTGTCCGCTCCGACCTTGCGTTCAACGATACCCGCGAGTGCGAACTTGCGAACGGCACATCGATAATGATAATCCCCACCCCCGTCACACGAAGCGGCATATCGCTGGGAATGCTCTACATCATCCATGATGTCACTGAACACCGGCGCGCAGAAAACATGCTCGCGGCAAGCGAGGCGCGCTACCGCATGCTCATCGAGAACGGCCCGGATATCATCTATGCCTATGACAGATCCGGCGTGTTTACCTACATTAGTCCGAGTGTAAGTATCACCGGATACGCACCGGAGGAAGTCATCGGAAAAAAGATGATCGATTTCATCCACCCTGACGATGCCCCGATGGTCTCCGAAGCGATGCGCCAGGCGGTCACGAACGGAATAGTCCGTAAAAATACCGATGGAACTACGCGTCCGCTGACCTTCCGCATCATAACAAAATCTGGTTCAATACTGCACATCGAAGTAAAAAGCACGGTAATCCGTGACGCGGCAGGGAATGTTACCACAGTCACCGGCGTGCTGCGCGATATCACCGAACGCGAACGGATGGCTGAGGCGCTTGCGGTGAGCGAGGCGAAATACCGGACAATTGTAGAGAATTCGCAGGATATTCTCTACTCGGTCAATACTTCGGGCATTATCACCTATATCAGCCAAAGCGCGTTCGCATACGGTTTTGCGCCTCAGGACATCATCGGGCGGCCGCTCATGGACTTCATCCATCCGGACGATCAGGACCTGGTAACGCAGGCGTTCGAGCAGGCGATAAGGACAGCTGAAGACCGCAGGCTCGTATTCCGCGTGCTCTTGAAAAACGGCGCGGTGCGCATCATAGAAGAAATGGGAAAAGCTGTCACCGACCCGAACGGAAAAGTCATCCACCTGACCGGCGTCATGCGTGATATTACCGAACGGCGATACATCGAGGAACAGCTTGAGGTACGCACAACGGAACTTGAAATGCTCAACAGCATCATCGCCGCCGCATCCGCCGCGAGCAGCATCGACGATCTTCTGGCCAGCATGGTCAGCACCGTGCTCACGCGCATGCATTTCGATGTAGGGATGGTGCATCTCATCGGCGAGAACAAGGATTATGCGGCGCTCCAGTATACGAACATTGATGATGCCGCAGCAGTGGAACACATCCGCATGCTGCCGCTCGACAAATCACCCTATGATGCCGTTTTCCGCCGCGCGCAGACCGTCATGCATTTCCGCGCCAATCCGATACTGCAGCATATGCACGCCTATGCGCTGTTGCCGCTCTGCTCGGGAACACGCGTCATCGGCGCCCTCAGCGTCATGTCGGAACGCCCCCGCACGTTCACCGACAGCGAATCACGGATATTATCTGCGATAGCGGGCGAAACGGGAACATACATCAACCGCATGATGACAGAAGCGTACACGCACAGCATTAAAACAAGCCTTGACCTGAAGACACGCGGCATCTCGAATGCGCAGAAACTGCAGCGCAATCTGAATACCAAAACGCTGCCGCTGGTACCCGACGTGAATATTGCATCGTTCTATATGCCGAGCGAAGAACTCGGAGGCGATTTCTTCGACATACGGCAGTTCGGCAATCACACGATCATAATCATCGCAGACTGTTCGGGGCACGGCATTGAAGCCTCGATGGCCGCAACGCTCCTGAAATCGATAGCCGACCGGTATATTGACAAGCTTGCCGACGGCGACCCGGGGCAATTCCTGTCACTCGTCAACCGCGACACGGTTGTCTATTTCTCTGAGCAGAACTTTCCAACGATGTTTTCCGCCGTCATCAATACCGACACCAAGGTCATGCACTACGCAAATGCGGGCAGTCCGCTGCCGTTCGTGATTCATCGCGGCCGCGTTTCACGGCTTGTTAAGACTGACGGCTTCATGCTCGGCTACGACACGAACGCCCGTTATGAGACCAGGTCACGCCGTATAAAGGAAGGCGAGATACTGTTCATCGCATCGGACGCATTCTCATCGGTATTGAAAAACGACAGACTTATCTTCGATACCGCCTGGATGCGGCGAATACTGTCGAAGTTCGGCCACGGACTGTCAAATGATCTGCTCACCCTCATATCGTCGGTAGGACGTCTTATCGACATCCCGCTCAAGGACGATACGACCGTACTGCTCGTAGAGCACATACAGCGTCACGAGTGCAGCATTACACTTCGCGGGGGCAGCCGTATCACCGCCAATTCAGAGAAACTGGGTACTGCCATGATGCATCGCGGCTATACCGATGAAGAGATAGCCGCGATGCGAATAGCGTTCGACGAGATGTGCCTGAACGCGGTAGAACACGGCAACTCCGGCAATGCATTGAAAAAAGTTGTTATCACGATGCAGATAGACTGTGTAATGACAACGGTCACCGTTACTGATGAGGGAAACGGTTTCATCCCGTCGCAGGTTCCCGATCCCACCTCCCCCTCGCATATTCAAAACTTTCTCGCAGGCGACTCAACTGCCGCACGCGGCCGCGGCATCTGGATAACGGCGCGTATCGTGGACCGGATGACGTATAATGAAAAAGGCAATCGGGTAACGATAGAAAAACGGCGTAATCCCTCGCATACGCAATTCCATTATAAAAAAGAGATAGCGCATGCCGCACCCGCAAAATTATCACAGCGCGGCAATGTCATCATCTGGGACTCCGGCATAACGCTCGACCGGATACGGAAAATGAACCAGCCGTCACTAACGATAGATTTTGCCGACCTGCATCTCCTGTCCTCGTTTGACATGGGAAAGCTCTGTATTCTTGCCCGTCAGTGCACCACGTCCGGAACCAGTCTCAAACTGATAACACACAGCGCCGGCATGAAAACGCTCCTCAAGGAAACTGGCATCGAAAACCGTCAGGTTGTCATCGAGTAACATTCCAGTGCTAAGTTTTCCCTGAAATCCGCCGATAATTATAGAAGAAATCTGCATTTCCCCAGGTATTATTGTATGAAAAAGACACTGTGTATATCACTCCTCATCTCACTGCCGCTCATCGGGATCGAACGAAAATTCCCCGACACCATGCCGGTGCGTTCAGAAGAAACTATCGCGAAAAGCGTCAAAGACGCCGAACGTCGATACCAGATACAGCTTTCGTTCGATTACAACCGGTTCTGCCTCGGGGAAGACATCACGATGGACATTCATCTCCGCTGCCGCGAGGATATGCTGACATTCACCAATTCGCAGAACCCGTTCGAGAACTTCAAATTCAAACTGTACGATGAATTAAATAATCCCGTACTCCCCGCGCATGCATATACGCTGTGGCAGCATAAAGAAGCAAAGATGGACTTACAGGGCGGCAGTGAGATGCGTCTGCGTGCCGGTGAACAGTACACTACATCGGTCAATCTGGCATCCTGGTTCGCCATTGAACGCGCCGGCCGTTACCGCATTCAAGGCTCGTTCAACCCCTCCCCGGCGCTCAAAGACAACTTTTTCATAACAACGGCTACCGCATATTTCACCGTAGGACCAACGCGGGACGGTAAAATAAGTAACATCGCCATTGCGGCGGAAAAGAAAGATGTCATACCCATGCTTGCACCCGCGGCACTCCCGCCGTATGATGTGGTCGAAGCAATGCTCGCCGCGCAGCAGCGCAAGGAATGGGGTGAGTTTTTCCGCAATGTTCATCTGCCGTCGCTCATCACCATAACCACACGGTATCGCAACTATTATGAACGCCGGTTCGGACCGAACCAGGAGTCATTCAGTGAGCTTGCCGCCGGAAAAAAATGGATTGCAGCAAACCTTTCAAATGCGCTCTTTTCGAATTTCAATGACACCACATCGCTCCTGCAGATGAAGCAATTCATGGGAAGCTCATATGTCGATGATATGGCGAACGCATATCGCGCCGGCGAGGTGAGCAAACTGGCGCTCGCGTATGAACTCGCCTACCGGACCAAAATGCCCGCCGAACGCGCCGCTCTTTTCGATGAATACCGCACCTACCTCGCGTCACGATATGACAACGACATACGGTTTCATTTCTCCGAACGGCTGGCTGTTCAGGCGTTCGAGAAAGATGCAGAAGCGGCACGGGCACAGCGGACTGACGAAAAAAAAGCGGCGGAGGATGCAGCGCGCTTTTATCGCGAGATAAGAAAAAGTATTGCTGAAGAGAACGCGAAAGACGAACGGTATGAGCTCACCAATTATACGGTCTTCAGCACCACCGTAACCAATGTACATGGCCTTCAAACCGCATATGTCGAGACAAAATTGTATGAGAAATTCTACAATCCGAGCACACGACATCGTTTTGAGCCGGTGACGCTTCGCCACTACACGCTCAAACGCCTTGGAAGCAACTGGTATGTTGTTGATTACAGCGATACGATAATGACACGCTGATATTGATATAACTATAAAAAGCGGCGGCAGGCGCGCGATGCATCGCG
>JACRPF010000001.1 GCA_016214035.1 Spirochaetota bacterium | reverse complement strand
ATGGTCATCGCCAACGGTGTTATTCAGTCTTTTATCTGATATTTATGTTGGTTAAGGATGATGCCATTGCGGTACATTTCCATCGAGGTAAGGTAAAAGCAGAAATATACGTCTAATTACAGCAAGTGGGAATTATTCAGATTATTCGGGGAATATAGTGAATAGGAATTATCGTTCCGGCTCCCGGTCAGTCGTTTAGGTGAGCATACATACCCTAATCACCGTGCTTTACCGGATGATCCTGCGAACAGTACATCCACACTTCATCATCCCAGACATTCACATCCGGGTCTGTTGAACTGATGTGACGCACCAGCGGATTTCTCATCAGGGGTTGCCCGGGGATTTGACTACCCGCACCATACATACGGGGACTCTTTCCGGCGAATGAATTTCAAAATCATAGGAAATATCTTTCGCGTTGAATACCGCCGTGGTGTGAATGGTAGCGGTGCGTATGACGTCATCGCCGGCTGCAATGACCGGATATTTCATCTCGCCGGAAGCAGTACGCCAAACGAGCGTCAATGTTCCTTTTACACGGTCATAAAAAGTGATCTTGAATGTCACCTGCTGCGGAGTACCGGGAAGAAACCTGTCATCAACCGCAAATCCGATCTTCTCCCCGGCGCGGGCGATCATGTCGGTATCGCATCCTTTCTGGATCATCCATTGTCGGATGGGCATGGGAATCGGCAGCACCGCCTCAGTCTTATAGCCGGCAGAATCACGCTGGTACAACCAGCGCTCGAAATTCCTGCACGGCACGCCGCTTCTCTTTTCCTCATCGCTCACCGCACGGCTTCTCCAGGTCTTGCCCTCGATGGTACCTGCGTTGATCCTGTTTTCGCGCAGAAAACACCAGACATCAGCGGTGTCGTTCACGGTGCGTCCCATTTCAAGAGAGACAAATGCGGTGAGTTCAGGGATCAGCGAAAAGGGATTTAAAAGCACGATATTATTGCGCATTTGCATCATCCTGAGACTCGATGAAAAATAGCGGTAGGGAAAGGATTCCGTTGTCAATCCGTACTGGCCCTTCGGTCCTGCATATTTTTCCTCATATTCCTCATTCTCCTCGCCGTTTGCGCTCCCGTGATCGATCATCGGGGCACGTTCATCCACGCAAAGATATCCGTTCTCATCAATATACTGCCCGATAGATTCATCGGGAATCCGGTAGATGTAATTCTCAACAAACCCCCCGCGTCTTCCGAATCCTTTTGAAAAGCCGTATTCGCTCACGCCGCACATCATGACTTTCTGTGTCACTCCCGCACATGCTTCTGCCCAGGCATCAAGCCGCTCCTTCACATGCGCGGGTTCATCTTTCGGGTCCATTCCTTTCGGGCCTATCCCTTCATCCCCGAACGACGGCGAGGCATAACCGACGACGATTATTTTCACGGTGGGGTTTTGCGGCAGACCGGATCTCCCGAACTCGCGGACAAATTTCAGATAGCGCCGATGAAAATCTGGATGCGTAACATCATAATTAACGATAGATGCCCCTTGTTTTTCTTCCTGCAGTACCGTTACGCTATATTTTGATGAAAGGTAAGACGGAGCAGCACCGACATCTTTCTGGTTTTTATTCTTTGCGATCGCGGTAAGCGGACGAATCTCTACGCCGTACCCTTTGGCAGCGGCAGCATCGATGATCGGTTTGAGCAGGTCAAAGCGGTAGTCATCCTCCTCCGGTTCAAGTTCCTTCCAGGGGACCCATATTGACAGCACCGGATTCGCTTTCATCGAGATCGGCGGAAGATTCGGTGTTTTCGTGAGTGAGAATATCCGCGAAAAAACGAGCAGCGAATTACTTTTAACTGTTACCGACGTCGGTAATGAAAAGTCCCATCCCGGCAAAACAGCATCTGCTGGAGTCCATTTCTGCTCGGCGCATTCACCGATCGGCGTTTGTTTATATTCCGGCCAAAAGCGGTATGGTTTCTCTTCTGCAGTGAGTGCTGCTTCGAGAATGCATATCAGCACCAACCATACTGTAATTCTTATTCGCTCAATATTTCTGCTTTTCAAAATAGCCCCCTCTATATGCTTTCCACGAGTGTGTCGCCCCGGCGCCGCAATATTCGTACGATTCAAAAATATCACCGTTACCGTCGATGCGCGGGTCATTCTGTACTTGCAGTTCCTTTGCAAGCCGTGACCAGAGTTTATTCTTTATTTCAGCATACAGAGGATCGGATGCCAGATTATTCATACATGCTTCATCATTCATGATATTGTACAATTCCTCGAGCGGCCGCTTGGCAAAGGCAAGTGTGTAGTAGAAATCTTCGCCGTGTTCATGCTGCGAAAGAATGAGCTCCTTGGTGGGCGAGCTGTCCACATTCGTATAGCCGGTCTCCGGATTGCCCGCGGGCCAGCGCTCGGGGGCGAAATTGCGGATATAAAGATACTCGTGCGTCCGTATGCAGCGTACCGGGTAGCCGAGATCATTCTCGCGTCCCACATCATGCCGCTCACGCCCCATGAGCACATACTCGCGCGACGGCTCGGTAATACCGGACGCGTGCGAGCGCAGCATATGCATGAGACTCATACCGGCCATCTGCGGATGCTTTACGGTGCCCGCAGCATCAAGTATTGTCGGAGCGAGATCGATGAAACTCACGAGATCATCGATAACCCGCCCGCCGGGGAAGCCGTTCTTCCATGAGACGGCAAGCGGAAGTTTGAAGTCGAACTCATACATCTGTCCCTTCACGCGCGGAAACGGCATGCCGTTGTCGGATGTCACGATGATGATGGTATTTTCATATTCGCCGATGTCTTTCAGCTTCTGAAGCATGCGGCCCAGATGCATATCGAACCATTCAGTCTCATACGCGTAATCGAGCAGATCGCTTTTCACGATATCATCATCAGGCAGATACGCGGGCACCGTTACATCGCTTATCTTTTTCCCTGCGCGTATTCCCTCACCGGGCACATACGCCCGATGCGGTTCATGCCCGCCGTACCAGAAATAGAACGGCGTGCCTTCCGGCCGCTGTGCGAGGAAATCATCGAAATTCGCGGCATAATCTTTATTGCTTATTTTTGTATCGGCCGGCGGCTTGAGCGTTCTGGTATTGAACTCCGGCCCGGCAGGATTACGTTTCCATCCGCCTTTTTCGTAATCCCCGGGACCCCAGCCTTTGCCGGTGTAGCCGGCGAAATAGCCTGTGGCTTCAAGTATATCAACATATGAAGCGAACTTTGCCGGAAATATGCTCTGGTGATTGCACGCCTCTTCCAGCTGCCAGGTGTGCATGCCGGTGAGAATACTCGCCCGCGACGGCGCGCATTTCGGATTGGTGGCGAAGGCTCGGGTGAAGCGCACACCCTCTTTCGCCACTGCGTCAAAGGCCGGTGTATTCAGAAACGTGTGTCCGTAGGCGCTCATGTGCGATGCATCATCGGCAATGGCAAAGAGTATATTCGGGCGTCTTTGTTCATTCAGATCCATCTTTTACCTCGCACTAAATATTCAAGAGCCGATTACTTTAAAAAATGCCGTGCCGTGCGCATTTACTTGTACCGTCATGGTGCCGTTGAGCACTCCAATATCTTTCTGCCGCCAAAGATCCCGGACTTTTCCTTTTTTGCCAAGCTTATCGGAACTGATGGTCAATGTCCGGTCACGGTCGCTCACATTAAAAAATGCCAGCGCCTTACTCCCGTCGAACAGATCCTTTGCCCATATCTCATAATTCCCGGTACTGTTCTCTATCCGGTATCCTTGTTTTACCAGCGGGTCCTGGTTCACTGCAACCACCTCGCTGTTTTTCACCAGGTTCAGATCGAATGCGTCCATGGTGGAAATATTGCATGAGAGCAAGAGCGGCTGGGTGAGGATACACCAGAGCGTTACCTGAAAATACTGTTCCGCCGGGGTGAGCGGTGAAGGAACAAAGACTTTTTCAGCACGGTTCGGTTTTCCCAATGGGCCTATCTGCAGCATATCCAGATCGCCGAAAAGACCCGGCCGTGTTCTCGGATACCTCGCCGTTAATTCATCACTGAATGGACGTGTCAGATGCGCCCATTCCGACTTGATATCGCCGGTCAATCTCCAGAGATTACAGTATTTGGATGTCAGTTCATCTTCTTCCGGAGGCGTACAGGGGGAAAGACTTATGACGATATCACGATCGAGAGATCGAAAATCGTTGAAGAAGCGGGAGGTTACCGCTTCTGTTTTATTCGCACCGCTGTTTTTATCCCGCGCATAATCACCGTTTTCACTTACAATCAATTTACCTTCAACCCAATCATATTTTACGTAGTCAATTCCCCAATCGGCGAATTGCGCGGCATCTTTGTCGATAAACCAGCACGGCCCCACCTGCGCAATGCCCCGTTTGGTCGATGACGGATGACGCCCGAAAAACTGTGACGGATTAAGGATTTCATTCTGCGGCAGATAGTATTGCCGGTAATCGCCCTCGGGGTTCGGTCCGGTGCCTCCGATAAAGCCCGCGAATGTCGACATCCACGTGGTGGAATAAATTCCCAGCTTGAATCCTTTGCTGTTGACAAACTCCGAGAGCGCCTTCATGTCGCTGAATTTCGAGTTTGCCTGAATTGCTTTCGTCTCCGGATCACGCTCGCCCATCCAGCAGTCATCGATGTTGATATAGGTCCAGCCGAACTGATCGAGCCCTTTTTCCTCCATGGCGCCCGCCATATCGCGTATCGCCTGTTCACTCACTCCCTCAGACTGCACATACCAGCTGTTCCATCCCATCGGCGGCGTAAGGCATACGGTGTTTCCTGTCTTCAGGGTAAGCGTTCTGCTCGCTGCTCCCTTGCTGTTCGCGGCATGCAGGATTATCTCATGATCCCCGGGTGTCTCAGGCGCTCTGCCGGTTATCCAGCCGGTTGATCGATCGACGGACATTCCCGGAGGCAGTCCTTCGGCATCATAGGTGATAGGCTTTTGCCCTGAAGACGCGATGCGGTAGAACACCGGCTTTCCGGGACGTACGCCGAATACAGTCGCGCCATTGATCTGCGGTACATCTGATGCCGCCGGGGTCAGGATCTCCTTTCCATGCGTTGTAGCATCATAACTGATCGGGGCGGTATCATCAGTGGTTCTGTCCCGCTCATTGTTGCTCACATTGCCCATCGTAGATGCCCCCCGGTGGTAGAATACGTTGTAATTGGATATATATCAGAAATTTCCCGAACGGTACAGCTCCACCGCCTTCCACGCAGTACGCTGCAGGAACAGCCGTGTTTCATCATCGAACACTGTTTTCGGTGATCCACCGTCCGGATCAACCGCCGATGAGATAGCCTCGCCCTTGTTGGCCTCAGTAATAGCTTCGCCATGGATAGTCTGCAATTTATTTTCTGATACGGTATTCATCTTCAAGCCCTCCGGCGACTTCCCGGTGAGCGCCGCATAAAAGGTGCAGGCGGTGAGATAGGCCATGGTGTTATTCGGGTGAAAGTCTTTTTTGTAGCGGAACGTGAGGGTACGGGCAACGGGTTCTTCGCTGTCCTGGGCAAGCATGAGCGCAAGCGGCAGCGGCACTACGATCGCATTCATTTTCTTTGCTCCCGCTGCAGCGATGCGGCAAGTGTTGATAATTTCATCCTTTTTTACTGCATTGGTGACCGGTGCAGCATTGTGGCTGTTCGGCGCGGTAAAATAGAGTACCGGCTTCGCTCCGTTCTCTATCGCAACGGCTGCGAACATCTGTGCGTATTTCATATACCCGGTTTCGGCAGAGTCAGTGACGTCCTGCCAGCTCTGAAGCACCACGAAATCAATATTTTCATTCTTGTCTGCAATTCTGCTCCAGTTTTGATGGGTAGTAATACCGAATCTGACCGCACCCTTTTCACCATTCCAGTTGAGCTTCATCTCCCGATTATTGCTTCTCCAGAAGGCATTCTCGTTCAGTGTTCTGCAGTAATCATCATAGAATGCCGGTGATTTTTCACATGCTGCGAGGTCTTTCAATGCGCTTATCTCCGCATCCCATTGGTTCTGACTGAAGCTTGCAACCTTGAGACGGTTATATGAATGAAAGAGCTCCCAGAAATGGAATAAACTTTTACCGCCGTATCCTACGATTTCGGTTTTCACGGCGGTTCCGGCATCTCCTTCCTCCAGAAGTGCACCGACAATGGCAGGAAGCTCGTGACGCATGGTAAAGCTGTTGCCGATAAAGAGCATATTCACTCCGGCGGGGAATAGGGAAACGGAAAGCGCAACTCCGAGTGCAAGTGTCCTGAGCGTCCGGCTTTTTGGCGCATCCTTTTTTGTCATGTTATTTTCTCCGGTATGAATTCATTTTCAGTATTTGCCGGAACGATACTGCTCCACCGCTTTCCACGCCGTACGCTGCAGGAACAGCCTTGTCTCATCGTCAAATATCGTTTCAAGCGGGCCGCCATCCGGATTTGTCTTCCCCCCTGCCGCCTCGCCTATTTTATTCATTTTCAAACCTTCCGGTGACTTTCCGGTGAGGGCGGCATAAAAGGTGCACGCGGTGAGATACGCCATCGTATTGTTGGGGTGAAAGTCTTTCACATAACGGAAGGTGAGCGTCTTGGCGATAGGCTCCTCACTGTCCTGGACCAGCATGAGCGCAAGGGGGACCGGTACAACGACAGCATCGATCTTCTTTGCCGTGTCAGTTATGTTGCGACAGGTATCGAGAAGCTGATCCCTTATTCCGTTCTTTTGGCCCGGCTCAGAATTCTGGTTGTTGGGCGCCGTGAGATACAGAACCGGTTTCGCCCCGGCTGCGGAGGCGACGTTCGCGAACAATACAGCGTATTTTGCATATCCTGTCTCCGGAGAACCCGCTTCGTCCTGCCAGCTCTGCAGTACGACATAATCATACTTTTCAGTCTGATTTGCCGTTTTCATCCATCGTTGATGGTTCGCGACAGCATTTTTGAGGCGCTGCATATCCCCCTGATCTATCTGAGTCCCTTCCGCAACAGCAGGCCTGCCCGGATAGTATTTTTTGATGAATGCATCCTGACGGAGCGTGCGGTAAAAATCGAAATAGACCGCTGGATATTCCTTCGACGCTGTCATCTGATCGAGCAGTGATAGTTCTGCGCTCCACTGCTCCTGACTCAATTGAGGCGCCTTGATGCGGTTATAGGACCTTCCGATCTCCCAATGCCAGAATAGATTCCGTCCGCCATAGCCGACTATCTCGGTTTTCACCTTGCTTTCAGGGTTTCCCTCCTCGACGAGCGCCTGTACCACCGTCGGAAGGTCGTGATAAAATGTGAAGCTGTTGCCGATAAAGAGCATATTCACTCCGGCAGGGAATAGCTGCCCGATGAATATAATTCCGGCAGCGATAAGCCTGCAGATCGGTCTTTTCCCGTTTTTTTTCTCAGCCATTTTTTAAAACTCCTGAACGTTATTTTTATCGAGCGGCCATTACGCGCAGCATGTTATCTCCCGCTGCAGAATGTATCTTCGCAAAATACACTCCCGCGGACACAGTTGACTGCTCCCATTGTTGTCGCCATTCCGGCCTTCTCAATCGCTATCTGAATTGCAGCTGCTGCACATATTCATTTGTTTTAAAATGGCCTGTCGAAAGAATTTTCTTACCGGCAACGGTCACATTATCAAAAACAACATTTTGGATAAACCCGTCCTTCATGCCCCAGAGTATATCCGGCTCCCCGAGTATGCTCGGTGCAGTGATACTGATATTCTGAAAGAGCACCCCGTCCAGGTCGCCCGGTTTCCGGCCCCGGGTGTCTTTCCAGTACGGCGGATTGCAGACCATATTGATAAAGAACTGCTGCAGCGTGGGCCGCGGGTCTGAAATGCGGATGTTTCTGAATATCACATTCGAACCGCAGGCACCGCCGCCTTCACCGCGCATATTAAATACCCGGCCGCCGCCCCATTGATGCCAGCCGGCGCGTGCATAGATGACATCGCAATCTTCAACGACAAGGGTGCGATCGTAAAGGTTCGGCATGGCGGACAGCACGAACGAGGAACCGTTAAAATCGTTCCAGAGCACCACCCTGCGTATGCCGCGGCCGTTGACGTACAGTGAATCATCCTGCGTGCGGATGAAACAATCTTCTACCAGCCCGTTGGCAAACGGGTTGATGCCGTCGCCGTTACCGCGCCAGGTAAAGATCTTAACCCAGCGTATGTCGGTCGGTTTTTCCGGTGCATAGCCGTTTATCAGCATGAGTGTGTGATGCGCCGAGTCAGCGATAGTGATACCTTCAACGCTTGTCGATGAGGCGCCTGCTATAAGAATGGGATCGTGAAGGCTGTCGCGTGCGGGTTTCGGGACAGTATCCCTTGGATGTTTGAGGCGTGCTCCGGAGAGCGTTCCATGCCCGAATATTGAGATGTTGCTCCCGTCGCTCCAGTTGGTATTGTTGAATGTCCCGTATACCACCGCATCGCCGGGAATGTAATACTTTCTGCCTGCGTGCACCGGAAATCCGGCGCCGATATCATGCACACCGGGAAGAAAGTAGAGTGTGTTCCACGCGCCCTCGGATGGGGGTATTTCTCCCGGTTTCACCGCATATACTCCAGTCCCGTCCGGCTGAGGCTTTTCCTTGAGCGACGGGTTGAGGAAAATGGAGACCGCGTGTATCGGAGGGCCTTCGTATTTCCCCGTTGGTGTTTTACCGGTATCCTGATCATCCATCTGCCCGTCAATATCAACCGCAACCAGGCAGGGCTTTTCCAGTATCACATATGCTTTACCGCCGCGTATCTCACAGCTTTTAGCTTTTGCGGCCGGATGCACGGCCGCCTTGGTAATGGCCTTTCCATCCGCTTTGCTGATCTCAACTTCCACGGCGACAGCTGTTTCGAAATTCACATAGCTGTGCGTCCACCCGGCGAGCGATTTAAAACCGTCTTTACATTCCGTCATGAAGACAAAAGCGGTTTTCCACACTGCATCTTCTCTGTTTTCACGTATGCGCATCGAATAGTGCGGCGACGGCGCGAGCTCAGACACCGGTCCGTACACCGTAAGCGGTGATTTCGCATCTCCGGCCTGCAGCAGCGGACCTATGGCCGCTGATAACAGAAGTGTGAAGATCAGATACCGCATGTTTGCTTGCAGCCATGCCTTACGGTTGTTTGTTGATGTGATCTTCATGCTGAACCTCCGATGAAATAGTGTTACTGCCGCCAATATAGTACCGCAGATATGCTTTTTGAGATAGGGTGAAAGTATGAAATATATGCGTCATATCCGCGCCTTTTCAGAGATATAATTCTTCCGGTTTCCGGAAAGAACGGTTGACACCGTTGAATATACAACCCCGGCCGCTTGGGCAATGTCTTGTATCGCAATATTTATATTTGAATGTGACATATATCACAATATAGTACATTTTGCAAAAATAGTCAAGGAAAAGATTCTGCTAGCGACTCAGTCGCCGGAAACGTTCATTTAAGCAGGCTAATCGACCTTATCGACCTTCACTGCAGCTATCCAGAGTTCGGTGCCTGAGGGAAGCGCGCCGGGGGTGAGTTGGAAAATCCGTACTTTAGAAATGCCGGCGGTCTTGGCAATTGTCATGTATTCAACGGTGACCTTATTCCATTCTGCTATCGTTACCGAACGACCATCACCTTGACAAGACGCGACCCCGCGGGAGAATTGATGCGCGCAAGGTAGACCCCGGGCAGCACCCGTTTTCCGTCCGCACCTGACGCATTCCAGTACGTCGCGCCGTCTATCGCCATCGACAGTTCAGCGGCGAGCCGGCCGCTCACCGTGTAGATGCGCACTGTCGCCTTCGCCGGCAGGTTCATGAACCCTATTTCGCCGGTTCCCGTGTACGGGTTGTTCAGTACGCACGCTTTATTGAGATCCGTCTGTTCCGTGAACAATGCAGCGAGATCGATATTACGGATAGTTACCGTCTCCGTGACCTCGCCTGCGAACACCGAAGAAACCTTAACATCGTACTTCTGCGTGCGATCAAACCCTGAAGGCAATTTCCAATGACTGACATATGCGCCGTTCGAAACACGTACGCCGTCCAGATCCGTCACCGCAATCGGCGTCCATGACGAACCGCCGGCGGGCGCATAGGCGAATGCGATGCTGTTCTCATCCGCCGGTGTAGGCGGTTCGCTCCCGTCGTCAAACGCGGCGGTCAGACATGCTGCTGCCGCCGCAGTCGGTGCCGACGGCAGCGGCTGTGTTGTTGTATACGTAAGCGCAACCGCTGCAGCTTCTGCCTTCGCATTCGCGCTTGTGAGCACCGCGCCGAGATACGGCGCAAGCGGCGTTGTGGTCCCCGCGCCGCCCGCCGATGCGATAGCGTAGACCTCGTTTGAGGCAAGCGGCCGCGAATAGAGACGCAGATCGTCGAGTGCCATGGCCGTAGGCGCTGCCCACGGGTCGTCCCCGAGCCAGATGCACCCGGTGTTCGAGAACGTTGCGGAAGCAAGGATCATCTTAGAATCGAGCGCGCCGTTGAGATAGAGGGAAAGCACATTGTTGCTCTTTACGCATGCAAGGTGCGTCCATGTGTTGAGCGGAAGCGCAGCCCTGCTCGTGAACCCGACATTCGTGTTCGCGAGCGTGCTCATGCGGACCCTGAGACGATCATCGATGTCGTTCATCGAGAGCTGCACCGTCCGTTCGTTATAGTTCACGCTCTTTTTTAGAACGGTACGTACGCTTCCGGCAGCACCGGCGCGGAGTTTAATGAACATCGCCCAGGCGAAGTCGCCGTTCGTCTGCCCGACCGCATCAAGTGTAGAGCTCCGGGGTATGAAGGCATTATCGTCGATGCCGTCGAACATAAGCGCGCTTCCAGCTCCGGAGCCGATGCCGTTCGTCCATCCCGTGCCGTTCGAGAGGAGCGCATCATTGTGATTCGCCGTGCTGTCATACGCGCGCGTTCCCGTGTTCTCGCTGCACGGCAGCCAGATCGTGAGCATCGGACTGGGGGTGAGTGTGTATGTGAAGACATTCGTCGCACCTGTATTGCCGAGCGCATCGCGGCCGAAGCAGGCAAGCGTTGTTGTCTGCTGGATGTAGATCGAGGCGCCGGATGTTCCGAATTGATTCGACGTTGCCCAGCCGTTCGTGCTCCAGTATCCGTAGTTCTCGTTTACGCCGAGTGTGACCGTGAAAGCATCGTTGGTGGTGAACGAAGCAGGCGCACCGCTCACTGCCGGCGCGGTTATATCAAATGTATAGGTTCGGGAATTGGTCGCGCTTGAGTTGCTGAGAGCATCATACCCGTAATACCAGAAACTCGTTGTGTTTGAAACGGTAATGTTCGTGCCGCTCGTGGTGAATGGTGAATATGGCCCCGCAACATTGGTTGCAACATATCCGTAATTCATATCAACATCAAGATTCAGTACAAACGAAACATTGGTTGTGAAATTTGCCGGGAATCCGCTCACCACCGGTGTACGTGAACCGCCGCCAAATGTATAGGTCACGCTGTTCGTCGTACTGGTATTGCCGTAAACGTCGCGACCGAAATACCAGAAAATCGTCGTACCTGTCACCGTAACATTCGTGCCGTTCGTCGTAATCGTCCAGAAGGGACCTGCTGCATTGGTAGAAAAATAACCGAGCTGCTCGTTCACGTCAAGCGAAAGACCGAACGATGTATTCGTGCTGCGCGAAGAGAGAAAACCGGTGATCACGGGCGGCGTGTTGTCAATACCATACCAGCGGGTTATTACGGCACTTGTATTGCCGAAATCATCTGCTCCATAATACCAGATATTGCCCGTTTTCGACACCAGAATGCTTGCGCCGTTCGTAGAGAGTTGAATGAAGGGGCCTGTTGATGAATTCGTGGAATAGTAACCGTAGTTTTCGTCCACATCAGCATTGATCGTAAATGTATTGGTCCAGCAATTCAAGGGGAATCCGCTCACGGTCGGGGATTTTGTATCAAAGGTGTACGTAACGGTATTGGTCCCGCTGCAGTTTCCAGCATCATCGATTGCGTAATAGAAAAAAGTCGTGGTGCTGTCGACCAGGATGTTCGTGCCGTTGGTGGAGAATGCAGAAAAGGCGTAACCGCCACCTTCTGAAAAATAGCCGCGGTTTTCATTGACATCTGCATTGATAAAAAAGGCCGCATTGGTCGTGAAGCTTGCGGGAAATCCGGAAATGACGGGGGCGGCGTTATCGATCGTATAGGTCACCGTGTTTGTCTCGCTTGAATTCCCAAGCGTGTCGCAGCCGTAATAGTAATATGTCGTTGTCGCTGTAACGGTGATATTTGTTCCGATTGTGGTGAATGATGAATACGGACCGGCGGGAGTTGTAGCGATATAGCCGTAATTGCCGGTGACATCCGCGTTAATCGCAAACGATTTGTTGGTTACGAAACCTGCCGGGAAACCGGTGACTATGCTTTTTGCAGTATTTGAAACAATGGTCACATTGCCGAGAATCGACCATCCTCCGTCAAGCGAGTTGGAGGATGTCCATGACGGATTCACATACCCGAGGGAGAACGTATTGGCGAACTGTATTGCTACATTGCTCGAATACAGTTTCCATGCAGTACCCTTTGCAGCAGCTGCACCCGGCTGTATGATGCGAAGCCCGAGCTTATAGGAGCCGCCCGGCAATGCAATATCAACCGGCAAAGATGCGCTGAATTGGAATTCATCATTTTCCATAATGCGTTTTAGAGACACCGGCGCCAGAGCTGTTGTCTTCGGTTTATTAGAACCGTCAAGAAGTGCAAACTCAACATTCCAGTCATAGTACAACGGCGCCACACCGACATTCGTTCCTTTGACACTCACCGTGAACGGGACGCCCGTTACATTACTGTTGCAGAAAAGCGCCTCACTGATCTGGTAATTGTATCCCATCCGTTTATTCAGCTCTCTGAATTTCGAGTAAAACGGATCCCCTGGTTGTTGCTGATAGCCGCCGGCTTTCATAGTAGCATAGTGGCCGCTTTTAATCAGTTCTAATCCGAGATAACTTGAGTTCGTAGGGGCATAAAAACCGTCTTCTAGAAAAGATTCCGGCCGAACCTCCCCTCCAATCGGACCATTCCTCCAAAAAAGACCTTGCGATAAATATGGTTCGAATCCTTTTAGATCGTACCCGAAAGAATCATTATAAAAACCGATGCCGCCGGCATTCGCATATGCGGGCCAGCCGGGATAACGGGCCATAATCATTGCTTTTTTGAAGTACGTTTTGTACGCAGTGACTACCTGATACATGGCATTGCTGCTGACAACAATTGCCACATCGTTTGTGTAGGTGCCAAACGTATGACTCTCACCCCAGTAGCCGATGATGCCGAGCTCAAAGGCATAGATGCGCGGGTCATTATCATACCGTGCTGCAAGATCCTTAATCATCAGACAAGCTTCGCTGAGGTAATTTGGATCATTATAATCAATAGTATTCCGATAACCGTCTTTATTCGTAGCTTTAATATATTTGACGCCCTTGGTTGTAAAGAGGTATCCCGGGGCAACAGTATCGGAGTACGTTGCCTCAGTCCCGTCCCACTGTGGATACACGCGTAAAACTAAATGTCTTCCCGTGGGATATCCTGCGATTTTCGATTCAAGCCCTGACCAATTATACACACCTGTGCCGGATTGGAATGCTTTCCATGGAATATAAAGAAATACAACAGGTGCCGCCGGTTCATCATCTCCGAAGGATCCGGAGTTCCAACCTTTCAGCGGATTACGTTCCGGAGCATCAATCTTCGGGTAGGTATGACTTACTAACGGGTAGCCGGCAGCGTATACGCTGTATACCGCTGACAGAACGAATAACATTGATATGAATAATGCTTTCAACATTGCTTTCATGGGTGTCTCCTTCGCTATGTTCATGTTATTTGAACTAAGGCTCCAGCATCTCCCGATACTTCGCGTAAATTCACAGGATTTTTTATGGAAGATTGCATAAATTGTGGTTTGAATTTCGTATGTGACATATATCACAATATAGTAAATATTGCACTATTTGTCAAGTAGTGTATGAGAATTCGTTAAATTTACCGATATAAGCAGGTATATGATAAAAAATACCAATAAAATGATGAAATCGGGTATAAGAAACCGGTAATTATCAGCGTAATAAGCGAATTCTGTAGAATCAATAGATTCTTCAATAATAATGTACGTCTTGTACTCAGTTTGAAGGTATGTTGGAACTTACCTGCGGTGTTTTATTCGAGCAAGCGCTTCAGGTGAGTATTCATAGGCCGCTTTCATTTTCAGCGTTCCGTCCTCAGCCCCTTTTAGGAGCGCCCTGTCATAGCTCGTATTTATCACGCTGTTCATAGGCCGCAGCTTCACGTACCGGTATTTCTCCCAGTGCTCTTCACGCTTTTTTTCGTCCGTCGCAAGCATGGCCTTCACCTTGAAGACACTGCTGATCTTCTCGTCCTGCATGATGCTGCGCCGCCAGTTCTTGTTGACCTGCATGTAGTCCTTGTATCCGCGGGCAATATAGTACGGCGTGAATTCATCGCGCATCTCTTCGAAGGACATCTGCCCCACCTGGTACATAGCATAGACCTGCTGCCACTTTATTATCGATTCACCGCCGATGCCGAAATTGAGGCCCGGCGTAACGCCGTCGGCATGAGGCTTGAAATATTTGAGAATCCCGGTGCCTTCCGCGTTCTTGACCGCCGGGATCCAGCCGATGATCTCGTTGAGCCTGATATTGTTCTCTTTTGACGCCATGAACAGCAGGAAATCAATTGCTATGCGCTTTCTTTCACCGGCACTTTCCGGCGTCGGTGTGCCGAACTGGAACACGGTCTGCGGGTCTTCGAACGCCGGCCCGTAGAATTGTTTATACAGCTCGGGTTCGCTCGGATCAGGATACGGGAAATCCATGATGCCCACCTCAAATCCGTTATCCTTCGCCTGCAGGGAAACCATATTTGCATCCCATGTTCCCGTATTCATGAATACCGCGCGCTGCTGCACGAACATGAGCACGCCGTCATCCCGTTGCAGACCGGTGAATCCCGGCATACTGTTGCTGCAGTAGCGCGCTACGATCTCGAACTTGGCCCTGTATGCAGGATAGTTGAGATCGATTGTCTTCGTTTTGAACCCGACAAACTGCTCCACCGCGCTTACCGTGCAGTCGTGATTGAAGTCGATAAGGTCTCTCGCGCTCGTGGTAACGACATTGAACATATTACCTTCTACACTGCCAATATGATACCGGGAGCTCGCAATGGGTATATACGAAGTCATCTCACTGCGTATTTTTTCCCGCTTGGCCTGCACTGCGGCAAGATCTTCCGAGGCCCGGGCTTCGCCGCGTGAAATACGCTGCTCAAGTGCTTTCACGCGTGCATCAAGCATGTCTATTTCCTGCTTTTGCGCTTTCGTTACATATTTGTGCTGCTTTATCTCCGAACAGACCTTCATGAACTCGCTCAGATTCCGCGGCGCGTTCGTCCTGCCGGTGAGTTTTTCAAGAAGGCTCCTGTTGTAATAGAAGCGAACGAGGTGCTGCGACAGCCCTATGGTCATGTATTCCTGAACGTCGGCATTGTAGAGATTTTTATATCCGTCCTTCACGGTATCGCGGAGTGCAATATCCTTGAATTCGTTATGCTTATTATACGGATTCGGCGATGTGACGTATGGCGTGAGCGGCGTAAAATATCTGAAATAATATCCTATGAGCAGGTTGTACGGTACAAACCCCACCTGTATGAGATCAGGTGCGGTACCGCCGAGCATCTGCGTTATGAACCATTGTCCGTACGTGGCCTCCGGCACCGGGTTCTGGACGATGCGCGCATTCGGATGGAGTTTCTGATATTCCTTCGCCATATAGTCGATGCCGTCGCGCACACCCGGTTCAAGCTGCCAATGCGCAAGACGTACGGTTATTACTTGCGCACGGGCGTTTTTCGGTATCTTAATACGTGACCCTGCTGCCGGCGGGAACTTTTCCGACACATCCGGATAATTCTCATTGCAGATCTGGTCGATCGTTATGCTGTACTCGTCGGCGATGGACTTGAGCGTATCACCGGTCTTAACGATATAAAAAACATCCTCATCGATACGGGAATTAAGAAAAACCGCCAGGGCCGACACGGCAAATGCTGTCCCGATGATGATGATACCGAAATAGTTTTTCAGGGCAGCGAATATTTTTTTATACATTGCACTTCTCCGTTACCATAACGTTTCTACCGGCGAGCCGCTAACGCTTCTTTCCTTCCATTTCATCCATGCGCTTCAGTGCTATCTTTGCGGCGAATACGCGCATATCAAGCGGATATTCCCTGATAAGACGGTTATAATAATTGCGTGCCGTGACAAAATCCCCCAGCCCCCACTCCGCAATGTCCGCAATCTGCCAGATTGCCGGCGAAAGGTCCTTATTGATGGGATTCACCACGTCACCTTCGATGAGTTTCAGATGCGCGAGACTGACTTCCATGCGCTTCTGCGGATTGTCGAGCATTTTATACACAAAGCCGAGGCAGGTATACGCAAGACGCAGATGATGCGGATCCGGATAGTTCTTCACATAATTGACAAGCGCCTTTTCAGCGATGATAGCATCATCTTTCTTCCACGAAACAAGGTAGGTTTCCTGCTGATAGATGATAGCTTCTTCGGCAGCAGGATGAACCGGGAACGCATCGATGACGTTCTGATAGGCCGCGCGGATAGCGGGAAAATCCGGCTCCTCATTAATACCGACGACATGTTTCAGACGCGCGAGTGCGAGCAGCGCCCATGCAGCCTCATCCGTTCTGCCGCCCTGGTCCGCCGCGAGCCGATAGTATTCCGCTGCTTTCTTCCTGTCCGGATTATCTAAAAAGTTCCATACAAGCCCCATGCCGAAAAGCGCCCTGCAGTGCGCTGAACGCATTGCGGCATCTGCTGAGGCATCATTCCCCGCAGGAGTGCCGTTTATAACCGCTTCAAAATTCCGCATGGCGCCTTTGTAATCACTTAAAATGTATGTTCGCAAGCCCTGCGCAAGCGTCTGCTCAACTTCGTTCACCGGCAGATATCTTTTTTTCTGCGCATATGCAGGCGTAATGGAAAGTGCCGCTATCAAAATGATGGACAAGACTTTGTGCATGCGGGTACTCCAAAATGCTTTATAATGTGACATATATCACATTATAGTAAATATTGCATAAAAAGTCAAGCAAACCACGGCTATAGTTCTTTCCGGAAGCTGCCGATGCGTTGCACCAATAATTCAGGCAGTGCCCGCTAGCAGCAGATTTCTGTTGTTCTACGGAGCATAGCAATTGAGAAGTCGTATGAGCTGATATCTCAGGTACAGCGCCGGCTTAAAAAAAGAACTGTCCTCAGTGCATGATCATTATGCGAATCAGCTGTCATTGCCGCCAGTAAATAACGGGGCGCGTATTTATTGAGACCGGCTCATTGCCGAACAGATTATCAACGACCGCATCAACGACAGCTTCAATATCATAGCCGATCGAGGTGAACGGCGGATTGCCGAACTGCGATATCTGGGTGTTGTTCACTCCGGCGATGAGCACATCTTTTATCGGCTTAATTCCCGCTTCTGAGAGCGCGCGGATACCGCCTGCGGCATAGTGATCGGAAAAGTAGAAGAATGCCTGTATGCCTGGATCATCCGTAAGCGCTTTTTGTGTAAGCTTATATCCGGTCTCAAAATAGAGCGCAGTATCATATTTTTCAGGATTATAGGGACGTGAATCGTCTGACACCACATATCTCCGGTGCACTTCCTCGAACGGACGGTCGGGGAAAACAGTTCTGAGCGCAGCAGCCCGGTCATTTTCATTCATGTCATGCGCGGGCATTATCATCCTGAAATTATTCCGGCCGGAGCCGATGAAGCTCTTCAGTATCTCCGTCACTCCGCCGGTAATATCAACCGTTATCGAACGCGGCGATGCATAACCATAAGTAACATACGTTTTTCCGTGACCCGTGATCTCATCACAGAGGTGAGAATATTCCTGGATGGAAGATGCAAAATAGAACGCATCGCACCCCCGCTGTATCAGTTTACGTATTTCGTGTGAGCGGTCGCAGTCCGGAAGAAAGTATGAAACGTATGCGGCATATTCGTGTATCCTCAATTTCTCAGTGAGTCGCAGTATAATGCTCCGGATATGCTCCTGCTCAGCCATGGCAGGGCTGGAAATAACGATTGCCGCAGTATTGGTCTTTATGCCCTTTAATATCCGGTTTGCGTGGCTGGGGATATAATTCATCTCTTCGGCTAAGGCTAAAATCCTGCTTCGTGTCTTTTCGGAAAGATAATTCTTCCGGTTTCCTGAAAGAACAGTTGAAACCGTTGAATATGCAACCCCGGCCGCCTGGGCGATATCGTAAATCGTTACTTTCTTAAATTCATCTGACATTAAGCAAATTATTATTCATTTATCAAAAAAGTCAAGGAAAATTGGATGGTAGTATGAAGTACCACAACCGTGCGCCAGCTTCCGCCGTTGCAGAGAGCGCACCGAACATCTGTGCCGCATCCGCACTGGCGGCGAGTATCGTTGCCGTCCCAATAGCTTTGCCGTCGGTTTTACGGCCGCTTGTTCTTCCATAGCTTGAAATCATCCCAGTATATCTGCAGCGTTTTCCCCTGTGACCGCACATATGCGATGAGCTCTTTCGATGTGTAGAGTTTCATGGGATTATAACCGGTCAATCCGTCGGGGTTCGGGTCTTTGGTGCAATGGGTGTAACCGGTCTTGTCGAATACCACCTGCCGATGTCCTCCATCCGGTGTGATTGCCATCCAGAATCGTCCTGTATCACCGTTGCCTTCCTTGAAATAATAGTCCATCGTGAACCAGGTTCCGATGGGAACCGGAATGTCATGATCGTCCGCATTCCAAACCGGTTTCATGCCGGGGTCCTGCGCCTCAAGAATGAAGTGCAGCTCGCCCGGGCCGTTAACGGGTTTTCCGATGCCGAGCGAGATGCGGAATCCGTACGGTTCATCCTTCACCCACCACTCGTTGTTCCAGAATTCCGATATCGTGCACCAGGTGATTTTGCGCGGATATGTTTTCAGCTCGTTGAAGTCGTCGGTGAGGAATACGCGCACCGATTGGTAGAATTCCTTCAGCCCTTCCCTGATGCTGTAGATGTTCGCCTGTATCCGCGCCTTGGTTGCGTTGCCGTCGGCCTGCCATGCATCGTTCAGCCAGAAATGGAGCACCTTGTTCGACGGGTTTCCGGGTTCGGGAATGATCTGAGCAAATCGCTGCGATGGCTTTCCGCCGGTATATTGGATGTCCATTCTGCCGCCGCGCAGGAACGGCGCCCAATCGGCATCCCAGCTGCTTTTTTCCGGCAATGTTCCGGTGCCGGCAATATATTCATACGGCGCGCCATGATCGCTGCGCGCATTGTCGATGACCACGCGCGTATCGCCTTCAAAATCTGATTGAAACACAAGTTCACTCATGATGTCCTCGCAGATGATTTGCGGTGATATGACGAATATGATCAAGAATGTCAGTGAAACGATACTGCCTATCGCGGACAATGGCTGTCGCTCTATCGGGGCAATTGGAATGCTCCAAGGTCGATGCTGCCGCTTTGCCGGGGATTGCCGCGCACATCATCTTCCGGAGCGATAAGCGGAATTCCTTTTCCCCGCGCGGGGCTTTCCGCCGTGAGACGGAACCCTTCCGGCTGCGCGTCGACAGCGGGTGCCGCAAACTTCGGGTCGTCATATATACCGTCGGCATGGATGAGCGCGTCTTCACCGAACAGCAGATTATGCGTCCAGATGACGAAGCCGGTGCTCCCTTCCTGGCCGCTCACGCGCTTGCCCTTCCGCCCGTAACCGATGTTGTTGGCGATCACGACGTCGCTAGCCTCGATGGCGGTGAACTCGCCGCCGTTTATCTCACCCGTGCGCTGGTTCATATAGCAGGTATTGTTGATGACATCCACCTTTTCCGAACGGAAGATATGAACGCCGCGCCCGCCATTATTGTAGCAGAGATTGTTCTCCACGAGCGTGCGTCCGCGGTACGCCTCAAGCGGTCCGTTCTTGTCGTCCGAGTGTTTTTTCAGCGGATTTTTTCGGCTGCGCTTGAATACGTCGATAATAATGCCGTTGCCGTCGGTGAGTGTGTGCCCCGTGCCGCCGCTTTCCACCTGCACGATGACCCGGTTCTCGTTGCTGTAGCAGATATTGCGCCGCACGACATTATGGTATCCCGGCGCCTCGTCGAAATTGAACGCCCGGCAGAGCGAGATGCCGCTGCCGCCGTACGGCGAGGTGTGCGCGGTGTTGTAGATCACATTGCCTTCGAGATGGAGGTAATCGCAGTCGAGCGCACAGATACCGCCGGTACCGAAATCGTGTATCACGTTATTGAGCATCCGTATGTGATGAACGGCATATGCGGGTGCTATGCCGACACCGTGAACACCGCTTGCAGGTGCACCAACAGCGGTTGACGGGTCTGCAACCCAGATGAGTTCGAAACCGTCGATCTCAATATAGGCGATGCCGTAGGCGATGTTGATGCCTCCCCACCCTGAGGAAATAAGTTTCGGCCGCGTGCCCGGAGCCGCCTTGAGACGTATCCATGCGTCCGGCCTGCCAGATTTCTTTATCGATATGCCGTTCGGGTCGCGGTATTCGCCTTCATCGACCAGCACCGTATCTCCGGGTTCGGTTACGCCAAGCGCCTTCGGAATCGACGGGAACGGATTGGCTTTCGTGCCGTCACCCGATGCGTTTCCTTTCGCCGATACATATATCGTCTTTCCGGGGAAGGGTATCTCCTTCGAGGTCCAGAGATCTTTTTTCATATCGGCGATGCGCGCAAACTCGCGGTCGACAATGGCTGCCGGAACGGCATCGGCATAACGTTGTGTCTTCGGCAATGTGTCAAGCGCAACGGCTGACCCGTAATTCATGAGCGATATATCGGTGACCTCCACTTCCTGCGGCGTATAGCCGAACGTGAAGGTGAACTGCGCCTCTTTCGCCTCGAAATCCACCGGACATTTGAACGGTATGTCGAACCGCTGCCAGCGTTCGGTGAGTCCGAGCTCGCTCTGATGCGCGCGCGTCCATGGAGCAGACGCTTTGCCGAACGATACACGAAGCCTTGTTGCCCCGGTTGCCGCTTCGGCTTTCACCGAGCGCGCGGCGAACCGTATGAGCATGACGTCGTTCTTTTTCACCGCGGTCTGATTCAAGAGACGCGCCTGCAGACTGTATACCTGTTCCGGTTTTTTCAGTGTGATGAGTTTCAGTCCATCGCCTACCGCTTCAATGGAGCCGATGGACGCGTCGGTCTTCCAGTCGCGGAGCATATCGGCGCGCCAGTCCTGCGGCAGAACGCTTTCACCGCCCGCGGGCACATCGCTTTTCGGAGGGTTCACGTCGGTGGTATATAGAAATGCGGCAAGAGCAAATGATATGCCGGCATATACGGCTGTTTTCATCGATGTTCCTCCATCGGGAAATGTCAGTGCGGGAGTATTCTATCAGGCACGTGAATCATGACACGATATATAGTATACATATAAATCGAAGCCGGGTATATCCGGAAATACCGATTATGACATAGTGCCGATAAATCAGGGCTGTTGTTCTGATTTATAACAGCGGATATGTCCCGTATTCTTTGACGGCATCAGTGAATACCGCGATATGATTTTCCGCAGCAGACGTTTTATTTCGACCGGCGGAAGACCTCAGCGGTCATGCCGTAGCTGCGCTTGAACGCGGCGCTGAACCTTTGAAAACTTCCGAAACCGGTACGACGCATGATCTCCTTCGCCGGCAGCGTGCTGTTCTTCAGTAGCCCTGCCGCCTTTGCTGCTCGATAATCCGTGATCCAGCGGCCGAAGGTCACTCCGAATTCGCGGGAGAATTTTTCAAGGAAATAATTTCCGCTCAATCCGGTGATAGCCAGGAGATCGTCTTTGACCGTATCATCGGCATAGTGCAGGCTTACGTGCTGTTCCACGGCGGCGCGGAAATTCGCCGTGAATTCCCGGCACGACCGTTTCAGCGATGAACGCCGGACGAAAAGCCGCGGCGCCAGCAGTGAACGTACCGCGGTGCGTTTTTTCTGCGAGAGCATGGCATTGAGCACCGCAACCGCCCGTGATCCCACCGCAGACACGTTCTGCTCGGTGCTGGTGATGCCGCCGGGAAAGAATTTCACGGCGAGCGAACGGACCACGTCGATGCCGGCAATAGCGACGTCTTCAGGGACGCGAATGCCTGCGTCACGCAGATAGGCGGCGGCGAACACGGCATCCATGTGATACGGATAAATGACAGCGGACGGCAGTGTGCCGGAAAAATATCTGCTGAACGCTCCATGTATCTTTTTGCGATAGCGTTCGGGGTAATCGTTCAGTTTTTTATGGTAGGCGCGTATCGATGCGTCAGGCCTGCCGGAATCGCATCTGATACCGAATACATGCTTCTGATGTACCGGACGTCCGGCACGCTCCATGCACAGTGTATAGGCGCGATACCGTTCAAGCGCGTATGGTGACGCATCTACAGTAAAAAAACCGATGGATGCATGTCCCTCGTCGATGAGATGATCGACCAGAAGACCGAGCGCCGTATCTTCATCAACGCCGACATACGAGCATCCGGGGATGGAGTGATCGCTCATGATGCTCACCGACGGCATGCTTGACGCGGCCGCTTTCCACGCGGCGATGACGGCGGGGGAGTGCCAGCCGAGCATGCCGCAGATGCCGTCATATCGACGCGCCGCTGTTCGTATTTCGTCAAGCGGCGTACGTCCGTCGAGTATCTCGAACGGGATGCCGCATTTTTCGCAGGCATCGGCGAATCCGTTGGCTATGTCGCGGTACAGCTTCGTCCGGAACTGCACATCGAATGGATTACCGCTGAGATAGAGTGCGTAGGTTGCCATATCAGTTCCGTTGCCTCCGCCGGGCGCTTATCACCGAAGCCCCGGTGACCGCTGCGATTATCAGCGCTCCGCCGATGACGGTGTTGAGCGACGGCTTTTCGCCGACGGCGATAAACACCCACAGCGGATTGAATACAGGTTCGATAACGGCGATAAGGTTCGCGTTGATAGCGGAAATGCGCTTGATGCCGTAGCTGAAAAACGCCGCGGCCAGACCAACCTGAAAAATTCCCAGCGCCAGGATCGCGCTAATGGACACCATGCTGATGACCGGCAGCGGCAGAACGCATGATATGCCGATGCCGATGACGGCCGTAAGCCAGTGCGACAGCAATATAGATTCCAGCGGAGAGCCGTCCTTCTGCATGCGCATGAAGATGATGAACAGCGAGAAACTGAGCGCCGATGCCAGCGCCAGCATATTGCCGAGCAGAAGCCCGCCCCCGAGACGGTCCATGAATAAAATGGACATCCCCGCAGCCACCATGACGATAGCAGTTATGTGCTGCCAGCGCACTTTTTCCTTGAGCAACACCGCGCCCAGCAATGCGGTGGTCACCGGACAGAGATACTGCAGGAGTATGGCGTTCGCGGATGTCGTGTACTTGTTTGCCGCAACGAAGAGAAGCATGGTCATGCTGTTCGCGATTGCGGCGGCCACCTGCGGGAATGAGAGATGAAGCACCGGCCGTTTCAGAATCAGAAGGATGACAACCGACGCGATGAGGCTTCTCCCGCCGGCTATGGCGAACGGATGCCAGGGGATGAGCTTGATGAGAAGTCCCGCCGTGCTCCAGAGAAATGCCGTGACCACGAGCGCAAGTGCTCCGGTGAATACTTCCGGTTTGCGGACGGGGTTCATGTGTGTCGAATCGGCTTCCATGTGCAGGGGATTATATAATGCCGGGCAAAAAAGCAACAGCCGTCACCGCACCAGCACACGCAGCATCTTCGTTGTCCCGCGGCAGTTCACCACGCAGAGATATACTCCCGCCGCCGCCCGTCTGCCGTCAATGACCGGCTCCCATGGTAATCTCCCCGAATCGTCATCCATGGTCAACTGCGCAACCTTGCGTCCGGAAATAGAATAGATGGCTACACGTGCACCGCGGGCAATGTTTGCAAAGATTACCGGTGCACCGCCGCGGCTGGGATTATTGTAGACGATCACCCGTTCCGGATCGTCGGATATGCTTCCGAGCGGCGAGAGATCGACGTTGCTTAGGATGAATGCGTTGGTGAACCCGCTTACCCGGGCGGCGATACGGATATCGTATTTCACCGTCATATCGAATCCCGCGGAAGGCGACCAGTCATTGGTGAATGTCCCATTGGATTGTATGAGTGTCATGCCGCGCAGTATTCCGCCGGGCGGCTGGAACGAATTCATGCCGGCTGGTGAAATAGAGAAGAGAATGTCTATTGACTCCACACAATCCTTTGCAATTGTATAGATGAATGACGCGATGTTGCGCAGCGGCGTGAGTACGACATTGCCGCCGCTTATCATGATATTCGGCGCGGTAACGGCATATACGGCGCTCGCGGGCGACGATTCCCCCGAAGCGTTCGTGGCCGAAACCTGATACCAGAATGGCATCCCTGTGGCAAGACCGGTGTCGGTGTAGTTCGTCGCATTTGCCGCGGCGCTTCCCGCGGAGTAGAAGTTTACGCCGTTACTGCTGCGGTACACCCGGAACGCACTCTCGTTCGTGGAACTGTCAGCCCAGCGGAGCGTGATGCTGTTTGCCGCCGCTTTTGCAGCAAACGCGCCCGGCGTGTTCGGAATACCGGCACCCACGATATACGTCCGCGTGTTCGTTGCGCCCGTGTTGCCGAGCACATCGCGCCCGTACCAGCGAAGCGTTGTGTTCGTGGTAACGGCGATCGTGACGGGCAGGGCGGACGTGAACTGCGCGAATGCCGATCCGTTCGTGGACCAGTAACCGTGATTCTCGTTGACGGAAAGCGTTATCGAGAACGGCTGGTTCGTGGTGAAATTCAGCGGCGCGCCGCTCACCACGGGTGCGTTCGTGTCGAAGGCATAGGTATTGCTGTTGGTGACGCCCGCATTGCCGAGCACGTCGCGGCCGTAATACCATAGTGTCGCGGCTGCGGTGATGGAGATGCCTGCGCCGTTGGTGGAGAACTGATTCCACGTAATCCTGTTTGTTGACCAGTAGCCGAACGGTTCGTTGACGCCGAGGGTTACGGTAAAGGCCTTGTTTGTAGTGAAGTCCGGCGGAGCGCCTGTTATCACCGGTGCCGCGGTGTCGAACGTATAGACATAAGTATTCGTGAGTCCGCTAACGCTGTTGCTCGCGCCGTACGTCCGCAGTGTCGTGGTGTTTGAGATGGAAATGGATACGCCGGAAGTGGTGAGTTGGCTGAATGACGTTCCGTTCGTCGACCAGTAGCCGAAGTTGCGATCAACGTTGAGTATGATCAAGAACGGCCTGTTCGTGGTGAAACTCGCGGGAGCGCCGTTCACTGCGGGTGCAATACCGCCCGGCGTGTACCCCGCTTTCCAGTCCGCGGCGCCGAACTCGTATGCGCCTATATCCGGTGCCGTTCCCGCAAAGCCGTCGGTGTACGGCGTAATCACTCCGCCGGCATCACGCGCCGGTGAACCTGACTGCAGATGATAATCATTGGCCGCTGGATTCACGAAGAGCGGGTTCACGGTTTTATACAGGTTCGTACTTCCCCTGCTGCCGCCCCAGGCGGCGAAAATATTGTTGCGCACATCGTCAGCACCGGTTGCACCGCCGATGACCGCATAGCCGTTCTTGCCGGTCACATCCGTATTGTTGTACACGGTATTCGGCCAATACCCCTGATTGCGCTGTATGCTGCTGTCGCCCGTATTCCAGAAAATGTTATGATGTATCAGCGCGCCGCCGGAACCGTTGTCCGTGTAAAGTCCCGTGGCCCAGTACAATGACTTATGGTCGTGGATGACGTTATGGTCGATTATAGCTCCGGTGCAGTCGATCGTACAGCAGGTGTAGAGCGCGCCGAGGTCGGGGTTGAGGCATCCGTATACGGAGAGATCGTTGTAGGAGATGATATCGTTTCTGAAGTTGTCGATCGATGAACGTCCGGTTCTCGTGACGGTGTTATGGGTGATGATCACCGGGTGTGCGGCCGGGGAAATCCCGCAGTCATAGGTCCCCGCATAATCGATATCCGAAACAAGATTATTTTCCGCCTTATTGCCGGCAACCTTCAGCACGATGCCGAACCCCGCGCTGTAGCGTATGGTGCTGTTCCGAATAACGCTGTTCGTGCCGTTGAGACGAATGCCCGAGTCACTGCCGTGGCTCATCCATCCCTTGGGGAGCGTGACATGATGCGAGATGTACCGGGCGTTGATGCCGTCGATGATTATTCCCTGGCTGTTGCCGTCGGTCCAGATGGTGGAGGCGGCAATAGTCAAACCTTTCACGGTGATGTAGGATACGCCGTGCAGATCGAAGGCGAAGTTTCTCTTTTTAAATTTAACATCGGCAGGTACACCGCCGCCGGGCGCCCAGAAGTAGAGCGTGCTGCCGTTGTAAAACCATTCCTTCTGCGTATCCAGCAGCACCTTCGCATTGACGAGATAGTACCACTGCCGGAAACTCTTATAGCCGCTCGCGTCGCCGAGCGCATTGTCGGTGCCCGCCGGCAGGACGCAGGTGATATTTCCCGCGGATGAGTCAGTGATCGTCCCCGTTCTGTTCTTGAACCAGCCGCCGAACCAGATGGTCGCACCCGCAAGCGCGTTCGTCGACGCAGCGGTTGTCATGCCCGGATCGCTCAGATAGATGGTCTGCCCGGTGCCGTTGGAGAATCCATTGTTGAAGCGCAGGTCGTTCATATTCAGGAGGTCATCCGTGTCGGCGAGATTGGGCCAGCGCGCTTCCGCCATCATCTTCATCGTGGCGTCGTCGCTGCCCACGAAGATCTGATTGGCGAGTATGGTCGCATTATTGGTGTAGTTTGCCTGGTAATTCGTCACTGGCAGCGCAATGGTCGTCTTATAGATGCTGCCGCTGTCCACGGTCCATGCAGTAGCAACCGTATCGCAGCCGCTGATGATCACCGTACCGTCTCCGGCGGACTGATAGGTGATGGGCGAACCGGCGGCTCCGGAACGCGGCGGGACCACGGTCTCGCGGTAGGTGCCTGCATGTATGTTGACCGTATCGCCCGGCTGTGCGCCCAGCGCCGCCGTGTTTATGCTCTGCCCGCTGTACACCTCGATGATGGCGGCCGGCGCACGTACGCTGCAGATGATACACCACACGAGCACTGCTGATACCGGCAAACCGTATATGTGTTTTCTGTTCCGCCGTTTTTTTCGCGGAATAAAGAGAATCTCTTCGTTCATGGTATGTGCCCTCAGAAAATACCTTTCAGCAATCGCTTCGTACAGAATCCTCGGCTCACTGGAGTGATTGTGTATACTCAGTGTACGAAATCACGGTCTGCTTGTAAATGCTCCGGATTGACAAACATATATGATATTGACTTCTATTAATTCAGCGTTGTATCTTGCGAGGTCGCATGGTATGAAAGATGGAGTATCCGTACAAAAGGATGGACGATCCGCACATTCTGGACATGCGCATTCCGAAAAAGATGTCCCTTGCGGCTCACCGCTGAAACGCGCAGTCGGTATAACTGCCCGATCATCTTGTGGACAAACCACAGGAATTTCGCATATACTGAGTGCGTCAAAACGGCCGGTAGCGCATGCCGTTCGTGACGCGAAGACTTCGCGCATTGCCGGTGGGAGTACATTATGGCAGACACATTGAACATTGCGGTGGTGGGGCTTTCATTCGGCGGCGGATATATTCCCGCGCTGTGTGCTCATCCGTCCGTGGGTGAGATAGGACTGTGCGACCTGAATGAAGAAACGCTCCGGGCCGTTTCCGAAAAGCATGGGATCGCAAAAATATGCCGTTACCGTAATCTCGATGAGGTCATCGGTTCACACCGGTTCGATGCGGTCATGCTGCTGTCTCCAATTCCTTTTCATGCCGATCAGAGTGTTGCTGTTTTTGAGGCGGGTCTCCATTGCGCCTGCACGGTGCCCATGGCGACAACGGCTCTGGACTGCGAACGTGTTGCCGCGGCGCGGAAAAAAAGCGGCAGAACATATACGCTCCTGGAAACAAGTCTCTGCACCAACGAGTTCTATTTTCTCCAGGATATGCTCCGCCGCGGGGAACTGGGTGATATTCAGTTCATGCGGGGCGTGTGGTACAATCATCTCGATCAGCATCCGAAATGGTGGCACGGACTGCCGCCGATGCACTATATAACCCATCCGCTCGCGCCCATGCTGGCCCTCGCCGGACGCACGGTAAAAAAAGTTTCATGTTACGGCTCAGGCACGCTGCCGCCGGGGTTTGAAAAAGGTTACGGCAATCCTTTCCCGGTTGAGACGGCGATATTTGAACTGGGCGAAGAATCCCTCAGCGTTGATTTCCCGGTCTACGGTGACCAGAAGCGGCCGCTGGCAATTGAGGTGACCAGCATAACCGCGAACACGGCGCTTCAGAATAAGGAAACATTCGATGTGTTCTGCTCAAAGCATAGTTTTTTCTGGGCCACCCATCCGGGGGACGAACATGCGCTGGTGCGGCGCACCCTCAACGAACCGAAGTTTGCTGACAAATCCAATCCCGCGGTGATGATGAAATTCCGTTCGCCGAATATACGGACCGATATTCCCGATGCATTGCGGAATCTTTCAAGCTGGACACCGCAAACCAACCTGGTACATGAATTTGTCACCGCCTGCCTTGAACAACGTCCGTCATTGTATGATATTGATGCGGCAAAAGCGTTTTCACTTCCGGGAATACTGGCACATGATGCGGCTATGCGCGCCCGGAAAGAGTCATCCGCTGCAGAACAAAAGGAAAACAAATGAAAAATCTGCGCGTTGCCGTTGTCATCGGGGCTCATCCGTTCGCGGTGAAGCCGTTCCATGACATGTGGCGTAAGCTGCCGGGGATGGAAGTCTATACGCAGGATCTTGACTCCTTCACCGGCGAAGATGAACCGGGGTACGATGCGGCCGTGCTGTATCTGCATCACCGTTCAATGCCTTCAAAAAGCGGATGGTGGTCGGAAAAGAACTGGCCGCGGCTGGAACAACATCTGTCCCGCCCGGGACTGGGTATTGTTGTGTGGCATCACGCCATTCCGGCGTTCTGGGATTGGCCCGTGTGGAATGAAGTGACGGGTCTTACCCGCCGCGACTTCACGGTGGGGTGGGATGGTCCCGTTGCCATGACGCCCGTCAGGGAACATCCTATCGTTGCCGGATGGAACGGATGTTCCATTACTGAAGAGTGGTACGGCATGGACCGCCCCGACGGTGAACCGTTTCTCATCACGGACCATGCGTCCAGCGGTCCGGTGCTCGGCTGGACACGGACATTCAGGGGAAACCGGGTGGCCTGTCTGCAGCCCGGACATGGCGATGCGTGCTGGGGAAATCCATTGTGGCGCGACCTGTTTGTCCGTACACTTCATTGGGCGGGCGGCAGGTGAGTGCTTGCTTCAAACGCATCATCGGCATATACTGCGAAGATGAGACAGCATACTGTAAAAGAGAACGGCGATAACCTGAAGGTCTGCGTGCTTTCCGGCGCCGATGAAATAGGCCGTAACTGCAGCTTTGTGGAATATCGCGATACGATCATCATCATTGACTGCGGGTTTTCATTTCCCTCGGAGCAGATGTTCGGTTACGATTACATGATCCCCAACGCCGGATATCTGCGGAAGAACCGGCACAAGATCAAAGCGGTGCTCATCACGCACGGGCATCTCGATCATACCGGCGGGCTTGAATATCTTCTGCCGGACCTGGGATTTCCGCCGGTGTACGCGGGCCGTTTTGCCGTGGCGCTCATGCGCGACCGCTTCATCGAGAAAAAGCTCAACCGGAAGGTGCGGCTCATCGACGTTGACCGCAACACCGGTCTTTCCTTCGGGCCGTTCCGTGCCTCGTTCATCGGCGTGACGCACAGTATTCCCAATTCGTTCTCCATCTTCATCGAAAGTCCGGGCGGCAACGTGTTCTTTTCCGGCGATTACAAGATCGACGAGGAACCGGCCAACGAGCTTGAGACCGATTATGCGCGCTTCCGGTCCCTCCGGGGCAGGGTTGATCTCGCGCTCATGGAGAGCACGAATGCCGCCGTGCCGGGCAAATCGAAATCGGCGACGGAGATCGCCGGTAATCTCGAGGACATCATACGCTCCTGCAGGAAACGCGTCATCGTGGCGTCGTTTTCGTCGCTCGTGTCGCGCATACATTCCGTGCTCACCATAGCGCGGAAGACGAACCGCAAGGTGGTGCTCGCGGGCCGGAGTCTCGTCAACGCCGTACGCATTGCGCGCGAACAGCGCTATATCAATATTCCCGACAGCATGATCGTCCCCGAGACGAAGGTGAACCATTTCCCGGACGACCGCGTACTCATCTTCGTCACCGGCAGCCAGGGTGAGGAGAACGCGGCGCTCAACCGCATATCGAAAGGCGAGCACCGGTATGTCAAGATCAAAAGGGGTGATCTCGTGCTGCTCTCCGCGTCGGAGATCCCCGACAATGTCGCGCAGATCGGCGAGATGACCGACCGGCTTATCGCCGCCGGTGCCGATATCATCAAGAGCAACATGATGGACATCCACGCCACCGGACACGGACTCATCGACGATATGAAGATGATGTACGACATGATCGCGCCGAAATACGCCATGCCCATTCACGGCGGGCTTACCCTGCGATACCAGAACAGCAGGAATTTCATACGCTGGGGCATGAAGCCCGAGCAGGTGTTTCTGACAGCCGACGGACAGGTCTGGGAGTACAACGGCCGGAACTGGCGGAAGACATACCAGGTTGAGGCGCAGCCGATACTCATCGACGGTATGGGGGCGAGCAACCTCGGCAGCGTGGTGCTCCGCGACCGGCAGCAGATGGCCGAGTTCGGCATGCTGACGGTGCTGCTGCATATCGGGAAGAGCGACGGAGCGCTCATCGGCACGCCGCGGTTCGTGAGCCGGGGGTTCGTCAACGCGCAGGCTGCGCAGCATCTGATCAAAGATATGAATTCTATCGTGTCGCGTACGCACCGCGAATGGTTGTACCGTTGCCGGCGGCAGGGCAGATTTGAACAGGAAAAACTCATCGCTGACGTGGAATATGATCTTGCCGATCACATCGGACAGACGATAGAACGGAAGCCTCTTATCATTGTCGTGATTCAATGATATACGGTCTGCGGGCATTCATCCCGGCGGGTTGAAACGGTCCTGTCGCCATGATGCCGCGTCAATTATCAAGACATGCACGGACCCTTTTGGCTTGATGTGAGAAAAATCGGCATAGCCTCTCAACGGGCGGTATATCTGCAAAGTGATGCGGTAAATATGCAAAGAATCGCCGTTCTCTTTCCACGTAATTATTTCTATTATCAATCGAGCGTCTGTTCCCTAAACAGAACATGACATTGTTTCGAGGTATTTCTATGACGATAGCTTCATATTTTAAATCCTTTCAGGCGGATACAGGTATGCCGGCGCTCACCTGTTCATCACTCAGGCTCCGGTTTCGATCCGCAGAAAACCCGTGGCACCCGGCATCGCATGCACTCGTGGAATGTACTCTGGATGCTGCCGGCGAAACCGGAAACGGATGGACAATCACTGCGGCAACACCGGAGGGTAAAATCGCTTCGGTCACGATACATACGACAGGAACGGATCATCGGACCGAACTCAGACTCGACATCACGCACGATGACGCCGCCTGGACGCTTGAGGATGCGGAACTGGTGTTCAGCATCTCAGGTGTGCGCGGCGAACATCTGTACTGGCCCGACGGGTTAGGCACACGGTATACGAACCTCCTGCAGATGAAGCCGCTGAATCTCAACTATCCGAGCGGACGGGGCACGATGTCGTGGTGCGCCGCAGCCGGTGATAAATGTGGCTGGTATATCGGCAGACATGACGGAACATTTTCCGCGCTCCATCTCCGCGCTCGGAGTACCGGTACTGCAGTTGAGATATCGGTGCTGCAGAAACCATGGCTGAAAAAAAATGAACGATGGGCTTCTCCCCCGATAGTCATCCGCTCATACGTAGGCGACTGGACGGAAGCGGCGAAGACATACCGCGCCTGGGCGGACACATGGTACAGCCGGACACTGCATCCGCAATGGACGCGCGAACAGTCCGGATGGATGCTTGCCATTCTCAAACAGCAGAACGGCGAAATATTCTGGTCATACCGTGATCTGTCGCGCGTGTGGGATATTGCTCAGGCGCATGGACTTACCGCCGTTGGTCTCTTCGGCTGGGCGCATGGCGGTCACGACAGGTATTATCCCGATTTCATTCCCGACCCGGCGTTGGGCGGCGAGGATGAACTGCGGAAAGCGTTAGCCGAGGCGAAAAAGCGCGGACTGCGCACCATATTATACGCGAACGGACAGCTCATCGACACGGCAACGGAATTCTACCGCTGGCAGGGGAACAGCGCCTGCGCGTGGAAAGCAAATCACGAGCCTTATGTGCAGTCGATTCGGAAATTCGACAGCAGCACGCCGGTGGCATTCGCACTCGCCTGTCAGGGCTCAAAGGTATGGCAGGAAAAGATGCGTTCGCTTGCGATGCAGGCAGAGCGCCTCGGAGCAGACGGCATATTGTATGATCAGATTGGCGTGGGCGGTACGAATGAGTGCCATCATCCGGGACACGGACATAAAAACCCGAACAGCGGCTGGGCGGAAGAGCGTGTTGCATTCTATGCCGCTCTTGCCGCGGGGATGCACCGCATCAATCCCGAGTTCACGATAATGACCGAGGGAGTGTTCGACGCGCTCACGCCGCATATGGGCTGGTTCCACGGCTGGGGCACCGGATTTGCGCCGCGGCCCATCTATGAATTCCTCGGCGACGGTGCAAGCGATTTCCCGCAGCTCTTCCGCACCGTATTCCCCGAAGTGCCGCTCATGCAGCGGTTCAGCACTCCCATACTCGGCCGCGAGCATGCCAATCATGCGCTCCTCTACGGACTTGATCACGAGATAGAATCGCGCTGGGCCGCCGATGTGCGGTATCTTGAAGCCGGGGAATCGCCCGGAGCTGATGCGTATGCCGACTGCACCTATTATCCGCCCGACGATGAACTCATGCGTTCAGTTACCAGCGCCGACGGACGGAAGTATCTGAAGTCGCTCTGCACATTCGTGAATACGCATGCCGATCTCCTCCGCCGCGGTGCGTTCACCGGCACGGACGATGTCACCGGTACCGGCGGTCTGCCGTTCACGATACGCCGCAGCGGAACGCTTGCCGGTGTGGTGGTGGTGAATAACGGCACAGAACCGCGGTCGGTGGATATACGGATGCGCGGAAAAGCGCCGTCATCGGCTCATCAGCCGGACGGAAATTGTCAGGTCTCCGACCCGTTGCCGCCGAACAGCGTACGGCTCTATCGCTTCAGCGGCGTGTGACGGAACTCGCGTTCAGTATCAGACATTGTTTTATATCACATCGTGTATAGATGATGCCGCCGGTTACGCATTATCCGCTGAAAAAACAGTTATTGCCCGGGCGCCCCGTCGGCCGCATGTGCCCTGTTCTCCGATGCATCCGGCCAGCCCTTTTCGCGTATCGCTTTCCCGCAGGCGCGAAGCGTAGCTGCGTCTTCGGGATGAATGCTGCCGTCCGCGAGCGGGCCGACATTCGCAAGCAGCGAGCAGTTGTTCGTGAGCGCATGCGCGAGCATACCGCGCACTTCATCGGCGGTGCAGTGCTCCGTGTCCTGTACATATCCCCAGCCCTTCTTCTGGAGCGTGGTGCAGATCTCGTTCTTCTTGACGTGGTTCTTCTCCCACGCCGCATCAGCAATGACACCGGCATCGGGACGTCCCTGCGCGCGCATACGATTGCCGAGGGATTCGAAGGTGTGTTCCGGTGAAGCGTAATCCTCGTCGCCGGTGGCTCCCTGCTTGAAGCAGATAAGCGCTTCCGATCTTCGCGCACGGATACGCCGGTACGTCTCCTGTATGGGGACATACTGCGGGGCATGGTAATAGCCGACGATGATATCGAGCCAGATGCCCGCCACAGGAAAATCGAAACTGCAGAGTTCATCGATGAGCGCGTGCGACCAGCGCCAATATTCCTTCATGCCGTCGGGACCGAGCGGCGCGTGCAATTTGTATCGCGGCTCGGGTACGGTATAGTCCGGCCGTCCGATGGTGAGCACGTCGCGCGGCCATGCATAGGGGTGGCGCCAATTGAGCACATGCGTGAAGTACAGAAAGAATCCGAGACCTTTGCGGTCACACGCTTCGCCGAGTTCACGGACCAGATCGCGCCCGCACACCGCCGTGCTGTTCCACAGTTCGGCGCGGCTGCCCCAGAGCGGAAAACCGTCATGGTGACAGCTGACAAGATTCACATACTGCATGCCGGCTTCAACGGCGAGATCGGTTATAGCTTCCGCGTCGAAGGCGTCGGGCCGGAAACTGCCGGCAAGACGCTCATACTCCGCAAGCGGTATTTTTTCAGTATAGAGCGCCCACTCGCCTTTCCCGAGCTGTGAATACAATCCGTAATGTATGAATAAGCCCCATTTCGCGTCGCGGAACCAGCGGAGATTCGCCGCATGGGGATCGCGTGTCCATAGATCGGCATGTGCGTTCAGATATCGCGGTATGTTCATACGGCGCCTCCGGGGTTATTTATTATTCTTAAGAAAGATAGCATTATTCCCGCTGTACGGCAATGGACGCGGGGCGCATTTTTATGTATAATCCTAACTATGCCGGCAACAGTAACAACGGACGGAATTACGCCTCTCGTACCTCTTCCGACAGGGCGGATGATAATCCTGTATTCTCGATATGTGCGTATTGAACGATGGGCGCGGTCCATTCCCGCCGCTCCGTTCTGGCGTTTCTATCTGCCGGTCTCAGGCAAAGCGTCACTGGAATACGGCGGCACATCGATGCCGCTTGAGCGTGGCGTACCGGTACTTATTCCGCCGGGCACCGCATTCACCACGTCGCATCGTGCACCGTTTACCAAGCTGTTCGCGCACGTATCTATCACATGGACCGGCATGAGCGTTGCCTGCGGCATATATCGCATCCGTTCTGCCGGCGTTATGAAACGCTGCCGCGCGCTCGTCAAAACGCTTTCCGGAAACGGAATACCCGCATCGCCCATGCGCCGGTGGCTCAGCATCAGCGCCGCCGTGTCCGATGCCGTTGCATCGCTTCCCGCGGACGTGTTCCGCTACGCGCCGTATGCACCGCGCATCATGACCGTCATTGAGCGTATGCGTCTGTCGCTTGCGAATCCCCTCCCGAACCGTGCGCTCGCGGGACTCATCGGCATGCATGAGAACAGTTTTATACGCCTCTTTCGCCGCGAAACCGGTGTTTCACCCGCAGACTATTACCGGCGTGAACGTCTCGCGGCAGCCGCGGAGCTCCTTGCCGATCCGTCCGCCGTCATCGAGGACATTGCGGTGCGCACCGGTTTTTACGACCGCGATCATTTCACGCGTGCATTTACGTCGTATTACTCCATACCGCCGGCGCGTTACCGGCGCATGGTACAGGGTGCATGACACTCTGATATTCCCGCAGGAATTTCCAGTCTGCCGTGAAGCTCCGGCCGGCAAAAACGTCTCAGCGTGATACAACGAGCTTCAGCACCTTCGACTCCTTTTGTGACCGCAGTATGCACAGATAGACGCCCGGCACTATGCGCCTGCCGTCAGCTGCCGTTCCATCCCAGAGTATTCTGCCGCCGGGCGATGCGGTGCCGATATCGGCTATCAGTTTTCCGGAAATGCTGTACACGGAACATTTCGTGACCGGCGTGAGATTGACGAGTATAATACCGCCCTGACGGAACGGATTGTTGACGATACACGCCGTTGTAAGGTCAGCGGCAACGGTAAACATCCCGCTCATTGTAACAGCGGGTATGATGTTCGTGCACGCACAGGCGCCGTTCGACGCGATGATGCGTATATCGTAGTGCAGATTCGTGTCCACCGCGGGTGAGAGCCAGAGATTGCTGAAGCTTCCGTTCCCCGGCAGCACAATCGTTCCCGACACGTTTGACTGCAAATCGGTCCAGATGCCGGACGACGCCGCGGCGTATGAAAAGCGCATATATGCCGGCTGACTGAAATTCTTCGTGAGCGTATAGCGCATGATAACGGCGTTCGACGCCGCCAGCACCGATGCACTTCCATTAGTAAGGACGATCTGCATCGGCACGACGTTCGACACCGGTCCGTTCGTCGACGATTCACCCGCCTGATTCGTCGCCGCGATCTTATACCAGTACATTACTCCCGCTGCGGCCGTCGTGTCGTCATAGAGAATTGTATTGGACGATGTCACGGCGATGTTCGTGTAGACGGTATTGTTGCTGCTCCGGTAGATGCGAAAGCCGTCCTCATTGAAAGAATTATCCGCCCACTGGAGACGTATCCCCGATACATTGGCCGATGTGGAAAGATTCGTCGGCATATCCGGCCTGGTGACGATGATCGAGTAATAATTTGAATTCGTCGAGCCCGTGTTCCCGAGCACGTCCCTGCCGTAGTAATGAAACGACCCCGACTTCTGAATGATCACCGCACCGCCCGGCGCAACGGCTTTCTGATACGGCCCGCTTCTCCCGTTCGTCGACCAGTAGCAGTTATTCTCATTCACGTCAATCTCGATCATGAACGGCCGGTTGGTGGTGAACGTGGCGGGCACTCCGGTGATCACCGGTGCCGCCGTGTCGAATGTATACACACGCGTATTCGTTATGCCCGCATTGCCCGCGCCGTCATTGCCGTAATACATGAGCGTAGTGGTGCTGTTGATGGTGATATTCGTGCCCGCCGCGGTGAACTGCTGAAACGCACCGGCACCGTTCGTCGACCAATAGCCGTAATTTTTGTCGACATCGAGGGCTATAGTAAATGTCTGATTCGTGGTTAGGTTGGCCGGGGCGCCGGTTACGAGCGGGGGCGTTACCCATAAACCGGTGTACGCGTCGCCGGGAAGATTTGACGACAGCGTGAAGATGACGCTGATGCGGACGTTCTGCCGGTTGGTCACCCGCACCGTCAATTTGGAATAGCCGGCGTTCGTGTTCTGCATCGACGGATTCGTTGAACACGCGAGCGGAACGGCGCTGAGCACGGTGAAAACGCCGTCTGCCGGGTAGAGCAGCGTTGCGTATATCGACGATGAACCGCGGGTGAGTTTTGCCGTATTTGACCCGGTAATCGCTATCGCCGCGCGGGTATGCGCGAACCAGTAGATGTTCGTGGCGTTCGTGGTGCCGATATCGTCGCTGATGCGAAGCGCCTGCCTGCCGTCGAGCATGCGTATCTCGCGCGTCACGTTCGTGGCTGAGTTCGAGCTGTACACCGCGGTGAGATCGAGTATGCCTCGGCCCGCTTCGAAAAGCGAGAACGATGCCGCCGCCGCACCGGCCTGATCCAGATTAGTCGACGGATTGATGACGATGGTGTTATGGCCTTCCGCCCGGAGCCGGTAATAGGTGTACCGCTGTGCGCCGAAATAGCCGGGCATATTGTAATCGTCGGCGCCGAGGTCGTCGATGAAGCGCTGCCCCAGCGCGTCGAGGACAAAGCTTCCCAGGTCGAGCTGCCCGTGCGATACGCCGTTCTTCCCCGCCTTTACGCCCACGAAGAGCGCGTTGGTATCCGTCCATGAACCGCGCATGGTTGCGCACTCAACAAGCGGATCGCGGAATACCCGGTCGAGTTCCGCGCCGCCGGGGATGTTGGTGGCCATGCCGTTTGAAAAATAGAGGAGCGCCTCAACATTCTTTTCCGGATGATACGCGCCCTGAAACCATGACCAGAGCTGATTGTTGAAACGGCGTGAAAGCCAGAAGAGTTCCGCCGCGGCGAGCTGCGACGTGCCGGCGTCGGCGAAGTTGAACGAATAGCCGCTGGTGCCGGTGAGATACACCGGGAAATCACCCGTTTTGCCCAATCCCCCGAAGGGGCCGAGAATGCCGAAATTGGTTCCCATCGCGCTTTCCATTGACGCAACATGCGGCACGATGTATTTCAGCGAATAATCCCAGTACCCCGGACCCTCATACCATGCGCCGTCGGGATCGAATTTCGGGAGCAGCGCCTGTATCGATTCGAACGATTTCACGATTATCGTGTCGCACATCGCCGGATACACGTTTTCAAACGCCATCGCGCCGATGGCCGAACCGCCCGAACATACGAAGTTCCAATTATTGTCGCTGTTCACCCAGAAGTACGAGGAGAACCCTCTGAGAATATTGTATGAATTGGTGAGCCCGCGTATCATCGTATTCGTCTCGATGAACGTGCGCTGAGTCGCGCTCAGGCTGTTATAGAGCCAGTCATATCCGATGGCGAACGCGTGCATCATCTCGGCGGTGTCAAGATAGTGATTCGTGTTCCAGTCGGGAAAGTTTCCGGCAGCCTCAAGTTCATCCCATGCGCGGTTCAGATACGCGCTGTTGCTTACCATAAGATACATGAAGGCGAGTGTATACACGCGCGAGAGCACTTTCCGGCTCACATCGAGGAGCCGCAGACCGTCAGGCTTTTCGTAGATGGATACCGGCTGCGTAAGTATGCTGTCGGCGCTGCTTTTCACCGTGTTGTAGATGTTCGACGCCATCGTGTTGCTGACGATGGAACCTTTGATCATCGGGATCGACGATGCGCTCAGGAGCAGACGCGGATGCGTTACGCTCATCGAAAGGTGAACGGTGTTGGTTGACGGCGCCGGGACGGGAAGCGCGAGCAGCGTGACGGTGTACACCGCCAGTGATAATGACAGGACAACCGCCGGGCGAAAAACGCCCCGGATGAAATGTCCCGTGCCTGCCGGAGACGCAGCGGTTCCAGATGGATACGTATTAACATGCGTCATGCATTCAGTATACGCCATACGCAGTACGAGTGTCAAGAAAATAGAAGCACTCACCGGTGCCGCTCATCAGCAATATGAAAGCAACGGTTGCAGGCGATCGTGCGACGCGAAGATCCGGCAGGCTCACGGCGCCAGATCAAGCCAGATCTCATTCCTTCTGAAAAGCCATAACATGAACGGAGGATCGAAGCGTGCGAGAACGGGTTCGCCGGTTGACGCCATACCGTCGCGTGCCAGGGCGGCGGTGAGTATGCCAAGATGATTCGTATAGTTCTTCTCAGACCAGTCGCCGGAATACCGGTGCACCGCAACGCGCCGGGCCGGCACCATCCGGAGATGAACCCGCGCATCATTGGGCGCCGGTATCGTCTGCATCGTGTATTCGGCGGGCATGGTGAACTGCACGATGTATCCGCCGGCGCCTTTCGACATACTCACCGGTGCGGTCATCGCAATATTCTTCGATTCCTTCTGCAGAACGGGCGCGGTCATCGCAATGGATTTTTTCACGGTATTGTTCCCGAAAATATAATCGGCAAGAATCCGGAACGCGTCATTTCCCGCAGACTCGAACCCGGCGTCTATCGCCGTTTCCGCGACAAGTATATTCGGATACTGACGTATCTCATATTCATTCGTCTTCTTTTCAACCGTATATTTCGGTTCTTCCGTTGCCATGATCCCTCCTGTAAGAATCAGCATCAGCACTGAGCATATGATATATGTACGCATGTATTCCTCCGTAGTCACTTCGAATCAGGCATTACCCGGAATTATCTTTATCGCTTCCGAATTAAAATACTGCGGCAGCGACGTTATGCGTTACCGGAACAGCTGCGGGACGAATTCATTGAGATAATCCCGCCATACCGCCCACGAATGCGCGCCGTCCGTCTCGCGATAGATAACATCGAAATCATGCCGCTTGAACATTGCCACCGTCGCGCGTGATGTCTCGAGGAGAAAATCATCCTTGCCGGTTGCAAACCAGAACAGCTTCAGACCTTTTTTCAGGCTGGCGTCGTCAAGTGTTTTGCGATGCGTTTCTTCGAAGCCCGGTCTGTCGCCGGTGATGCCCCAGATGCCGGCGCTGAAAACGCCGAGATACGAGAACATGTCCAGATGCGGTATGCCGATATATAACGTCTGTCCGCCGCCCATCGAGAGCCCGGCCATAGCGCGATGCTGCCGCCCGCGTTTGATGCGATAATGCTTTTCACTGTGCGGCATGATATCGTTTAGAAAGTCATTCGCGAATTCATCGGCAGCCTGCCGCGGTCCGCCTGAACGCGCCGTGTGCCCTGCCGGCATGACAACGATCATGGGTCTCGCTTTCCGTGAAGCGATGAGATTGTCTAGTATGAAATTCGCGCGGCCTACCGTAGACCATGACGCGTCGCTGTCGGACGATCCATGAAGCAGATAGAGCACCGGATAGCGGTCTTTGCCGTTCTCATATCCCGGCGGCGTATACACCTGCATGCGGCGGAAGCGTTTGAGTGATGCGGAGTAATAGGTGACCGATGCAACCGCGCCGTGCGGAACATTCATCGTATCCGAAATGTCTGAGCCTGACACATATACCAGACTCCAGACATTATTGTTCGACTCGCTCACCGCGGGATTTACGGGGTCGATGACCGCAACGCCGTCAACCGTGAAACAGTATCGATATTCGCCGGGGACGACATTGGCGATGGTTATCTTCCACACGCCGTCGCGTGCTTTTTTCATTTCTTTCCGGGGGCCCACGCCGGTCATGTCATTCGATGATACGAGAACGGTCTTTGCGCGTGGCGCATAGATGCGGAAGGTCACGCTGCTGCCGGATACTTCCGGTGAAATGACAACGGGAAGTTTCGGCTTTGTCTGCGGATGCGCTTTCTTTTGTGTCGTTTTCATGATATTACTATACCGCTGTTCAGGTAAAGCGTCAAGGACATATATCCTGAGCTGATATGACGAATGAGGTTGATGCACATGTTAAAAAAGATTGCCGTTGCCGGACTTGTACTGATAGCTGTGATGCTCATGGCGTTTTTTATTATCGGTATATCCACCAGTCGGGATGGCGATGTGCAATTTGCAAAATATTCAGCAATAACCGGCAGCGCATTGCATGCGGAGAAGCTCACCGCGTATCCGGTGCAGTCAAATTTCAGACATGTTGGTATTTTCCCATTAATAGATATAACGGTTACCAGCAGCCGTTCGGAGCGTATAAAAAGATGCAGCGTGCTCGATGCCACCATGCTTTCGTGTATCCGTATGTATTCGCTTGTGATCTGTCCGGAAAGCATTTACAACCTTCCGGTGCTGTCGGCCGATTTTATTTTTCTGCCGTTCGGGAAGCGCGTCTGTGTGATCGAGATCATAGACCCGTCGCCGGTCACGAACGCCAACCGGCGGAAATATACAGCGGAAATGCGGAATGGGTATACTGCATTGTCGGCGTTCAAACCGTCACCGACCCGTGCATGGTATAAGAAATTCCTGAGCGACATCAGCGTTCACTGCAAAGCAACCCGGCGCGATGACGCGGTGCTTGCTGACGCCTACCGGTCATATATCGTCAGCTATGCCGCCATGATCGAACATGCCGCCGCGGTGCCGGCCGCTGAAGCGATGAAGAGCAGAACGGGAATTGAGGATTATGTCACGGCGCTGCTTCAGAACGGCGGGCCGGCGGTTGATGTATTCAAAACGATACTCGGACCCGACGGGCAGCGGCAGTTCGTGCGGACGGTGATGTTCGCGCTGCCATAAGCGGCTTTCGTCACAGACCGACAAGCGTCTTCGCAGACTCGATGAACATGATGAGACTCGGCGAATAATTCGTGCCGTTGCTCACCGGCGCGCCGGTGAAGGGATTTATTTCCTGCGTGAATTTATTGTCGTGGCTGATGAACGCCTTGAGCCAGCGGTACATCACTTCGTGCAGCTCCTTTTTTTTGCCGTAGTGTTCCATCCAGAAGAGCGTGCGGAGCACCGTAAGCGCCTGTGTGTTGGCGCCCCAGCAGTTCTTCGGGCATTCCTTCACAAAATGCGGATCCGATACCGACATCGCCGGGAATGGAAACGCCGTCCAGAATTCCGAGTCAACGGTGAAATAGCGGTTATAGATGCTGTCGAATTCAGATTGGTCGAGTACGCGGTTCATGAACAGACGCGTGATATGCTCCGAGCGGTATTTGCGGAGTCCATTCGTGTCACGGTCGTAGTAGAAATCGTCGGCTGCATCGTAGAGTTTTTCTTTCATGCGGCTTTTCAATTCCGAGGCTTTTTCATTCCAGCGCATTTCATCGGCGCCTTTGCCAAGACGCGCGGCGAGATCAGCAAGCGCCATGCGGTTGCCGTAGAGCATTGCCGAAAGGTCCACTGAGAGCACCGGCATGATGGGCAGATCGGGCATGTTCTTCGCTTCTTTGTCCGGACAGCCGTGCGGTATGCCGCCGTCCATCACGCGCGGACTGTTGTCGTGTCCCGTGTCCCATTCGCAGTACATCTCCACGAGACCGCTGCCGCTTCTGTTCCTGAATTTCACGAACCAGTCATCATATTTTGAGGCGCACCGGTAGATGCTGTCGAAGGTCTTTTCATCCTTACCGAGCTTCACCGCAATTTCCAGCGCGCAGCGCGCGAACGGATAAATACACTGCACATGCCAGTACGGCACCGGCGTGTTGAAATAGCTGCCTTTCATCTGCAGAGGGAACATGAACGGCAGAAGCCCGTCCTCCCGCTGATGGTCCATGAACACCTGCTGTGACGCCCATGCCGCTTCGGGGTGATACTCGGCGAGAAACACGTTGTCCTGATTATGCTCGAGCCATATCCCCGCATATACTTCGCCCGCGATGAGGAGCGGCACCGGTGATTGTCCGAATTGTTTGACATTCGCGAGGAGCGCCTGTTTCGCACCGGCGGCTTTCGCGCGTATAAGACTTTTTTCCTGATCGGTGAATGCAGTTGTCGGGGGCATAGGTACCGCCTTGTTTGGTAATGCTATGGACAGTATATTCTTTCGCGATATTTAATCCAGCAGTGGTGTCGATAATGAAAGTGCTTGTCCATATGACAGGACATGGTGAGGGGAATATCAAATTGATAGGGATGACATTACAGACGCGAGGACCGGTATTCCCGGGGCGTCATGCCGGTGAGCTTTTTAAACTGGCTGATGAACAGATTTATCGATCGGAATCCGGCGGCATAGGATACATCCGATATCTGCTGATCCGACGACCGGAGTATCCGTTTCGCCTTTTCTATGCGCTGCCGTATCATGAACGCCTTGGGGCTTTCGCCTGTCTCGGCCTTGAACCGGTGAAGAAAGCGTGAATACGACAAGCCGCTCGCTGATGCGAGATCGGCAAGCGAGACGTTTTCATCCGGTTTTCGTATCGCCGCGGCCGCCGCCTCGATGGCCGGTGACAGCGTACGGGCCGACGGATGCCGTGAGGCGCGATGCGTTTCGATGATGATGTCGGTTACCAGTGCGCGTATACGGAATGATGCATACTCGTCCGCGGTTTCGCATGCGGAGACGAGATGCTCAAAATGCCGTCTCAGGCGCGCGTTCCCGGGGAATACGTCAGTGCCGACGGCCGAGAGATATGCACGCAGACGTTTGCCGGTCTTCGCATCGCAGTTGAGAAACGGCGCCGGGTGGATATCGATGATGAGATAGTATGTGAGTCCGCGCTCCTTGGCGTATCCGCGCGATCCGTGCACGATGCCCGGTCCGACGGCGTATACCGTGTCGGGTTCAAAATTATATTCCGTATCACCGATGAAATATCGTTGCCTGCCCTCCGCATGATAATTTATCTCAACGGCATGCGCATGGGTATGGGCAGGCACGCGGGGACGGCCTTCGGGTTTTGTTATCCTGTCGCGATGAACGCCGAACTGCACGATGCTGTTCACGCCGTACGTTTTCCTGAAATCACTGAACAGTATGAGCTTTTCGTCCGTGGTGATGCGGCGTAACGTGTTGTTCATACGTATAGTGTATACCGCACCGCGCATAAATTGCAACTTTCTGCTGCAGCATAATACCGGTAGACTGAGAACCGTTTTCATACTATACTTGTATCAGATGCCGGGAAATGCCTCATGAAAAGAGAACATATGAAGAATACATTACAAGCGCAGCGTTTTTTTTCAACACAAACGATAGCCTGCCTGCTTTCTGCGCTCGTGCTTTCCGGGGCGGATATGCAGCTGGAACCCAATAGGAAGGAATTATCTCTTCCGATAACCGTCCGTAAGATGATTGTTGCGCATCACATGACACGTGATGTAAATATGTCAAGCGGAAATACAACTCCCCAGTTTTATACCATGCCGCCGTTATTCGGCACCAACGGTAAAACCCGCAATGAGATCGCATTGAGTAAATCAATACTTCCGATGCATTATACGCTTTATAAGATCGGCGAACGCAGTGATGAGGACGTAGCGAGAGAGGAATTGAAAGCGGCACAGGCGCTTGGCATCGACGGTTTTCAGTTTTTCTATCCGCTGGGTCCGATGGATAAACCGGGTCTCTTAGATGCCTTTAACAGGATAATACTTACGTTTTTTACCGTTGCCGAAAGAGAATTCCCCGATTTCAAGCTCACGCTGTGTCTCAGCGGTCCTACCGGCGGGACGGAGCAGCAGCGTATTGCATGGTGGGCGAAGATGATCTCAGGAATACTGTCTGAGAAAAAGAACTCGCCCGCCTGGTTAAAAACACCTGACGGAAGATATATCATCTATCTCTGGAACGGCGATACGCTTGCCGATAAGGTTCCCGCAAATAATCGACGCGTTGTTGAAAACGATCCGGCGGCGGTGAAAGCGGTTGCCGAGGCGTATGAACATCTTGCACAGGCGATGGGAATCCGGACGGCATATGTGTATCACCTTATGTATCCGCAGAATGAAAACCATGTGAATGCGGTATTCGATTATTTCCCGGCTGTTCAGACATGGATTGACGGTGATAAAATTGAATATTTCCGCGGCATCGGTGCAGTCGCGAAAAAAAGGAACCGCACATTCAGCGTCACCGTATATCCGGGTTTTTATGGACATGATTATCCGAAAGGGAAATATAACCCGCTTTCCATGGATAACCCGGTTCCTGTTGAGGACCGTGAACGCGCGTACCATCCGTGCCGTCTCACTGCCGTATACCGGGGTCTGCTTGAACTTGCGGTTGAAATTGATACACCGCTTATCAGCGTTGCAACATGGAACGACTACGGCGAGGCTACGCATCTTGCCCCTGAGATCAACCACAATTTCGTCCCCGGAAGTATTCTGAACTACTACAAACGCCGCTGGCATGGCGCTGCAGATCCGGTGGAGACCGAGCGGGCAGCCGTCGTATTCAAAAAATATGCATCCGCCACAGTACCGGAACATTCCATCGCGCTGCGGCTGGGAAAAGAATATCCGCGTGAAGAAGACGACCGGATTGAAGTGATCACCATTCTCAAAGAGCCAGCGGTGCTTTTTGTAAACGGCATTGAGCGAAAAACCGTGCAGGCCGGTCTTCAGGCATGCTATCTGCCGCTGACGCCGGGCGCTGTAACGGTTTCAGTTGTCCGCGGGAAAACAAAGGTGGTATCGTTTACAACACCGGAATGGATCACTCAGGCCCCGTACCGTACGGACCCGGTGAGTTATATGTTTTCAAGCGATCACGATTGGTACTTCAAAAAAATATACGGTACTGCAAAAGCACCGGTTTTTCTGCGTGAATATGCCGAGGATTCTCCCGGTGTGCCGAATTGGAAGAAGCACAACGGGCTTTCCTCAGCGGAAGCCAGGTAGCGACTATTTTAATGGAGTCAATTATGCATTCACTTCGCGGCACAATTTTTTCACTGTTCGTTCTGCTTGCGATACCGGTATTTCCTGAATCAAAGACCATTGCGGATTTCGGCGGAAAAGCCGACGGTGCATTCGACAATGGGCCGGCGCTCATGAAAGCGTTCAGCTACGCTGCAGTGCATCCGGGAACAACGCTCCGTCTGGGCGGAGTATGCCGCGTGAGCACACCCCAGACGAATGAGACCAGATTCAAATATGCGGCCGGCGGTACATATATCACCAACCTCACCATCGAAAACGGCGAGATCGTGCTCGGCGGTGCGTTCTCGGCATTTCTGTTCGAACGCTGTCCGGGCCTTACGCTCCGGAACATTGTTTTCGATTACGACCCGCCGATAATTTCTCAGGGAAGCATCATTGCGTCGCTTGCAAAGGACAGGACCATGACCGTTGTCCCGGACCCCGGATATCCGCCGCCGGCAGCGCCGTATTTCTCAAACCGTGACGGGAACTGGATGACCGTGCATAAACCCGGCGGTGAATACGGCTTTCACTTCGTGGGCTATATTCAGCAGTCGCTGCCGCTGGAGAACGGACAGTTCAGCCTTACCCATGACCGGGGCGATCTTGCCCGTGTGCTTGACGGTGCTGTGAATTGGCGGTATGTACGGGTCAAACGCTCATTCGGGCATCTTAACATTTTCAAATATTGCGATGGGCTCAGGCTTGAGGGATGCAGCATACATGCATCAAGCGCCTTCGCCTCACTGTTCATGTTCTGTAATGATGTTGTACTCCTCAATAATCGCATCTGTCCCCGCGAAGGAAGTTCAAATATGGTCGCAACCTGTGCCGATGGATTTCATTTTATCGCCGCGCGGCGCGGCCCGAGGATTGAAGGGAACTATTTCGACCGCCTGCAGGATGACAATATCGTCATATCGCTACGGGGAAGCCGGGTGAAGTCCTATAAGGGAGACACACTGACACTTATGCCCATGTCAGTGACCTGGTATGAAACGGGCGACACGATAGAGATCATAGAGATCGGCACCGGTGAACGCCGGGAATATACGATAAAAAGCATGCCGAAAATGGATAATATCTGGAACCCGCCGTCACTTACCCTAGACCGGCCCATAGAGGGAACTATCGTCTGCGCCGAGACCTGCGGCAGCGATGATGTCCCGAGCCTCGCATTCAATAAAAGCTGGCGGCTCGACGGCACGGTAATCCGCAGTAATCGCTTTCAGAACACGAGACGCTACTCCGTATTCATGGGTGCCGGCGGCGTACGTATTGAGAACAATACCATGTCCAATCATACGAGTGCCGCCATTCTTATTTCTCATACGCAGAATTTCTTTAAGAAGGCCAAGTCTGACCTCATCTATTATCTCTCCGAGAACGTAGTCATCGCCGGCAACAGCATCAACAACGCCCTCAATTACGGCGAAGGCGGAAGGGATTTTTCGATGCATCCCTACGGCGCCATCGATCTCTACAACCATGAGGGGTCATCCTCGCTGCGCACCGGCGGAGTTACCGATGCACCCCTCGCACGGAACATTGAAATTCGCAGCAACATCATCATAAACTCCGGTGCCGCCGGGATATACATACAAAATGCAAAAAATGTCCGCCTGATCGGCAACAGCATTGTCGACCCGAACCGGCAGAATACCACGAACAAAAGCGGCATTCTGATAGAACGTGCAGGCGATGTGACGCTCAAGGACAACAGTGTCAGCGGAACAGGATTTGATGAACCGGTACGCGAAGTACGGTAACGTTATCAGCGTTCATCACGTCCGGGGAAAATCTTTTTCCGGTACTCGCGCGGGCTTACACCCGTGACCGCACTGAACGCCCTGCTGAAATAATTGCTGTCGTCGAAACCGCTCACCTGCGCGACCTCGGTGATGCTACGCTCGCCGTCCGCCAGAAGCATTGCCGCTTCGCGTATCCTGATATCCAATAGATATTCCTTGGGGCTTTTTTCATACAGTTTCCGGAAAAGGCGCGTGAAGTGGCGCCGTGAAAGCCCGCTCGTCTCAACGAGATGATCGAGCGATATACGTTCGCGGAAATTCGTCTCAAGATAACCGGCGATGTAGGCTATCTGCGCATGCGGCGTGAGCGCACCGCCGCGTTTGGCGTATGCGCGGACCAGGAGCACCACGAACTCCATGAAAAGTCCACGCACCGCAGTTTCATACGCCGTGCGTCTCGCCGCACATTCCTTTATTATCGCATCGAGGAGTGTGCGCGCCCGCGCCAGATCGTCCGCGGCAAGCGTCACCATCATGCTGTCGGGACTGCCTCCCGCGGCCGCATTGAAGAGCGCATGGTATCCCGCCTCCCGCCTGATATCATCGCCGGATGAGGCGAGCATGTCGGCAAGAAAGCTCACATTGTAATGGAAGAAATTTTTGCAGCCGCTGAAACTGTGATGCATGCCGGGCTTTATCACAAACACATCGCCCGTCCGCATGGAATGGATGACCCCGTCGATGGTATGCGTGCTGTGCCCCGAGGCGCAGACGATGAGCTCGGAGGCGCTGTGCGTATGCGAGTGGAAATCCTTATTCAGCGTGGTGGATGAGACGATGAGATGGAACGGGTTGCGGTTATAGAGCCGGAACTGGTAGAATTCAGTCAATTTTTCCATGGCCCGATTATGCTATTCTATGGCCGATTTGTCAAGATATATCCGCGGGGAAAGTGTACTGTATAGTATCACGATTAAGGCGGCAAACAATGGCAACGGCAACACTGGAAAAAGAGACACTATCACATAGCATGGAAACCACGCGGCCCGGAGCCGGCGGCATCGGGAAACCCGTTGAAATCGATCGGGTGGTGGCGCATGCGGTTGTCTTCACCGAGACATATAAACAGTACGGCAGTACGCAGAAATCCGTACGCGAGGCGATGTGCCTGAAAACACAATATCCGTCCATGCTCGGAAAACTGCGCGCCGACGACGTTTTCGCCGGCCGCAAGGGACCGAATCTTATCGCCTATTTCAGCCATCAGGTGTGGAACACCATGCAGGACCGCCAGCGTGACGGCAAGCAGGGCGGATACTGCTTCGACTTCGATGCGCCGTTCAATGAAAAACGGCCGGCCGCTGAACGGAGTATAGTGAAGGAGCTTGCGGCGTTCTGGCGTCACGAATGCATCAACGCAAAATACCGTGATTCATGGGACGATGAGATGCACGCCTATATTCAGACCGACGTCCGCGGATGCTACGGCGGCGGAACCGTGAAAGGCCACGGCAAGATCGCCAGCGGCGGGGCGAACGCCTGCAGCATGGTGCTCGATTACGGCAAACTGCTCGACGGCGGGCTTCCCGGTCTTTATAAACGGGTGCGTTCACGCCGTGATCGTGCAGCGGCAGGTGACGACATGGACTTCTTTGACGGCTCGCTCATCGCGCTTGATATCGTCCGTGATGTTTGTCTCGACTATGCGGAGCAGGCGGGAACGCTCGCGGAGAACGCAGCGGATGCCGGTACTGAAAAAAGAATGCGCATGCTTCAGGAAACGCTCATCGCTGTTACCGAACGCGCGCCTGAGACGCTCTTCGAGGCATTGCAGCTCTCATGGATCTATTCACTCGTCAATTTCGACTTCCCCGAATTCGCACGCTTCGACGATGTGTTCGCCGGATTCTACCGGCATGACCGTGACGAAGGCATGCTCACCGATGCGGCTCTGGACGATCTGCTTCTCTCGTTCTGGAAAAAAATGGAGGAACAGGGTTCTCCCTTCGCCGACCGTGTTGTCGTGGGCGGACTCGGCCGTGCACATGAAAAAGACGCCGATGTACTTGCGCTCGCCGTGCTCCGTACGATACCGAAGCACCGGAAGCTGACACCGCAGTTCACCTTCCGCTATCATAAGGCTGGAGACCCGCGCCTGCTGGATGCGGCACTTGCCGCACTCGCCGAAGGATGCACCATGCCGCTCATCTATAATGACGATGTCGTCATCTCCGGCGTCGCGAAGCATTTCGACGTTCCCGCAGCGGACGCCGCACGCTATCATCCGCATGGATGCGGCGAGTTCACGCTCGCGGGCATGAGCCCCACGCCCATCACCGGCGGCTTCAACGTGGTCAAGGCGCTCGAAGCGGCGCTGCACAACGGAAAGAATATCCACGGCGACATGATAGGGCTTCGCACCGGTCACCCTGCTGATTTCGCCTCGTTCGAAGATCTCTTCGACGCGTTCGAGGAGCAGCTCGCATTCGGCGCCCGGCTGGGAGCGAAGAATTTTGTAAAGCAGTACGAAATACACCGTAAGGAATGCAGCTTTCTCCTCGCGGGCCTTCTCATGGACGACTGCATTGAACGCGGACGGTCAACACTCGACGGCGGACTCCGCTACATGGGCGCCTGCCTTGTGGGCCACGGCTACGCCAACGCGGCGGATTCGCTCAACGCCATCCGCGATATCGTCTTCGAAAAGAAACTGTGTTCGCTCGAGGAAGTGGTCGACGCACTCGACAGGGACTTCACGGGCAAAGAGAAGCTCCGTGAGCTCCTGATCGCGGTGCCCAAGTTCGGCAACGACGACACAACGGCAGACGATATGTTTTCACGCACCTGGAGCGCAATTCACCGTGCCGCACGGAATGCCGGCAAAAAAGCAGGGCTTCAGTATCTCGTGGTGAGCAGCGTGAATGCCGGCGCGTACAACATGGGGTTCGACACCGGCGCCACACCCGACGGCAGAAAATGCGGCGAGCCGTTTGCCGTGGGAACCGTGCCGTCAACAGGCATGGATAAAAACGGACTTACCGCGTTCCTGAGTTCGCTTGCCAAAGTGCCGGCGGAGAACGGCGGTTCCACATCCAACATGAAATTCTCCCGCGATGTGATGCAGGGTCAGCGTGCCAAGTTCAGGACAGCGCTTGAGGTGTACTTCAGCCTCGGCGGTCAGCAGGCTTCCATTACGGCGCTCAACATCCAGGATCTTGAGAACGCGCTCGTGCATCCGGAGCAGTATGAAAATCTTCTGGTCCGCGTGGGCGGATACTGCGCGAAGTTCATCGAGCTCGGTACGGTGATGCAGCAGGACATCATCAGAAGAACGCTGTACTCATGAGCGAAACGGGCATGGTACTCTCGGTGCTCCGCGCGTCGTTCAATGACGGGCCGGGCATACGCACCACGGTATTTCTCAAGGGCTGCCCGCTCCGCTGCCGGTGGTGCCACAACCCCGAGTCGCAGTCTCCGCGCATGGAAATCGCTTTTCTGGAGAACCGCTGTAGCCGCTGCGGCGCATGTGTATCAGCATGTCCGAACCATTGTCACGCGCTGAATGCGTCGGGACATACTGTCGATCGAACCGCATGCACTGCCTGCGGCGCCTGCGCGAACGCCTGCGGAAACGGCGCACTATCCATTAAGGGAAAAGCTGCCGACGTCGATGAGATCATGCGCGATGTAGTGAAGGATATTCCATATTATCAAAGTTCCGGCGGCGGCATTACGCTTTCCGGCGGAGAACCGCTCATGCAGCCCGATCTCGCTGCGGAGATACTGAGGCGGGCGAAAGCCGAAGGCATTCACACGACGGTGGAGACCTGCGGACTGGCGTCCCGGAACGTGTTCGAGCGTATCGCACCCCTGACCGATCTTTTCCTCTTTGACCTCAAAGGAATGAACGACGATCTGCACCGGCAGCATACCGGTGTTTCAAACCGTATGATACACGAGAATGCGAAATGGCTCTGTGAAAGCGGCGCGAACGTCATGTTCCGTCTTCCGATAATCCCGGGGCTCAATGACCGTGATGCGGATCTCGCGGCGCTCGGTGCGTTCATATGCTCGCTGCCCGGTGAACACGCGTTCGAAATAATGCCGTATCACGCTATGGGAACGGATAAAGCCGCGCAGATCGGGCAGGCGTATACATGCGAAGCGCGCGTACCGGCACCTGCGGATATTGAACGCTGTGAAAATCAGTTGAAAGCAGCCGTCCGGTAATTGACAATTTTTTAAAAAGATAGATGCTCATGGAATATTTTCACTGCTGTGGAGATCTCCATGACCATGATACATCTCGCCGCGAATGAACCGAACCCAGCCATTTTCACCGACACGTTCCGCACGGCGCTTGAGGCGTTCGGAACACTCACCGTCGTGAAGCATGCGGCGGCGCTGTCTTCCGAAGAGCGTGCGGCGCTGGTGCGTGAACATGATGTGCTTCTCACATCATGGGGCTCGGCGTCCATACCGGCTGCGTTGTCAACTGCGCCGGGGAAATTACGGTACATCTGTCATGCGACCGGCGGCATGAAGGATATCATCCCCGTAGAACTGATACACGCCGGCATTCCCGTCACGAACTGGGGCGATGCTCCCGCCGGAGAGATCGCTGAAGGGACGCTTACGCTCCTTCTGGCGATGCTGAAAAACCTCCGCGCACACATAGAGGAAAAACGCGGCGGCGGCTGGAACGGAACGGGCAGCAGTGTTGCGCTCCGTAACGGGTCGCTCAGAAATCTGCGCGTGGGACTCTACGGCATCGGCATGATAGGACGGCGCTTTGCCGAGATGATAATAACACTCGGCGCAAAAGTGCACGCCTTCGACCCGTACGCGCCGGAATTCCCGGCCGGTGTGCGGCCGGTGCAGAGCCTGCAGGAACTCTTTGCCCAGGCGGACGCCGTGTCGCTGCATGCCGGGGTCAACCCGAAAACTGAAAAGAGTGTCACCGCAGAGCTCCTCGCGCTGCTTCCGGACGGCGGCATTGTCATCAATACGGCGCGCGGAAAGATAATCGACGAGGACGCGCTCTATACCGAGCTGCAATCCGGACGACTCCGCGCCGGGCTCGATGTGCTCGATCATCCCGTTACCGGCGACCGGCTTCCGCCCGATCATCCGGCCCGGCAATGGCCCAATGTCATCTTCACAGGCCATGCTGTGGGCTTGAGCCAATGGCCTATCGCCGCAGCCGATCCGCACGGTCCGCTCAAACCGCTGCATGAAGTGGCACTTGATAATATCGGACGGTTCACCCGTGGTGAGCCGCTCCGTTTTCGGATTACGCCGGAATTATATGAAAGAATGACGTAGCGCGAGACATATCCGCAACCTTAAAGTATAAAAAGGCAATATACAGCACCCTTTTGTCAATCTAATACACCCGCACATCGTCCGGAAATGATATACTGATGTATGCACCGGCACCATGAGTTTAAATATCAGGAGCATATCGATGCACGCTGCAATTCCGGTCCGCATTCAGCCGGTCATTGATGATTTTCTTCCCGTGATGCGCGCGCTGGGTAAAGGCCGCACGGCGATATCCATCGGCGGTTCGCACGGCAAGAAAACATTCGATGAAAAATCTGATGTCGACTTCCGTGTATTCTGTGACGAACGGACCGCAAACCCCGGGTATGCTTCTTACTGGAAAGAACTCTGCGCACTTGTTGCGAAGTGGAAAACAAAAGGTATTGAAGTGGACTATTGCTGGGTGCGTCTCATCGGCGATATCGAAAAGAATCTTTTTTCGTGGTTGGAGGGAAAAGCACAGCCTGAGCCGCTTGTGTGGTCCATGTGGGGATATCATCTTCCCACCGACATCTGGAACCAGATGATCATCGAGGATAACGATGATGTCATCGGCGGGTGGCAGCGGCGCATGACGCCGTATCCCGAAGCGATGAGAGCCGCACTTCTCAAAAAATACGGTGACTCGCTCCGCTACTGGCAGAACGATTATCACTGGCGCAGCAAAGTTGAGCGCGGCGATGCGCTGTTCCTCACCTGGATCACCGGACGTCTCGTTCAGGATATCTGCCAGATACTCTTTGCGCTGAACGGCGAATATTACTGCGGCGACGGCAATAATTTGAAATTCATCGGCCGCTTCCCGGTGAAACCTGCGGACGTTGAAAAGCGCATGGCGGCGCTACTCTACACACCGCCGGGTAATTATCATGGGCAGTATGAGGAAACGCGGATGCTTATTGCGGAAACTTTGGCGCTTATACCCAAAGTTTCATGACACCGCCGTATTTCGGCCAATATCTGAAAAATTGAAAAATCTAACGACAACGTTTTTTTTAATAGCAGAACGAGTCTCTCAAACGCGGAAACGGTAATGTCTTCAGCGCTCCTTATCCGGCTTCATTGTATTTGTTCCGGTGTCGATCCCGTCAGGCATGTTTTCTATCCACCTCGGTTGTGTGCGCATATCGATAAGACTATTGTCTTCAATGCACAATGCACTGGCGTTCTTTGAGGCGTCATCATTGCCGGCGATCATCGGAATATCGTCATGGTAATCCGGTCCGACAAACAGGGCATTGCGGCGGAGCTCAATACGGTCGATGACCGCACGCGGGTTGCTCCAATGCTGTATCACGATGACGCCGAGCGGAAGATGATGCAGTTTTTCATGGGGATTTGCAATATGCCGCATCGGTATCGGCAGGGCAAAATCCTGCCGGCAGCGGTTGCCTTCTATCCGCACCGCGCGTGAACTTTCTTCCGTGTTCGTCTGCCGCCAGAAGCCGATGCAGGCGCGTGCACAGTTCCTGATATCATTCCCCCGCACCACGGCCGCGTTGCGAATTGATACGCCCTCGCCGTAAAAACAGTTATAGATAGTATTGTTCTCAACAAGCGCATCGCGTACGGTCAGGTAAATTCCGTGACGGGCAAATCCCAGGCGTGTCAACCCGAGCCCGATGTCGTGTATGATATTGCCGCGTATGATGACGCCGGCGATCGGCAGATATACATCCCGGTCGGCACCGGTAATCCCGAAATCGATGCCGTCGTCGTAGATGTATGCGATGCGGTTGTTCTCTATCACGATGCGTTTCGACTTTTCAGCGTCGCTTGCCGTGATACTGATGCCTTTGCTACAGGAGTCGGTTATCTCGTTTCCGGCGATGACGGCATCGCTGCAGTCATGCAGGTGTATGCCGTGGATGCGGTCGAGCGCCGCCGGAACGAAATCATAGCCGTGTATCGTGCGCACGCCGGTTTCCTGCATCGTCTCATTTCCGATACGGCTGATACGGCAGTGCTCGATGCGTACACGGGAACAATTCCGTAACGCAATACCGTCCAATCCGCCGCGGTTGCTGATGACGCAGTTACGTATCGTGAGTCCGTCGCAATCAGAGATCGCAATACCGGTATCGATGGTGCGGTTCTCTATGATAGTGTCCATGCCGTCCGTCTCCGCGCCGCAGATCTACTGGTCAAGATCGTCGGTCCATCGTTCGGGATCGTTCATTATCCATTTGTTGAAACGTCCGAGTTCTTCATGAAGCGCCGCCGGCATCCGGTATTCCGGAAGCGATTTTTTCCTGTCGATGAGCAGACTGTCCGGCCGCAGCGTAAAATCGCGCGCATCCGGATCGGTGAAGCCGGGAGCGATCCAGCGCGCAAACCGCTCGTCATATTTATTAGACCATGCGCTTAAGCCCTGATATTCCCGGTATTCCTTGGGATACTGCCAGATGAACGCCTTGTCCTCCCGTTCCGCATCCGAGAAGAAAACGTTGCTCACGCCGGTGTACCCCAGACGGGGTGTTGCCGCCGTGAAGTTGTTCGTACGGGTGTCGAAATATCCGAGCAGCATCTGGCTGCTCTTGCGTCCGGAGCTTATGACGTTGCCGGTGAGCTCGATGGTGTCATAGACGACCGGATCGCGCAGATAATGCGAATCGTAGCGGTCATAGGCGTAGGTATGCACGATCTTTATCGGCCAGCGATTCGTACTGAAGCAGTTGCCGTACCAGATAGAATCCTCAACGCGGGCGCGTCCAAGGGTCTGGAGCAGCAGTCCGGTGGATGCGGTGCTTTTTCCGCCGGCACCGATGAACCGCCGCACGAGTTTCGGACCCGAGCTCAGTTCGAGGAAGAGCTGCTGCGTGAGATTGTCAACGGCAATGCTGTCTTCGATGAGCACGTTTTTGCAGTGGATATCGAACCAGATGCCCGGTGACAGATTCCCGACGGCACGCACTTTTCTGAGGATGATATTTTCCGCCATGGCGATCTTCGTCCCCGCGGTAAACCAGCCGTACGCACGCCCCATGAACATACGCCAGCAGTTCATCTGTAGGTCGATATCTTCAAGGCGTACATTATCGCTGTCGCCGCCGGTGAAGCCCTGCCGGCCGTTATGATCGAACCGTGAAGATCGCACCGTGTACCCGCCGCCGGTGAACTCGAACGCGGCGCCGCTGTTCCAGGTGAAGCGGCAGCGGTCGATAAGGATGTTCCGCTGCCAGGTCGTCTCGTTCTTCCTCGGACGATACCGTATCCCGAACGTGATGACGCCGTCATTGTTGCGCATGTGGTCGTTGGCGAAGCGCGTCCAGGTTATATTCCGCAGTACGATGTTGTTCTTGTTCGTGAAATTGAGCGATCGTTTCCGAACCGCAATCTCACAGCCGTTCATTGTCTGTCCGGCGGCGGGGCGCGCATACAGAATGCCGTCACGTTCCATCACGCCGAACGTTCCCTCCGCAAGCGTATCCGGCGCACGGGTGTTGGTGAGTTTGTATTCCATGGCATCTTTGGTGAAGTATGCAGGTTTTTTCACCGCATAGAGTTCGAGCGAACACTGGCGGAACGGCATTGCATCGCCCGCCGCAAAGAGCATCTCGTTGCGATGCCCGAGTGCGACGGACGGTCCCCACGGTACGGTCACGAAACCCCAGTTATTCGTCCACGGCATCGAGTACAAACCGCCGCCCTCCTGTTTCCATTGCTGCGGGTCCACCGGGTCAGCACCGGTGATGATGATATCCGCCGCTGATGTTCCTTCGAGAATGAGAAGCGTGTCTTGCCCATTGCCCCTGGCGAAATCGATGTCGTAGGTGTCGTCCCGGTAGATGCCGGGCGCAAGAACAACTTTTACCGCCGCCCCCTGAGCAAGTTTTTCAGCGGCTTTGATGAGTGTGCTCCGCAGTTCTCCCGGTGCCGCTGTTGTCGAAAGCGTCTCGGCAACCGTCTCATTGATCACGGCGCCGGTCACTGAATCGGCGAACGCCGGGCTTGCGAGAAAATCCACGGAGTCCGATCGCGGCACTAATGGGCCGCTGAGGAGCGTGAATAACGCCGTTGAGGCGAGTATGAGCTCTGTCGATATTGTTCGCATACGCATGAAACTCCTGGTGCGCAGGTGCTGTCGCGCCTTGTCCGTACCGTATTACTCAGTCTTAACCGCGGACAATACCGCGCCGATGCCTGTTGCGGAACTCCCGGGGTTCAGGCGGAAATCACCGTTCTCCGGGTCCATGAACTGCGGGTTACCGTAGCTGCTGTTCGGCGGTATTGCGCCCCACTTCGGATCCCACTGGTCTGCTCCGTCGCGGAAGTACAGATTGCCGTCGAACACCACGCCGTTCTCGCCGTGCTTCGTGCCGTGAAACGTCCACTGGTCGTCGCGCGTCCAGATGATGTTGTTTCGTACGGTGATATCCTTCGATTCTTTTCCCACGATGGCGATATTCGCCCAATGCAGATACGGCGAATGGCCGTTACGGTACACGGTATTATTGATGATGTCGACGTTCGGACTTTTCGTCACGCATATGCCCGCCGCGCCATTGTTGTATACGATATTGTTGCTGATGCGTATCCGGCCCGTATACGTGGGTGACACGTCGACGATGATGCCGTTACCGTCGCTGTAGCCGTTGAACGTGTCGCGATACACCACGGGGTTACCGTTCGCGTCCTTCTGTTCGGTGCCGTCGGCGTTCTTCTTGAACCTGAGCCAGATGAGCATGTTCTCATTGTTGTAGACGATGTTGTTTTCTACAACTATCTTTGTTGCAGTGCTGCCATCATTCGCCTTGAGCGAAATTATGTTCACGGCGCTGCCGCCCTGATTGTTACGCTGGTTATTGTCATGGATGATATTGTTGCGTACGGTGACATAGTCCGCGCTCCGTGCCTGTCCATAGCCGCTGATTCCCAGACCGCTGCCGCAGTTCTCACGTATTTCGCATCCTTCCACAAGTATGTGCTCGGGCACAAGATTGTCCCGTGACATGATCAAAATCCCGTTCTGATTGTTGAGCCGGTATACCTGCTCTTTCGTCATCTGTTTGCCGGTCTTCTCCTCGAGCGCCCGCGCCGCCTCGAGCGTTATCGTGCTGCGACTCCCCACGATGATGAGGTCTATGAATTTGAGCCAGGAACCGGCGACATGAAGCGCGGTCGCATAGATGCGGGGATATGAGGGCGGGGTGGTGCTGTCGTCGCGTTCGAACGTCTGGATGACCGCATGCTCGAGCAGGCCCGTGGCGGGGTCGCGGTATCGTGTGAAGGTTATCGGTTTTTCCTCTGTGCCGCTGCGGTTGATCCAGGCTATCGCGAACGCGGTCCCTCCGGCGCGGTAATTGTGTATGCCTTTCCGGAGATATATCGTATCGCCGGGATTCATGATGTCCGCAGCTTTTTGAATGGAACGGAGCGGATGGTCAATATCGCCGCTGCTATTATCATCCCCCGACGGGCTGATATAATATGATGCCCCGGCGGCAGGCAGCGCCGTCAGTGCCGCGGTAAGTAACATACGCAGGATAACGCGGATTCCGGTGCGGGTGCTGTTTTTCATGGTGTCCTCTTGAATAGCGTTACTGATATCCTAATCCGCAACCGCGTGTCTGCCAATGTGTAAAATTGATTTTATTGTTGTGGTAAACTGAACAACGCATCACGGCCCGGCGCGCTCTCCGCGGTAGCTGCCCGGCGTTACACCGGTCTTCCGTTTGAAGAGATTCGAGAAATAGTATGCATCATTGAAGTGAAGTTTGCGCGCCACATCCGCTACGGTGAACGACCGGTCCGCGAGCAGTATCTTTGCGTGATCTATCTTGCGCTCGAGAAAATATTCGTACGGCGTTCTGCCGATCTCTTTTTTGAAAGCGCGTATAAGCCATTCGGGGCTTTTCCCCGTCCGGTCAGCGATAGCTGCCAGCGAGATGCGTTCATCGGTGTGCGCATCAAGATAGTTTTTTACCGCGTCAACGTCATGCGACAATCCGGTGTTCCGCGCGGAAACGATGCGCCCGAGTTCTATGATGATGGCGCATACGGAGGATGAAAGACGGCTCTGCTTCAGCCGCGTGTCCATTGCAGTTGAAGCGATACGTGCGAGCGAACGGAACATGTTGGACAGATTTGCCGCCTGTATATACGCCGTATCGGCAAGACCGTAGCGGAGCAGCATCTCCTCCACAAGGCTTCCGGTCATATACGTCCAGATGCGCACCCAGGGGGCACGTGCATCAGCCCTGGTATGAAAGCCGCGGCCTTCATGGTAGATGGAGACGTCACCGGCGGTGAGCGTATACGCATCATCACCGACGGTCATCGTTCCTTTCCCGCGCAGAACGCATCCTATCGTAGTGCCGTCCATGCGCTTTACTTCATGCACATAATCGGCATCAGACGTGAGCAGTCCCACGGCAAGAATATGCATCGGTTTTCGTATGCGAAGATCTTCCGGAAAACTGAAGACATCTTCTTTCATGAGCATATTAAATATCGTATTGCGGGAAAATGCAATTATCACGCCGGTGCACGCAGGCGCTGCAGAACGCATCGTCAGTATGGCGGAAGGCCGTCTATTTTTTCAACTGCGCGGACACCCAGCGCCTGATATCGGGATAGAACCGTTTCGGGACCTCATGTCCGGTGTTGGTCATTATCAGGGGGGTTGCATTCAGCCGGTTTGTCTCCATCGCAGCGGCGAACTTTTGTATGACAAGGGGGAGGTCCGCCCTCATCTTTCTGCCCATCCAGTCATTGATGCCTTCGTAATCGCCGTACACATAGAGAATGTTCTTGTCCTTGTAGCGCTCATAGGTCTTTATATAAAAATAGCCGCCTTCGGCCAGGATAATGTTCCTGAACAGGCCCATAAGGTAGGTATCGCCGTTCTCGAAGATTGCCGCGATAGAATGTGCGCCGTTCGATTCACCGCTGATGATATTATTCCCAGTGTCGATGTTGGGTATGGTCTCGTATACTTTTTTCAGCATGACCGTATATGCCCGGCAGATCACCTCCTTGTCCTTTTCAATGCTGATGAGACGTCCCTTGTATGGTTCATTCGTGTCAAACTTCGCCTTGAAAAGCGGCATGTTGACGAAAATGCAGTCCCGGCCTTCCATAATATCCATACCCCTGCCCGGACCGGCGCCCTCACCGCCATCGCCCCCGTACAGATACACGAACAGCGGGAATTGCCGGTCGGGTGAATAGTTCTGCGGCAGGGCGATATAGAGCTGCGGTGTTGAATCCCGCTCAAAGAACAGGGCGAACAGCGTTTTGGGAAGCTCGGGGAATTGCAGTTTTATCCGTGCCCCGGGCAGGGCGGCATCAGGTTCAGAGAAAAGCGGAACTGCAATGACGATCATGGTCACCAGCGTTCTCATGATACCCATGCGAATCCCCTTGAGCGACACATAGTATTGTTTTAACGGCAGTTATACTCCAATAGTACCGCACATGGAATGCCCTGTCAAATCGTAGGTGCGTTCATTCGCACGATGAACGGCGCAGCTGGTCCCGTACCGCCGTCCATGAAGCTATCTGCGCGGCGACGATAGTGTCCGATTTCGCCTCGTCCTTCTCCATTATCTCAAGCGAGAAATGTCCCTGAAAACCGTCCGCATGCAGCAGTTCCATCTGACGTTCTACATGCTCCGACATACTGAAGTGCGCATGACACACGCGGCCTTTCACGTGACGGTACGCCTCGTCCACATCCTCGCCGTGATTGATGCAGTGCGCCAGATGCCAGTTGATCCAAAGCGCTGCGGGATACGCCGTGCGGTAGAGCAGCTCGCCCGCGTCATATGCGCGGAAGTTTCCATGCGTCTCAAGGCAGAGCCGTACTCCGGCCTCGCCGGCAGCATCCGCAGCCTGACGCATGTATTCCGCCTGAATGCGGTACGATTCCTCGCGCGTGCCCCGTCCTTTATTGGGGATCGTGTCCGCGAAAAACCGTATGCACGGCACACCGAGCGATGCCGCAAGTTTTATATACGCATAGAGCTTCTGAAGTTCGGCGTCGCGTTCGTTTTTATCGGGGCTGACGAATTTTACGCCCGGCGCAAGACAGCACGCGTCGAGTCCCGCATTCTTCATCTTCGTTTTGACCGTTTCGATCTCTGCGGCAGACATGACGGTTTCAACGCCGTGTCCGTGCTGTACCTCAGTGCGGAACTCGATCCCCTGATAGCCGAACCGTTTTGCTTTTGCGATAAGCCCGTCGAGATCAAGATGCGGATACAGCCATGACATGAATGATACTTTCATAGAGAACTCCTTTTGTATTTGTTTATCGTTCGATGACTATCTCGCGGCCTTCACGCGCCGATGCATACACGGCATCGGTGATCTGCTGAAGGATGAGCGAATGCTCAAGCGGTGTGAGCGGCGTTGACCCGGTCCGTATGGCAGTTGCAAAATCCTCAAGGACATAGCGCGTGTTCTGCAATTTCTCTTCGTCGCCGCGCCAGATGACATCGGTTGCTACGCCATCCGCCGATGAGCGGTCGAGATAGAGCTCCTTGTTCCTGCCCGCGAGCATGTGCATGCGAAGCGACCCTTTGCTGCCGAGTATCTGCCACGCCTGATCGGTTGCCGCCGAGACGAATTCGCCCCGTTCAAAGCTGATGACCGTTCCGTTCTGACAATGGATGAGCGCGGCGAAATGGTTCTCCGCATCGGAACACGGGTCCACCCGGCTTTTAAGATGTTCCGCGAGCGGCCATACTTTGGCGGATACGCGTTCGGGCCTGAGCTTCCAGCCGGTGATGCCGAACAGATAATCGAGGTCGTAGCAGCCCCAGTTGACGAGTATGCCGCCGCCGTTGCGTTCATGGCTTACGCGCCAGGGAGGCGGCGGATTCTTCGGCGCAGGTCCCGCGGCGAGCACCGCGCGGGCGCGCACCACGCGAAGGTCGCCGAGCGTGCCTTCGCTCACGCACTGACGCGCCGCCTGTGCCGAGGGCGCCGCAAGAAAACGCGGTGAACAGCAGGCGACGACGCGGTCGCCCCGTTCCGCCATGAGCGTCCGCATTTCCGCAAGCGTCCGCACCGCCGGTTTTTCCAGAAGCACATGTTTTTTCTTTGCAAGAGCACGGCGCGCAAGCGCGAACCGGTCACCCGCCGGCATTGCAAGTACGACGGCTTCTATCGACGGGTCGTCGATGAGTTCATCTCCGCTCGCGTATGTCTTTTGAATGTTAAAACGCCCGGCGGCATTTTTTACGCGTTCTTCGATGATGTCGGCGACGGCCGTAACCGTCACGAGTTTTGAATCAGCCGCTTCCGGAAGATGGGAGCCGGTGCCGATGACGCCGCAGCCGATGATGCCGATACGTACGGGTTCCATGGATTATCTCCTGTCACGGACTGTCTATCGATCGTCCGTGTACAGGGAAAATATGCATAAACGGCGTTGAAGTCTTTACCCGTAATCACTATTCATTTACCCGAAATCACCTTAGCGCGTACCGCTAGTTCCGGTCGATTATCTCGGGATTCACGCGTTTGATGTATTCCGACGGACGCATGCCGGTCCATTTCCTGAATGAATCACTGAACTTGTGCAGACCGCTGTAGCCGGTCATCGCCGCAATTTCCGTTATGGTCCTCCCGCCGGCGATGAACAATTCCCGGGCGCGGTCGATGCGGCATTTCAGCTGATACTGATGCGGTGTGTAGCCGCTGAACGCCTTGAACAGCCGTTCAAGGTGATTGATGCTGAGCTGCGCGATGTCTTCAAGTTCGCGGCGGCTCACCTGTGCGGTGCAGTGCTGCTTCAGATGTTCACGCACCTGCTGCAGCCGCTCGAGATTTTTCCGTACCTGCGGGCTGATGCCGCCGTCGGTGCTCTTTCGGGAATTGCGCAGCAGCGGGACGAGCAGTTCAGTGAGTAATGCGCCGCACATGGCCCGTGCATGGATATCGCCGGCGAGTTTTTCTTTGACGATGCGCGTGCACAGCATATGTGTTTCGTTGAGGTCGGCAACCATGAATCGCCGCGCAAGAAGCGGTTCCGGTCCGGACGATGACGTACTATCAAAATGTATGTAGAAGCGCTCGAGCAGGCCGTCATCCGCCGTGACCCGGAACGATTCCCCCGGGCGTACGATGACGATATCGCCCGCGGTTACCGGATATCCGGTGCCGTTGATGAATATCGTTCCCCGTCCTTTGGTGGTGTAATGAAGATCATGGTCGGCTGAGACGAACAGCGGATGGTTATATCCGGAGTCGAGTATCGCGCGGCCGGCGCTGCGCACGTGTATGCTGAAGGTGTCCGCATGTCCGCCGTTCAGTTTTTTCTTTCGCATGATACGTTCATCATATAATGCGGGCGGTGCCTGTCAATGCGGTGTGCATTCCAAAAAGTGCAAATATCGGCCGGATTATACATTGACCGCCGGCACATGATGCTCTATACTGATGACGAACACGGAGGATCTATGCGTTTTCATGTTTCTATGTTTATCGCCGCAGTATGTATGGTGAATATGGCTGACGCCGCTGCGGCGGCAAAAAATGCCGTCATCATCTCGCCGGAAGGTTCAGATGTCGCAGACGGCAGAACGCTGCCGTTTAAGACACTCGAACGCGCGCGGAACGAAGTCCGCACGATGCTCAGGTCTGAAACCGGCACCGGTGATATCATCGTCTATCTGCGCGGCGGAACATACCGTTGTGAAAAAACCGTCGTGTTCGGCCCCGGGGACGGCAGTCCGGTGCGTACGGTTGCGTATGCCGCATATCCCGGCGAGCGGCCGGTATTCGACGGCGGCATTCAGGTGACCGGGTGGAAGCCGTGGAAGGACGGCATATACCGGGCGCATGTGCCGCTGATAGAAAACACGCGCCAGTTCTATATCAACGGTGTGCGGATGCGGCGTGCGCATTCAGGACCGCTGCAGCTTTTCGGGATGAGCGAAGACAGGGACGCCTTCGTGGTCCGCAGCGCCGATATCCGCGCCGTCGGGCATCCGGAGGACTTGCTGGTGCGTCAGAACGTCAACTGGCGGACCTATATGATCCCCGTTGACGGCATCTCCGCGGCGGGTGAGTGGTCATATCTGAAAATCCGAAAACCATTTCTGTATTACTATCTGTATAAATTCAATTTCGAGATGAACCTGAAAGGATATATGTTTCTCGATAATGCACCGGAGTTCATCGACGCTCCCGGCAGCTGGTATTTTGACCGTCGTGAGAACTATCTCTACTGCAAGCCGCCGCGTGATGTGCCGCTGAACACCGCCGTCTGCATCGTCCCGTCAGCCGAAACGTTCATACGGTTTGAAGGCGGCAGCGACGGCCCGGTATGCAATATCCGTTTTGACGGCATCACGTTTCAGTATGACACCTGGACGCAGCCGGACATGGAGGGATGCGCACCCACGCAGACCACCGTGATGGTGGGTGCAGGCGGGTCTGAGTCCTATATCCTTCCGGCAATGGTATCCGGCAGCGGCGTGAGTAATATCGTCATCGAGAACTGCACGTTCATCCATTCCGGGAAATCGGCGGTCAACTTCAGCAGCAATGTATCCGGCATCATCATTCGCGGGAATGTGTTCTGCGATATCGCGGCGGCGGCGGTGAACATCGGGACGACAAAGAAGGACGCGGGGTCTGCGGCAAAACGCGTCGTCATAGCGAATAATGTGCTCCGCGAGACAGGAAAAGAGTATCACGGTTCGGCGGCCATTTCGGTGCTCTACAGCGAAGACACGACGATAGCGCACAATGACATACGTGGTGCGGATTACACGGCCGTTTCCGTGGGCTGGGGATGGAGCTCGAAGAATACGCTGTCACAAAGGACTATCGTCGAAGCGAACCGCATATTCGACTTCAACCGGAAATGCGTTGACGGCGCGGCCATTTATTCGCTCAGCCGCAGCATCGGTTCCGGATACCGTTCGAACTACGTGGGGAATGCCTTCACGTCTTTCAACACCGCGGCATTGTATCATGATGAAGGCAGCGCCGGCTATCACGACATCGGCAATGTGATCGAACTCTGCCGCGGCGACCATGCCGTTTTCAATTTGAACGGCAACAGCGACATCCTGATTGAAAATACGTATACGACAACCGGCAATGCGGTGAACTACAAGCCGCAGAATGTCGTCATATCGAACGTGGTGATATGCCCCGACCGGGTGTGGCCCGAAGATGCGCGTGCCGTCATTGCAGCGTCAGGGCTTGAACCGGAATACCGGCATCTGCTTGACGCACTGCCGCCACTTCCCGCCGAACCGCAGCCGGTGATACGGACATCCGGACTGAAACATCCCGCCGCGCTTATGTTCGAACCCGGCACGCCGGCAGTCGACCGTTCGGTGTATCAGACGCCGTTTCTCGAGGAGAACGGTTCGGTCATCATCGACGCGCGCGATTATGCGGAGTATACGGGACTCGAGCGCTGTGCGTTCAGTTTTGTGGGCGTGCACGGATGGTTCGACGGGTTTGCATCAAAGCATGTGCTCATGGCGAATAAACCCGTGTATGAACGCGGCACGGCGTTCACCGAATTGCCGACGCTCAGCTACCGGATAAAAGTGATCACGCCGGGTACGTACCGCATCTGTCTTCGCGGCAAAGGTGATTCCGACAAGGAGGCGCACGCACTGGTCTCCTTTGCCGGACGTGACATCGGCCCGGTGACATGCAGAAAGGAATTCGCCTGGATAACAGCCGCATCGGGAAAACCGCTCGACGTGAGCGTACCTGAAGCCGGGGTGTATGACCTGAAGATAACGGGACGCATCACCGGATGGTTCTTCGACCGGATCTTGTTCACCCGTGAGAACGCGCCGGCAGACGGCAGCACGGAGCCCGGGCCGGTCTCATCGCCGCGCGACGGCGTGCCGTTCATCATCGTGCCGCCGCTCGTGACCGGAGTGACGCCGCCGGTGCGTGAGAACATCGCACTCAAAAAACCGGTGACCGTATCGAGTATGTATAATACGTCCTTCAAGGCGGACAATGTCACCGACGGGAAATTCAATTCCGAGTGGGTGCCGGGCGGCGGAGACAAACTGGGCTCGGCAACTATCGATCTCGGTGCCGAAATGCCGGTCTCGGAAATTCAGATATGCTTCAGGGTGTCGTGGGATAATGAGGCGATACGGCGCAATATCGCGGTGCGCGGAAGTAACGACCCCGACATGAAAGATGCGGTCATACTCGGCAGCATCGGACGGGACGCCGCGCCGTTCGGCGAGCTCTGGAAGGTTCTGCTGCCGGACGGAAAACCGTTCCGTTTTATCAGTGTAAGCAAGACCGACGGTAACGGCGGTAATTTCGGATTGGGGGAAGTGCGGGTGTATGCGGAGCGGTGAACAGTGCTGAAGTGCTGTCGCTGATGCGGCATTTCAGCTGATAATGCAAATCATTTCCGTTTTATCCATTTACGAAACCGCAGATGTCGCGTATATTGATATCATCCCGTACCGGAGGTTTCTATGCGCATCAATGTTCATGTCACCCTGATTATTGCTATAATGATTCCCGTGCTGTTTGCAGTGCCCCCGGCTGTCACATGGGATTTCAATGACGGCCCCGGCGCCGGGGTTACCGGCTCCGTAGAAAGCGTTGCGGGAAAGACCGGCAAGGGTCTTCGGTTCGACGGCGCAACGGGTTCGCTCACCGTTCCGGTGCCGGAGTTTAATGCGGGCTTCACCTTCGAGGCGTGGGCAAAACCGGCAGCCGTTCCCGCATTGCGCGCGACGATATTCGGCCGCCGCGGTTTTCATAACGACCTGGGTTATGACAGTGATCAGCATTTCTACTTCGGTATTTACAATACGGAGAAAGCGGGGTTCACCGCTGTCTCGAAGAAGACGTATGCTCCCGGCGAGTGGCATCGCATTACCGGCGTGTTCGATGCGGCTGCCGGAAAGGTCCGGTTGTATGTGGATGGAGAACTTGCCGGAGAAACAAAATTTACCGGTACCGTGTTTGCGTATAATAAGGAAGCCGCCATCGGTGCGGCGAATCCGAACAGCCCGAAGTATGCGTTCTGGTTCAACGGTGATATCGACGATATACGCGTGTGGAACTCGGTGCTTTCAGAGAGCGAGATCGGCGGCGCGGAAGCAAAACCTGAAACCGATAATGCGAACACGACGGGTCAGCCGGTGAGCGCTCCTCCGGTTGCCGCATGGGATTTTAACGACGGACCCGGTGCCGAGGCCATAGGCAATGTTGCGGGCGTTGCCGGGAAGACCGGCAAAGGTCTTCGTTTTGACGGCGCAACAGGCTATCGTATCGTTCCGCTGCCGAAGCTCGAATCGAGTGTCACGTTCGAGGCATGGGCAAAACCGGCAGCCGTTCCCGTAATACGCGCTACGATATTCGGACGCAAAGGTTTTCATAACGATCTGGGATACGACAGCGACCGGCATTTCTATTTCGGCATCTACAATACGGATAAGACGGGGTTTACCGCTGTCTCGAAAAAGACGTATGATCCCGGAGCGTGGCATCGCATTACCGGTGTGTTTGACGCGGCTGCCGGTAAGGTCAGTCTCTATGTCGACGGCGAGGCCGCCGGTGAGACGAAATTTACCGGCACGGTGTTTCAATATCCCTATGAAGCCGCTGTCGGTGTGGCGAACCCCGCGAGCCCGAAGTACGCATTCTGGTTTAACGGAGATATCGACGACATCCGCGTGTGGCCGCGCGCGCTCGCCGCGAGTGAGATAATCGCGGGAGTGCCGTGGTCGTCAGCGGTTGCAGCGGCGACTACCGCCGGTACGAATGTGGCGGGAAAAATAGCGCGCGTGCCGGAAGCTGTTGCTCCGGTGAGTGATGAGCTCATCAGCGCGATAAAGACACGGGGACCGCAAACGGCGCGGGTCACGCAGCGTGCGGGAGAAGCCCCGGTGCTTGAGATCAATGGTAAACCTTCCATTATGTACGGCGGCGATGTATGGATGCTCGGGCCGTATAAACAGATAAACATACAGCCGTATTTCAAGGCGGGCATGGACATCATCAATGTGCAGCTCAATCTCGGGTTCGCGTCGGAAAAGTCCGGGCATGGTTGGCACGCCAATGTCTATATGAAACCCTATTGGACCGGAAAGGACAGGTACGATGCAGCCGATCTTGAAAAAATGCTCTGGCGTCCTTTGCAGGGAAATTCGAACGCGAAGATAATACTGTGGCTGTGGATAGATCCGTATGCGGAGTGGCCGTCGGAACATCCCGGTGAATGTCTTCAGAATGAGCGCGGCGAGTACGCGTACGGCGAATCGCATACCATGGGATTTACGAACGGCATCACCGTTCCGGGGCCGGGTCAGATGCACCGCACGTTCTGGTCGTTTCACTCCGAGGTGTTCCGCGACGAGATTGCCGCTATGCTCACCAATCTCATCGCCGATATCGAGAAACTCGTTCCGGGAAACGCGGTCGTCGGATATCTCATCGGCGGCGGACAGGACGCGCAGCTCTATCACTGGAATATGCCCAACGGATTTCTGGCGAGTAAAACGGAGCTGTGGGGGGATTACAGTCCCGCGGGACGCAAGGCATGGAAAAAATATATCGCCGCCAAGTACGGCACGCCGGCAGCAGTGTCCGGGGCGTGGGGGAAAAGCATTCGGTCGTTTGATGACGTCGAACCGCCGCCGCCGTCCGATCTTGTCGGCGGGGCGACGTTCCACGATCCGGTCAAGGAACGGCAGGCGATGGATTGGAAACGATTCCAGACCGATGCCCGTCAGTCTCTGATAGATTATTGGGCTAAGACGATAAAGTCCGGCGCAACTCGGCCGGTCATCGTAGGCGCATGCGTCGGGGAGAGTCAGGCGCGCCGTGATTCCTCACATGTTGAGGAGGCGAATCACAGCGCGAATCTTGATTTTTTTCTGCATCAGGCGTCATACAATCAGCGCATACCGCCGAATCTTGGCGGTATCAACGCCTATCTTGCCTCGATGGCGGCGAACGGGAAGATATTCTGCGTTGACCTCGACCATCCCACGTATCTGCAGCCGCCGCCGAAAACGGGCGCTGTCGCAACCGGCATAAGCGCCGGTGCGTTGTCCATGGGACATGCCGAGAACATCGGTATGCTTACGGCCATGTGGCGGCGTGAGATTTCGCACATGTGGGCCACCGGCGCGGGCGTACTCTGGAATCATGTGTTCGGACCGGCATACAGCTTTGACGCCCCGGAGATAATCGATGAAATGAAATTCCTTGTCGATACGGCGCGATGGGTGAAGCCCTCGACGGTGTCTCAGCCCATGCAGGATGTGGCGCTCATCTATGATGAAAAGAGCATCGATTTCGCGCGGAGCGGTCTTGCGACGCTTCCCTGGATTTGGATTCAGCTGCAGCAGAATGAATTCCTTGCCAGCGGCACACCGTACGGTCAGTGGCATATGGCGGACCTTCGTGACGGAAAGATACCGCCGGCGAAGCTGTATATATTTCAGAATGCGCTCGATCTGAATCCGCGGAACATCGAGGCGATTGAAAAAATAAAAAAAGACGGCGCAGTTATTGTTTTTCTGCACGACACGGGATATGCGCAGTCACGGATGTCGTCCGCCGCAACTGAAAAAGCTGCGGGGATGAAACTGGTGCCGGCTGAAACGGTACCGGTATTCACCGGGGTCTATGATACATCACACCCGCTGGTCGAATGGAAAGCTTCGAAAAAAACAACCGATGCTGTTGCGTGGCCGCGTACATGGCGCGTCTATGGACCTATCGCAAAAACGGATGCTGATCCGGTCAGCGAATTGCGTTCCATTCCGGCAGCGATGTCCATCGCGGGACGGCGCATCGATGCGAACGTGATCACCGTGAACGGCATCATCGATCTTGCAAAGACGCTCGGTGTGAGCGCCAGGGAAGGCGTCGGCGCGTGGGTGATGACGGAGATGATGAGCGACAGCGATTGTGATATCGAGATGGGCTCCGGCGCCGACTGGTGGATGTCCTGGTATGTGAACGGAGTGCCGGTGTACAATACCATGGAAAAAGGAAACGGAAAAGGCGAGTATTCGGTCAATGATCACCGGTTTACACTACGGTTGAAAAAAGGAGTGAACGTCCTTGCGGTAAAAGTACTGAGCGGCTCGGCGGGTTTTCAGCTGATAAGCGGCGGCCCCGGCGAGATCGGTCAAGCGAAGGAATTCAACGCGAAGCGTGAAGGCATCAAGACAGAACAGCAGTATACGATTGTTCCCGCAGACCCCGCGGCGACAATGCTTGCCGCATATGCGGACGCTGAAAAACCCGGCATGGCGGTGAAGGATAACGGCACTTGGAAATCGGTGTTCATCGGTACGCGGCTGCTTTCGCGGGAGATGATAGCGGTGCTCGCCCGGTACGCCGGCGCATGGCGTGTTACCAAGCCCGGTACGGTTGTCGAGGTCGGGCAGAATTTTCTCATGCTGCATCCGTTGGAATCGGGCGTGCGTCCGGTGCGCTGGAAGCACGATGCCGTCTTCACGCCGATCGGCAGACCCGGAACTCCGGTGCGCGGAACGGCGGTCGAGTTTGATCTGAAGGCGGGAGAGACGTATTTATATAAAATTGATAAAAAATGATTGCCGTGTATGGAGCCCGCGCAATGAACTCTATCGAGTTTGAAACAAAGTTGTTCGGTATGCGGCGGGATTTCTACGGTCATCGGCGCATCAACCTTAGCGATGGTTTCCGGCCCGTCGGCGGGATGCTCGGTGATTTCTGCGTCATCGAACACGGGGGGCGATATCATTTTTTTGCCATCGAGCGGCGGCTGCAGGAAGGCACGCCGTTCTATCCCGGTCATGAGGTATTCTTCTGCCACGCATCGATAGCGGACCTTCTCAACTGGGACGTGCATGAACCTGTCATGTGGGTGCGTCCGGATTCATGGGAGAACGGTCATGTCTGGGCACCGTACATCATACGCTGGAAAAATCGTTTTCTGATGGCGTATACGGGATTGAATCATCTCTGCTCGCAGGATATCGGTTTTGCGTTCAGCGACGATCTATTCCGCTGGGAACGATCACCGGACAATCCGCTGAGTCCCGCAAAAGATTGCAGCTGGGCGTTTTGGCGTACTGACGGCATCGCGAGCTGTCGTGATCCGCATCTCTTTATAGAGAACGGCAGACTGTTCATGACATATACGGCCAACACTTCCGCGGGAGCATCCTGCATTGCGTTGACAAGTACCGATGATAGCAATCATTGGAAATGCCACGGACCTATTCTCACCGGACGTACGGATGGATATGAGGCGCGGCTTGAAGGCAATCATCCTCAGGGACAATTGGAGTCGAGCAATCTGTTCCGCAGAAATGATCGATGGTATCTCCTGACGCATGAAGTGCGGCATGACAGTCCAATAAAAAACTGGATATACAAAAGCGACCGGATGGATTCATTCGATTATTCGTCCGGCAGAGACTTCTGGTCCGGCGCATATACCGTCGAGTTCGTCAAGGAACGCGGTACGAAATCGCTTCTTGCGACATCCGGCACGATACGGTTCGGCGAAGTGGACTGGTCTGTTGCCAATCCCGAAGTTCGTTTTATCAATGATGAGGAACAACTGCGAGCATGGTTTTTGTAAGCGATTAAGATTACGTGCGCGGGGAGAAAGGCAAGGGAGCATGCTCCCTTGCCGCACGATACTATGGTGGACAAATCCTTGCGCAGTGATAAAATACATTCTGTGCCGCTGAAATAAATAGTCGTATCCGGGTTTCCATTTTCGGCATAAGGCAATGATATATGAGAAAGAGCATCATGGTACTATTGATCTGTACATCATGCCTCTGCGCAGGCGTGACGAATGAAATAAATGCGGCAGACCTTATATTTATAGAATCTGCGGCAAGCGTTTCTGCCGGATTCGCAGCGGCATTCGGGATGGCCTGGCTTGGCTGGTATGTCGCGGACAAGACGTTTAATGGAGCAACGGCACAGGAAACATTCTATTTTTCTCTTTTTTATAACGTGACTTATATAGTAATATGCCCGACAACAGTATACATATTTGGTGAATATTATAAGCAAAATGGGAGTTATTGGCTTACATTGGTGGCTTCTTTCCTCGGATATGGTCTGCCGTGGATGATCGGCGGCATAAGCGAAAAGGCGGGTGGATTTGGTGATATCAGATATAACTTACTTCTTACCGCAGCATCGATGGGGTTGTCAACGGCATTGTCAGTCATATCATACAATACATTCAGAGACAAATATCGAGTGAGCATGATAGCGCCGTATATACAGATAACAACTGAGAAAATCGCTTTTGGCGGAATATTGAAACTATGACTCCGGGATATATTCCGAACAGAGCCCACAAAACAAGCATATCAGCGTTCGAGCGAGATAAAACTGAAATTAGAGTAATACCACACCCTTTTTATATATAGCGCCTAAGCGAAGAAACACTTTACTCACCAAGCGACAGTGCGGAATCCCATCCGCCCAACCAAATCCAAAAGCTAAAGCATTTCCCGTTTATTCCGAAAATATAGTATCACCTTTGAGGATACGCCGCGTCATGAGATTTTTATTTTTCTTTCTCATAGCCCCTATACTGTTCTGCGGCCAGTTCACCATCGGCGCGGGCAGCGGCTTCGGTGATGTGTATTTTGCGACGAATATCTCATATTATACTGCGTCAAACGGCACCAAAGCGGTGCGGCTTCTGGATGACCGTTCAGACCCGGCAGACGGCACCGATATGCTGTTCCATTTTGACGGTAACCTTGCCGATGCCGCGGGGAATTACACCGCCGCGATTGCACCAAATGTTGCGTTTACCCCCGAAAAAGTGTATACAGAAAGTGCGCTCCTGTTCCCGCGAAAAGGAAGCGGCATCCGCATCACCGGCAGCGACCGTGCTCTTTTTTTTACCACAGACCGCATCGGCAGCATGACCATCTCATTCCATGTGAAGCCCGCGCAGACGCTCACCGGGGCCGATATCCTTTCACGCACCGGTTCGTTCATCGAGCGCGGCGAGGTGAAACGCGAAGGCATATGCGCGTATATCGCACAGGGAAAACTGCATTGGGAGTTCATCAACATATTCCGCGGTACGGATGCGCGTTCGTTCGTCATGCGCGGCGAGACGTTCCTCAAACCCGGCGTGTGGCATCATCATGCGCTCCGCTATGAAGCACCGCGCGGCAGGCTGGTTATGTTTTGCGACGGAAACGAAGAAACGGAAATTTTCGCCACCGACAGCGGCGGGAAAGACGGAAATGTATTGATAGGCAGTTTCTCAAAAGACGATCATAATCCGCTGGTCATCGGGGATGGCTTTACCGGCGTTCTCGATGAACTCTCGGTGAATACCAGTGCAGTCCGGCGTTTTACCGCGAGCCGCTATACCGCGCGTACCGGCGTGATGCTTTCGGCGGTTAAGGACCTTCGCGAAGATATGCTCATCGAACGTATCCGATGCGACAGCACCGAGCCGGGCGGCAGCGATGTCCGGCTCATGTACCGCGTGAGCGGCAGATATTTTCTCCCTGATAATGAGACGATACCGTGGGTGTATATACCATCGGACGCGTCACTCAGCAATGTGCGCGGGCGCTATATCCAGGTGAAGACGGAACTTGTCGCCGAACCGTCACGGCAGCACAGTCCCCTGGTAAACGCCATCACGGTCCGCTGGCGTGACGATGAACCTCCGCTTGTACCGACAGGTCTCCTGGCGCAGGCGCAGAACAGCGCGGTAACGCTCCGATGGGAAGCGGTACCGGACCGGTCTATCGCGGGATACAAGATATACTACGGCAACGAGCGCGGCTATTACGACTGCGGAAATTCTCCGCTTATCGTGCGCGGCAGGATGACGAATTTTACAGTGAGCGGACTCAGCAATGATACGCTCTATTACTTCGCCGTAAGCGCATTTGACGAGAACGGCGCGGTCCATGAAAGCGCGCTCTCTTCCGAGATACATGCGCGTCCGAAACCGTATCTGAAATAATCCGCGTTACAGGTGCGCAAGTCCTATCAGACCCGCAATGAATAAATTCGAATCGATGAGAAATTCATAGCCGAAGCGCGTCCTGAGCAGCGTAACGTTCGATGCCAGCGCTATAAGCACGATATTGCAGATGAGCGGCACCAGATAGAGCAGCTTGCGGTACGGCATGATACCGGCCGAGCATCCGATGATGAATGCGATGATGCCGGCGGCCTGAAGCGCGAACAGTATGACCAGGAGCGGTTTTCTGCCGAAGAGCGTCACCAGTCCGCCGCCGCCGCTGATGCGGTCGGTCTGCGCGGTTTTGAATTCGAGCAGCGTCTGGCGGGTCAGTATCAGCGTGAGCACGAAGAGGCACGAGAAGAAAAAATCCCACCGGTGCGCAAACACCCGTCCGGTGTCCACGAGCGCGGGCAGGCCGTTGAGAAGCACCATCACCGCAACCGATATGACGAACGACTTGAACGCGGGGATGCCGCGCAGACGGAAGAAGAGAAGCCGTGATTTTTCGGGGATGGGCAGGAAGCTCATGTTGTATGCGATGCCGAGCGTGAGCGAGAACATGGTGAGCATGAAGATGTCGCGGTTGATAGCGCGTGCGGCGATGAGCGTTGCGGCAATGGCGGCGACGAACACAAGCGTGAACAAAATGCGGAAACGGTAGACAAAATCGTACCGGCGCCGATCGTGCAGGCGCAGTGTGTGTCTGTTGGTGTAGTTATTGAGTACCGACATGGAAAAATAATAGAGCACGCCGATGAGCGAGAATATGAGCGGATACCGCATGCCGCTGATGTCGGCAACCGCGAACGAGAGGAGGAGCACCCCGGCGGCGACGAAGAGATTGCTGTATACCGCGAAACGTACGGCGAGTTCCCCCAGCCGCATCACCGGATTGAGCGCTTTTTCCCGCACGGCAGCCGCGACTTCCTCGATGAGCCAGTCCGGCGTTGATGCGCCCGCGGTAATGCCGATGCGCGTGTATTGCGATATATCGATAGCGAGCGCGTCGGCTACCGTTTCAACGGCAAACGCATCCACGTGCGCCGCGGCTATTTCAACAAGACGTTTTGTGTTCGAGCTTTTCGATCCGCCCACCACGATGATCGCGTCGTTACGCGCGGCCATTTCCTTCACTTCCTTCTGACGTTCTTCGGTGGCGGCGCAGATGGTGTTTACCACTTCCGCGCCGGCGAACCGTTCCCGCACGCGCGTTGCGACAAGTGCGAACTGTTCCTGCTCCATCGTAGTCTGCGAGACGAGAAGCACATTCCCGAGCGGCGGCAGCGCATCGACATCGGCAGCGCGTTGTACGACGTACGCCTGCTGTGCAAAACCGGTGAGTCCGATGACCTCGGGATGATCGGGTTTACCGAAGATGATGACCGCGGCACCCGCCGCCGAATGTTTTTTTATTATCGCCTGCACCTTCGCGACGTCGCGGCAGGTGAGATTGATGACGGTGCCGGCATTGCTCTTCAGCTCCGCGAGCCGCGCCGGCGTGACGCCATGCGCCCGGACGATGACGGTCTTGTCCTTCAGTGTTTCATCGGCCGTGAGCGGTTGTATGCCGTGTGCCGAAAGCAGCGCAAGTGTCTGGGGGTTATGAATCAGTTCCCCGTCGGTGACTACGGGTATGTGCGATGATCGTGCGATCTGGAATGAGCGGTCAACGGCGTGTCTGACGCCGCGACAGAAGCCGGCATAGCTGCCGATCTCAATCTTCATCCGGCTTTAAGCTAGACCGCTTTGACGACCTTGTTTGCCGAGATGCAGGATGTGCAGACGCGCAGCGTCTTCACGGTGCCTTTGACATTCGCTTTCACGGTACGCAGGTTCGCGCGGAACACGCGTCTCGTTCTTCTGTTCGAGTGGCTTACCCGATTGCCGCGGATGGTCTCTTTTCCGCAAATATCACATGAACGCGCCATAAATAGCTCCTTCGTGGCTCTTGTTTACACGGTGTTAAAAGATAAAAAAACGCGCTGTATGAGCGCGTATGAAACGGTGCTATTATAGGATAATCCGTCGAATTGTCAAGGTCTGACTTGCTATTTTTTATGCTTCTGATAGAATTGAATTTATCCACCGCATGGAAGCATTTTATGGAAGATTATTGGCAACTTCTTGACAGCGAAGAACCGGCAGACAGGCTCAAAGGTCTGGAACTGATAGGTGTAATGCCCGCGGGCGGCGACAGGGCCAAAATAATACGCAAACTGAAAGATATGATGCTCGACTGGGACGATGACGTACGCGCCCAGGTGAGTGCGGTGCTTGCAAAATACGCCGGGAAATAGCAGCAGCATGGGAAAAATACTATCATTTACGAGCGGCAAGGGCGGGGTCGGAAAAACATTCTGTGCGGTCAATACGGCCGTTGAGCTTGCCGAACGCGGATTCCGCGTGCTTGTTATCGACATGGACATCAACTGTTCGAACGTGTTCATACTGCTGCATGTCAAGCCGGAAAACCGGTTTCAGCGTTATTTTGAAAACGTCATTCCGCTTGCCGATACCATCATCACGAGCGATTTCGGAGTTGATGTCATCTCCGCCGGTGTCAACATACTCGGATTTATCCAGTTCGAGAACGAATACAACTTCAACCGGCTGGTGCGCGATCTTGAAGTGATCAAGGAAAACTACGATTTCGTCGTCATCGACCATGCGGCCGGCATACGGCAGGAACTGCTGAAATTCTATCAGATTTCCGATGAGATTGTATTCATCGCCAATCCCGAGGTTACCGCGCTTACCGATCTGTATCGCGTCATCAAAGTGGTGAGCGCCAATAAACTCTGCGGCAGCCTGAACCTGCTTGTCAACCGCGTCAAGAACATCGACTGGGCGGTGAATCTGTACCGCGAGATACAGGCGGTCATGAAGAAATTCGGCATTCCCGAGGACCTGCACCTGCTAGGCCCCATAGTGAACGATGAAGAAAAGGTGATGCTGTCGATACAGAAACGCACACCACTGGTGAAGCTTTTTCCGCGTACGCCTATCAAAGGCGGTTTTGCGCTGGCTACAACACGGTTGCTATATAAAATGGGGATGTTCAAGGACAGCGACGGCGGACAGAAAGCGTTCTCGAAGTTCTTCTGAACAGGGGAACAATCAGCCCTGTACCGCGTTTTCCTTTACGTATTTCACGAATTCTTCTTTGCTCATCTTGTCCGCATAGAGCGGATACAACGCTTCGATCAGTTCTTCTATGGTGGCGAACTTTGCGCCGTCAAGCTTATACGACATAATCCCATCCTTGCGACGTGATTCAATAATTCCCGGTGATGAATGATTCCGGATCAACAAGCGTACTGGCAACGATTATCTGATACAGGAGCGGTTTTCCGGTGCTGGCCATAGCCCCGATGATCTCGCCCTTGGTGACGGCGCGGCCCGGTTTGAGATCGGTCTTTCCGACGCCGCAGTATACGGTCTTGAAGCCGTATTGATGCAGAATTGATAGTTTCACCGAACCGCCGGCATTGTGTTCTACCGAAGCCACCGTTCCGTTTGCGGCTGCGCGAAGCGGCGTGCCCGGCATGGCGTCGATATACAGGCCGCGGTCTGCATATCGGTCTTTGTCGCTGAAGTGCTTGGCGATGACGCCTGTCCCCGGCGGCAGCGGCCACAGATGAGGGATGCAGTCTATGAACGATTTCCGTGTCCGGATGTACTGCTGTATTTTGTCCATGTAGCGGCGGCTTAACGAAAGCTCATTGACGACGTTTTCGAGGTCGGTGAAATCCTCGCCCTCGATTGCGGTGTCGTTGGAGGTGGTAATCTCGTCATCGCGTCCGCCCATGGCGAGTATGGAGTCGCCCGGACGGATAAAACCCGCCGAGACGAACAGTCGTGACAGATCTGACCGGTATTTCATCTCATTGGTGAAGCGGCGGACCTTGTCACGGAATATGCCGATTTGATAATTCGCTTCCTGCTGCTGATGCGTGAGGAATGACCGCTCATTCGCCCGCATCGAAGTGCCCGTCATCAGCGAGAACGAGAGGAATGAAAGCACGCCGATAACGGCGACCGAGGTGAATATCGCATAATATGATATATGGAAGCTTTTGATCTTTTTCTGGGAATGCGGAACGAACATGATGGTAATGCGCTCGCGACCTTTGGCGTCGACGGTACGGGCGAATTCTTTCACCTTGTCCTTGAATTTCATGGCACTTCCGCTGGAAAATAGTAAAAATCAGCTGTCGTTAGGGCAACACACGCTACCTTGACATTATCGGTCTTATGATATGATTATTTTACTGTTATGTCAAGACGCGGGCTGGCGCCGCGTTCCCGGAGCAGCAATGCAGCAGCAATCACCGGCCTCATTTGATTCCATCATCAACAACATCCGTCTCGAAGTGCTCACACAGGCCTATTACCGGGCCGACAATCACTGGAATCATGAAAACGTCTGTTCGCCGTTCAACCGTCTCTATTGTGTCACCAAAGGGAATGGTTATATCGAGAACAAGCGCGGCCGGATAGAACTCGCCCCGGGTAACACGTATCTTATCCCGCTCGGGACTACGTATTCATACCGCTGTCCGTCATCCATGGAAAAGTACTATGTCCATTTCCGGCTCGAGGTATATCCCGGCCGTGACATATTCGACGGCGTTCCCGAGGCGCGGCGTATTCCGAGTCCGAAAGGCATCGGTGCGCTTTTGAAACGGCTTTCGCAAAGCACGCGCATGCAGGATGTGCTTCATGCCAAGGCGGCTATCATCGGTCTCCTCGGACAGTTCGCCTCTGACAACCGCATCGACGACGTGCGCCGGAGCATCGCGGTAGCCGAGAAATACAAGACACTTTTCAATTATCTTGACGGAAGGAAATTCACGGGAATATCGCTCGGTGCGATGGCCGAGGAGATGGGGATGACGCTGCCGTCGCTTTCAAGGCATTTCAAGAAGGATACCGGCCTTACGCTCACCGATTACATCGCATCAAAGGCGACGATGCGCGCGCGGGAACTCCTGCTTCTCACCGACCGTAAAGTGAAGGATATCGCCCACGAGCTCGGGTTTCAGGATGAATTCTATTTCTCGAGGTTTTTCAGGAAACATGTCCGGCTGTCGCCGCAGGAATACCGTGAGGTCAATGCGCTTCGCTGAATACGCGCCCCGATTGAAAATATCCCGCAGTTGAGTATAGTATACCATATGAATATTACACGGCCGGCATGGCAGCTCGAATTCAGCGTACACGTCCGCGAACTGGACGAGCAGCACAAGCGTTTTTTTTCGCTGCTTGCCGGTCTGCATGACGCACTTGCCGGAGAACACCGCGGCGGTGTTGCAGCGGCGGATACGATCAGTGCGCTCCGTGAATACGCCATCCTCCATTTTTCCACCGAGGAAAAGCTCATGGCGAAACATCATTACCCCGATTTTGACGAACAGAAAAAAGAGCATGATGCCTTTTTCGATACGCTTTCGGAATTCGGGAAGATGAGAAGCGATGAGGAACGGACGCTCGAGCACCGCATCCTGGAGTTCATGCGCGGATGGCTCATCACGCATATTCTCAACGTCGATAAGAAGTATATGTCGTTCTTCAACAGCAACGGCGTGTTTTGAAAACGAAGGAGCAGCAATGGTCAACGTAGCAGTCGATCCCGGTATCTGCGGACTTCCGTCGGTCATTCATGCCGAGTCGTCCGATATGCAGACGGTGCACGTGACGATAGATTCCGAATGTCCGTCCATCAAGGCGCTTGAGGCTGAGCTTTCCGCCGTCGAAGGCTACGGCGTGACGTTCGCGAAGTTCTCGGCGTCGGCTGTTTACCAGGCCGCGGACAAGCATTTCAAACATGCGGCATGTCCGGTGCCGGCGGCCATAGTAAAAGCGGTTGAAGTCGCCTGCAATCTCGCGCTGCCGAAAGACGTGACATTTACGATTACGCGCACATAAGGCTTTGCCTGCCGCTCACAACGGAATTATCATATATCCTTTTATCTTATCCGAAGCGCCCCATTGCGGCAGTCTGCCGGCGGGCCCGTCGATGCGGACAAGCTGCTTATCGGCCAATCCGTTTATCTTCGCCCAGAGCGTCGTGTCGCCCCAGTACTGCGGCGGCGTGTCCTCTGCCGCAACAGCTTTGAAAATCGCAACGGGTTTATTGTGTCCGCTGCGTATCGCTTCCAACGCCAGCCGTTCAAGCTGCCCGAGTCCGGTGTATGCGTCGGGAAATTCCAGCAGCCAACGCCGTACAGCCGCGGGGACCCAGGCTATCGGCGCATCTTTCATCGTTGCGATAGTATGAAAACCTGCTACGTCCTGCACCGCGAATGCACGGTCCGCGGTTTCGGCGAATGTAAACTGCTCATCGGTGACATGAGTGCGTTGTCCATACACCGAGGCGAGTTGTTCAGGGCTGAGCTGTCCGATGCCGTTATACGGTATAATGCCGGGAAATGCATCGATGCAGATGAGCTCCGCCGTTTGAACATAGTGCCGCAGGCAGGTGAGGATATGCACCAGCATGGATTGATCGAACAGACAGGCGTCGAACCAGAGCACGATACGTTCATAATCCTGTGCGCGGGACAGTATATGATACTGATCACGAAGTACATCGAGCACATGCGCCTGTGAAAGTCCGCCGCCGGTTTCACGCTCAAGGAATTGTGCGCGTGCTGAAAGCGTTTCGTCATCCGGCCAGCCGGGGTTGCGGGGACCGTCGTAGAGAATGTCGTGCCAGACAAAGACATCGCCGGGAATTCCCGCTTTCGCGAGATTGCCGCCGGAGGTGTCGCCGCTCGTTATATGAAGTGTGGATTTTATCATAATATCAGTCATGTACGGATAGTGTTCATGGATGGTACTTTCCTTTTGCATTGCATAGTAATATCATAATTGTAATGCAATATATCCGATAATTCCATAGCTGCTACATATTTTATACACCTCTATTGCGGTAATATCAGGACGAGCAGCAGAGAGGGCACTGCGCTTATGCCCTCCGGATCGCCAAAATCGTGACAGGTTAACACTCTTATCAAGGTTTTCTGAGTCATAGGTTAATTATTATTGACAAAAAATGGACAGGTGGTATACTTTAAATATCAGTAATTGGTATGATACAAGTGCATACCGGATTATGCTTTGATGCAAAAAGGGCGTATACGCTAATCTGCAACGTCCTTACATTGATGCAGTGCAGCGAGAGGTGTTGTATGCGAAAATCCATTATCATCATCCTGACCGCATTGTTCGTTTTAGCGTTCGTCAGCGAAGCCCAGATAGTCGCCAGGAACTTGGTTACCGGATTCAGTTATACCAATCTGCAGGATGCCATTGACGCAGCATCGTCAAATGCCATTGTCTATCTACTTCGGGACAGCTCAAATTCGGTAATGGTCACTAATAAATCGAATATCATCATAACCAAAGACCCGTTCGTGCCTAATGAAGTGATCTTGTGTGGTACCAACGGTCCTTCGAATTTCGGAATTGACATCAGGAACTCATCAAACATAACGATAAGCAATATTACCGTTATGAATTGGGAACGAGGTGTAAATATCAGCAATGCAGCTGATGTCACTGCGAAATATATTATGTTCAGTAACAATAGTTATTGGAGCAACATGGGAGGTAATTCATACAGTATAGTTCGTGGTTCTGCAATATATGCGGATATATCAAGCAATTGCACGGCTCTGTTAAATCAATTTATTAATAACGGCAGAACGGGTGTGTTGTTCACCAATACCATAGGGGCAAATAGCGGAGCTTTTTCCAACACATTTACCGGTACTCATGATTATGGAATTCGTATTTTCTTTGGTGAATCTGTTAATGCTAAAAGCAATTACTTCTTCCGTGTGTCAACTGGAATCAATAGTGTATCAAATGAGATCCGGGCGGTTAACAACATCTGTGAATCAAACACATCATATGGTATGGTGCATTCAGGATCATACATGTATATTTCACGCAATAGCATCAACGGGTGCTATAACGGTATATTGATTATCGGGGCATCAAATACTGCCGTCAGTAACATGATAATAAACAGTACATTCGACGGACTGACGTTGTCATCAATCTCGTATTCAACGATAATTGATAATGCCATATACAATAATAGGCGTTACAACATCACCGGGAGTGCCGGAACAGGTGCATTGTATGAAAGTAATTATTTCGGCGATCGCCAATATGCCTTGAAAAGAATCAGTCTGACCGGGACTCCAACAATTGAACCATGGCGAAATGGTCCGATTGACTTTACCCGCGAAACAGCCACTCCGGATATAGTCAGTGGGATTATTGCCCAGACGAATGTCGGTAATTCCGATAATGTTTACGTGAGATGGGATGCTTGCACCAATGCGGATTTCTCAAACTATATTATTTTCAGGACTATCGGCAACAATTATTCCAACCTCAGCGATGGAGATATCATCTGCCGGGCGTATGCAAGTAATGCCACTAATATTGTCGACACACCGGGTGTCAGCGGCATGTACTACTATTTTGCCACGGCTGTCGATACGAATGGCAATGAGAGCTGGTATTCAGCACCCGCATCGATCACATTCAACGGCGGCTATGCGGTGTCGAACACAAACACCGGCGTCCGTTATATTGACCTCGCGTCTGCGTGCAGCGCAGTTGCGGACAACGAGACGCTGCATGTTCTCATGAATATTCAGGGAGCCGGCGCGGTGGTAAATGGGCGAAGCGGTGTAACGATAACAAAGGCATCCAATATCGCATTTACCCCGCAGCTTCGCGGTGATTTCGCATCTACGGGAATATTTTTTTCAAATTGTACCGCATGTACAATTCGCGACCTTCAATTCACTTCATACGCCATGGGGATAGCGATTATGGATAGCGGCGGTATGCTTTTATCGAATATAACCATATCGGTATCTGTATCGAATGCAATCGCGCTCTTCACCAATGCAACGAATACTACCATACGCGCGGCATCTCTTTTCAGCAACCAATGCGGGATACGTGTGTGGTCGCACGGGAATACGATATCCGGTTCGCATATCACCTCGAATTTCGGGGAAGGCATACTATTTATGTATTCCAACGCAACATCGAACGCTATTGTAGGCAATGATGTTATTGCGAACGGGTATAATGTATACGGTATTGATGCATGCCTCAGTGTCGGAACGATGATCGCCAGTAATTTGGTACAACTGAATTATTCCGGACTTGCCACAGGCATATCCAACTATGTGTATAATAACCGATTCATCAGCAATACCAGCTCGGCAATTTATATCGGCAAAGGCGGTACGACGACGCGCGGCACCTCGATTGTCTGCAATGAATTGATGAGCTCGGTTATATATCCCTATTCGTCCGGCAACGGTATTTATTTTAATGGCCCACAGAACAGCCATTTCATCGCTTCGAACAGCATAATCAGTTTTTATTACGGTATTTATATAAACAACGGATTATCGAACAGCGTATTCCTTTCAAATGCGATCATTTCCAATAGTTATGGGATATATAATTTTAATTCCGGAGTAAGTAGTAATATAATAGCAGGCAATTATTTTACTCGAAACTTTTCGTATGGTTTATTCATTTATTCCGCAAAAACAAATCTGATAATGAGCAATATGTTTTCGAATACGGCAGCGGCAATATGTATTTCGGGAGCATGTGAGTTGAATACCATATGTTATAACATAATGAAAAATAATTCATATGGCTGCATAATAAGTTGGATTTCTACAAATACGATTGCGTTTAATAACTTTCAGAATAATACCAGGAATTTATATATTGGAACGCTGATAAATTTCTGTTTTGCGGTAAGCAATTATTACGGTACGCGGACATTTTCAAACATGTCAGTAAGTTCTAACGTCTTTGATGTTGCACCCTGGAGACTAACCCCTATTGATTTCACAAAAAACATCACGCCGCCCGACTGCCCGGCTTTGGTTACTGCGGCAACGAATGCGATTCGGGAGGTGAATGTGGCATGGTCGCCGGTGACCAATGGGGGGCTGTCGCATTACAATATCTTCCGATCCACAGCGCCTACATTCCATGACATACTTGACTCCGAACTCGTGGCGACGGTATCTGCCGGAACAACCAATTATACGGATACACCGCAGGTTACCAACACATACAGGTACTATGTGACAGCAGTTGATACGAATGATAATGAGGGGTGGTATTCGCCGGCCGCGGTTGTCCTGGTTACAACGGTCAATTATATACCGGTGATATCCAATTTTTCAGCAGTACCGGATGTCGCGTTAGGGTATGTTGCACTGTCATATTCCCTCTATGACAGCAATACGACAGATCTTATGACTGGAACGTTTGAATACACGGAAAGCGGCAAGAGCAATTGGACGGCGATAGCCGCAGCATCGATCAGCAATGCACCGGTAAACTGCAGCAACGGGGATTATGTCTCGTATTGGTATCCGTCAGGAATAGATACAACGAAAAAGATAGATATACGGATGCGTGTGACATCACGGGATCGCGTCAGTGCATATGCATATGATCTCGACACAATATTGTCAGGCATGTTCAGCATGCGGAGCGATCTTGCTCAAATAAAAACACTCAACAACCCGTATCGCGGCGCGGAGCCGGGTATCGTTTTCGTTAATCTCACAGCGGATGCTGTCATTACTGTATATACGGTAACTGGCAAATTCGTATCCGAAGTTACTGTTGATAAAAATACGCCAGACGGATTGCTCGGACGGGCAATATGGGATGTACGCAACAAACAGGATGCGGCGGTTACGGCTGGAATTTACATATGCATAGTCCGTTCGCCGTCGCTGAACAAATCGAGAACCGTCAAAGTACTGGTCGCGCGGTAACAGGGAGGAAGCCAAATGACAAAAGCATTATATATCCTCTGCATGATCGCCGCTGCAGCGGTGCTTGACGGGGCATACGGGACTGAGGCGTTCGATTTTCTCACCATAAACAACGGCGCACGCACCGCCGCTCTCGGCAATGCGTCGGCGGTATTGTTATCATCGAGTGACGGTCTGTTCCACAATCCCGCAACAATGGGTGGGATGGAACACGATTTCACGCTTACGGTGTCATATGACCCGCTTTTTTTCAATGATTCATACAGCCTGTCAACAGCGGCACTTTGGAATGCCGGCGGTGTTGTGCGTATCAATCCATGGCTGAGTGTCGGATCGTTCGCTTGTGGCGTTTCCTATGGTGATATCATCGGCAACTTCACTGACAACAATAGTGTTGGGGAATCGCTAGCAGCATCATCGCTGTGCGCCGGTATAGGCGCGGCGGTATCAATCGCGAATTTCATCGGCACACCGCTGCGGCTTGATATCGGCGCAATGGGAAAATATATCGCAGAAACGATAGATCGCGATACGATGTTCGGGGTATCCGGGAGTGCGGGATGTGTTGCCTCACTGGTGAACGTCATCCCGTACAGCGATCTTTCTCTCGGGATATATATCCGTGATCTTGGCGGAACGGTGTCAACGTTTCGGAATATCGTTCTTCCGGCGGCATATATCGCCGGTATCGGTTATGCGCTGCACGTATTTGACAGCATGGTCATCCGGGTGATGTGTGACGCATCGCTGGACGCATCATCGCGACTTGCCATCGCCGGGGGCGTCGAGTATTCGTTAATGCAGATGCTTTTCCTCCGGGGCGGTTGCCGATATGATGACGGCAGTCTGGTGCCTTCAGCGGGATGCGGAGTAAAATATACCATCGGAGGTCAGGCGACTGTCGGTGTTGATTACGCGGCCATCATGATCAACGGTTTTGGAATACGTCATGCCATTCAAACCGAATTCGCATATCGATTCGCCCCATCGGTCACGGCAATTCCTGCGATAAAATCAAAGGCAATTGATAATCAGAAACTACCCGTCACAAATTCTTCAGATAGCGTGAATGTGAAAGAAGTCGTACAGGCTACGAAAAATGAAATTCCGCAAACAACGGCGAATGAGGATGATGAACTGCTTCGCCAAGGATTGACTGCGGCGAAAGCAAAGGATTATGCGCGAGCAATCGATCTGTGGAGTAAAATACCCGCTTCGTCGAGTCTATACGAACGGGCTCAGAAAAATATTCAAAAGGCTCAGACGGCATTGAATGGCGAATAGTATTCAGAATATTAGTATGCTATTATTGGATCACGAATAATAAGAGCTCATCGAGTGTTACGGACATATAAAAACAGGACGAGATCGGGTGAAGTGTTATGTCGGGTGGGGGGGCATGAATCCCAAAACAACAAAAATATTCCAGCGTACGCTCAACGTGCACCAGCTCACGCTGTCCGTAAGCCGGCATTTGTTGCACGTAAGAAGGATCGGCCGGTGTTCCAATCGTCTTTTGCAGGCTGTACACTATTTTTGCGGACTTGTACACCGTTCCGGCTTCTTTTGCAGGCTGTACACTATTTTTGCGGACTTGTACACCGTTCCGGCTTGTGTATAAACGATATGCTGCCGTGATCCTGCGGGCAGTTCACCGGCATGAGACCGTGTGTACGCTTTGGCAACGGATGTACGCACTGCTCACGCAGGAGTACGTGCCATATATACCGGTTCGACATGCCTGTACATCGGAACATTATCGCTGCATGACAACCGCCGTGCAGCGCTATTGACGTGACATGATGTATGTTCTATACTGTGCCGCGTGAACACATTAAAGCACTGCTATGCTCCGCTGCGGATGCATTGACCTATGGCCCGCGTATTCGGTCAGAGCGTATCGCTCAAAATTCTCTACGGCGTCTGCCGCGAGGAGCGGCTGCACCACGCATATCTCTTCCACGGCGATGAAGGCGTGGGAAAATATGAGAGCGCGCTCAATTTCACCAAAGCGCTCTTCTGCGAAAAGAAGGACGGCACCTATTGCGACGCGTGCCCGTCCTGCACCGCCATCAACGATTACCGCCACCCTGATGTGCTCGTCGTCGCCACCGATGACCGGAATAACGTAGCCCGGTTTCTCTATGAGCGTCTTCTGGCGTTTCCGTCACCGCAGGGATTCAGGTCGTTCGTCTCCGCCGTCCGGAGTATTCTCAACCGCGTGGAAAACCGTCTGCTTCCCGCCTATGATACCTATCCGGCATCGCTGCCGAAAGAGCATATGGTCGGTGTCAAATCAGACAAGAACCGCGCCGTATCGCTTGAAGCGCATTATCTCGCCGTGGCGGGAACGATTACGCGCCTAACCCTGACGGGCGCGAAGGACCTGAAGCGCATTTTTGAGGAAGAGGCGCTTGCCGCCATAGAAACCGCGCGGGGGCATCTGGGCGGCCGCAAGGCGATTGAGCTCAAGGACTTTTTTGATACGCTGGATAAACTGTACAGTAATATTACGCACACGACCATTCCCATCGATACAATACGCGAGGTTATCTCCCGCGTCGAGCGGAAACCCGCGGGCGGACGCCGTGTGGTCATCATCGAGAACTTCGACCGCATGGAGTCCATGTGCGCGAACATCTTCCTGCACACGCTGGAGGAACCGCCGCCAGATAATCTCTTCATACTTATTACCTCGCATCTTGATGCCGTTCCCAAGGGTGTCATCAATCCGCTGTCGTCACGGACCATGCAGCTGCATTTCGGTGCGCTCAACAAGGACGCGCTCGTCAACGTATATGAAAAAGCATTTCATTATCCCGAGGCACAGGCGCGTGCTCTCGCCCTGGAAACGCCGGGAAGCATTGGACGCGGCATCCGGCGGACGTCGGGAACGGGGGCTGCCGCAGCGCAGGGGAATACGGGTCCGGCGGGGGAGCTTATCGACGCCATCATCTCCGGAGATCCGGTGCACATGGCGGCGTTCATCTCCGGTGCAAAAGACGGCGTGACCGAGCAGTTTCTTGAGGACATGATACGCGCATGCACCGAAGCCGCGGCCGCGGCGAAAGCCGGTGGACCCGCACCGCATTCGGAACTCGCCCGAAAAATACAGCCGCTCTTTGTTGACATTTCCATGGAAAGCATTATACTCTGCGTTGAACAACTCGACGGATACCTCAAGCGGGTACGTTCAATGAATGTCAACGGGCGGCTAATCGTGGTTGCGGCGGCAGTGATGCTGCACCAGTGGCTTGCGCGTTCCGCTTCCGGGCGTCGACAGAATTCACAGGAGTAAGGAGCACCGCCATGGTAAGGATCGTTCTTGTGTGCGCAATGTCATTCGCGCTCGCCGTGTCCGCGTTCGCGCAGACCGATGCAAAGAAAACAAATGATTCATCCTCGAATATCGTGCAGAGCCTGCATCGCTTCGCCCCCACGTTCCCGTTCCTGCGATCGACGGACAGTAAAAACGATACGAAAGATTTCGAGGCGCTCAAGAAACTGCTTGACGAAGTCCGCGACGATTATCTTGTCAGGGTGCAGATCAAGGCCGATAAGATCATCGAGGAATATAAACGCGACCATCTCGGACAGACAAGCAATGAATTCGAGTCCACGCTCAATAATTACAATGTCATCTCCCGCTCCATGGAGATGGGCCCGAACATCCGTCTCGGTTTGGACCGAATCGAGAAGGGATTTCAGATTTTCAATTATATCAAACCGTCAATACTCGTCGACAGTTCGCGTTCGAATGATGTGTCCGCCGTTGAATACCGGCTGTATCTTTATAGCGGGATACTGAATCTGTTCTACGGGACGCGCTACTCGATGATGCACGCGCTCAAGGATTTCTCTTATCTCGTCGATTCGGGGGTTGTGCCATCCGATGAAGAGCTTATCACCGTCAATAATTATCTTGCGGGATTGAACTATAATTTCGCGCTCATCAATCTGAGCGATTCGGTCATGCAGCGGCATCATTTAAATCTGATGTTCGATAATCTCTGGGACCTGACCGAGCTTATCAATAAGGCGGATCAGCAGAAGAAAGATTACAAGCTCATGCAGCTTGTCAAAGAATACGCTCCCATCATCAATCCGTTCACGGCGCGTTTCCGCACGAAGTATCAGACATACTTCGACAAGCTCGGGCTTAACTACGGCAAGACCGAAGAGCGCGCCATCGAATCGGCTGAGAAAAAGGAAAAGGCCGCCGCGCCCACGACTGCTCCCACACCCGCCGGCGGAGCGAAATGATCAATGTGTTGCAACAAAAGCGAGGCATCGTATGCCTCGCTTTTTTTATAGGCTGAACAACGATATAAGGATGCACTGCGATGAAAAAAGGATATCTTGCGCTTGAGGACGGAACGGTCTTTGAAGGCGTTTCGTTCGGCTACGAGGGTGAAACGTTCGGAGAGATCGTCTTCAATACCAGCATGAGCGGGTATCAGGAGATACTCACCGACCCGTCGTACACATGGCAGATCGTCGCCATGACGTATCCCCTCATCGGCAACTACGGCGTCACGAAGACCGATACGGAATCCGCGAAGGTGCGGGTCTCGGGATTTGTGGTCAAGGAATATTCTAAAATATATTCGAACCATGAAGCGGTGCAGAGCCTCGGCGATTACCTGATCGACAATAAGATAGTCGCGCTTGAAAATATCGACACACGGAAACTTACCCGGCATGTGCGCGACAAGGGCGCGATGAAGGCGTACATCAGCGTCGTCGACACCAATCCCGACGATGTCGTTGACAAGGCGCGCAAGAGCGAGTCGCATATGGGCAAAGACCTCGTGTCGCTGGTGACTACGGAAAAGGCGTATGACTACAATAAGGCCGACGGTAAAAAGTTCCGCATCGCCGCGTATGATTTCGGCATCAAGACGAATATGCTGCGGCTGTTCGATGCGCACGACTGCCATGTGCGCGTGTTTCCCGCGACGACGGCCGCGAAAGAGATAAAAGCATTTTCACCCGACGGTGTTTTTCTTTCGAACGGCCCCGGTGACCCCGCGGGCGTCAAGGGTGTCATCGATAACATACGTGATCTGATGGAATACAAGCCGATCTTCGGCATTTGTCTCGGGCATCAGATGCTCGGTCTGGCGTTCGGCGGAAAGACCTACAAGCTCAAGTTCGGTCACCGCGGCGGCAATCAGCCGGTGAAGCATATGGCGAGCGGAAGAACCGAGATCACGGCGCAGAACCACGGATTCGCGGTCGATTATGAGTCCATCAAAAATATCGCCGAATACACACATATGAACCTCAACGATATGACCAACGAGGGAATTCGGCATAAAAAACTTCCCATTATGGCCGTGCAGTATCACCCCGAAAGCGCACCGGGGCCGCATGACAGCCGCTATCTGTTTGATGATTTCACCTCGATGATGGCAAAAAAATAACCGTTTCATTTCCGGTTACGGCACCTGCGTCCGCTTTCTTCAATGCGATGTCTTCTTTTTCCAAGACAGTGTCGCCGGTATCGCCTATACTGATAGCTGCGTCATATTATTATTGAAGGAGCCAGTGATGTATCGTATCAATTCCATGAAACGGCATGTGCTTATCGTTACCGTTGCGTTGATATTTTCCGGGATAGTCTCCGCGCAGGGCGGTATAAAGGGGAAAGCATACGATATACCCAACGCCGGATTTGAGAACGGTCTTGAAGGATGGACGGTAGGCCCCGATGACAGCAGCATGACGGAAGCAAGCGCCGAAGCCGCGCGCACCGGCAAGGGCGGACTTCGTGTGAACGATGCGTCAACAAAATTGGGTTCGTCGTTGTTCTCGCCGGCATTCCCCGCCGTTGCCGGCAAGGAATACCGGGCGCAGTGTTATGCACGGTGCGTCAAAGGCACCGGCGGAGCAGGGATGTATATACAATTTCTTGACGCCGAAAAAAACCAGATACCCGTGAACCCTCCGGAGCTTGCGGGTCTGCCGGGTGTAAAATCCTGGACGAAAGCGGAAGTGTCCGCATATGCGCCTGAAAAAACGGCATTTGTTCGTGTATGGTTTCATTCATACAGCGGCGCAGTGGTTACCGAAGATATTGATGATGTCATCATATATGAGGCCGAGGTATCGAAATCGGGATTGCGGCCGTGGGAGCCCCAGTACAAAATAAAACCCGAAGAGAAGGACAAACTGACCGCAGCCGATATCGTGGGACCCGACGGTATCGTGTATCCCGACTTCCGTTATGCGGGCATGCGCGGCGGTATTCCGGGAGTACCGGTGGCCGTGGATCTTTCGGGAAAGGTTACTCCTGACACCGACATTGCACAGACGATAATGGATGCGGCGCAGAAGCTCGGGAATGCGGGCGGAGCGATACTTATTCCCGCCGGCAGCTATAACCTCGGCGCCAGTGTTGCGATTACCAACGACCGCGTGGTCATACGAGGTGCCGGACGCGACAAAACAAAACTGGTTTTCAACTATGCGATACCGAAAAAATCGGTCGTGTTCTACGGCGTCACGCCGAATGCGCCGTTCGGCTATTTCGAGGTGCATGCGAATCCGGAGAACCTCCGCGGCATAGTATTGTCGGCGAAGGGAAGCGCCATACGTACCGCCGCGTATCATGCGCACTGGGGCAACACCTTTTCGCTTCGCGTGTGGAACGGCGATATTTTAAAAAAAACGGGAGCCGGAAAGCAGACCGTCACCGCGCAGGCCGAATATGCCGATGGCACGAAGGCGACTGCTGATATGGATGTCATTGTCTCGGAAACACCGCCGGCGGAACGCGCGCCGGGCATGCCGGGTGTCATCGAGTTTACCGGTGAAAAAGTCGGCGCCAGGATAAAACTGGTGAAGGACGGTATTCGCGGCGGAACATCGGTTACGCTCGAAGACGCGTCATCGTTCGCCGTGGGCGATGTGTTCGAGATTGAAGCGCCGGCATCGCAGCGCTGGAACGAGCTTGTGAAGAACGCCTGCAAATGGGGTTCGTATCGCGTGAATCAGTACCGCATCACCAAGATTGACGGCGGCACGGTTTCTTTTGATCAGCCGATGCGCATCGATTTTCCCGTCATCGACGGTTCCTTCGTCAGCAGAATCAGGACCATCGAGCGGTGCGGTATCGAAGACCTAACCATCGAGCAGACGGAAAATCTATGGATTAACAGCGCATCGCTCACCTACTCCTGGGAATGCTGGGTGAAGAACGTGAAGACGATAAAGTCCGGCAGGAACATCCCCTATTTTCTGAACTCGAAACACGGCGAGATACGTGACTGCATTTTCGACGACGCCTGGTTCAAGGGCGGCGGCGGCACGGCGTACGCGGGGTTCGAACGTTCGTTCGACTGTCTCATGGAGAATGTTGAATCCTTCGAGCTGCGTCACGGACCGAACCTCAACTGGGCGTGCGCCGGAACGGTGATTCGCAATTCCACGTTCCACGGCAGCGACGCGCAGTGGCATTGCGGCTGGTCGCATGAAAATCTTTTCGAGAACTGCGTGATACAGCCCGACGGCAAGGACGGCGACTACGGTTTCGGCATGTTCGCCACACCGCCGGAGGACGACGCGCACGGCCCCATCGGCCCGCGCAACGTGATATACAACTGCGACACGTCGTCGCCGAAGGACGGCATGCAGATCAAGGGCATGAACGAGAACTGGATTATCCTGTACAACCGTTTCCTGGTTGAGAAGGGGCGCGGCATCTATTTCCGTATGGCGAGCTTCGACCATATCGTTACCGGAAATGTGTTCTGTCTTAAGGGCGCGCAGAATCCGGCTATCCTGCTCAACGATCCGGATTGCATCGGCAGCGAATTCAGGGATAACAAATTCTACGGTGCCGCAGCGCCTGCCATCGGCGGACGGGCGAAACCGTTCGTTGACAGCGGTAATGCGGTGTTTCCGTATGAAATCGCCCCGCGTCCCGTACCCGCGGTGCCGTCCATATTCGAATGGCAGCGGAAGACATATCCGCTGAAATAGAGTGACGATACGGCGGAGGAGAAACATTTCTTTTCCGTAAGAGCGTGATTGCCCCGATTGCCGTCTGCATATGTTATCGCTGTAGATTATTAGGTTATAGCCGGCAAGCGCTTGCGCTGATATCGGGAGTGCATCGTAATACGGTCGGGCTGATCGAACGGATGCAGATAGATCTTGCTGTTACAACGTTTATCCGGATGTGTCATGCACTTGCGGCAACATCGATACATATAAAAGGTCAGAAGATATCTTTTGAAGATATTCCTTTTGCGATATAGAACGGGAAGGGGGGCGGCCGAGCGGGTGCACAATGGAGTGTGTAGACGATTGCCGGGAAAGGGAATATACTTTATACTATTACTAGTATATCGGAGGCATCGATGAGAACAATCACGGTATTGAGTATCGCCATGGCATGTTCGTTTCTTTCGTTCGCACAAGGCGGCGGAAAAGCCCCCAGCGGCATTACGGCGACGCGCGTTGATGTCAAAGAAGCCTATTTCGTCCGGTATCCGAGCTTTACCCAGAATTTCGGTGAAAAATACTTCCAGATGAAGAACGGTGTTCCCGTTACGAATAGTGAAGGTGTGATACAGCTCAAAGCGGGCGTTTCTTCCGAAGCGATGCTGGAAGGTTCTGATGTTACACGCATCATTGTCCGCGCGAAGGACGAAAGCGAAAAGATTTCGGTGTATTTTCGTGAAGTTATCAGCAAAACGTACACTACAGTGACCGGAGGCGCCGGAGCGGGGACATATGTGAGTGAGAATTATAACGACCGTCTTGCAGTTGATCCGGCTCCGGGAAAGATATATGTTATGTCCGGAACCAAGGACGATACATATGTGTTTCGTTTCGCACAGCAGAATGTCCAGAACCCTATCAATACGGGTATCAGTTTTCGCATCAAGAATGACGGCGGTACGCAGACATGGGAACTGACACCGGGCGATGTCGGCATGAGCACGCTTCTCTTCTGGGGCGCGGCGCTTTTCGGTACTGCGGCTCTCGGCGCCGGTACCTATGCGATCATGCATCAGACGGTGTTTGAACCGGTGAAGCCCATTTCTGCCGAGACGAACTGGAATACGGTCATATGGGATAGTTACCGCACGGATTTCGCCAAGTGGCAGAATGAAGGAAAGACACTGATACCCGCACTGGCAATCGGCGCGGGCGTATGTGTTGCTGCAGCCATCACTTCCGGCGTATTCAGCGTTCGCGTGTCGCCGAATGCGTTTCTGGTCAGCACGAAGTTCTAAACCGATTACGGTCTGAGTCACTGCATACTGCAATCCGTCTTGGCGCATTGTTGTTTTCTGATATACTGTTCTGATGGAAACATATGAGACCCCGCTGTTCCGTCCGCCCGCAGAAGCGAACTCGCTTATCGCGCAGCTGACGATAGGGTGCCCGAATAACCGGTGCCGTTTCTGCGCCATGTATTCGATGAAGCGCTACCGTGTCCGTGCCGCGGACGAGTTCATCCGCCACGGTGACGAGCTTCAACGGTATTATCCATCGGATATCGAACGGGCATTCCTTGCCGACGGCGATTCGCTCATGGCGGATACAAACGACATTCTTTCAGCGATGAGCATTATCCGGGACCGCTTTCCGTCGGTCCGTCGATTCGCCTCATATGCCTCGGCACTATCAATAAAAAATAAAAACGATGATGACCTCTGCGCCTTGAAAAACGCCGGCATGCGGGTACTGTATCTCGGCATAGAGTCGGGTGATGCGGAAACGCTTGCGCGTATGAACAAGAACTCGTCCCCGCGGGAGATGATTACGCAGGCAAAGCGCGTGATGAATGCCGGCCTTCGTCTATCGGTGACGCTCATCGTCGGTCTCGGCGGACGTTCACGTTCGCACGAGCATGCGCGTGCAAGCGCCGCTGTCGTAAACGATATTGCGCCGACATACACCAACATGCTTGCGCTCATGCATGACGGCATTGATCTTCTCCGGGAGAACGATTTTGCAGCGTATACCCCCGATGATCACCGGCGTGAGCTGCGTGAGTTCATCGCCGGAGTGAATTGTACGACGATATTCCGCGCGAACCATGCGTCGAATTATATTCCGCTTGAAGGACGTCTGCCGCGTGACCGGGAGATGCTGCTGGCCGGCTTGAACAACGGATGATTGCTGTTGATACCGGCAGGAACTGATTCGGGCGATATAAAAAAGCGCAAAAGCCGCGTGATGCGGGCGGTGTTTATCGTGATTTGTTTGCGTTTTTCTCATTGTTTGCTATAATGCCTCAACACTGCAGAAACGCTGTACATTGTACAAAAGCATTCAGATTAATAAATGCGGGCGGCGGTGTTACACCACAAAGGACTGCACATGGAAGAACTTGATCCGACAATACGCGAAGCGGTAGCAAAAATACAACGCGGTTGCGCCGAGATAATCTCCGAGGATGAACTTGTCGCGAAACTGGTAAAATCGAAAAAAACGGGGAAGCCGCTGGTCATCAAGGCGGGATTCGACCCCACGGCGCCGGACATTCATCTCGGGCACAGCGTGCTCCTGCGCAAGATGCGGCATTTTCAGGAACTCGGTCACAAGGTGGTCTTCCTCATCGGCGACTTCACCGGCATGATCGGCGACCCGAGCGGCCGTTCGAAGACGCGCCGGCAGCTCTCGCGTGAGGATGTGCTCCTCAACGCCGAGACATACAAGGAACAGGTATACAAGATACTCGATAAAGAGACGACCGTCATCGAGTTCAACTCACACTGGTGCGAGCGGATGAAATTTTCCGATGTACTCTCGCTCACATCGCGCTACACGGTGGCACGCATGCTCGAGCGCGACGACTTCACGAAACGCTACAAGGAAGGCAAGCCCATTGCCATGCTTGAGTTCATGTATCCGCTCGTGCAGGGATACGATTCGGTGGCGCTCAATGCGGATGTCGAACTCGGCGGGACGGACCAGAAATTCAATCTGCTCGTCGGACGCGAGCTTATGCGCGAATACGGACTTGAGCCGCAGGTCATCGTTACCATGCCCATACTGGAGGGCCTTGACGGCGTCGAGAAGATGTCAAAAAGCCTCGGCAACTATGTGGGCATCAACGAGAGCCCGAAGGACATGTTCGGCAAGCTTATGAGCATCCCCGACCATCTGATTACCCGGTATATGGAGCTGCTTACTGACCTGCCGATGACCGACATCGAACGACATGCGCAGGAGATGACCGCCGGCAAGAATCCGCGCGACGTGAAGGTGCTGCTTGCGAAAACGGTCGTGGGCATGTATCACAGCGCGAAGGATGCCGACGCGGCCGAAGCCGAATTCTCGCGTATTTTTTCCGGCGGCGGCATTCCGGACGACATCGAGGATATCACACTTGAGAACGGCATCGCGATTTTCGCCGCGTTGAAATCGGTACTGCCGTCGGAGAGTAATTCGCAGCTTCGCCGCTATCTCGAGCAGGGCAGCGTGCGTCTTGACGACGAAAAGATAGAGGACGCGGCCGCTGTCATAGACCTTTCACGTGACCGTATTCTCAAGGTCGGCAAACGTAAATTTTTCCGTCTCAAACAAAAGGCGAACTAGCGCGCCGAGGAATACCGGCATGTATTGTCGTTGGCTGCTTCCAGCACTCATCATCCTTATCGCCATCCCGGCGTTCCCGGAGCAGCCGAAACAGGCGGCGCAGCCGGTATCCGCACAGAAATCCAAGACCAATGCGCCCGCGGGCGTGACGCGTGATGAGGAACGGCCGCAGGCGTTTGTGGCGCTTCTGAACATCATGCGGCGCAAGGACCTTGTCGAAGTGGCGGGGCTGTACAAAATACCCGTGCTCGATGCGGACAGCGAAGATATCATCCGGAAAAAAATACTGGAGCTTGTCACCGGCACGAATACAAGCGCCGTTGTTGAACAGGGAAGTCTTGCCGAGCAGCCGCGGAGCAAACGCGTGCTTGAGGGCGGCGGCATACGGCTTATCGGCGCGGATAATGTTGAACGCTATACGGTGCGTACCGGGGCGACGGAGGAGGAACTCATCCGCATCGTCGGTTCGGTGAAACTGAAGATATATGATTTCACCATCACCGCAGGCACCATTATCTACAGCGTAACATCCGATGAGGTGTTCGGGTTTGACGGCATCTCTATCGACAACGGTGAACAGATGATCACCGGCGTGTGGTTCTCGCTTAACCGTTCCACAAAGGTGGGCGTGCTGCATAAAGGGACGTCATTCCTCAGACAGCAGGGCATCACCATCTACAGTGACATCATCAAATTCACCGACGGGCGATTCTTCGCCGACAATGCAGCGCTCACAACATCGTCGCTGGTTCCGCCGTCATATTTTTTCAGCGTCAACAAGACCTATATCTGGGAGCAGAAAAAGGTCATGGCGCTGGGGATGGCGTATCAGGTGGGTGCGCAGCCGTTTTTTTATTTTCCGCTGTTCGTGCAGAATTACTGGGGTACCGGCATCCACTCCTCATTCGGTTCGTCGCTGCGCGAAGGGCTGTATGTGCAGAACTCGAAAGATATCTCGTTTCTCTCGCTGCCGCATCATCTGCGCTTCGACCTGTATCAGAAACTGGGTCTTTTTGCGGGCGATGAACTCTCGCTGAATGGGCCTGCGTATGCACTTCATTTCAATCTGATGAACGCACTATCGCGCAAGGCGTATACGTTCTTTTCGCCCAACAGCGATTTCGGCCTGTCGCGCCTGGTCAATTATTTCCCCACGAACAGCACGGTGAGTTCGCCGCTATCATACCGGTACAAGGTGGCGGCGGACGGAACGCTGTATCTCAACCGCAACGGCCCGGAAGAGACGTCGCTCAGATGGAATACCGCGCTCATGAGCGACCTCTACTTCCGCAACGATTACGAGCGTAAAAAACCGGTGTTCGATCTGTTCCGCCAGTTCCAGTCGCTGCAGTATCAGATGGCAAGCGAGAACGTCAACCGGAGCGAGTATGATACGGAGTCGGGCGTGCCGCACACGGTATCATTTCTCAACCGCGGTTCGACGCATTCGTTCTCGCTCAATGCCGCCTACACCGAGACGCGCGTGCGCAATCTTTCAGCGCCTGACAGCATCAATAACGATGACTATAAATTCAAACCCGGCGCCCTGCTCCTGCCGAGTATCGCCTTCAGCTACGGCGGCGTCATCGACCGGCAGACGAATACCAACCAGACGGCGTTCAATATCGGCTATAATTTCGGCGTGCAGTATTCGCATACGATACTGTATGCGGAAAAACCTATGATAGCGTTCTCCAACAATCCTGCGCTCGCGAGCGAACTGAACGCTGTCCTGAGCGAGCGCGATGTCATCGGCGGGAACGGGTCGCTCAGCCGCGGTTTCTCGCTTCCGTTCCTGAACTATACGCCGTCGCTTTCCGTAGCCTTCCAGCGGCAGAACACCGCAAATCCGCTTATCAACGACCTGATCATCGACCGGAAAAACACCTACACGACAACGGCATCAACGCATGCGCTCTCGCTGTTCCTGCCGCCGGATCTGGTGAGCAATGTCGCGCGCTATATCACACCGCGGCTTTCGGGCTCGGTCTATTACTCCATAGATTACAAGATAGGCGAATACGAACCCAATGAGCCGTACGGCGGATTCCGCATGCATCAGGTGAGCGCGAATATCGAGACCGGTTTCACGGGGTACGGTCTGTTCTATATCAAGGATCTTGACGCCGGCATGTCGCTCACGGCGCAGAGCGGATATGACCTGCGCATCCCGTATTACTACAGCAACGCGGCATACGCACAGCTGACGTATGACCCGTCGCGGATATCCCTGACATCGGTGAACGGCCAGGCCACGCTGACACATCCGCTGTTCTCCGCAGCATACACTCTGGGATATAATATCGTGAACAATACGCTGTATGCGAACACCGTCTCGGCAGGCACCTCGGTGAAACTGCCGCTGCAGGAGGCGCTTGCGCTTTTCATTCCGTATGCATCCGAAAAGACAAATGACGGACGCCTGTTCGCCGCCGCCGTGAACGCGAATATCAACTATGACTTCATCAATTTTTATGCCAGTTCATTCTCGGCGTCGTTCACGATGGATATACGGTTTCCTGAATTCATCACATTCTACCTGCAGGCGTCTTCCATCAACCGTCACCTGTATGCATATCTCCCCGATTATGCGGACTATGCAAAGGCCCGCGGCATCGAGGTCGAAAATCCGTTCATCGATCTTCTGAATTCGATTAACTTTTTCAACAATGCGAAGCGGGTGCGTTCGAATTTCAAACTGCAGCAGATCGCGATGGGGCTGTCGCATGAGGTCGACGGCTGGCTGTACGGCGCTTCGCTGCAGATAGCGCCGCGCTCGCTTTCGGAGCTCGGGGTGACCGGTTCGGTGAAAGGAACCTACTGGGACAAAACGGTATCGTTTTTCATCACACTCAAGGCGTATCCTTCCATCGGATTCAAGCAGGAAAACCTTCACCTGAACACCGCGCTGACGAATTGACGGACGTTTTCGCCGTGACGGGACCATGGGCGCTGCCGTATGTTTCGTTGACAAAAAGTTAATATTTATTACAATTACACTACATCAGACGCTGCGAGGAAAATGTATGTTCCAATTTCATCTCACCATGCGCGCAAAAAAAGTGCTTGAATTCCACGCGCAGGAAGAGGCGAAACGCCTGAACCACGATATGGTGACCCCCGAGCACGTGCTGCTCGGTCTCATCCGCGAGGGTGAGGGGCTTGCCGCGCGCGTGCTCATGAAGCTCAAGCTCGATCCGGAAAAACTCAGATCCGAGATTGAGAACAACATCGCCACCCATGCCACCAACACGAAAATACTCGGCAATGTTCCGACGTCCCAGCGGGTGCAGCGTCTCATCAGCCGCGCGGCGGACGAGGCGCGGGCGCTCAATCATAACTGCATCGGCACGGAGCATCTCCTCCTCGGCATCATGCGCGAGGGGCAGAACACCGCGTTCAATGTGATGACCGCGCTCGGTTTCGAGATCGACACGCTCCGGCAGGAGATAATGAAAATGCTCGGGCTCGGCAAAGTGCCCGTCAATGAAGAGGCCGACGAGGCGAAGAAGAACCGCACGCCGGCGCTCGATCAATTCAGCCGCGATCTCACCAAGCTCGCACGCGAACACGCGCTCGATAATGTCGTGGGCAGGGAAAAGGAAGTGACGCGCGTCGTGCAGATACTATCGCGCAGAAAGAAGAACAACCCCGTCCTCATCGGCGAACCAGGCGTGGGCAAAAGCGCCATCGTCGAGGGACTCGCGCAGCGCATCATCGAGAACGAGGTGCCGGACATACTGCTCAACCGCCGTGTGCTCGTGCTCGATCTCGCGTCAATCGTTGCCGGGACAAAATACCGCGGCGAGTTCGAGGAGCGCCTCAAGAACGTGATGGCCGAAATTCGCCGCTCGAACAATGTCATCGTCTTCATCGATGAGCTTCATACAATCATCGGTGCCGGCGGTGCGGAAGGCGCTATGGACGCCGCGAATATGCTGAAGCCTGCGCTGGCACGCGGGGAACTCCAGTGCGTGGGCGCGACAACGCTCAACGAATACAAGAAATACATCGAAAAAGATACCGCGCTCGTCCGCAGGTTTCAGCCGATCATCATTGCCGAACCGAGCGTCGAGGATACCATAGCCATACTGGAAGGCATCCGTTCGCGCTATGAAGATCACCATAAGGTGAAATATACCGATGAAGCACTCCGGCAGGCGGCGCTCCTTTCCAAACGCTATATCGTGGAACGGCATCTGCCGGACAAGGCCATCGACCTCATCGACGAGGCGGGCGCCCGCGCGCGGCTTATCAATACCACACGCCCCAAGGATTTCAAGGAATTCACCAAAAATATAGATGAGCTTACCAAGAAGAAAGAGAAGCTCGTATCGAAACAGAAATATGAGGAAGCGGCACAGGTCCGCGATGAAATCAAAAAGATGAAGGAAAAGTTTACCGACGCCGAACGCGACTGGCGCGACAGCAGGGAGAAGGTGGCGTCGGTGGTGGATGTCGAGGATATCCTTCGTGTTGTCTCGGAGATTACCGGCATTCCGCTGAGCAAGATTTCCGGCAGCGAGAGCGAGAAGCTCGTACGCATGGAAGAGGAGCTGCACAAGGCCATCATCGGTCAGGACGAGGCGATACGCGCCATTTCACGGGCGATACGGCGCACCCGCGCGGGGCTTAAAAATCATCGCCGTCCGATGGGCTCGTTTATCTTTCTGGGTCCCACCGGCGTGGGAAAAACGGCGCTCGCGAAAACACTCGCCGATTTCATGTTCGGCGACAGTGAGGCGCTCATTCGCATCGATATGAGCGAGTTTATGGAAAAGCACGCTGTGTCACGGCTCATCGGGGCGCCTCCGGGATACGTGGGTTACGATGAGGGCGGCGACCTTACCGAAAAGATACGGCGTCGTCCGTATGCGGTTGTGCTTTTCGACGAGATTGAAAAAGCGCATCCGGATATTTTCAACATCCTGCTGCAGGTGCTCGAGGAAGGCCAGCTCACCGACAATCTCGGACACCGTGTTGACTTCAGCAATACCATCATCATCATGACGAGTAACGTGGGTGCGCGCGACATGGCAAAGGGCGCGAGTTTCGGTTTCACGAACGAGGACATAGGTCGTTCGTTCGAGGAGATTAAAAGCATCGCCATGGATGAAGTGAAGCAGGTGTTCAATCCCGAATTCATCAACCGTGTCGACGACGTGGTTGTTTTCCACACGCTGGAACGCGAGCATGTGAAGGCAATCGTCGATATCATGCTTGACGAGGTGCGCTCCGTGCTGTCGCAGAAGCAGATCACGCTCACGCTTACCGAAGAAGCGAAGGAGCTGCTCGTCACCAAAGGGTATGACAAGAAATACGGCGCCCGTTCGCTTCGCCGCACCATACAGCGGGAAATCGAGGATAATGTATCCAACGAAATTCTGCGGAACACCATCAAAGATAAAGACCATATCCAGGTGCACGCGGTGAACGGCGTGTTCACGTTCGAGGCGAAGAGCACCGAGGATGTCGAGATCCTCGGAAAATAGCTTCAGTACGGTCAGCGGAAAGCCGGAATAGCTTATTTCTTGACAAGTCCGGCATAATTGTATTAAACTGTCAGCCAACTGCAACTTAAAGGATATCCCGTATGACTATGCTATCGCGTGTTGTTCTGATCGCAGCGATTATGATAAGCCCGCTGACCGTCAGCGCGGTGGATGAGTTCAGCGTAAAGAACCAGATTGAAGGTCTTGCCGCATATTATACGCTTGCCGGCGATTACTATGACGACAGCGGCAATAATAATCACGGCGATATCCGTTCCGGTACGGCAGCAAGCTATGCCGTCGATCATTTGGGAAATGCGGACGGTGCATATTATTTCGACGGTTCCGGTAATTCCCTGAGCTTCGGCAGTGGAATTTCACTCCGTATTGCCCGAACAATATCAATATCGTTCTGGGTTAAGCCGCAGTCGCTCACCGACGGCAATATCATGGGGCGTTTTCTGAACACGACGCATTCAAGCGGCTGGGGATTCTGGTATCAGGAGAAGAAGTTCTATTTCAGCGTCGGCAGCGAAGTGGCGGAACAGATTTGCGTTTCGGATGCCGGATATGATATCGATGCCTACTATCATGTTGTCGGCGTCTACGACAAACAGAAAGGATATCTGGCGCTGTACATCAACGGGAAACCGGTGTTTGAAAAACAGAATTATAAGGACGGCACTATTGAATCGAAAGGCGGTACGCTGACGTTCGGTACGTTTCCGACGCAGACCGCCGCTTATTTCAAGGGGTGTCTCGAAGACGTGCGTATCTATAACGCGGTGCTCAAACCGGAAACGATTGAGGCGCTGTTCAAAGCGACAAAATAAAAGCGCCATCCGGTCGCGATTTGCTGCGCTGTAATAATCGTATGGCCGATCCGTTTCCGAATCTATGGTGCAGAATCTTCCTTTTTTAAGTGCATACGGTATAATGATGCGGCATAAACAACGGTGCGGCGTACTGCATCGTCTGGAATATCCGTAAGGAGCATGTATGAAAGCGATCGTTCTGTGTCTCGTGATTTGTGCGTCGGCGCTATGCGCGGCGGATGAGATAAAAATCGGCGTCGTCGGCGCATTCTCGGGCGACCTCGCGTCGTATGGTATTCCCACACGCAAGGCGTGCGAAATTATAGCAAAAAAGGTCAACGATGCGGGCGGCATCAAGGGCAGAAAGATACGCCTGATCACCGAGGATGACTCATGCAAACCGGAGATCGCCGCGAATGTTGCCTCGAAGATAGCCGGAGAAAAAGTGATCGCCGTCATCGGACATATCTGTTCCGGTGCGACAAAATCCGCCGTGGGTATCTACCGTTCATCGGGTATCATCTGCATCTCGCCGTCGGCGACAACGCCGGATCTCACCGGCGGTCGGTATCCGAATTTTTTCCGCACCATTGCGCCCGATAACGCGCAGGCGATGCTGGTAACATCGTTCACGCGCAATCTTAAGAACTGTTTCCGCATCGCCGTGCTGCACGATAAGGGCGATTACGGCAAGGGGTTCGCCGAATATGTCAAACGCTATTTTGCCGAGCAGGATCGTGGCCATGTGGTGCTGTTCGAAGGGGTCACGCCGGGCGCCGTCGATTATACGGCGATCATCAATAAGGTCGTGAACTTGAAGGCCGATGCGCTCGTCTTCGGCGGATATCATCCCGAGGCGTCGAAGATCGTCGCGCAGATGCGTAAGCGCGGCGTCACAATACCGTTCATTTCCGACGACGGCGTGAAGTACGATACCTTCATCAAGGTTGCGGGAACGTACGCCGAGGGTGTGTACGCGAGCGGACCGCGCGACACGACGAAGAATCCATTGGCCGTGCAGGCATTTGCCGAGCACAAAAAGACGTACGGTGACGAGGCCGGAGCGTTCTATCTCAACGCCTATGCCGCAATGACGGCGCTCGTCAATGCCATCGACAAGGCGAAAACGATATCCTATGACGGGGTCAGTGCTGCGCTCAGAGGCGAGTACGTAGACACGCCGCTCGGGAAGATCTCGTTCGACAAACAAGGCGATGCCATCGGTGTCGGTTTTTCCATGTATCAGGTGGTCAAGGGCGCGTACGTGGAATTGAAGTAGCGGATTCGGCGTAACGGCTACCGGCTGATGGACTACTTTTTCGGACTATGCATCGGGGGGCTTACGCGCGGCAGTATCTATGCGCTCCTCGCCCTCGGCTACACCATGGTGTACGGTATTATCCGGCTCATCAATTTCGCGCACGGCGAAATATACATGATAGGCGCGTTCACCGCGCTCATCGCGGCTACGGTGATGAACCAGTTTGCACTTCCCGCGCCCGCGGTCTTTTTTCTCGCGCTGACGCTTGCGGTGCTGGTTGCCGCCTGTTACGGCGTGAGTGTTGATAGCATCGCATACCGTCCGCTGCGCAGCGCCCCGCGGCTCGCTCCGCTCATCAGCGCCATCGGCATGTCGCTCTTTCTGCAGAACTACGTCATGCTCACGCAGACGGCGAATTTCATCCCGTTCCCGCAGATCGTACCCGAGTTTCCGTTCCTGGCGCCGGTGAAGCAGATTATCAACAGCACGCAGCTCGTCATCCTCGCGGTGACGGCGGCCGCGATGGGTGTTTTCACGGTACTTGTGCGCAAAACGAAACTCGGCAGGGCAATGCGCGCGACGGCCGAAGACCGTACGATGGCCATGCTCTGCGGCGTGAATGTCAATCGCGTGATCGCGTTTACGTTCGCCGTGGGTTCGGCGATAGCGGCACTCGGCGGAACGCTCATCAGCGCGCATACGGGGCAGATTAATTTTACGATAGGACTCATCGCGGGAATCAAGGCGTTCGTCGCCGCGGTGCTGGGAGGCATCGGCTCCATTCCCGGCGCGGTGCTCGGCAGTTTTATACTCGGAGCCACCGAAAGCTTTGCGAGCGGTTACATCTCAAGCGATTATGAGGATGCGTTCGCCTTCATTCTGCTCATCCTGATACTGGTCATCAAGCCTGCAGGGCTTCTTGGCCGCAACGTCAAGGAGAAGGTATAGATGCGGCGGAACGTTATTGTCCGCGCGATCGCGGCAGCCGTATGGCTTACGCTTCTGGCGATACCGTTCGTTCTTTTCAAGGCGGATGCGGTGGAGCGAACGGCGTCGCTGCGCCCGTTCATGCTCCTCATCGTGTTCGCGGCGGCGCTGCCGCTGTCGCTGCTCTGGAATACGCTGCTTGCACGGAGACGCGAGGAAACACGGACGCCGGTGCTCGATGCGCTGCGTCAGCGGCTTCATGAGAACCCCGTCGCGTCACGTTCGCTCACGGGGTGCATCATCATCGCCGCTGCCGTTTTCCCCTGGGTAATGCCGATGTATCAGACCGACATCATGAGTACGGCGCTTATCTATGTCATGCTCGGCCTGGGACTCAACATCGTCGTGGGTTTCGGCGGACAGCTTAATCTCGGCTACGTAGCCTTTTATGCGGCGGGCGCATATACCTATGCGCTCCTCAATCATCATTACAAACTCGATTTCTGGTGTGCGCTCCCGCTCGGGGGCATCGTGAGCATGGCGCTCGCGGCGCTTATCGCGCTGCCGCTGCTCAGGCTCAAAGGGGATTACCTCGCCATCGTGACGCTTGCGTTCGCCGAAATCATGCGGCTTGTGCTTGAGAATTGGGGCGAAGTGACGTTCGGTCCGAGCGGTATTGCCGACATTCCCCGTCCCGCGCTCTTCGGTATGACGCTGCCGATAGCCGATTCGAGCCGCCTCGTCTTTTATATCGCGCTCGCGCTTGCGCTCATGACGATTGTGGTGATACGCCGTCTTGAACATTCACGGCTGGGACGGTCGTGGGTGGCGATGCGTGAGGATGAACTCGCCTGTCAGGCGATGGGTATCAACGTACCACGCATAAAACTGCTCGCCTTCGTTGCAGGTGCGGCATGGGCGGGATTTGCGGGCGTGCTGTTCGCCGCAAAGACACAGTTCATCAATCCGGCGAGTTTCACCATCTGGGAGTCGCTCATCGTGCTCGGTATCGTGGTGCTCGGCGGCATCGGTTCGGTACCCGGTGTCATCATCGCCGCGCTCGTGATGACACTGCTCCCCGAATATCTCCGCGCGTTCGCGCAGTATCGCCTCCTCATCTACGGGGCGCTCCTCGTTGCGGTCATGATATTCCGTCCCGGCGGATTGATACCCGCGCGGCGTATGCAGTACCGTCACAATAATGAAGCGGAGCGGGTTGATGACTGATATACTTTCAGTGACCGGTCTTGCGCTCCATTTCGGGGGCATTCATGCCGTCGACGAGGTGAGTTTCACCGTCCGTGAAAAAGAGATTGCCGCGCTTATCGGACCGAACGGCGCAGGCAAGACCAGTGTGTTCAATTGCGTGAGCGGACTGTATCAGCCCACACACGGTATAATCAGCGTGCATCGCCCGGGTGATAAAGAGCCGAAGGTGATCACACGCCGGACGCCGGATGCGATTACCCGGAGCGGCATTGCGCGGACATTTCAGAACATCAGGCTTTTCGGCGGGATGACGGCGCTTGAAAACGTGATGATAGGCATGGACGGACATATGCGCGGAACCATCGCCGGCGCCGTGCTCGGATCGCCGCACGTACGGCGTGAAGAAAAAGCAGTGCTCGAGGAATCGTACCGGCTCCTTGTTGAAATCGGTATCGAGCGGTACTGTAATGAGGCGGCAAAAAATCTTCCGTACGGCGCGCAGCGGCGTCTTGAGATAGCGCGCGCGCTTGCGGCAAAGCCGTTCCTGCTGCTCCTCGACGAACCGGCCGCCGGCATGAATCCGCAGGAAACGCGCGAGCTTGACGATCTTATTCTCTGCATCCGTGAGCGGCACGGGCTTGCTGTTCTTCTCATCGAACACGATATGAATCTTGTCATGCGGCTGTCGGAGCGCATTCTGGTGATGGATTACGGCAGGATAATCGCCGAGGGACGGCCGGAAGAAATACGTCATAATCGCGGTGTCATCGAGGCGTATCTCGGGGAGGCGGCCGATGCTTGAGATAGAAGGCCTGGAAGCATCCTACGGTTCGGTGAAGGCGCTCAAGGGCGTTACGCTCACGGTGAACGAAGGCGAGATCGTCTCGCTCATCGGGGCGAACGGAGCGGGAAAATCGACGCTGCTTTTTACCATAGCCGGCATCATTTGCGCCGGTGCGGGGCGTATACGGTTCTGCAGACGCGACATCACCAACAGCTCCGCGGACGGCATCGTCGCGCAGGGCATATCGCTCGTTCCCGAAGGACGGCGCATATTCGCCGAGATGAGCGTTGAGGAAAATCTGTCGATGGGCGCGCATCTCAGGCGCGGCGCGAACGTGCGGGCGTCTATGGATGAGCTCTACGCGCTTTTCCCGATACTCGCCGAGCGTCGCCGACAGCCCGGCGGAACACTTTCCGGCGGTGAACAGCAGATGCTGGCGATATCGCGTGCGCTCATGGGAAGTCCGAGACTTCTGCTCCTTGACGAGCCGTCACTCGGTCTTGCGCCGATTATCGTACAGCAGATATTCGATATCATCAGACGGATAAACACCGAACGGCGGGTGACGATACTGCTCGTGGAGCAGAATGCGCACATGGCGCTGAAAGTCGCCGGACGCGGCTATGTCCTTGAAACGGGACGCATCGTGCTCGCCGACGACGCGAAACGTCTTGCCGGGAACGAGGATGTCAAACGAGCGTATCTCGGGATATAATCCGCGCTCAGCCCATCCCGTACCATAAAAATCCCAGAAAGTGGCAGACGCTCCCGCCGAGTACGAACAGGTGCCAGACGGGATGATGGAACGGCATTTTTTTCAAAAGATAAAAAACCACTCCCATGGTATAGCATGTGCCGCCGACAACTATCCACACGAGGAGTTCTCTCGGCGCGGCACTCATCAGCGGTTTAACGGCGATGACGATAAGCCATCCCATGATGACATACACGATGGTGGTGACGACGTTGAATTTCCCGACGGAAAATATTTTCAATAATATCCCGATAATGGCCAGCCCCCAGATGATGCCGAGCATCGACCATCCCCATACGCCGCGCAGAAAAATGAGCGCCACCGGGGTGTAGGTGCCGGCAATCAGGAGGTATACCGCCGCACCGTCCATGAACTGGAAAAATCGTTTGGCGGGTCCGGATATCGCGTGGAAGAGCATTGACATCATATAGAGCAGAATAAGAGTCGCGCCGTATATCGAGAACGAGGTTATACGCCAGGCATCGCCTTTTTTTGCGGCGATGGATACCAGCAGTACAAGCCCTACTATGGAAAACGCCGCACCGATACCATGTGTTACGGCGCTGACTATCTCCTCGGGATTTGTCTGCCTGTCTGCGGATGAATCAGCGTCCATGATCTGCAGCGATATGTATTTGGATTTCGTACGGACATATCATTATGCGATATTGTACCGCATCACCGGTATGTGTCAAGTATTTTGTCCCGCTTTACTTGTCGGCGTTCTATTGCATTTCAAACGAATGGCCCATGCAGCGCGATTGTTTGTTTTTTGGGCTCATGCGATATATAATCACCCGCATGAAGTTTAAAAACGCTGTTGTTCGGATTGCTGCGCCGGCATCTGCAGTTATGATGATGCTTTTTTGCATCGCAGTGCTTATGTCGTGGATCACCGGAACTTCCATGCAGCTGCGGTTACTGTCGAACTCCACGCCCATGCCTCCGGTTGCAGCAATATGCGGCCTCCTGACGTCATTCGCCATATTGCTGCTGCAGTCCAGGAAAACGGCGTTCCGCGTCGCGGCATCCGTATGCGCCGGCACCGCGGGTCTTGTTGCATTCACGCTCCTCGGTGTATGGCTTGCGCATATTCCGGTTGACATCGAGAATCTTATTGTAGCCGTGCCGGATGTTTTTCTCGGCGTTAAGATAGGGCGTATGTCGCCGATCGGAATGGTCTTTTTTATTCTCGCGGATGCCGCGCTCGTGCTCACCGGTCTCTTCCCGGCGGAAAGGCGCATACGGCAGATCGGCGATACCATCGGCATGGTCATTCTCGTCGCCGTATCCGTCATACTCACCGGTTACTGGTACGGTGCCCCGCTCCTGTACGGCGGGACATTCATCCCCGTGCCTTTCGCCAGTGCGCTCATGTTTTTTGCGCTCGCGGCCGCGCTGCTCTTCATCATGCCCGATGCGCTGTTTTCCAGACTGATAACCGGCACATCCGTATTCGCGTCGTTCATGCGGTATGTCGTTCCCGCCATAACCGTTGTCATCATGGTGAGCGGCTGGTTCGTCCTTACGTTCGGCGCGGGGCTGGTGCGGGAAAACCGTGTTATCATCGATTCGCTTGTCGCGATCATTTCCGTAGCCATACTCACCGCGGTTAGTTTCGCCGTATCGCGCAGGGCCGGGCGAAAACTGCAGGAAAGCGAGGCGCGGCTATCGGCGACGCTTCGCTCGATCGGCGACGGTGTCATCGCCACCGACGCGTCCGGCAATGTGATATCGCTGAATAATGTCGCCGAAACGCTCACCGGCTGGAAAACCCGCGACGCATTCGGCCGCGGTCTATCCGAGATTTTCAACATCGTCAACGCGCAGACGCGCCGTCCGGCGGCGAATCCGGTATTCCGCGTGCTCACGGAGGGGATTATCGTCGGGCTTGCGAATCACACGGCGCTCATCGCCCGCGACGGAACGGAACGTCAGATTGCCGACAGCGCGGCTCCCATCCGCAGTGAGCGGGGCGACATCATCGGGACCGTGCTGGTGTTCCGTGACGTCACCGATGAATACCACATGCAGGAATCGGTGACAAAAAGTGAAGAACAATACCGCCATCTGTTCAGCGAAATGCGTGCGGGGTTCGCGCTGCACGAGATCATCTGCGATGTCGACGGCACGCCGACGGATTACCGTTTTCTCGCCGTCAATGATGCGTTTGAACGTATGACCGGCTTGAAGCGCGCGGATATCATCGGAAAGACCGTGCGGGAAGTCATGCCGGCTACCGAAGCGGTGTGGATTGAGAGATACGGCCGCGTTGCGCTGACCGGCGAGCCGATACAGTTCGAGGACTTTTCCGGCGCACTCGACCGATACTACGATGTCAGGGCGTACTCGCCCAAGCGCGGAACGTTCGCCGTCATATTCAACGACATCACCTCGCTGAAACAGAATGAACGCGAACGTGAAGCGACAATATCGATGCTCAAGCTTATCAACGCGCGGAACGGCAAACACGAGCTCATCCAGGCGGTCACGATGTATTTGAAGGAATGGTCCGGCTGTGAAGCGGTCGGTGTACGTCTTAAGGAAGGCGACGATTATCCGTATTTTGAAACGCGCGGTTTTCCGTCCGAATTTGTGAAGTGTGAAAGCTCGCTCTGCACGCCCGACATCAACGGCCAGCTTACGCGCGACAGCGCCGGTAATCCGGTGCTTGACTGCATGTGCGGCAATGTTCTTCAGGAACGGTTCGATCCGTCAAAAAACTTTTTTACCACGCGCGGCAGTTTCTGGTCGAACGGTACGACTGAGCTCCTCGCTACCACCACGGATGCGGAGCGGCAGGCTCGAACCCGCAATCGCTGCAACGGCGAGGGGTATGAATCGGTGGCGCTGGTGGCACTGCGCAACGGCGGTGAAACGATCGGCCTTATACAAATCAACGATCACCGGAAGAACCGGTTTACCGCGGAATTCATCGGGATGCTCGAGCGCATGGCGGATTCGCTTGCGGTGGCCCTCACACAGCGTTCTGTGGAAAAAGCACTCCGTGAAAGCGAGGCGATGCTGCAGTGTCTCTGGAACATATCGCAGTACCGCGCGAAAGACATGCAGGACCTGCTCGATTTCACACTCAACGAATCACTCGCGCTTACCGGCAGTACCATAGGGTATATCTATCACTACTCCGAAGAGAAAAAGGAATTCACGCTCAACACCTGGTCGCGTGAGGTGATGAAGGAATGCGCGGTGATGAATCCGCAGACGCTGTATCAGCTTGAAAAGACCGGAATATGGGGCGAGGTGGTTCGGCAGCGCAAAGCCATCGTGGTGAATGATTTTGATGCGCCGCATCCCCAAAAGCGCGGATACCCGGAAGGGCACGTGAAGCTTTCGAATTTTCTCACCGTACCGGTATTGAGCGGTGAACACATCGTCGCGGTCGCGGGTATGGGAAATAAAAAGGGCGGTTATACACACGCGGACGTGAAAACGCTCACGCATCTTATGGATTCCGCGTGGAAGATCGTCGAACGCTACGATGCGCTCGAGTCGCTCAGAAAGCATGAGGTGGCGCTCATGCAGACGGAGAAGCTCAAGTCGCTCGGGGTACTCGCCACCGGTATCGCTCACGAGCTCAACCAGCCGCTCATGGCTCTGTCCATGGCGCTCGATCTTATGCTGCTCAAACCCGGCGACAGCGCGTTCGCTGCGGGAAAAATCGAGTCAATGAAAGGATATATATCGCGCATCACGAAAATTGTGGAGCAGGTGCGCACGTTCGCACGCGAGCAGCATGAGGATGCCGGCGGTTCGTTCAGTGTGAATGATGCCGTTACGAATGTGCTCAGCATGATCGGAGCGCAGTTCGGCAACAGCAATGTGCGCATCGCCGAATCGCTCGATGAATCGCTGCCCCGTTCACGCGGAAACCTGTTTCGCATGGAGCAGGTGGTGCTCAACCTCCTGTCCAACGCCAAAGACGCCATTCAGGAACGCATGGAGTCCGAACGCGGTCATTCCGGTGAGATTATGATACGTACTTCATGCGCGGACGGCATGGTGCGTATGAACATTCGTGATAATGGCTGCGGCATGTCCGATGAGGTGAAGCGCAGTCTGTTCACGCCGTTCTTCACCACCAAGCCCGAAGGTTTCGGCACCGGTCTCGGTCTTTCTATTGCCTACGGCATCGTAAAAAGCATGGGCGGCGATATTCATATCATCAGCAGGCCGCAGCAGTTCACCGAGTTCACGGTGACTCTTCCCGCCGGTGTATAGCGCAGATTCAAGCCCGCGTTATAAATACTTCCAGGTGAAACCCTTACGCAGAGCCTTCACCGCATCCGGTGTTCCTTCAGCGACGATGGTTCCGCCGCCGTTGCCGCCTTCGGGGCCGAGATCGATGAGATGGTCCGAGTTCCGCATCACATCAGGGTTGTGTTCAACCATGAGCACGCTGTTGCCGTTGTCCACCAGCCGGTCGAGCGCCGCGATGAGCTTTTTTACGTCGTCGAAATGAAGCCCCGTCGTCGGTTCGTCGAGTACGTAGAGCGTATGATCACTTTTGCCGCGCGCAAGTTCCCGGGAGAGTTTCAGGCGCTGGAGTTCACCGCCGGAAAGCGTGTCGAGACGCTGGCCGAGTTTCACGTAGCCCAGGCCAACCTGCGACAGGAGCGTGAGCGATTCGCGTATCCCCCGGTGGTTCTCGAAGAACACGGCGGCTTCATCCACCGTGAAGGCGAACACGTCGGCGATGGAGCGCCCCTTGAACGTCACCGCAAGCGTTTCGCTGTTGTAGCGTTTCCCTTTGCACTCGTCACAGACCACTTCAAGGTCCGAGAGAAAGTGCATGGTTATTTTTTTTATGCCTTTGCCGTCGCAGGATTTGCAGCGGCCCTCATGGCCGTTGTAGGTGAAGCGCGATGAGGTGTATCCTTTGACGCGCGCAAGTTCCGTTTTCGCGTACACGGCGCGTATGCGGTCGAATATTTTCAGATACGTCGCGAGCGTACTCCGTATCGATCCGCCGATGGACATCTGGTCTACGAGGATGACGTTCTGCACGACGGGCTTGCCGTCCCGCATGAGCCCCTCAAGCGCGTCGTAGTCGCGGGCGGCGGTGCGCCGGTTGAGCGCGTCGCGTACGGCGGCGTATATCGTATCGACAACGAGCGACGATTTGCCGCTTCCGGAGACACCGGTAACCGTGGTGATGGTATTGAGCGGTATGCGCGCGTTGATGTTTTTGAGATTGTTGAGCCGCGCCCCGCGTATGACGATGGCGCTGCCGCTGCCGGGACGTAATGTTCTGAGCGCACCTATTGTTTCATCGCCGCGCATGTATCGCGCGGTGAGCGTATCCGCTTTGCCGAATGCCTCATGGCCGCCGTTGAACATCACCTCGCCGCCGCGTTCGCCCGCCGCCGGCCCCATATCGATGATGTGGTCGGCCGCATCGATGGTCTCGCGGTCGTGTTCAACGACGATGAGTGTGTTCTTAAGGTCGCGGAGTTCCTTGAGCGTTGCGAGGAGTTTATCCGTGTCGCGCGGATGGAGACCCACCGTGGGTTCATCGAGCACATAGAGCACACCGGTAAGGCGGCTCCCGAGCTGGCTTGCAAGCCGTATGCGCTGCGATTCACCGCCGGAAAGTGTGGCGAATCTGCGGTCAAGCGAGATGTATGATAACCCGACTTTTTCGAGGAATGAGACACGCGTGCCTATCTCCTGAATCACTTCACGGACGATAATGTTGTCGCGATCGCTGAGCTTCTGTGAAAGCGTACCGAAAATCGCGGCAAGCTCCGCAACGGTCTTTCTCGCCGTTTCGCTGATGCTCCTGCCGTCAACGCGGAACGCGAGTATTTTCGGCGTGAGCCGCATCCCTTTGCATTCCGGACATGGCGTCTCGGTGAGGAATTGCGTGATGACATCATCGATATATTCGCTGTAATCCTCTTTCATGAGGTCGTTCGAGTTGTACCACTTGCTCATGGTCTGCGCCATGCCGTCGTTGACGCCGTCGCCGTTGAAGATGACATCTTTGATCTTTTCGCTCAGGTCGATGAACGGCGTCTCGTACAAGGCCTTCTGCGGCAGCCGGTGCGTTCGCATGAGGCGCGCTATGGGCCCGTGGAGCCAGCCGCCGGGTTCGATGAAATACCGGTGCAGCCGTTCGTGGAGCGCACCCGCGAAGAACGGTTTCGACCCGTCGATGATGACCTTTGACGGGTCGAAATTCATCGAACTGCCGATGCCTTTGCACGCCGGGCACTGGCCCCAGTGCGAGTTGAACGAGAAATGGCGCGGCGTCACTTCTTCATCGAATAATATGCCGTGCGTGAGACAGGCGGGGAATTTCGTGACGTATTCCGCGCGCGAACCCACGCGGATGAGCGCCACACCCTCGCTGTACGAGAAAGCCTGCGTGAGCGCCTCGGCGATACGCGCCGCTTTTGATACCTCGGGTATAATGCGGTCAATAACGATGCCGGCAAACTGTACGCAGGACCCGTTCGACGGACAGAGCTTTTTGATTACGGCGTCATTGATGTCTTCGATAAGATATTCATCTTTATCGATAACAAGCCGCATGAAGTTGTCGGTGCGTGCTGTCTCTATGATCTTCTTCAGATGCGTCGCATCCATCTCTCCCTGCGGCACGGCGAACCGGTGTTTGAGCGCCGCGTCATAGAGCGGTGCGATGATGTAGCATTTTTCTCCGGCATGCGCGGCTGCGATCTCCTTGCCGAGCAGCGACGGCGAATGCGCCGTGAGTTTTGTGCCGCATTCGGGGCAGTACGGTACGCCGATGCGCGCATACAGCAGTCTGAGATAATCATATATCTCGGTGACCGTGGCGACGGTGGAGCGCGGATTACGCGATACGTTTTTCTGGTCAATAGCTATGGCCGGCGAAAGCCCCTCGATGCGGTCCACATCGGTGTTCTCGAAGCGTCCGAGGAAACGGCGCGCGTAGGTGGAGAGCGATTCGACGAATCTGCGCTGGCCTTCCTTGAAAATCGTGTCGAACGCGAGCGATGTCTTTCCCGATCCGGAAAGTCCGGTGATCACCGTGAACGTGTTTTTCGGTATCGTGAGCGATATATTCTTCAGATTGTGCTTTTTAGCGCCGGTGACCGTGATGATCTCTTTCTGTTTTTTGACGGAACGGTCACGCTGCGACTGTGCGGCAGTCCGTTTATCCGGATACAGCACCGCTTTCAATTCTTTTCCGGTAAGCGACTCTTTTTCTTTCGCCACCGCTTCCGGCGTGCCGGTTGCGATGATGCGTCCGCCGTGTTTGCCGCCGCCGGGCCCGAGGTCGATGATGTGGTCCGCGGATTTGATGACGTCGAGATTATGTTCGATGACGATGACGGTGTTGCCCTTGTCCACGAGCGATTGAAGCGCGTGCAGCAGCTTTTTAATATCCTCAAAGTGAAGGCCGGTCGTCGGCTCATCAAGGAGATACAGCGTTTTTCCGGTGGCCGTTTTATAGAGCTCCGACGCGAGCTTCATGCGCTGCGCCTCGCCGCCCGAAAGTGTTGTCGACGGCTGTCCGAGCGCGATGTACCCGAGGCCTATCTCCCTGAGCGTTTCAAGGACGCGGCGTATGCTCGGGATGTTCTCGAAAAAATCGTACGCCTCGTTCACGCTCATGGCGAGTACATCGGTGATGGTTTTTCCCTTGAACTCGACGTCGAGTGTTTCGGCGTTGAAGCGCTTGCCGTTGCATTCCTCACACGGCACGAGCACGTCGGAGAGAAACTGCATCTCCATCGATACGACGCCGGCGCCCTCGCAGGTGGGGCATCGTCCGCCGGCCACGTTGAAACTGAAACGGCTTTTCGTGTAGCCGCGCATCTTCGCGGTGTTCGTGTTGGCAAAGAGGTCGCGTATGGGCGTGAGCACCTTCGTGTAGGTGGCCGGATTGCTCCGCGGTGTACGGCCGATGGGAGACTGGTCAATTTCGATGACCTTGTCGATGTGCTCGATGCCTTCAACGGCCTCGTGCTTTCCCGGTTTCATCCGGGCTTTATAGATGCGTTTGAAAAGCGCCCGTTTGAGTATCGTGTCGATGAGCGTTGATTTTCCGGAACCGGAAACACCGGTCACCGCGATGAACGTGCCGAGCGGGAACGACGCATCGACATGGTTGAGATTATTGTGATGCGCATCGCGGATGACGACGGCAGTGCCGTTGCCGGCGCGCCGTTTTTCCGGTATTTTGATGCAGTCATCGCCGCGAAGGTAACGCCCGGTGATCGACGCCGGTGAGTTCTTCACGTCCTCCACCGATCCTATCCCGACGATCTCGCCGCCGGTTACGCCCGCACCCGGCCCGATGTCAACGAGATAATCAGCGCTCTGTATCGTCTCTTCGTCATGTTCCACGACGATGACGGTGTTGTGTTTGTCGCGGAGCGTTTTAAGCGATGCGAGGAGTTTTTTATTGTCCGATTGATGCAGCCCGATGGACGGTTCATCAAGCACATAGAGCACGCCCTCAAGGCCGCTCCCGATCTGCGCCGCCAGGCGTATGCGCTGCGACTCGCCGCCGGACAATGACGGCGACGCGCGGTTTATGGTGAGATAGGTAAGCCCCACCTGCTCGAGGAAGGTGAGGCGATAGCGTATCTCTTTTATAATCGGCTCACCCACCGTTTGCGCACTGCCGGCAAGCGTTACGCCGTCGAAATATTTTTTCGCTTCGTCGATGGTCATGGCGGAAAAATCCGCTATGGTCTTTCCGTCGAACTTCACGGACAGCGCCTCGCCGTTCAGTCTGCTTCCGCCGCAGGATTTGCACGGGATCTCTTCCATAAAGTTCTCATAGTGCGGTATGCGGTACGTCTCATACAGATATTTCAGCCGCTCGGCGATGCCGGTTGTCTCACTGTTCTCTTTTCCGCCGCCGTAGAGCAGTATCTTCCGGTGGGCGAGCGGAATTTCCTTCCATGGTTTTCTGAGTGATATCTTATGCTGACGTGCCAGCGCTTCCACATCCTCGAACGTGTAGTCGTAATCGAAGGCTATGTGATCATCCACAAAACATTTGAGCGCGCCGTCATACATGGACAGATTCTTGTCTCCGACGATGAGTTCCTCGTTGAAGTGATAGATGATGCCGAGACCGCTGCAGCTCGGGCATGCACCCGCGGGGTTGTTGAATGAGAACAGATTCGGTTCGATGGCGGGGATGGAGTGGCCGCACTTCGCGCATGACCGCTCGGTGGTGAACAGATGATAAAATTTTTTTTCGGCCGCCTGCAGCTGCATCTTGGTCTTATCGCCGGCTTTTTTGCCTTTTGTTTCTTTTGTTTTGCTTTCGGCGTGTACGATATATATGGCGGCAAGGCCTTTGGTGAGCGCTGTTGCCCGTTCAATCGCCTCGACGATGCGTGAAAGATTTTTTTCCTCAACGGCGATACGGTCTATCACCGCTTCGATGGTGTGTTTTTCATACCGTTTGAGTTCCGGCATGCCGTCCTCGAGATTGAGCACGGCACCGTCAACGCGTGCGCGGATGAAACCTGCCGTTTTCAGATCATCCAGTTCCTTGCGGTATTCACCTTTGCGGTCCATCACGATGGGCGCAAGGACGAGGATGTTCTCGCCGTGAAAGTTCAGGAGCACCGTCCGGGCAATCTGCTCCTCGCTCTGTTTGGTTATCTTCGTGCCGCACGACGAGCAGTGCGGTATGCCGAGACGCGCAAACATGAGGCGGAGGAAATCGTAAAGCTCCGTGACCGTGCCCACCGTGGAGCGCGGGTTCTTGTTCACGCTTTTCTGATCGATGGATATCGTCGGCGACAGGCCCTCGATGTGGTCTACATCCGCCTTGCTCATCACGCCGAGGAACTGGCGCGCATATGACGAGAGCGATTCGAGATACCGGCGCTGGCCTTCCTTGAAGATGGTGTCGAATGCGAGGGATGATTTTCCCGATCCCGACACGCCGCTCATTACTGTGAGCGTGTGATGCGGAATGGTAAGCGAAACATTTTTCAGATTATGTTCGCGTGCTTTGATTATTTCAATTTGATCAGCCATGGATGTGTCTCATTTGTCGGAACGGTGGATAATGTATAATTTATTGAGGTAAAAGCAAGCACGGAATTGCGCATGAAATCCGTTCATCGTGTGAATTTTTGACATGCCTTTCAGAGCAGATGACATTTGCCTTCGGCAATGGATGGGATATTATCTCTGTCATGAAGCGCATAAAAGAGCAGCTGCTGCCGTTCGAGCGGTTAACGCGTGAGGACGGCCATTATTTCTTCGGCTATTACGACATTGAGCCGTGGAGCGCCGACGGGCGTTTCCATCTCGCGCATCGCGTGCCGTTCATGGACCGCATGCCGTCGCCCGCCGACCGCGCGGATATCGGTATGATACGGATGCGCGATAATCGTTTCATTCCGCTTGCCGAAACCTATGCGTGGAATTTCCAGCAGGGCGCGATGCTCCAGTGGCATCCATTGCAGCCCGCATCGATAATATACAATGCGCTGCGTAACGGCGCTTATCGCGGCGTCATTCTCGACACGGTCACCGGCGTCGAACGTACGCTTTCACGTCCCGTAGCCAATGTCGATCCGGCCGGACGTTATGCGCTCTCGATTAATTTCAGCCGCATGTTCGACTTCCGTCCCGGGTACGGCTATGCGGGCATCCCCGACCGTTTTGCCGCGGATGATTTCCCGAAGGACGACGGCATTTTTCTCATCGATCTTTCCAGCGGTGAAAGCAGGCTCATCATTCCGCTTGCCGCGCTTCGCGAAGTGTTTCACGATGTGGACCTCGCGGGCATGAAGCTACTCGTGAATCATATTACGTTCAACACCGACGGTTCGCGCTTTGTATTCCTGCTGCGCACCATGGCATCGGCGAATTCGTCCGGCGGCGTATTCTGGAAAACCGCAACGCTTACCGCGAACACCGACGGCAGCGATGTCTTCGTGCTCGGGGATTTCGGCATGGCGTCGCATTACATCTGGCGCACGAAGAACGAACTGCTCATCTACGCCGACGCGGGTGAAGGCGCGGGGCTCAATCTTCTCAACGACCGCACGCGCGATCATGCGCTCATCGACAAGGGATTTTTTACCTACGACGGCCACTGCAGTTATTCACTCGATAAAAATTTCATACTTTACGACAGCTATCCGGATGCGGATGGATACCGGAAACTGGTCATGTACGATATCAAACGCAAGCGCGGCATGAATCTCGCCGTGCTCCATCACGGGCGCATGGACGCGCTGCCGTGCACGGACATACGCTGCGATCTGCATCCGCGATTTTCACGCGACGGCAACACCATCTCGTTCGATTCAATTCACGAAGGACACCGGCACATCTATACGATGGACGTCGGCTCGATAATACAATAACAACAAAAGCGAGGACAGCATGAAGATCGGCATGTGCATGGGCGTTGAGAATATCGGTAAAGTTGAGGCGATGGGATTCGATTACATAGAGCCATCCATCGTGTCGCTGACAGCCATGACCGACGAGGTTTTCAAGAAGACAAAAGAAACGGTTGCGGCATCCGGGATAAAATGCGAGGCGTGCAATGTCCTCTTCCCCGGTGACATAAAGGTCGTGGGGCCTGTCGTCGACAAAGCAAAAATATCCGCGCATCTTGAGAAAGGTTTTTCACGCGCAGCTGAGCTCGGTACCGTTGTCGTCGTGTTCGGTTCCGGCGGCGCGCGGAAATGTCCGGACGGTTTCGATTTCGCCAAAGCCGTAGAACAGTATATCGAGGTCGCGCGCATGGCGGGAGATATCGCCGGGAAATACGGCATTACCATCGTCGTTGAACCGCTCAATAAAAGCGAGACGAACATCATCAACACCGTATCCGAAGGCGTCGATGTAACAAAGCGTATCGCGCATCCGTCGGTGAAACTCCTTGCCGATCTTTTCCATATGCGCAAGGAAAACGAGTCGATGGATATCATCCGCAAAGCTGGCGCCGATCTGAAGCATGTACATGTCATCAACAGCAACGGTCGCGTGCTTCCCGCGGTGAAGGATGAAGATTGCTACGCCGATTTCTTTGCGGCGCTGAAGAGCATTAACTACACCGGACGCGCCAGTATTGAAGGGAAAAGTGATAATTTCGACGCGCAGGGCACGGCGTCGTTGAAACTGCTTCGGGAGATGAGTGCGGGGGTATAGCGGTAATTCTGCCGCCGCTTCCGTTATCCTACAATCCCGTGTATCGCCTTCAGGAGCGTATCGTTCTGCGCCCGTGTGCCGATGGTGATGCGCACGTAATCGCGAAGCCGCGAGGTGCTGAAATACCTGACAAAGATATTTCGCTTTTTCAGCGCTTCGTAGAGTTCCTTGGCGCTTATACGATTGGGATTGGCGAGCAGGAAATTCCCCTGGCCGGGGAGCACCGTGAATCCGCGTTTGGTGAGCACGGAGAACACACGTTCGCGTTCATCGACGATACGCTTCACATTGCGCATCACATACTCATAATCTTCCATGGCGGCAGTCGCTGCGCGCTGAGAGAGAATGTTCAGGTTGTATGAGTCCTTCACACGCGCAAGACCGTCGATAAGCACGGGGTTGGCGAAACAGTAGCCCACGCGCAGGCCGCAGAGCGAAAACGATTTTGAGCATGTCCGTGTGACGATTATGTTGTCGAATTCTTTTGCCAGGGACAGTCCGCTTTCGGCGGCAAAATCCACATACGCTTCGTCGAGAATCAGAAGCCCTTTGAAACCGGCAAGGAATTTACGGACAGTTTCTATCGGTATGAAAAGTCCCGTCTGCGCATTCGGGTTGGCGAGAAAGAATAATACGTTTGCGCGGTTGGGAATTTTGTCAAGATCGATGCTGAAGTCGCTTTCCGTGGGGATACTGCGGCTCGGGATGCCGAATCGTTTCGCGAGCGTGACATACAGCGTATAGGTGGGGTCGGTGAACACCGCCAGGGATTTTTTCGATGCGAACGCGTTGAAAATATCGGCGAGTATCTCGTCCGAACCGTTGCCGCAATGTATGCGGTCTGCGGAGGTGTTATACCGTGCGGCGATAGCCGCCCTGAGCGTGTGTATATCCGGTTCGGGGTACAGCCGCAGCGCTTCAAATGGAAAGCGTTTGATGGCGCGTATCACTTTCGGCGGCGGCGGAAACGGACTTTCGTTCGTGTTTATCTTGATGATGCTTCCGGTCACCTTCGGCTGTTCACCGGGTATATACGGTTCAAGGCTCCGGGTGATTTCATTATAAAAACGCGCGGCGTTCTTTGCTTTTTTTGAGGGCATATTACCTTCCGAACGGCCACGTCAGTACGGGAGGCCACGGTATCCGGGGAATGAACGACCGTTCCCGGATGAGAAATTGTTCCGTGGGGTGTTTGCCGAGCCAGGACACCGAACCGGTGGTCACATCATAGACGGCGCCCACAACGGTAACGCGTCCCTGCCATGCGAGATGACGGATGCGGGGGCTTCTTTTATAGAGCTGCTCTATGGAATTCCACACATTGTTCTGAACCGCCGCGGAGAGCACTTTGTCTTTGCAGCAGAGGCCGTGTACACGGATCGCTTCGCGCGCTGCGGGGGCTATTGCCGAAAAAATGTGCATCACATTGCCGGGGTTCGCCGCACCCTGAACGGCGGCGGATACCGCACCGCAGCCCGTGTGCCCGAGCACCACTACAAGCGGTGCGCCGAGATATCCCGCGCCGTATTCAATGCCGGCCGCCTCGGTAACGCCGCAGATATTACCCACCGTGCGCACATCAACGATGTCGCCGATACCGGCGTCGAATATCAGTTCAACGGGTACGCGTGAATCGGAACAGGCGAGCACCACCGCGAACGGGCGCTGGCCGTTGCGTGCCGTCTCGCGTATGCGTGAAAGGGAGGTGTTCGGATGCTGCGGATATCCCGAGACAAAGCGCTTGTTGCCCGCCTGAAGCCGTGAAAGCGAATTGTTGGGAGCGGCATATGACGGGATAATGCATGCCGCAAAGACGCACAAAAGGATATATGCTTTCATGGTGTACCTCACCGGAAGATTCATACATGTACATCATACTACGAAGTAGGGGTGATTTCAAGGGCATAGTGCGGGAGTACAACAATGCTCTATTACTTGCAATTTTAGACTGTATGCGGTAATCTAATAACGGCAGCGTGTCAAACCGAATAGCGGAGTGTCATATGTCCGACGCATCATTACAGACGAAGATTCAGGAACTTGAGAAAGCACTCAAAGACAAAGAGCAGTATATCTCGTATCTGGAAAGTCTTTCCGAAGCGCACGCGAACGTCATCACGCTCGCGCAGGAAGAGCGCCTGGAGGCCGAGAAGGTCATTCAGGCGCACGAAAACATACACGGCGCGGGCGTCATCTACGACGGAGAGAGCGGCGATACGGATCTGCGCGAGATGGGTGAGCAGAAGATAACGGTCAATCAGTCCATGCATTCGATACTGGAATCCGGCATACTGCTCGAGGATATGGTGCACGGGCTCATGGGGCTCATGAAAGCCAAACGCGGCATCGTATTCCTCAAGACCGCCGAGAAAAAGCTTGCCGCAAAATCGCTCATCGATTTTCCGCACGAGGACATGAAGAAGCCGTATTTTGAATTCCCCGCCAACGTCATACGCACCGCGGTGAAGCTCAAAAAGACCGTCGTCATCAAGAATAAAAAGCTTACCATCGACGGCAAAGAAGCGCAGATGTCAATTATCGCGCTTCCGATAATTGCCGAGAATGATATCCTCGGCATACTGTATACCGACACGCTGTAATACGTTACCGTATCGTCAGCGTTTCGCCTTCCAGCATATCGATAACAACGCGTTTACCGTCTTTTTTCAGCCCGCCGTGTTTTCCATCAACGGTCTGTCCATTCACTCCGAATCCTGACGGTGTTATCGTCACCCGTGCGTCGGCGCTTGCCATGATACGCAGGATGCGTTTATTCCATGAGAGCATCACATTCACCGGCTCTTCCGCCGTGAATTCCAGCCGATCGGTTTTGTACGTTTTATTACCCACGAAGAGCGCATTGCTGTTCGTATATTCATACACCGTTCCGATGGTCAGCGTTCCCTCGGTAATCGCGATGCCGCCGGAAGGTGCGGTTGTATCCGCATAGTCGCGTAAGAATTTGAGCGCATAGGCTATGGGTTTCGGTTTGCCGTGCGCGGTCCCGTCATAGGCGTAGATGCCGAAACGCGCCTCATACCGTTTGCCTTCAATGCCGTGCTGTCCCCAGCTGCCGAAACGGTACATGACGGCAAGCGGCCAATCGACAAGCATCCATTTTTTGCAGCCCTCGTAGCCGTTCGCAAAGGCGTAGAGATAGTGTATCATCTCGCCGACGCTCGCGGTGTACGGATCAAGATTGCCGCTGCCGGGCATGGATATCCCGGTGGAATAGCCGAACTCGCCGAGACTCACCGGCTGCGACGGGAAAAGTTTTTTCAGGCGATCCATCGTGGTGATGTTCTCTATAACCTCGGCGTATGAGAACGGTTTTCCGTATACGTGATGTGACACAAAGTCAAGTTTATCATTGCACGGCAATGCGGCAAAAACCTGATTGTATCCGACACTGATGAGGTGATTGGGGTCTGCCTTCCGTACGGCGTCCTTCTGCATCTGTATCCACAGACCGTAACTCTGATCAACTGCCTTTACCAGCGGTTCCCATTTCGGCGGCGTGGGGAGTCCCGTCGCCGGCAGTGCGCCGAATGTGGTGCTGCTGATGTTGTATTCACGCGAATATTTGTTCCAGAGATATATCGCGGCTATGGCATTCTCCGCATCGCTTCCCGTGACGGCCGACGACAGACGCAGCCATGACGGACGCGTCTCGATGATTTTTTTGATATCCGCCGCATCGTCAGGATACAGGTCGATGAGTCTCGTGGTGTGTATCGCTGGTTTGTTGCCTGCCGGAAAGTTTCTTCCCGCGATGTAGCTTACCGGCGGTTCATTGCGAAGGTCGTAGCCGAACACCATCGGCTCGTCCTTGAGCGCATCGGCTACATGCGTGAGTATATTGCAGACATCGTTCATGTCGCCGCCGGTGTCAGATAATCCGGCACTTGTCTCCACCAGGAGATAGACGCCGTAGCGCCGGGCGAGTTCGAGTATCGTGTCGAGTTTCCGTCGGTCGCCCTTCATGATTCCGTCGACGAGACCGTGCACATGGAAGAGCCGCATGACATTGACGCCCGCGTCGCGCGCCATGCGGAAATTATTCTCTATCTCGCGCGGATCGAAATTCTCGTCCTGGCAGAACCGTACCGCGGTGGCAAACGAACCGATATAATTGCAGCCGGTGATGAACATGCGCCGCCCATCCGGATACGCGAAGTGTCCATCCTTGATGTGCACGAATCCTTTCGGCGCCGCGGCGGTGAGCGCAAGCCCTTTCGGCCGCGTCTGATCTTCGACGGCTGCTTTTTTCAAAAGCTCGCCGCTTTTCATCGAGCGCAGCGCTTTGGCGAGAAACGCTGCAAACGCGGGGGCTGTATAGAACGCATCGCCGGTGATACCCGAATAGAGCCATGTCGATCCGCGGTAACCGCCGCCGATATGCATGAGCATACCCGCCGCATATCCGCGATTCCTTCCATGCGCGTCGACGGCTTCCATGAGCGGCACAGAGACGCTTTCATTGGGGATGCCGAAACCCACCGCGGAGAGGCCTTTCATCGGCACTGCAATTTTTTCATCCGAAGCGAATGGCGAAGATTTCACATGACGGGCGGCGATGACGCCCGTGAGCGCAGAATCGTCATCCTCGCCGAATACCGGGATGCTTATTGTCGCGGAAAGATCGATGCCGCGGAAATGATTTTCCGCAACGCCGATAGCATCAATCCATATCGAATGATCGCCCCGGGAAACGCGCGTGGTGTGGCTTCCGGCAAGACCGATTGATATTTTTTCCACACGTTCCATATCGATGCCGGCTTTCTCCTTGGCTTTGGTGTCCCATGCCTTGAAATATGCCGGCAGAAGCACATACCGTTTCATCTCGGGAGTGATATCGGTCACCGCTATCCAGCGCGAACCGTCCTGTTCGTTGAGCTCCACGGCCACCTGCGATGTAGAAGCGTCGCCTTTCATCGACACGATGATGAGCGATTCATTTTTCGCAAGTTTGCGCGGGAGCGTTGTCGCGAACGTATCCCAGAGCGTATAGCCTTTGATATCGATGTGCAGGCTGCCTGATTCTGATGTTGCCGTTGACAGGTTGTCCTTTTTATCGCTGCTGCGCTCCCATACGGATGTATCGCCGGAAAAGCTGAACAGTACCGATGACGGTTCTGTTGCTGCTATCGTCCGCTCAAGATCCTGTTTTTTCAGCCACTTCCCGTCAACGGGATAGAGGAGCGATTCGAACGCCCTGCCGCCGAGCATGACCGCATTGCCGCCGTTACGGAAATAGCGGAGTACGATGTCGCGGGCGGGCGCGGGAAACGACGTGTCGGGAAGAATAAATATGTCGAAATTCTCCGGACGCAGCACTTTCGGCCGGATGATATCATCGCAGGTAAGTACGGTGACACCGAAACCGGCGCCGCGGGCCGTTTTCGTTATCGCCGCTATGCGCGCAGTGCTGTCCGGGTCGCCGGATGACAGTACGGCGCAGCGGCCTTTGCCGTCTTCAATGGTGATGCCTGCCGGCGCCTCCATGATACGCTCTGCGGTGACGCGTGCCCGGGCATATGAAGCTGCAAAGCCGTTCGCGGTGATTCCGGGGCGTCCCATCTGCACCGCGCGCGCCGAATCCCAGAAATAGCGGTACCGCGCGACGGTCTTTCCCGCAGATGTATCGCTGATCTCGCCGTAGATGCCGTTGGTCGTGAGCGACAGTTTCATGAGATACTCCTTCCCGTATTCCCAGGTGCCGGCGGATACATCGGCGCTTCGCAGTTTGTTCGGACCGCTTGAGTGTGCCTGCCATATACCGGCAAGCGTTTCGCCCATTTCGAAATAACGTTTTTTGTCGGGGCCTTCAACGAACTGCAGGCGCCAGTGATTCGCGCCGTCCTGATAGAGCATGACGCCGGCGGTAACCCAGCCGCTCGCATTCACGCGTTCCATGATGCTGAAACGAACGCTGTATTCGAACGTCTCGAGTTCCGGCACGTCACGTATTACGGCGAATGCGCTGCCGCGGTCGGCGCGAACGGACAGTTTTCCTTCAGCAACTGGAAACGTGCCGGAGATTATTTCCCAGCTGCCTGACGGTTTTCCGTCGGTTCCCGAGAAATCGTCTGAAAACGAGATCGATGCGGCGGCGCCGAATATGCTGCTGCTCATGCAGCACATGGCGAATAGTATCGTGAAGATTTTCATGATGCGGCTCCTGCGTGAAAGTGTTTATCGTGTTTTTTTCGGATGTTTGAATCTGATTTTTCTGACGGACCCTTTCTCCACTACGGCGCCGGTAATGAGGATGCGTTTCTGAACACCGCTTTTCCCCGCAAGCGACAGTATCTCGCGCGCCGCCGTCCGTCCGGTTTCCGTAAGCCGCTGATCGATGCTGGTTACGCCGAACGCGGCAAAATCGAAATCCACATTTCCGATACCCATGATAGAGATGTCCTCGGGAATGCGCATGCCGCGTTTGAGAAATTCCTGCCCGAGATTATATGCGGTAATGTCGTCGCTGGCGAGTACGGCTGTTATCCCGCGGTCTTTTGCGATCGATGCCGCGATGGACCGGTATGCCGGTCCGCCGTTATATGCCCTTGCGATAATGATGTCGTAGGCGAACGGGGCGTTTTCATGCACGTGCGGCGGAAGTTTCACCCGCGTCATGTATTCGATATATGCGTTCTGACGTTCGCGGTAGGTGCTGTTCGTCGCGAGCTCCGTCGTATTTACGAACGCGATGCCGCGGTGTCCACGGTCGAACAGAAACCCGAGCGCACGGGTCACCGCATCGCTGTTGTCAGACGCAACCACGGTGACATCGGGCGTGCTCCCGTCGGCGAAAACCATTTCCCGGTCGAGTACTGCTATGGGGATATTCCGGCCGGTGAGCGAGAGGAATTTGTTCTTGAATGCAGCTGACCGGCGTGTATCAGTCGACGGGTAGAGTATGATGCCGTCAACATGCCGCGATGTCAGCCGTTCGATTGTTTCCAATTCGGTGCGGCTGCTGTTTCCCGAATTCTCCACGGCGAGCGTATAGCCCGCGGCGGACAGTATTTCCGCAACGCCTTCGATGATGCGCGCGATGGCGGAAAAGGTGGCAAGCGGCACGACGAGACCTATGATGCGCGTCTCAGGTTTTTTGTCGTTACGCGATCCGCTGATAAATGTACCCGTGCCCTTGATTTTAATGATTGTTCCTTCGCGTGCGATAGCGGCCAATGCGCGGCGCACCATGTTTCTGCTTACGCCGTATTCGGTGACGAAATCCATCTCGCGGGGGAGCTTTGTCTCTCCACGCAGGGATGCCGCTTCGATGGTCCGTTCGATGGCGTTTCGGAGCTCGACATGATTTGTTACGTTTGTCTGTTTTTTTGATATCATACTATGTATTGGTACATACGAGTACATACACTATACGTCAAATATGTCGTTTTTGTCAAGGCCGGCCGGTGGCAGCGTGATCGGGATTCTTCGCGGACACTTGACGCTCAGGGCAAAAGCCCTATACTGCATGCGTATGCATATACTGTCGCATCGGAAAAGCATTCTGCCGTTCGCGATGTCGCGCACCGGCGTGATATCGTCGTACCGCGCGCACCGCCACGATTTCCTTGAGCTGACGTTCATACACAGCGGCAGCGGGAATCATGCGATCGACGGCATACAGCACCCGTTCGCCGCCAACGATATCCTTTTCACCCCGCCGTCCGCGATCGAGGAATTCCTCGCCGACGGGCACACCCATGATCAGACGAGTGTCGCGCTCTATGAGGAATTCTTCGCCCGCCACGGCATGCGTGAAGAAGTTTCGATGCTGCGCGCACGTATCGCAAGCGGTGTTCATACGGTGAGCGTGCCGCCCGACCATGCAGCGGCTGTCGAACGGCTCATCAATGACGCGTTTCGCGAGTATATATTCAAGATGCACCGCTATGAGCGTATTCTCGCCTGCCGCATGGCGGAGCTTCTGTCCGTCATTGAACGGCTTGTGCATGAGAAGCGGAACGTGCTTGCACGTTTTAACGGCGTGCCTCCGGCAATCTATGCCGCGCTTGAGCGTATTGAATCGCAGTATCACATCATCACATCGGTGGACGACATGATTACCACGGATATGAACAAGCGTTACTTCATACGGCTGTTCAAAAAACATCTGCGCATCACGCCGATACAGTACCTCAACCGGGTGCGCATTGAAAAATGCTGTGAACTACTGTCGGTGAAAGACGCCGCCGTCTCGGATGCCGCGTATCAGGCCGGTTTCAACGACCTCGGGAATTTCAACCGGCTGTTCAGACGCTTTCTCGGGATGACGCCGCGGGATTTTTCGCGCCGTGTACTGAGCAGTGCCATCGATGCCGGCGCGATAAACCGTTTCCGCTTTCCGCTCGAGAAAAAACGCTGACCGGCGGTGTCCGGTCGCATGCATCTGCGCCAAGCTTGACGCAATGACAATACGACGCTATTATTGATATAACGGCAGATCGAAGGTACATCGCATGATGAGCGTTTTCCGCCGAAGGATACACACAAGGAGTGGTCGAGCTATGAAACGCATCATCACACTGATCCTGATCTTCGCATGTTCCGCAATATTCATGCGGGGACAGAATGCGCCCGTCGTTGTTGAAGGAGGTCTGCGGGGATTGATAAACATTGTGCCCGGATCAGCGGTATCCGGAATCACCCCGTTCGCCGAAGTCGTTTTCCTGCCGTTTGCCATACCGCTGCAGGAAGGCGGATATAACCGGCTGGGAATATCCGCCGCGCTCGGTTTTCCCTGGATCAATGGATCGGCCGGATTCATGGTTTTTCCGCTGGCGGAAGCGCATGTGGTAGGCAGGTTCGGGTTTGTTGAAAAAGTTCCCATCGATCTTTCCGGCGGTTTCGGATGGCGGTTTACCCAGGCTACATCGCAATTCTACGGTACGGCTACGGTGCGGGCCGGATATTTTTTCCTCGAACAGCTCATGGGCCAGGCGTATTTCGGTTACCGGTTCTGGCCGAACCCAGCGTATGCCGCCGATATCTATCATAATCCGGCGATGCTCGGGAGCATGCAGCTTGGTCTTGCATTAATCTGGCGATTTACCGGTTCGAAATAGTCTGAAGCTGCTGTTTCAGGTCGTTCACATCGGCAAGATATACGGCGCAGTTGCCGTCGGGCGATGTCTCGCGGTCGCTGGAAAAAAGAATATACCGCATGTCGGGAGAGAATGACGGATGCGGATGTGCGTCCTGTGTGCTCGCGCCTCTGGGTTTCAGGCTTGAGGCGTGAAGACATATTTTCATCTCCTGCTTCGTCGCCATATCAAACACCCAGATGGCGGCGGTGTTCATGGCGGATGAGCGTTCATCGCCCACGATATACCGCATGTCCGGTGAATGTATGAAATGCAGATAGCTGTGCACTTCGCCGAGATCGGTTATGTCTCCCGTCGATAATGCAGCAAGCACGATGCGCCCCGGCGTGGGGCCCGGCAGATACACCGCGGCGGCATATGTTCCGTCGGGCGTGAAGTATTCATGCGTCACGATTTCTTTCGACGGTGTACCGAATTTCTCGCGGTTGGATATTTGTATCGGCCGCTGCTGCGTGCCGTCGTTTCTGATGAGCCACATGCGGTTATCGATGAGATGTCCCGGGCCTTCATGGCAGTACATGAGCAGCCCCGGGTCTTTCGGATGTATCTGCGGATGACCGAGCCAGCATTGCTCCTCGAGTACGACATGTTCCGTGCCGCGCACCAGATCGAGATACAGCAACCGGCAGCGCGGGGCGGCCCGAAATTGCGGCTCGAACGCATCCCATCCGCTTTTACCTTTCACGATGTCGTCGCGATGCATCTGGCTCAGCAGTACATAGCGGTAGTCAGAACTGAAACCCGGATACAGTGCGCGTTCGTCGTACGGAGGCTGCTGCGTATACAATGTCTCCGTTTTTCCGGAATCTATTGCGAGCCTCATGAGCGAATTCCCGTCGACGTAGAAGAGCGATGTGCCGTCGGCGCTGAGCGTAGACATGAAGCCGTCCATGGCTTTCGCATCGGTGAGCTGCATGCTTCTGCCGCTTGCAAGATCCACGAGATATGCGTTCGGCCGTCCGGTGCGGTATGAGGTGTACATCAGTTTTTTACCGTCCGGCGTGAACATGCGGCTGTAAAAATACGGATGATGGCAGTGCGCGGCAAGATCGGTGACGCGTATCATCTGCCGTCCGGTAACCGGGTCTTTGAATCGTGTCAGCGGTTCAGAGATGATTGTTCCGTATGGCATGGATGCTCCTTGCGGTGAATAGAGTATAGTGCTGACGGGCTTTGGAATAGTAACGCTGCAATGCAATTTGTCAAATGCGATACGCGGAGTGGGTCGCGCAAAGGTGACTTTTCACCTATATTCATGTTCCTTTTACCATAGACGCCGGACAGGGCAGTCTATACTATGTATGTATCAAACAGGAGCACGACATGATGAACATAGGATTTATCGATTATTTTCTCGATGAATGGCATGCGAACAATTATCCGCAATGGATACGCGAGAGTGCGGTATCAGGCTTTGCGGTGACCTACGGGTATGCTATGCAGGATGCGCCGGGCGCGGGATTGACCACCGACGCCTGGTGCAAAAAGTTCAACGTCACCAGATGCGTTACCATGGAAGAGGTCATCGAGCGTTCCGATGCGCTCATTGTGCTGGCGCCGAACAATCCCGAACAGCATGAGGCGCTCTGCAGACTGCCGCTCGCATCCGGAAAGCCGGTATATGTCGATAAAACATTTGCCCATGATCTTGCGGCGGCAAAGCGCATTTTTGCGATGGCGCATGCCGGAAAGACGCCGATGTTCTCGAGTTCGGCGCTCAGGTACGCAGCGGAAGTTGACGAGATTAAGGCGAAAGCACCGCGAAACGACCTGCATCTGGTGATGACACGCGGCGGCGGAAAATTCGAGATCTATATCATCCATCAGCTTGAAATGATCGTATCCCTGCTCGGTCCCGGCGCACAACGCGTGATGTCGACGGGCGTGCCCGAGGCGCCGTCGTTCGTCATCGATTACGGCGGTGCCCGCGCAACGGCTGCCATGGTGCCCGGCCAGTTTTCACTTGCGGCGCAGTACGACACAGACAAAGGCATCGCGTTCGGCGAAATCAAGTCCGCGTTTTTTGTCCGACTCATCGAGACGATGCTGACCTTTTTTAAAACACGCGCCATTCCCGTGCAGGAGGAGGAGACACTCGCCGTCATCGCGCTCATCGACACCGCGAAAAAAGCGATCCTCGTGCCGGATACGTGGGTTGCGGTGGAACACTAGGAGCAACTATGAAACAGAAAAAAATCGGCATTATCACTGAATCGTTCCGGCGTCCCGTGCGCGAGTCGCTCAGGCTCGCGAAGGAACTCGGCGCCGACGGCGTGCAGATGTATGCGGTGAAGGGCGATGTATCTCCCGAAACGGACGGCGCCGCCCGTAAAGACCTTGCCGCATTCATACATGCGCTCGGCTTGGAGATATCGGCGCTCTGCGGTGACCTTGGCGGCCATGGTTTCGCGATAGCCGCAGACAATACCGCAAAAGTTGAACGGTCAAAACGCATCGTCGACCTTGCTGTGGACCTCGGTACGAACGTGGTCACCACGCACATCGGTGTGGTGCCGAAGGATAAAAACGCTGAACGCTACCGCATACTACGCGATGCATGCGGAACACTTGCGCACTATGCTGCATCGAAAGGCGTCACGTTCGCCATCGAAACGGGTCCGGAAACGGCCGACGTGCTCGGGGCGTTTCTCGGCGATATAGGATCGAAAGGCATCGGTGTCAATCTTGATCCGGCCAATCTCGTCATGGTAACCGGCGACGATCCGGTGAAAGCAGTGCGGACACTTTCAAAGTATATCGTTCACACCCACGCGAAGGACGGCGTTAAGCTCGCGCCCTGCGATGCGGAACAGGTGTATGACGCGTTCGCCAAAGGCGGCATTGAGGGTTTCGATTTCGGCAAACTGTTCAACGAAGTGCCGCTCGGCGAGGGCGGCGTGCAATGGGACGCGTATCTTAAAGCGCTTGATGATATCGGCTACACGGGTTATCTGACCATCGAACGGGAAGTGGGCGCTGATCCGTCAAAGGATATCGCCAAAGCGGTGCAGTTCTTACGGGACAAGATTCGGAAATAGATCGCTATAACGGGGGCCGGAAATGACAATTCGGAAAATACGCGAACGCATATGCATGCTGCTGTGCGTCCTCATGAGTGCCGCATCGATATATGCTGCCGAGTCGCCGACGGTGCGCGTTGGTGATTACGAAGCCGGTGCCGGGGCGTACGGACTTATCATTTCTTATAAAGGGCAACACCTGAGCGACGGCTCGTATTTTTCTTTTTGGGAAGCGCCCGGATACGGTAAAGGCCTTGGCAGCGTATCGGCAAAAGACGCACTGCGTACGGCAAAAACGCTCATCACCGCGGAGGGCGACGGCAGGCGGCTGACATTCAATGGAACGAACGGTGTGATCATTTTTACCTATTCGGCGTTGGTGAGAAGTAACGGGGTGACGGTGTCGCTCACCGTCGATACCGTCAATGCATCGGTGAAGATCGGTGCAGAGGAGTACGCGGCGTTCGTTCTCCCCGCGGCGCTGGCGGCAGACTGCGCATACGAGATGATGCCGGGCGGATCAACCGCCGTGTTCCCCTCAGCCGGCGAGACCAACGGCAAAGTAACGCTTGCGCCGGCTGCGCGCGGCTACAGGATATCTGCGCGATTAGGTCTTGTTGAGATACGCGGCAGCGGCGTGAACGTATCGCTTACCGATGCGCGTTTCAATAAAAATCATCCGCGCGAACGATGCGCGTTCTGGGTGAACGCAGCGTCCGGCGCCATCCTGCTGCGGCAGGCGGTAACGACATTTATATCTGTTGTTCCGCAGCGTACGGATAAAGGCGCGATATACATCGCTGCGAAGGATGCACCCGCACTTCTGACGGCAATTATCATTCCCGCGAATCCGAACAGTTATGAAAAAAAAGGAGCGGCGGAACTGCAGGCGTACCTGAAACAAGCGACTGCGTCGGATATTCCGATACGCACAGGGGACGGTACTGACGCCAGAGGCGCCATCGTTCTGGGAAGCGTCGCCGCGGAGCGGGGGTTCATCGATACCGGAATGATCGGCACGGTTTCCCCCGACGGATATGCTATCGTCTCGAGCAACGGTACAATCGCCGTGACCGGCACGCGCGGGTTGGGTACGCTTTACGGTGTCTATGCGCTGCTCGGTCGGCTGGGATTCAAATTCTATGCGAAAGACTGCGAGATAACGCCCGTGATCACGTCGCTCACGGTGCCGTCGTTCACGGAAACACGGAAGCCGTTTTTTGAATATCGTTCCGTGTCGAGCGCGGGCGACCCGAAACTCGGCGAGACGCCGGTGGAGGATGTGCCCGCCATTTCGAAACTCGATCCGCAGTGTAAACAGCACTGGGACCACACCTCGGATTACCAGCTGCCGTTCTACAAATACGGCAAGGAGCATCCCGAGTGGTATGCCAAGGATGCAAACGGAAAGAACTGGGATTTCAAGGGCGGCGTGCACCTCTGTCTTTCGCACCCCGAAGTGCGGCGCATCGCGCTTGAACGGATGCTTACTGCGGTTCAGGCGCATCCTGACGGAACGTTCTTTGTTGTCACGCAGGGCGACGGGGCGGACTGGTGTCTTTGCGAAAATTGTCGGGCTATCGACCCGGTGCCGGTACGGAAGGCGGGCGGGTACTCGCTCGGTGTCTCCGACCGTCTTCTGGATTATGTGAATTACATGGCGCGCGAGATCGGTAAAAAATATCCGCGCGTTACGATCATCTCGCTTGCCTATACCCCGGCAACGCAGCCGCCTCCGGTGAAACTGAAGCCGGAACCGAATGTACGCCTCTGGTTCTGTCCGTATCCCACGCCCGGCGGTGCTGGCTGTCAGACGCACGATCTTACCTGTCCGCAGAATGCAGGCGCGCTGAAGGATCTTATGGGCTGGCTTGCGGTTAGTCCCGGAAATATGTATATCTACGATTATCCGCGGGCATACAATCAGTATTACGAATCACAGCCGACATTCTATGCGATGAGGAACAAGATACAGTTCTACGCGAAGAACAATATCCGCGGCATCAACTTCTGCGGCACACCGGCGGTGTTCGGGCAGCTGTTCCGGTATGTCATCGGTAAAATGCTGTGGGATCCGTCAACCGATACGGAAAAGCATATCGATGAATTCATGAAGGCCTATTACGGACCGTCCGCCGCGGATATGCGCGCCTATTTCGATCTGCTGCAGCGTTCGGTGGGGGAGGGTGAAGCGGGATATCATCTCCATTGTGAATCGCGCAACAGCGGACTCGTTAAGCCCGAGCTTGCCGTGAAGGCGTATGCGGTCATTGCGAAAGCGAAAGCAGCGGTTAAGAACGATACGGTATTGAGCGAGCGTGTGCTGTTCGAGGAATTTGCGGGTATTCTCTGGTCTGACCTGAATGACAATACATCGACCGATCTGATAGGCACGGATGGTCAGCCGGATCCGGATGTGCTCTGGAAATTACGGGATCTGTACGATATCTGCAAGGCTCGATCGATACAGACATTCAATCGCCGTGAGGACGGAAGGATATGGTTTGAAAAAACGTTCGGCATACCGACAACGGTTTCCCCGTGGTATGCCGAACCGCTTATTCCAGCGCTTCTCTATTCACCGGTCACCGCAAACATTCTGGATGTCGTGACCGCACTGCATCAGTCGAATACACCGGGCGGTATTATGCTCAGGCTTACGGCATTCAAAGGCGGCATAGGCCCTTCTTCGTATTCGTATCAGTGTCCTGAACGCGTTGCCGTCTGGGTGGACCCGAAAAAGCATGGAAAGAGTGAAATGCATGCGCGGTTCTCGCTGCATGTTATTCCCGCGCGGGCATCGCTTGTCCTGAGCGCGCTTGACGATGACAAGCCGGGCGCGGCGAAGATACGTATTTCCATGAACGGTGTTGTTGTGTTCAACGGCGAAAACACGGCGGCCGAACGCGACTGGACGATGCTTACATTTCCCATTCCCTCGGCTGCGCTGAAAACCGGCCTGAACAGCGTATCGATCAGCGCCGCGGCAAGCCCCGATGCAGCGGGCGCAAAGTGGTTCATGATCTCAGGTGCGTCGATTATGATGGAATAAGCGACGGGTATTCGGGAGACACCCGCGTATTTTTACGGAACTGAATTTGAAAAAAATATTATAAAAAGGAATTACTATGAGCAAAACAAAAATCGCTATCATCGGCTGCGGAGCCATCGGGAATACGCATGCGGATGCGTACAAACAGGATGAACGTGTTGAAATCGCGTATGCGGTTGACCTGATCGCCGAACGCGCACAGTCTTTCGTCACGAAATACGGCGCGACGAAGGCGATAACCGATGCGGCAGCGGCGTTTGCGGACCCGTCGGTGACGGCGGTGAACATATGCCTGCCAAACGATCAGCATGCGCCGATGACATTGGCCGCACTCAAGGCGGGCAAGCACGTCATGTGCGAAAAGCCCATCGCGCTTTCGCTTGAGGAAGCCGCAGCGATGCAGGCTGAGGCGAAAAAACAGAAGAAGCAGCTTGCCATCGGTGTCGTCAACCGCTACAACACGTATGTGAATATGGCGAAGGATATCATCGCCTCAGGCGGACTCGGCAAGGTGTATCACGCATCGTTCTCGTTCAAAAGTTTCCGTTCCATTCCGGGACTCGGCGGCTGGTTCACCACGAAAAAAAATTCCGGCGGCGGCGTGATGATAGACTGGGGCATTCACTTTCTCGATCTCGCGCTCTATGCACTCGGACTTCCGGAGCCGGTGAGCGTGAGCGGCGTTGCGCATTCGGAACTTGCGCGGAACATGAAGGACTACGCGTACACGAGCATGTGGGCGGGACCGCCGAAATACGAGGGCGTGTATGATGTTGAGGAATTCGTTTCCGGTGTCATACGCACCAAAGGGCCGTCGATCAATTTCGAGGGGGCATGGGCGCACAATATCGACAAGCCGTCGATGTATCTCGACTTCATCGGCACCAAAGCCGGTCTCAGGCTTGAATACCGCAAAGGGTTCACGATGTACGGCTCGGAGAACGGCAACCTGTTCGAAAAGACGCCGCGCGCGAAAGAGATCAACGACTTTCACGCGGAGATGCGCGCGTTCATCGATTCCTGCGGCGACGGAAAACCGAACCGGGCGCATATCGATAATGTAATCATCTCTCAGAAAGTCATCGATGCATTCTACCGATCAGCGGCAGAGGGCAGAGAGGCGGTTGTGTAAACAGCGCAGACTATTGTTTTTTAAGCCAATCAATGGCTTCATCGAGCGTGTCACAGAATTTGATGGAGCGGTTGATGGCTTTCAGTATGATGCCTTTGAGGCCGGTAAAACCGACCGCAGCAGCCGCTTTGGTGTAGGGCCGTATATTCTTCGAGTATTCCTCGGTGATTTTTTTAAGTTCGTCGGTGAAAAACGAGTCCGATACGCAGCTCACCCTGCGCACCGAACCGAGCGGACGTGCGCATATCGCCTCTTCTGATTCTTTTGCCGCGGCACGCGCGTCATCCGGCGAAGTGATCTTTGAAAAATCAGAAACAAGGATTTCCACGCCGTCATGTATCTCCCATCGTATGCGCTCTGACATGACTGTCTCCTTCTTAGCATTTGACAAGGTATTTGCTATTCTATCACGGTATCGGCAACTGTCAATTATGTACGTGCGCAGGTGCGTGCGCATGATTCATGCAACCGTGGTGTACGGGCTTTTGTGCGCGGATTTTTTACGTGCTGCGGACACGGAATTTTTGTAGACAGATGCCGCTCTCCGGTGTATACTTATATATGAAGTTATCATCATCCGGAGGGATTATGCGTATCGCCATCGCCGTTCTTCTCTGCGCCTGTTTTGTCTGGGGCGCGCCTGATATCTACTGGAACTGCGACACTATTTCCGGCACGTCGCTTGCTGCGGTGTCTCCGGCGGGGCACACGTTCGCCGCCGAGGTGAAAGGCAATGGAACGCTTGCCGATGGAAAGACCGGAAAAGCGCTTCAGTTTGACGGCACATCGACATACGCGGCGGTGACGCTCGGCGCGGGCGGGCAGACCGTCGTCAACCGCGGCGCATTTACCGTGATGCTGTGGGTGAACCCGGACTCGGTGACCGGGCGCCGTCCGCTCATCATGAAACGCACATCGAACAATGCTACAAGCTTCGGTCTTACGATACGCGGAAAACTGTTTGTGTTCGAAGCGTGCGACAAGACGGGAAAGTGGTCGTATATCTGCAATTCGGATAAAACACAGATAATGCCGAATGTCTGGACGCATCTTGCGGCGGTTGTGGAAGAAGGAAAAGCAGTAAAACTCTATGTCAACGGAGCGCTGGTACGTACGCATGCAGTCAACGCTCCATTATCGTTCAACAGCGAGGACATACAGATAGGCAGGGATGCCTGGGGCGGTGACCCCGAATCGACGAAGCTGCCGGGCTTTTATGCCGGACGCATGGATGAAATAAAATTCTTCGGCAGTGCACTTGCTGCCGAGGCAATTGCCGGTGAAATGGCGTCAGAAGTCCGGAAGGATGCGATGATATCATCGACGTTCTATGTTTCGCCGTCGGGCAATGATACCGACCCCGGCACACTGGAAAAACCGTTTGCGACGCCCGCACGTGCATTGCTGGCCGCCCGCGGCAGCGCCGGAAAAACGCCGGTGTCCATTGAACTGCGCGGCGGGGCATACATGCTTTCTGAAACACTGAAGTTCACATCCGCTGATTCAGGTACGCCCGATGCGCCGGTCATCTGGCGTTCGTACGAAGGCGAGACAGCGGTCATCAGCGGCGGACGTGTGGTGAACGGACTGCGTGAAAGCACGGTGAACGGTATGCGCCGCTGGAATACGGATTTCCCCGACGTTAAGTCCGGCGAGCGTACATTCCGGCAATTGTTCATCAAGCAGCGCGGCAAACCGTATGAGCGGCGGTATCGTCCGCACATCGGGATGAAGCGCGTTGACGGGCTTACGTATTCACCGCGGCGGAAAGCGGCGGCGCATCGTGCCGCGCAGATAGATTTTCAATTCGCGCCCGGCGATTTTAAGTCATGGGAGAATCTCTCCGATATCGAAGTGGTCGTTCTTCATGTCTGGAGTTCATCGCGTCTATTTGTAAAAGAAATTGATACGAAGCGTAATGTGGTGACATTCACCGGCATGCCCACGTTCGCTGTTGACCAGGGCGGATTGCAGCCGTATTTCATCGAGAATGTGAAAGAAGAACTTGACGCCCCGGGCGAATGGTATCTCGACAGGCCCACGGGTTCATTCACGTATCTGCCGCTGACCGGCGAAACGATTGGCGATACGCGGCTCGTAGTACCGGCGCTTTCGACGGTGATCTCGTTCTCCGGAGATTACTCGAACGAAGCGTTCGTGTCGAACATCATACTCAGCAACATCGTCATCTCGCATAACGAATCGCCGCTCCCTAAAGAGGGGTACGGCGGCTCGCAGGGGCAGCCCGATCTTCCCGCGATCGTGGAGATGACCGGCGCGAAACACTGCGCACTCGTGCGGTGCACCGTGTCGCAGACGGGCAATTACGGAGTGGCGATGGGGCTCGGCTGCCAGGAGAACCGCGTCACCGGCTGCCGGCTGTTCGATCTCGGCGGGGGCGGCGTGAAAGTGGGCGATCTGCGCATGGACAGCAAGGCGAAGTATCCGGTGCTCCCGACCGGCAACATCGTCGAGAATTGCGCGATATCCGACGGCGGCATCATGTACTATTCGGCGAACGCAGTATGGGGCGGCATTGTGAGCGGAACGAAAATACTTCACAATGCGATATGGAATTTTTCCTACAGCGGCATCGCGGTGGGCTGGAATTGGAGTGATACGCCCACGTCGTGCTCGTCGAATATCATCGCCTACAATCATATCAGCAATGTGCTTACGGTCGTCGCCGACGGCGCGAGCATCTACACGCTGGGACGTCAGCCGGGGACGGTGATACGCGGCAATGTGCTCCGCGACAACATCAAAAGCCCGTTCGCCAAGGAATTCTGGCAGCTCGGACTCTATCTCGACGAAGGATCGTCCGAGATGATCGTGGAAAATAATTTTGTCTGGCGTGTGGGCACGCACGGGTTCAATATCAACAGCGGTGCGCAGAACATCATACGAAACAATGTGATGGGCCCGGTATACGGCAATCATGCGCCGTATATACGCAGCGCGAAAAAAAGCTATGCGCGCGATAATATATTCACCCGGAATATTTCATATTGCGACAGCGAGAACATGGCGGATGAACCGTGGGATAAGTCGCTGTTTCTGTGCAGCTCGAACATCTACTGGAATTTCGCCGGAAAAACATTTACGTTCAAGGACAAGTCATTCGCCGAGTGGCAGGCGATGGGACAGGATGCGGGATCGCTCATTGCAGATCCGCTACTGGAGAATTCAACCACCGGCGACGCGAAGCTGAAACCGTCATCACCAGCGTTTGCGCTCGGTTTCGTGGCGTTCGATACATCGGAAGCCGGACTTACGGCAGCCTACCGCGATGTCGCAACACCGGTGAAGGTGACCGAGCCGCCGTTCTTTGCAATGAAATTGGCAGAACCGCGCGCGGCTACGGGTTTCTCGTTCGATTTCGAGGACATTCCCCTCGGCGTGGCACCGCGCGGTTTTGCCTGTAACGGCTGCACGCCGGAGGCTAACTTTCAGGTCGTCGAAGGTACGGCGAAAAGCGGTAAGCGTTCACTCATGGCAACCGACAGCAAGAGCGCGCCGAAGCCGTTCTACCCGTATCTGACGCATATGCTGCCGAAACATCTTGAGAAGGGTACGGTGATATTTACCTTTTCAGTCATGCAGAAAAAGGAAGCGCCCGCGGCTATCGACATCGCGTTCCGTGATTATTCAAAAAAAGGCAACGCGAAGAAGGAATTCGTTTCGGCGGCCGGTGTCATGTTCTCGGCGGCGGGTACGGTGAGCGCGAACGGTACGGAGATCGCCACGGCGCCCCCCGGCACATGGACAACGGTGACAATATCGCTTTCACTCGGCTCCGCCCGGACAACCGACATCACCGTAACGCTTGCCGACGGTACGGTAAAAAAAGTATCATCCCCGCTCAGCGATGAATTCGCCGCGGTGAGCTGGATAGGTTTTGTCTGCGGTGACACCGTTGACGGCGTCTGTTATATCGACGATATATCGCTTGACTTAAAATAACGGAGCAGCATATGACGCGAAGGTTCATTCTGATCATCACAGGAGCAATTCTCATGAGCATGGCGGCAAACGGAGCGCATCCGCGCGAGGGTACGGAATGGGACACGGCATACTGGTATAACGCGAACGACAATAAACTTCCGCGCGTATTATTGCTCGGTGACTCGATCTGCAACGGGTATCAGACGGCAGCAAGAGACGCGCTTGCCGGGACTGCATATGTCTCGTTTTATGCGACGTCAAAATGCGTGACCGACCGCTCGTATCTGAAGGCCCTCACGTATATCCTCGACGAATACGACTACACGGTCATTCACTTCAATAATGGACTGCACAGTCTCGGCACCGACCGCGCCGAATGGGAAGCCGGGCTCCGTGCGGCGATAAAACTGATCCGTGAAAAGAAACCGTCGGCAAAACTGATATGGTGTTCATCCACGCCGCTGAAAGACAGCGCGCTCACCGAAAAGGCGAAAGCGCTCAATGCCATCGGCGCAAAAGTGGCTGCTGAACTTGGTCTTCCGGTGAACGACCTCTTTTCGCTCATGGATCCGCTCGAACGGGCAAAATACTGGACGGATACCTATCACTACAATAATGATGCGAAAAAGATGCAGGCTGCTCAGGTTGCCGAAACGATACGCGCGGTGATGGGCGGAAAAACGGCGACGGCAGATGAGGCGAAGAAAGCACTCGCATCGGCGGCAAGCGATACGGGGCCCGACGGAAAGATAACCACGGTTGCGGATGCGGGGCCGGTATTGAAAAACGGTAATTTCGAGGAAACCGGCGGCTGGAATGTATACCCATTCAAGGAAGAGAACGTCACACTTGCGATTACCGATGAAGGAGCGTATGCGGGAAAATCGGCGAAGATAACCGTGCTGAAGGCCGGTGCGCAGTTCTATCAGCATAAACCCATGCTTACTCCCGGCGCAACGTACCGCATCTCATACCGCGTCCGGGCCGAACAGGCTGCGACGATACAGGTACATGTGCGGACACAGAAACCGCCGTACGAACTCTACGGCGACCACAAATCCGGGGTGGGAACGGAGTGGAAGGAATTCTCCGCAACGCTTACCGTTCCCGCGGGATTCAAACCCGAAGCGCATGTATTCTTTTTCAATTTCGCAACACCCGGCGTATACTGGATTGACGATGTGAAGGTTGAAAAGCAGTAGAGTACCGGAAACCGTATCTTGTGATATACTATCGGCATGGAAACTCCCGCGCGTGACGTAAAGAACGCATTCCTTGCCGAGGTCGTGCGTCATATACCCATCGTCGATCTTGACGGATTCGCCGCGTCGATAACGATATTCCACCGTCATGACGCCGTTGACGCGACGCCGACGACGTGGCATACACACCCGTATTATGAATTCAGCCTCGTCCGGAGCGGCGTCATCAACTACGGCATCAGGACAAAGCCGCTTATCAGGCGCGCCGGTGAGGTTTTTTTCATGCCGCCGAACACGGTGCACCGCTGGCACGCATCACGCGTTCCAGCATCCATCGACGGGTTCATGCTCGAATTCTTTCACACCGACACCGCACGCGCCGCGTTCATTGATTCGCTTCCGGCGCTTTCGGAGCGGATGAACTATCGCCTGAAGATGCCGCCGGCCGTCCGCGCGCGGTTCGCGGAAATTGACCGTGAGATAATGGGCGGAGAACTTTACGCGGTGAAACGCACGGCGCTCCTGATTCACGACATCATCTATCTCACCATCAGACATAATTTCGCAGAGGCGCTTTCAGAACCGGCGGTTGAGGATGCGAAACGCGTCGTGGCAAACGAACGTGAGATGCGGCTGTTCCTTGCGGCAAAACAGTATATCGAGCATCATTTCGCCGAACACATATCGCCTGCGGACGTGGCCCGCGAGATCAATGTTTCGCCGCGCTATACCAATTATGTTTTTTCTCGGGCCATCGGCAGGCCGTGCGGTAAATATCTGCAGGAACGTCGTCTCATCGAGGCGTATCATCTGCTGCAGTTCCGCACCGGCATCAAGGTGCGAGAGATAGCCCGCATGGTGGGCTTCACCGACCACTACTACTTTACCCGGGCGTTCACCAAGCAGTTCCGCGTACCGCCCACCGGCATACGCGCGCGCGCGTTCATGTAAGCGGGGTTTGTATCGCATCTTAGTATAGCAGGTTGCACTGGCCTGTCTGTGTGATATACTCGTCCCATGGACTATCTGCGAAATCTTACACGGACACTTGAACTGATCGATGCGGTGTACAGGCTGAAACAGGCGTATCTGCATGCGCGTCATCCCGAATGGTCCGATGAACAGATAGAACACGTGATGCAAAAAGCGATGCTCAGACGGAAGGAAGAGGCATGGATATCCCGCACGACATCATCGGGACACTGAAAACGCTGAGTTCCGTCTGTACGGCACACGGTATGCGCTACTGTCTTGTCGGAGGATTGGCGGTCAGCATCGTTGCCGCACCCCGCGCGACTGAAGACATCGATATAACGCTGCTCATCAATGCGGATGAATTACCGAGGCTTCGGGAAATCCTGAATGCCGCTTTTGACATCATTCAATTCAATGAAGAACGTCTTGATCTGAGCGGAGCGTTCATACAGCGTGTAGTGATACGCGGGAAGAACAGTTCGGGTTTTGTGATCCTTGATGTACTGCTTCCGGTCCATCCGATATACCGGCAGGCGGTTGAGCGGGCCATACCGCTTTCCGTCGACAACGTCATCATACCTGTCGCGCGTCCTGAGGATCTGATACTCATGAAAATGCTGTCGAAGCGTCCACAGGATGTTGCTGATATCGAAACGATACGCCGGGAATGCGATGGTCTTGACGAGTCTTATATCAGCAGCAATAAGCCCGATTAGATAATAAATTGCATTATCGCGCCGGGTACATCAGCAAGCGATGCCGCGGTATGGTCTGCTCCGGCTTGTATAAGCACCTCTTTAGCAAACGTCGAAGTTATGCCGAGACATTGCGCGCCGGCACTTTTCGCGGCGATGATGCCGTTCGGTGCATCCTCGACTACCAGACAGTCCGCCGCAGGAATTCCGAGCCGCTTTGCCGCAGCGAGGAAGATGTCGGGCGCGGGTTTTTTGTTGACAACGTCATTGCCGGTCACCACCGCGTCGAACATCGACGGCGGAAGGCCTATTTCGTTGAGATTTCCGTTCATCTTACGTGAGTCGGCGCTCGTGGCGATGGCGATGCGTTTACCGCCAGCCTTGCATGCGCGTACGAATTCTACGGCGCCGTGTATCGGTTTAAGCCGTCCGCGGATGATGTCGAGATAGATGTCGTACGTGCGCGTCTTGTCGCGCTCGATGTCAAGTGTAAATCCGTATTTTTCGGCGACACCGCCGAGAAAACGGGCCTCGCCGGTGCCCACGAACGGCAGAAAATCCGACGCCTGTACAATGACGCCGTGTTCCTTGAACATCTGCACCGCGGATTCCATGATGATGGGCTCGGAATCGGCGAGCACGCCGTCCATATCGAAGATGATGCCGTGTATCATACCGAGTGTATACCAGAATAAGCGGATATTGTCAACATGAATAGGGAATACCAGGCCAAGGTGCCGAAAAATTGAATGCGAAACCGTTTAACTATAAAAAAAGGGCAAGGGTTTCCAATCATTGACCCTTGCCCTGTATGCTGTCAGTATGCGGCTGCGGTTAACGCACCTTCACCCACGTCCCTTTTCTGCCCGACTCATACATAGCAGCCATGATGGCTACCGTGTCGTAGATGGCTTCGATGTCCTTCACGAGCGCCTCTTTTGGAAGTTCGCCGCGGATGGCAGCAACAAGCCGGTCCATGCGCGTAGGCTCTTCGGCGAGTGATGCCACGTCCGCCTGTTCGGCTTTCGGCGCGCCGGTGACGTATTTTTTTCCGTCGTTCCAGAGGCATTTATCCGAGCCGGTGATCTCAAGTCCGCCGATGCCGCCGGTCTGCGTCCAGCCCGCTTCAACGGTGCCGACGACACCCGACGCGAATTTCAGATGCGCAATGCCGAAATCGTCCACCTCGGTATAGATGCCGCTTTCGTTGCGTATCATAGCCCACGCCTCGGTGACGGGGCCGAAGAGCGAACGCAGAAGATGCACGGCATGCGTTCCCATATCCATGAGCGCGCCGCCGCCGGCGAGTTTCGGGTCGTGGAACCATGCGAGGTCCGGATTGTCGAACCAGCGTCCGTACGCCGCGTGATGCGCGTTACGGAATTTCACCCGGGTGATCTTCCCGAACGCGTTGGCGTTCACCTGCGCGGCAACGCCTTTCATGATGCCGGAGAACGGCTGGAAGTATCCGCAGAAAAGCGGCACATCGTATTTCGCCTTGAGCTTTTTCACTTTGGCGAGATCCGCCGTAGTTGTGACGAGCGGCTTCTCGCAGAACACCGGCTTCCCCGCCGTCATCGCCTTTTCAAGGAGCGGCAGATGCTGCGTGTTCTCCGCGCATATCACGAAGCCCTGCACCGACGAATCGGCGATGACCTTGTTGATATCCGGCTCGAACGCAGCGCCGCACATGGCGGCATACTTTTTACCGCGTTCGGCGATATCGTCCCAGATGACGGTGATCTTGCGTCCGTCGGCGGCCTTCGTCACGTTCTCGATGAAGCTTTTCGTGTGAATGTGAGCTGTCGATAAAAATGCGATGTTGGTGTCCATATTGTTTCTCCCAATTTATTTGTCGCTTTCGCGACTCATCCAGAGTCGCTTGCGCTCGACTAACGCGGGTAGCGTCCATTTCTCGCTATTGCCGCGCATCCATGCGCGTACTACATATTGTAATGAATCGTTTACTGCCATGCAAAACCCGCGTTACAGATCCTTTATCAGAACTTCTTTTCCCTTTTCAGCGCTCGTGTAAATGCCTTCGAGAATCTGCTGCACCATAAGCCCGTGTTCGCCGGTTGACGCATTCTCGCGCTCGCCGCGGCAGACGTCGACGAAGTGCTTCATCTTGATGGCGAAGTGGTCGTCATTGGGGACGAAGCCCGGTGTTTCATTCCACATATAGCCGTTCTGGTCCTTGAACACGGCTATGGGGTCGAACGTACCGCCGCCTTTTTCGCCCATTATCTGGAACGAGAATATATCCTTTTCGATATGCGCCGCAAACGACGATTCAATTGTCATGATGGCGCCGTTGTCGAAGCGCACCATGCCGACAGCAAGGTCCTCGACCGTATATGTTTTATGATCCCAATTCGGCCACATGCCGAGCGCCTGCATCGGCTTATTGCCGAGATACGTCCATGTCTGACCGGTTGCCGACACGGGTTTCGGGCAGCCCATCACGTAGTGCGCCATTTCGCTTGCGTGAACGCCGATGTCTATCATCGGCCCGCCGCCCTGAAGGTCCTTACGGCCGAATACGCCCCAGTTCGGTATGCCGCGACGGCGGAGTGCCTGAACGCGTACGTAAAGTATTTTTCCGAACTCGCCGTCGTCGACCTGCTTTTTCAATATCGCTGTCTTCGGATTGAAGCGGTACTGGAATCCCACGACGAGATGCTTCTTCGCTTTCTTCGCCGCATCGATCATCGCATGGCATTCCTTGCTGCTCATCGCCATCGGTTTTTCGACGATGACATGCATGCCGGCTTCAAGCGCCGCAATGGAGTTCTCAGCGTGCAGGCCGTTCGGCGTGCAGACGCATACCGCATCGATATTGCCTTTTTCTTTTTTAAGCATTTCCTTGAAATCGGTGTAGACGGTGGTGACACCCTGCTCTTTCGTGAACTTCTCGAGTCCCTTCTCGCTCACGTCAGCCGCACAGACGAGTGTTACGTCCTCTACCTTCTTGAGGTTCTTCGCATGCGTGTGAGCGATGCCGCCCGCACCGATGAACCCTACTTTGAATTCTTTCGCCATAACAATGCTCCTTGTTCCCGCTTCATTTTTTCAAATGAACCGGCCATAGTTTTATTCGTAATGCCCGAAAGCACAACGTACCGAGATTATACTGCCGCCGCGGTTCTAATCAAGCCGTACTTCGGCATTCGAAACTGCACTCCGGTAGACGCCGTCAAGAATGCTCATCACCGCGAGCGACTGTTCCGCAGGTACCGGTGACGGTTTCCCGCTGACAATGGCCTCGGCGAACTCAACGCATTCCTGCGCGTGCGGCTCGAGCGCGTCCTTGGTATATTTGAGCGACCGGTCGTAGAGCTGTTTCGTCTCGTAGTTGGTCTGATAGATCTCGCACTTGGGCCAGTGACAGCCGCCCTTGGTGCCGTACAGCCACATCTGCATGTCCTCGCCCTCGGTGGGGTGATGCATCATCCAGCTCACTTCGAGCATGAGCGTTGCGCCGGTGTCGAAGCGCACGAACGCGGTGGCGTAATCCTCAACGTCGAATTCCTTCGGAATGGCGGCGCCGCCCCAGACGCTGAACGCGCCGGGTGTGTGCGCGAGTTTCGCTTTCGCCGTGCCGGATACGCTCACCGGTTTGGGGTTCCCCATAAGCCAGAGCGTGAGGTCGAGTATGTGAACGCCGATGTCGATGCAGGGTCCGCCGCTTGAATGCTTTTTCATCACAAAACCGGGACGCGTGGGCACCGCAGCGCGGCGTATCATCCAGCTTCGCGCGTGATAGATATCGCCGAGAGCGCCGGTCTCGATCTCCCGCTTCATCGCTTTCGAGTTGCCGCGGAAACGGAAGTGCTGTGCTGTCATGAGCATCTTCTTCGACTTGTCGCGTGCAGCTATCATCTCGAATATCTCTTTCGGCGTGGCGGCGAGCGGTTTTTCACAGATCACATTCTTGCCCGCGTTGAGCGCCGCGATGGAGAGCGGGGCGTGATAATTGTTGGGTGTACAGACATCGATGATGTCGATATCAGGGTCGTTGATGATATCCTCTGCCTTGGTGGAATATTTCGGGATCTTGTTGTCGGCCGCGAATTTCTTCACCGTATCCTCGACGATGTCGCTTGCGGCGACGATCTCGGTGTCCGGTGACGCCTGCCAGCCCGGTACATGCGTTTTGGCTATGCCGCCCACGCCGATGATGCCTACTTTGAGTTTCATGCCTTGCTCCTTTGACATGTCATACAAACGCTTGTATGACGTTGTTGAGTCAAAAGATAAGCAGTAGGGCGTATGTAATCTTGGACAAATTCGAAATATTCATGGACTGAATTTATCGCGGTATGCCGAGGGCGTAAGGCCGGTGCTCCGCTTGAAAACGCGGTTGAAATAGCTCACATCGTTGAAACCGGAGGCTATCATCGTCTCGATGACGGGGATGTCGGTGGTGGTGAGCAGACGCTTTGCCTCGGCCAGACGCCGGCGAACGAGCGCGTCGCGGACCGTCATGCCGGTTGATTTTTTAAACACCTGCGCGAGACGCACCGCGGATAGTTCCACCTTTGCGGCTATCTCGGTGTTGTCCATGTCGCGCTGAAAATTGTCATTGAGGAGGCGCAGCACACCGAGCACGGCGTTCTCGGAAGTGTTTTCCTTGATCGGCATATGACGCGTGATTATGGAAAGAAGCGCTGTCAGAAGATGCGTCACCGATTCCTCATAACACGGCTTCTGCCGCTGAATCTCCGAAAGCATCACCCGTGCGATCGATTCACACTGTGTCATGTCGTCGGCATCGAGCGTCACCGGCGCGAAGCGCATGGGGTCATAGAACGGCCGCAGAAGTGTCGTTGTGTCAGCGCCCGTGCCGTAACCTACGATAACCTCGGGCATGAGTTCTATATTGTAGTAATGAAGTTTTTCACCGGCATACATGGCCCCTGCGTGCGAGTGATACGGACCGATGAGATACACATCGCCGCGCTTGAGTATATATTCCGTATCGTCGACGATATGTTTGCCGCCGTTCTCGGTGACGATGAGTATTTCGAGATACTCGTGCTTGTGCTCGCCGAAACGGTCGCCGTTGAAATAATGCATGCGGACGGGGAAACCGCTTCTGAGTTTATGCAGGTTGACCTGTTTCATATCAGGTGCGTGAAGTGCTGTTTCCATCGTCATTCATGCGGTTATTATATCCCGCGACGATGTTCCGTCAATGCGGTCTGCGGGCATCCTGATATTCTCTATCCCGTGCGTTCGGAAACCGCTCCTATTTCTTCTTACCCGGACCGCCATCCTTCGCACCGGCGGCTTTTTTAGCGCCGATGGTGACAATGCATTCGTCGGCGGGAACCAGGTGACGATAGGCGAATGCCTGCATCATATCCTCGGCGGGCTGCACCGTCCGAACAACCGTTTTTCCGTCGATGACGGCCTGTGCGCTCATGAGGAGCTGACACTGCCGTGCACGGGCGAAGACGTCGGATTTAAGGGTTACCTTCATCGATGTGTTCGTGCCGGAGAACACTGCGGAGTCCATGTTCAGTCCCGTTGACTTGTCGAGTGTAAGCGTAACGTCGCCGGCGAACCCGTCGATGCGCTGGAGAAAAACATCCACCTTCACCGATCCGCCGAGGGGGAGCGCAACGCTCGACGGCGTCATCCTGAGTTTGAAGTCCGGCCGGGGCGCGGAGAGGCGCAGGCGATACGCGAACAGATCGCCGCTTTTGTTCTGCATATCGCGGAGCGCAATGGTATACACGCCGTCCGCAGGTATCTGCGTGACGAAGTATGAGTCCGCGTGATGCGTGGTGAGGCCCGACGACGCGTCCATGTAATCGTCGTTGCTCATGACAAGCGCACCCTTCGCATCGGTGAGGCGCAGTCCCGCATCGAGCGGAGAACCGAGCCGCCGGGCGAAAACTTCCGCCGCGATGCGGTCATTCGCTTTCGCGGTGAACGTATACAGATCGATCTCTCCCGGCTTGTTGATACGTCCGTTGATTATCACCGGAGTCTTCACCGGTACCGGTGTGCCGGGAGCATTCGTCACCGCCGTTATTTCAGGCAGATCGTCCGCATGGAAGAGGACGGCATTGAGCGCCACATCATCGGCAAGCTGCATGGTGACTATTCCCGGAAGCGCAGCAGCGGGAGTGAGTGCGATCTCTTTTTTCGTAAGATTATACCCCGAAAGCAATACGGTGGTGGCATTGTTGAGCTGGCCGCCGAGCGGAAACATGCCGGTGACAAGCGGTATCTCTCCGGCGGTAATGCGGTATACGAAATCGTCGCGACCGCGGTAGATGGAATCGCGGATCTCAAGATAGTAATCGCCGTCCGCGGGGATGACAACAGCGAGCACCGGATCGGGATTGATATAAAAATCGTCGGCAAAGGCGATCTCTTTTCCTTTTTTATCATAGACGGTGAGTACCGACTGAAACCATCCCGGCACCGCATCGGCAAGATACGGCATGAGTGCGCGTGCCAGCACCGTGAATACCAGTTTCTGTCCCTTGACAGCCTTGAAGTGAAAACGGTCCACCTCGCCGGGGAGTATCTGCCCGTTGATCACCACGGGGAATGCCGGAAGCGGCACGGCATCGGCATTGTCATCGTTGGGCTCTTTTTCCATGACCTCGGAATATGCGCCCACGTAGAATACAAGCGGTTCCGAAACGCCTTCACTTCCGCCGAGGCGCAGTTCGTGTCTGCCGGCCGCCGCGTCCGCCGGTATCGATACCTCAAGATGCAGCATGTCCTTAAGCTGCGCGTTGGGCTGTTTTTTCGCCTCAATATCCTTCATATACATCTTCATGTCGTGTTCTTCGGGCATCTTTTCCCTGGTGGCGAGATATGCCATCACACGCGCAAGCTGTTTCTCAAGTGCTGTTTTTTCAGCGCCTGTTGTCTTGGGTATCTTACCTTCAAGATACTCGCGTTTCCGGTTCAGTCCGTTCAGCTCTTTTTTGTCAAGGTCGCGTGTCAGCGACAGTACATTGCCCGGTATCAGCTTTCCGTCAAAGATGACATTAGTCGCATCTTCAAGCTGCATGCCGCCGATAGTGACCGTTGCGGTCCCGCCTTTTTGCACACCCGCCGGATACATATACCCCACATGCGGACGTTGTGCGGAAAGGTACACAAGGGAGATGGATGCCATCACTGCGATGAAGAGTAATCTTGTTTTCACGCACGCCTCCGGCAGATGCATTATTCTTTTGTATGACGCAGTATCGCGGTTTATAGTTCCCCGCGCTGTATTGCCGTCACGCATATACCTTCTTGAGTATCTCAACCACGATCTCTCTGGTATACGGAGGATCCAGATGTCCGTTCGTCGACAGCGGGGCGTCGGTTATAGTCCCGAACGAAAGCACTTTTATGCCGCCGCTCATGGAACGGACGCTTTTAATGGTCTCTTCCTGCAGCGAGCGGTCATTCGTTTTTTCAATCAGAACCAGGTCTATGTTGCGGCTCATGCGGTAAATGGTCCTGAGGGCGTCCGGTTCGGAGCGCGCAAGGCCCACTATCTCGAAGTGTTCACGTATCAGCGTATCCTTGAGCACCTTGAGCGTATCCATTGATGAACCGATGAGAAACACCCGCCGCGGTCCGCCGTCCTTGTTTTTGCCGATGGGGCGGCTGATATCGCGCATGCCCCGGATAAAGGTAGATTTTTTTACGAAGGCATCGAGCTGGGCGAGTTCCTGACCGGCAAACCCCATCGTCAGGAGGATTATGGTAACATGCTGGTATTTACGGCCGATGAGCTGCAGCGCCGTTGAGAGCGACTGAAATGAATCCGGGGGGCGGGGCATAAAGCGCTTCTCGCCGATCATGACTATCTCACCGGATTGATAAAACGGTTTATCGGCTTTCATCCAGCGGAACAGGTATACGATGCGGCCGTCCATGGACACTCCTCGGGGGATTTGCCGTGTACTGCTACAATCTATAGCCCAATATCGGGTTTGTCAAGGAGCGCGGGGGATACGCGCTTGTCGTTCGGAGGAAATGTATTTCTTCGCACCGCGAATGCGACTCAGCCGTCCTTCCCTGGACGGATTCGTCGCATTCGCGCTATCGTGGTGCGCGCAAATATTTATCGCAATTTATAGATGACGTAAGGCTCTGTCTTATTGAGATTAATCGCGGTGCGAAGAAACACATTTCCTCCTCACTTTACGCGCGGTGTGAATGGATGTAGGTAGTTTATAATCATGTTATTGCAGTTCAAACGCTTGAACGCCGTTGTGTCTTTTGGTATGCACTTGCTTGAAAGCAAATGAAAAAAAGAGCGTTGGCCTTCACTATGTATCCGGCGCTATCCTGCCCTGCCGTCGGTGAGCTGCAGGCGAACATGCGGGGAATGGCGATGGATCGAGCGTAGCCGAGGCCGGCAGGAGGGAGTGGCGCAATCACATCCGTTTCAGCAGCATAGCAGTCGAATCCTGCATCGTTTGTATCGTTTTCGCATGTGCGATGACGGTTTTCACGGTATGCCTGTTGTCTTTTTTCCGGCAAAAGCTCATCGGAGAAAAGTACAGCAGCATCGTAGCAAAATCCATTGACGCTGCAGGGTGAATACCTTACTATTGATGGATAGTCATTTTCAGGAGCTGTCATGATACCGATATATAGCGATGTTGATGTCCTCGTGGCGGGTGCCTCTTCGGGTGCTGTTGCGGCCGCGCTGGAGATACAGCGGCAGGGGCGCCGCGTGCTTGTGGTCAGTGACCTGAGTTATTTCGGCGAAGAGTCGGCCGGCGCGCTGAATCTATGGTTGGAAAACAAGCCGCCGGTATCTCCACTTTCCATCAAACGCGAACTGGAAACCGCACTGCTTCAGGCCGGCATCCCGTTCCTGTATCTCATGCGGCCGGTATCGCTCATCCGTGATGAAGACGGCCGGGTGGGCGGCGTCATTCTTGCCGCGCGCACATCGCTCATTGCGGTGACCTGCAGGACGATAGTGGATGCATCGCGTTACGGCGCGGTCGCGCGGCTTACCAATATACAATTGACAGCGCGTCCGGAAATGCCGTCGACAGTGCACTGGAATGTGATATCAAACGGCGTGCCCGCGGGTTTCGAGTCTGCGGCAGAAGAGCTGCATCCGCCGTTCAGTCATGGCGGGTCTTCGTATAACGCTTACCGGCTCACCGTTCCGCGTTCCGGCGAAGCGGTCGTGCGTGAACATATGATCCGTGCATCGCTGCTTTCAGGGAAGATATTTGTCACCGCCGATATCATCGCCGATGTTCCGGATGTGTTCTGCGGGACGACGCTTCACAACACAGTTTCAGATACGGACTTTTCAGCAGCGCCGGATATAATGCTCTTGAACGGACTTCTGCCGCTGAACCTGTCCAGCGTGCAGTCACTTGACCGCCGCGATGTGCAGGAATCGTTCGGTAAACGTGTCGGCGCATTGGCTGCCGCGCACGAGCGTCCGGCAAAGCGTATCGCCGGTGCGCACGGAGACTATTCGTTTGCGCCGGCATTTCTCCGGCAGTCGACCGGCGATTTAGATATCAGCCCGTCCGCTTTTCCGCTGCTGGCGAAATGCGATGTGGCTGTCGTGGGCGGCGGTACCGGAGGCGCACCCGCGGGGATAGCGGCTGCACGTGACGGCTCAAAAACAATAGTGATGGATATACAGCACGGATTGGGCGGCGTGGGGACGATTGGATTTGTCTCAAGCTATTATTACGGCAATATCACCGGATTCACCAAAGAGCTTGATAATGAAGTAAAAAAAATTGATGCGGCATTCACCGGCACACAGTGGAATCTCGAGGTGAAGTCGGCCATATACAGCCGCATGCTCAGGGATGCAGGCGGCGCGTCATGGTTCGGCAGTTATGCGTTCGGCGTGCGCATGGACGGTGACCGCGTGAACGGCATTCTCGTTGCAACGCCGTTCGGCGCCGGCCTTGTTGAGACGTCATGCGTGGTGGATGCTACCGGCAATGCCGATATCGCCGCGGCCGCGGGGGCACCGTGCCGTGTGATTGGCAGGGACCATGCCGCAACACAGGGAACCGGCCTTTCGCCGCGCACCAATCCCGGTATGCGGACTACGAATTCCGACCACACCTTCATCGATGAGACCGACCCCGAAGGCATATCGCATGCATTCGCCAACGCGCGTGCTAAATTTAAAAACGATTTCGACGTTTCGCCGATGGTAAACTCGCGCGAACGCCGTCAGATATACGGCGATTATGAACTGTCGCCGCTTGATATCCTTGCGCAGCGGACATTCCCCGATACGATTGTCACCGCAAAGAGTAACTTTGACACGCATGGATTCATCATCCATCCCTTATTCATGACGGCCGTTCCCGATCATGCGGCACTGCAGGCGTACGTGCCGTTCCGCTCCATGCTGCCGAGGGGCATTGAGGGTGTGCTCGTCACCGGACTCGGCGTAAGCGCGCACCGCGATGCGCTGCCGGTTATCCGCATGCAGGCCGACGTGCAGAACCAGGGTTATGCCGCAGGCATGGCGGCGGCAACAGCCGCGAAAGGTTCGAAACGCCTGCGGGATCTGGATATACGCGCGCTGCAGAAACGGCTGGTGTCGATAGGCAATCTGTCACCGGATATCCTGACGCATGAAGATTCATTCCCGTTGACCCCAGAAGCAGTACGGTGCGCGGCGGAGGGTGATCTGAAAAATGCAAAGAATGTTGCAATTCTTTTTTCATATCCTGAAAGTCAATCGATACTTATCAAGTCGCTTCACGATGCATCTAAACGGCGTATCGATGCGGCGGTGATACTGGGGATGATGGGACGTCCGGAAGCTGCCCCGGTCCTGGCGGAAACGATCAGCGCACAGGATTGGGATGAGGGATGGAATTACCGCGGCATGGGACAGTTCGGCGCAAGCATGAGCAGGATGGACACGCTCATCATCGCGTTGGCCCGCTCGGGCGGTGCCGCCGGCATTCCGGTGATTCCGGTGATAGAAGCGAAGATCAAAAAGCTAACCGCCGACGCGTCATTTTCACATTGCCGGGCGGTCGCCGTTGCCGCCGGAACGCTCCGCGATGCGCGGCTGACACGGGCGCTGGCGGACTTATTGAAGCTTCCGGGTATGCAGGGGCATGTGCAGGAGAACTCGCGTGACGTAATCGATTCCGCCAATAGCGATAATGTTGAAACACTGGCGCGAAACCGTTCACTCCGTGAATTGTATCTTGCGCATGGATTGTTTATGGCGGGTGATGCTGACGGATTCGGACGCACGATACTCGAGGCATACACACATGACCTGCGCGGTCATTTCGCCCGTCACGCGAAAGCGGTGCTCGACACTGAATCAAAATCAGGCTATTCCTTTTCGTAATCGCGACGCGGGAATATTTCAGGCGATGTCGATCAGCGCCCGGTTATGGGTGACATTGTCACGGTCACAGCTCCCGGGAAATACTATTATATATCCACTACGTTAAAGAAAAGGAGAATTACAATGAAACAAAACGAAGGAACAGCCGATCGCGTCATCCGTCTTATCATCGGCCTCGGACTTGCCGGAACAGGAGTTGCGCTCAAACTGACAGGTGCTGTGGGCGGATGGGTTCCCGTGATAATCATCATACTCGGTGCAGTTGCGCTCTTCACCGCGGCAACCGGTGTGTGTCTGATCTATCTGCCGTTCGGCATCACTACCCGCGCTAAGAAATAACTGATGACATCAGAGCCAGAATTTTAAAGTCAGACGGATATCGAATCCGTCGAAGCATTCGAAGTAGTCGTTTGCGTCCGAGCGGAAGTACAATGCACCTATGGAGAACGACAATCCCGTGTTCTCATTTCTGAAAAGATCCTGGTCGAGCGTAATACCGGCATCAAGATAATTCTTCCAGACATGAGATCCCGTGACCGCATACAGCGCGCTTAAGGCATTGCGTTGCGGGAAAAATGAGATCGTATCGCGCGCGTCGATACTTATCTTCGTGCCCTCCTGCGGTGTGATGTCAATGCCGATGGACAGTCTATTTCGTGTCTCACGATAATATTCATCGTCGAGCGTATTGTTATTCGTTATCACAAGGTCGCCGTTCGAATCACGATAGATCGCCTCATTATTGATGGTCATTGAGAAATGCGTATCCTCCTCATAGGTGAAGGAAAATGCGAGCAAACCGGCATTGTCTGCCCGCAGCGCAGTGTCATTGCTGATGGCCGTGCCGACACGACGGAGCGTATGGAGTTCCGGATAGTCGGCCCGTTCGTAACCGGCGCGCAGTTCGAATGCGGAGAAAAGGCCGGCGTGCCAGCGTACACCGAGCCAGGCGATCTGGCGGCCGCTGTCAAGGTCATAGTTCCAATACGCCGTTGCACGATAATCATATGATAGGAATAATGACGCGGTATCGCCGATATCGAATTCCACACTGCCGCTGCCGGTGCCGCTCATGTTGTCATTGGTAGTGTACCGGGGCAGTGTCGGCGACAGGGCGTCAAAAAATACTTTTGCCCCGCCTGCTGCCGTCAGCGTAACCGAATCCGCCGGGTGCAGTTCAAGGATCGTTGACGCATCCGCGGCAAGATTATTGGCCCAGCTGTTCTGAAAGTAGAACATATACGCAGCGTCAATGCGGGTACGGTTGATGACGCCGTCCGCAAGACGCCAGTTAAAACCGGAAAATGCCGCAAGCTGCGTGAAACCGTCGGCTATCCTGCTCGCATCGCAGAATATGTCGGTTGTGTATCCTGCGTCACCCTGCACGGTGAAGAACGACGAGAACGGCGCCGCCGCCAGCATGCCGGTGCACGTGATGAGCGCAAGTATATTTCGGGCTGTATGCATACGATGCTCCTTGGTTATTGTATCTGACGCTGGATGTATGACGCCAGTCGTGCGCCTTTATAATGTTCACGAATGCCGTCAATGGCGGCTGTAACGATACGTGCGCGTGCCACTTTCTCACGTGCGGCATGCAGCAGAATGCGTTTCAGCGATTCGATATCCCGTGCGTCGTAACGATGTTCGAACAGAAGCTGTATGACGCCGCGGTTTATGTCTGAACGCATGAAGTTCTGAAGAAATATATAGAACGAGACCGCTTCGTAAAAATCGGCACGCGATACCGCATTCGTTTTTGCCGCAGCTACGGACGCTGCGAGCGCGGTGTCATCAAGACCGTTGAACCGTGCGTCAAGAAAAAGCATGAAAAAGGTATTTGTCTCAGCGGCATTCAGCCGGAACGGAAGCCGGTTGAACACGGCGCCTTCGAGATGGAAAAAGTACCGGCATTCATCCTCGATTGCCGCGATGATGCGTGCGGGTTCGGCTTTTTTCATGATCCCCTCGTCGATACGTTTTCTGAAGTATTCAGCCGCGAGGGGGCGGTCTTTCATAGAGGAAAGGACCGCATCTATTGAGCGTTCCTGCTCCGGTGAGAAATATCCGGCCGCTGTAAGTTTCACGCCGGAACAGAGCAGGATCACCAGAAGCATACCGGTCAATTGTCGTCTGCCTTTTATCGCCATCGGTCACCTTTCATTTAAAATCACGGCGGGCGGGGTCTGCATGCCAGCCCCGCCGCCGCACTATCGATACGTCAGTGATGGTTTCTATCGTCGTCCGCCGGGGGTTCCCGCAGCCGTATTCCCGCCGGATTTTTTATTCTCACCCTGCGCCTGCCGCCGTTCCTGCGATTCCTGTCTGAGCTGCTGAGCAGTATCCTTGGCCTTTTTGGAATCCATCTTTTCAAGGCGCGACTCTACCGCTTTCATGAAGCGATAGCTGAACGTGTTCTCATACGCCGCCTCGCCGCTGCCGTCCTTGGTGCGGGTGCGCGTCTGTTCCCGCGTGCGCTCCTGATCGCGTTCTTTCGCCGCCAGCGCAACATCTTTTTCAATGTCTCCTGCTTTCGCGCCGGCAAGCATCGCGCGGTTGGCGATGACCAGTGTCGCACCGATCTCATCGCCCGTGACCCCGTTCTTCGCACAGGTGCGTATCATCGAGAGCGCTTTCTGTTCACCGCTGCCGTTCGCAAGCATCTCGCGGACCTGCAGCCGCAGTCCCTTTTCCTCGCCCGTGCAGATATTTTCCTTCTGCAGCTGGGCCATGACCCGTTTCTCCCCGTCCGTCTGCGCGTACACGGCCAACGCCGCCGCACAGCAGAACATCGCTACGACCTTTGTGAGCATAACCTGCCTCCTTGTGGTGTGGTTATATTCCATCATTGACGTTCAATATCGAATTGGTGCCGCCGAACCGGTCACTGACATACTCGAACGCATTCGGGTCCGGTATGGAACGCGATCCGTCGAGTATGAACTGGTAGCGGTAGCGTCCCGCCGGCACTTTCAGGATCACTTCCCATGTTCCGTCGCTGCAGCGCCGCATAGCCGCGGCCGCCGGATTCCAGTTGTTGAACTCGCCCACCAGCGCCACCGTCCGTACACCGCCGCCGGCATACCGGATCACCACGGTCCGAGCGCGCTGCTGCACGAACGAGACAATGCCGATGCTGACGGTCAACACGACGACCGCGGCAGCGGATGCCAGTATGGCGCGAAGCGGCGGCGTGAACGGAGTGCGGGCGGCCCGCCTGGGAAGCCGCTGCATCACCGCGTCCGTGAATCCCGCCGGTGCCGTCCTGGATGCCGCGGGAAGCCCGTGCGCGTCAAGCGCGTTCAGAAACTTGTCTGACTCATCGTCTCTCATGCGGCGTTTCATTTTTTTTCTCCGTCCTTACCCCAATATACCCGGAGTGCGTCGAGAATATTACACTCCGCCGCTAGCGTACGGAATTTATTCTTCGCACGGAACAGCCATCCTTCGACCGTACCCATCGGAACGTTCAGCGCCCCGGCTATCTCTTCATAGGAAAGATGCTCGAAGAAGCGCATCATGAATATACGCCGGTGGTTATCGTTCAGACGGTTCACCACCGCGAGTACCGCATCTTCGACCGCACGGCGCTCTGCCGGATTGTCCGTATCAATGACTTCGGTGAGTTCATCGAACGGGACGGTGGAAAGCCGTTTTTTCATGTTCTTTTTGCGGATGTGATTGTAGGCTACCGTATACATCCACGGAAAGAACCGGCGTTTCAGATCGAAACGGTCAATCTTGCGGAATAGCTGGATGAATGCGTCCTGTGAAAGGTCTTCTGCATCATTCGTGTCCGCGCAGAGCCGGTATGCCAATGTATAGATGATGTTTTTATATTTATCGACGATATTGCGGAATGCGGACGTATCACCCGTCTGCACACGGCGCACCCAGAGAATGTCCTGGCTGTCGCTTGCGCCTCGATCTATCGGACTTTGACTCATGCGTCTTCAGATCCTTTTTTCATGCTGTTACGATATAGCCCGTCCGGGTATTTTTTATTACACACTGCTGCACATATGAGCCGATGCGTAGTACCCTAACCGAGATTGCCGCACATGTCAAGAAGATTTTATACATGCCGGATGTTCATGCGCATGTGACGTGACTACCACAGAGTGACGGGGGCATTCGGGGGAGCGTTTGTGCCGATGAAATATGCCCTGCCGAATGAGTCATTTGCCGCATATGATGAGGCGACATCCGCCGCAGTAACCGTTTTCACGCGGCTCATGAGTCCTGTTGTAATCGAAAGCAGTCCTGTTTCGCACGAGCCGTCGGCTGCATAAAAAGCATACGCGCAGTCGCTGTATGGCGACCAGGTCACCCACCAGAGCACGGCAGGTGATGCGACGGTAAAGGAGCCGGCTTCGGCTGCCGTACCCGGCGCGGATGCTGACATGGTGCGTATGAAGCGCTGACCTGCGGTGCCTGATGCAAGTGCATAATAGCAGAGGATCTGTCCCGCATCAGGGGAAACCGTCATTGATAGCTGTCCTGAAAGGTTCGTAAGCGTGAATGACGAAAGCGACGTCTCAGTACGGGTGCCTGTGTTATAACGCACGAATTCAAATGTATTGGTAATTCCCGCGGTGATCCGGCGGTTATAGAAAACCGCGCTTCCGTCAGCGGAAGGGAAGACGCCGCCGATATTCGTCGCCGATCCGGCCGGATCGTTCACGATGGCATCGCCGCGCACGGCATCTATTGAATATACGGCATACTGATAATCATAGAGTGCGGAGCCTGCCGGCTGCTCCCGTATGATAAGCCGGTTGTCATTGATGAACGATGCTGTCAGCATATATGACATCGTCGCCGAGTCCTGCGTGAACCGGCGTTCATTGAGACCGTCGGCGTCGATACGGAACAATGCGTTGCTCTCGCCCTGTTTGCGGCCGCGGAACAGCACGTATTTTTCGTCGGGCGTCAGTGCTTTGAATGAAAGCGCATTGCCGTATGTATTGGTAACGGCAAGCGTTTTCACATCACCGCCGTTCGAGACATTCGCCCGAATGATGGAGCCGTTCGCAGCCGTGTATACCACAATCGCTGCTTTGACGAACTGAGCCCTGAACGGACCGGTATAAAACGACGATGCCGGTGATAACGGGTTATCCTGCGTGCATGCCAGGCTGAAAAACACCAGCGATGCGGCGCTCAGACTGAATATCAGATTTTTCATGGGCGGCTCCTATAACTTGAAAACATAGGCGAATCCGGCGTTGATGCTGCATGAAATGGGAACGGCGCCGGTAATGCCGGGCCCCCAATCGAATTGTATCTCTACCGGAATAGTGAACGCCCCGAAGACCGGAAAAGCATACCCTCCGGCTGCCGTGAGAAACGCGTCGGTGCCGAGATTCGCGGCGATAAATGCCCGTTCGGTATCTGCATCGCCGTAGGTACCCGCCATGTGTGTCACGAACGTAGGTCCGATACCGGCATAGGCGTGACGGAAAAAATGGAACTTCGCGAGAACTCCCCACCGGATGCTGTAATACTGCTGATAGGCGCCCGGAACGAACAGGTCTGGGGGTAATGCATAGCGGTCGAGGGTAAACATGCCCCATGCCTCACCGCTCAAGGACATATCTTTCGTCAATGTGAGATAATCGATATCGACCGCGAGCCCGCCGCCGTAGAAAAAACCCGTCCATGTCCCGGCATTGCCGGTGATATTCATTCCAAGCATTGCCGGTGCCTTTACTCCCGCCTGGATACTGAGGGCGTTTACGTTGAACGCGATGAGTGCCAAGCCGATGATCATTAATGATCTCATCTGAAGTGTCTCCTTTTCATCGTTTGTCGTTGCTGTTGAAACACACTCTACAAAGGAATATACCCGCCCAGGGAGACTATTATTACACCTGTCATGAATTAGGTGATATTGTCACAGACATTAGGATTGTTCTTTCATATACTATAATCAATCAAAGTAAGGAGTTTACCATGACTGCAACCGATACTACAATCAAGCTCGATGATACCAGCTTTCAGGAAGCCGTAGCCAAAGGCGTTACCCTCGTCGATTTCTGGGCGGAATGGTGCATGCCCTGCCGCATGCAGGGACCCATTCTCGAGACGCTCGCAAAGAAAATCGGCGACAAGGCGAAAATAGCCAAACTCAATGTGGATGAAAGCCCCGCCGCAGCGCAGGCGCTCGGCATCACGAGCATACCGACCCTGATCATATTCAAGGACGGGGAACCGGTTGCCGGTTTCGTCGGCGTGCAGTCGGAAGCAACACTGCAAAGCGCACTTGAAAAATTATATACGGAGGTATGAGTATATGAATAAAAGAACATTGTTTACGATAGTACTGGGCGCAATGGTCTCACTTATGTGGGCGGCGCCGATACGATGGGAAACAGACTACGCTCAAGCCCTTGCCGAAGCGCAGAAAACTTCGAAACATCTGCTGCTGAACTTCACCGGTTCCGACTGGTGTCCCTGGTGTTTCCGTCTGCGTGATGAAGTGTTCGCGACACCTGAATTCCAGAAGTACGCGGAGAAGAACCTCATTTGTGTCGAACTCGATTTTCCCCGGGCGAAAAAACAGAGCGATACGTTGAAAAAGCAGAACCAGGAGCTGGCTCGGCAGTTCGGCGTTCCGGGATTTCCCACCGTTCTTGTGCTGACCCCGAAGGGTGAGCTTGCCGGTACCACCGGATATCGTCAGGGCGGCGGTGCGCTGTATGCGGATCATGTGAAAGACATCATATCCGGTAAAGCGCGGTAATGCGGGAGCCATCATGAGTATTGCCATCAATGAACGGTATTCCGCGCTCGCGGAAAAAAAGACCTGTCTCTCCTGCGGCGGAGCACTGGCCCGGGCGGGAATCAGGGTAGGAGAAGTCCTCGTCGATCTGGGAAGCGGCCGCGGTAACGACGTCATAAAAGCAGTTCATCAGGGTGTTGCATTCGCCTATGGTGTAGATATTTCCGACGGGATGCTGACAAAGGCCCGCGAGAACGCTCGCGAGGCCGGTGTCGATAACGTATCGTTCCTGAAAGGCGAACTGGAATCGCTTCCGCTCGATGATGCGATCGCCGATGTAGTCATATCGAACTGCACCATCAATCATGCGCGTGAAAAAGCCGCGGTGTGGCATGAGGTGTGGCGCATACTCAAGCCGGACGGCCGTTTCGTCGTGAGCGATATTTATTCCACAGAACCGGTGCCGGAACGTTTCCGCAACGACCCGAAAGCCGTGGCCGAGTGCTGGGCCGGCGCTGTCACCCGTGAGGAATATCTCGCGACGCTCAGGCAGGCAGGCTTCGTTCACATACAGCTGCTAGAAGAAAGCGAACCGTACGCAAAAGGCGCCGTCACGGTGGCGAGTATCACCATTGCGGGGAAAAAGCCCGCTGTGTGATCGCTTGTATAAAATTGTAAGGAGGTACTCATGACTTCTCTCATCACGAAAAAGGCCGCGTGCTGTACTGTAGCTCAGTGCTGCGCAAAGGTCTCGAGAACGATCGCCGGTTGTCACGACTAGCGGTCACCGGGGGATAGCGATATCCCCCGTATGACATACTATGAATTACTCAAAACACAACATTACCGGGGTAACATCCGACGGGCGTCACTTCATCGTGAACCCGCTCAGCGGGAATGCGGATATACTCGACCCCGCATGGATGGATGATTTCACCAGCGGACGGTGGAAGCACAAGGACGATTATGCCGCGAAGGGATATATCGTCGATCCGGCGGTGGAAGCGGTTCGGTATGAAAAAGCCTACCGGGAATTCATTGCATCACGCGCAAATGACGAGGTGCAGCTTTTCTTCGTCCCATGGTATGCGTGCAACTTCGCCTGTACCTACTGCTATCAGGACCAATACACAAACCCTTCACAGACGCTTTCAACCGGTGTTGTCGACGCGTTTTTTAATTATGTTGAAAATAATTTTGCAGGCCGTAAAAAATATATCACCATTTTCGGCGGGGAGCCGCTGCTCGACGGTCCAGCGGCGCGCGCGTCTATCGGGGGTATCATCGATCGTGCGAAAACAGCGGAACTCGATATCGCCGTGGTGACGAACGGCTATACGCTGTCGTCATATGTGCCCCTCCTGTCAGGGGCGCGCCTTCGCGAGGTGCAGGTGACACTCGACGGCATGCGGGAAACGCACGATGCAAGGCGCCCGCTCAAGAACGGCGGCAGCAGTTTCGACCGCGTCGTCGCCGGAATTGACGACGCGCTTGCCGCCGGCATGACCGTCAATCTCCGTGTGGTCGTTGACGCGGAAAATATCGGCGAACTGCCCGCCCTGGCGCAATTCGCGAAAGACCGCGGATGGACGGCGTTGAAGCATTTCAAGACACAGCTCGGACGCAATTACGAACTGCATCATTGCCAGTCCGAACGCTCGAAGCTTTTCTCACGGCTGTCGCTCTACAGCCGCCTTGCGGAAATGATACCGGATAATCCGGTCATCCTTGACTTTCACAAACCGGCATTCTCGATAGCGAAGTTTCTTTTCGAAAACGGCGAACTGCCGCAGCCGTTATTCGACTCCTGTCCCGCATGCAAGACGGAATGGGCGTTTGATTATACCGGGACAATATACTCCTGCACGGCGAATGTCGGAAAGAAAGGCGAGGAGCTCGGAACATTCTTTCCGGATGTAACGCATGACGCGGCGGCGATAGCACACTGGCAGCAGCGTGATGTTACAAGTATCGACGCATGCGGGAACTGTGCCCTGCAGCTTGCCTGCGGCGGGGGCTGCGGTGCGGTGGCAGAGAACAGCAGCGGTTCAATAAATTCGCCGGATTGCCGTCCGGTTGATAAGCTCATCGGATTGGGTCTGGCTACATATTTTCATAAGGCGGAATAGCAATGGCGGAACACATCAAACACAGCGATCAGCAGACATTCGAAGCGGACGTGCTTAAGGGCGGCAAGGTAGTGGTTGATTTCTACTCGAGCGAGTGCCCGCCCTGCGACGCGCTCGCGCCGAAATTCGAACAGCTTGCCGGATTGTATGGCAGCGATGTACGGTTCGTAAAGATATTCCGTCAGGAGAACCGTCCGCTCGCGACTTCACTCGGCGTATCGTCATCGCCGACACTGCTGTTCTTCGACAACGGAGCCTGTGTCGGTGATAAGCTCACCGGCGGGATAAAAAAGAACGACATCATCCGGAACCTCAATCTCCTCGTGGGAGAGGAACGCGGACGTTCAATGCTTGCGGGGCGCAGCGTGCGGGAAACGGAGACGGGCGTGCTCATCATCGGCGGCGGCATTGCGGGGCTTACCGCGGCTATCTACCTTGCGCAGGCGAAGATACCGGTTATCGTCGTTGACCGCGCTATGCCCGGCGGCCAGGTGTCCACAACGCATCAGGTCTCGAATTATCCAGGTTTCATCGAACCGGAAAACGGGTATATGCTCATGCACAAGACAACAGAGCAGGCACGCGCGGCTGGCGTTCAGTTCCGGGCCGCGAGCGAGATATCAGGAATAGACCTCGCCGGAAAATCGGTTGTCATCGACGATGAGGAGACCATCTACGCGAAAAAGATAATCGTAGCCACTGGCGCATCACCGCGGCCGCTCTCCATACCGGGTGAATCGCAGTTCCGGGGGCACGGAATATCATATTGCGCCATCTGCGACGCGAAGTATTATCAGGATAAGGAAGTCATCGTCATCGGCGGCGGGAGTTCAGCCGTCGAGGAGGCGTGTTATATCGCCAAGTTCGCGAAGCATGTTACCATCGTCTATCGCGGGGACATGCTCCGGGCGAATAAGGAAGCGCAGGAGAAAGCGTTCGCGCATCAGAATATATCATTCCTGTCGGGTCACACGCCGGCGGGAATATCAAAAGAAGGTGAGATGATGGTCCTCGAATCGCGCGTGAATGCGGATAATTCCATGCGCAGATTGGCAGCTGATGGAATTTTCATTTTCATCGGCATGTTCCCGAACCTGGAACTGTTTCCGAAGCTGTTCTCGTATGATGATACCGGTTACATAAAAACCGATGCGCTCATGCGAACCGGTATCGACGGCGTGTATGCGGTCGGTGATGTCGCGAGCAAACCGTTCCGGCAGATCACCATTGCCGCGGCCGAGGGAACCGTTGCCGCGCTGGATATTTCGCGGGAGATTGGATAGTCTTCACCATCGGCCTCCGGGCTGCATCGTGCTTTACCCGACATAAGTGCCGCTGTGTTTCAGAAAAAGTTGTTTGTAGTTCTGCGCCTTGACAGTTCCATGTCATATACGTATACTTTCACTAGACTGAACATCCAGCATAAGGAGCACATCATGGGAATCCTCGACAGCATAGCGGGTCGCCTTGGCGGCAAGAGCACCGATTTTGCGCACGGTATTGCCGGACTTCTCGGCGGCGGCGCCGGACTGTCCGGTCTCGTTACAAAGCTCACCGCGAGCGGTCTGGGCGATATCGTCAATTCATGGGTGGGTACGGGCGCGAATAGTCCCATAACGCCCGAGCAGATAACGAAGGGGCTTGGTCCCGACGTAATAAAGAATATCGCATCGCGCGCCGGGGTATCGCATAACGATGCGGCGTCGATGCTTGCCAATCATCTGCCCGATATTGTTGACAAGCTCACGCCGGGCGGCAAACTTCCGCAGAACGACATCGCCGGCAGTGTCATGAAGCTGCTCGGATTGAAGTAGCCAATTCCTTCCCGGATGAATCGCGTTGCGTCATCTCACGTAAAAATAATCTCTCCGCCCGCTGCCTTCTCGTAGAAATCTCCCACGGTTATGACGGCCTCCACCTGCGGACAGAAATCCTTCATGGTGTATTTGAACATATCCACCGTCGCCTTGCAGGCGTAGAATTTCACGCCGGCGTCATGCGCCATCTCGACGAATTCGGGAATGGGCGGTATGTCGAGTTTGTCCATTTTTTTCTTGAAAAACCAGGTGGCGAACGCCGACATGCCCGGGAGCATGCCGAGCAGCGTGGGAATGCGTATGCCGTTCTTCGGCGGGAAATACATTGCGGGATTGCCCACGGTTGCAACGCCGATATGTCCCATGCGGTTTTTTACGATGACATCGAGCCCGAAAAATGTGAAAAAGAGATTCGCCTCGATGCCTTCCATGCGGGCGCCGTTGGCCATGATGAGCCCCGGGTACGAACCCTCGATAGAACCTTTTGACACGACGATGGAAACCTTTTTTATTTTGCCTTCAGCCATTGTACTGCTCCTTGTTTGATATGTTTGGTGAGTTGTCCCGCGCTATACGCAGCCGACCGGTTTTTTCAGCCCCGCTATCTTAGCCGCTTTTTTAGCCGGTCCGCCGGGAAAGAGATCGTACAGTTCTTTCGTGGTCACCACACCGGATTTATTCATCTTGCGTATCGTGGGGACGGCGGTTGTGGTCTTGAACTCATTCTGCATGTAGTCGATGACCTTCCAGTGCGCCGGTGTGAGCGTGATGCCTTCTTCTTTGGCGATCGCTTCACCGATCTCTTTGTTCCACTGTGTCGGGTTCTGCATGAAGCCTTCGTCGTCGACCTCTACCGTTGCCGTACCGAATGTCTTCTGCGCTGCCATAGCAAGCCTCCGTAATTATTGTTGTTTGGGTATTTTTTTTCCGAGCAGGCTCATGTTCGTGGGGATGAACGGAATCGGTATTGCCTTGAGAAGCATGTTCCAGTATATCCATTCGAACGCGAGCTTTGACAGATGATTGATGACGCTTTCCCTGAGGAGCGACAGCGGGCCGATTACCGGGAACGGAAAGCGTCCCTCAACCGGCTCCTGCGCATAATTGAAATCGATGAGTATGGCTTTGTTAAACCCCGTTTCGATGAAGCAGTTCGAGTGTCCGTCGAAACCTTTGTGAAGCGGTTTCCCGCTCATGCGGCAGAGCAGATTCTCCACAAGCGTTTCGGCCTCGAAGTGGGCGACAGCGCCGGCCTTCGACGACGGCAGATTGGTGGCATCGCCGATGACGAACACATCCTCATGCGCTTTAGACTGCAGCGTATTGTTGTCCGCCGGTACGAACCGGAATTCATCGCCGAGACCCGAGTCTTCGATGAGCGGACTTCCCATATTCGTGGGTATGGAGACGAGGAGGTCATACGACACCTCGCGTCCGTCATAGCCGACTATCTTTTTTGCTGCAGCGTCGATGCGTTCGGTGCCGAAATCTGACACCATGCTGATGTTGCGCGACGCGAGCATGGTGCCGAATTTCTTTGCCGCCACCGGTTTGGTGAACGCGCCGGGAAGCGGTGTCACGAAGGTGATTGACGTGGCCGTACGGGTTTTGCGCTTTGTGAAGAACCAGTCCGCCAGGAACAGGAATTCCAGCGGCGCCACCGGACATTTCACCGGCATCTCGTTTACGTGCACCACAAGCTTTCCGCCGGTAAAATTGTGCATGGCGTCGAAGAGCGCGCACGAACCTTCATAGGTGTAATAATCGAAGATGTTTTTCCGCCAGCCGTCGCTCATTCCGGGTATTTCCTCCGGGACGATGTCGCAGCCGGTGGCGATGACGAGGTAGTCGTACGACAGCGTGTCACCGCCGGCAAGCGTTATCTTTTTCTGCGCCGTATCGATATGGTCGGCTTTTTTAAGGATGAACTCGGTCCCGCGGGGAAGATACTTCTTTTTTTCGCGGCGCACCTGTTCCTTCGTATACATGCCGAAGGGGATAAAGAGAAAACCGGGCTGATAGTAATGCCAGGGGTCGGCATCAACCACAGTGATGGCGACGTCTTTTCCGGCGCGTTTGGCAAGCAGATTCGCCGTTATCGTTCCTGCTGTACCGGCACCGATGATGACCACTTTTTTCATGCGGGAATTCCTTGGCGAATGATTACAACACTACTATGGTATAAATAAATGCCGTGTTCGTCAAGAGTGAACGGCACTTACCGCGAGACGATTTCTTTGAAATCGAGGATGTTCTTGAAGAGCGCGTCTATGGCGGTAAGGAGCCGTATGCGGTTCGTGCGCAGCGCCTCGTCTTTGTCCATGACGAGCACGTCGGTGAAGAACACATCGAGCGGCGCATGCAGTTTCGCGAGCTGAGCGAATGCCCTGCCGTATTCCTTTTTCTGGAGGAGCGCGGAGAGCTCGCCGCGCGTGCGTTTGTAATCGGCGAAAAGTTCCCGTTCGCGGTCGTGCTGGAACAGTTTCTCATCCACCGTGCCGTCGGTATTGTCGCCGATGATGTTCTTCACGCGTTTAAATACGGTGATGAGTTTGTCAAACACCGCCTGCTCGTCCTTGCGGAACGCATCAACAGCGGTGATTTTCTTCAAGCTGTCGAGGATGTTTGAGGTGCCGAGCGCGAGCACGCCGCGTACCGCGTCGTATGAGAACTGCTCTTCAAGGTACACCGCGTACCGTGTGGCGATGAACGCAAGCACATCGCGTTCGATGGCGTCGGGCGCCTTCACCGGTTTCTGCGTGAAATGTGAAATGCATGCGCGTACGAGCGCGGCGAGGTCGAGGTCCCACTGCGATTCCATGATGATGCGCACCGCGCCGAGCGCCTGACGCCTGAGCGCGTTAGGGTCCTGCGAACCCGTCGGTATATCGCCCACGTAAAAACCGGCGATGATATTATCGAGCTTGTCGATAAGCGACGCGGCCCTGGCCGGCACGCTTTCCGGGAGCGTATCTTTCGCATGCTGCGGCTTGTAATGTTCGCGTATCGCGTCAGCCACCGGTTTCGGGAAACCGCCCGCGGCCGCGAAGTAACCGCCCATGACGCCCTGCAGATGCGGGAATTCATAGACCATGGCGCTCACGAGATCCGCTTTCATATATGTGACGGTCTCGATTATAAAGCTCTTTTCAGATTCGAGTTTCAGAAGCGGGATGAGCGCTTCGACATGTTTGAGCATGCGTGTTACTTTATCATATACCGAGCCGAGTTCTTTGCGGAACAGAAGCGTTTTGAGTCCGTCGCGCATGGTCTTCAGGCCGCGCTTGACGTCCTCGCGATAGAGGAAGGCGCCGTCGGTAAGCCGCGCGGTAAGCACGCGGAGATTTCCGTTTTTAATGAACGCGGTCTCCGGCTGATTCGCCGTGACGACGAACTTATTCGTGAGCTTTCCCTTCGCATCGCGGAGCGGAAAATACATCTGATGTTCTATCATCTCCGATATCAGCACTTCTTCGGGTACTTCAAGGAAGCCCGGGTCGAACGATACGGTGACCAGACACGGCCATTCGACGAGATTGACGACCATGGAGGCTACGCGGTCACGGTCAACCGCCGTGCACTGCTCTTTTTTTTCAATAGCCGCAAGCTGCTGCATTATCGATTCGCGTCGTTTCGCGGGGTCGACGATGACGTTCTTTTTCATGAGCTGTTCTTCATAGCCGCGCGGGGAGGCGAGTTTCACGCGCTCGGACGAGAGCACGCGATGGCCGACGATCATGTCGGCCGCGGTAATTCCGCCGGCGGAAAGGGGGATGACCGTGGTGCCGAAGAGAGCGGTGACGGTGCGGAGCGGACGCACAAAACTGAACGTCCCGTCGCCCCAGCGCATCTTTTTAGGCACATTGATGTCGTCCATGAGCTTCGGGAACGCCTCGGTGATGATGACCTCGGTTTTTCTGCCTTTCTTTTCTTTTTTAAATGCGAGATAGCGTTTGCCGCCGATAACGCGTATGAATGCGCCCTGCGTTTTTTCGGTTTCCGTGAGACTGTCCGCCGTGACCGGAGCGAGGCCATTGCTCTTGAAGAACCCCTCACCTGCTTTGGTGAGCGCGCCGTCCTTGAACGCGATGTCAACGAGCGGACCTTTCTGCTCCGACACCACATCCTTCTGCTCTTCGGCGACGTCCGTGGCGAGCACGGCGAGCCGGCGCGGCGTTGCGTATGACGTCACCGACGCGTGCGCCAGCTGTTCGCCTTTCAGGAGCGCGGTTACCAGCGACGTAAAACTTTTTTCAGCCGCGGGCAGTACCGCATGGGGAATCTCTTCGACAAGCAGTTCGATAAAAAGGTCTTTCATTACAGCAGTCTCCGTATAAGTATAGCGTGTATGCGCGTATTACCGCGCGGTGTTCATCACGACAATAAGCACGGCGGCGACAAGTACGACGATACTCGCCGTGAACGCGAGCGTATAATCCGTGAGAACGCCCGTCTGCAGGCGCCGCATCTTCTTGGAGAATGAGATGTATGTGGCCGCGGTAAGCTGCGAAAATCCGTAGAACACCGTGCCGTCAAAAACATTCTTGCACACCGCGCCGATGCCCATGAGCGGTATGACAACCACCGCGTTCAGAAACGCGTCAAAGTGATACGCATGCACGAGGAGCCCCGCGAATCCTTTCGCCTTTTCAATACCGAACGGCACGGCGGCGCGCACGATGTAGCGCCGGTACGCCGCATAACAGCCGATGAGGAATGCCGTGAACGACAGAAGCGCCATGAGTCCCGAAAGGCCGAAGAGTGATTCGCTGTCCTCGAACCGCGGCTGCAATGTGCTTTGCGGCAGTACGCTGTGCAGGAACGTATCAAGAACGTTCTGGCCGAACATCTTCGGCAGCATAAGATAACCCGCGGTAATAGCGCCGACGGTGAGTATCATGAGCGGAAGCCACATGACGGCCGGGGCTTCTTTCACAGCGGTGTTATGTCCGCCGTCACGGGGAGCACCGAAGAACACGGCGAAGAGCACGCGGAAGATATAGAACGAGGTGAGTCCGCTCGTGAGCAGGAGCACGGCGGTGAAAGCCCAGTGCCCCTGCGTTGCGGTGAGCGACAGGAATATGATCTCATCCTTGCTGAAAAAACCCGAGCAGAACGGCGCACCGGCAAGCGTGAACGTGCCGATGAAGAACGCGGCGAAGGTAAGCGGCATGAATTTCTTGAGGCCGCCCATTTTGCGTATGTCCTGTTCGTGATGAAGCATGTGTATCACCGAACCGGCGGCGAGGAACAGCAGGGCCTTGAAGAACGCATGCGTTATCAGGTGTCCGATGCCGGCCGAGAATGCGCCCACGCCCATAGCGGTGAACATGATACCGAGCTGGCTTATCGTGGAGTATGCAAGCACTTTTTTGATGTCGGTCTGTTTGACGGCTACCGTCGCCGCGGCGAGTGCGGTGAGCGCGCCGATGATGGCGATGACCGTCATCGTGAACGGCGAGAGAACGAACAGAAAATTGAGCCGTGCGATGAGATACACACCGGCGGTGACCATCGTCGCCGCGTGGATGAGCGCTGAAACGGGTGTGGGGCCGGCCATCGCGTCGGGAAGCCATATGGATAACGGGAGCTGCGCACTTTTCCCTACAGCTCCTACGAAGAGGAGGAGCGTAATAACGGTTGCAAGTTCACGCGCAATGGGGGCCGCCGCGAGCGCGTTTTTTATCGCCTCGAAGTCGAAGGTGCCGAAGACGGAAAAAAGAAAGAACATGCCGAGGATGAAACCTGCATCGCCGATGCGGTTGACGATGAACGCCTTGTTCGCCGCTTTTGCAGCGTATTCTTTGTCGTAATAATAACCGATGAGAAGATACGAGCATAGTCCCACGCCTTCCCAGCCGAGGAACATGAGCATGACGTTGTCGGCCATGACGAGTACGAGCATGGAGAACATGAACAGGTTCATATACGCGAAGAAGCGGGCATATCCCTTATCGCCGGCCATATAACCGACGGAAAAGAGGTGGATGATGGTGCCGACACCGGTGACCACGAGCATCATTACGAGCGAAAGCGCATCGATGCGGAGCGCCGCGTTTACCGTGAACGTTCCCGCCTGAATCCAGGTGAAAAGCGGGATGATGACCGGCGAATGATCATGACGTGAGAGGAATCCGACAAAAACGGTGATAACGAGTGCGAATGCCGTCAATGAACTCCCAACACCGGCCGCGGTAACCGCCTGACGAGAAAAAAAACGTGAACCGAAGAGCGCATTCAGCAGAAAACCCGCGAACAGGATTAGCGGAATATAGGGTGTATACGTCGTTATCAACGACATGAAAGCTCCTCGTGCGGGCATTTTTCCCGCCGCAAAACAGTTCTGGCATTGTATAATCGGGATATGAAAAAGTCAAACGAACGTGAAAAAAGTGCGTGAGCGCTGGGTTCGCAGAGTGGTTCCGGATGTTAAGCGCCGAAGGCGCGGGCAGTGCGGATGGGTGGGTGATTACGCCCGGAGCGGACGGGGTATTGCTTCCGCACCGCCGCAAAACTAGTCCCGGGGGACTTGACAATAGCGGCGGCGCTCCAGCAACACCCCGTTCGCTCCGTACTACATTTTACTGTGGAATGAGAGTATATGAAATGATATAGAAACAATGTTTACTGTGTGTGAAAAATGAATGATGACAGTGGTTGAAGATATCGTTGCTATTCCAACGCTCGAATGCCGTTGTGTCTTTTGGTCATACCGGTGCTTGAAAGTAGATGGCAAAAAAGAGTGCTGACCTTCACCTTATAAAGGGCGCTCTCCTGCCCCGCGTAGCGGGGAATGGCGGTGGGCCGAGCGTAGTCGAGGCCAGCTGGAGGAAGGTGCTCGTGCCCGCAGTCGAAAAATGTCATAAATCCGCTGATAGATGCCGTATAGAGTGTGCGGCGTTGAAGAATAAAGCTGATGCTATATAATAGAAGAAGCACGTTGCAGAGGGTTACAACCATGAAACATTTTTTCATCATCGCATGCGCGGCAGCATCACTTCACGCGGGTATCTTTCCGGTGCGGGGCACTAAAGCCCCTGTTGTCCAGTACACATATTCGCCCGAATCCACACGTCCGGGATTTTACGGCGAGATAACGATAATCTTTGATAAGGCCGTGCTGCCGCTTTCCGATATCGACGCGATGACGGCGGCGTACCGGAAGAAACTGCGCATCAGCTTCGAACCGGCACTTGCGGGTGAATGGGTGTCGATCGATAATCGGAATGCCGCATACCGCATCACGGAAGCGCCGCGGCGCTCGACGCGCTACACGGTTACCGTCAATGCGGCAGAGATGAAATCCATCAAGGGCGAAAAGGTATCGGCATCGGTGAGCGGCATGGCGCTTACCGGCAAGGAATTCTTTTTCGAGACGCCGCGTATCGCTGTTGAGACACGGCAGACGGGAACGCATCTGACGGCTCCGTTCATTGTACAGTTCAACATGCCCGTGACGGCGAAGATGGTGAAGGACCATGTGTCGATAAAGAACATGTTCGGTCTTCATGTAATACCGTATGATATCGCGCCGCTCATCGTAACCAACATCGTGTTCACCAATGATACGGAAGTGACGAACATCATCACGAGCGACAGCGGTTTTATCATACAGCCGAAAGGGCTCACGAAAGCGACCAGGTATACGTTCGCTGTGAACAAAGATATTCTCCCGACCGGCGGCAATCTCGGCATGAAGAACGATTATAAACTCGACTTCACCACCTATCAGCCGCTCAAACTGTCCGATGAAAGCCGCGGCGGTTTTTTCAAGGGGCGCAACGATATCCCGCCCGACCAGCCCGTGACGGTCCGGTTCAATAATGATCTTGCACCGCAGGATTTCAAGGCTGCCGTCAGCATTACGCCCGAGGTGAAGATACTTGACATCGTGCAGGAGCCGCATGGACTGTCCGTACGCGCAGAGTTCGAGGGCGACACGAAGTATACCATGACATTAAAAAATCTCATGGACGTTTTCGGACAGGTGCTTGAGAAACAGGAAGTATCGTTCTTCGTCATGAGTTCCGCCCCGTGGTTCTCCGCCCCGCGCGGCGTCATGATTATGGAGCGCAATCTCCCGCAGATACTGCCTATCAAGGTCTGCAATATGGAGCAGCTGGCGATAGACTATACGTTCTTCGCAGACATCGCCGCCATTCACGGAAATCTTACGAACAAAGATATTGCCTACGCGAAGACGAAGAACATATCCTCAGAATGGAAGCGCGGCCAGCCGTATACATACAACTTCAACGTCGCAAGCGTGAGCGGCGGTGCTTCGGGCATGCTGCTGTACAGCGTGCGCGCCAAACAGAAAGGTGCGACGAATTGGGATACGCGCACCGGCCGCGTGTTCGTGACCGACATAGCGCTTACGGCGAAATGTTCGGCCGATGAGACGCTCGTCTTCGCGCGAAGTCTTCGCGACAATTATCCCTTGGCGGGAGCCTCGGTGTATATCGACGGGGTCCTCCGCGGCAAAACGGGCTGGAACGGCATCGCCCGTATACGCGAGACGAACGACCGCGATCCGGTTGTGTGCGTAATATCGGGTAAGGATATAGCGCTTAACTTCGGGCAGCTTTTCGACGACGCATACAACGGCGACGATTATTCGTATGAGGACGGCTACGGCGGCGGTAAGGACCAGTTCGGCAAAGCGCGGGTGGGAGTTGTCAATTACGCGTACCGTCATGCGGTCAATGAAATACTGCCGTTCTTTTTTACGGAGCGCTATCTCTACCGCCCCGGCGACACGGTAGAGGTGAAAGGCATTGTCCGGCACCGCGTAAACGACAGCTGGCAGACGAAAGCCGCCACGAACGAACTCGATATCAAAGTGTTCAATTCGCGTGACGAGGAGATAACGAATTATCAGCTGCGTTACGACGACTGGGGCTCGATGGCGTTCTCCATATCGATAGCGCCTGACGCGCCAACGGGTTATTACCGCATACAGTATCCGGTGCTGCGATCATTCAGAAGCAATGAGTGGGACGGGAACCGGCATACGCAGATAACGTTCCGCGTTGAGGACTTTAAACCGGCCACCGCCGAGATGAAGATAATCCCCGGCAGGTATTCCTATCTCTGGGGCGATACGTTCACCGCCGACGTGCTCGGCTGGTATCTCTTCGGCGCGCCCATCATCAAACCGATAAAGTACGCCATCGAGGTTGAATCATCGCCGTATGAAAGCACACGCTATCCCGAATATTCTTTCGGCGAAGGGTATTATTACGATGAGGACTACGGCGGATACCGCTCGCAGCGCGATTATTCGTTCACGCTTGCCGATGAGGAAGTGACGCCGCCCGACGACGGAAAAATACGGGTGTCGAAACCGATCATCAAAGCGGAGTTCAAGGGCGACGCAGCGATAACAATTCGCGCGACGACCACACTTGAGGATAAGAGCACCGTGTATGGGGCGAAGACGGGGATACTCGTGCGCAATCCCGTGCATGTGGGATTAAAGACCGGTTCATATTTCATAGACGCCGGAAGGAATGCAGAGATAGGGCTTATCGCGCTCGGTGATAATGAGACGATAGTGCAGGGGCAGACGGTGACGCTCTCCATAGACCGCCACGAATGGAAATCGTTCCAGCAGGCGGGCGTGAACGGGCTGTTCGGCTGGGAATGGCGTGAAGTGGTCACCTCGGTGTACAAAAAAGACGTGCGCGTCGGCAATGAGACGTTCTCGATACCGATGCGCGAGGCGGGATTCTACCGCGTGCGCGCGACCTACAAAGTACGCGGGAACGAACGCAGTGCGTCGCGATGGTACTACGTACTCGGCAAGGGCGATTACGGCTGGCGCGTTGAGGACGGTTATTCCATCGACATGGAATCAGATAAAAAAGAATATCAGGTTGGCGACACTGCAAAAGTGCTCATCAAGAACCCGTATAAAACGGCGCTCGTGCTCACCAGCGTTGAGCGCGAAAAGATATTCGAGGCGCGCGATTTCACCGCGAATGACAGCATGATAGTGCTGAACATTCCCATTACCGCGGAGCATATACCCAATGTGTACGTATCGGCGATGCTTTTCACCGGACGCACCGGGACCAATAAGGTCACCGAGGAGGGCGACGATCCCGAAAAACCGCGCTACCGCATGGGCTACATCAATCTGCCCGTGGTGCCGCGCGAAAAAAAATTGTCGGTTACCATAACGCCGTCACGCGAACAGTATAAGCCGCGTGAGGAAGTTACGGCAATCGTGCGCGTGAAGGGAATCACCGGCACGATGCCTGCTGAAGTGACCATAGCGGCAGTGGACAAGGGTGTGCTCAATCTTGTGGATTACCGCATGCCCGATCCATTATCGCATTTCTACGCGTCGCGGAGACTTGCCGTATCTACGAGCGAAGTGGCGAAGCTCATACTCGGACAGCGGTATCTCGCCGAAAAGGGAGAACTCATCGGCGGTGACGGCGGCGCGGGCTTCGGCATGATAACGCCGCGCTCGGATTTCAAGTCAACCGCGTTCTATACGCATACGCTGCGTCTGGAGAGCGGCGAAGGAAAGATATCGTTCAAGCTTCCCGACAATCTCACCACGTTCACCATCATGGCCGTGGCGCACACGAAACGATCCGAGTTCGGTTACGGCGAGGCGTCGGTTACCGTGGGTCAGCCGCTCATGATACTGCCGTCATTGCCGCGTTTTGTACGCGAGGGCGACCGCATGCAGCTCGGCGCCACGGTGCATAATTACACCGGGAAGGACGCTCCGGTGACCGTTCTCATCGACGCGGATGACGCATTCGGCATTACCGGAGTCCGTTCAAAAACGGTTTCCATCGCGCAGGGAAAATCCGCCGAAGTGCTGTTCGATGCGGTTGTCTCGCAGAGCCGCAAAGAGGATCTGCCGGTGACAATAAAGGCTAAGACCGGCGACAATGCGGACGGGGTGGTGGAAAAGATACCGCTGCGTCAGCCGGATATTCCGGAGACCGTTGCCATCTATGAAAAGACCGCCGGCGCGGCGCATCATACGATTGAACTGTCCGACAATGTGCGGCCGGGTCTCAGTAAATTATCGATGACACTATCGCCGTCGGCGTTTACGGAGCTCACGGGCAGCGTTGACTATCTCGTGCATTATCCCTACGGCTGTCTTGAGCAGAAAAGTTCGAGCATACTCCCGCTCATCATCGGCGAGGACATGATAATCAAGCAGGAGATGCTCCGCGACAAAACGCGCGCCGATATGCAGAACGTGGTGAACACGATACTCGGCGAGTTCCCGAAGTACACGACGTCTGACGGATTCAAATACTGGCCGGACTCAACGGACAGTCCGCATCCGTATCTCACCGTCTACGCCGGTTTCGTGCTCACCATGGCGAAACAGAAAGGCTACAAAGTGGACGCGCAGCTTTATGAGAAGGCTATCGGCAAAGTGAAGGAATACGCCAACGGCGGCGGCCGATATGAGACCGGCTGGTACTGGTCTGTGAACGGCGAGGAATATCACCGCTGGCTCGTACGGGCGTTCGCGCTCTATGTGTCGGCGTTGAACGGGCATTTCAACAACGGCGCGCTCGATGAAGCGTTCATACGTCTGAAGAGCGGAAACGCGGACAACATCAGCGCGCAGGCGTATCTCATGAAAGCGGCGGCGCTGTATCCGGATAAATCGAAGCGCGATATGGTCAATCATATCGCGTCAATGTTCCTCTCACGGCTCCGCACGGAGGGTACGCAGGCGCATTTCGACGGCTTCTGCAAGTGGGGATGGTTCTATTATTCGGACGTCATCACCACCGCGGTGGCGCTGCAGGCGCTCATCGACGCGGACGTATCGTTCCCCGACGACCATAAAGTGATACGCTGGCTCATCAGCATGCGGAAGGTCGACCGCTGGCAGACGACGCATGAGAATGCGCTTGTCTTCTGGGCGTTCAGTTCATATCTCATGAAGAACGAAAAGGACGAGCCCTCGTTCAAGGCGTCGGTTTCGTTCGCCGGAAAAGAGATGATGCAGGCGATGTTCGCATCACGCACCGCGAAGGCCGCGGCCAAGACTGAACGCATTGAAGCCGCTCCGCCCGCATCACTTGCGCTTGACGTGACGAAGACTGGTACGGGCACGCTCTACTACAATGCGCGGTATCAGTACTATCTGAAACAATATCCGCCGCGGCGTGAAGCGGGCTTTTCGCTTTCCAAACGTATCACCGATTACGACACGGGTAAGGAAGTTGTCAATAATACCTATGTCCGCGGCAAACGGTATGTGGCGGAGATCACCGTGCACACGCCGAGTGACCGTACGTTCGCCGTACTCGACGACATGCTTCCCGCGGGGTTCGAAGCGGTGAATCTCGATTTCGCCACCGAGGGTAACGAGAAAAAAGTGAGGGAAGGTTCCGATGCGTGGTGGGGATCGTTCTTTCATAAAGAGAAATATCGCGACCGGGTGTTCTTCTCGGCGGAATATCTCAGGTCCGGGACACACAGGCTCACCTATGTGGTGCGTGCTACGGTGCTCGGAAATTTCTCGGTGCCGCATCTGAAGGCCGAGGAGATGTACAATCCGTCGGTGTTCGGGTATCTCAGACAGGCGGATGTTACGGTGGTGGAGAAGTAGGACACCCGCCCGCCCGGCGCACACTACGCGTCGGCTCGTGAGGTGCGCTTCACCAAAAAATAAAAATGGAGAATTACCATGAGCTATGCAAGGTATAAAAAAGAAGAAATAATTCTCAGAGATGATCTGGCGATAGACCGGACTATTTTGGCGATTGAAAGGACATTATTGTCATATTTGCGGTTCTCTGTAGCGTTACTGATTGCAGGTATCACCATCATGAACGTGTCGAAATCAGCAGCATTTTCTATTTTCGGCGGTATTTGTATTTTTCTTGGGATTGCATCAGGGATAACCGGAACTATACGATTTTATTTGATGCATAAAAAAATATCAGTTATTAAGCATAAATAGTGTGTTTACATGCAGCGTCAGTGCGGCCTTTCTCCTCTGGTGATGAAGCAGTGGCCGGGGGTACGGGTCATTTTAATTGTTGCTGTTCGATCCGTATTCCATAAAAATACCATATAAGTAGAAGATACATCACTCCTCCTGATCTGCACTGCGCTGGTCACGACAGCATATGCGGCCCGATATGATGTGACCGCCTACGGCGCGAAGGGTGACGGTGATACGAAGGATACCGCGGCCATTCAGAAGGCGGTGGATGCATGCGCCGATGCGGGAGACGGTGAAGTCTTTTTCCCGAAAGGCGTTTTTCTCAGCGGATCGATAATACTTAAGAGCGGTGTTACGCTTTTTATTTCGCCGGACGCCGTAATGCGCGGCAGCACGAACATAGCGGACTACACGAAAGGAGCGCTCATCAACGCCGAGGATGTTGAGAAGACGGGCATCGAGGGCGGCGGGGATATTTTCCTCCCGCGTCAGCGTAACTCGCTGCCGTATTTTTCCCGTTATGGTTTTTCCGGCATCATACGCTTTCTTCACGCTGCTGCGTAGGCTATGCTCGCACAACGCAAACGCGTTCGGAAAACATCCCCGCTGCGCCCTGTCATATGCGCGTATACGTGATTTTCTCGTTCGCTGCGCTTTCCCAATAATAAAAAAGTACGATGTGCTCAGTATAACAGCATGCGCCGGAGGTATGTAGTGCGGTTTGCTATATATGGAAGTTTGCTTGCTTTCATCGCATTCATCTGTCGGAGAGTTTCTCCTGTGTACTGCTGGCTGCATCTTCCGCGCCGAAAAAAATTCTGCTCAGATTTATCCGGTCACCTGTGCCGGTCTTGCGGTAGATGCGTTTGATGTGATTGCGGACGGTATGGGGTGATATCGAAAGACTCGCGGCAATGACCGTTGCTGAACTGCCGCTGATTATCATGCGTATGATCTCCATCTCGCGCTCAGATATCTCGTAACGCCGCATGATATCAGCCACGGATGGCGCGGGTGATCGGGCGCCCGTATCCGCCATTAAGGGGGCGTTGAACAGCTGCTGACCGACGGCGATAAGATTGATCACGTTCCACGCGATGTAATAACCGATCATGACCACGGGGTATTTCGACAGCGCGCTGAACGAGGGCAGGGTGTAGGCCAGGCCGGCATAAAGGAAACAGGCGGCCACGGCGATGCAGTTGAATACAGCCTGCATGCCGAGGAAACGACGCATACCCGGATGTGCCGCGCCGGCGGAGCGCCAGGCGAACAGAATACCGCCGATGACCATGATGAACATTATATAGTAAGAAATATCGATGAAGCTCCTGCCTCCGCGGAGCAGACCGAATGCCGAAAAACCGCCGTAGATGAGCGAGGCTGCAATACTGCCCGCGTGAGCTTTCCGGGAAAGCGGTATCGAAGCAAGCGTACTACAGCTGCGGACGAGTACATAAACAAATACCGTTTTTGCGAGCATATTGCCGTAGAGACGAAAGGCGTGAATCGCTGCCTGTGCTGTGCCGCCCTGAAACAGGAGTGTTGCATACGTTGAGGCGCCGTCGGCAAGGAATATCAGCATAAGCGCCGCCATCAGGAACAGGTAGTAAAACAGCCCCTGCAGTCCCGTACGTTTCCACGCAAGGACGAACAGGATCATCGCTGCGATACCGAGCCCCGATGACACTATATAGCCGAGAAATACGACGTGTATCATATGATTTCTCACAAAGTATATCCGTACTCGTATAAAAAACAATGCCCGGATTCTTGATATGTATGAAATGTATCATTAATGTCGGCCGTTAGCTCAACCGGGCTAATCGAAAAACGCGAATTTAAGGGACGTTAGCTCAATCGGGCTACATACAGAATGCACTATCGGGCGTACCTTACCCGTAGAAGCGGAAAATGATGACCGCTGATTCATTGACGGTATTCAGAACGAATGCCGCAGGGAGTTACCACATGAAGACAATTGAACGGATGACCGCATCGCTTTGCATCGCGGCGATACGCGCGGTACTGCTGCCCATTGACCTCATCCTCCGCTGTATCGGACCGCACTTCGACCTGTTCATCGGACTTTTCAGAACGGTGCCCGCGCCCGTCATCGCATGTATTGCGCGCATCAGGGCCGTGCGCGCTGCCGACAACGCGGCGCGGAACGTCCCCGCGTACCGGGCATTCCTGCGGCAGAACGGCACGTCCGCAGACGATCTGCTCCGGCTGTCACTTCCGTTCACCGATAAGGAGAATTATGTGAAGCGGAACGCGGTAGAACAGCGCTGCGTGAACGGCGTGCTCCCGCTCCAAAACGTCACCATCGACGAATCGTCCGGTAGCACCGGCACGCCGTACAACTGGGTGCGTTCGGGCGGTGAGCGGCACACAAGCCGCACGTTCATCAGCCATTTCAGCCGATACTGCTTCGGCGGCGGTCCTATGATAACGATCAACGCCTTTTCCATGGGCGCATGGGCGACCGGTCTTACCATGGGGCAGGCGCTTGAGCGGAGAAGCGCGGTGAAGAATACCGGTCCGGATCCGGACAAAATATTCAATACGCTCGCATTCTTCGGCACCGCGCACCGCTACTGCATCTGCGGATATCCGCCGTTCCTGAAACACCTCATCGACGAAGCCCGTGTACGGCGGTTTCCGCTCGGACAATACAGTCTTGCCGCGCTCCTCGGCGGCGAGGGTAATTCCGAGGGGCTCAGGGATTATCTTCTCGGCAGTTTTGAAACGGTGTACAGCGGGTACGGCGCCACCGATGTCGAGATAGGTATTGCCGGCGAAACACTGCTGAGTACGGCCATACGCCGTGAAGCGCGGCACAATGAACGGCTGCGCGCGGCGCTCTTCGGCGACGGTTCACGTCTGCCGATGCTCTTCCAGTACAATCCGCTCATGCATCACATCACGGCGGATGCGAACGGTGAATTGTCGTTCACGATCACGCGCCTGAACGTGCTTTCACCGCGCATCAACTACAATATTCACGACGAAGGCGGCGTTGCGCCGTTCGCCGTCATCGAGGAACGCTGCCGCGCGGCTGGTTTCGATCTGCGTGCCGCGGCGGCTGACACGGGTACCGGGTCTGTGCCGCTCCCGTTCCTCTGGGTGTACGGCAGAAAGGATTCTACCGTAAGCGTGATGGGCGCCAACATTTATCCCGAGGATATCGAACAGTGCCTCTTCGACGAACCCGCCCTCGCCGCGGTCACCCGTTCGTACTGTCTGGGGCTTCATGAGGACGGCGATGCATCGGTGCGTCCGCATATCGCGTTCGAGGTGAGCGGTGAACTTTCCACCGGGCTGACGGAGACGTTCCGCACGCGCATCACGTCACGTCTCGTCGCGCTGAATGCTGACTTCAGAGAGGCGATGCGCGAACATGCGGCAAGCGCGTCTCCTTTAATTGAAATATTTGCTCCCGGTACGGGTCCGTTCGCCGGAGATAAAGGACGGATAAAACAGGTGCGGACGCTTCAGCACGGATAACGGAACAGAAGGAGCTAATACCGTGAAGATCATTAAGGCATATATCTATTCAATGAATATCCCTCTGCGGCATCCGTTCGGGCACAGCAGTTTTCGCAGGTCATATTCGGATTCGATCATTGTGAAAGTAGTCTCATCAGACGGTATTGCCGGATTCGGAGAGGGTGTCGCACGTCCGTATGTCACCGGAGAGACAACCGCAGCGGCAGTTGAACATATCCGGCGCGTGCTGCTGCCGGCGGTCATGAAGATACGAATCGATACGCCGGTACACGATGTGCTCGAGTATCTGAACACTGTCATCCCGTCGCCGGCGGCCGACGAAGGGGTTATTGCATGGAATGCGGCGCGTACTGCCGTTGAAACTGCGCTGCTGGACTGTTATCTCAAAACACACGGGCAGTCACTGTCGGCGGTACTGCCGCGGCGCAATGACGCTGTCCATTATTCATTGGTCATTGGCAGCGGAGCGGTGACGGCGGCGGAACGAACGGCATGGCTGTGCAGGCTTGCGGGGATCACCGATATCAAGATAAAGGTCGGCGGAGCCAACGATTTGAAACGTATCGCAACGGTCAGAAAGGTCGTCGGGGGCGGCGTTTCGATCCGGCTGGACGCAAACGGCGCATTTGACCGAGACCGCGCGCTAGCGTTCATCGACGCGGCAAGCCGCTATGATATTGCATGCATTGAACAGCCCCAGCCGCGGGGAGCGGAACATGAACTCGCGGACATCATGCGGCGGTCACCGGTACCGGTGATGGCTGATGAATCGCTCGTAACCATCGATGATGCACGGCGGCTGATCGAACGGCAGGCATGCGGTTTGTTCAACGTTCGGGTCTCGAAATGCGGCGGCATATATAACGCACTGCAGATCATCGCGCATGCGGAAAAGAACGGCATCGATGTGCAGCTTGGATGTATGGTCGGCGAAACATCCATACTGTCAGCCGTCGGCAGGCATATGGCTTTTCATATCGACGGTATCCGCTTTCTCGAAGGGTCGTATGGGACGTTCCTGCTGCAGCATGATATTGCAACGAAGAGCATCCGCTTCGGATGGGGCGGCGCTGCACGCCCGTTGTCATCGCCGGGTCTCGGTTGTGATATACGGGAACAGTCGATACGACGATATTCCCGTGACATACTACAGGTAGTGTAAAGGAGTTGGCTATGAACAGTATAATTAACAGTGTCATACGCTTCCGGGGGGAACGGTTAACCGCGGAATTTGATGCCGCAACAATGGATCCGATTACGGTGCAGCAGCAATTGCTTTCAAAGATACTTCATCGCAATGCGCAAACCGAATTCGGACGGAAGCATCACTTTTCATCCATACACGACAGTGACGGATATGCGAAGAACGTTCCGGTGAGCACCTATGGCGATCTTGAGTCCAATATTGAAAAGATTAAGAACGGTAAAAAGAACGTATTGACGGCAGACATGCCCTTCATGTTCACGTTGACGAGCGGCACCACCGACAGGTCGAAGTTTATTCCCTTCACCGCGAAAACGAAAGATCATCTGATGGCGCTGACGAGTCAGTGGCTGTACCGGGCGTCTGTCGATCATCCAAAGCTGCTGACAGGTTCCGGATTCAATATTGCTGCCGGAGCGGTGGAGGGTATCACGGAGGGCGGGGTGCCGTTCGGAAGTATTTCGGGATATATCCGGGAACAGTCATCAACGTTTCTTGGTGACCTCTTTGAAGTGCCACTGACCGTAAGTGGAATCAGTGATTACGACTTACGCTATTTCCTGATGATTCGTTATGCGATGGAAAAGGATATAACGTTCATCACCACGCCCAACCCGGTTACTCTTATCAAGATCGCGGAATTCGGCATACGTTATCAGGATCTCATCGTTCAGTCCATACGTGAAGGTGTCGCCGTTCCGGAACATGCGTTCGAGAATGCTTCACATGAGGATGAGCGGATAATACGGGTTCTCAACAGAAAACTCCGTCCCCGGCCCGGACGTGCCGATTTTCTTTCCGATATCATCGAAACACACGGGTCGCTGCTGCCGTCATGGTGCTGGCCGAACCTTGCCATGATAGGATGCTGGCTCGGCGGCAGTGTGGGATATCATGCCGACCGGTTGAACGAGCTCTACGGAGCCCATGTCCCGAAACGTGATCTCGGATTTCTTGCCAGTGAAGGCGGCTTCTCGATTCCGTATCAGGATAACACCCCCGGCGGCATTCTCGCCATACAGAACAATTACTACGAGTTCATCCGTGAGGACGATACGGTATGCGCGAATCCCGCGATATACCGCTGTCACGAGCTTACGCGCGGGGAGCGGTACAAAATGATATTCACCGGCGAGAACGGTCTGTACCGGTATGATATCGATGACGTGGTAGAGGTCATCGATTTTTATAACAGGACACCGGTCATCGCATTCGTCCGCAAGGGGCTTGATATGCTCAACATCACCGGTGAAAAACTACACGTCAATCATTTTCTGACGAGTTTCAAAAAGATAACGGAACGTTCAGGCATCACCATCCGTCAATTCCGTGTGGTGCCGAATTTCGAGGACCTCCGCTACGAGATCTCTCTTTCGCTCGATAACGCGCCCGCCGCGTCCGCCAGAAACCATGTGCTTGCCGGGATCGATGACTGTCTGGCGCAGGTCAATGTTGAGTATCGCAGTAAACGGAGGAGCCGGCGGTTGAATCCGCCGCGGTTTCACATCATGAGTCCGCGCTGGGAAGAGAGCGTCCGCAGGGCAAGTATCGCCGCCGGCTGCCGTGATGCCCAATTCAAATGGAAAACGATGTCGATGGAACCGGTCTCGATGGACAGCCGGTTCATCATGCAGACTATCTGAACTACAGTCTCTACCACGCAGTGTCTGACGAGACGATCATGTGATTCGAACAGGAATGCCCGTAACGATGACCGCGCAACATGTACGTCCGTCCCGTCGCCACATCGATCATATGGAATGCATACTTCGTGTGTACATAGAGGGATTCACCATCAAGCGACGGCGCAAAGGTGCCGATGTACGCCGGTTCACGGCGTGACGGATCATCCGTATGGTCGCTGACATCGATGATCTTTATCAGCGTCATCGTGCCCGCATCGGCGATGAATATATGGTTTGGCGCACCGGTGGCCGCGAGGATATTTCTGCCCCGGTGCAGAAATATATGGACGTTTGTCAGCCGGAATAAACGCGGGTCGGTGAATACACCCAGTTCCACCGGACCGTCCGGCGTCAGGCGGTATTTGTACACCGCCGCGGGACCGTGAAATTTGAGTTTGAAATTGGCGTTTGTTATCATCTGAAAAAGACCGCTGTGCAGGAACTGGAAATTATGGTTGGAGAAATATACGATATCAGGATCGACCGGATCGAATTGAGCATGCGCCGCAACGGAGAAACGCGATATGATCCAATGCCCGCCCCGGTTCAGATCGACCACCAGAACTTTCGAGGGGATGATGGCGCCGTCCGCGCCGGTGAACATACCCAATTCGCAGACAACACAGTATCGCCGGTTTTTATCGAGGATGATCTCATGGACATAATCGGTGAATGCGCCGTTCCAGACCGGTACGGCGGCTTTTGTTGTTTCATGCTGCCTGATTATACTGCATGCCACCGGATGATGCGGATCTTGGGTGCGGGCGAGTGAATCCTCGGCGGAAAAGGTGATGAAATATTTCTCGTCACGTTCAGCATCGTACCACTGACGGGAGCCGAGAAGTTCATTTCCGTCATCCGCATCCAGCATGTGGTACGTTACAGAACGTTGTCTGCAGTCCACTTCCAGGTATCCGTAATACGCCCACAATCCGATGGTGAATCTTCCGTCCCCGAGCGATGTCACCGTGTGAGGAACGGTCCAGAGCATGAACATCTCAAGGAAGTTGAAGCCGTAATGATAGTGCTGCGCGAGCTTTGCAAATAACGGCGCGCCTTTGAAATATGCGGAATTGGATAAACGGGAAATCCCGGGCCCCATGATATCTCTGTGACTGATGCTTACGCGCTGAGCAGTACCCTGCGCAAAATTATAAAAATAGTACCTATGGCGCGCGTATTTCATCACACGTGAGTCGCTGATCGAGGGCACCACGGCGCATTCCGCCCGGCGTTCCCCCGTGAGCGCCCATGTATCGAACGAGACCGGAATGGTATGCGATGTCACGATGCGGTCCCGCAGATGATGCTTTGTACCGGGATGAGACGGGAAAACATGATCACCAGATCCCCGGGATTATTCGTTTGACCCGTGCGCAGTATTCGGTATAGTGCGTGCCGAGGGTTTCCCGCAGCATCTGTTCTTCATGGAAGATACGGCGCGCCCAGGCGGCCGGGAGTATTATAAGCGCCGCGGCGGCTGCATACCAGGCATGAAGCGCCACGGGAATGCCGATGAAAATCAGAAATGCGCCCGCATAGCTCGGATGCCGCAGATAGCGATACGGTCCGGCGGTGATCACCGTATGGGAATTCTGAATATGAAGCTGCATGGTGAAATAGGAACCCAGCGCGGTTACCGCCCATGTCCGTAACGCCAGTCCGGCCGCGGCGGCACATAACGCGATGATACGCACGGCATCCCAGGAAAAGATCGTTGCGTACCGGAGATAGGATGCTTCACACATCGCAAGCGCCTGCATTATCCCCACCGACCAGATTATCTGCGCTTCAGTGCCTTTGTCATGTCGGTTCGATCTGTTGACCGCCAGCTGATAATGCGGCTGCAGTAACTGCGCGGCCAGTACCAGAATAAAAACGACCCACACGACAGAGGCCCGGTATGCAGCATGGTTGCCGAGGAGCGGTACCAGAATGATCAGTACCGTCGACAGCAACCCGCGGAAAATATGTTGCGGGAGGGATTTAATTTTTTCTACATTACCATCTGTCATGAACGCAGTATACTTCTCTCCGATACCGTCGTCAAGTCTGAGAATACGGAGCGATTACAGATTTCCTGAGTGACATATTCTGCCTTCCGGATGCGGTATTAATGCACTGCCGCATTCCACACAAAAACCCGTATAAGTACAAGATTCATCACTTCAGTGTAATGCATTTCCGGTTATTTCTATTATACTATTCCATAGCAACAACCTGTCCAGGGGAGTTTACATGCGAAACATACCGGCGTTCATCCTCCTGATCTGCACTGCGCTGGTCACGACAGCATATGCGGCCCGATATGATGTGACCGCCTACGGCGCGAAGGGTGACGGTGATACGAAGGATACCGCGGCCATTCAGAAGGCGGTGGATGCAT
>JACRPF010000003.1 GCA_016214035.1 Spirochaetota bacterium | reverse complement strand
CCGGCGGATTCATGGTCATCGCCAACGGTGTTATTCAGTCTTTTATCTGATATTTATGTTGGTTAAGGATGATGCCATTGCGGTACATTTCCATCGAGGTAAAGTAAAAGCAGAAATATACGTCTAATTACAGCAAGTGGGAATTATTCAGAAGAACAGCCTCATCGTTGACGAAGCAGAGAACGAGGGACCATCCCTCGACTGCGCCCGGGAACCGTGCTCCCTCGTCCTACAATGAACGCTGAAATACTCAGCTTGCGGGAATGCTTATTGATGTACGATAGCGCAGGAAGCCGGCGATTATATGACGATGGGCACGGAGGCGTGGAGAGCAAGGGCTCATGAGCCCTTGCTCTATCAAGACAGAGCTACCCATGTCTGATGACCGCGGGCATTGAACGCGTTGTCACATTCGGGAGAACATAACGTTGATTTGCGGCATACGACATAGCTGAACAAGAACCTTGACAATTCATCTTTCCGCGATAAAATCCCCCCATTGCTAATCACCAAGGAGCGTTCCGATGAAAAAGACGGTAAAAGATATCGATATCAAAGGCAAACGCATCATCATGCGCGTGGACTTCAATGTCCCGCTGAAAGACGGCGTCATACAGGATGACACCCGCATGACCGCTGCCATGCCGACGATACGCTATATACTCGACCAGGGCGTCACATCGCTCGTGCTCATGTCGCATCTGGGCGATCCGAAAAAGGATATGGCCAAGGCTAAGGAAAAAGCGGTAAAGGACGGCAAGCCCTTCGACGAAGAGAAATATATCAACGGCAAGCACAAGATGAAACCGGTGGCGGAACATCTTGCAAAGCTCATCGGAAAGCCCGTGGGGCTCGCTCCGGCGTCGATAGGCGCTGATGTGAAAAAGATGGTCGATGCACTCCCCGCCGGCGGCGTACTCATGCTCGAGAACACACGCTTTCATAAAGAAGAAACCTCAAAAGAAGCGGCTGACCGCGAAAAGATGGCGAAAGAACTGGCAACCTACGGCGACATATACGTGAACGACGCCTTCGGAACCGCACACCGCGCACATGCATCAACGGAAACGATTGCGAAATATCTGCCGGCTGTTGCGGGCTTTCTCATGGAAAAAGAGATATCCTATCTCGGCAAAGCGCTCTCGAACCCCGACCGGCCTTTCGTGGCCATCATCGGCGGCGCGAAAATATCATCAAAACTTGCGGTGCTGAAAAGCCTCCTCGAGAAAGTGGACAATCTCATCGTCGGCGGCGGCATGGCATACACATTCCTCAAGGCGAAAGGCCTTGAAGTCGGCGATTCACTCGTCGAAGAGGACATGATCGAGAAGGCGCGCGAGATTCTCCAGATTGCCTATGAAAAACGCATTTATCTGTATCTGCCCATCGATCATATCGTCACGAAGGAATTCGGACCTGATGTTGAGTCGCGGCACGTGGCGCGCGGCAACATCGAGGCCGGCTGGATGGGTATGGACATCGGACCGATGACCGTGCAGAAATTCCAGGGCGCGCTCCGGGGCGCCAAGACCGTTGTGTGGAACGGACCGCTCGGCGTGTTCGAGTTCCCGAAGTTCTCGAACGGTACCGTGAGTCTCGCCAAAATAATAGCGGAGCTCCCGGACTGCACCACCATCATCGGCGGCGGCGATACCGTGTCGGCGGTCAATATGGCGGGTGTTGCGGACAAGATGACACACATCTCGACGGGCGGCGGCGCATCGCTGGAATTCCTTGAAGGCGTTGAACTCCCCGGCATAACCGCGCTGAACGACAAATAAACAGTACGCTTGATATTAGACCGCGTTATCTGATCTCGAAGAATCTGAGCACGTCGTTCTCAATGGAGAGCGCATAGAGCGCATCGCCGTATATCGACAGATGCTGCAGCGGATGTTTTTTATCGATGACGAGCACTTTCCGTTCGCTGTCTTTGCCGAAAATATTGTTCCGGGTAATGGTGTAATGGTCGGGCTTCTGATAATTCATGGTGATCAATATGCCGTGGTCGGTGATCCCCACCGGGATATCCCTGACGAGAACCGGGCTTTTATACTGCTCCGTCAGCCGGTCTGATGCAAGATCGTACGTGTATACCTTTTTCTCCGGCCTGCCCTTGGCATATGCGGTAACCAGAAGCGCAAGCATATCGTTGTTCACGAGCATGACACTGTCGATAGACGTACCGTTCTCCTCATTGGTGATCATCGTCTCAAGTTCCGGGAACTGCCGGTTGGTGCTGAGTTCGCCGTTGGTCATAAACTGAAGCACGGTAAGGTTCGTCACTCTCGTGATGACGACAAGCTCCCCGCTTTTACGCGAGAACGCCCGTTCTATCGCATTGAAATCGTAATTATATTTGAGTGACTGCGTCTTCTTTCTGCCGGTAAGCGGGAAACGCTCGAGCGATGTGGTATAGCGCGTCTCGACATACGTGTACACCCGTTCACGGATAACGGGTTTAAGCATGGTGGCGATTGCGTTCGACGCCTCCACCTCGGCGGTGGGATCGCTGTCGTTGGTTGACGGTGCGGGCACTGCCGGAGCGGCCTGCGTTGCGGTGATATTCGTCACCGTATTCGTGATGTTGCGCAGCGTCGTATATGACAGATACACGTTGCCCTTGTCGTCCACATCCTGAATGGTCGCGTTTCTGAACGTCTCGTTCGAGTACACCCGATCAATGCGATCGCCTTTCACATGGAGCACCGCCCCCGTTTTCGCGTCGATGATATACGACCCGCGTTTGTCGATGTAGTAGAAATTCCCGAGCACATACTGTCCGGCATCGACATAGATACGCGGAGCGGCCAGATCGAGCGTCTCATTCGAAAAAACGCTGATATCCTTATATAAGGTGACGCTCATGATCTCGCGCGGGCGCGTAACGTCCATGCGTATGCAGCCGACGCTGCCGGCGACGAGGACCCCGGCAACGATACAGGTAAGCAGATTTTTATTCATGTTCATAGCATTCTATTCGCGCACGGAACGTTTGTCAATATCGAAGATAGCCGCCTGCACGCGTGCGTCGCCCCAGAAACGCCACTCATGCGTATACCCCGTGCCGAGACTGAGCCGGTCATCGACCGCCGTGCCGAGTGTATCACGAAGCGTCACCGCCTGCTGCCGGTATATCGATCGTTCCTCACACAGAAGCACAATCGGCGGCATGCGCCGGCCCAAGAAAAGCGACACCGGATTCTCATTGCTCCAGGCTGCCGTGTCAATCCCGAACACCGCCTCGTGCAGACGGTACTCACCGCTGTGCCGGGGCAGCGAAAAAAGGTCGTATGTCCCTGAGAGCAGCACCAGCCGCGAGACCCGTTCCGGTGCACGTGACCACAGCTTGATCACACCTTCGGCGCCGGTGGACACACCCGCAAGCACAACCGGTATGCCCGGAAAACGTTCCGGTATCCATTGCTTGAGCAGGGCTGTAAGCCAGGTAATTTCGTTTATCGTATCCGCACGCTCCCGGAATGAATACATCGCCGTACCCATTTCGGGCAGTATCGACGCGATGTTTTCAATTGCCGCCCGTTCGCCGAGTTTCCAGTTCGTGATGAACACGCCGGGGTGCTGCCGATACGGATCGCCAGCCGGTTCATATCCGTGAAGGATAAGATACACCGCCCGGGTCCGCGACTGCGGCACCGCGGCATACACCGTCATCGTCCGCTGAATCGATCCGGCACGTACGCACATCGTTCCGCGGTGCAAGCCAGGCCCGCCTATCGTTGTCACGACATCGACACCTGAGACCGGCAAGCTCAGAACAATAATGATGAACACTATGCGGTGCATTCGAATCACGATACCGTGTGACGCGGTGCGTTTCCATGCGGCGCCACACGCACTCGTATCACCGCGGTGATGCCCCGTGTCGTGCGCAAAAGCGTTTCCGCCGATGCGCATGAGGATGCCGCCTTCTGCAGCGGAACAGCGGCGTCGAACAGCGCGGTAAATGACACCGTACGCTGCCGCTCGTCGTTGGTAAGAATAACGATATCATCGACCGACGGAATACCGCATTGCAGGGCGGCCGCGGTGATCGCATCGATAAGCGCGGAATCGGTGCCGGACAGCGCCCGGTGCGGCAGTGCGTCCTGCGCTATTCTCACGGCGGCAAAGATGATGAAACCGGCGGTGACAAGGCCGAGTATGCCGTCGATGATCGTATAAAAACCGGCTAGCCGCAGGATGAATCCGGCAAGAATGAGCGCGATAAGACTGATATTCATCCTTCCGCGTTTAAAGGACGCCATCGCCTCGCCGCTGCCGACCGTTTCCGCAATCCGGTACGAGAACATCGTTATGAAAAGATCAATCGCAAGCACCGCGGCGATGAACACTATCGCGAAAATGCTTTTCACCACCGGCTGGGGCGTGATGATGCGTTCAAGCGCCACCTTGCCGAATTCGATACCGACAATACACATCACGAACGCAAGAATGAAAACGCCGCTGCGGCGACGAAGCGCATCCGTCTGCTGCTTCGACGAGGGCGAAAAGAAATCGAGTACCGGGGCGACAGCGCCCGTCCAGGTATGCACGCCCAGCGTCACCAATGCGACCGAATTCAAAACGACGCCGAGAACCACCAGCACCGCACCGAGCGCGCCGCTGCCGGCGATTGAACTGACGTGCTCGACATAGATATACCGCCGGCGCACATCGGGGTTGGCAGTGTCCTGCCATTGGGGTATGAGGCGTTTGAAGATATACCGGAACATCGTTGCAACAACCGTTACACGGCAATATCAGCCGACGACGGCATCGTTGTCTTTCTTCGGTGTCGTACTGGATTTCCGGGCGCTCGGATCATACAGCGTCAGACGGCTGCGGTCCTTCACTTTGACATCGTCATCGCCGATCTTATTGATGGTCGTACGCAATTTCTCGATAAGCTCGTCAAGGTACAGCCGGAAAAAAACATCGGCATACACCGATGAACGGTCCAGCGAAAGCGTCATAATGGTCGTACGATCATCGAACGTATCCACGAAGACATAATATTTTTTCGTCTCGGTGTCTTTTTCGCTGAAATAGCGGGTATAATCCTCTTCCATGACGGATATGTTGAACACAAACCCGAGCAGCAGATAGAGGAAGTGGGGTGCGATACGGCTGTTGAGATAATCCTCTTCGGATCGCTTGATCACGATGCTGTTGAAATCGTTCTCCGCGAGAATGGCGGCTTCCGTTATGGTCTTGTCATAGGTGAAATTATTGCGTGCGCCGCCGTTATACACAATGGTCGACAGAAGACTTGAAAAGCAGTGATTCGTCACATGGTCGACGAACTTTCCCGTGTTGATGCTTCCGCCCATGATGAAACGGAAGATATGAGAAAGATCGAGACGCGTCCGTTTGAAGTTCATATCGGAAACGGTCTGTTTGAGCAGCGCATTCAGAACCTTCTTGTAGTTCGTGAAGGCCGTCTTATACAATTCCTTCTCGTCCGGTGTCAATACTCCCTTTTTGGCAGCGGCGATCATTTCGGGAAATTCTCTGATACCGTGCATCGGGACTTCGACGTTCTTGAGCACCGTCTCGACGATACTCTGACGATTGGTAAAAAGGTCTTTGTAGTATGTTTCGGTTTTCGTCATAATAGCGTTATTATAATCCAAACGACGATAATATCAAATTCCCGAGACGGATACCGTATTCCGGGAGCAAACCGCCGGACTGCTTGCGAAATTGCATGTACAGGGATATGATACCGGTGAAACGGCGGACAACATTTCAACATCCGAGGTCATATGCAATGGACAAAGAAGCAAAGGAATATCTCACCTGCGAACGTTTCGCCGTGGTCGGCGCAAGCAGACGCCACGACAAATACGGATACAAAGTCATGCGTAATCTTATTGAGCGCGGGAAAACCGTCATTCCGGTGAATCCCGGCGCTTCCGATATAGACGGCATCACCTGCTATGCTTCGATAAAGGACATCCCCTCGCCGCCTGACGCCGTGCATATCATCACATCGCCCGAGGTGACGGAACGCGTCGCGAAGGAATGCGTGGAATTAGGCGTCAAATATGTCTGGATGCAGCCGGGCGCCTCGAGCGACTCGGCGGTGAAATACCTTCAGGCGAACGGAGTATCGGTGCTGTGGGACCGCTGTATTCTCATGCTGTAAACGCAGCGCAGCATCTCATCGCGGCTGCATTCCCCTGCCACTGTGAGCAGTGCGCATCGCCGCTCGCGCATGACGAGCCGGTACTCTGCGGCGCGTGCCGTGAATTGCTTATGCCATTATCAGCACATCAGCGCTGTGAACGCTGTGAGAATCCGCTGCCCGACGGCGGGGAATGCTCCTGCGCAAAGCTGACATCGTTCGGGATGAGCAGATCGCTCTTCACGTTCGATGGACCGGTGGCTGACCTCGTTCACCGTATGAAGTGATGCCGCTGCACGCCAGACGCCGGCGCACCCGAGGTTATAACCAGAGTGAACGTATCGCGCGGACGATGGCGCGGCACAGCGGTGTCCCGCTTATCGCGACGGCAAAACGCATCCGGCACACGAAACCGCTCACCGTTTCCAGGAGCGCCGCCGAGCGTACCGCGATAATTGCCGGTGCATTCACCGCGGTCAACGCAGACGCGTTTTACGGAAAATCGGTACTCATCGTCGATGATGTACTGACAACCGGAACCACGGTAAACGAACTGGCGCGGGTACTGCGTGAAGCGGGTGCGCAGAAGGTCAATGCGTTGACCATTGCGCGCGCGGATTGATGCGGAACGCATACCATTACACGGCTGCGTTGACAGAAGACAGGTGGCGTAGTATAATCCGTTAACTGAAAATCAATACGACACCATATGCGAATACGGATCATACATATCACCCTGAGAACGTTTCTCATGCTGTTCATGATGGGGGAACGACTCCTGCTCAACACGTTTCACACCTTCGTGAAAAAAAGAACGGAACTTGCCGCGCATATCCCGCTTATCGCCACCGCGGTGCTGGTGTTTTTCTCCGTCATCACGGTAAAACTCCTGTCCATGGGCGGGATGCTCAGCGATGAAACGCCCGGCGTATCCGAATTCTACCGGCATGTCACCCGGGGCGTGACCATCGCGGACCTCTACGCGAACGGCGGCCTCGCCTATGAAGCACCGCCCCTTTCATTTTCAACCTATACCGTCGCGTCAAACGACAATCTGTGGAATATCGCCAAAAATACCGGCCTGCGCATGGACACGGTCATGAGTGTCAATAAACTCACCAGCGCGTACCGGCTCTATACCGGCATGACGCTTAAAGTGCCCAACCGCAACGGCATCCTGTACACCGCGACTGAGGGCGATACGCTCGACTCCATCTGCATGAAAAATGCGGTAGATAAAGATGAAGTGCGCAGGGCGAATCACCTCAACAACGAACTCGCCGTCGGGGACATACTCTTTCTTCCGGGCGGACGTTTTTCGGCGCTGGAACGCATCGACCGTCTGGGCCTCCTCTTCCGCTCGCCGCTCGTGCAATACCGCATCACCGCCGTGTTCGGCATGCGCCGCGACCCGTTCACCAAACTGCCGGCATTTCATAAAGGCATCGATCTGGCCGTATGGTACGGCGCGCCGGTGCTCTCCGCGAAAGAAGGGTCGATCATTTATGTCGGCGAGAAACCCGGTTACGGCAATGTAGTAATCATTCAGCATCCGGGCGGCTATATATCCTACTATGGACACCTTTCGGGATTCGCCACGGCGGCGGGCAGACAGGTCGTTCCGGGTTCGATCATCGGTTATGCGGGAAGCACGGGATATTCAACCGGCCCGCATGTGCACTTTGAAATACGCAAGGACGGCCGGGCCATCGATCCCCTGTCGCTGACCTCGTTCAAATGAGCGACGGCATCGAAAAACAGGACATCGGCAAACGCATCGAGACGGTTTTCCAGACGATTGGTGAATTCGTCATCCTCGTCGGAGACACCATACGATTCACGTTCACACACCCGTTCCCGGTCCGCGCGACCATAGACCAGATGGTCCGCATCGGCGTGGGCTCCATTCTCGTGAGCATGATAACCTCGTTCTTCACCGGTATGGTCATGGCGCTGCAGTTAAGTCTCGCGCTCGAGTCGAAAATGTCAGGCATCTCGCAGTTCGTCGGGGCGATGGTCTCCAAAGCCATGGTCGTTGAATTATCACCGGTGCTGACCGCGCTCGTCATCGCGGGACGCATCGGCAGCGCCATCGCCGCGGAGATCGGCACCATGGAAGTGAGCGAACAGATAGACGCGCTGAAAACACTCAACACAAACCCCGTTGCCTACCTTGTGGTGCCGCGGTTCTGGGCAGGTGTGCTGTCGCTGCCGCTCCTTACCGTCATCGCCATGCTTATGGGCATACTCGGCGGCGGCTTCGTCGCCATGACGGTGTTGAATATCAACGCGCTCGCCTATTTCGAACGCTCGACGATGATACTCAGCGTGAAAGATTTTTCAGGCAGTCTTATCAAGTCGGTGTTCTTCGGCGCATCGATAGTCCTCGTGGCATGCACGACGGGTTTCAAGACCAAGGGCGGCGCGGACGGTGTGGGCAAATCAACCACGCTGGCGGTGGTCATGGGTTTCATGCTTATCCTCATCGGCGATTATTTCATCACCATACTGCTTCGCATGATCGGATTGTGAAATGCCTGACAAACCGCATTCACATGAAGCACCAATGCGCGCGGCGGCGAAGCAGCTCGGTATCACCATCCATGATATTGCGCTATTAACGGAAGCCCTCACCCATCGTTCATATGTGAACGAAAATCCCGGTGCCGGCGGCGACAACGAACGCCTTGAGTTCCTCGGTGACGCCGTACTCGGTCTTGTCATCAATGAATATCTGTTCCGGCGGTTCCCGGACAGGCCGGAAGGAGTGCTTGCAAAAATCAAAAGCGTCCTTGTATCCGACGTAACACTCGCCGGCATCGCCGAAGAGATTGGGCTCGGCGGACACCTCCTCCTCGGACTCGGCGAGGAGCGTTCCGGCGGACGAACGCGCAAGGCAAACCTCGAGAACACGCTTGAAGCGGTTATCGGTGCAGTGTATCTCGACGGCGGTCTTCCGCGTGCTGCGGCGTTCATCCACCGCATTTTCAGCCCCCACTTTGAGCGCATACTCGGCGACGATTTCTACCTTGATTACAAAACGCTGCTGCAGGAACGCGTACAGCAGCACATGAAAATGACGCCGCAGTATACCGTGCTCGAAGAACACGGGCCGGAGCATAAAAAAGAGTTCATCGTTGAAGTGACGGTAAACGGAAAACGAATAGCCCGCGGCAGCGGCTTGAGCAAAAAAAGCGCCGAACAGACAGCGGCGCGCGAAGCGCTTACGCACATCCCCGAAAAGAAAAAAGGAAGGTGAATATGCTGCGCTGTTTCAACTGCGGCAGGGAAATTCCGGCAAAAGAGAAGGTTATGCGCGGCGACGTGTGCCCGCACTGCGACCGCGATGTGCGCGTCTGCAGGAACTGCCGGTTCTACGAAAAGGGACGCCATAACGACTGCACGGAAAGCGCCGCCGAATTAATCCGGGATAAAGAGCATACGAACATGTGTGATTTTTTTATGGCAAGGAATTCGGCGTCATCCTCGCGGCCGACGTCCGCCGAAAATAAAACGGGCGGCCTTTTCAAAAACGGAGACACGCGGCAGGAAAAGAAAGGACCGTTATTCAAAGAGTAGCCGGAACATGAACGGCAAACCTGCAGTCTGAAGCTGTCGCCGGAGCAACGCCGTTATTCTTTCCCTTCGTCTTCAAACAGTTCCAACCGGGCGCTTTCGGCGCTCTTCCCGCCGCCGGTCTTAACTATCTTCACCTGACGTTCATATCCGGTAAGTTTGTCCGCACATACCTTCGCGAGCTTGCTGCCCTTTTCGAACAGCGCAAACGATTCATCAAGCCCGGTAGTGTCGTCCTCGAGCTTTGCGACGATATCCTCAAGCTCCGTGAGCGCGTCCTCGAACTTTATTTTTTTTTCCGCCGCCATACAGCCGCTTTATTTTGCCTTTGCCGGGGCGCTGATCTGCGACTGCTTTACCTGCTCAAGCTGACGGAAGTGGGCCTCAAGCTGTCCTTTCATCTGCGCCGCAAAATTAATAAGCCCGCGCATGTTCGGATCGTTCTGGAACGACGCCGCGCTCTGGAGAAATTCGCTGTACCCGCGGTACGCATTGGCGAGGTCCTGCTTGAATTCGTAGAGCCGCGCGATCATGAATTTACTCACCGCGCCGCTCACACCGCCGGTCATTTCATAACGGCGGAATATGCTTTCGGCCTCGTCGAACCGCCGCTGATTGATGTAGATGTTGCCGAGCTGCATCTCGATCTGCGAACGGGTATTCGCATCGGTAAGTTTCGCCGACGCAAGCGCCTGTTTCGACGCCCATTCCGCGTTTGCCAGATCCAGCCTCTGCAGATACACCGTAATGAGGTTCAGATATGCCGTAACATCTTTGCTCTGCTCAGCCTGTGCGCGCATTTCCGCAAGTTTCTTCCGCGGAAGCGTAAGGCTTGCGTTTACCTTCTGCAGGGTGTATGACAGCCGCTGATAGTCCTGGTTCTGCGCGAGCTGCGCCTTGTTCCCGCGGGCGCTGCGCTCGAGTTTTTTCTGTGCATACTCGAAATATTCTTTCGCTTTCTTAAGGAGCTCGCCCTCCTTATTGTCGTCCACATCGGCCTTCTGTTCATAGATGGCGCCGAGATTCATCGCGGCCTGATACAGATTCGGCTCCACCTTGAGCGCAGCCTCATACATGTTCTGCGCCTCGTCGATGCGGCCGCGCTGTGCATATTTCACCGCAAGCTGGAAGTATGCGCTTACCATGCCGTTACCGTAAATCTTGCCCTTTTTGAACAGCTGATCTTTCAGTTTTTCCTGATCCTCAATCGCCTTCGCATACTTTTCAGCATCGGCCGGAGTGCGCGCTCGATCCTTCCGTATACGGAATTCGTTGATGCGCCGGTCGCACAGGTCGATGCGCTGCGAAACGTAGTTGATGAGAATTTCGCGGGTGAGATAGTCCCAATTGACCTTTTCATTATCACTGCCGCGATCAAGCGCCTTATTGGTGCCGAAACCCGTGCCGAGATAATTATCCCAGTACATCTCCTCGTTCGTCATATGGGCGAACGGCAGCGGATACATCTTTCTGAAACGCGCCGCCCCGCCGAGATTATCGATAAGTCCTTCCTGTGTCAGGAGGGCGATATCACGCGCCACCTTGGCGTCCTCATACGGCCGTTTGAGCACATCGCTCGCAATGCGTTTATATTCGCTCACGGCGAGCGTGTCATAGACCGCAAGCTGATCGATGAACAGATACCGTATCGGCTGCACCTTGTACACGATGCCGTACTGCTTGAAATAATAATCGCCGAGTTTCTCAAGCCCGGGCCGCTGCCAGAGCATGTAGTACGGCCTGCCCGTCTCAATGAACTGCTGATCAACGCGGTCCATGATATTCGGCAGCCATCCCGGATACACCTTCATGAGGTTACCGTAAATGCGTTCGAACACATTGCCTTTCTGGTCATATACCTTGATATCCGGACGGCGCCGTTCAACCATCGTGAAATAGGCCATACCGAATACCTGGTTGTCGCCGCCTTCCGTGGCGAGAATGGAATTGGGCTCAAGCGACATCATGATATTGTGGATATAATCGCTGTCCGCCCATGCATTGTGATTATTGTTCAGGTTGAAATTGATGCATCCCGCGACACTGAGGAACACCACGATAGCGCCGATAGCGGCATACTGCGGTGTGCTGATGCGCTTATACCAGGGCAGCGCAACCTCGGCTTCCGGCTGCGCCAGTTCCGCTTTTGTCTCGGCGGCAAACATCTTACGCCATGCGGGGCCGGCATATTCTACGATGAACTGTATGCCGAAGGCAATCCATATGACGAAATACATGACCGCGGGGAGGAAAAAAACCTGAAAGAAGAATTCCGTGCGGCTGTCGGCCGGCGGATTGATGTACATGGTCAGCGGGATGACGAATGAAACGAATCCGAAAAGCGTATATGCGAGAAATACGATATTCTTCTTCGCAAGATTGATAATTCCCGGTATCGCGATGAGATAGGCCACCGCCGTAAGCTGCATCGTGAAGATATTGAATAACATCTTCAACTGGCCGGGATGGACCAGGAACACGGGCGGAATATCCGAACCCATGCGGCCGTACTGCTTGCGGTGTATCATGTTGAACAGATACGTCAAATTTTCCCAGCCGCGCGCCTCATTAAGCTGTCCCCAGTTGAGCGGAGGTTCGCCGCGTGCGCGTATGGGCATATACAGGTACGCAAGCGCACCGAAAAGAACCATGAAGAGCATCTGATAGTACTGCATGGTGATGTCGCTGATAAAGTCAAACTCACCGCCGTCAATGCGTTTTCTCAGAAAGAACTTATAGAACAGGTACCACGCAAAGGCGATGAACATCGGCCAGAAGACGATAAAAACACCCTTATAGAGCAATGGATAGTTCGGGTCCGAGAGCATGCCCCGTTTGGTCTGATCGTACAGATATGTCTTGTCGCCGAGTGTCGCGAGTATGTCCGAAAAAAGACCCGGCGTCGTGAACGGCTTGAATATAATTTCAAAAAAACCAGCCACCGGCGTATATATCGACGGCGGGTTCTGCATGATGGGGAAGAACAGGTTCGATTCAAAGCTCATGATAAAACGTACATAGCCGAGTCCCGCGAAGAGTACTGCAAACATCATGACACCGAGCGAGATAAGCGGTATCGCTATGCTTTTGATCGAATTGATGAAGCGCATATTGGCGACAAAGAGCACCACTGCCACGAACGCCACCGGACCGAAGGCGAACGGCATGATAATATTGTGATTGGCGAACGCGACCCCGCCCTGAAACGCGAACGCCATCAGATAGCGGCTCCCGTAATAGGGTTTGAGCGAATCGCGGTGATTCATCACGTCTTCGTACCAATAGACGATGATGAGCGTGATGATAGCAATCTGCACAATATTGAGCGTGTATACTTCCGACTGCAGCGACTGCGACCAGAGGTTATACGTAAGCGTGTACGCAAGCGCGCCGAGGAACGCCGGCAGATGAACGCGGGGATTGAAGCCGCGGCTCACGCGATTCTGACCGAGCAGTTTTACAAGAATAAAATAGAAGACAAAAACCGTTATGACCGACATGAACGCGGCGAAAAAAGTGGTGCGCCATGCCACGTTGTTAATGGGCAGATAGGTGAATATCTTCGCCAGACAGGTATACAGCGGATATCCCGGCGCGTGACCGATGCCGAGAAAATACGACGCGGTCGACAACTCACCGCTGTCACCCGCGGGCAGCGACGGCGTCATCGTATACGTGTAGAGAACCAGACAGACGAGCGCTGCCAGTGACGCCAGCACCCAGTCGATGACTCCCATCGTATGCGGGATTATTTTTACCGACGGATCAAGTGAAAACGCGGACAGTTTAACCGCGGATGACGCCACCGGAGTTTTCAATGCGGCAATCGCCGCTTCGATGACCGTGACGTCTTTGCCTAGTTTTACGGCTATCTCTGACGCTTTTTTGTCTTTATAATTCGCCTTGATGTACTCTTTTTCCATCGGCGAAAGCTGTACGTTTTCCATGAGTTTTCCTTCTCGCGCTGCGTTAATATAAAGCCTCGCCATTATATAGGCAGTGATAAAAATGTCAATTTTTATTCATGCGCAGACGAAAAAGAATAAAAAAAAGCGCGCCCCGAGGGGCGCGCTTTCTGTCTTCGGGTAATTACTTATTTGCCCATTACCGGAGCGGCGGTCTTCTGACCCTTCACTTCCTGCAGATACGCTTTGATGAGGTCATCCATGAACTTTTTCAGGTTCTCGGATTTGAGCTCAGCTACGATCTCGCAGTTGTATTCCGCGTCCCATTTCGTGTCGATGATCGAAACACCGCGAAGCGAACCGGCAGCCTTTTCTTTCACGACTTTGCCGATCAGTTCGCCGTTCTCGGTTGCACCGGTCGATTCGATGTAGGAACCGACGATCTTCGAGACCATCTTTTCCTTCGCGTCGATGAGTGCAGCTTCCTTCGACATGATCTTTTTCTGCATGACGTTTTCCACATTCTTGGGAACCACGCCAAGCCCCATGACACGGAAGGTGTCATTATCAAGCCAACCTTCCGATTTTCCCGCGCTCAGACCGCCGCAGCTTACGAGCCCGAGTGTTGCCGCCATAAGGGCTGCAAGCATTACTACTGATACTTTTTTCATAAAAAACGCTCCTCCTTTAAGGTGTTTTTTTTCTAACCACGTTAATTATACGCACAAACCAAATGCAAGTCAATACCGAAGGTCATTATCAATTTCCCTTTTTCGCGGCTTTGACTGTTACCGTTTTCTCGTCCATATTCAGAATCTGGAATTCGAATCCCATGAGCCCGCCGTTCTTCCTCAGATCGACCGCAAGATCGCGTGCGCTGCCGAGATACCGCACGAGCATTTTCGACGCGTCGCCGAGCATGCCCTTATTGAACACTTTCTTCACGTTGCGGAACGTCTTCGGCATTTCTTCTTCGACCTTGATCTGATCGTCGAACGACAGACCGCTGATGAGGAGCGTAAACTCGGTACCGCTCTGCTGAATGTCCTGCCACGCCTTCGAAACCTTGGCGATGATCTTCGGGGCAATCATCTGCGCGCCTTTCTGAAGCGCCGTGTTCGCGGCGTCCTGATCGGACCCGCCGACACCCGGAACACCGGCAGTCCCGGCGGACTCGAGATTTTCCTGCGCTATAGTCGTCGCATCGGCCACATTCACCACTTTGATGCCGCCCGAAGCGCGGTATGACTTCATTGTCGTCGTGCCGATTTTGGTAAAGAACTGCGACCGCGCCGTGCCCACAAGCGCCACCTGCGCGCCGGTACCCACGCCGATCTTCGATATGACACCTGCCAGCTGCGCGCCGCCGAGTTCGCTGAAGCGGATATTCTCTTTCGCAAGCACCGATTTCAGCATGTCGCGATCGACAAAGCGGAAACCGCGCTCGCTCATGAGTTTTTCAATCTCCGTGCTGAATGCATTGCATTCGAACTCGGATTTATCCGCGTCGACTCCGGATTCTTTCACCAGCATCACCAGCATCGGGAGATTCATCTTGTCGATGAGTAGCCCCATTGCCGCGAGGTTGTCCTGAATCATGTCCATGCCGACTTCAGCGGTAATCTTTACCCAGTATGCGTCGCCGTCGCGTTTCTCTTCGGCGATCTTGTAATTGGCGATATAACCGCTTGATTTGTCGGTTATCTGCTTGCTGATAAGCGCATTGTTCTCCGTCATGGCTTCGGAACTGATAAAACTTCCCACCACTTCCTGAACCGCTTTGCGCTGCGCATCAAGGATCGCCTCGTCGCGAGCCGCACCAACACCCTTGCGGTTAACCTCGGCTATACCTTCAGTGGTAGCCATCTTGGTTTTGCCGCCCTTGAACGTTGGATTGCTCCAGCTGTCGACCTTTTTGACATCCGGTGCGCCCATGCTGATCGCATCATTGTCGCGGATGCTTTTGCCGCCGCCGCATGATATAAGCCACAGCGCCAATAGCGCGGTTGCCGCAACAGTCATTTTCTTCATCTAACTACTCCTTGCTCACGGTGAATTGTTTATTTATCAAGTATCTTGATATCATCAAGCTGCTTCGAGCGGGTATTGATCTCCGCTTCGACCTTTGCATACCGTTCGTTGATCTTCGCAAGTGCTGCTGCAATGCGCGCTTCGAGCCGGTCATTCGCTTCAGCGATGCGGCGAAGCGTGTTGTACACGCGCTCCACATTGCGGTTGCCTTTGTTCTCCGCCTGGATGCTGTCCGCAAGCGCCTTCACGCCCTTGTTAGCGGTTGAAAGCTGCTGAAATTCATCGTTGAGCGATTCAGGACTTGAATCCTTGTCGTTTGCCTTATTGAGGAGGCTTCCGCTCTTGTCGCCCACCGATGAAGCCTTCGCTTCCATCTTCTGGAGCGTACCGACCGGGTCGGATTTCGTAGCCTGTTCGCGCTCTTTCACGAATGCGTCGACAGAATCCTTGCGGTATTCCTGTTTCTTCACGCCGCTCTTCTCTTCGCCGAGAAGGACGCTTGACGATTCGTTCGCGTTGACATCGGCTGCACCGCCGTCGGTACCGACATTCACTTTTCCTTTATTGACAGCAACCATCGTGGAACCGTCACTGCCGAGGGCTACTTCGAATTCAGTGCCGCGGACAGCAGCGACCGATGTCGGGGTCTGGACCTTGAACTCATCGCTGCCGGAAAGCTTGTTCACTTTGGCTTTCATGCCGCCCATGATGACGCCGAACGAGACGTTCTTGCGGTTCTTCGGGCTGATGAGATTTTTGTTAAGCGCGATCTTCGAATTCGCGTTCACCGTGATGAGCGAACCGTCTGCCAGCATAAGCTCGGCAAGCGCGTTGGCCGCGGTGACGACAACGCGTCCAACGGCGATGTTCTCGCCAACTTTTCCGGCAACCTTTGATTTGCCGTCGGGGGTTTCAAGAGAAACCGATCCTTGTACGGTCTGGAATTTGCCGATGATCTCCTCAGCCGGCGCACCGAACGCCAGTGCCGCGGAAAGCAACGCACAAATTGCGATGAAGCTTCTTTTCATTGGGACTCTCCTCCATTTTTTTATATACATCAGCATCCGACCTTTACAGAAAAGTCATTTGCTGGTATACTCACCATATAATGAACGCGTTAAAGAACATCAGGGCCTTTCTTATCGCATACACAGTGCTGGGAAATATATCATTCCTCTACATTCTGTGCAAGGTCCAGATAACCGGCGCGTTCAGCGGAAATGCCAAAGAACTACAGGAATTCATATACAGCTATACGATTTACTACCTGTTTTCGGCAGCAATCATACTTACAATAATAAGTGTAACGGCAACACTTTCTTTTGTCAAGCTTGCGGGTGCCGTTTTCTCACCGATAATTTCACTTTTTATTATAGCGATTGTTGCCGGCGTTTATCCCACGGTAATCCGGCATATCGGCGTCCCGGAATTCGAGCGTAATTTCAGGATGCATGAACGGGCAGTGCTTGAACGCTCGCTCAAGCCGGGCGGATTCACGGTTCTGAACGGCAGCGTCATACGGATAGGCGCCGCATTGCCGGCGGGCAGCCGATACCACTATCAGGACATCATCTACCGGGTGAGAAATACTCCCGAGATATACCGTGCGGAATATGCGCGTCAGAACAAGAATAAGCTGACACTGGTCAATGCCGTCCGCTTTGAAACACCGTCGTCACCGGGGGCATCCGCCGGCGATATCACCGTATTGATAGACAACGACAGCGAACGCAATTTCGCGGTGGAACAGCTCTACGCATTCGTACAGCTGCTCAAAATTCCGGTGCACGGCTCGGAAGGTGAACGGATACTCCGGCGATTTGAAAACGGGTTTTACATCCTTGATCTTGTATTCGCCGTACCGCTGGTACCGTCGATGAACGCGCTGCTCTCCACCGTGGTGAAACGAACGCCCGAGCAGCTTTTTTATCCGCTGTTTTCACTCGCCGTTTTTCTGCTCATCGCCAGCTTCTGGCATCTGTCTGCCGCGCTGTTCGTACCGCGGCTGTCACTGCATAATGTACTGATACTCCTCATCGGGTATCTTATCACTGAGATAATACTGCTCAAGTGCATCGATATATTCCATTTTGATACACTCATACGAAAAGCAAGCATCGCACAGATAGGGATCGGATTCGGCATCACGCTGTTAAGCATCAACGCTGTTGCGCTGCTTGCGCGGATTACGCTGCAGTTTCACAATCATTATAAGAACGATGTCGTTTAAGGAGCGCTTATGAATATCGGACCAATGGAGATCGGACTCATACTGCTCGTCGTACTGCTCCTGTTCGGAGCGAAAAAGCTTCCGGAGCTTGCGCGATCCATGGGAAAGGCTATTAATGAATTCAAACGCGGCGTCAAGGAAATTTCTGTCGATTCGATTATAAACGCGGAACCGGTAAAAGATGAGCATCCGCCGGTACCAAAGCTTGAGCATACGGCTGAACCGGCGAAGAAAGCGGAAGCAAAATCTGCCGCAGCATCCAAACGGGGAAAAACAGCCAAACGCGCAACGACGAAACAGAAACGGGCATAAGTCCCGGTCAAGGAAACCACTATGAACATCGGCCCATTGGAAATCGGTCTCATCGCCCTCGTTATTCTTCTCCTCTTCGGTGCACGGAGGCTGCCGGACCTTGCGCGGTCTATCGGCCGGTCGATCACCGAGTTCAAAAAAGGCGTCAAGGATGAGCCGTCAGAAAAGAAAGAGATTGAAGACGAGGACAAGAAACCGAGATCTCCGCAGAAATAACAGCCGTTCACAATCGGCCCTCGCTGTGCTTTATTGACAAATTATCCTGCTCGGATATTATAATCCTATAAAAACTGAGGAGTATCAGGTGAAAGTCGCGCTCATTTATCCGCCGTTCAGAAAAGGCAAGGAATTCCCGCTGCTTTCCCAGAACCGGCAGTTCAAGTTCTCAAAGTCACTTGAAGTGCGCATTTATCCCGTTGTCATGGCCACATTCGCCACCATGCTCAAACAGGCCGGGCATGAAGTGCTATTCCTTGACGGCATCAACGCACGCATGAGCATGGAGAAATTCGAGCAGAAACTGTTCACCTTTAAACCGGATGTTGTTGTACTTGAGACCAAAACGCCTATCATGCAGACGATTTGGGCATATACCGACCGGCTTAAGCGCGAGACGAAGGCGTCCGTTGTACTGGTCGGAGATCATGTTTCGTTCTTCCCGGGAGAGTCAATCGAAAAATCAAAAGCCGATTTTGTCATCACCGGCGGCGATTACGATTTTGTCGGCACCGAACTTGTCGACTGCATCGCGAAAAAGCGCAAAACAGCACAGTACCCGAAAGGCGTCTGGTGGAAAAAAGGCAATTCCGGCAAAACCAAATTCCATGACCTTGCGGGACTCCCGCGTATCGATCGCGATCTTACCAATTGGAAACTCTACGGCGAGGCGTATCTGTACCGCCCCGTCGCCTACATACTCTCCGGCCGCGGCTGCGGCAGAAGCGACGACGCACCGGGCGTATGCAGCTTCTGCGTCTGGCAGCACGCGCTCTGGAACTGTACGCATCGCCTTCGCCCCGCCGCGGAAGTCGTTGATGAGATAAAACATCTTGTCGAGGACTACGGCGTCAAGGAAGTCTTTGACGACAACGAAAGCGGTTTTCTCTACAGCGAAAGCTACACCGAACAGTTCTATAACGAGATGGTGCGGGCGAACCTCATCGGCAAGGTGAAGATATCGATGAACGCACGCGCCGAAGCGCTCACCGACAAGGTATGCATGCTCATGAAAAAAATGGGCGGCAGGCTCCTGAAAATCGGCGTCGAGTCCGGCAATGGAGCGACGCTCGAACGCATCCAGAAAAAGGAAACTACCGCCGAGATTGAAGCCGGCATACGAAAGGCGAAAGATTATAATCTCCGCGTACTCCTGACCAATATGGTGGGCTATCCATGGGAGACCGAAGAGGAAGTCAAGATAAGCTATGAGCGGCTCAAACGGCTTATGTTCTACAAGATTCGATTCGGCGATTCACTCCAGGCGTCCATTGTGGTGCCGTATCCGGGAACGCCGCTCTACCGGGAAGCGGTGAAAAACAAATGGTTCCTCATATCGCCGAAGGATTATGAAAAATTCGATATGTCAGTCGACGTACTGAAAAGCCCCATCGACACGACCATGTGGTGCCGGAAATTCTGGAGCATACAGACGCACCCGCTGTATCTGCTCCGTTCGTTCCTGTCGATACGCTCGTTCGCCGATATCAAAGTCGCCGTGCGCGGCCTCTTCTCGCTCATCGGTCACCTGCGTGATTATTGACCACGACGTTTCTTTCACGGAGCAGCCATGATACGGCCATTCAATATACCCATTATTATGTATCATGAGATAACTCCGGAACATACGTCGCCGCTGTCGATAACTCCCAAAGCATTCCGTTCGCAGCTTAACGCGCTCCGCATTTTCGGATTTACGCCGATCAACTTTACCGATCTCGAGAATATAATGCGCGGCGCAAAAAGGCCGAAAAAGCCGGTCATACTAACCTTCGACGACGGGTTCATGAATTTCAAGGAACACGCCCACCCGATACTGAAATCATTCCGTTATAAAAGCACCGTGTTCCTCGTCACCGGCTGCATCGGCAAAACAAATGTCTGGGATAAAAAAAAGAAAGAAGTCATGCAGCAGCCGCTATTGTCAAAAGCCGATATCATATCGCTTGCGGAAGAAGGCGTCGAGTTCGGCAGTCATTCGCATACGCACCGCGACGTCACCATGTGCAGGACGGTCGCGGAACGCGCAGAGGAGATCAACCGTCCCTACGAAATCATCAAAGCGATAACCGGAAAACCGGTAACGGCGTTCTGTTATCCGTACGGCCATCATGATGAGATCAGCCGGAACTATATCGAAGCAAAGACGATGCACCGTTTCGGCGTGGTAATCCAAAGCAAACCGCTCCCGAAAACAACAAGTGATCCGTTCCTTGTATCACGTGTATTCATCAAGCCCAACGACTTTCTGTTCCGTTTCCTCTGGAAAGTCTATAAACGGCGCTGGTGGAACGTTGATTTCGTTAACATCCGGCGGAAATAAACATGAAAGATAAGCAGCGCCGGCAGAACGGCACCATCACCTGCTGCATGATAACCAAAAATGAGGAACGCAACATCGGCCGCAGCCTGAAAAGCGTTTCATTCTGCGACCGCATCATCGTCATCGATGACTACAGCACCGACAACACGGCGTCCATCGCACGGAAGCATGGAGCCGCGGTCATCAAACGCCGTTTCGACACCTTCTCCGCGCAGAAACAGTTCGCCGTATCGCAGAGCAAGACCGACTGGGTGCTTATGCTCGATGCCGATGAGGTTATCTCCGACGATTTGAAAAACGCCGTCATTGCCGCACTCGCCGCAGAGCCGGATGACGATATCGCGGGATTTTTCATCGGCATCAGAAGTAATTTTCTTGGTGCGTGGATTCGTTACAGCGGCTGGGACATCCGCCAGCTCAGACTGTTCCGGCGCTCAAAAGCCGGCTATGATAAAAGCATACTGCACGAGCGGATTGTTCATACGGGGAAAACCGCAGCGCTTACGGGATATATCATGCACTATTCATATCCCGATGTGGACACCGTCATCAGAAAGGTTGCGCTGTACTCGACACTGTCGGCGAAGGACAAATATTCCGGACCGCACCGGCTCACCGGCGGGCGCATATTCAGGTTCGCATTCCGGGAACCGTGCAATGTATTCTTCCGCTACTTCATCACGCGGCAGGGATTCCGCGACGGCGGGCACGGATTTCTCCTTGCCTGCTACATGTCGATACTGGAATTCTTCACGCAGGTGCGTCGACTCCTCCGCGAAGCGGGACTCGCTACTGAGCTATGACCCACTCTTTTGCGGATTCCATATCATTGGCGAAATGCACATCACGGGATATCGCCTGAGCGATTATCTTCTTTAATCCGGTGATACCCACCATAGCGGTAATACTTACCACACCGGCATTCCCAAGCACTTCAACACTTTTCTTGCCGCGTGCGCTGGTCACCTGCGTCATGTTCGAGTTGGTGACATCGATGATGAGCGGTATCCTGCTGCCCTTCGGCTGCGCTAGAAGCTCTTTTTCCATTTCATCGACACCGTCGAGGTACTGCTTCTCGTCATAGTTCGCGAAATTGCACACCATGATCCGTTTTCCTTTGTGTTCAATCCATTGTACCGCAGTGCTCATCTGATGCTCCTATGGAACTAGTTACGGGAAAATCCCGGTGCGTGCCGCAGAATTGGCCTATCATCACGCATATGATAATATATATATAATCTGCAAAAAAGCATCCGCCTTACTATAACGAGATATTAGCCAACCGTATTTTTTGACATACAATTCGTAGCTCATACCATAGTCCATCGGCCCGGAACGGATATTATCTCTGGGTACCGTTCCCGAAGAGCGAATGTCCATGTTTTTTTAGCTTTTGTCTATGGCAAAACACGGGTTACAATGCATCTTATACGGGTAAATCAACGGTTCACAAGGAGTTCTCATGGCTGACAAAGTTAAGATCGCGGTCATCGGTCTCGGCAACATGGGCGTGCCGCACGTCCGTGACATCTCGACGATGGACAATCTCACGCTGGTGGGCGTCTGCGACACCGACAAGGCTAAGGCGGACAATATCGCCGCGCAGTTCAAGACTACGGCATACTATGATTACAAATCGCTCTTCGACAAAAGCGGCGTTGAGGCCATCATCATCGCCACGCCGCACTACGACCATACGATAATAGCGGTCGAAGCGTTCGCACGCGGCATCCATGTGCTCACGGAAAAACCCATCGCGGTCCATGTCAACGACGCGAAGAAGATGATAGCCGCGTGGGAAGACGCAAAGAAAAAGAACCCGAAGATAATATTCTGCGCCATGTTCATGCAGCGCACCTACGGTTTCTGGCAGAAGATTAAAAGCCTCATCGACAACGGCGATCTCGGCAAGCTCATGCGCGCCACGTGGATAATCACCGACTGGTACCGCACGCAGCAGTACTATGATTCGGGCGGATGGCGTGCAACCTGGGCGGGCGAAGGCGGCGGCGTTCTTATGAACCAGTGCCCGCACAATCTCGACCTCTATCAGTGGTTCTTCGGCGTACCGGACCGTGTGACCGGTTTCGTGACGCTCGGCAAATACCACAACATCGAAGTTGAGGACGAAGTGACCGCATACTTCGAGTACAAGAACGGCATGGTGGGACATTTCCTTACCACCACGGCGGAAGCCCCGGGAACGAACCGGCTTGAGATCATCGGCGAGAACGGCAAGCTCGTGTACGAGAACGGAAAAATGCTCTTCACGCAGAACCGCATCCCGGTGTTCAAGCATCTTAAGGAAGCCGCCACCGGTTTCGACAAACCCGAAGCGTGGAACTGCGAGATCCCGTACAAGCATCACGGCCAGCCGGGACACAGGATCATCATCGACAATTTCGCCAACGCGATACTCAAGGGCGAAAAGCTGCTGGCCCCGGCTGAGCAGGGCATCAATTCCGTGATGATGAACAACGCGATTATGCTTTCGTCGTTCGAGAAGAAGACCATCGATCTGCCGATGCAGGGAGACGCGTTCGAGGCGAAGCTCAAAGACCTCATCAAAGGATCGAAGTTCAAGAAAGAAGTGAAAGGCGGCGGTCCTGTCAACATGAACAGCTCGTTCTGATACGAAAGAACAACTAATTAATGGAGAAATAACGATGAAAATACCATCCACGAAAATAGCATTGCAGTGCTACACGATTCGCGACTATCTCAAGACACCGGAAGATATGGAAAAAACGTTTGCAAAGGTAAAAGAGATCGGCTATGAAGCGGTGCAGATTTCCGGACTCGGCGAAATTGAACCGTCGCGCCTGAAGGACATTCTCGACAAGAACGGCCTGTACTGCTGTGCGTCACATGACGGTCTGCCGGCGTTGAAGGACAACTTCGACGCCACGGTGAAAAAACTCAAGACGCTTGACTGTCCGTTCACCGCGATAGGACATCCGGGCGGCGCATATTGGAGCGCCGAGGGCGTGAAAACACTCGCGAAAGAGCTCAACGAGATCGGCAAAAGACTCCTTGACAACGGCATACGTTTCGGTTACCACAACCACAAAGTGGAGTTCGAAAAATTCACCGACAAGGTATTCCTCGAAGAGATCTACGATCTCACCGACCCGAAATATCTTATGGGCGAAATCGACACGTTCTGGGTGCAGCACGGCGGCAGCGATCCGGCGCTCTGGATTCGCAAACTCAAGGGCCGCATGAAGGAAGTGCATTTCAAGGACATGACGATACGTAAAGACCAGGTCATCATGGCCGAAATAGGCGCGGGAAATCTCAACTGGGCAGAGATACTCAAGGCGTGTAAAGAAATCGACGCACGCTGGTATATCATCGAGCAGGATAAATGCGAGCGCGATCCGCTGGAATCGGCGAAGATATCACTCGACAATCTGCGGAAGATGGGCGTAAAATAATGCCGGTGCCCGCAGCACCGGACACGAACATCGCCATCACGCTCTATACGCTCAACCGCCACTGCAAAACCGAGGCGGACCTCGACGAGACGATGCGGCGCGTGAAGGAAATCGGCTACCGGGCGATACAGATCTCGGGCATCGGCCCCATACCGGTGGAACGCGTGGCCGCGCTCATCGACAAGCACGGGCTCTACGTCTGCGCGACGCATGAATCACTCGCCTCATTGAAAAGCGATATGCCGTCCGTCATTAAAAAACTCAAGGCATACGGATGCACGTTCACCGCCATCGGGAGCGCCGGCGACGCGTACTGGAGCGCCGAGGGCGTGAAAACGCTCGCGAACGAGCTGAACGATATCGCACGAACGATGAAGAACGAAGGCATCGGCTTCGGTTTCCACAATCACGCGGCGGAGTTCCACCGGTTCACGGAGAAGACGTTTATAGCTGAGCTGTACGACAACGCGCCTGACATGCTCGGCGAGATCGACACATTCTGGGTGCAGCACGGCGGCGGCTCACCGGCGGCATGGATTCGCAGGCTGAAGAACCGCATGCCGGTGATACACTTCAAGGACATGACGATAACGCGTCCCGCAAAAGGAGTGAAAGCCGAGATTCATGACTGCGCCATCGGCGAAGGCAATCTCGACTGGCCTGATATCATCGCCGCATGCCGTGAATCGAACGTGCGCTGGTTCGTGGTCGAGCAGGAAGATTTCACCGCCGAGGACGATATTTTCGCCGCCGCCAAAGCGTCATTCGAAAATATGAAAAAGATGGGAATACGATAACGATCATTCCCTCATAATTGTTCCGCTCAGGAAAGTGTATATTTTTGTCAGTTTCCTGCATGGACAATAACCGCCGGAAACGATATCATAGTCTGCATATATCACGACGCGGAGCAGCACATGCGAAAAGTAAAATTCGGCATCATCGGCACGGGAGCCATCGCCCAGATACACGCAAAAGCGCTCTCGCTTTGCGATAACGCTGAACTCGTTCTCGTCTACGATAAGATCACCGAGCGCGCCGCCGCGTTCGCAAAACAGCACGGATGCCGGGCGGTGACAAGTTATGAGGAGTTCCTTGCCTCCGAAATAGAGGCGGTTACCATAGCAACACCGAGCGGGCTGCACGGCGAGGTGGCGATACCCGCGGCGCGCGCCGGCAAACATATACTCTGTGAAAAACCGCTCGAAGTGACTGTAAGCAAAACCAATGAACTTGTACGCGCCTGCGAAAGCAGCAACATACGTCTCTCAGCGGTTTTTCAATCAAGATTCAGCCGTTCGGTGCAGATGATACGCCAGGCAGTGGATGAAGGCCGTTTCGGCCAGCCGGTATTGGCGGCTGCGAGCGTACGCTGGTTCCGCACATCGGAGTATTACGGCAATGCAACATGGCGCGGGACCTGGGCGCTTGACGGCGGCGGAGCGCTCATGAACCAGGGCATTCACACCGTTGACCTCCTCCTCTATTTCAACGGCGATGTATCCGAAGTGACCGGACGTACCGCACGGCTTCTGCATAAGAACATCGAGGTCGAAGATACGGTGGTCGCCATATTGAAATTCAAGAACAATTCGCTCGGCACCGTCGAGGCGAGCACCGCCTGCGCTCCGGGATTCCCGCGCCGTGTGGAACTTTCGGGAACCGACGGCAGCGTGCTGCTCGAGGACGACCGCATCACGCGCTGGCAGTTCAAAAAGGAACTTCCCGGTGACGACGAAATACGGCGGCTCGGCGCCACTGGAGAAGGTATGTACGGCGGGTCGGGCGATCCCTCAGCGATATCGTATGAAGGCCATCGCCGGCAAATAACGGAACTCGCCGACGCGATACTGAACGCGCATCACCTCACCACGCCGGGAGCCGAGGGCAAACGGGCGGTGGAACTCATCTGCGCGGTCTACGAACGTATCGCCTGAATTCCTTCCGCTGATAATATTTTCAAAGTGATCGACGACACCGGCACCGGCGGGATACGCTCGATACGTTTATGTCCGACGGCACTTCCTGCACACAGACGCTGAACGCCGTTCTCCGTTACAACGTCAACCGCATATGAGCGGATGCATTCACCGGACGATATATCTTCCATAATGACGATGCGATCTATCGTCTCCTGCCCTGAAAATGCTATCGTCAATTCATTACCATTACCCGACGTCCTGCCAAGGCAACGACTGAAGTCACGTGCCACAGCCCTGCCGAACCCCGTACATTGACGCACATCGGCTTCCGGTACGAGCCCGCGGTCGTCAATAACCATACCAAGGAGCAGGTTCGTGTTGCGTCCGACGCTCTGATAATACCGTTCCACAAGATGCTCGACGGAATAAAGAAACTGCTCGTCGTTCTCACGCCAGAACCAGCCGCCCATGAACGCCTTGTGCTGATCGCGGTTGGGCATGTCAGCTTCGGCCGGCGCCCAGAGTATTCCGTCCGGACTTCCGGCGCAATCGATGCGTTCCTTCGTCCCGTCGTCCGATGTTGTCATCGTCGTCGATGACCAGCACGGGTACGGCGCCTCGCCGCGTTCATTGCCCACCCAGCGCAGCAGTGACGCGCATTCTTTCGGCCCCTGGAATACGACGGCATCAGGCTGCAGTTTTGTCAGCAGCGGCACGATATAAGGCCCGCCCTGAACCACGGGCAGCACACCGCCGTCAAACCATATCTCGAAAAGCGGACCGTAATTACCCCACAGCTCAGTGAGCTGCTGTTCGACGATGCGGTTATAGCGTTCCTGTTCCCCGGCATCACCGGAAAGCACGCGCCCGGGATTGTCGACATTCAGAAACGCGTTGCAGCTGGCACTAGCGTAGAGACCCGGCCTGACGCCGAAACGTTGGCATGACGCGATGAAATCCGCAACGATATCGCCCTTCCCTCCGCGCCAGGGACATGCGGCCACGCTGTAGTCATGTGCTTTGGTGGGCCACAGCGAAAAACCGGAACAGTGTTTGGCGACGAGCACCGCGTACTTCGCGCCGGCTTTCACCGCAGTCTCTATCCATTGGTCGGTGTCGAGCGCACGCGGATTGAACACCGACGCCGGCGGCACATACCCGCGCTGTTCGCGGAACCGGTACGACGGCTCGAACACCTGTACGTCAAGATGTATGATGACGCCTATTTCGCAATCAGCCCACAAACGATGCGTTTTTGCCGGAAGTGCATTCATATGATATCCTCCGCACGGTCGGATGGAACAAAACCTAAAATTTCACGCGCATGATCGATGTCAACCCAGCGTCCGTGATTGTCGGAAACGCCGTAGAAAATATCGAACTGAAGCGAATCCGGAGCGTCAACCGCACGCTGAAACAGATCGGCGATATCGCGATGGCTGCACCAAGTCGTCGTTGCATCTTCGGGCGGCCGGTCGTCGGTAACCACGGTCCCGATGCGTATGCAGATGCACGACATCCCTCGCTCGGAATACGTGCGCGCGAGCGCCTCACCCCAGACCTTGCTCGACGAATAGATATCGATCGGACGCGTGGGCATATCATGACGAACCATCGGCACCGATACATCATCTGCGGACAATCCGCGTTTCCGTGCGGTCCGCCGCGCATCGCGGGCTACGCCCCATGACACCATAATGGAACTGGCGAACACTACACGCCGCACCCCGGACGCTTTGCACGCCTCGAACACATTGTATGCGCCGGTGATATTGCTCGTAAGCACCGCTTCCCATCCCAGCCCGCCGGTGGGTATGGCCGCGAGATGAAGAACGGTATCCATGCCGACAACCGCTGTGCGTACCGCGGCAAAATCGGCGATATCCGCTTCGATGAACCGATCTGCGGGAATTTCCAGCGGGATATCAGCCGGAACCCGATCAGACGGCGTGCGGCTGCGATCGAGCGCGTACATCGAATAGTGTTCAGGAAATTCGCACAACCGGCGATACACGATACCGCCGACAAGTCCCCGGGCGCCGGTAACAAGAACATTCCGCAACGACATGACATCATCCTTCTCTTATGCCGGCGATTCTACCCCATGGCCGTGAAAAAATCCATCGGAATTTAATGCCGAACCGTCACCTGCACATACTTGGTATTCCTATGTTTCTGCCGTATACTATCTCTATCGTATTTTCCGGAGGTATCCGTGTGCTATCGATCAGTGCTGTGCACGCTCATATGCGCGCTTCTGCCGCTCGGTGCCGCAGATATTCAGTCAGCGATCAACAATGCCGCACCGGGAAGCACGGTACTGATCCCGGAAGGAGTATATGATGACCTGAAATTGTCCATTTCAGTTTCAGGCAGGGCCGATGCGCCCATTACCATACAAGCGTCGGTCCCCGGCGGTGCCGTGTTCAGCGGTGTATCATCGATAGAAATAAAAGGCTCATACATCATCCTCGAAGGACTGTATTTCACGAACGGCGGCCTTGCGGCGAAGCGAAGTCCGCTCACCGTGCGCGGCAGTTACTGCAGGGTGACATCGTGCGCCGTTGCCGATTATAATTCGGGCAGCGCCGGAAAATGGATAACCCTGACCGCGGGAAGCGTCTCGAACAGGGTTGACCATTGTTATTTCAGGAACAAGAAAACCGAAGACCCCACTATGCAGATCGAGGTTGCCGCCGATACGCCGAACTATCACCGCATCGACCATAATTATTTCGCACACAGACCTCCGCTCGGAAAGAACGGCGGCGAGACCATACGCATCGGCTTCAGTTCACAGGCGACGTTCAATTCACACACCGTCGTCGGTGAAAACCTGTTCGAGGAATGCGACGGCGAGATAGAGGTCATATCGAGCAAGTCATGCGAGAACGTGTACCTGCACAACACGTTCCGCAACTGCGACGGCGCGCTCACGTTCCGGCACGGTGAACGGTGTGCGGCGTACGGGAACTTCTTCATCGCCGACGGAAAAAAAAGCAGCCACGGCATACGCATCATCAATGCCGGACATCTGGTCATGAACAATTATTTCGAATCAATACGCGACGGCGCCATCTGTTTCACCGCAGGTCAGCCCGACGCCCCTGCCACCGGATACGGCGCGGTGCGCGATGTCTTCGTCGCATACAACACCTTCGTCAATTGCCGCGGCGGCGTATTCATGCTGCATGACGGTCTCGGCGACAACGGAAGGACGATACTTCCTTCGGCTGTCGTCGCGTATAATCGTATCGATGCCGAAACTGCGGCTGTCATCGGCACCAATGAAAGCATCCGGTTCACGGGAAACGTCATTTCCGGAAACGCTGCCGTATCATCTATCCGCGACGGCATAACGCAGACCGTCCAAAAACTTCAGCGCAGCGATGCTATCATGCGCCCGGAAATTGCATTCCCCGGCGGTGAACCCGTATGGACAAGTTCAATGCACGCGGGCATTGACGGTCTTGACCTGCAATGCGCATACGATATCGACGGACAGAAGCGCGACGGGCACCGCGACATCGGCTGTGACCAGATATCCGCCGACCCAATCCTGCACCGGCCGCTCACTGCGAAGGATGATGTCGGTCCGCCATGGATGAAACGCTGATACCCTGAAAAAATCAGCGCTCGGAAAAGTACATCCCCCACCCGAACGATATCAGCGGATTCGGGTAGAGCGACTTTCCGGAAAGATTACAATTGATGTTCATCCATATTTCGGCGCCGATATACCGGTCCGGTCGATTATTGATGAGGTCGGGTATCTCGATGCGCGCACCGACACCGCCGTGCAGCAGCGGTGAAAGCTCGGCGGAGATGACTTCCGCCCTGAGAATGGTGTGCGTGGTGCGGCACTCCTGTGTCACACCGGCTCCGAGGAAGCCGAACGCATTTATCCAGTTTGCGTGTTCCGGATTGAACAGCGTGTATTCCGCGCCGATGCTCGTCGACTGCAGCTTGATGAGGTTACGCTCCGGTCCGGTGAAACTGTTCGTCACGTCCTCACGGTGCATCTGCCGCACAAACGCGGCAAGGCACGGCGCCTGCGGGAGAAAATAGAACCGGTGCGTCTCCGCGGTGGCATTGTACCCGAGCAGCCAGCCGTACGTATAGCTCATCCGATACGCCCCGTTTCCCGCCGGAGCGTCGGCTGACGAGAACCTGAGCCCTATCGTCGCAAACGGCTGCAGCGTCGTAAGATCCACCCCTCGCTCGATGAGGAAATATCCGGCATGGATGCGGCTCATGAACGTGAATCCGCGCTCAGAACCGGCGACGCTCTGCATGACATCACCCGCCGATGCTTTATGCGGCACGGCATACCCGAGCGTATAGGTCATGCTGATCACGGGTTTTCTGAGCACAAGGTCGGCATATGCAAGCAGTGCGTAATCACGCGTATGCGTAAGTTCACCATAGAGACGCACTGAAAACATATCGCCGAACATGACATTGCCGTTCAGCCAGGCGTACGCCTGCAGCGGATAGGGAACGGCGTCGTATATCTGTGTTACCGGACGCGCGTTCGAGTTGAACGTCTCGTGCGCGGTATCCTGAATCATGAGCCCGAGATAATTGCCGTAGGAGTACATCCCCGCCCCGCCGCTGAGTGATGCATAGGCGAAATGGTTCGTAACAATATTCCAGCGCAATCCCGCGGCAAGCGACATCTCGTCCATGCGAAGCGAGTGCGCTATCGTATTGTTGCGGTCGGTACAGGCGTGCAGGTCGAATGCGGCAAATGCGAAATTATTGTAACAGATACCCGAACTTGCGCCGAACGTGCGAAAATCGTCCTCATCGACGCCGTAATTGTAACCCATACCGTCGTTGAGCGAGTAGAGCCACGCTTTCACCGGTGCGGTATCATTGACTGAGAAGGGCATCTGCGAAAGCGATGAAGCGGCGAATGTCATAACGACCGGAAACAGCAGGAACAGCAGTATTGTTTTTTTCATGTGCGCCCCCATTCCCTATATAACACCGAAGTGCAGCGATACTGTTACCGCTGCTTCCGCCGCTCAATCGTCATCACGGCCTTTCCCCGAAGTGCTTGCCCAGACGGGATACGGCTCCTTGCCGCGCATGGCACGCCAGATGATGCGGTTAAGCTCCATCTCCGGGATGCGGTCGACCTGCTCGAAGTTCATCTGCATCGACGCGACGGCGTCGCGCTTGAGGTCGGCGTCGCCTATTTTCTTGAGGTCGGGATTAAGCTCGTTGAGCGGAATATTGTTCGACACTGCTTTGAACGGCGTGAAGTCGGGAACATTGGTAAAACAGTCCCGCATCGGCACCGCCGAGGCGTCGAACTGGTTCATCGGCGGGAGACCAAGAATCTGCTCCATGGTCCGCAGCAGACTTGTGGTATTGTACTGCGTGCTCACCACCGCGTGACGGCGCGCCCACGGGCTTATCACGTATGCCGTAGTCCGGTAGCCGCTCACATGATCCCATCCCGACTGCGGGTCGTCCTCGATGGCGAATATGGCGGTATCCTTCCAGAAACGCGATCGGCTTAATCCCTCCACAACACGGCCGAATGCGAGATCGTTGTCGGCAGTATACGCCGCGGGTGTCGGCATACCGGGAACGGTGCCGTTATTGTGATCGTTGGGCAGATAGAGGATGATGAAGCGGGGAAGATCGCCGCTTTTCTCGAAGGCGGCGAGTTCTCTGAGAAAAAAATCTGCCCGGAACTGGTCGGGCACCTTGAGGTTCCAGCCGATGGTATTCGTCGGCGAGAACGGACGAAGGGATTCCACACTGGGAAATGAGGCGATACGTACCGAGTCATCATCGCCTTTCCAGGTATTCCAGCAGTCCGTCCAGGTCACCGTACCTTTGCGCGCAGCGTCCTTCCATTTCGTTATCGGTTCCATGAACTCGCCGTAATTGCGGATGCTGAGACGGTGTTTGATAACGTTATCCCAGATGCAGCCGGCGGATGAGAACGCGAGCACGTCGGCGTCCGTACCGCCGGGATAACTGCGCGGGAAACCGGCGAACGAGCGTTCCATATACTCGCTCGAGAATGCCGTGTCGCTCCACTGATGTCCGTCGGCGCTCAGGAGACCGCAGCAGTAGGTGTTGTCAAGGAGCACGAACTCATCAACGAACTTATGCTGATTGGGTGTGATGCGCTCGCCGAAAACGCACAGCCCCGGATGGCCGTTACCGCGGGGGATATCCCCGAACACCTGGTCGTACGTGCGATTCTCCTTGATGATATAGATGACATGTTTTATGGTGCTCGGCTCGCCGATGCGCTCGGGCACGGGCATCGGTTTCTGTCCCGCTCGCGGCGGCAGGAGCGATTCGACGATGCGCTCGCGGCGCAGATTGTTCCAAACCGTTGTGCTGTGCACGGCAAGCTCATTGGTAGCCGACAGCGAAATGAACGACAATGACCCCGCGTACTGATGTGTGTTGTATCCCTGCGCGTTGGTGTCGGGAACGCTCTTGCCCACCGTCTTTGCATCCGGCTGCATGCCCTTGATATTGGCGACCACCAGCTGACCGCGCGCTTTATCCATCACGAGCGCACACGGAAACCAGCCCGACGGCAGCAGTCCCCTCAACTCGCCCGTGCCGTTCGAAGATTCAAAACTGAAAACCGCCACGGCGTTCTGGGTTCCGTTTGCAGCCCAAAGCGTTTTCCCGTCCGGAGAGAAGACTAACGCGTTCGGCGTTGCTCCCAAAAGTTCAGCGGGATTCGGTTTCGCCCAGATGGTGGAGACAAGTTCCCGGTCTTCCACTTCGATGACGCTGATATTATCCTGTCCCGCATTGGCAGCGATAACGTACCGTTCATCCGGAGACACTGCTATGGCGCAGGTATGCAGACCCGTGACAATATCCTTTGATGACCCGGTTGCGAGATCGACCACGGTGACGGCGCCTTCGCTGGCGATATAACGCGCATCCACTTTCGCCGATGTGCCGCGGCCAATCGGTCCGGTAAGATCGTTGCTTGACGGGCGTCGTCCGCCCCAGTCTGAAACCCAGGCGGTGTTTTTCACGAGCACCACGTCGAAGGGCGCAACACCCGTATCGAACTGCCGGAGAACGCTGCCGCTTTCCGTATCGATTTCCAGAAGCCGGTTGCCGAGATTGGCGCATACATAGAGCCTTTTGTCGTCGGCGGAAACGGCAAGACCCGATGGTATTTCTTTTTTCCGGCGCGGCGCATTCGCCGGCGGGAGCGCCCATGACTGCCAGGGAACAACATTAGTGCCGTCCTCGACCTTGAAAACCTTGATGCTGCCGTCAACATTGGCGAAGTATATCCGTTTGCCGGCGCGGGAAAAAATGAGTCCCGTGTAACTGAGCTGTCCCTTATCATCGGGTTTGAGCAGCAGCGGAGAGACCGGATTGGGAGCATCGTTACTGGCGGCTTCGGCGGGAAGTTTCACGCGTTTACGAATCTCCGCTGACGCCGGATCGAGGACGATGAGTTCACTGGTCTTACCCGACGCGACGAGTATTTGTCCGTCGGGAGAAAGCGCAAGCCCCTGGGGACGCAGTTTCGGTATGATGACCTGTTTCCCGATCGGCGTGATAATCTGATTCACCGGAAGGACGATGCGATTGGCACCGCTCTTGCCGACCGTCTCGGTATCGGATACAACCGTGCGCTGCGCGAATATGCACCCCAGGTTGAGCGATATAAGCATAACCGATGACAGCACTGACACGCGCATTGCGCCGCATACGTTCAGACAGATCATACTTCTGCTCCCCGGGACGGCATGCCCCCCGAACCCAGCTCCCTACGTCACAGGTCACTGCAGGTGTGAAAATATCATTTCGTCAAATAAGAAAACAGCACACGGCAATAGTGTTCTGCCCGATCTATTTCGGGAACTCGTTGAAAAATACGGCAAGTATGAGTGACGCTTCCTGATCGGACAGCTCTATACCGCCCTTGCGGAGCTGTGCGGCAAGATCGCCCGCGGCAATTGCCGGATTCGCGCGTTTGGCGGCGAGTGCGGCCTTCAGCGCAGCCGGCGTCACGGGCTTATTGCCGATACCGAGAAAGCCCCGGTTCTCGACGCCGATAAACGCCTGCCGCAGAAGGTCTACGCTCACCGTGAGCGACTCGATGCGTCCGGTGAGTTCTTCCACGCGCGCCGACAGATAATCGACATCGTTCATGCGGGCGAAAAGCACGGGGTTCTCTATCGCGCGTTCAAGGCGTGCGATCAGTTCCACCTCGGCGGTGAATGACCCGGCGATCTTCACAAGCGTACCGTCCTTGAGAAGCCGTATCATATACCGGAGCGTGCCGTCAAAATCGTAGAACAGCATGCCGGCCGGAAGGAAAACGGCCGCGTTCGTGGCGCCGGCATCGATGGTCTCGGGAATCACAATCATTTCAAGTGCCGACGCGGAAAGCGTGAACTCCGCCTGCTTCACATTAATCCTCTGCCAGCGGGAAAACACATCCCAGCGGGAACGGACACGTTCCATATCCGCGGCGGTGGGTTCAGCCGTTGCGGTGACGTGAATCGTCTTTCCGCCGGCAGATAGAACGGCGGTGATACGGTCCTCGTTGGTGGTCACCGATTTCACCGATGCTCCGGGAAAATCCCACGCACCGTACAATGCGAGCGTTCCTGCAAGAAACAGAACTATGTTTTTCATGGGCTTTATCATCCTCGTTCTCAGCGGATTTTTACCAGAATACGGTTAAACGGATCGATCGGCCCGTTTGACGAAATAATCGAACCGCGCATACCGTCGGGGGTGCGGAACACGGTGATCGTAGCGGCAACCGAGTCGTCATCGCGGAATACGATAGCCGTAGCCGACCTGGTGACCTGGTAGAGCGGATCGATATGGACCACCATGTTCGTGGCAACGCGCGGGTCGATGACATAGCCGCTCGCGTCACGGCGTTTACGCAGAAGATCGTTGAGTGCGGCGCGGTAGGCGGTAAGCTCAGCGGTCCTTCGTGACATCAGATCGGCAAAACGTCCGGCAATCGATTCGTAACCGGACGCGGCGTGCTGGGCGTTGCGCCCGACGGCAGTGAGCGCCGGCGGCACTGAATTGGTATACGGAATGCGGGATAGTTTTTCAAGCAGCAGCGCGGTATTCGTCTGCGCCCGTCGGAGTGTGCGTATATCGTCCTCGGTGGCGATGCGTTCGCCGACCGCCTCACGGGTAAAATCACGTGCCGCCGTATCGCGCGGACGATCGCGTCCTTCGATAATACGGAGCATCTCGGGAGATGCTATTATCGGATTATAGAGGAGCGTAACCTCGTCGCGAAGCATCGCGATCTTTTCTTCATAATCACGCCGCTGTTTGGCAAGTTCAAGACGCATCACCGCCTCGAAACTGTCAACCATTGCCTCGCCTTTCTTTGCCTGACGGGAAAGCATGCGCTGCTGATCATCAAGACGCGCGCGAAGGTCGTTCACCTCACCCTGCTTTTCAGCGATGAGCGGATCGTATTTCACCTTCACCGCGGCGATGGTCGCCTCTTCACCGAGTGCGGTTGCCGCTTTGAGCGCATTTTCACGCGACGCCCGCAGTTCCGCGAGCTCCGAAAGCGCCACACCGAGACGATCGGTATACCGGCGCGAGGCGTTGACGAGTTCGGTAAGATTGAACGCCTCGAAATCGGCGACGGCGATATCTGCACTGCGCGACTTCTTCTGCCAGTTCACCGCGACAACCACGGTAAGCGATGCGAGTGACGCGAGAAACAAAAATACCACCACATACAATCCGATTGAACGATTGCGTTTCATCTTCTTGAATTCATCGCCGAGATTATATTTTCCCGGCTTGTCGGTGTCGTCGGTGAGCACGTCCTTGAGAAAATACTGACGTGCGCGTTCTATCGTTGCTATTTGCTTGTCATGGTCCATATGCCGTTCCAATGAGTCGGTTTATCCTGTGAAAGCCGTTCGCGGAATACATCGGCGATCGGCAGCGTAACATGCGCAAATGCCTTCTTCGCTTCCGGGCACTGCCCCGCATCGTATCGCTCGCGTGCAGCCTCAAAAAGCGCAATTTGTTTCTCAAGCGATGCGTTCATCGCTTCATGCGGTACCGGCCAGAATATTTTCTTTCCCACGGTCTTGCCTTTCACCATAACCGTGTCGATCTCAACGAAATGAACACCGTGACTCTTAACGTTTTCTTCGATATCATTCTTCACGTACTCGGAGCAGATCACCGGGACTTTGTATACGCGGGTAAGCCCTTCAAGCCGCGATGCGGAGTTCACCGTGTCGCCGATGACCGTATTCGTCATGCGCTCGAACGACCCGATGTTACCGTAGAACACCTCGCCGCCGTCGATGCCCACGCCGACTTCGATGAGCACGGCATGATATACCTTTTCCTCGATCTCGGTGAGGCGTTTCTTCTTTGTCATCTCGTCGTGACGATGTTTCATCTGTTTGCGCAGTCCCGCGGCTATCGCCTGTATCCGGTAACCGGCCTGTACCGAGGCATACGATTTGTTCATGGTGGATTCTTCAATGGCGCCGAATACCGCAAGCACCGCATCCCCGATGATAGAACCGATGACACCGTCGAGATGAATGATCTCGTGTATCGCCTTGTCATAATGCATATTGAGGAGTTTGATGATGTCGGTACCGAGCATCTCGGTAATCGTGGTGAATCCCTTGATGTCGGAGAAAAGCATCGTGAGTTCCATCCGGGAACCCTCAAGACGTATCTCGCGTTCCCGATATGCCTTGAGCGCGATGTCCTTGTTGACGAATTTCCTGAATATTGCCAGCAGCGTGCTGATCGTGTTTGCAACCGAGTTGAACGACATGCCGAGAAAGGTGATATCGTCGTTTGACGCGCCCTTGAGGTCGATATGGGTGATCTTCTGTTCACGGTCCATGGCGATGAGCGCGTCGGTCATCACACGCACGAAACGGAGGATGTATGACAGCAGGAATATACCGGCGGCGACCGCTACAAGCGTAATGAGACTGATGATGATAGCGACCGTGGTCATGATGTTGCGCGAGTCGCGGCGGAACTCGTTCTCCTCCTCGCCGCGCAGGACATACATATCCCAATGCTGATTGAACTTGTACATGCCGAAGTAGTCCGCGCCGTTGAACCGGAACGGCAGCCAGCCTTCGGTAACGCCCCGTGCGCGGTTGGTAGCCATGAGCGCAAGCACCGATCGGTCTTCAAACGGCAGCGCATTGCTCGCGTATGCGAGGAACAGCACCTTGCCGTCCTCTTTGACACCCACGGCAAGCGCCTTTGAGTTCTTGAATTCCGACATCGCACGCTTGCTGATCGCATCCAGAGCTGCTTTTTTATCGCCGCTGTAAGCGACGATCTCAAACTGATTATTGCAGAAGGTGTGAATATCCTTGAGCTCTTTGACAAGAATCTGGCGTGCAAGCCGGAGCTGTTCATTGCGGTTTAAAAGCAGATTGATGTAGTTGGAAACAAACCCGGTGCCGAGAATGAACACCGTGAACACGCCGATAATTTTGATGCTCACCGGCATGATGCGCGATCCGCCGATTTTTTTCCCGAAAATAATATCAAGAATTCCGTTCATGCCGTACCCGCCAGATACAAACGTACATTGTGCTGTCCATCGGAGTTGATGCCTGACTGTTCATCGGAGCATCCCCGCCCGCTCATGCAGTATATCGTAAAAATTATTTCCGTCAATCAGAGCAGACTGAAAAACATAAAACGTTCACAAATGCGGCACCCCGGCCTTGACGCTCCACTCTGAACCTACTATACTATCTCGTAAGGAGAAATCCGGTAATGAGCTTCTTTCAGATATCGCTGGTGGCGATGTGTGCAATCGTTATATCGCTGGGACTCACGCATATTTACCGCTTTTTTCTCGTTTATAAAAGAGCGCATTACAAATATCTCTATCTGGGGCTCACCGCATTCGGCATCGCGTTATTCATTGCCATGCAGTTTGCACTCAGCCTGCCGCTGTCACCGAACCAGATACTGCTGTTTCACCGGATAAAGATCATCGCGGTCATCATCCTGGTCCCGGCGTATCTGACGACCATGTCGGTCATCGCGTCGGGCAACGACCGCACCACACTTCAATTCCTGCTGCCGTTTTTCATTCCGTCACTCTGCGTGGTCCCCTTCAACTTCTTTCTTTCATACCCCACGCGTCAGATGGTGATCGCAACGCCGCTCGGCAATTTCAATTACGCCATCGCCCAGACGCGCATCGGGTACACGGTATTCTCGATACTGCTGGTGGCGCTCTTCATCATCGCCACCGTAGTCGTTGCGCGCAGCAGGGTCATTCAGGCCCGGAAGTTCTATGCGGTGCTCATGATGCTGCCGGTCGGTTTCGCATTCAATGACTTCCTCGTCGTTCACGGCATACTCCGCCACATCGTCCTCAGCGAATATTATTTTTTCGTGCTGCTCCTCATCGTATCGTTCGCCTTTCTGCGCGAGGAAAGCGATAACCAGGAACGTCTGGCGCATATCAACGCAGAGCTTGAGGCGCGCATCAAGGAACGCACGATGGAACTTGAAAAAGCGAACACGCAGCTCCTTGCGCTCGCGACAACCGATATGCTCACCGGTCTCGACAACCGGCAGAAACTGATAAGCCGCATCAAGGAAGAGCGTTCACGATATCTTCGTTACCGCAGCCAGTCCAGAAAATCTTTCTCCGCGGTGTTCATCGACCTCGACAACTTCAAATATTACAACGACACCTTCGGCCATCAGGCCGGGGATCTGATTCTGCAGCTTTTCTCCGAACTCCTGCGCCAGATGGTCCGCACGAGCGACATCGTTTCCCGGTTCGGCGGCGACGAGTTCGTGATCATACTGCCGGAAACCGAATCAACCGGAGCCGAGGAATTCGCCGCACGAATTCCCCCCTTGCTTGCATCTCGAAAACACTTTCACACCGAACTGTGCACATTCCTCAAACGTGACGCTGCTATCCCCCGGGATTCACTCATCAATTGTTCCATCGGCATCGCCACCTATGGGCCCGAGATGGAGATTGACAAACTGCTGGCGAACGCGGATAAAGCACTGTATACGGCAAAATCGCGCGGCAAATGCTGTTACGCCGTCTGGGGCAAAGACGTCAGCTGAAACGCCTCGCAGATAACATTCGCTGCAGTCCGGAATGACAGAATCGCTTGCTTTCCTGAAATAGAATCGTACCTTTTACGTGTGATATATACATATTTCACCCACAGAACCAGCGATAAGGAGAACACCATGATAAAAGACAAATCCGGAGATCTCGCTTCCGATAAAAAAAGATTGCATCGGAAGAAAATCATTCTCGTCTATCCCGAGTGTCCGGTCACCTACTGGAGCTACACATACGCGCTTCCGTTCACCGGGAAGAAAGCGGTGCTCCCTCCGCTGGGCCTCGCTACCGTTGCCGCGATGCTCGGCGACACCTATGAACCTGTAATCGTTGATATGAACGTAAGCGTTTTGACCGATGATATGATTCGGAGCGCGGACTATATATTCATCTCGGCGATGATCGTACAGAAGGATTCGTTCGCCGCTATCGCACGCCGCTGCAAAGATCTCGGAGCATGCGTAGTCGCCGGAGGTCCGTATCCGACAACCTCATACGAACAGATCGCAAACGTTGATCACTTTGTACTCAATGAGGCCGAAAGAACGCTGCCCCGGTTTCTCCATGATCTTGAGAACGGAATACCGGCGCATGTATACACCGATGACGGCGATAAACCGCCGATGAACATAAGCCCCGTACCGCGCTTTGATCTTTTCGCGCGCGATTCGTATGTGAACATGGCGCTGCAGTATTCGCGCGGCTGCCCGTTCCAATGCGAGTTCTGCGATATCGTCGAGCTTTTCGGCAGACGCATGCGGACCAAATCGCCTGAGCAGGTGATCAAAGAGATCACCACGCTGTATGATCTGGGCTGGCGGGATTCCATCTTTTTCGTTGACGACAATTTCATCGGTCATGTGGCCGATGTGAAACGCCTTCTCGCCGCTCTCGCTGTTTGGCAGCGAGAACATTCATTCCCCTTCCTGTTCTACACCGAGGCTTCGGTCAATCTCGCATCCGATGAGGAGCTGCTCACACTCATGGCTGAGGCGGGCTTCAACATGGTGTTCCTCGGCATCGAAACGCCGTCGGAGGAATCACTCGCGAGCGCGGGTAAAGTGCAGAACCTCAAACATGACCTCCTGGAAAGCATACGGACGATACAGCGTCACGGCATGGAGGTGAGCGCGGGTTTCATCGTCGGATTCGATACCGATACGGATGACATCTTTGACCGGCAGATACGCTTTATCGAGGCGGCGGGAATCCCAACGGCAATGGTGGGGCTCCTGACGGCGCTGCCGAAAACACAGCTCTACCGGCGGCTTGAACGCGAAGGACGGCTCCGTGCCGATTCAAGCGGAAACAACACACACGACCTTACAATGAATTTCGTTCCGGTATTGGACGAACAGACGGTGACCGACGGTTACAAAAAGATAATCGCGCACATCTACAAACCGGCGAATTATTTCAAACGCTGCATCACCTTCCTCAAGAACATCCGTCCGCATCGCAAAAGTTCCCGTGCGTTCAAGATCAGGGACCTTATCGTATTCGCCCGATCACTGGTGCGCCAGTCGTTTTCACGCTACGGTTATCGGTACATCGGCTTCCTGATACGCGCCTTCTTCACGAGGATCAGCATGTTCTCCGAAGCGGTGCGTCTGGCGATAACGGGACATCATTTTTTCAGGATTACACGGACATTTCTCGCGGTCAACGACATCAAGTCGACGCTCGAGCAATTCGCCGCTTCGTTTGAGAAAATGATCGCGCACGAACTACCGCACATTGATATCTCACTCGTGCTTAAAAAGGCGGGCAGGATAAAAAACCGATACATACATGCCGTGCAGAAAAAGCGCAGTCATCTCGATAAGGACTTCCACTATCTCATGAGCGATGCGATATCGGCGTTCGAACGCTCGCTGAACGCACAGTATCTATCGCTGACGGTGTCACGCAAACTCGGGGCATAACGACGGATTGCGCATATGCGCACTGACTGCTACTAGTCCGCGCAGCTCGGCAACCTTGGCAGCAGTTACACCGGCAGCGGCGGCGATAGCATCGTCCTTCATCGTCAGCTCTAAGCCTTTCAGTATGAGGTCAACAACAGGTGCCGGTATCCCGAGAATATCCAGATATTTATCTTCGATACCGGGAAGCATTTCCGGATTGGGACTTCGCGCAAGCACTTCTTCGGGGACGCCGGTGCGACGGGCTATCTCCATCACCTGCGTGCGGAACAGCCGTTTAAATGGCATTACATCCGCGGCATCATCAGCACCGAATTTCACGAACAGTCCGAGCAGGTCTTCACTCTTATGCGCGGAACCTACGACGAGCAGCCGATTCAGTTCGGCATAACGGTACGTCATGACCATTCTGAGGCGCTGCTTGGCATAAATGGAAGCTATCGTCTGCCTGGTGAGCGGACGATCACTTCCCCTGATACCGTCGATGAAAAGATTCTCGTTCGATCTCTTTATATGTCTTTTCACGATCCAGGACAACAGTTTTCGTCCGGGAACGATATTCGCGATGAAGCGATACACACCCGCAGCGCGGTTCACTGCTGTCGTATTCATGATAACTGCCTTCACCCCGAGTTTTTTTGCAACTGACCGGCCGAACCGGAGCGCATCCGGAGCTCCCTTAGCGTCCGGCAGGAGCAGCGCCCTAACCTTATCAGCACCCACTGCCCTGACGGAGACGGCAAGCGCTGTACTCGAATCGAGCCCGCCCGACAGCGGTACAACGATGCCCAATCGACGTAATTCCTTCATATACCGCGCTATGAACGCTTCTATTTTTTTGACGGCAGCATCGTAATCAAGATCAAAGACGGCAGGGGTTAATCTCACATCAGCCTCCTGAAATATACGTGGCAATGTACATCGCTGTGCGCTAATACCGATAAAGACAGTGTAGTCAAAGGAATGGCTGAAGTCAAATTTTATTTTGCTTGATGCTGTACCGTCACTGTCATATACTGTGTGCGTGTTCCGGTAAAGTGATCCGGCATATCCAACAGGTATCTCACAGGCGGTACTCATGACTACAGATGCCATACTCAAATCTGCGGCGCCATACAGGACAGCTCGCCGATCGTCTGCATACAAATGTGAGGAATGCGCATGCCGGAACTGCCGGATATATATATTGAACGGCTGGAAGCCCGCATCAAGGGAATGACACTTGAGAACATCCGGCTGCTCTCGTTTTTTCTCCTGCACTCGGTGGACCCGCATCTCTACAGCGGCATCGACAACGCGTATTCTGATGAGATACTGCACCGGGCGAAACTTTCGCCGATACTGCTCACCGCAAAAATATCCGACAATGACGCGAAGCGGTTATTCAATGCTGTGCGCACCGCGCTCGCCGAATGGACCGAACGGCTGCGGCGTGAAACCGGCGGAAAACTGCTCGCCGACCGGGCACTGTCGCGTCTGCTCAAGGGCGATTGGCCGTCGAGTGTTGACGAGCTCGAAGCGATGCGCAAAAAGAAATAGAACGCATCACTCGAACAGCGGCGCAGTATAGCTCACCAAGGCGACATAGCTGCTGTCCGGGGACCATGACGCCACATTGATAGTACCCTGGCCGCCGTAGAGATGTGCAACGACGATGGGTATACCGCCTGAAGCCGGCATGATCCGGAGCATGACATGTTTATTGGCGGGATGCATCTGTGACGGTACCTCCGGCGGATATGAAAGAAAAATGACCCATTTGCCGTCGGGAGATGGATGCGGGAACCAGTTCTGCCATGAATCATATGTGATCTGCCGGGCATCGCTGCCATCGGCTTTCACCTTCCAAAGCTGCATCGTGCCGCTGCGGTTACTGTTGAACCATATCCATTTACCGTCTACGGAATATTCGGGACCGTCATGATGTGCCGGATATGCGGTGAGTCTCGCTTCATCTCCTCCGCTGGTTGCGATGCTGAACACATTGAATGTCTCTTTGGCGTCACGTTTTGCGACATACACGAGCCAATTACCGTCGGGAGATATCCCGTGCCAATACGACGGCGCATGTGCGGTGACAACCGTGGGTGTCCCGCCTGTCATCGGCACCGTGTGTATCACCGATCCTTCCTCGCCGTACTGGCTGACGGCTTTGTGACTGATGATGAGCGTTTTTCCATCCGGTGAAATACCGTGGTCGTTGTTGTTTTTATCAGCAAAGCCGGTGTCAATCTTTTCAGGAATACCGCTGTCGATGGGTATGCGGAAAAGTGAGCCATCAGAATTAAGCACCAGATATTTTCCATCCTGCGACCAGTTCGGGGCTTCAAAATGGCGCTGTGATTCATGGATGATGCGCCGTACACCGGTCTTCAGTTCCAGTATTTCCACACGTGAACACATAGGCGCGTTTTTCCCGGCCTGCGCCGGCACCGGAACCGTCAGCCGGACATTGCGGAATATAGCTTCTTCCAATTTTCCGGCTTTATGTGAACAGACAAAAAGCCCGGCATAATATTCTTTTCCGGCAAAATCGATTTCCGTCTCAGCGACACCAGCGAGTGGATTATTTTTTGTCGCGGCCAGAACACGGACCTTTCCCTGTTCGAGCGACAGCCGCATGACCGGCAATGGGCCTGCCGGAGCATCCATGGTCTCGGTTTTGCCCCCCGTCTCGCGCCGTATCTGCAGACTCGTAAGTCCGTCACCGTGAAGAACGGCGATCACCATTCGCGCATCGGCATCAAGCGATTCCCGTATCATGATCCCCGCTTTACGATGAGCGATCAGACCATCGCCGATCCACTCAAGCGCACAATCAGCGATGAGGTCGCCGCGCATTTTGCGATGATGAAAGTGAAATGCGTCAACGTTCCACCAGACATTCTCACCGCCGCCGCTTATGCGGTAGGATTCATCGCTTGGGTCGAAGATGCTTTTTCCCGCGCATCCTGCAGCGCCTATGTCGGATGAAGAGTCGAAAAGTCCCCGGGGGTGAGTGCATGCGAATGTTCTCATAAAAACTCCTTGATGTTACGCCGATTGCGCGTTTTCAAATGCGTCGAGCAGCCATGCCAGTTCTGCCGCAAGATCATATTCCGGATTCTCACGCTCTATGGTCTCTATCGGCACGAATCCGCGATACCCGCCCGCATGGATAATGCCGAGCAGCTTCTCAATATCGGTGCGCTGCTTATTGCCGATGCCGAGAGGACTTTCCTTGATCTGCCAGTTCACCGCATAGGGCACCACACGGGCGATGTCCGCGTACGGATCCGGTGTTTTGAAATTACCGGTGTCGACCACGAGACCGAGCCAGGGTGAATCGATGCGTTTCACCACGTCGATGCAGCGGTCTGCGGTCTGCAGGAAATCACCGTGGTTCTGAACGCCGATCACCACGCCGTGCTTCGATCCGTATTCAGCGCATTGATGCAGACAATCTGTCAGCCGCTTCATGCCTTCCGCTGTTTCATCCGGCGGCAGTGCGGCGCCCGCGAATACCCGGAGCACCGGCGCACCGAGACGCGCGGCAGCTTCAATCCATTTTTTGGCAAGCGCAACACCTTCCGCCCGGACGTTTGCATCGGCGGTGACGAAATCATTGCGTATGCCCGTGCCGCTCAGGCAAACGCCCATACGCAGAGCCTCGCGCTTGAACGCATTGAGCGCTGCGTCGCCCGGGACGTCCGGATAACCGGGGAAGAAATATGCAGTGGCATCCACTGCGGGGATGTTGTTCGCGGCGCAGAACGCCAAGGCGTGATAGAGCGTCATCGTCGCGGAGGCCTTTTTCGAGCCGCCCAGCCGCAGGTGGAACGAATATGCGTTCAGCGCAGCGCGCAGGCCGGGGAATCGCCTGCCCGACGATGTGATCTTCGTGTGCGGATCGATGTGCTTCATTGTTGCATTCATGGTGCGTCCTTACGTCGTGCTGCTGCAATAATACCCATGAACACCGCGAACAGACATGCGAATATGGTATCGGACCATGTCACTTTGTGCGGACTGACCATCAGCTCTCGAACGGCTCCCGACTGCGCGCGGTATCGCGCCACTGCACCGGGCTTCTGCCTGTACGGCGTTTGAAAAAGTGGGAAAAGAAAAATTCGTCGGGAAACTCAAGCCGGTCGGCAATCTGACGTACGCTCAGACGGGAATACATCAGGAGGCGTTTAGCCTCTTCCAATACGGCCCGGTCGATATATTTCTTAAGCGGTAATCCGGCCTCACGGGCGAAGTCACGCGACAGCCGGACGCGGTTCCCGCCGAGACGCTGTGCGAGATCACCCACACGAAGTCCGTATCCCGGATGCGTACGTATTATTCTTAACAATTCGCCATGACGCGCTTCAAGCTGCAGCGTCTTATCGACCTCCACCCCGAGCATATCGGCAACGCGGCTAATAATGTCAAGACATATGCTGCGCATGGCAAGCGCACTGCCGACGGATCGTTTACCAACGGGTTCCATCATGCGGTCCGCGATATGAACATCATGTATCGCCAGAAATCGTGTCTGCCCGAGAAAGAGATCATTGCCATGGAACAGTTCGGCCTGCACATGAAAAGCCGCCACCATCACACCGGGGCGATATCGACAGTCGACGAATGTCTGCGGGGGCATATAGAGAACGGTATTTTTTTTGAGAACCAGTCGCTGACGTCCGAATGCATCGCGTATATCACCGCCTCCGCCGGACGGCGCTTTGAGCACGAAGAACAATCGGTTATACGGCCGCACATCGGCCCATCCGAAAGGCGTTTTCACCTCACGCAGATGGGCCAGCGGAAATGAGATATGCAGGTGTTCACCAAGATCCACCGGGAGTTTGCGCAGAATGTTGTCCATGCAATGATAGTACAATAAAACCTGAGGCTTGCAACTGTCGCGGTTTATGCCATGTGAATCACTTGCAATAACCGCGCATGTCATTAAAATATACCAATCTCCATTACGAGGTGCCGTATGAAACAAGTCATTGCCGTCCTCATCATCATTCCGGTGATGCTGTTCCCGAAAACGCTGCGCATATTCGTCAATACACTTTCAAACAACGGGCCCGCGCAGTTCAGCTGGGTAGGTTCCGGCGTCAGCTCATCGGTGCTGAATGATTTTGCAAAAATAAACGGCATCGAGGTCATCAGCGAGGAGGAGCGCAACCGCGTGCTTAAGGAGATGGAGTTCCAGCTCTCCGGCATGGTGGACGCCGACAAAGCAGCAAAGGCGGGCAAAGCGCTCGGTGCGAACACGATATTCTCCGGCGAGTTTGCCGTAATCAACAACAATGTGCGCATCACCGCGCGGCTTACCGGCATCGAAGAGGCGCGCATACTGAGCGCATCGAAACTCGACGGCAAAGTGGATGATCTTTTCAAACTGCAGGATGCGCTTGCGGTCACGCTTATCAAGAACATCGATAAAAAAACGTCGACCGTAACCGTTCCCGAAATAACGCCGGTGATAGAGATCGCGGTGGCGCAGGAACGTATCCCGGGGAATGCCTATGAGTTTTATGCAAAGGGCCTTGAAGTCAAACCCACCAACGCGGTGCGGGCGCTCTACTATTTTGAGGAAGCGCTGAAACGGGACAAGAACTGCAAGGAAGCCATGCTCGAAGCGGCGAAAGCGGCGGTCGCCATCAGCAAATTCGACGCAGCCGGCGGATACGTGAAAGCGGCATACGATCTCTACCGCACCGGCGGCGATGACGCATCGCTCGCATCGGTATACAATACGGCGGGAATGATATACACGCGGCTGCGGCAATATCCGGACGCGCTCACCTGTTATCAGAACGCAAAGGCGATTCGCGAAAAACTGTCGCTTACGGGTACAATGGCGCATGCGGATGTGCTCATGAACATCGGCGCTCTTTACACTGAGCAAAACGACGCGGAGAACGCGCTCAGGTGGTACGATGAATCACAGCGGCTTAAAACCGGTCTCGGCATGGCGGACACGCCGGATTTCGCCAATCTGCTCATGAACCGCGGCGTCGTTTATGCCCGTACGAAACAGTACGACAAAGCCTCGGTTGAACTTGCCGCGGCCCAAAAAATATATGAAAAGCTGTCAATAGAATTCACCCCGTCATATGCGGCACTGCTTATGAACATCGGCGGTGTGGCAATGGAACGGGGAGAACTGGACGCGGCGAGGGATGCATTTCTCACCTCGGGCCATATACGTGAAAAAATGCAGCTTGAAAAAACACTCGGCTACGCCATGGTTATGCATAATCTCGGCGATCTTTCCATGAAGAAAAAAGAAAGCGCGGCAGCCGTTTCGTATTACCAGAAAGCGCTTGCCCTCTACACGGCGTTCGGGATAACGAAAAAACAGGACGAGGTGAAACAGCGTCTTGCCGAGTTGAAAAACTGATCTATCAATCCTGAAGCGCGGCCTTTTCCCGGGTTATCATGTCGGAGCGCTCACGTGCGTTCACTTTATAAATAAGGTTCTCAAGTTCGGTCTCCACGTTTACGTATGACAGCGAACAATCCTCGGGGGCCTTGAGCTGTATCGGCGCAAAATTGAGTACGCCTTTCACCCCCGCTTTCACGAGCATATCGAGCGTGGCCTGTGCGGCAATTGCCGGTACGCAGATAATGGCTATCCGTACCGCCTGCTCAGCCACATACTTTTCCAGTTCACTGAGAGGCAATACCGGTATCTCCTGCTTGGTGGTGCATTTTGCCGGGTCAATATCGAATGCGCAGACGATGCGTATGCCTTCTTTCTCGAAGTTCTTATATCTGAGCAGTGCCGCACCCATATGTCCTGCACCTACTAGGATGACGTTCTGTATCTGGTTTTTCCCGAGAATAACATTCAACTGCTCAAGCAGCGCATCAATCTGATATCCGCCGCGTTTGTTGCCCGCAATACCGAACAATGAAAAATCCTTGCGAACCTGTGCCGATGATACACCGGCGGCATCGGCGAGATAATCCGAAAAAATCTTGATAAATCCCAGTGATTTGAAGCGATTCAATGCACTTTTATAATGAGAAAGTCGTATGATGCAGTTCTTGTTCTCGATCATTTAATGTTCCTTTTTCACATTATTTATTTTTTATAAAATACTAATGTCACATAAAATATAATACCATCGGTCAATAAAGTCAAATTAAAAATAATTTATCACAATATTATGCAAATATATCTATTTTTATAAAAAATAATGAAATTTATTTGACTTATTATGAAATGGTATTATATTATGAACGGTTTTTATGTTATTTTTTTCACATTAATAATATAAATATCGCTCTAAGAAGTATTTTTTCAGGAGTATTCAATGCAAGCCCTTGAGAAGGTTGAACTCGACCGGAGTCTTACAGACTTTATTGCCCAATGGAAGAATAAAAAAGGGAAAGAGATACCCATTCTTCACAAAGTACAGGAAGTATACGGTTATGTGCCGCGAAATATTGCCATGGAAGTGGCCCGCGTTGCCGGCATTCCGCTGGCAAAGATCTACGGCATCATAACGTTTTATCATCTGTTCAAGCTGCAGAAATCCGGCAAATATAAAATATCGGTATGCATGGGAACCGCGTGTTATCTGAAAGGCGGCGAGAATCTGCTCGATGAATTCGAAAAGATTCTCGGCATCGGATTGGATGCGACCACCGAGGACGGCATGTTCTCCATGGAAACCGTGCGATGCATCGGCTGCTGCGGTCTCGCACCCGCCGTCGTCATCAACGGAAAAGTATACGGCAATCTGAAAAAAGAGGATATCGCCGGTATCATCGGCGAATACAAAAAGGAGGCGCAGGCATGAGTAAACTGACACTTGCATCGTTCGACGCCTATCAGGACGGCCTGAAAAAAGAACCCGTCGCAAAAGGAAGCATCGTCGTGAGTCTCGGCACCTGCGGCATAGCCGCCGGCGGCGACAAGGTATACGAAACCTTTCAGCAGGAACTCAGTGACAAACACATACCCGACATCGAGCTCAAACGCACCGGATGTCTCGGCATGTGTTTCTGCGAACCGAATCTTATGGTAAAAATGGAAGGCATGCCGGATGTTCTCTATGGATTCGTCACGCCCGAGATTGCAAGCAGGATAATCGACGAACATGTGGGCAAGAAACATATCGTAAACGACCACGTCATATTCATGCCGGCACAGGACCTGTGCGGCACGCTGCGCGGAGAATAAGCACCATGAAAAAACAATATATTTTCGTCTGGGAACCCGGCGATAAAAAGAAAACGGCGCTGTACAACAGTGTTCTGAAAACAGTGAACGAGAACAAGCTTTCCAATGTCGAGGTCTATGCGAGCAGGTTTCTCGGCTTCACGAAAGACACTCCGCTCATGCGTATCGTCCCCGACAACGTGATGTACGGCAACTTTACGGCCGACGATGCCCCGGGCATTGTGATGAAACATTTCGTCGATAAAAAGCCCGACGAACGCTTTCTGTTCAGCTACGCATTCGACAATCTTACCACCGAAGAAAAAGACCCGCACAGCAAGCAGTTCCGTGTGGTCTTACGAAACAGCGGTTACATCGACCCGACCAACATCGACGACTTTATCCGGCGCGACGGTTATGCGGCGCTTAAAAAAACACTCGCGACACTGACACCGGACGCCGTCATCGATGAGATGAAAAAGTCGGGGCTTCGCGGACGCGGCGGCGCCGGTTTTCCAACGTACCTGAAGTGGAAGTTCTCGAAAGACGCGGCGGCCGACCAGAAATACATCATCTGCAATGCCGACGAGGGTGACCCGGGAGCCTACATGGACCGCTCGGTACTTGAAGGCGACCCGCACGCCATACTCGAAGGCATGGCGATAGCCGGATATACCGTAGGCGCGAATCAGGGCTTCATCTACATCCGCGCGGAATATCCGCTCGCGATAGAACGGCTGGAACACGCGATAACGCGGGCAAAGGAAAAAGGACTGCTCGGAGCGAACATACTCGGCACGAACTTCAATTTCGACATCGAGCTCAGGCTCGGCGCCGGCGCATTCGTCTGCGGTGAAGAAACGGCGCTGATAGCCTCCATTGAAGGCAAGCGCGGCATGCCGCAGCCGAGACCGCCATTCCCGGCGACGGCGGGACTCTGGGGTAAACCCACGGTCATCAACAATGTGGAAACGTGGGCAAGTGTTGCGCCGATTATCGTCAAAGGCGGTACCTGGTTCGCACGCATCGGTACGGAAAAATCGAAAGGAACGAAGGTATTTGCGCTGACGGGAAAAATTAAAAATCCCGGACTCATCGAAGTGCCGATGGGGACTTCGCTCTCAGAAATCGTCAACGACATCGGCGGCGGGACCAAGAGCGGCAAAAAGATAAAAGCGGTGCAGACCGGCGGCCCGTCGGGCGGCGTTATACCGGCGGAGCATCTCGATATCAAGGTAGACTACGAAACGCTGCAGACCATCGGTTCCATCATGGGTTCCGGCGGCATGATTGTCATGGACGAGGATGACTGCATTCTCGACGTGGTGAAGTTTTATCTGCAGTTCTCGGTTGATGAAAGCTGCGGAAAATGCGCGCCCTGCCGTATCGGCGGGAAACAGCTTTTGAGTATTCTGACAAGAATTACCGAAGGCAACGGCCAGGAAAAGGACATCGCCGACCTTAAAAAAATAGCGAATGCGATGATCAAGGCTTCGCTCTGCGGACTCGGTCAGACAACACCGAATCCGGTGCTTTCGACGCTCAAGTATTTTGAGCAGGAATATCTTGACCACATACACGCGCATACCTGCAAAGCGGGCAAGTGCAAGAACCTTACGCGGTTCACCATCGTCGATGCGAACTGCATCGGCTGCGGTGCCTGCGTGATTAAATGTCCGACCAACGCGATCAGCGGCGAACGCAAGAAACCGCATGTGATCGACCAGCTGCGCTGCACCAAATGCGGCGCCTGCTACGATGTCTGCAAATTCAATGCTGTGGCAAAAGGAGCGTAATGCAATGGTCAGCCCGAATATGAACACTACAATGGTCACACTTGCGATCAACGGGAAAGAGGTGACGGTCCAGAAAGGCACATCGATACTCGACGCAGCGCGGCTGGTGCAGGTAAAAATACCGACACTCTGCAAACACGAAGACCTTGACGCGACCGCGTCATGCGGCATCTGTGTGGTTAAGGTCGAAGGAAACCGGAAACTCATCCGCGCCTGCTGCACGTCGGTGGAGAACGGCATGAAAGTATGCACGCACGACGGCGAACTCTATGATATCCGCAAAAACGTGCTCGACCTCATCCTCTCGGCGCACCCGAATGAATGTCTCACCTGCCTGCGGAACCGCAACTGCGAACTGCAGCAGCTTGCCGATGAGTTCGGCATACGCGAACACGCCTTCTCCCCCATCGTTAAGGATATTCCGCTCGATGTTTCAACGAAAGCGGTGACCATCGACGCGAAGAAATGCATCGGCTGCGGACGCTGTGTTGACGTCTGCCAGAACGTGCAGGGCGTTTATGCGCTTGAGTTCATCAAACGCGGTTTTGACATGCGCATCGCGCCGGCGGGCGACATCAAGCTCGCGGAAAGCCCGTGTGTAAAATGCGGCCAGTGCTCGGCGCATTGTCCGGTGGGCGCGCTCGTGGAATACAGCGAGGTTCAGAAAACCTGGCGCGCACTGGAAGACAAGTCGCTTCACGTAGTGGCGCAGATTGCGCCGGCGGTGCGCGTGGCTTTCGGCGAGGGTTTCGGCAAGGAGTCCGGAACCATCGTGACCGAACAGATCTATGCGCTCCTCAGAAGACTCGGTTTTGAGGCTGTGTTCGACACCAACTTCGCCGCCGACCTTACCATTATGGAAGAAGGCAGCGAGTTCATCGAGCGCTTCAAGGCGAAGAAAGGGCTCCCGCTCATCACGAGCTGCTGCCCGGGATGGGTGGATTATCTCGAGAAATACTATCCCGATCTCATCGAGCATTTCTCGACGGCAAAATCGCCGCATGAGATGCTCGGCGCGATGACGAAGACATATTATGCCGAACGAAAAGGCATCGATCCATCGAAGATCGTCATGGTCTCGATTATGCCGTGCACGGCGAAAAAGTACGAAGTAAGCCGCATGAAGGACATGTACTCGAGCGGATTCCAGGATGTGGATATATCGCTTACCACGCGGGAACTTGTCCGCATGACCAAATCGAGCGGCATTATGTTCAAAGACCTCCCCGCGGAAGCGTGCGACAGCCTCCTCGGCGAATACAGCGGTGCGGGCACCATATTCGGCGCAACCGGCGGCGTGATGGAAGCGGCGCTCAGAACAGTGTACTTCCTCCTCGCGGGCAAACCGCTCGGCAACATCGACATCGAAGCGGTACGCGGACTCACCGGTGTAAAATGCGGTACGGTGGATGTGAACGGAACCGGCGTACGTGTCGCGGTTGCCCACGGTCTCGGCAATGTGAGCATGCTTATGGACGAGATACGTCACGCGAAACAGAACGGACTCCCCATGCCGTATGATTTCATCGAAGTGATGGCGTGCGAGGGCGGCTGCATCGCCGGCGGCGGACAGCCGTATGGTGTGACGAATGCCATACGAAAAATGCGCACCGACGGCATGTACAAGGACGACAAAAAACAGGCGCATCGCATGTCGCATGAGAATGAACAGGTGCAGAAGCTCTATAAGGATTTTCTCGGCAAACCGCTCTCCGAGAAATCGCACAAGTATCTGCATACGCACTACACGCCGCGACCGCTCTATTATAAATAGCGCGGTCATGTCCGGATACCGGACAAGGAGATTTCATGCTGACAGCGGTACGCTGGGAAGAGGAACGGCTTGAGAAGATAGCCGCGTATCACGCGGAACATATGCGCGCGGATTTCATCAACGACGAATACATAGAGCGTCTCGTCGCTGCACCGGGTGTCATTGACCGCACGAAGATCGACGGGCTCATCGCGAAGAGCCGCGCACTGAAGGGACTCTCCCCCGAAGAGACGGCGTATCTGCTCACCATCGATGATGAATCCGTGTGGAAGGACATTTACTCCGCCGCGATGGATATCAAACAGAAGGTGTACGGAAACAGGATAGTGCTGTTCGCACCGCTGTATCTGTCAAGCGAATGCGTGAACAACTGCACCTACTGCGGATTCAGAAGCGGTAATGAGCAGATAGCACGGCGCTGTCTTTCGATGGACGAAATCGAACGCGAGATACGGGCGCTGACACGCGGCGGACACAAACGCATCATCGCGGTGTACGGCGAACATCCGTCGTCGGACGCGAATTATATCGTCGACAGCGTCTGGCGCATGTATCAGACGAAGAACGGCCCCGATGATATACGCCGTGTGAACGTGAATGCGGCACCGATGTTCGTTGACGAATACGCGATGATAAAATCCGCCGACATAGGCACCTATCAGGTATTTCAGGAGACATATCACAAAGCGACATACCGGAAACTCCATCCGGCGAACACGATCAAAGGCGATTACTACTGGCGCCTCTTTGCGCTGCATCGCGCGCAGGAAGCGGGTATCAGTGACGTCGCCATCGGCGCGCTCATCGGTCTTTACGACTGGCGCTTCGAGGCGGTGGCGCTCGTCAGCCACGCACGCGACCTTGAACGCGAGTTCGGTGTTGGTTCGCATACCATATCGTTCCCGCGCATGGAACCTGCGCACAATACTCCGTTCGTGCGGCAGTCGGGCTATGCAGTAAGCGACGACGATATGCGGAAGCTCATCGCGGTGCTCCGTATGGCGGTACCCTACACGGGTCTGATACTAACCGCACGCGAGAACGGGGAACTACGCCGGGAGCTCATCAAGCTCGGTGTGACGCAGACGGACGCAGGCAGCAATATTTCCATCGGCGGATACGGCGACCATGCGGCTGAAATCGATAAGCAGCAGTTCGAGTTGAGCGACACGAGAAGCCTCGACGATTACATCAGCGAGCTCATCGACGATGGATATCTGCCGTCGTTCTGCACCGCGGATTACCGGTGCGGCAGAACCGGGTGCGAGTTCATGGAATATGCCAAAAAAGGGACGATAAAGAATTTCTGCATACCCAACGCCATTCTGACATTTCAGGAATATCTCCTCGATTATGCATCGCCTGCTGTCAAAAATAAAGGCGATGAGCTTATCTTGTCCTACGTAAAGGACGTTAAAGAGCAGTATTCAGAAGGCATGGCGAATAAGACTCAGGCCGCGCTGGCGAGTATCAGGAACGGAAAACGAGATCTCTATTTTTAACTTGCTTTGGAGGACTTATGACACAGACACCGGTCTCGAACAGGATTCACATCGGATTTTTCGGACGGAGGAACGCGGGTAAGTCATCGCTTATCAACGCGATAACCGGCCAGGAGCTGTCCATCGTCTCGGCCACTCCCGGCACCACGACAGACCCGGTGGGCACGGCTATGGAGCTCGCGGGCATCGGGCCGGTGTATCTCTACGACACCGCCGGCATCGACGACAGCGGCGAGCTCGGCGCTAAACGCGTTGCGCGCACGGAGGCCGTCCTCAGAAAGATCAACATCGCCATTTTTGTCACCACGTACGATACGCTTGACGCACACGAACTGGAGACGATACGGCTGATGAAGACGCAGGTGCAGCGGCTCCTCGTCGTCATCAACAAATCGGAGTCTTCAGCGGATGCCGGAAAGGAACACTCTCTGGCGCTGCTCGGCGTTCCGTTCGTCGACGCAAGCTGTCATACCGGAAAGAACATCGACGCCGTAAAGCGGCTCATCGTCACGCACGGGAGCGGTCTTGCCGCGCAGGGTTCGATACTCGGCGGGCTGATACGCCACGGTTCCGTGGTCCTCCTGGTGGTACCCATCGATACCGGCGCCCCGGCCGGACGGCTGATTCTGCCGCAGGCGCAGACCATACGCGATGTACTCGACCACAATGCCGTCACCATTGTCGCCACGGAGTTCGAACTGACCCATGCGCTCAGCATGCTTGCCTCGCCGCCGGCGCTCGTTGTCTGCGATTCGCAGGCGGTCGAAAAAGTAGCCGCTGAAGTGCCGCCGCATGTCCCGCTCACCACCTTTTCCATACTGTTCTCGAGACTTAAGGGCGACCTTTCAGCGTTCATCGACGGCGTGAACGCCGCGGATATGCTCAACGACGGCGACCGCGTGCTCATCCTCGAGACCTGCACGCACCATGCGCAGGCCGACGACATCGGCAGGGTGAAGATACCGCGCTGGCTCAAGAAGTATACCGGAAAAGACCTTTCGTTCGAGGTGAACGCCGGCGGCAATCTTTCGAAGGACCTGTCTCGCTATAAACTCATCGTCTCCTGCGGCGCCTGCATGATCAACCGCCAGGAGATGCAGAACCGCCTTGTCGAGGCGCGCACACGCGGCATCCCGATCACCAACTACGGCGTACTCATATCGCAGATGCACGGTGTACTTGACCGCGTGCTCGAACCGTTCGCCGGTGAGCTCGCGTGCGCGGGGTGAGCGGCGACGACATCCGCCGTGAACTTGAACGCGGCAACTTCTCGCGTGAGGTGCTTACCGCCGCGCTCGCCATCACTAACGAAAACGAGTTCATGCCGATATTCGAACTTTCAGAATCGATATGCGAAGCATATTATGGAAAATCGGTATTTATCCGCGGCATCATCGAATTCACGAACCGGTGCAGAAAGAACTGCCGCTACTGCGGAATACGGAGAGAAAACGGCACTGTCGAACGCTACCGGCTTACGGAAGACGAAGTGCTTTCCGCCGTTGACCGTCTCGTACGGGAGGATATTCACACCGTCGTTCTGCAGGGCGGCGAAGACCCGGCAAGTGACGATCATCTGATCGACCTGATCCGTTCGATACGGGAACGGTACGACATGGCGGTAACGCTGTCCGTCGGTGAGCGTCCGTTCGATGTATATGAGCGCATGCGGCATGCGGGTGCCGACCGGTTCCTCCTGCGCATCGAGACAACCGACCCCGTTCTCTTCAGCGAGCTGCACCCGGATGACGACCTTGCATACCGCAAACACTGTCTCACCTCGCTCAAGGAACTCTGGTATGAAGTCGGCAGCGGCATCATGGTGGGACTGCCGGGGCAGACGATAGAGTCCATCGTAAACGACCTCTTCTACTTCATGGATCTCCGTCCCGACATGATTGGTATCGGACCCTTTCTCCCGCATAAGGATACACCGCTTGGCGATGAAAAACCGCGAGAACTGTTCCTGACGCTCAAAGTGATGGCGCTTATCAGGATAACGCTTCGCGACGTCAACATCCCCGCAACGACTGCCATGGGAACACTCTCGTCCGACGGCAGGATAAAGGCCATGCGGTACGGTGCGAATGTGTTCATGCCGAATTATACGCCGTCGACGTATCGCGGAAAATATCTGTTATACGACAATAAGATATGCGTCAACGAAGACTGCACAAATGCATGCGCTGTCGCAGCGATACATGCCGCGGGAAAGGTTTTCGCACCGGGAAAGGGCGGGCGGCATCGCACGCCGGAACTCAATCCGGCACTCGAATAAATCTTAAAAAGACACGCTGACCTAGTGATAGATAACCGGCTGTCAGCGACGTGAGAAAAACAGGATGCTGCGGATTTTCGATACCGCGTCTCTTGGGGTGAAAGGAGTCGAACCTATACAAACAGATTCAGAGTCTGTCGTGCTACCATTACACAACACCCCAGTAATGGATATTGTTACAATGTATCAATCAAATAAAACGTATATGCGGCCCGCAGATAAATACAGTTAACAACGTTCATGGCCGACAGTGTACCATAAAAAAATCACCCGTCAAGTACCCGCATCCTGAAATTTGACGTATATTCCGGAGCGGGATATAGTAGTACACATCATGAAAACCTGTCTGGTAATACCCTGTTACAACGAATCGAAGCGAATCGATACGGCCGCATTCACGCGCGCCACCAGTGGACGCCCTATCGATCTCCTCTTTGTCGATGACGGCAGCACCGATAATACTTATGCGTTATTATCCGCATGTGCCGCGGCGCACCCCGATCATGTCCGTATACTCCGGCTGGAGGAGAATTCCGGCAAGGCGGAAGCGATACGCGCCGGTGTATGCAGCGCGGCAGACACCTACGACCTCATCGGTTTCTGGGACGCGGATCTCGCGGTGCCGTTATCGGAACTGCCCGGGATGATCGCCCACTTCACGCGTCATCCTGGTCTCAGATGTCTCATCGCTTCACGCGTTAAACTCATGGGGTATGATATCACGCGGAAATGGTACCGGCATTATATCGGGCGCGCATTCGCCACCGCCGCGTCGATATATCTGAACCTGCCGGTATACGACACGCAGTGCGGGGCGAAGCTTTTCACCGCCGCTGCCGCGAAAACAGTATTCGCACAGCCGTTCATAACATCGTGGATATTCGACGTTGAACTCCTCATGCGGCTGAAACGCACCCTGCCGGGTGATTATGAATCATACATACATGAGTACCCGGTGCTGCATTGGAAAGAGGTCGGCGGGTCGAAGGTGAAACTGCAGCACTATTTCATCGCCATAGCAGATTTTTTCAAACTGATTATCGATGCACTGACACATCGAAAAAAGCCGTAAGCGTCAGCGGGCTTTTTCAGGAATATAATGCGGCTTCATCCGCGAGGAGACGATCACGTTTCCGTTCGTGAGCACGATGACGGCACCGGCGTTTGTCATCCGTTCGATGAGCGCACCGCCGCGTTCGGCACCGAGCACGAATACCGCTGTTGAAAGCAGATCACCGTAGAGCCCGTCGGGATGCATTATGGTGACGCTTGCGATACCGGATTGTGCGGGACAGCCCGTTGCCGGATCTATGATATGATGATAGCGCACACCGTTCGTTTCGAAATATCGCTGATAATCGCCTGATGTCGATACGCTCGTGTTCGACGCAACGATGATGCCGACAATGCGAGAGCCGTCGCGCGGATTCTGAACACCGATACGCCACGGCTTGCCGTTGTTATCGCCGAGCGCGTAGATGTTCCCGCCCGCATCGACGATAGCGGAACGTACACCGGACGAGGCAAGCGTCTTAGCCGCCTCATGGGCAGCGTATCCTTTTGCCGCCCCGCCGAGATCGACACGCACCGCAGGCAGCAGCTTTACCAGTCTTCCGCGATTGACGGCGATGAACCGCCAGTTCACGAGCGGGCGCAGCGCTGCAAGATGCGCGGCTGACGGGACGGTGTTCTCATGCGGCCCGTAAAATCCCCAGGCATCGACAATGGGAAACACCGTGCAGTCGAACGCACCGCCGCTGTCACGGCACACATCGAGCACCGATTCCATAGCTGTGACTATCTCGGAATCCGTGACCGGCACACCGGACTTATTGAACGCGTAGAGCGGACTTGTATTGGTATGCACATTAAACGACCGTTCTACCGCCTCCATGCGCGCGAATGCCGCATCCAGCGACTCCTGTGCGTGTTCCGCGGCGGGAATGGTGATGGAGCAGTACGTATCCATGAGAAACCGGGCCCGAGTCACCCGGTCGCGCGGTGACTGTACGCATGAAAAAGCGACAATCGTGCCGAGGGCGGACAGCAGTACACGGATATAGCTTATGCGGAACATGACCGCAGTATATCATATTGATAAAAAATCGCGACATATCCGTTCATCGCGAGAACATTTTATTCACTTCTGCGCGAATGGCGGCGACGGCATGCGGTGTTGCCACAAGCGCAAGTGCCGCGGCATGCGCCATGGGCATCAGGTGTTTTCTAACCACGGGAATCGGCGGAACACATCGTACCGCAATGGCAACAAGGTCTTCAGACTTTACCGCACGCATGAGCAGCATCGCGTTGAACGACAGCAGAAAGAGACGGGCAGCGCTTTTTACCGCGATAGAAACACCTTCCTGTGTGATAATAAATCCTCCGATTACGGCAAGAACAGCACCGTTGTTTGCGGCAAGGAAAGCGGCGAATGAAAAAAGCGCAATCGGCAGGATGGATTTTCGCAGTACACGGAAAAGGGCACGCAACGGAACACGGAGTACAACTGCATAAATAATAAAGATCACCGCAACCGCCGCACCGACAAGCGGCGCATCGCTCACCGCCAGAATCACTGCAGCGGCAAACGCGCCGATAACACTGAGTACCGGACGCATCGCAGGCTTTTTCGAAGAAGCCGATAGCGCCTCAGGCCGCATCGCCCCGGATATAACTGCAATGAAACGCTCATATCGATGTGATGAAATCATGCGTGCGGCGATATATCCGTTTACCCAGCCGGTTACCACGGCGATGATGACAAGATAGGGAACAATGCTGAAGAGCGCCGTCGTCTTCACGAAAAAGAGCGCCGCCACAACAGTCTGGCAGAGTATGCTCGCGACAGAACCGGCAACGCTTACGCCTATACTGCTCATGAACGGACGCTTTGCATTGACAAAAACGACATATACCAACGATGACAGCAGCGCCGCGCCAAGCGCACCGGTAAGGCTCAGAAAAAACGGCGGAGCGAGAAACGTTCCGAGCACCAGTGATGCCACTATCGTGCGGAGGAATGCCACCGTGACCGCAGCACCAGGGCCGAAACGCATGAGCGCCAGCATTGTAGCGATATTCGCAAGACCGAGTTTTGCCCCCGGCACCGGATACGGGATGAACGACTCGGCTATCTGCAGCGCCGCGGCAAATGCCACGAGTATCGCCGTATCGTATTCGCGCCGCGCACTCATCGGGACACCGCATCGCACCGGTTTTCTCCGCCGTCAACGGCTATCAGGATACGGTTCGGAACGCAGACAATTTGTTCATGCGGCGCATCGATCCAACCGGCACGTTCGCAATATCGATGCACACAGTCGGAACTCCGCATCCGTACTTTTCCATCCTTAGTTTCTATTCGCATACCGCCTGCATCGACGCATGCCGCACGGGCCAGATCCATGGTACGAACAAGTACACCGTCACGGTAGATGAGCGCCCGCACGCCGCGTCCGGAATGCCCGGTCACGATTATCGTAAGTGCCGCCGCGACGGCGATTACGGCGAGCATTACATCTCCAGGTCGGATGATACGCTGTCGTTTCACGGGCGTATGACCTTTTTATAAAGACCGCGCTCGATGTACAACGCCGCAAAGACATTTTCCCTGAGTCCGTAATATTCAAGCACATGCGTATGTTCAAGGCGGGAGTGCACTGCCGGCTGATACTCCTGCGCGACAAGAATGACCGGCGCCTGCAGAATCTGCGGATCCGGATTCGTGTCCGTCCAGTACCCGACACGCTGATAATTCCTGAGATACCACGGTGCAGGCCAGGTATCGGTTGCCGATGCCAGTACGGCGATAAAGGTATTCGTATCCGCCACCTGATTGATACGCGCCATGCATTTCAGATAATCGGGAAGCGTGTGTACATACGCATACGGATTTCTGGAATCGGCGCCATAGAGAACACCGGCGGCATAGGACTGCACGCCGAAAAAAAAGGCCATCGTACCGGCAGCAATCGTCATGACTATTCTTGCCGCTCTGGATGTATATCCGGCATATACTGCCGCTGCGGCCATACCCGCAAGCAGGATGAAGCCATGAAAAAATCCGGCCAAACACCACGGTGTCTTGTAGGGTATAATCGAGTAGATGAGTGCGAGCGAGAGCGTATATACGGCTATGAATCGGGCAAAAGCATTCTGCTCACGACCGCCAATCTTTCCGGCAAACGCCAGCACGACACCGGCCAAACCGGATACCATGAAAACAACATCAGTAATATAGAAATGCCCAATCCTGTTTCCGATGAGTGTGGTTATATAGAAATACCATGGATGCGCATGCCCGCTGCCGCTGCTTCGCGAAATATACGGCAGTACCGAACGAAACACGTCGAAAATACCCGTTGGATTCGTCCCGAACGAAGTAAAAAAAAGCGCCACGGGAATCACGACGCCGAGAATTCCGGCAAAGATAAATTGCATTCTGCAATATTCACGGACAGAGCGGAACATACCGTCATGGCGATGCATCATGAGAACTACGATGACGGCGGGTATAAGAGCGGCAGTAACAAGCACCCATGTTTCTTTTGTCGCGCACATGAGACCGAAACACATACCGGCGATTGCGGCCATGAACGCCGTCGGTGATCGCAGAAAACGCCAGAGCGAGACGATGACACCGAACGTAAAGCAGACAAGCAGCATTTCCTGGATGAAATACCGGCTGTAATACACCAATGCCGGTGACACCGCCGCACAAGCCGCCGTGATGACTTTTGCCGTCCGAGAAAAACCCGCCAGTGCGAATGTCAAAAGCACGAGCAGTACACCGAAAAAAGCCGGGACGGCACGAAGCATGGCTTCGGTTACCGAAGAAACGTTGCGGGCGAAAAGCTTTGCCGCCGGCAGTGACAGATAATACAGCGTGGGGCCGTGATGCTCCACCGGGTCGTACACGTATGTGCCGTCGGTGAACAATGCACAGAAACGCACCGCCTGATTCGCCTCGTCATGATGCATCACCCGCGCGTCAAGGCTGCTGAAGCGGAGAAACACGGCGATAATAATGACAACGCCGGACAGCACTGCAAAGAGTGCCGCCCGGCGTACGTCTATCGTCATGATTGAGAAACCTATTGCGCTCCGTACACTTCCACTTCGATGTAGTGATTGTTCGCGTTCGCCGTGTTGCCGGCGCTGTAAAGCCGCACATAGCGTCCCGTAACACCTTTCGCATCGATGAGCCGTCCTTCAAACGTCTCGATGTATTCATAATCCTTCCCCGCGCCGAGACCGAGCGAGTTGTCGTGATCGCTGTTATACACAGTCTTCACGTCGGTGATGAAATCGGCGTCAGCGGCAACCTGGATGACGATGTCGCGGTAGATACGCGCCTGCATGTGATAATGCCAGAGCGCGATTGCCTGTATCGTCGATTTAGCGCCGAGGTCAATCTGCACCCACTGCTTGTTGGGTCCGAGCTCGACGAAACTGCCGTCGCCGCCTTCCTTGTCGCCGTCGGTAATCTGTTCAAGATCGCCGATGACCGGATACTTGTCGCTCGCGGTGACTTTTTTCTTAGCCGATATGAGCTTCGTTCCTTCAGGCACCATGAATGCTGCGCGCTTCTGACCCGATTTGGGATCGAGATTTGGCGACACCATCTTGGTGGGCGTACCCGCGAACATGGCCTTCGGAAGCTTGAGCGTCAGTTCCACCATCTTGTCGGCGGCGAACGCCAGTGCGCCGAACAACGTCACGCCGGCAAGAGCCGCTGCTATACCTTTGAATCTGCGATGCATACGTTCCTCCTTCGGTTCAATTAGTTGTATTATATGATGCGATAGCATTACCGCAACATTGCCGTGTATTCAGAAAAATCACTCCTTTACGTTGAAAGAGAACTCATGGATCGACCAGAACCACGACGTCGTACTCCCCGTCTGCACGACTTTGACATACTGACCGCGCGCCTTGTTGCACGGAATGACAAGCTGCCCTTTTTTCCCCTCGCCTTTCACCACCGGACTTTTCCAGTCATTGGTGCTGTTGGATATATACACCTCATACGCATTGGGAAAATCGTTCGCCGATGCCCCGGTATCAAGCTTGATATTATCGAATGTCCGTTCATACCGGCAATCCGCCATGAACCACATGCCGGGTTCCTGTTTTTTACCGCTATCCCAGCGTGTCGCAATATCATTATCCATCGCCTTTTTGATATTCCGGTCATTATGCGATGCATAAAGCGCCGGCGGACTTTCAAGCTGTTTCTTGAGCTTCTGGTACGCCTGTTCGGCATCCTTGCCGAGCACTTTATCGGACGAATATTCCTTAAGCACGGCGAGCGCATCGGGATGATACACCACCGCGATTGCACCAATTATCATGCGTTTCTCATCGTCCCGGTCGGCGGCGGTCAGGGCGTTCCTGAGCATCGCGAGTGTTTCCGCCGCTGACCGTGTGAGCGACGGCGCCGTCAGCGCACGCGCATAACCTCTGAGCGCGAGTATCTTATGTGCGGGCGCCGCGGGCGTCTGTACCACGGTCCACAGCGGTTCGAGAGCACCGTCATTGGGCCATTCGGCAAGCGCCTTCACCGCCGCGGTCTGCGTCTCACTGTCGGCATCCTTGAGCGCACCGGCTACCAGCGCCAATTCATCAGCGCCGCCCGACATCGCGAGCAGCGGCAGAAGCGATGTCTTAAAACCGCCCTGCGCCCCCGCATACGCGGCAGTGAAAATGCCGGCGAATTTTGACCGGTTCGCGACACGCGTGTACACACCGGCGATGACATCCTTCACCCGTTCATCACCGTCATATTCCTTGAGAAGCGCCACAAGATCGGACAGATTGCTTTCATCGGCAAGTACAAGCAGCGCCTTGAACGTCTCTTTCAATGTGCTCGATTCCTTCGCTTTTGCGATATCGATGAGCGCGGGTACCGCCGACTTTGTCTGCCGCCGCGCCAGACATTTTGCCGCCGCAGGCACTACCGGTTTCTCGCCGCTTTTCAAAAGCTTTACCAGTTCGGTATCGATATCCTTCCCGCTGAGCCGTGAAACGGTGTCGAGTGCCGCATCGGATACTTTGCCGCTGCCGCCGGCTTTCACCACAAGCACCTTTACATGAGACACCGTTCCGAGATCGAGCAGCGCCTTTGCTGCCGCCGATGCGACATCCTCATCCCCGGCGTCGAGAAGTTCCGCGGCTTTGTCGCCGGTCTTTCTGTCGCCGAGCGAGGCGAGCGAGGCAAGCATCACCACCTGGATCTGCGGTTTAATTGTTTTGAGCATACCGGCAAAATATGCCGACACACCGGGTTCTTTAAGGTCAGCAACGCAGAGCGCGCCCGTGGTGGCGATAGATATATCCGCGTTATCAAGCATGTTTTTTATAATGGCCTTTGCGTTCGCCGGATCCGCCGTAACCATACCGCGATAACCGCCGATCTTCGCGAGCACCGAACTTCCCGTTTTCTGAATATCGGTATATATCTTCAGTGCGGCGGCATTATTGGATGATGCGACAAGCGTATCGGCGCATATGAGACACGCATCCTCGTAATCGCGTATATATGTTCTCGGGGCTGCGGCCAGTTTTGCAGCAGCTTCAACGGTGCCTATCCTGCCGAGAGCGATGAGAGCTGCTTTCGCGAGTTCTGCATCCGCATTGGCCGTATACTGAGCGATGACCGGCACCGCCGATGCGTCACGCCGTTCACCAAGCGAACTGATGATACCCGCTTTGAGTTTGATGTCGGAAACGGAACCGAGCGCAGAACGAAGTGCCTGAGCAGCCTCGTCGCAGGACAGTGCTTCAAGGACGTAGCGGACCACATGTGACATGCGCGCGTCGGACAACAATGATGCCAGTGCGGGAACGCTGGCACAGGTTGCCTTCATTTTGAGAATACGGCAAATATCGAGCTTCACTTCGATATCACTCGTGCTCGTTAATTTTGCCGCAAGCACATCCTCCGTCATCTTATCCAGATCGGCATATGCGGTACCGGCTTCACGCACCGGATTTTTCACCGGCGCAGCATCCGCAGGAAAATCCCCGAGCGCATACTGAATACCATCGAGATAATGCTGCAGCACCGCTTTGTTCCACGTATGTTCCGGATTATGGCCGATGCCGCAGTAGAACACGCGGCCTTTGCCCGATTCACGGAGCCACGACACGGCGAAGTCCTCATCCATGCGGTGTACGGATTCGGGATTGAACGCCGAACCGCTTCTGTTCTGCTCATATTTCATGTCGATGGTAAGCAGTACTTTTACGATATCGCGCGAATACGGTGTCTTGAACTGATAGAGTTCTTCTTTCACCGAAAAGCCCTTGCCGCCGAACGCGCGGTTGAGCGGATGTTCGGGAAGATCGTTTTTAATGACCCATGTACCGCCCGCGGTCCACGGATGCGCATCGAAAATACCGCCCATCATTTCCGCGGCCTCGGGGAATGTGTAGAAATTGTCAAGCCCGGCGTGAATGGCGACCGCACCCTTCCCGTCCTCTTTGACGAACTTTAACAGCGCCGCACGATAATTGGTATTCTCAAATTTCAGCATCGTCGAATTGTTGAACACGACGGCGTCGAACTGCGAAAGTGTCGCGTAGTCGAACACCTCCATTTTATCGGTATTCGTCACGGTGAACGCACCGGTCTTTTTACCCATGAGATCGAGCGCAACGTTAATATACCTGAGCGAATCATGATAAAAGCCCTGACAGAGCCAGAACGAAAGGATCTTCCGCTCTTTTGCCGGCGTCTCCGCTTTTTCAGGGAGTGCCGCCGTAATACGGTCTATCTCCGCCTGCGTGAGCGGTTTCAATTCCTTCGGGCTCCCCTGCGCGACAAGAAACGCAGCGCCGAGCACTGCAACACATATTGTTATCAGATATTTTTTCATCGTCATTACCCCAACGTTACAGAATATACGGTTCACGATAAGAGCCGCGCAGAAACCTGTTCGCCTGCTCATCACCGACAAAGCGTTCCGCCGCCGGGTCCCAGGTGAGCGACCGGTTGAGTATCGCCGCGATATAGGCGATGTGGCAGACGTTCGCGCTGTGATGACCCACTTCAACATCGCATATCGGCTTCTGCCGCGACTTAATGCAGTTGAGAAAGTCGTCGCGATGGCTGACACGGCGCCCCAGACGGATATCGGTGGGTTTCAGCTGCACGTTCTTGAGGTTGTCGGAGCAGTAGAATCCCTCGCGTGACGCGCCCACCCAGCCCTCGGTGCCGATGAACTGCACGCTCCCTTCCTTCGGCCCGTTCTTACGGATGAGCGGGATACCGTTGGCGTATTTGAACGTATAATCGCCGTAAGGACTGTCGGCGGGAATGAGCACTTTCACCGGTCCGGTGCCGTCCATGCCGAGACCCCATTGCGCGATGTCGAAATGGTGCGCGCCCCAGTCGCCGAACATGCCGATGGAATAATCGGTCCACGCACGCCAGCCCACGCGCTGACTGTAGCTTCCGTTGACGCGGTTATGATGATACGGCGCCCACGGTGCGGGCCCGAGCCAGCGTTCGTAATCGAAACCCTCGGGAATATCCTGTTCGGGAAGCCGGCATATATCGGGCATCTTGTGCGCCACGCCGGCATACACTTCCTTTATCTGGCCGATGTAGCCGTTACGCACGAGTTCACATTGTTTGACGAATGTCTGCGTCATCGCGCGCTGCATACTGCCGGTCTGGAAAACGCGCTGATATCGATTCACCGCGGCTACCATCGCCTTGCCTTCGTCGATATATCTCGCAAGCGGTTTTTCGCAGTATACGTCGAGGCCGGTCTTGCATGCCATTATCGTCGAGAGCGCATGCCAGTGGTCCGGAAGCGCGGTGACCACCGCATCGAGCTTTTCCTTGTCGAACATTTCCTGTATATCAACGTATACCGGACATTTTTTCCCGTATTTTCCTTCAACACGCGCAACGGCTTTGTCGCGCGCCACCTTGCTCACATCGCAAATCGCGGTCACTTCACAGGCGTCGCTTGCAAGAAAGCCCCCGAGCAGTCCGCCGCCCTGACTGCCGATACCGATAGCTGCTATCCTGATCCTGTCACTCGGCGCCGTCTGGCCGAACACCCGCGACGGAATGATGAACGGTGCTGCGAGTGCCGCCGCCGCACCGAAGAACGACCGCCTCGAGAACTTTTTCTTGATGATCTTTTTCATAATTGCCTCCGCCTATTTTCCGTAAACCGCAATCTCCACGAACCTCGTATCCTCCCCTCCCGCACCGCCTGCCGTGTATATGCGGACATAGCGCCCGCGCACGCCGTTGTAATCATCGCCGCGCGCGTCGGCAAGTTCGCCCCACCAGCGCGCATAATATGTGGTGTTTTTCCCTTCGCCGAACCCGGCGATGTTCTCGTAATCATTGTTGTAGATCGTCTTCACGTCCTTTATGAACGCGGGGTCGTCGGATATCCGGACGATGACGCTTTTATAGATGATGGAATTCTTGTAGAAGTGCCAGATGCAGACGGTGAATATGGTCCGCACATCACCGAGGTCTATCTGCGCCCACTGAACACCTTTGCCGAGTTCCACAAAATCGAAGTCGCCGCTTTTCTTGACATTGTCGACGATCTGTGCCGGGTCGCCGATGATCGGCGGCATGCTCACGGTGACCGGACGCCCGAGCGCCAGGTTCGTCAGTCCCGGCGGCACCATGAACGGCGGACGTTTGACCTCCTCGCGGAGATTCGGCGGCTTGACAACGTGTTTCGGATAGCCCGGTGTGGCACGTGTGACGGCATCCACCGTAGTCCCGAGATCGAGTTCCTCAACGGGCCGTCCGCCGGCATAAAACTGAGCGACCATGCGGTTCAGCGCGCGGACTACTGCCGCAGCCGCAGGAGTATCGCCGTGTATCGCACCCGCCACAGGTTCCTTTTTTTTGCCGGAGATGACGGCTATTCCGCGGAAGACCGCATTATCGAAGAGCGGAAGATTTGCGAATTGATTGCGCCATGCTGCGGACGATATCTCATCGCCGGAACCGGGGCCTTCATTATGTTCGTACACCGAAAGACCGAGCACCGTACGCCGGTCTGACGCAAGCGCGAGTATGCCGCGTATCGGACCGTTATTCCCCGGAGCGACGATATCAAAAGCATAACCGCCCGTCGTCCCGTTGGACACCGTGCTGTACCGCAGCTCACCTACACGCGCATCGGCAACCGACGCTTTATATGCAGCGAATACATCGGCACGGCTTTTCGCCACCGGCAGATGAAACGCCGACAGTACGCCGACGACGCGGGCATACTGTTCGTTCACTGAGATGAGCGGCGACAGGAACGATGAAAGCGTGACCGGTATCGCAATAGATGCCGCGACGAGTACGGCGAGTATGACGTATTTTACTGGCTGCTTCATGCCGCTCTCCTCTGCGCACGTACCGCGTTCACCGCATACGCGATGAGCGGCACCACGAGAGCACCGAGTATCACCGCCGAAGCCACCGCCCCGCCGTGCGTGGTGAGCGTACGCATGAACACCGCCGCACAGCCGATGACGGCGCCATAGATAATCTTTGCCGCAATACCGCGGGGTGTTATCGCAGGATCGATGACGAGAAATGTCATGGCAAAGAGAAGTCCGCCCCAATGCCACATCGCGAGCATCGATGAACCCATCTTTCTCAGTTCAAGCGGCAGAAGCGGTATGCTGAAAATAAGGCTGTCCGACACAAATATCTTCGCGGTGCTTCCCGACGGCAGATAACTTTTGGTGGTTATCGCCAGTGCGGTGAGGAATCCCACGATAAAAATACCGAGCAGGATAAAGAAGCGGTCCGGCTGTTTTATGATAAAGACAAGTATGCAGACCAGCATGACGATGCTCACATCTATCCAGCCGTTCTTCGAAGGCATATCGAGCATGGAACCGAAATACGGAAGCATCGCCGTCTGCGGGAAACCGTATACGAGGAAGGCCTTGCCGAGCGCCACCGGATGAACGAGATTCCGTCCCGCACCGCCGAAGATAAGACATCCGAAAAGCGTCCCGCACGCCGCCGATACCGCTATCATCCATGCCGGAGCGGCCGACGGAGCGAACAGCGCGAACATCATCGCATACACGAAAGCGCCGCCGCTTATAGGGCGTTTGCGCATGGCCGCGACGATGATCTCCACGAGCGCGACACCGATGAATGCCGCAAAAAGCGCGATAAACAGACGCGCGCGGAAATAATACGTTGCCAGCAGCATACACGGGATAAGCGCATAGAACGCCGTCACAAAATATGAATCCATCTCATCCGCCGACGGTCTGTCCGGATGCGCCGTGTATCCTTCCTTATTGAAGAACACAAGATTTCTGAGCATTGTCTTCAGATTGTTCATAATGTGATCCCTGAAAAGCCCATGAATGCCACAGCCATTATCCCCGCTGCTATAAGCGTCATACCGCCGCCTTTGAGCGATTCGGGTACATCGCTCGATGCCAGCCGCATCTCAAGTGCCGAGAATATCCACGCGGCGAGAAGCCAGCCGGCGCCGCAGCCGAGTCCGTACACCGGTGATAATGCAGGATGCATATCCGCTTCGAGCAGGAAAAGACTTGCACCGAGAATAGCACAGTTGACAGCGGCCAGCGGCAGATAAATACCGAGCGTCCCGGCGCTGTCGGGCATCATCTTCTCAGCTATCATTTCGATAAGCTGCACTAGCGCCGCGATAACAAGCATGAACACGACGAACGACAGATATGAAAGATCGATATGAAGGATAGATGTCTCTTTCGCGAGAAAAAACCGGTACAGTAAAAGATTCACGGGAGCGGATACCGTCATAAGCGCCATTACGATAAGCCCCATGAATGTCGCCGCTTTCGGGTCACGGCCTACGCCCGCCGCCGGACAGATGCCGAGAAACCGCGTGAACAATATGTTGTTTGTTATTGCAGCGCTGAAAAAGATTCCCGCTATATATTGAATGATCGTCAATTTCATGCTGTCTTCCTCCCGCCCGCCGCGCGTATAACCCAGACGATGATGCCGGCGATGAAGAACGCCCCCGCCGGAGCGGCCATAAGCATGTTCTTCCCGAACGACACCGGAAGCGCAATACCGAATATCGATCCGCCACCGATTATCTCCCGCGGTATCGCGATGGCGAGGAGTACGAGCACAATAACAAGCCCGTTACCCGCGGCATCAGCGACGGCGACATTAACCTTTTCACGGCTCGCACAGTTCTCGCAGCGATGCAGCGTAAGACAGTTCGCCGCGATAAGTGCAATATACGGCGAGAGCGTTTTCGCCATGTCGTACCAGTATGCGCGGAGGACTATCTGCGCACAGGCGACGATGAGCACGATGACCGCGACCTGAGCGACAAGCCGCGTACGCTGCGTCAGAGCGGAACGCGTGAGTGAGATGAGCAGCGCCGAGAGCGTCATGGTGAGAAACAGCACCGCGCCCATGGCAATCGCCGTGGTTGCGAAACTGGTCACCGCTATCGCCGGGCAGATGCCTATTAGATTGTGCAGTGTGTCGTTCTTGTGAAGCATCATTATCACCTCATTATATTGTACCGTCGCTTTCGCGATCCATCCAGGATCGCTTGCGCTCGGCGTTACACGGCACGGAATTCATTTCCCGCTGCTGTCGCACATCCTGTGCGGTCTGAATCTTTATATCCCGACATTGCCGCTTTTCCATGCCGTGTTAGTCCAATATCCACTTAACAGTCTTCATGATATCGCCGCCGGAAAACCCGCGCGAACCTTTGGCCGCTTCGCTGATCTTCACCTTTGCCGCTTTTTCAATCGCCGGTATCACGTTGAGCACCGATACGGCGGTACCGTATGCGATCTCGGCCGGACAGGTAAGTTTCTTTTTGTCGTTGGCGCGCACCGCATCGTAAAAATTCTCCAGATGGAATTGATGCGGATTCTTTTCCTGATATTCCTTCATCGCCGCGGCGGACGACCCTTTCTTCGCAAGCGCCTCGAGAAACGGTATAACCTGCATGCCGTCACGGGCAACCGGTTTCACGCCGGAAAGCCATCCGGGCAATTCCTTTTCTGCCTCCGGTACGTAGTAACACATCGCCGCGTTTTCCGAAATGACGATAGTACCGCCGTCGCCGTGAAAGCGTTCGAAGTAACTGCCGTAGCTCGTTGTGTTGAGCACCTGATAGAACGCGCGCACGCTGCCCGCGGACGTCGCGTATTCATACACCGCCATCACATCGGCATACCATTCCCGGTCGGGATAATAATCCGCGCTGCCGTTGGCCGTCACCGTTGACGGCTCGCAGCCGAGAAACCAGCTGAAGATGTCTATCTGATGACTTCCGAGATCGGCGATGGGGCCGGCCGAGAATTTCCGGTACCAGCGCCAGTTCATGAACTTGTCCATGTTGTCATAGCCGAATTTTTTAAGCGTCGCCGCCGGTATCTCATAGCGTTTGGGCCACGGCAGCTGCGGCTGTGCCGGCCTGTTCCACTGACCGAAACAATTGGTGATGCGCCCGCAGACATTGTCGTTCTTTATCATCGCAAGCGCATTCATGTACGCAGGGCTCGACCGCCGCTGATGACCAATCTGCAGGAGTTTTCCCGTTTTCTGCGACGCCTCAACCATACTGCGCGAAAGCTCTATCGTGTTGGACATCTCTTTCTCGCAGTACACATTCCGTCCCGCATTGAGCGCCGCAATCGCATGTTCCGCATGCACGAAGTCCGGTGTCGCGACGATGACGGCATCGATATCCTTTTCCTTCGCGAGCATTTCGCGGTAATCTTCGTAGACGTTCACCTGATGTCCCGCTTTACCGAGCGAGCGTTCCGCGTACTGTTGGCTGTATTTCCATATGTCGCAAACCGCCTTGAACCTGATATTCGGAATGCGCAGTGAATCGCGCAGCAGTATCCGGCCCTGCGTTCCCGCGCCAATGATGGCGACATTAAGCTCTTTTGAATTATTGCGTTCAATAGCCCTGAGCACCGTCGGCGCCAATGCCGCTGCTGCCGTGACTTTCGCCGCCGTTCCGAGAAACGATCGACGTGATATCGGTTCCGATGTCTTTTCCATATGCTACTCCGCCTCCGCTTTGGTGTCGCGAGCCCAAACATTGCGTATCTTCGTATCCGCCGCAATCGATGTGATGACAATCTTCTCCGGTTTCAACTCAGACGGGTCGATGAGATTACGCCGCTCAAAACAGAAAACGCCGTCCTTGAGCACCGTCACCGCCGCAAGCGCCTGACCGCCGCCAAACAGCACACGGCGTGAGGCGGCAATATCGTATTTGTGGCTGCCGGGTTCCGTCATGATCTTCATGCCGCATACCATCACGGTCACCGGTTCGGATGAACCGAATTCAAAATGCAATTGCGCGTTCGTGAATTCATGCGTCGATATCAGCTTACCTTTTGCCGTAAGCATCGAATCGCCAGCCTTCATGGTCGTTTCAGCCGCTTTGAGCGTTCCGTCAAACAGCACAACAGCATCCGATGACGGATCTCCGGGCCCGGTGCCGGCCGTGATGACCGGCGGTTTCGGGCGGGCCATATCATTGACACGCCATTTGGTTATCGGCACGCCGCTGGGACGCGCGTTCGTTCCGTAATCGAGATTATTAGTGTGATACTGCATGCGCGCGAGATCGGGCATCATCTCCTCTTCGGACGCGAGCGGTACTATCCAGACATTCTTATAGCGCACGAGATTTCCGTGGTCCTGCAGTGATATGATATCGGTATCTCCGTGTTTGCGGTACGGAATATAATTCTTGTTCATGCCCGGACCGATGAGCACCGCATCGTGATGAACGAGCACGCCGTTATGAAATATCGTCATCCGCGCCGGTTTCATCACATTGCCCGCGTCATCGAATTTCGGTCTGCGGAAAATGATATCGTACACCTGCCACTCGCCGGGCTTCCGTGCCGCATTGACCAATGGCGGATGCTGACCGTACAACGCCGATGCCTGACCGTCGGCATAGGTATTATTGGAATATGAATCGAGCACCTGCACCTCATAGCGGTTCATGAGGAATACGCCGCTGTTGCCGCGGCCCTGGCTGTCCTTCTCCACTTTTTGCGGTGACGCCCATTCAATATGCAGCTGGCAATCGCCGTATTTCGTCGCGGTGTTCAGATTCTTTGCTTTCGGTACCACCTCAAAATAACCGTTCTCAAGTTTCCACGCCGCCGGAGCGTTGTTCGGACCTACCCAATTGCTGAGCGATGTGCCGTCGAAGATGATCTCAGGCGTACCCGACATGCACGGCTGAGAGAAAACCATCAGGGCGGAACAGATAGATAGAACGGCTATGATAGAAGATAATCTCATATCAAAAACTCCAACCGTCACGCGGTTTATATCCGGCGATGAGCTTATTAGCCTGCTCGTTGTTTGTTATCTCGCGCTTGTCCGTATCGTACACGATCTCACCGCCGACACGCTGGGCGATCGCGCCGAGCAGCACCATCTCGGTAAGCTGTCCCGCATATTCGAACGTCGAATGCGCGGGTTCGATTCCTTTGCAGGCATTGATGAAGTTCTGCATATGGCCGGTGGGCTTCTTCGCAAGCTTCGACAAACTCGGCGCGAGCTCCTGCATCTTCGTTTCCGGAACGATGCGTACCGAGCTGCCGTAGGTGTCGCTCATGAGCGTCGCTTTCGAGCCGAGGAGAAAACTCCCCCCCATCTCGTCGATCTTCCGCTCAGGTTCGATATCCTTCGGACGCGGCGGGAGATTGCCTTTACCGTCGCGCCAGATGAATGTCACCGGCGGTTTGTCACCGCGCGCGGGGAATTCATACGTCACTTTTGACGAAGCCGGATACGCCACCTCGCTCAGCGTTTTCACTTCCGCGGTAATTTTCGTGGGATAACCGAGACCGAGCGCATAATACGGCAGATCGAACACATGGCAGCCCATGTCACCGAGCGCACCGCAGCCGAACTCATAATACGCCCGCCATGAGAACGGGTGCAGACCGGGGATATAATCGCGTGAACTTCTCGGACCGAGCCAGAGGTCCCAGTCGAGCGTGGGCGGCGGATAATCCGTGGCGGTAAATGCGGCCATACCCTGCGGCCAGATGGGGCGGTTCGTCCATGCCTCGACGGTGCGTACCTCGCCGAGAATGCCTTCCTTAAGCCATTGTTCCACCAGATACGGCCCCGCATTCGAGTGCCCCTGATTACCCATCTGCGACACTACGCCGTAGCGTTTCGCCGCCTCAGTCATCGCGCGCACTTCTGTAATGGAATGCGCCATCGGTTTTTCAACATAGACATGTTTTTTCATGGACATGGCAAGCATGGCTGCCGGAAAGTGATGATGGTCGGGCGTCGATATCACCACCGCATCGATGGACTTCGAACCGGCGTCGAGCATATTCCGGTAATCGCGCATGCGCGGCACGTCGGGATTCTGTGTGTATGGCTTTTCCGCGCGCTTGTCGTCCACGTCACAGAACGCTACGATGTTCTCGCCGATGTTCTTGACACTGTTCACCGCGCCTTCGCCCTTGCCGCCTACACCGATGAAGGCGACATTAAGTTTATCATTCGCACCGAACACGTTTTTCGGAAGGATGAGCGTACCGGCAAAAGCGGCCGCGGCACCTGCAAGGAATTTACGCCGTGATACTTTTGCTTTGCGTCGTTTCATAAAGGCTCCCCGCACACCGGCAATGCTGCCGGTACGCTCATCAGTTACGTCAAACGAAATTTTCCGCAATCGCTCTTTTAATAAATCGATTTCGGCTCGTAGAATTTATCCACATTCTCTTTCGTCACGAGCACCGACGGTATCACGTAGCGCGTCGAGCGTTTCGCCGTGTGGAAATCATTCGGGCGTTTGCCGTTGAGCACTTCCACGCCGAAATTGATGCCGTCGCGCATCATCGACGGGCTGTAGGTGACGTCGGCCTTCACGAGCGGATGACCGTCTTTGATCATCTTAAGCACTTCCTTTGAACCGGCGCCGCCGAGTATGACCTTCACGTCTTTGCGTTTCGATTCGCCGTACGCCTGCAATACACCCTTGAGCACGTCGTCATCCTGCGCGTATACGGCATCTATCTTTTTGTATTTCTGGAGATAATTTTCCATCACCTCAAGACCTTTCTGCGTTGACCAGTTCGCAAGCTGCGAATCGAGGATCTTGATGCCGGGATGTTTTTTAATCTCGGCTTCAAACGCCTTCACACGCTCGGTGTTTATCTGCACCGGAAGACCTTCGAGACATACGAGGTTCCCCTTGCCGCCCATTTCCTTGGCGATCCATTCTCCGCAGATGCGGCCGAACGCGGTATTGTCGCCGGCGATGTTCGCATACCCGAACTCCTGCGTGAGCCCGCGGTCCACGACCACGACGATGATGCCTTTCTTGTGCGCTTCCAGGACCACCGGGGTTAACGGCGCCGATTCATGCGGCAGTATAACGAGCATGTCGATCTTTTTAGTAATGAGGTCTTCCACATCGCCAACCTGTTTCGTGGCTGAATCCGCCGTCAGGAGATAAAACCCGATATCCTTCTGCGACGCTTTCCAGTCGGTGACCGCTTTGTTCGCCCACCATACGATGCCGCCCGTCCAGCCATGATCCGCGCTCGGTACCGAAACACCGATCATCTTTTTTTTCGCTCCCGCGGCATTGACGACACCAACCGCCAAGAGAGCCGCCGTCAGCATGAGTACGATCCGTTTCATGAGACACTCCTCGAAAATATTATTCCAAACGATGCATCCCTCACCGGGCGCACCGGTCGGTTCACTGATACTATTTCGGCCGGCGGTACTGCAGCAGCACCGCACCGATGATGACAGCGCCCTTCACCGCGCCCTGCAGATAGCTTGAGACGCCAACCATATTGAGCATGTTATTGATGATGCCGAGCGTGAGACATCCGAGCACCGTTCGCCAGATACTGCCGAATCCGCCGGACATCGCGGTACCGCCGATTACCACCGCAGTTATCGCGTCGAGTTCATAGAAAAGTCCCATATTCGACGAGTTTACCGAATTGAGACGCGACGCCCAGAGCACGGACGTAATACCCACCGTAACACCGCCGATGATATACGTGATCATCTTCACGCGGTTGATATTCACCGCTGAGTATAATGCCACACGTTCGTTCGCACCGATGGCGCAGACGAAACGGCCGAACGCGGTGTTATTGAAAAGGAGATGCAGCAGCACCGCAAGCAGTACGAATACGATGATGGGAACGGGAAGACCCAGAACGGAACCGGCACCCACCGTGGGAAAAAGCGAATTGACCGACCGGAACTCACCGGCGCTTCCCGCGTAGATGACCAGCGAACGGAATATCGACATCGTACCGAGCGTCACGATTATCGGAGCGATGCGCCCTTTGGTGACGATGAGCCCATTGAACGCTCCGGCAAGACCGCCCGCGGCGACACCGGCAAGCATTGCCACACCCACGCCGAGCATTGAGGCTTCACCGAAAAGATTCAGCACCACGATGACGATACCGCCCACCATGGCGGTCATTGCGCCGACGGAAAGATCGATACCGCCCGCGACGATGACGAACGTGGTACCGAGCGCGATGATGCCGGTATACGATATCTGCCGGAGAATGTTGACCATGTTCTGTCCCTGCAGGAAATGCGGATAGCCGATGAATATCGACGCAACGAACACGACGACGAGCGTGATGAGCGGAGCAAACCGTCCTATCTGTTTGACGATCTTCTCATTGATCTTCGGCAATTTCATTGCGCTCTCCTTATTGATTTGCAGCCGCAGAATCGCCGCTATGCAACCCGGCAGCCTTGTACATAATATTCTGCTCATTGATCTCCGCGCCCGCAAGCATACCGCTTACACGGCCTTCACGCATGACATAGACGCGCGAGCAGAGCCAGATGATCTCTTCGAACGACGATGAGATGACGATGATGGAAACGCCTTTCTCCGCAAGCGCATGCATGAACACATACATCTCTTTTTTCGCGTTCACGTCGATGCCGCGCGTAGGCTCGTCGAGTATCAGCACCGACGGCGACATCTCCACCCATTTGGCGAAAAGCACTTTCTGCTGATTGCCGCCGCTCATGTACCGCACCTCGGATTCCATCGACGGCGCCTTGATGAAAAACTGCCGCTGATACCGTTCGGCGGTAACGCGCTCATCCTTCTTCGGCAGTATGCGCAGAAGTCCGCCGAGCCCGCGAAGCGCTATGTTGAGCGGCATTGCCGAATCAAGGAGCAATCCTTGCCCGCCCCGGTCCTCGGTGACATACGCGATGCCGTTGAGCAATGCGTCTTTGTATTTTCGTATCTGTATCTCGTTCCCGTTCATCAGCACCGTGCCACCCGTTTTCCGTTTAAGGCCGACAAGCGTCTCCGCAAGTTCGGTGCGTCCCGAGCCGACGAGTCCGGTTATCCCGAGTATCTCGCCTTTCGCCAGATTGAAATCCACCGCTTTCGGCATGTCTTCGGCGCTTAAGCCCGTGACCGTAAGTATCTGCTCTTCCATCGGCACACGTTTGGGGAGATAGAACTCGTCGATGTTGCGCCCCACCATGCGGTTGGCCATCTCGCGTTCCGTCATGTCAGCCGAGCGGCCGTCATGTACGCAGTTTCCGTCGCGGAACACGAGGATGCGGCTCGTGATGTCGCGGACCTCGGTGAGTTTATGCGAGATGAACAGTATCGCCACACCGGATGCGGCAAGTTCGCGCATGATGTCGAACAGAACGGTTATCTCGGTGGCCGACAATGTGGATGTAGGTTCATCGAGTATGAGGAAACGGGCGTTGTGTATGAGCGCCTTGGCGATCTCAACCATCTGCTTCTGCGAGATGCTGAGATCGCCGACGAACGTGTCGGGCGATATCGATATGCGCATCCGTTCGAATATGCGGGAGACCTCGCGCTTCATCCGTGTCTTATCGAGCACCGGACCGGAGGTGAGCTCATTGCCGAGGAACACGTTCTCGAATACGGTAAGCGTATCGACGAGATTCATCTCCTGCGGCACCATCGAGATACCGAGACGCTTTGATATCATGGGGGTTCTGATATCCACATGCTCGCCGCGCACAAGTATCTTTCCCGACGACGGCGTATGGATACCTGCCATGAGTTTCATGAACGTGGACTTGCCCGCGCCGTTCTCGCCGATGATGCCGGTTATCTCTCCGGCCTTGAAAGACAGCGTGATATCGTGCAGCACGCTGACGCCGGAAAAATCCTTCGACAGCTGTTCCGTGGAAAGCGCTGCCGGATCTATTTGATTTTCCGGCTGTTTTGCATTATTTCCATTCATGAATATACTATAGTACATACTGCGGCAACGCGCAATGACACGCATTGATTTTTACTGTGCGATTTTTGACGGCGTTATCGCAGTCAGGATACGTGATGAAACATCGCATCGACGTTAAAGAGAAGAACGGACACGTCTTCGGCAAATACCACGTCATGCGTATGCGCCTTGTACTTCTCAGCGTCACCCGCGAAGTATGGGGCACCGATATGTGCACCGTCCATCATTTCCCCACCAATTACGCCATATCATACCTGGTCAACGGCCATGTCACGCTGCACTCGCCGCAGAAAACGCTTGAGATGAGCGACAATATGCTCTACATCAACGGACCCGGCAACCCGCCCATCGAGATAACCGTACAGAAACCGTCGGAGATATTCACCGTCATGTTCGCCGGCACCGCCGCCGCCGCGTTCCATCAGCAGCTGCCGCCGGACACGCTCCTCCTTCGCATGCCCAACAGCGGCGCCATCTACTCGCTCTTCCGCTCCATGCTCGCCACCGCACAGGAACGCGAATTCCTCTACGAAGAGATATGCCGCAAATTCCTTGAGACGATGATGCTCACGGTACAGAGCGGCATCATGCGCAATTATCCGCGCTACGACCGGGCGCGTGAACATGTGGTGCGCATCAAGCAGATAATCGACAAGGATTACGAGACTATCATGGATACCGTCGATATCCCCGCGCAGGCAGGCATTTCACAGGAATATATCACGCGTTTGTTCAAAAAGTATGAAGGCATTTCACCGTACCGGTATCTCCAGAATCTCAAAATACACAAAGCGGCATCGTTGCTCGTATCGACGGAACGTTCCGCAGCTGAAGTCGGTGCCGCGCTCGGTTATATCGACCCGTCGGTTTTCTCACGATGCTTCAAGCGCGTCATGGGTATTTCCCCGCAGCGGTATCGCGAGCTTGCACGTTCCGGTGAGCGCCCCATGCCGACGGTGTCCACGGCAGCATCGCCAGAACAATAATCTCAAAGAGCAACCGGACGCCGAGTCGTATCGAGGCGGCCGACGGTAACTGCGGCTGCACTTTAATCGCGCAGTTGGTACGGATTGCTGCGCGAGTGGTACAGGTGATTTATACATGGAACGGAAGACAGCGCGGATGGTACGGACGAAAGCGCAAGCGGTACGGGTCATTGCGCACGTGGTACGGATCATTTTTACGCCGTACAAAACGTTGCGCATACCGTACGGATGACTGAGAATACGCTACTAACCATTTATCGACGGTACAGACGGTTGCGCTTACGGTACGGACCAATGCGCGAGTGGTACTGATGATTTTTACACGGAATATATATATTGGAAAGCGGACAAGGACGCACGACCGTCCCGGCGGGATGCATGACTGCCCCGGCGGGATGCACGACTGCCCCAAGGGGATGCACGACTGCCCCGAAGGGATGCACGACTGCCCCGAAGGGATGTGCGACTGCCCCGAAGGGATGTGCGACTGCCCCGAAGGGATGTGCGACTGCCCCGGTGGGATGCATGACTGCCCCGAGGGGACGTACGACTGCACCGAGGGTATGTGCAACTCCCCATGGATCGTGTACAGCGTGAGTCAGCTCGTGTATGGGCGGCAATACAGCATATGAAATGTCCGCACAACGTCTCGGAGAACAAGGGGTCATGACCCCTTGCTCAATCACTTGATAGCCTACGTCGCTTCCCGCCCGGAGACATGAACCGATGTGGATGCTTCAACAGACATTGTTCCCGGAGTGATCAACGAAGTACCCTCTCGTTGAACCGACGTACATGCGTCATGAGCCGTTACATATGCGCCAAAAAGCAATGCGTATGCTCGATGAGAGTATGCACCACATGGTTATCAATCCACATACACTTTTGTTGATTGCTTCGGGCTACGCCCTCGCAATGACGCGGGACGTTAAATATTCGCCGTTGCCATGTGTTTGAGCACCGGCGTCGCACTGGTACGTCATGTCATCGTATACCGCCAAGACATCGTCATTGCGAGCGCAGCGAAGCAATCTACCGAATCATTTCTGTCCCGTAATCTCTGTATACAAATCCCGCCATTCTTTATTGATGTTTTCAATCAAATCGATCTTCTTCCTCCGCGAACCGCCTTTTATCTGTTTCTCCCGGATTATCGCATATTCAATGTCATCAAACGGCTCAAAATAAACCAACTTTGTTACATTATACCTTTTCGTAAACCCATCGACCACTTTCTCCTTATGCTCATACACGCGCCGGACGAGGTCATTGGTCACGCCGGTATACAGGACCGTATTGTTCTTATTCGTCATGATATAGACGTATCCGTTCTTTGACATCACAATCTCCGTTCATGTCATTGTGCCGTTGTGCCGCATAGCGTCATTGCGAGCGTAGCGAAGCAATCTACTCTGCGCTATGTGGATTGCTTCGGGCTACGCCCTCGCAATGACGAATAATTATACGCCACTCTCCTGTCATGGCACACCGCGCCACGCCATCATTGCGAGCGTAGCGAAGCAATCTATCGACTATTTCTATCCGTTTTTACTTACTTCACTGTAGCTGCAAGACGTAAGCCTGTAAACCATGTGGCTTCTCCAAGCGGCGTCATCGCATGAATATAATCCCCATCAGCTTGTATTTGATCGCAGAAAAAAATCCCTCTCGATATTACATAATGAACACCAAATTGCTCCGCGTACTCCCAATCATTGCACCACTCCATAACATTCCCAACCGTATCATATATCATCCATGCGTTCGGCAGTTTCTGGGCAACAGGATGTATCTTATTATCGCTATTTTTTTCATACCATGCATACAAATCACCGCCGGCCATGGATTTCCCCCAAAAATACTGCGTCCGCGATCCTGCCCGGGAAGCATATTCCCATTCAGCTTCGGTAGGTAAACGATATCCATTTAATTCAATCCGACATGTCGGTATCCCTTGAGTATTGCCCTTATAAATCTCGCCTTTATTCATATAGCACGGAGATTTTTTTTCTAATTCCGATAGCGCATTGCACCATTTGACAGCATCAAACCATGTGATATCTGTTACTGGCGAATCATCACTTATTCGATATCTTGCCCCTGTTTCCTCGCCAGTGCTGCTGAATACATAACCCATTCGTAACGCCTTGTTATAGACTATTTTCCAGTGCGCATATGTCAATTCTGTATCCGCTAAATAATAATTCGATACTCTCACTGTTTTTACTTTCCGATCACTGAGGCCCTCATACATATTTACTGTGCCCTCAGGAATTCTGCAAAATATACCGCCAATACTATTTGTAAAACCATGCACCCCTACTATCCGTGCATGATTTGCATTATCATATTTCTTATTACTTTGTTTCATATTTCTATTCGATTGGCCATCACCTTCTATTTGTCTATTGTCCGTTAAAATAAATGCCGGACGAAACCCCACGCCATAGTATGGTTCATTTGGAGATCGAGGATCGCGATAATCAGGTCGCAAACAATTTGTCGGATGAATTTCTGTGTTTCCAAAATAGCTGCCACGCTGCACACGATATATTCCATACTTTGGCCCTCTGGGATTTGTTACAGGGTTTTTATCATATTCTTTATACCAATCCCAGCACCATTCGCTTGCATTTCCTGAAATATCAAACAATCCCCACGCATTTGGCTTTTTACTTGCAACCGGATGGGCTTGGTCACCGCTATTCCCATACCACCATGTATATGATTCATCCATTTCATTGCCCCAATAATACATGTTAGTCGCTCCTGCACGACAAGCATACTCCCACTCGGCTTCAGATGGTAATCGATATCCGTTTGCATCCCAAATGCAATTTATATTTTCTTCGTTTGTTTCTCTATATCTATATACGTGGCCATTTAATGAATAGCACGGAGTTTTCCCATCTTTCTCGCTGGCAGCATTACACCATTGTATAATATCATAAAAGCTTCTAACCATAACCGGACAATTTTTACTTTGGTTATATGCAAATTCAAAATTATCTTCATACCCTGCGTATTGTGCAAACGAGGCATACCCATTTGTCATAGCCCAATCATACACTTTTTGCCACTGTGCATATGTCGTTTCAGTTCTGGCAATATAAAACGACGACAAACTGACTTTGTGTATCGGGCTTCCATGACCATTGGTGTTTTCACTCCCCATCATGAAGCTGCCCTCGGGCAGTTTATGAAACACCATCCCGGCACTATTTGTATATTTCTTCCCTGTAAATTCCTGTATCTTCGCATTTAAAATAGACGTAAACACGAATAATATTATTAATGATGCTTGTAATGAATATCCCTTTAAACGCATATGCTTTTCCTTACCAAGCTTATTTTATGGTATCTTCAACGAAACCATATGTTATCTTTTCAGTATAATCCGCAATTATTCACTGTCAATCCCGTAAATTTCGCTTCACTCGGAAACGGCCAGACACCGAATACAACTGCAGCGGCGTATCGAGACGTAGGCAGTTGCTCACATATCGTCATCTTAAGCACAGCGAAACGATTGGCCTGAGTTATCGAAGATTGCTTCGGGCTGAGCCCTCGCAATGACATTTAAAACTTGCCGTTTCACTGATATTTGTCACCGACACCGCACTGATACGCCAGATCATCGTGTACCGTCACTTTCCTGTCATTGCGAGCGCAGCGAAGCAATCTGCATGAGTTATCATAGATTGCTTCGTCGAATACTCCTCGCAATGACAACAGCATACCGCCACTACCCGTCATTGCGAGCCCTTCTGGGTGAAGCAATCTATTCGACACCACTCCCCGCTCCGTCATGCGCCCGTGTTCCCGCGTCAATTATCGCAAAGCCAAAATCAATATCAGTCCTGTACAATAACCGCGAAAATCACCTATACTGTATGCTGAGGTGATCACTACGAACACATACGCGATAACGAACATGACAAGCCGCGAGGCGGAGCGCACGGTGCTTGACGGCATCACGCTTGCAGCCAATCCCGGCTCGGTCACCGGCATCATATCCGATGAGCGGGCTTCCGTACGGAACCTTGTCGATATTCTCACCGGTACCGCGCGCTCGGAATCCGGTACCGTCACGCTTAACGGCAAAACGCTTTCCCGGCGGGATATCGCGCGCACGGTAGCCTCGGCACGGCGCGACACCGAGTTCGCTCCGGGGATGACGGTGGCCGAGAACATCTTCGTCGGATGCGCCGGCCGATTTTCAAGCTACGGCGTCATGAAAAAGCATGACCTCTACCGTGACGCCGCGGCGATGCTATCGCGCCTGAAATCATCGATAGACATACACGCCGCCATGGAATCGCTCGACGAGGCTGAACGTCAAATCGTCGTCATCGCACGCGTACTCTTCTCAACCGCACCGGTACGCATCTTCGAATACTGCACCGATTACCTCACGGCCGTTCAGTTCTCGGCGTTCAACGATATACTCAAACATCTTCGTGCCGATCAGGCTCATATCATCTTCATCTCAAACAACGCCGACCAGCAGCGCGCTTTCGCGGACACCGTGTATCTCCTCAAGCGCGGCACCGCGCTCGTACTTAGTCCCGATGAAACGGCAACGCAGGAATCGGTGAACGAGCTTACGCTCACATCGGAATATTCGCAGATGCTCGCGCTCAAGAATTCATTCGCGCGGCACGTCGAGGACGGCATGGCGGAACGCGATTTCATACGCCGCTTCGTGCGTGTCATACGCGTGCTCTTCATGACCGATGCGTTTCTCTTCACGGAAATATCCGGCACACAGCGCACCTCGTTCAATCTTCGTTCATCAACGGTGGAGCCGGAGCATATCGAACGCCTGAGAAAAGCGGGAGCAGCGCTGGCCGCACGCACCACAGGTGAGCATCATCTTGAGAACGATATCGACGGCTATATTTTCGATACACCCTGGCACGTACAATACACCATCTGCGCGCATTCTGCGGTGCTTGCATCAATCGTACACGACGCGAAATTCGAGACGCTCGTAGCGGCATTCATCGAAACGCATCAGCGCATCACCTCGCGACACAAGGAGCTTGCGGAGCATAAGGACATCGAGCTTGCCGGCTACATCCAGCAGTCGCTCCTCAAAAGCAATTTCGACGGCTTCGGCTGCGACATATACGCCATATCAAAACCCGCGAAAAAGATCGGCGGTGACTTCTACGACATCATATCTATAGACGCCGACAGAGTGCTGGTATTCATAGCCGACGTTTCCGGCAAGGGTGTTGCCGCGGGCATGGTGATGATGCTCCTCAAAAGTATTCTGGTGAGCATGTCGCTTGAATCACGCACGCCGGCAGATATTCTCGGCCATGTCAATCTCATCATGCAGAAGGAACTGGGCGGCGAGAAGTATGCAACGGCGCTCTGCTATATCTATAACCACAATGCTCATTCACTGGTGTTCGCGAACGCGGGGCACCCGGGGCTCATCATCGCGCACGCGGACGGAAAGACGGAACTCCTCACCGACGGAGAATTGCCCGTGGGTATCGCCGAAAAAGCGGTCTATGAGAATTATACGGCAGCACTCGCTCCCGCCGACGCCGTTGTCGCATACACCGACGGAGCAACCGAGGCACTTAATTCGCAGCGCGAGGAATTCGGCGACGACCGTCTCATCGCCGCATGCCGCACACCGGGCGACGCGAAAACGCTCACCAAAGGCATCGAAGAAGCGATAACCGCATTCACCGAGGGCCAGGACCAGCACGACGACGTCACGATGGTGACGCTGAAAGTATAGACCGCGGAGAACACATGAAAAGGATACGCTGGGGAATTCTCGGCACCGGAAAGATAGCGCATAAATTCGCAACCGCCATGGCGCAGGCGAAGAACGTAGAGCTTATCGCCGTCGGCTCGCGGCAGGAATCGACAGCAAAGGCGTTTGCCGATGAGTTCAAAATACCGCATCGTCATGCGTCATACGAAGCGCTCGTCCGTGACACCGATGTCGACGCGATATATGTCGCATCGCTTAACACGCAGCACAAAGACCATACGATACTCTGCCTCAACGCCGGCAAGGCTGTGCTCTGCGAAAAGCCGTTCGCGCTCAACACCCGCGAAACCGAGGCGATGATACAAACGGCACGTGAGAAAAAAGTATTTCTGATGGAGGCTATGTGGTCGCGCTTCATCCCCGCCGTCGTCAAAGCGAAGGAACTGGTGCTCGCGGGAAAGATCGGCGAAATACGCATGCTCGCGGCCGATTTCGGTTTTCGCGGCTCCGACGACCCGAAAAACCGTGTGAACGATCCCGCCGTGGGCGGAAGCTCCATGCTCGATGTGGGAATTTATCCGCTGTCGCTCGCGCAATTCCTCCTCGGTGACCATGCGCTGATGACCAGCACCGCCGATATCGGCCCCACCGGCGTGGACCGGGCGAACGCCGTTGTGCTCCAGTACAATAGCGGCGCGCTTGCGGTACTCTCATCCGCGGTCAATGCGGTCACGATACACGAGGCGTTCATCAGCGGGACAAAAGGCGAGATACGCATCCATGCACCGTGGTGGCGCTCGGAACGTGTCACCGTCTATGACAATGGAAAAGAGATTGAGACATTCAGCATGCCGCACAACACCTATGCGCATGAGGCGGATCATGTGGGTGATTGTCTCGCCGCCGGTCTCACTGAAAGCCCCGTCATGCCGCTCGATGAAACGCGCGCGCTCATGAAGACGATGGACGCGCTCCGTGCATCGTGGGGCATACGATATCCGGGCGAATGATCAGCGGGCGATAATTTTCTTCAGTTCCGACACCGCATCGATGTAATGATCCGCATGAAGCGCCTCAAGCGTTTCCGGCGGCGTTATACCATAGCGCACCAGACACACTGAACAGGGGATATTCTTCGCAAAGGCGAAATCAGCCTGTCCGTCACCGACAACTATCGTCGACTCAGCCTGCAGCGAATATTTCTCTGAAAGATATTTCCAGATGATGCGGCTCGGTTTGCGCTCCGCACAACTGTCCTCGCCGATGATGGCGGTAAATCGTTCAGCGACACCGAGGAATGAAAGTATATCGCGGCAGAACATTTCCGGTTTATTCGACACGACAAAACAGTGCACTTCCCTCGCCGACATATCAGCAAGCATGGCAGTGACGCCGGGATACAGCACGGTAGACGTCTTCCATGCCGATGCGTAGAGCTGCCGGTACCGGTCGGCAAGTTTCCCGCTGTTGTCACGAAACCAGGCATCGGCATCATCTGTACGGCCGGCGCTTTTAAACGATGCGCGCACCGCGGTGGTAAGCAGATTCATGACTCCGTTTCCCACACCAATCTGAGCTACCGACCTGTCGACCGGCGGAAGACCGAATTCGGCGAGCGCATTATCGACCGAGTGGTGGATATCGGGCAGTGAATCGGCAAGTGTGCCGTCGAGATCGAAAAGTATTGTGCTGAATGGCATGACAGAACTGTTTCCTTTAATCAGGTATATGAAGGTATCGGGAATTCTTTAGCTAGCCGGTCCGCAATGCGTTTATACGACGCCTCATAGAGCTTCTCATGAAGGATGAATATCGCCGCTTCAGCCGGGGCAAACGAGAGCATACCCTCAAGCCGCGCCTCATGATAATCGTGGAATGTGGCGTTGATGCCGCCGATGGCCGCGAGCGCCTTGGACAGCATGCGCGTCCGCTTTGTCCATGTGCTTTTATCGATGAACACATCGTCCGGTTTTCTGTTCGTGCGTTTGATGATATACGGATTCACGCTCACGTTGACGATAGGCATCCATCCGCGTTTCGGCGCGTCCTTTTTCGCCGCCGTCATGATGTCGTTCATCTCGTCGGCGATTGCCGTAACGTCGGCATCCTCCTCGCCGGGAACGCCGAGCATATAGTAACATTTGAAACGCTTCATGCCGTGATCAAGCGCCGCGGTGACGGCGGCAATCAGTTTTTCACGCGATATCGATTTATGCAGCACTTTCTTGAGACGCTCGCTTCCCGTTTCCGGCGCGAGCGTAAGCGTTGCGGTGCCCGTGGATGCGATGAGCCTGATGGCGTTGCCGTCGAGCATGTCGGCGCGAAGCGAAGCGAACGATACCTCATATCCCGCACCGAGCAGGAACGATATCATGTCGGTAAACTCGGGATGCGATGCGAGTGCGCTTCCGACAAGCGCCACACGCCTGATGTCCGATGGAATCTGCGTAACAATCTTTTTTATTTCAGCAAGCGGCGTATACCGCAGCGTGCGTACCGATGGTATCTCGCAGAAGCGGCAGGCGAACGGGCAGCCGCGGTTCACTTCGATGACGAATGCGTTGCCGAACGCAGAATGCGGCGAGATGATGACCGAATGCGCGGGCGATGCGCCGGACGATGATGCCGAAACGATAGTACTGCCGTCAAACAGCTTCGGACGTTCTCCGCTGACAACCGCATCGATAAATGCAGTCCGCTCCCCGGCCGTAAGCATATCAAATTCCGAGGCGCTGCTGCCGGCAATAACGCCCGACAAAAAATATGGATTCGACGCGAACGCATACCCGCCGGCATACACGGTACAGCCGCCGAGAAAGCGATTGAGAATGCTGAGAAAGGTAATGGCGTTTATTTCATAAGAAATTGACGTAAGAACGATACGTTCGGGATTTGCGGTGTCGCCGTCGATATCGACAAGGACGCCGTTCTCATAGAACAACGGAATAACGGACAGGCGTCCATCGCTGTTAAGCAGGTGATATACGGACTGCCATCCGAGATTATCTACCGTGGAACGGCGGTCAGCGGGGATGAGCAATGTGATGCGTTTGGCGTCCGATGTAACCGGATAATCAAAGACGCCCCGGGCGCCGGACATGGCGTCACGGGCTGCTATTTTTTCGCTGCCGTGAGCGCGTTTATCTCTTTAAGCATTGCTTCGATATCTTCATCGCTCAGGCCGTGACCTTTGCAGCCTTCTTCGATGGTTTCCCATGTGGCTACATGACAGCCGATGCAATGTAAACCGAATTTCATCATAACCGCGCCGGATTCCGGAACGGTTTTTACCGCTTCGCCGATAGTCATGGTCTTGGTAATCATATGAGCCTCGTAACTTTTATTGGTAACTGGAGTATATGAATATATATTTGAAAGTCAATATTGGGCCTTGCGGCTATCGTACACATCACTCCCAGTCGAGCAGGCGTTTTTCACCGGAAAGCGCGCGTATACCGGTGACATCCTGCGTGACTTCAAGACAGCCCGCATATGTTCCGTTCTTATCATAAATAGCGAAATACCGGATATGCAGAAATTTACCGCCCATTGTTATCCAGAACTCGGCGCTTGTTTTCGTCTTCGCGCGGAAACTGCCGAGTATCTTCTCCACGATATGAACGCTTTTGTGCGGATGACAGTTCTGCACCTTTCTGCCGATGACCGCGGGGCTTCGCGGAAATACGCGTTCGGCGCTGTCGGTGTAATAACGCACGGTGTCATTCTCGTCGACATAGGTCACATCGAGCGGAAGATTTTTCAGCATCAGATTGATGTATTCCGGGGTAAGCACGCCGGTATCAAGTGAAATGCCTTCCATTTTTAGGCTATCCGCCGATGGTGCGGCCGCAGGGGCGGACTGCATCGATGCGACACCCGGCTCCCACACGCTGCCCGGTGTTATCCATGCAAACCCGATTGAGCCTTCGCCGTTGCGTATCGCTATCCAGTCTTTTTCTGAGAGCTTTTTGAGCGATGTCGGGAACAATATGCGTTCTTCCATGAACATGAGGGTACCGATGGCTCCGGTCAGTTTCCCCACGGCGCCTTTGAGTTCATTCCATGCGCCCTGCTCCAGTATACGGTCGATATCCTTGAACATGGCGCGTACCTCGTCGTGCTTCCCCCACATCACTTTCGACGGACCGGTGAATCCTTTCGCCTCGAGCATCGGAAAAAGCTGATTCTCCTTGCGTGTATAATGAACGATGATGGTTCGCAAGTCGTCAAGCGCGGCCTTGAATTCCGGCAGCGTTTTCGCGCGTGTACGTTCCTTCACCGTATTTGACACGAGCCGCTTTACCCGGTCGATGCGCGTTTTTGCCGCTTTGTTCTCGGCGATGAATGTGTTCACCGGATGGCCGGGGAGCTTTGCCGCAGATTTCTGTTTCTTCAGCGACTGCTGAAACACGGCCACATGCACTTCGCAGAGCTTCTGTATCTCCTCGGGACGTACTCCCTCGGCGATAAGCGCCTGCTCCATCGCCGCAATCTCTTCGGCGCTCACATTGCGCACCATTGTATCGAAACGTTTCTTGACCTGAGCAAACGCCACGCCGCTGTGAAGGTCCTTTATTATAGCTTTAAGTTCTTCCTGTTTTGCTGCGTCGGTGAGTTGTGGAATCGGCATAGCTGCTCCCTATAAATTACTTTATTTATTATTATCATAAAATATACGATAATGTCAATGTAAACGAAATTTAGACGGCCGCGCTTGGCACATCACTCCAACCGCAAAAAACAATTGACAAAAAACAGAGGGTCCTGTACCATCAATTTCATTCCGAAAAAACCAATACTACGGAATATATCCTGGTTATCAAGGAGACGGCATGAACTTTTTTCATAAAACGGCCAGAAGGAAATTCCGGATACATGACACATCTATCGTCATCCATGAATATAGAAGCGCTATTCATAACACCTATGGCATGGTAAAAGACCTGCAGCGCGAAGAGCGCAATTACAATCTCGACCGTATCATGTTCGAAGCCGGCGATATCATCGTGGATATCGGGGCAAATGTCGGCGTAGTTTCGATATACCTTGCGAAATGTTTTCCATTCACCACTGTTTACGCCTATGAACCGGTACCCGACAACTACCGTCATCTGACCATGAATATCGCCGCAAACGGCGTCACCAACATCAAGCCGTTCAACAGAGCGGTCACCGCGGACGGCCGCGACATCACCATTAACGTAAGCTTCGATAATAGCGGCGGCGCGACAGCATGGGCCCCGAAAGCCGATGACATCAAGTATGATCAGATACCATCGACAACCGTCGATACCATCCTGACAGAAAACAGGATCTCAAAATGCAAGCTGCTTAAGATTGATTGTGAAGGCGGCGAGTACGAGGCGCTGCTGCACGCCCGCAAACTCAGCCGTGTAGAGTATCTTTCCGGAGAATTTCACACGAACAGCTTTCTTACCTCCAAAGGATATACGCCGAAGCGGCTGTTAGCGCATCTTACGAAGTCCATCCGTGCTGAAAAAATAAAATACCATGAGTGCGGCATGGCGGAATAACGCATTTTAAAAACATGTCAAGTCCCCCGGTGTTCATCGATGAACATTGACGGAACTCGCTATTGCATTTTTATAAATAATTATTAGAATGACACTCCGCGTTGCAAATCGAACGCGGGATGGGCTGACGTCTCGTTGCACTTGTTATGTTTTTTCCGGCAACACGTTTGGCTGAAGGTTCGTTTGATACTTGAGCATTATATCGTGCGCTGAAGAACGGGCATGATCACATACTGGGTGAGGAGTTGCGGATGGAAGCATACGCGGTAGCGAAGGATTTTAAACCATCAGAAGAAAAAACCTCGCCTTCAGATAAACGGAAAGACGAACTTACCGATATCTGTGCCCGCGCCGTGTTCGTGCCGCGAGAGCTCACCGATAAAAAAACATGGAAATCAACCTCCGCCACGGCAAAGGAAATCTACCGGGTCCTCGCCGCCTGCTACGACTACGAAAACGGCCTGAGCAAAGCGACACACAATGAGATACAGAATGAATCCGGCATCGGTTCACGCGCTACAATCGTGAAGGCGCTTCGCGAGCTCAACTCGCTGGGCATCATCACCATCATCGAGGTGGGCACGCGCACGAATCTCGTACGCCACCATTACCTCATGCCGCATCAGGAGCGCTGTTACGCGTCGCTTATCGGCGCCGCAGAACGCGATTTCTCCGCCATCTATAAAAGCAGTGAAAGAAAAGAGCCCAAGGCGGTCAAACGCCGCGTTCATTTTCCGGAAGAGATACATCCGCTCTTCTTCCGCGTCTGCCAGAAACTGCTGAAACTCAGCGTACCGCGCCCGGAACGCCTCATCGGGCTGTTCGCGGATCAGGGAGAAAAACTCCGCACCATCATGTTCATGTGCGACGCCTCATACATAGCGCACAAGCACAAAGTGCGCGACAACGGCAAAACGCTCGCGAGCCCCATCGATACGCTGGTGACGCATCTGAAAGAAGGCGATATCCGCGACGACATCTTCGGAAAACACGCCACCGACGAAATCAAGTCGATTATGAAAAGCTATAAAGAAAAATCGGTGAAGCGATAAGCTTCGATTATCCGGATCCCGCCGGATGTCTTTACAACCCACACACGCATGAGCAAATCACTCCCCGCACTGCTGGCACTGTCGATAGTCCTCATAACGACATCCTGCAATGACGAAGACTATGCTGAAGGTCTTACCGCATACCGCGAGGAACGTTTCGATGACGCCTATCACGCATTCACCCGCGCACTCGACCTGTCGCCGCAGAGTCCGCTCCACGATTACACCTATTACTATGCAGGCCGAAGCGCGCTCTACCTCAGATATTATTCGAATGCCGCATCGCTTTTTTCCGCATCGCTTTCCCTCTACAGCAATTCGCTGATACGCGGCAAAACGGAGCAGTATAACGCATACGCCGGATTCATGAACCGCGGCGGAACGCTCGCGACGCTCACCAACATGCCGAAATACCTGCAGGTGTTCATCGGCAATAATGCGGCGCAGGCGCTCATCGCTGCCACCAATACCAATGCCGCCTATGAGATACTCCGGTATCTCGTCGACATCTATGAAAACGCCGACGCCGCAGCGGCACTTCACCGGACCTTCAGGCCGGACGCGCGCAGGCTCAGGGATACGATTCCCGACACGGCTATGAAACTCGCGCGGGGGCTTCACAAATCGGGTAAGATTGCCGAATCGCTCCTGTACGTCACCGATCTCGCGGTACTCCCCGTATTCCGCGATGAGGCGAAATACCGCATCGCCTGGTGCAACGACCTTCTGGGCCATGCGGACAAAGCCGAATCGCTCTATCGCGATTACCTCGCCGGGGACAGCGGCGCATTCCGGGAACGGGCCACCTACCGCATCGTCGAGCTGCTGCGTCAGCGCGGCCGCTATGACCGTGCGCTCGTTTTCATCAACGATTATATCGAACACTTTCCGAAAAGCGGCGAAACGGACTACATGCACCGCAGACTCGTGAGTGCGTATATGGCCGAAAAAAACATGCCGTGCGCCCGCGATGCGCTCGAGAACGCGGTTAAAAAATATCCCAAAAGCACGCATATCAATCTCGCGGCGCGCGCCTACCTTAGAAAGATGTTCCTCGACGGGACGCGTGAAGACTGTGACGCGGCACTCGGCATCATGCGCGCGGTGGTGACGAACACCGACCGGTATGATTACTATCTGTCATGGGAACGGCTTGCGGCGATGAAATTCGGCGACGAAACCCGCGCAAAGGCCGCTGTTGCTGCAACGCTTACCGCAAGCAGAAATCCGTATTTCATCCAGGAAGCGTATCCCTATGCCGACACGGATCTTCTCAGCGCCATCGATGTCACCAATGAGCTGTATCTGCGCGCGGCAAAGAATTATATCGCTGCAAGCAATTACACCGCGGCCCTCGCATCGCTTAACCGCATCCAGTTCATCACCACGGCAGTCTACGACGTTCCCACGCCGTTACTGACGGAATGCCGCGGCCTTACCGAGCGGATTCTGCGCCGTTATGCGTTCGTTGATGCGTTCTTCCGTCCCATGTCCGACGACGTCATCATTCAGCGTGCGCGCACGCTCTCGCCGCATCTCAGGACAGCCGTGGCGCTCGTATTCGCCGGCGACAGGGAAAATGCGCTTAATGAAGCCGTATTCGTCCGTACGAACTCTCCGACATCATATGACGCATTCCGCGCGCTTGAGACCGTCTGCGCGTTCGCCGAGGACTACGGGCCGGTGTTCAAGTACACGACACCGGGGACGTTCCAGTTTCCGTCGACGTATTCCCACTGGCTGCTCCCGCCGGTGCTCTGCGGTTATCTGTATCCCGAATATTATCACACACTCATCACCTCGACAGCGAAGCGGTATTCGATAGAGCCCGCGTTTGTGTATGCGCTTATACGCACCGAAAGCGCGTTCGATTCGTCATGTGTATCGTGGGTGAACGCGCGGGGACTCATGCAGCTCATGTCCGATACGGCTATCGGCGAGAACCGCTCTCTGGGAAAAGCGCGGCTTCCGTACGTTGACCTGCACCGGCCTGCGCATAATGTGCTGCTCGGCACGTCGCATCTGGCGAAGCTTTTCAAGGATTATCACAGCAATGAGGTCATGGTCCTCGCCGCATACAATGCGGGCGCGGGAAGTGTGCAGCGATGGAAAAACACTATCGCCACGAATGATATGTCATATTACGCACGGATGCTCGATTATCCTGAAACGGAGTACTATATCGAGAAAGTGCTGCGGGCACGGCATTTCTACCGGCTATTAAATGACGGTGAATGAAGGATTGCGCCAAACGGCTGAGATGATTGCAGGCAATGCCCGCGTTAGTCTAAAAGCCCTTTAATGATCGTCTTTGCGACGTTATCGAATATCTTGTCATCGCGCATATAGCGCTCGAGGTTCGCTTTAGCCTGCTCGACCTTGTCGGCACGGATATCCGGGGCAGCCTTCACGATGCGCTCAAGCTCGGCGCGTTCACGCGCTTCAACCGAAATGTCAAGCCTGTCGGCCCGAACGGCCTGCTGTGTCCGCTCGGTCTTACGCACGTGCGATGTGGGCTGTATATTGTTACCGGTACCGATTTTGTCTATGGTCATAGCAATGCTCCTTCACCTACAGTGTCGGCACTTCACGAAAACACATGAGTACTTTCGCAGGCCTAACCGCGGTGACTTTTACTAATATACTACCATTCTCGGAAAAATCAAGCAATTCCTTTACTTCTTTTTAAACAAATGAAGAAAATCAATATGTTAAGACGATATGTTAACGTTCCGGTTTGTTACCGCGGCGTCTCTCTCATCATCGATTCATGAACGGTCCGCATCATCGCCTCAAGATGTCCTATTTTCGCATTCCGGTCACCCGGGATACCCTTGATGCAGTATGGCGGCAGTATGCGCACCCGGACGTCGGTCTTCTGAATGCTGAACGAACCCTTTTTCATCATTCGCCCGGTCCCGTCGATAACCACCGGCAGGATAGGTATATCGGGGTACTGCTCAGTCAGTATCAAAATGCCGGGCTTGAAACGCCGGATGACACCGTCGAGACTCCGCGTCCCTTCGGGAAAAATGGCTACGCTGCGCCCCTCTTCGAGACGTTTGCCGGCCGCGAGAATGCTGTCGTATGCGCTTTTCATTTTTTCACGGACAATCGATATATATCCCGAGTGCTTCATCGACCAGCCGATAATAGGATACTTGAAATAGGTGTCTTTTGAAATCCAGCGGAACTGCCCCGGGAGTACCGCGAACAGGAGAAATATATCGAACGAACTCTGATGATTCATCATGATGATGTAGGGTTTCTTCGGGTCATAGTATTCACGTCCCGACACGGCAAGCTTCGAACCGGCGACCTTGAAGAATACCCATCCCCAGAACGCATTGACCCGATGGAGCACATCATTCTTGACCAGCCGGAACGGGAATGTGAACAGAATTATCACAAGCTCGATACAACCGCCGATGACCGTAAGCGGCAGCATGATGCTCAAAACGAACAGTGCGCGAAACATACACAAATCCTTTATTGTTCTATTTTCATGCGCAGCGCCGCGTGTTACGTCCGTTCACCGAAAAGAGATGAACCGATACGCAGCATGGTGGCGCCGTGTTTGACAGCAAGTTTATAATCACCGCTCATACCCATTGAAAGCTCCGGCAGTTCAAGGCCGCGATAACGGGCGGCTAGTGTTTCACGGAGCTCACGGAGTTCCGCAAACTCGCGCTCGACGCGCAGCGTATCGTCGGTGTTCGCGGCTATGCACATAAGCCCGCGGATGCGGATATGTTTCATTGTCATCGCATGTTCAACGAGCATGGCACTCTCGGTGGGCGCTACACCGCCTTTCTGCGGCTCATCGCTCACATTGACCTGCAGCAGAATATCCTGCACCTTGCGCTCTTCCGCGGCGCGCTTTGCCACCGCGTCGATGATGCCGCTGCTGTCAACACTGTGTATCAGGTGCGCATGCGGTACGATATATTTAATCTTATTCGTCTGTATGGGGCCGATAAAATGCCAGAGCGCCCCGGACACCTCGGCGGCTTTGTCACGCAGTTCCTGCGCGCGGCTTTCACCCAGATGCTCCGAAAGACCGAGCGAGATGAATTCTTTCAGAACATCCACCGGCTGCATTTTCGTGACCGCTACGATGGTCACCGTGCGGTTCGCGTCATGTATCGAGGCAAGCGTGTCCCGCACCGCCTGCATTATCGTTTCATACCGTTCACGGTAGTTCCGTTCACCCATATCGCCTCCGCCGGTCACTGTCCATGCCGCACAAGCACGCGCTCGATGCCGGCAGCACGGCCGGTATCTGCGTCGATACGGATAACACATCCGTTGATCATCGGCTGTTCGCGTTCCACCTCGAATTTATGCGGCAGATACGTGAGAAACCGTTTCAGTGCCGGATCTTTCTTCATCCCGATGATGGAAAACTCGCCGCCGCACATACCGAGGTCGGACATATACGCAGTACCCTTCGGCAGTATGTGCTCGTCGGCGGTCTGCACATGCGTGTGCGTACCCACCACCGCGGATACCGTGCCGTCAAGGTGATAGCCGAGCGCCTGCTTTTCAGCGGTAGCCTCGGCATGAAAATCAACGATGATAATATTCGTCTCGCGCTGGATGAGGCGTACCGCATGCGCGCCGCGCCTGAATGGACAATCGACCGGATCCATGAACGTGCGGCCGAGCAGATTAAGCACGCCTATCTTGTATTCGCCCACGGTGAACACGGTAAACCCGTTGCCGGGAGCGCCTTCGGGATAATTGAACGGACGGAGCAATCGCTTCTCTTCGGCGATCATCGCAAACACATCCTTCGATTTCCAGATGTGATTGCCGCTCGTAATCGCGTCAATACCAACCGTAAAGAGCTCGTTGGCAACATCACGTGTGATGCCGAAACCGCCCGCGGCGTTCTCGCCGTTGGCGATGGTAAAATCAACCGTATACGCCGCTTTGAGCGCCGTAAGCTTTGCCGCAATCGCGGAACGTCCGCCCTCGCCGATAATGTCGCCGAGGCAGAGTATCGTCAGTAGTTTCGCCATTGCGTTACCGCGCGATCTCTGTTGCCCTCATTTCGCGTATGACCGTCACCCGGATGATGCCCGGATACTTCAGTTCTTCTTCGATCTTACGCGCGATGTCGCGTGCGAGGTCTTTGGCTTTGGCGTCATCAACCGTCTCGTTCTTCACCATCACGCGGATCTCGCGACCGGCCTGAATGGCGAACGATTTCTCAACACCGGCAAAACTGTCGGCGATATGTTCGAGATTCTCAAGTCGTTTGACGTAATTCTCAAAGCTCTCGCGACGGGCACCGGGCCTGGCGGCGCTGATGGCATCGGCGGCCTTGACGATGACCGCTTCGGGAGAGAGCGCGTCAACGTCACCGTGGTGCGCACGGATTATATTGACGATAGTCTCGGATTCACCATAGCGTTTCGCCATCTCGGCGCCGACGATGGCATGCGAGCCCTCGCCTTCAACCTCGATTGCCTTGCCGATGTCATGGAGGAAACCGCCGCGGCGTGCGAGCACGACGTTCGCGCCCAGCTCCGCGGCTATCATGCCGGAAATATTCGACACTTCGCGTACGTGCTGCAGCACATTCTGGCCGTAGCTCGTGCGGAAATGCAGTCTGCCGATGTAGCGGATGATCTCGGGGTGCACCGTGGTGATGTTCATATCGACGCGCGCCCGTTCGCCCTCTTCGGCCATCACATGTTCTATCTCTTTGCCGGTACGGTCGACGACTTCCTCGATGCGGGCCGGATGTATGCGCCCGTCAAGGATGAGTTTTTCAAGCGACCGTTTGGCGATTTCGCGCCGTACGGGGTCGAAGCATGAAATGATGACCGCTTCGGGGGTGTCGTCGATGATAATATCGACGCCCGTGAGCGTCTCGAGCGTGCGGATGTTGCGCCCCTCGCGCCCGATGATGCGTCCTTTCATTTCTTCGCTGGGGAGCGACACCGACGACACGGACACATCCTGTGTCACTTCTCCCGCCACGCGCTGGATAGCCTGGATGATTATCTCGCGCGCCTTCTTCTCACCGGTCTCCATCGCGCCCTTTTCGATATTATCGATGGTGCGTGATGCCGCGCGCTTCGCGTCCTCTTCAAGTCCGGTTATGAGCGCCTTTTTCGCCTCTTCGGCGGAAAGGCCTGAAATTCGTTCCAATTCCTTGCGATGCTTCTCCATCGTGGTCGACAGATCGGCTTCCTGCTGTTTGATTCGCTTTTCCCTGTTCGCGAGTTCCTGGTCTCGTTGATCTAAGAGTTCGACTTTTCGGTCGAGATTCTCCTCTTTCTGATGGAGACGTTTCTCGAATTGCCCGAGTTCTGCTCTTCTTTCACGGGTCTCATTTTCTAAATTGTTCCGTTCCTTCGAAATCTGATCACGAGTTTCCAATAGCAATGCTTTCTTTTCGGCTTCGGCCTTGTTCTTGGCCTCGGCAACGATACCTTTGCTCATGCTTTCCGCGGACTTCAACTGTGTCCGCGCGAAAAGCCATCGCACAAGAAAGCCTGCAATGAACGCTACCAGGGAAAAGACGATGATTATCACCGTCGTCATCATCTTCTCCTTTGATATGCGGGAGTTCTCCCGCTTTATAAATTCAGTTTAGCATTTATTTTTTAAAAGTCAAGACTGCGTCATGTGCGGACGATGCGATCCGTCCCCATATACGGTACGAGCACCTCGGGAATCGTCACACTGCCGTCGGCGTTCTGATAATTTTCAAGAATGGCAAGCCATGTCCGCCCGATGGCAAGCCCGCTCCCGTTGATAGTATGCACGAATTCGGTCTTTCCGCCGCGTTTCATGCGTATTTTGGCGCGCCGGGCCTGAAAATCGGTGAAGGTGGAACAGCTCGATATCTCACGATACTTGTTCTGCGACGGCAGCCATACCTCGATATCATAGGTCTTGGCCGAGGCGAACCCCGTATCAGCGCTCGACAGCACGATGACGCGGTACGGAAGCTTCAGGAGCTGAAGCACCTTCTCCGCATTCGCCAGAAGTTTCTCGTGTTCTTCCGTGCTTTTCTCGGGAGCGACGATCTTCACAAGCTCCACTTTATCGAACTGATGCTGCCGGATGATGCCGCGTGTATCCTTGCCGTATGCACCCGCTTCGGCGCGGAAGCAGGGCGTATACGCGGTGAGATACATCGGCAGATCGGCTTCGGGTATTATCTCGTCGCGAGGAATATTCGTCAGCGGGACCTCGGCGGTGGGTATGAGGTAATAGGGAGGATCGTTCGTCGTGCGGAATAGATCCTCTTCGAATTTCGGCAGCTGCCCCGTACCGGTCATCGATTCACGGTTCACCATGAGCGGCGGCATATATTCGGTATAACCGTGTTCTTTCGTATGCAGATCAAGCATGAAGTTGATGAGCGAACGTTCAAGTTTTGCGCCAGCGCCCTTCAATATCGAAAAGCGCGCCGATGCGATCTTGGCTGCACGTTCAAGATCGAGGATATCGAGCGCCGTTCCGATGTCGACATGATCTTTCGGCGTAAAGTCGAATTTCCGTATCTCGCCCCAGCGTTTAATCTCAACGTTATCGTTCTCGTCCTTGCCGAACGGTACTTCCGGAAGCAGCATGTTCGGCAGAAGCATAAGTTCGCGTTCCGTTGTTTCGCCGAGCGCGGTCAATTCCGTTTCTTTGGCGCCGAGCGTTTCATTGACCGCCTTCATCTCGGCCTTTATCTTTTCAGCGGCGGCTTTATCGCCCGCCTTCATCAGTTCGCCCACTTTTTTCGAATTCTCATTCTTCGTAGCACGAAGCGTCTCCACTTCGCGGAGCACGGCGATGCGCTTCACCTCGATATCCTTGAGCACCTGCATGTTAATCGATGTATTCCGGCGCTTGAGATTTTCTTCAATCGCCGCAATGTTTTCCCGCACCATACGTGGGTCTATCATAGTCATTTCCTTTTGGGGTATTCAAAGGCATCATACCACAGAACCGGTCGCAAGTCAAAAAAAGACACCGGTCCGTTTGCCTATTTCACGTTTTTGCCGTATGCTATGTTATATTACGGATAACATCATGGAATAAGGTATGCAGACAAAACACATCATTGCAACGGCATTCGCAGTAACGACAGTCGCGCTGGCCGCCCCGCCGTCATATTTTCCGGACGAGCAGCAGATACAGCATGCGGCGGGAAAGCATAAACAAAAACGTATAGGCAAGGCATTATCACCCCGGATGGTATCGTTCGTTGAAAGTCTGTCGAATTGTTCGGCGGCGGAAAAACGCGCCAAAGCGCTGGAGCAGGGTCACATCGTCAGAAACAACGGAAGCATCGTTCTGCATGCACGCGGAAATATATCGAGTCTGGACGCATCGGTGGCATCAGCCGGCGGACGTATTACACACCGGTACGGTGATACCGTTGAGTTTGAAATACCGCTCGGCACTATCGCCATGCTTGACGGCATCGCCGGCATTCGCGTTGAAGCACCGCTTCGTCCGGAAGAACTCGCTATTACCGGCGAGGAAATCATCTCGAACGGGGTCACCAATCTTCATATAAAAGGAAGTCGCGGCAGCGGGGTTAAGGCAGCCGTCATCGACGGCGGGTTTATCGGCCTTGCAAGCGCGCAAGGGGCCGGAGAAGTACCCGCATCAGCAGTGAACGTTGACTTCAGCGGCGCGGGAATGGAAACAGGGACAACACACGGCACCGCGGTCGCTGAAGTTGTTTATGAAGCGGCGCCGGACGCCACGCTGTATCTGATGAAGATAGAAACGAGCGCGCAGCTCGGCACGGCGAAAAACTACTGCAAAGCGAACGGCATCAACATCGTCAACCACTCCATGGGTTGGCTCAACACCGAATTCGGGCGCGGGGACGGCCCCATATCCGCCATCGTCAACGATGCTGCGGCCAACGGTATTCTCTGGGTTAACTCGGCGGGAAATTATGCACGCGGCCACTGGCAGGGTATGTTTGCCGATACCGACGCGGACTACGTGCATGAATTTTCCGGCACTACCGGCGAGATCAATCAGCTCGGTACAGTATCAAGCGGGACATCCATACGGCTCTACCTCTGCTGGGACGACACCTGGGGCGGCAGCGCCAATGACTACGACCTTGAACTGTATTACTGGACGGGTTCCGCATGGTCAAATGTCGCTTTGTCATGGAATATACAGAACGGCGACGACTATCCCGTGGAATCGATCTCATACACCGCAGCCGCAACCGGAACCTACGGCTGCATCATCGGAAAATATTCGGGAGTCGCAAAGAACCTGCGCCTGATAGCAACGGCTCAGAATCTCCAGTATTCGGTGAAAGCCGGCAGCATTGTCGCACCCGCATGCGCCACCGGTGCACTATCCGTCGGCGCTATCGATGCAAGCAACTGGATGTCCGGCCCGAGCGCATGGTACAGTTCGCAGGGGCCGACGGCGGACGGACGCATCAAACCCGACATCAGCGGATATTCGTACATGACGAACTGGACGTACGGCAAATTCGCGGGCACATCCTCGGCATCACCGAGCATCGCCGGACATGCAGCGGTAATCTGGGGCGCGTATCTCGGGTCGTATACCGCAACCGACGTCAGGAATCATCTTATCAGCAATGCAGTCGATATGGGCACCGCAGGTGTCGACAACGAATTCGGCTGCGGAAAAGTAACGAATCTGTCGTTCGCAATCAGCGGCACTCCCGTGACACCCGTTGCATCAACGGCAATAGCCGCTTCAAACACCGTACACTTTTCCTGGTCCAAAGGTTCGCTCATCAATGCCGGCGTGGTTTACCTGCTTGAGGTCAGCTCCAACAAGATCGATACGCTCGTCATCACAAACCTCAGTTCAAACCGCCATTCGTTCACCGGTATCGACGGAAAATACTATTACACGCGCGTACGCGCCAGCAACGACTGGGGCGCCGGAGCATGGACAGCATGGAGCGGCGGGTGTGTCGTTGACATGTCACCGCCGGCATACACATCGCTTTCCGGTACATCTGCGGCCACGAACAGCACGCTCTACGGCATCAGCATCAACGGCACCAATGATATCGGCAGCGGTATACTGTACACTGTATGTTTTGTTTCCAACAGCGCCATCATGGTCACGAACCCGCCCGCCAATGCGCTCAACGGTGTGTATGTCTCCGCATTCACCTCACGCACCACCAATATCGGCGTCTATCTGCTTGACGGCGCTATGAATTCATCCGTCACACAATATATCAGCGTTGCACATGTCGACACACAGGCGCCGACATTCTCGCTGTCCGGCGGCATCGCAACCAACGGCACGCTGTACGGGCTCCTGCTTAACGGCCTCGGCGATTTCGGCTACGGCGTTATGAACACGGTCTGCTTTGTCAGTAACGGCGGCATATCGATAACGAACGGCCCAGCCAACATCATCAACGGACCGTTCATACAACTGGTCACCTCAACGACGAATATCGGCGTGTATGCGCTCGACCACGCCACGAACTCATCGGTCACGCAGTACATCTCCATTTCGAACGTGGATAAACTGCCGCCAACATACACATCACTCTCAGGTACACCGTCGGCGACGAATGGCAAAGCATACGGCGTCGTCATCAACGGAACGAATGATCTGATATCCGGCATAGACAGGGTCGGACTCATCGTCTCGAACGGAAGCACCCCTGCGATCTATCCCTACAGTTCACTGCTATCGGGGCTTGCCGTGCCGGGCTTTATCTCGCAATACACCAACATCGGCGTTTTCGTAATAGACCGCGGCGACAATACATCATCAACCCAGTATATCGCGCTGTCCAATGCGGACACCATGAAGCCTGCGTTTATATACCCCACGAATTTTGTCGTATCGACAAGTACGAACGTACGTGTTTCCGCAACGGATCTGTCACTTGTATCATTCACTTATATTACAAACGGCGGTGCGCCGGTCACGGTTTCCGCATCACCGTATACAAACACACTTTCATTGGCGATATCCTTTAACCGGCTTGGAAGCAATTCCCTGATGCTCACCGCAATCGACTTTGAAGGTAACAAAGCGACACAGGAGCTCGTGTTCACCGTATTCTCCATGCAGCATGGTCTTCTACCGGTACCGAACCCGTACCGGGGCGAAGGCGATATCACATTCCTCAATGTTGTGAGGGACGCCGTGGTGAACATCTATTCCGTATCCGGAAAACTGGTGACCACACTGCGTGAAGTGAACACGACGGCTGTATGGGACGGCACCGACACATCAGGCAGAAAGGTATCACCCGGAGTCTATTTTGCCGTCACTATGGCCGACGGCATAAAACAGGAAACGGTACGGGTGATGGTGACGCGTCGCCGATAATCTATTTCTTCTCGCTGTACGCTTTCAGGTTTTTCAGCCCCGACTCAAAGTCTCTGCCCATCATCGTATCCATCATCAGTCCGAAATACCGGCCGAAATATTCCTGGTCTCCGGTCATCGCCCAGGTGACGACGGTCTTTCCGCCCTCGCCGGCAAGCGATATGGTGTTGCGCGCGGCGGAATTCTTTTTCATGCCGAACTCAAGCGCCGTGGTGACGAACTCGTTTTCCTTGAGCGCGGTTATGGTCATCGAACCGCTGCCGATGACTTTGCCCGTCCACGCATAGCGGGCGCCCACGGTAAACGGTTTACCGGTGAACTCCTGCTTTGCCGTCGGCTCATACCGTATCCACGGCTGCCATTTATTGAACTCGTTGAAATCACCGAGCGCGCGGTATATCGTCTTCGCAGGCGCCTCAATCGTGATGCTCCGTTTCAGCGTGTAGGACGCCGGAAGGAACGCGGGTGTAACTGCCAACGCCAGAATAAGTACACCAATGATAATCCCGGCTGTCAATAATACTTTTTTCATCTTAAATACCTCCATACAAATCTATTTTATATACTTAAAGATAACAACTTGCTCGATTAGGGCAAGCGATTTCCGTTTCCATGCAGGACTATGGGTCAACCGGTATTCATACGCGGTCCATTGCCATGTTTTTTATTTGCATTTTCTCCGAAGAAAGTATAGAATGCGCCGTCAGTGAAAAGGCGGGGCTGTAGCTCACCTGGTAGAGCGCTTGAATGGCATTCAAGAGGCAGACGGTTCGATCCCGTTCAGCTCCATAGTAGAAACCTTCGATTCCTTAGCGCGGGAGATGTCCCGCAAACAAAATAGTTTGAAAAGTGGTACCCCAGAAAAAGCACGCACATGGATGTGCGGAATCATGATGATTTCCCGCGCTTTGCTAGCGCCAGCGGTGCCGGACGCACCGCGAGAGCGACAACATGGTGTGAAAATATTTGCGCCAAATGTGTATAATATGAAAAGTAATCGTATAATGGGATTGAGGTTTTTTTTTGTCTATTGGGATGCATACGGAAATACTTACTATCATCGGTACCAGTCGATGTACCCGCTACTGCATCAGTTGTACCATGAACAGGTACGACGGTACTCATCGCTGTACGGCTGTACCGGGAGGCGGTAGGTGTGTACCGGAGCAGGGAACGATGGTACTCAGGACCTGAACGGTTGTACCGGAAGCGAGTACAGCCGTTCCGGTGCGTGGACGACGGTACCCGCACGCGGTACAACGGTATACACGGCCGGTACCGCTGTACACGGGGCAGGTACAATCGTTCTGACGCCGGTACAGTCGTACCCAAAAAGTATACGGTCGTATTTTTTGCCGGTACTAAAGCGGAAAATCCGGTACTAGTTGCTCACTCGCCCTCTATGATAGAGTCAAGCTGCGGGATACAATCACTATTTCCCGGGCTTCATCGCGGCAATCTGTGCCCGTATCTCGGCGTGTTTTTTCGCGGTGATGGGATAAAAGACAAGCACGAGGGCCGCAGCGACGTAAAACACAGCGCCGATAGGCCCGAATAGAAGACGGATGACATTCTGTGCATCCATGTTCTGCACCACCACCGCGCCGTCATATTTTGCCATACTCAGCATACCGCCGATGATAAGCGCCGACAGCGATTGTCCGACCTTGGAACAGAACGTCCATATTCCGTAATACACGCCCTCGTGATTCTCTCCCGTTTTGAGCACACCGTAATCTATCGCGTCGGGGACTATAGCCCAGGGCAGCACATAGCCGGTGGAAAAGCCCATACCGCAAATGCCGATCAGCACGAACAGTGTGGTAAGCGATGCGCCGGGTCCGATGAGATATATGATGACAACGCTTGTTGCGACTATCAGAAGGCCGATGATATAGCACCATTTCTTTCCAATGAACTTCGACAGTATCGTCCAAATCGGGATGAAAACGATGGCGACTGCCAGGAGTATCAGCATGGCGATGGTAATCTGCTCCGTCTGATTCCTGACATTGGTGAAATAATACTGAAGTATCGTACTCAGCACGGTGATACCGGTGATATTGAGCGTCCACGGCAGCAGTATCAGCAGGAACGGTTTGTTGGTGAACGTCCCCAGATAGTCCTTCATGATATTTTTTATGCCGCGTTTGGGCAGTACGACATTCATGCTCTTCTCACGAACTGACAACACGGTTATGAGCGCGGTTACGGCCATCGCCGCGCCGAATATCAATCCCATGACCGCATACCCGCCGCTCGGATCGCCCACCCATTTATTATCAACGATCGTTGCACCGGAAACACCGGCAACGAGCGGGAGCGCCACACCGGCACCGAGAAGGGTTCCGACGATGGCGAAGGTGAAACGGAAACCGTTGAGCGCAGTCCGTTCATTGTAATCCTGAGTAATCTCCGGCGTCAACGACGAATACGGTATGCTCACCAGCGAATAGACCACGGCAAGGATTGTATACCCTATAGCAGCCCAAATGAACAGGGCCGTCTGGTCTTTCCAGTGGGGATTGTTGAAAAAGAACACCATCGCCGCGAATAACAGGATGGCACCGACGAATATGAACGGTCTGCGTCTGCCGAAACGCGTCCGCGTCCGGTCGGATATACTGCCGATGATGGGGTCGGAGATCGCATCGAGAACACGGCCGATGGAAAGCGCCACACCCGCTAGCCAGGGATTGAGACCAACGGTATCCGTAAGGTATTTCATGATGATGAACGCACCGACGGTGAAAAAAAGATTCCCGCCGAGATCGCATACGCCGAACCCTATTTTTGTCCCGAGTGAAAGCCTTTCATTCTTGTTCATACCCCTAATATAACCTGTTCTGGCGCATCGTCAATACGCCGCGTGCTAAACTTAGTATGCTGTCATTTTATCCTATTGGGCCTGCAGGACATATCCCTCGCTGTGATTGACAACCACCCCGTATTCTGTATAATTCCATCATCATCCGACAGTAGGAAATTCTATGAAATTCTGCGCGTTAATCATTGCTTTGGTATTATCAGCAGTCATCTCCTGTAACCGATTCCCCGTGGTACAGGAAATTGAATTCAACGGCAGCTTCGCCGAGGCGCAGGTGCTCAACCGCACCGTGATCATTAACGGCAGCATAAAAGATAATAGTGATGAGGATTTCTACCGGTTGAAACCCGCAGGTACGGAACGCGCTTTTGTGCAGCTGACGCTCGAAAGCACAGCCGATATGCAGATCGAGATCTATGACTTCGACCAGAAGCTCATAAAAACTATCGACGACGCGGTGGTTGAAAAAAACAGCATGTCCCGGGAAGAGATTCGGAACTTGTACATCGGCGGAGAACATATCGCCATCCGTGTCACGGCAAAAAATGCATGCACCTACAAGCTTGTCGTAGTTTTTTCGCCAGTGAAGGAATTTGCCGAACGCGAGCCCAATGACATGTTCGAGACGGCGACACGTCTTGAGCCGATGACGAACACCGAGGGGTATTATCTGCCCGCAGGCGATCCTACGCGTGAGAACCGCAGCGAGGCTGATTACTATTATTTCGAGAACCCCACCGACATCATGGGCATGTTCAGCATTTCGCTCTCCGCAATGCCCGGTGTCGATACGGCGCTTGCGCTCTTCGACGGCTCCCGCGAACAGATCGCTGTCATCGATAACGGGGCCGCGGGCGCCCGCGAGGAACTGCGCCAATTTCTTTTTCCGCCGGAAAGCAGATATTATCTCGCCGTCATCAACAAGAACAGAAAAACATCGGCGCTGCCGTATCAACTGGCATTCAGCACGCAGCGGTATGATGAAAAGAATGAGAACGAGCCCAATGACCGCAAGGAACGCGCAAAAGAAGCGGCCTACAACGACTCCGTGCAGGGGAAATACGATTATCACGGCGATGTCGACATCTATAAAATGATCGTCATCGAGAACGAGGGGGCAAATGTGCATATCGCGGTTTCGGCTGTTGAACGGGCCGATCCGGTACTCCGCATCACCGATATGTTCGACCGTGATATCCTCGGCATCAATAATGGCGGTGCCGGCGAGGGCGAGGCGGTGCCCAATCTGTTCCTGCCGCAGGGCATCTATTATTTTTATCTGAACACGACGAACCGGTTTTTCTCCTGTGACCGCCGCTACACGTTCACGGCCGAGTCGCTGGGAAAACGCAGCGATGCGGAATGGGAGATGAATGACTCGCCGGAAAAGGCGAACCGCCTTATGCCCGGCGGCACGGCGATGCGCGGTTACATCGGCTGGGATGGAGATAAGGACTATTACCGGATATCGGTTGACGACGCGTCCACAACGCTTTCCATCGAGGCGCTGCCCCCGTCAAATATCGACGTGGTACTTCGTCTGTACAAAGGCACTGCGCTCGCGCTCACCGCGGACCGGAACGGCAAGGGACGCAACGAGGCCGTTGAGCACACACTCGATAAAGGCGTGTGGTATCTCGAAGTCTCTTCAAAAGAGCAGTACAATCCGAAGAACCCGTACCGCATCGTCACCGCGGTCGGCTCACCGAAATAACGGCGAACGATGCATGGCGGACCTGAAGCATTTTACGGATTATCTTGCCGGTATCCGCGATGAGCATTTGTACCGCGAATTCACGACGGCCGAAACGGTAGACGACACGCATATAACCATCAACGGCACCGCGTACCTGAATTTTTCATCAAATAATTATCTTTCGCTGTCATTTCATCCCGGCCTGATAAACACGGCGCGGCAGGCGGCAACCCGCCACGGCACCGGCGGAACTTCGTCACGGTACGTCTGCGGCAGCAATGAGCTTTACACCGCGCTTGAGGAACGCATCGCCCGGTTCAAGGGCTTCGAACGGGCGCTCGTATTCGGCTCGGGCTATACCGCCAACCTCGGCGCCGTCATGTCGCTGGTCGATAAACAGGACCTCGTCATCATTGACAAGCTCGATCACGCGAGCATCATCGACGGCATACGTCTCGCCGGCGTTCCGTTCCGCACATTCCCGCACCGCGATTACCGGAGGCTCCGCGCGCTTCTTGCCGACACAAGAAAGACATACCGTACCGTGCTTATCATCACCGAAAGTATTTTCAGCATGGACGGCGACGCTGCCGACCTCGCCGAACTTACACGCATCCGCGACGAGTACGATTGTCTTCTCATGGTGGATGAAGCCCACGCAACGGGCATATTCGGCGCCCGGGGCAGCGGCATGCTTGAAGAGTCCGGCGTACGGGCCGACATCGAAATAGGAACGCTCAGCAAGGCAATCCCCTCCGCGGGCGGTTATATTGCCGCATCACCGGTCATCATCGATGTCATTCGCAACCGTGCGCGTTCGCTTATGTATACAACAGCACTGCCGCCGGCTGCACTGTCTGTTGCACATGACGCAATAGATATCATTGAACGCATGACGAAGGAACGGCAGGCATTCCGGGAGCGCTGCACCGGTTTCGCATCAACGCTTGCCGCCGCCGGATACATCGTCTACGGAACGACAAGCCAGATAATACCGGTACGTACCGGCAGCAATGAGGCAACACTCGCCGCCGCACGCGCGCTTCGCGAACGGGGCATTTTCGCCGTCGGCATGAGACCGCCTACGGTACCCAAAGGCGAAGGCCGTATACGTTTTTCTATCTGCCGCGGACACACCGGTGACGACATCGCGCGTCTTACCGAAGCCGTCCGCGATATTATAGCCGTGTAAGTTCCTGCAGCAATCGCGTTTTAAAAAACACCGCCAGTTTCATAAGCTCCGATGCGATGACCGAAGCGGTGACTGCCGCGCCGTCGCCTTCACGCCTGTTCACCGAGAACATGATGTACGCGTTCGCCCCGGCGAGAAACGGAAGTTCATGTGCCGCCCGTGATGCGACCGTCTGCACGCGTGCAAGCAGTGACTCGGTAAACGCATCGTCTGCCGCCGTACGTCCCGACAGTTCCGTCCGTATCAGATCAAGATCGCTGATGATATGCGTCAGTCGTTCCGCCGTATCGGTGAAAAACATCCGGATGGAAGCGGCGTCAGCGACGACGGGATGAAAACGCGATGAAGCCGAGGCGAGTGTCTTAGCACGGGCACCCGGCACTGCGATTGAATCGATATCGCCGCTCGCAATGGACGGCATCGGCAGCGCATTCGCCGTGATCCGCCGCACCGTCACCGATGGATAACGCGCGGGAATATCCTCATACCAGGAGGACTGACGTGACAGTATGAAATCCGCCGGCGGATATGACGCTGCGGCATCCCTGAGCAGCCGCGACGCGATGCGGTCGAACGCCTGCGACGCAAGCGGTTTGAGCCGCGACGATGCGGCAAGACAGTGTTCATAGGCGTTCGCGTGAACGCAGTGCGTTTCAAAATCGGGATACGAAAGATCGTGACCGGCGAGTACAAGCGTCTCGAACCCGGCATGCACCGCAAAGTCGACAGCGCTTGACGAAACGGTGTTCGAACACGCAAGCGTGCCGAGCGGTCCGCCGGCGGCGCGCATGAGCGGCCCGTAGAGCGATCGCTCATCCTGCGACGCACGCGAGAACACGATGCACTTCGCCCGGGAAAGACGCAGTATCGCCGGATATGCCGCAACCTCCGCCACAAGATAGGGAAACGGCGCAGTATCGAAGACAAAATCGAGATAATTATAGAATCCCGCGTCCACGGCGACGACGAAATCGGGAATGATGCCGGCCTTCACGAGCGGCGCATAGGCGGTATCAACCGCGATGAGTGTATATCCTTCCCGATGTTCACGGAGCGCGTCGAACGAACGCGAAAGTGTGGGCCCGCCGGCGGCGATGACGGCCGGACCGGAACATGCATTCCTGAAATCCGTAACGTCTGCGGCGCGAGTCAGCTGCCGCGCATTCATGATGATATTCCGCGTCCATATCGATTCGAAATGAAAACGGGTGAGCATGTCTGAATACTCACGCTCCACCCATCCGAGCAGCGCATCGCGCACCGCCGTGGCCCGTGTCTTTGCCGCGCGGTCGAGTCCCGGAAGCTGCACGGCGGCGATCCCTTTTACCGATTCCGGTCCAATAACCTGCGACACGCGCCCGACGGCGTCATTGCCGTCAGCCGCACAGAACGCATACACGGAAAAACACGCGAGCGGAGAGAAATCGACCGTTGAAAGCGCAAGTGATAGTATGACGGGGTCATCCTCAAAAATGACGAGTGTAATCTTCGATGTATCGCGCTTGCCGACGCGGAGCTCTTTATCACGGGCGAACGTGAGCAGCTGATAACCGAGGCCGATGCCGAAAAAAAGAACAAGATTCTTCTTCGGCTCATAAAATGATGACAGTGTCGTTTCAGCTTCTCGCAGTGGATCGCGTCTGCTGTGCAGATACCGTCCGTTGACGGAAAGCGTCAGCAGTCCGGCTTCGGATGATGACAGTTTATAGCCGTCAGGCAGTTGTTCCGGAACTGACTCACGTATGCCGCGTCCGGGTGATAAATGAAAAAGCGCCGTGTTCGTTTCAAACAACGACATACGCGGATGCAGGCGACTTATCTTCCGCCGCGCATTTTCTCGAGTTTATACACAATACGGGCTTTCGCATATTCGCCTTCATACCACGCGTTGCCGATAAGGTTGACTTTCTGCGACATAAGCCGATACGCCAGCGTCTGCACATCGTTGGTTGCGGCGTTCGTAAGCGATGCCGCCTGCGCATCAACGACTTCGAGCATTCCCACGCCGGATTCAAAATCGATGACCGGGCTTACGCCGCCCTTGCCGAGCGAGAACGCCGACACATGAAAGACGTTTTCCGATGACGGCGGAAGCTGACCGTTCTTCGCATCGCTTACCGATTCGCCGAACGAGAAATAGTCCGATTCGTAGAGCGAGAAGCCGTCAAGCCGCGCGACATCGGAGAATTTCTTTGTCGCGCCATATTGTTTTTCAAGTTCAGCACGGAGCTTTCCCTTTTCCTGAGCCGTAAGATAATCCGTTTTTGCCTCAAGATACGCACGTTTGACGGTAGCCAGCGGCACATCACTGAACGCCGGCATACGGGTGCTTTTGATGAGCAGTATATAGTATTTCTTATCGTGCATCAGCGGCTCGGCGACGGTATTGGGCTTCATCTTAATCGCCGAAAGCTGACGCAGGAATGTCGACGGCAGGTCGCCCTTGGTGAAGAAACCCACAACACCGCCGTTGGCCTTTGTCTCCGCGTCATCGCTCTTCTCTTTTGCGGTCTGCGCAAAGGCGCCGGGATTCTTGACGAGTGTCCTGTAAATATTCTCCGCCTTGCTCATACTCGATACGGATATGGCGGCTATCTCATACTGCATAAAGTTGCTCGATTCACGGACGAAATAATCATGCAGCGTATTTGACGCTATCTCGGCGCGGGCAACGCGCTCATACGCATCGGCGAACACCAGGCGGACTTTGCGACGGTTGTTCTTCCGCAGCATCTCTTCCTCAACCTCAAGCGGGTTAACCTTGATGTTCTGAAAAAGCTCGAACTTGAACGTCTCGGTGATAAGACTGCTGCGCACCTCGCGTTCCATCTGCATCTTCTGTGAACGCGGTGCACGCGACACATAGGAGCGATATCCCTGCTCGTTAAAGCCGTTGCTGTCCGTGAAATAAGCGCCTTTGATATTGCCGACCACATTCTCATCGCTCACAAAAATACCGGCACGTTTTGCGCGGTCCTGGATGAGAAGCTCCTCAACGGCGCGGTCGAACGCGTAACGCTCGATGCGTTTGCGCACCGCATCGGTTATCTCTACACCGTTCTCGCGGTAGTACTCCTCGCGTTTTTCATAATTCCTGCCGAAGGTGCTGGTTTTCGAATAATAAACGTCTTTACCGTCAACGCTTCCCGCGACCGGCGACTGTCCGCCGATACGCGACTGGTCCATGAATACGAAATACATGACGAGCATCGCAGAGATGACGAACACACCTGCGCCTTTCAGGACCTGCCCGAGGGGTTTTGTCTTTTTTACTTCTTCCATGATTAGTGATACCTTTGCGTTATAGTGTGCGAGATTATATTTGCATATGCGAAAAAGTCAAACCGACGCGGACATGCCGAGATCCGGGGCCTTCGGTCTGCCGCGGAAAACGCTGTTATCGTCAAGAAATGCGCCGTCAAGCACCGCATGCTCCACCACGGCCTCGCCGATGATGGAATTGGACACCACGCTTGAGCGGACCTCCGCGCCGGAACAGATATACACATACGGACCGACTACGGAACGTTCTATGATCGCATCATCATCGATGACGACCGGCGGTATGATAACCGAGTCGGTCACCGTCGCCTTTCCCACCCGGTGTTTGATAAGCGTGCGGTTGGTGTCGAGTGTGGCGTCCTTCGTGCCGCAGTCGAACCACTGCGTTACCGGGAATACGGTGAACGGCTCACCGGCGTCAAGCATGCGCGAAAGCGCGTCGGTAAGCTGTATCTCGTTTTTTGTGGTAATGTCGTTTTTGATGAGGTGATCGAGCTGATCGAACAGATGCGGGCCGTTGGCAATGTAGTAGATGCCCACCAGCGCGAGATTTGACACGGGGGTTTCCGGTTTTTCAATGAGTCCCGTCACACGGTCGCCCTGCATCACCGCAACGCCGAAGCGCCGCGGATCATCGACGTGGCAGACGCCGAGCGCGTTCTGCTTTTTCGCGATGACCGACGCAAGGTCGGCTTTGAATATCGTGTCGGAGAGGATGATGAGGATATCATCATCGGGATGCACGTGTTCCTCAACCAGCGATACGGCGTGACCGAGCCCTTTATATTCCTTCTGCTCCACGAATGAGCAGGGGACATCCGGATATGATTTCGTGATGTATTCACGGATCATATCCCCGCGGTAACCGATGATGAATATGATCTCGTCTACATGCGGCAGCGCAATTATCTCCGCCATGATAAGATCGATCATCCGGTGCCCGGCGACCGGCAGCAGCGGTTTCGGTTTGGTAAGCGTATGCGGCCGGAGACGTGTCCCGACACCGGCGGCGGGAATGATGATTTTCATTTCGTGCTTGTTCCTTTTGAGTTCCGGGTTATCCCGGTTATCGATCCTTGACCGCGGAAACCGTGTCGCCCGAGAACTGAACGAACGTCCTGCCGTCAATTACCCATATCTCATTTGTTGTATTCGAATTCATCGCTTTTACCGCCCCCGCATTCGTCGGCGCGATAAGTTTCACTTCGGCCCTCGTCATACCCGCAGCGGGTACACAGGATATAAGCGCATCAACTATCTGCTTCGGACGTACGTTCGTCATCAGATAGACACCGACATCGGTCAGTATGCGTTCATACGAAGGGTTGTTCACATGGGGGCTTTTCCTGATCATCGCATAGCTGCCGGCGGCGGCACCGAAACGCCGGACGTCGCGGACAATGCGGTCAAGGGCGAGTTCTTCAAGCGCGAACTCATCCCTGACATACGCGCGATATGCATCCAGCGCGCTCTGAAACGCTTCGGGGGTTGTATTGCTGAGCGCACTGTTGCCGAGCACATACAGCGCCGCGTCATAGAGAAAACACTGACGCCATTCCCGGTCCTCAACGAGCGGGATGGCATTCGTCGCGGCGGCGACAAGACCCCGGACCGCCGTGTCCAGCAATGGATATTTTTTAGAAAACAGCGCTACAATATCCATGGGCCGTTTTTCAGCACGCATCTTCATTATGTCGGTGTCGCTGATCATACCGCTGTATTCATATGCGATACGCTCTATTACATTGGCGCGGTACAGGTCGCGGCGTGCTCGGCGGGAATCACCCACGGCAACCAGTCGCTGTTTCAGCATTGTAGTGAACGTATCGCCGAAGCCCGGCTGCACTTTTGTCGTGAGTGTTGAACGGACCCTGTTATCGAACAGAAGCATGCCGGCACCGCGGTAAAATGCGCCGAGCAGCGAATCATAATCGGCATTGGTGGGCATAAGCTGTGTGACCAGCGCCGTAAGCGTCATCGTCTTTCCGCCGGTCATATGCGCAACATCGATGATACAGCGTATGACGTCGGTATTCACCGCGCCATACACCCAATAATCGATATACGGAGATTCAAACAGCGTCCCGAGCTTTGACAGCGGCAGAACATCGTCCTCGCTGATAATACCAAGCGCGTACTTCTGCAGTATCTTATCGTTCACCCTGCCGTATTTGGCCTTGATGAAACGATACCGTTCCTTATAAAATGCGCCGTCGGTAATCATTTTCAGGATGTTCGTCGCGCCGATATCGAATTGACTGCGGATAAAATCGGCCGGCGGTATGGTGTTTTTCGCGAGAAGATCGGCGGCAGCCTCATAGTGTTTCTGCTGTACCGCATATTCAAGCGCCGATTGTCCATGGAGACTTTCCGCATTCACATTGGGAAAAAATGACAGAATAGACCCTATTGTGGCGCGGTCGCCGTTGAACGCAGCGAACATGAGCGGCGTCCAGCCGTCGATATTCTGCGCATTTGCATCGGCCCCTTTTTCAAGCAGAAGCTGCGCCGCATCGCGGTTCTCATTGGCGGCGGCATACATGAGCGCCGTCCAGCCGTCGAAGTTCTTGGCGTTGACAACCAGATTCAATGCGTCGCGCGCCGGACTCGCCGCGGCTTTAGCAAGGATCATCTCGATGGCAGCGGTGTTATCATTCGCGGCGGCATACATGAGCGCCGTTCCGCCCTGACGGTTGCGGAGGAAAACATCGGCGCCGCTGTTCAGCAGTATCGTCACCGTGCGGATGTTATTCTGAAGCGAACTCGTCGCCTTTCCGCGCGCGGTGGCGTCCGCTTTGAGCATCTGCTTATCGGTTGCGCACGCATACATGAGCGCGTTCCAGTCGTCGGTATTGCGGATATTGACATCGGCATCCTTGCCGAGAAGGAGTTTCACGAGTTCTACATTATTATTCATGGCTGCATACATGAGCGCCGTGCGGTCCTCATCATTGAGCGCGTCGACCTCAACGCCCTTGCCGATAAGATATTCCGCCATCGCCACATTATTATTGAGAGAAGCGTACATCAGCGTCGTGAACCGATCGGGGGTCTTCGCTTTCGCGTCGGCTCCCTTTGATACGAGTAACTTGACAATATCAAGTCCAGCATCAACGAACGCCTGTGTGCGCACTTTAAATCGCCCTAACGACACCCGCTTCGATGCCCGTTTGTCGTTTGCACAGGTGAACATGAGCGCCGTCCAGCCGTCGCTGTCTTCTGCAGCGATGGAGGCGCCTTTTGCCACAAGCATATTCACCGCCTGCAGCTGATTGTTCATCGCAGCGTACATAAGCGCGGTACGTCCGTCAAAACGCACCGCATTCACATTCTCTTTATCGATAAGCGGCACCATTTCATTGGTGAGTCCACAGGCGGCAAGCGCCATGAAATAGCTCATGCCCTTGTTTGCTTTTGTGTTTGTTTCCGCACCCTTGGCGATGATACTCTTGAGAATATCTCCATTGCCGAACGCAGCGGCATACATAAACACGGTATATCCATCCACATCCTTGGCGTTCACATCGGCGCCTTTGGCAAGCTGCTGTTCTATCGCCCGTACATCACCTTTGTCCAGTGCGTCGATAAGGCTGTCCTGAGCATTCAAAAAGGAAAAGATGAAGGATAATACAATGATGACGGTGAGAAACCGTGCATTTCTCATACTGAGCACTCCTTTTTCGACGTAACTCACGATAGTATATGCCATTCCGCGCGTATAGTCAAATCTGCGCAGGAAATACGGCTCATAAAACGGCAATTGCGAAATAGAATGGATGGAGTACAATAGAAGAAACACCTCGTACACGGGAGAAACACCGCATGCTCAAACGGATCATGATAATCGCCGGCCTCGCGGGCGCATTGTGCGCGGAAACGAATCTTGTCATCGGCGGCAAAGCAACCGCATGTGCCGATGCAGTACGTACTCCGGGCATCGACATCATCCGCGTAACGCTTGCTGCAGACGCAATCATCCCCGTCGGGAAATACACAATCCCGTTCTCTTCCCAGAAACCGCTGTTGCTCTATCCTTCGCTCTCGGTGCGAAGCGCCACACTCGTTAAAGACACTACGCTCGTCATCGGCGTATATACGGTAACCTTCGCTGCGGGGAGCGAGATTTATTTTCACGAAAACGGCTCGGTGGATGAGGGTTATCCGTCGGCGGCCAGGGATGTTACACTCGCCGTGGGTCCGTATCGAATGCTCTTTGCCGCGGCAGGTGCAAAGGAACATTACACGCTGGCATTTCACGCGAACGGCATATTCAAAAGCGGTATGCTTGAAAAGGATGCAACGCTTACCGTCGGCAAAGAAAAAGTCGGTTTTCATGCGGGACGCCGTATCAGCTTTTACGAGAACGGTATGCCCGAAAGCGGATACTGCGCCAAGGACATGCCGATAAAAACCCCGGCAGGGACATCGATTGTGAAAGCGGATACGCTTATCACCTTTCACAGCAACGGGATGCTTCGCACGGGATTCCTGTTGAAAAACACGCTGATGCCGGTGGGCAAACGCTCGATATCCTTCAGCGCATTCGATCCGAAAAAACAGTCATACATCTCATTCCATACGAACGGCGCGCTTGAAAGCGGTTTCCTGTCGGCAGAGACGATATTCACGGTCGGAGCCGACACATTCACCCTCGCACCCGCGATGGCGGTATTCCATGCGGACGGCACACCGGTGTGGGGAACGATAGCGAAACGCTTTGCCTATGAAAAGACGCTCAACGAAAGCACACGCGTAACGATGGTGCTCGAACCCGGCGAACGTCTCTATGTGTATCATCCGTCGGGAACGATAAACCGCTGCTACGGCGCGGGCACGAACGGACTTTTGAAAGAGAATATTCCATTCACCGTCGCCGGCAAGGAGCTTCTCCTCTATCGCGCGACCAGACTTGAACAGGTCAATGATGCGGCGGTGCTCTGGAATATAACTCCGGCGGAGGACATCCTCTTCGGCAACGACATCATCATCAAGCGCGGTGAAACGATGACCTATCGCATGCTCGAAGCAATCCTTGGTAAGCAAAAACAATAGATACGTCGTAAGATTGCATTATGGTGACACATTCCACTGCATCCGGTGTTATACTATAATGAATACCTGCAGCCTCAATGCTCAACAAAAGGAGTTACCATGACCGCACAGGACAACCGGCTCAAAGCGCGCGAATTACTGATCGGCAACTACGGCCTCGGCTTCGGCGTAGTGTTTCTGGGGATACTCATCCCCTCACTCTGTAATTCCATTCCGGTACTTGGGACCATCGCCAGTCTGATACTCGGCGGTCCGCTCGCGTACGGCATGGCGTCGGTGTTCATCAAACTGTCCCGTAAAGAGCCGGTGCGGTTTGAAGAGATGTTCATCGGATTCAATCTGTTCGGCAAAACACTCGCGGCGTATCTCATGATGGTGCTCTATGTCGTGCTCTGGTCGCTGCTGCTCATCATACCCGGTATTATCGCCGCGCTCGGATACAGCATGACGTTCTACATCATGCTCGAAAATCCGGATATGCCGCCCGCGGAGGCGCTGCGCAAGAGCAAGGCGATGATGATGGGGCACAAGGGACGGCTGTTCTCACTCTATTTTTCCTACATCGGCTGGATACTGCTCTCGTTCCTGACACTCGGCATACTGTTCATCTGGGTGCTGCCGCGGATCTATATATCGGGAGCGATTTTCTATAATGAGTTGAAAGCGCGGGGGTAAAGGGGTTCGCGCGTTGCTGCTCGGAAAGAAAAATCTTTCTCAAAATCGTCAAAGAACTCGCTGCGACCTTCTGCCCGATATTGATACATCGCTGATATTTGTAAACGCTACGTTATTGCCGGTTTTGCTCGCACAGCTTTGACGATTTCTCGAAAGACTTTTCTTCCCTTCGCATATCGCGCGATGTGAATAATGAATAATGGATTTCTATTATTCATTTGACATTTTTTTGCATTGGGGTAGAATCCCGAAAAGTGCATAGGAGTTTCCCCATGGCCGTTATCTACGACGAGCCGTCCCGTACCTTCAACGAGTTTCTCTTAATCCCCAACCTTACCGCGAAATCGTGCGTACCGCAGAACGTGCGGCTTGTCACACCGCTGGTGAAATTTAAAAAAGGAACGACAAGCCCCCTGTCGCTCAACATACCGCTCGTATCGTCCATCATGCAGTCGGTATCGAACGACACGATGGCCATTGCGCTGGCGCGTTCCGGCGGATTGTCGTTCATCTACTGTTCGCAGAGCATCGAGGAAGAGGCGGCGATGGTTGCCCGCGTCAAGAAATACAAAGCGGGATTCGTGGTGAGCGATTCGAACCTCGGGCCGAAGTCGACACTCGCCGACGCGCTTGCGCTCAAGGAACGCACCGGACATTCCACAGCCGCGGTCACCGACGACGGCACGGCGAACGGAAAACTCCTCGGCATCATCGGCAGCAAGGATTACCGCGTTGACCGGATGAAGCCCGACACGCCGGTAGCATCATTCATGACGCCGTTCACCTCACTCGTCTACGGCAAGGAAGGCATTACGCTCACCGAGGCGAACGACCTGATCTGGGAACGCAAACTGAACGTACTGCCCATCATCGATAACAACAATAGGCTCATCCACATCGTATTCCGGAAGGACTACGACGCACACGCGGAGAATCCGCATGAGCTCCTCGATTCTGCCAAGCGCCTCATGACAGGTGCCGGTATCAACACACGCGATTACAGCGACCGCATCCCCGCCCTCGTCGAGGCGGGCGCCGACATACTCTGCATGGATTCATCCGACGGCTATTCCGAATGGCAGAAGGAAACGATTGACTTCGTACGCAGAAAGTACGGCGAGAAGGTCAGGATAGGCGCAGGCAACGTCGTTGACCGCGAGGGATTCCTCTATCTCGCCGAAGCGGGCGCCGATTTCATCAAGGTGGGCATCGGCGGCGGCTCTATCTGCATCACCCGTGAACAGAAAGGCATCGGCCGCGGACAGGCGACGTCCGTGATGGAAGTGGCCGCTGCACGCAATGAATATTACGAAAAAACCGGCATGTATATACCGCTCTGCTCGGACGGCGGACTGGTGCACGATTATCACATCGTCCTTGCGCTCGCGATGGGTGCCGACTTCGTCATGATGGGGCGCTACTTCGCACGCTGCGACGAAAGCCCCACCAGAAAACTTCAGGTGAACGGCACCTACGTGAAGGAATACTGGGGCGAAGGTTCTAACCGGGCGCGCAACTGGCAGCGCTACGACATGGGCGGCAGGAACCGTCTCGCTTTCGAAGAGGGCGTGGACTCATACGTACCGTACGCGGGCAAGCTCAAGGACAACGTGGACATCACACTCACCAAGGTGAAGTCGACGATGTGCAACTGCGGAGCGCTGTCCATCCCCGAACTGCAGAAGACCGCGCGGCTGACGGCGGTGTCGTCGACGAGTATTGTCGAGGGCGGCGCGCATGATGTGATACAGAAAGAGCAGAATGTGGATGTGGATGACTGAGGGAAAATAAGCGCGAGTTCCGGCTCGGGGCGGAAAGTGGGCGCGCGTTCCGGCTCGGAGGGGAAGTATTTTTCTTCACCGCACCGCTCGGCGCTCATCTTCCTGATGAATCACTCGCTCTCGCGGCATCCGTGCCGCTCGTGCGGCTCAGAAAAACACTTCCCCTCCTTCGCATATCGCGCGATGTGATAAATGAATGATGAAATGGAATAATGCTATTATAGAAGATCCAACGCTCGAGCGCCGGTGCGTCATTTTGTATGCATGCGACTGAAAGCAAATGAGAAAAAAGAGAATCGACTTTCATCTTGCAACCAGCGCTCTCCTTTCCCTGTGTAACGGGGAAAGGAGTCGGAGGATAGGGGCGCATCCATATACGTTTTTAGCATTGCCACAGTCGAATAACGACAATCCAATCGGTATCATCGTAGTTTCAATCCGCCGTTGTAAAACTTTTTGCTTGACAATTTCACTTGAGACGGTATCATCGTTTTTGCAGTTGGTCTTTTGAGAATTAATATTATCTGATTACAGCAGCGGACAAGGAAGCATCCCTCGACTACGCTCGGGAACCGTGCTCCCTTGTCCGCACAAACGATGAAGGATACGATAAAGTGTCTCAAACCCGCCGCAACAGGCAGACAATCAATGCACTATAAATACTGTATCCCATTCGTGTTGCTGTCCCTAATCTCATGCACCACCGACACACATTACACTGTCGGCGATATCAAAAAAATGCGGCGCACCAACAATAATTACCCGGAACGAAATATACATGTTGAAAACGGCGCGTGGGTGACGGGCGATATCCGGATACATCATTTTATAGACGGCGTCGGGACACCGGTACTGATAATACACGGCGGGCCGGGCGAGCCGTATAAAAAACCGTGGGAAGGACTGAGACATTTGAATGGAAGCAATCAGTTCGTGTATTACGATCAGCGCGGCTGCGGGAAATCGACAAGGCCGATTGACAGATTCCCGGCGGCGAACCGGCATGACAACAGGGAGGCACTGATACGGAACCTGGGATTACGGGAAAACATCGATGATATCGAAAGGATATGACAGGTATTGCATCGCGAGAAGATCATCATCATGGGCCATTCATTCGGCGGTTTCCTGGCGGCTTTGTATGCGGTTGAATATCCGGATAATGTCGCAAAAGTGATATTGGTATCACCTGCGCCGCTGCTGCGGTCACCGCTGCCGAAAGACCAGCAGCTCTTTTCTATTATTTACGGACAATTGAGCCCGGCGTCGAAGGACGAATACAGCAGACTCTATGACCTTAACGACATTTTCACAAAGGACGAAAAAAGTCTGGCGCTGCAGAACAAACGGTTCTTCAGATATTACTTTGAGTATCTGACGAACATCGGTCTGCAGGAATCGGTTCAGAAGATCAGAGATCTGGTTGACATGGATAATATCGGGGGATGGCTGCCGCAGGCATACGGCATGAGCGTTCCTGAGACCTATGACTGGACACGTTCATTGTCAGCCATTACCGCTCCGGCGATCATCGTGTACGGAGACAGGGATATCTGTACCGAAAAGATGATACGCCACTACAGCGACAACATGAAAAACGCAGCGGTATTTACAATACCGCAATGCGGACACTGGCCGTTTGAAGAACAGCCGGAAGAATTCGAGAAGATCGTAGGCGATTTTTTACGGAAGTAAGCGTCACTGCGGCCGGACCGTTCAGACCGACCGCTGCGCCTTGCGCCATGACGCCGGACCCTGACCGCACCAGCGCGCGAAGACACGGCTGAAATGGGCGCGGTCGCCGAGACCGGTGCGTTCGGCGATGCGTTCCACCGGTTCATCGGTCTGCCGCAGAAGCTCCGCAGCGAACGATATCCTCCGTTCCCGCACCCACCGTGCCGGCGAGGTGCCGAGCTCCTCCTGAAAGCGCCGTGCCAGTTCAGCCTCGCTGAGATTCGCGTGTTCTGCGAGTTCGCGCCGTCCGATGCGCTGATCGAGATTGGTCTCGGCCCAGTAGAGCGCCTGCGCGAGTCCGGCGTCGGTTGTGTCGCGGGCGGTGACGGAGAGCTCCGGCGCGGTGCGCTCGAACATTACTTCAAGCGCCGACCAGATGAGCGCATGCCCCTGCGACTCAAGCTTCACCGTCAGTGCCGGGGCTGCGGCAATGTCGCGGAAGAAACGCGCCCACGCGGCGGCAAGCGGTTCACCGGGAGCGGCAAGCACGAGCGGACGGGGCATATGTTCACGGACGCGTTCACGGCGTAACGCGGGCAGATCGAAAAACGCGTTGCCGTGCCGCACGTTTCCGCGGCAGTGCGCGCGCCACGAAAGCCACGCGGGAACGACTACAAGCGCGCCGGCGGCAAGCGGGAGCACGATAGTGCCCTGCGTGTGCACCTCGGCGCCGTCATCAAGATTAAAGTAGAGCCGCCAGAACGGCGAAGACATATCGCTCGAACCGCCGCCCCATCGTTCGTCGATGACGCAGCCGCCGAGTGAGAACAGCCTGAGGGGAAAACGATCCCTGACATGCAGCATCGGCGATTCTCCCTGGAGCGGAAACGACACATGCGTGAGTATTTTCGCCATAGATTACCGGACCTTGTTTTCGTATCTTTATCGGCATATGATATACCCAAGGAGCGAAAAAATCATGTCACATCCCGCATCACACGGCCCTGTACCCACTCCCGATCAGCTTGCCTGGCACCGGCGCAACACATACGGATTCATTCATTTCACGCAGAACACCTTCACCGACCGTGAATGGGGTTACGGCGACGAAACCCCCGCCGGCTTCAATCCCGCCGAACTCGACTGCCGGCAGTGGGTTGCCGCGGCGAAAGCGGGCGGACTTACCGCGCTCATACTCACGGCGAAACATCATGACGGATTCTGTCTCTGGCCGACGGCCACAACCACGCACAATGTATCACGCTCGCCCTTCCGCGGCGGCAAAGGCGATGTGGTCCGCGAACTCTCCGACGCATGCCGCGAGGGCGGCATAGGGTTCGGTGTTTACTGCTCGCCATGGGACCGCAATCATCCCGAGTACGGACGGGATGCCTATGTCGATGTATACCACGCACAGTGGAAGGAACTTCTTACCGGCTACGGACCGCTCGTGGAGCTCTGGTTCGACGGGGCCAACGGCGGTGACGGCTACTACGGCGGCGCAAAGGAAAAGCGCTCCATCGACGCGAAGACATATTACCGTTTCGACGAACTGCGCGCGCTGTGCCGCAAACATCAGCCGCACGCGGTGCTCTTCAGCGACGCGGGACCGGACCTGCGCTGGTGCGGCAATGAAAGCGGCTACGCGGGCTTCACCTCGTGGTGCCGGTTCAATCCCGCCGGTGCGCATGTAGGATCCCTCGATAATTATTCACGGCTCCCGCTCGGAGAAGCGGACGGCAGCATGTGGCGTCCCGTAGAGGTTGATGTGAGTATACGTCCGGGCTGGTTCTTTCATCAGCACGAACGGCCGAAGACCGGCGATGAACTGTTTTCAATATGGCTTTCGAGCGTGGGGCAGAACGCGGGACTGCTGCTCAATCTCGCGCCCGACCGTCGCGGCTTAATCCCGTCGGAGGATGTCGCGTCGCTTCACCGGTTCCGGCATCTCGTTGAATCGTTCACGGCACTCGATCTCGCAAAGAAACGCCCGGTGACAGTTTCATCGACCGCCTGCGGCGAGGCATCATATCTCATCGACGACAATCCGGATACCTACTGGGGTGCCGCGGAGAACACCGCGGCAATCGAGATCGACATCGGCACCGAGGAGCGTATCGGCGGATTCCGTATCGACGAGGCCGTGCAGTTCGGTCAGCGCATCGAGGCGTTCTCAGTGGAGGTGCGCATATGGCAGTCGTGGACCGAAGTGTTCCGCGGGACCACCGTAGGCGCTCAGCGCATCGTGAAGCTCAATCAGGCCCGCGGCCGTTACGTCCGCATCCGCATTCTGGCAAGCCAGTCGGCTCCGATACTGAGCGGCGTGAGCATCTACGCTGCCTGCTGATTACGACAATACATCAACACAGACGAGAGCAAACCGACAACGAAAGTAAATCCTTGTTTCAGACATTTATTTTTTCCATGACGCGCGAATGCGAAGGAGGGGATATCTTTTTCATATGCGCACGAGCCGCCCGGCGTTGCTGAGCACGTATTTCGTGCGAACGGGCGGCGAGAGCGAGCGATGCATTAGGATGATGCGCACCGAGCGGTGCGCATATGAAAAAGATATCCCCTCCGAGCTTTTATGCGCGACACCTTCCCAGCACTTCAGTGCGCGTAAACCCCCGCATTGCTTCTGCGAAACTTGAAGTCGATGAGCTGTTTGTCATATGCATACGCAAGCACGAGCGTCACCTTGCCTTCGCGAATCGCTTTCTTCTTGTTCAGGAAAACATCCCAGCGGTGCCAGCCGCCTTTGAGCTCCGCGTCGTGAATCATGCCGGGCTTGCCGCCGCGGTGGGGGGCGGGAATGCATGCGGCGCCTTCTGCTTCGTTCATGACCTGAACCCCGTCAAGAAAGCCCTGTACCGGACATTCGGCATATGCGGCGAGACGATATTTGCCGTATGAACCGAGATGAATATGTCCGCCAAGATGCAGCCATTCGGCGTCCGGAAGATCCTTGAGCAGGAACAGCCGTTCATCGAGCGTGAAGGGCTTTACTTTCCCATCCTTAGCAAGCGCATCGAAGGGCGATGAAGCGAGCGACGCGAACGCATCGGGCGACGCGGGTGTGCCTATCCACATTTCATGAGCAGTGACAAGTGCGAATTCGTACTGCGACCCGTCGGCGGTCTCGGCGGTGACTTTCACGTGCGTGGGATAGAACGGGGCTTTTTTATCGAGGTTGAGAAGTATGGCCTTGCCTTTGATGGATGCGCTGAACGGCTGTTTGGTAAATACTTTTTTTATCGCGCCGGTGAACGGGATCTTTTTCGTGCCGTTCAAAACGGGCGACTTGCCGTAATCGATGGTAATATCGCTGTTCTGGTCTATCTTCATCTTGCCGGGTTCCGCAAGCGTGGCCTGCGTCATCGCCTTGAGTTTTGCGTCGGTGACTTTCGCATACCGTTTCGCGACAATGCCGCGCACGCGTTCGATGTCCACCGCGAGTTTGGTAAGTGTAGCCGCAACGCTCATATCAACGACGCCGTGGCTTGCGAGCACGTTCTCACCGATGGGTTTGAGCCAGCGTTCGGGGAAATTATCGCCGTACATCACTCCCCACATCGCGCCGATGGTGGCCGCGGTGCAGTCAGTATCGTAACCGCAGTTGGTGGTGGATAGAAGCGCTTTGTCAAAATCGTTCGGGAAATACAGCAGCCCGATGATGGTAAACGCTATATTCTGCGGGGCTTCGGTAAAATTGGGGTGACCGAACTGCTCGAGGATCTTCTCGCGGAGCACCGGCCAGTCGAACTTCTTGTAGTTATCGAGCGCGAAACGCACCGCGCGGTAGGTGATGCTGTTCTTCGGCGTATACGCAAGACCGGTGGCGATGAGGTCGTCCATGCTGCCGCCGTCGAAGGCCGCGGACTCGAACGCCGCGAAGAACATCTCGCCTGCCATGCCTTCGGTGCTGTGGTCTATCATCGCGTCCTGCATGGCGAAATATGCCGCAAGTGCCGGTCGGCGCGGAGCTAACAGCGCCCACATCTCACTGCGTATGGGGCTTCCCATGCAATGCTTGAACGGATTGTCGAACCAGCCGGTAACCGGCGGCTTGAAACCGCGGCGGATGTTGAGATTCGCAACGCCGTATTCGTCCCAGGGGAACTGCACTTTTTCAATCCACGTGCGCGCAAGCGTCATGGTGTCGACAACGCCGCCCGCGTTCTCCACCGCTTCAAGGAACAGGAGCTGCAGGTCGAAATCGTCGTTCGGGAGTATGCCCGTCGGTACCGGATCGTAGAACGTGAGGTCCATGAGCTTCATCTTGCCTTCATGCGGCGTGCCGAGCGTTCCGCCGATGGCCTTGCCCTTGAGACATCCGAGGACACGCTGTGTGTCCGTTATCTTCGATACCGGTTTCTTCGATTTCATTGGTCAATCCTTAGCGATCAAGATGCGCATAATATAGCATATCATCTATGGGCAGGCTTTGCGGAAATTAAGATTTATCCGGTGGATATTATACCTAAAAATCGGGTCGCTTGCATTTACAGCTGAATTTCATATAGTAAGCGGAGTATGAGAATAGATATGAGGAAAACGATGAAATCAAAGCTTTTACTGCTCATCTTCCCATTGCTCATCGCAGCCGATCTGCCGAAAGTCGTTGTGCCGGGGACGACAATTCCCATCATCATGCGTGAGGATTTTGCCCGTGCTGACGGTCAGGACGGGCGTCCCGCATATATTCTCCATTCCGGCAACGTATACAATGCGGCGCAGTCACCGGCGTGGGAACGATTCTCCGCGGTTCTCTCCTGCGTTCCGGGAACCGATGTCACTTCGCGCATAACAAGGTCCATGACCAATGAACTTATGCTCATCAAGTCATTGCCCGTTGCCGGACGTCTCGCTAAACGGTATTACAGCGCAGCCGAAGCCGCAGGTTGTACGGGAGGCGACGGACAGCCGGCATGCATCATCGTCGATAATGTCGTGTTTGAGATACGCGACATGCGCAGGTTCTCAGCGGTGAGTAAACCGTCGTGTGCGCTCTGCCACAGTACGGACGCGCCCGGGAGCGACTTTAGCGAACGATTGAAATCCGACACGCACCACGGCATAGGTATTCTCAAGCGGATGACCATCGCGGGTATCATCACGAACTGACATTTTCATCGGCACGCCGTTTCGCATAAAAATCCATCCATTCTGCAGAAATCTCCATGGACAATTCCTCCCGCAGTGCCTATACTACATCCATCTCCCGCAGCAGAAATTGTTGCACGACCCGCCCGCATGGAGGAACAGCATGCGTTTTAAAATTGCACTACTATCATTGACAGCAGCCGCGGCGCTCACCGTCACCGGATGCGCGGCACGCGGCAGCGCGCTCGCACCGGATGAGGCGTCGCGCCTCTGTAAATCCGCATGGACATCATTCTCCCGCGGTTTTTTTCGCGGCGCAGAGAAGGAATTTCTGACGGTCGTTCAGGGAACTGAGACTGACAAGTCGCAGTCGGCGAGCCTTGCGAGCGCACTCTACGGCCTCGGCATCATCTACAATTTCGGCGACCGCATCGACCGGTCGAAAGCGGTGCAGTTCTATGAACGGGCGGTTGCCGTCGGCGGCACGAACGACATGGCCGCATGGGCGATGCTCGCGCGTGCACGCCTCTATGAAGTGGTTCCCATGGGACAGAAGCCGGATTATGAAGCGGCGCGGAAAGAATATCGCGCGGTTATGGCGCGTTTTCCGAATCACCCGGCCGCCGAAGAGGCGTTCCTCTATCTTTCAACGACGTATCTCATAACCTACAACATCGACGATGCGCGGAAAGCGCTCGTTGAAATAGAGACGTACATCAAAAACCGGCCGACGACGCTCTATAAAGAACGTCTCTACGACATACTGGCGAACGCCTACAATAACATCACCATGAACCTCAACGCAAAGATGACGATTGCGGAGCGCATGGAAATTCGAAAAAAGGGATTTGACATCGGCCGTGAACGGCTGAAGCTCCTCGAAGCCGACACGAAAAACCCCGTAGCCAACGACATAGCCGCCATGCTCTGGACACTCGGCACGAGCGCTGAGCTCAATCTCGGCGATCTTCCCCTCGCAAAGAACTACCTCAACGATCTGGTAAAGCGCTATCCGTACGACTTCCGCGCACCGCTCGCCGCTATCGAGCTTAAGCGCATCGAACGCATCGAACGCACCGGCATCGTCCAATAAGGAGCAGCACATGCAGCCCATCGGAGCAATCATAAAAAAGTATTTCGGGATCCTGATAATCGCGCTCGCGTTCATCGTCGCGGCGGGTATCGTGATGTTCAACAACATGAGCCTGCCGATGGTCTCGGGATCGTATGTCGCCGAGCAGGGCGATACCATCACGGCCATCGCGAGTAATTACGGCGTAACGCCGAAAGAGATCTATGACCTGAATTATCCCGATATCACACCGTCAACGGTGATCACGCCCGGCACACGCATCTCCGTGCCCCGGAACGCTTCCGGAAAACGCACCACCATCATGATCGTGCACTGGCAGGTGGAACCCGGCGTCCGTGAAAGCGTCGATTTCATGGCCCGCGAATATGAGAAACTGCACCCGAACGTGCGTGTCGTCCAGAATGCGATGCCGTCGCAGACCTACGGACAGTGGTTCGTCACGCAGATGGTGGGCGGCAATCCGCCCGATCTCATCGAGGTGGGACAGGGTGTTCCGTACAACATCCTCATCCAGTACTATCTCAGATATTTTCACCCGCTCACCGAATATGTCTCGCAGCCCAACCCGTACAACGCCGACAACGAGTTCGCGAACGTGCCGCTCAAGGACACGATGCGTGACGGAATGCGCACCGCCTATGTCGACGAAGTTCAGGAATACATGACCGTGCCGCTCTCGTTCTTCATGATACGGCTCTTCTACAATAAAAAGCTCTACCAGAAACTGACCGGCAGGGATACACCGCCGAAAGACTGGCGCGAGTTCATGGCCGCATGCCGGGAGATACGCAAACAGAAATACGTGCGCTCATCGGACGCCGCAACCGTCACAAAACTCCGTAAACGCATCGACGAACTGAAGAGCTCGCTTTCGACAGCGGATGCTGCCGCCCGCGCGTCGGACGTGAACGTCACCGTCGCCAGCATCCAGAAGGAGATAGACGGCATCATCGGACGGAGCCCCAACTACGTACCGCTCGCGAATACCGGCGGCTATTTCAATATGACACGCCAGTATATCATCGACCCGGTAACGACGACCGTACGTTATGACGCCGACCTCAACCGTGACGGCACGACGCCCGGCGACGAGGCGTATTTCGCCATGCGCCTGAAAAAATTCGACATGCACCATCCGGCCTATAATGCCGCGTTCTCGATGCTTTCGAACATGTCGGCGACCGCACTGATCGAAGGATTCATCGGGCTTAATTACGACGACGGTCCGCTCATGTTCGTGCAGCAGCGCGCGGTGTTCTACGCCATGGGGACATGGGATGTCTCGTATGTCCAGAAATATGCCAACGAGAACGGATTTGAAATATCGGTCATCGATTTCCCGATACCTGCAGATAACGATCCTGAATTCGGGAAGTTCATGCAGGGACCGGCGCAGGACCGCGCATCACAGGGTTTCCCGTTCGCCTGTCCCACGCCGCATAACGCCCCCGAGCGGAAAAAAGCGGCCATCGACTTTCTGCTGTTTCTCTCATCGAAACGCAACAATGAACGGCTCAATGCGCAGATTGGCTGGATGCCGTCGATACGGAACATCGAGGCCAAAGGCATACTGGCGCAGTTCAACCAGCGCCTCGACGGTGTTCCGGGCGTGATGAACTGGAGCGCATTCGGCGGCGAGACGTCGATAAAATGGAATCAGATGTACAATCTCTTCCTTGTAGGCCAGATAACGTACGACAAACTTGTGAAGGACTTTCAGCCCTTCTATCTGTCGCAGAGCGTGAAGGACATCGAGAACTGGTACAAGAACGCGCAGCTCGGCATGCAGAACAGCGAGAAGGCGCTCGCCATGATACGCGCCAAGGCGTTCACCGCCGGCGACAGCAACGCGCGTGAGGATTATTTCATGAAGTACCGCTACTCCACACGGCGCTGCACCGGCAGCTCGCTCGGCTACTACCGCACGAGAAACTGGATGGATGATATCGAGAAGAACGGCACCGCGTCGCGCTTCAATCCCGAATATCCGCCGTACAGTTTCACTCCGGAGGCGCTCGCGCGTATCAAACAGCGGCGGTAACAGAGCTATCGTATTCGCGGCGACATACCCCGGCAGGATATTTGACTTATTGGCACTTTCGTAGAAAATGCAAATATGCCAGTAACGATGATTCCCGTATGAAACATATCGTATTTCTGCTCTATGTGCTGACATTCGCCGTCGGCGTATCGGCGATAACACTGTCGATACTGTTCTATATCCGCGAACGGATACGGTGGTTCGGTTATTACATTTTTTTCCAGCTCGTCGTTCTCTTCCTGCTGTTCATGTACGCGCTGCGCATCTACGATTACATCAGTTTTTTCAATGTCAACGACGTCGCCATCAAGGTCATAGTAACAATCTCGTTCGCGAATATTGCACTGCTCATCTATTTCATCCCGTTCATCGTATTCCATATGATACGCCGCGCCTGGGGTGCCCGGGAGAACCTTATATTCCTCGCAGTCGACGCGGCGTATATCGCACTCGTCGTGCTCTATCTTGTGTTCAACTACAATATCGTTTTCTTCAGCATTCTCAACGGCATCTTTTTCGCCGATGTCATCTTCTGCATCGTCATATGCCTTCTGTCGCTCACCAATATCAAGGAACGCGCCATCAAGCAGGCCGTCCGTATATTCATGATACTCTCGGCCGTGTTCTTCCCGCTCATACTTCTGAATTCGTTTTTAGACCGTCTTTTCGGCGTACAGACGCTCCAATTCCCCTTCGGCATGCTGCTGCTGCCGCTCTATCATCTGTGGTGGAATATGACGCTCGTGATCTATCTTATCTACTATCTCTCGAAACCGCGAAATCGCCGCGTCATCCAGAGCTTTCTGCGTGTACACGGCATCACCCGGCGTGAAGAGGACATCGTAGACCTTCTCATCGACGGTCGTACCGCGAAAGAGATAAGCGATCTGCTCACCATCTCCCCGAACACCGTCAATAATCATATCGCAAGCATCTACCAGAAGGCGAAGGTGAAAAACCGCATCGAGCTGATGAATCTGTTGTCATAGCGCCTCCAAAAATCATATAGTTAGTATTAACTATTTCTCCGCCGCATGAAAAAATAGTGGTTTCACACTATATACAACCGGCGGCATTACTGCTACGATACACGTGCACAATCGAAAATCAGCATAGGAGCAATAATCGATGTACGAAGTGGCAATTGCCGGAACCGGCTCGTTCCTTCCGCGCACCGGAATAACGAACACTGATTTTTTCGATAACGTAAAGAATGTCGATATCGCCCGTATCCGCGGGTTCTGCGAAAAGCGGAATATCCCCTGCGCCTCGAAAAGCGATGCGGAACTCTTCGACCTCTGGGTGCAGCGGGTGACCGGCATCGTGAGCCGCCGGCACATCAGCGCCGCGGATGCGCTTCCCGAAGGTTCCGAGGTGGAAACTATGGCATGCGAGGCCTCACGCGCAGCAATTGCCGACGCAGGTATTGCGGCGGATACGATAGACCATGTGGTCGTTGCGACATTCACCGCGCGCACCATCATTCCGAATCCTGCCTGTAAACTCACCAATATGCTCGGTATACCGCATGCGGGCGGCGTGACCATCAATACCGCATGCAGCGGTTTTCTCGATGCGCTCATCGACGGGTATGCGAAAATACGCGCCGGCATCTGCAAAACCGTGCTCGTGACATCGGCGGAGCACATGTCGCGCACGATAGACTACAACGACCCGACGACCGCCATACTTTTCGGCGACGGCGCTGGCGCATGCGTACTGACCAGGTCGGATACGAAAGACCGCATCGACGGCGTATTCACACAGGCGCGGTATTCCGCTGAACATATCACCATGCAAGCCGGCGGCTGCGTGGTCATGGGCGGCGGACCGCTCGTACAGCGCAACGCCGTGAACGCCATGTTCGACGCCGCCACCGCCGCGGGCGCCCAGGCGAGCCGCACGCTCGCCGATTACGATTACATCATACCGCATCAGGCGAACGGCAGGATAATGAGCGAGCTTGCCAAGAAAATGGAAATCCCCGAGACAAAAATGCCCGCATGCATACACACCTGCGGCAATATGTCATGCGCGAGCATCCCCGTGACGCTCGACCTGCTCCGGAAAGGGCGGCTCCCGGACTACACGTATTCCCGCGGCTCGAAACTGATGCTGACGTCGGTTGCCGGCGGTTACACGATTGCGGGTGTATCCTGCACATTGTAGCGGACACACGCTCCGGTCGCACATCAATCGACGCTCTTGACATTAACAGCAGTATTAAGATAATACCGCGATGGAATTAGTCGCTCCCGCGGGAAACGCGGAAAAATTTTCAGTAGCGCTTCATTACGGCGCCGACGCGGTGTATCTCGGCCTTGACGCGTTCAATCTTCGCACACAGGCGGATAATTTCTCGCAGGATGAGATTCGGCAGGCCGTTACAACGGCTCATTCGATGGGCAGAAAAACATACCTCACGCTCAACGCGTTCATCCATGACAACGATACCGCAGCACTCCGTTCCATGCTCATGGAAATCCGCGACATCCCGTTCGACGGCTTCATCATCGCCGATGTCGGCATGTTCTCGATACTCAAGGATGTCATACCGAATGCCGCGGTGCACGTGAGCACACAGGCGAATGTGGGAAACACCGATGCCGTGCGGTTCTGGGAACGCCTCGGCGTTAAACGCGTCATCCTTGCCCGCGAACTGTCCCTCGACGATATCAAACGCATACGCGACAATGTCACCGTTTCGCTTGAGGTATTCGCCCACGGGGCCATGTGCGTGGCGTATTCGGGACGCTGTCTCATATCGAACTATCTTACCGGACGCGACGCGAACCGCGGCGATTGCACGCAGCCGTGCCGGTGGGACTACAGGCTCCTTGAGGAGCGCTCCCGGCCGGGGGAACTGTTCCCGGTCATCGACGGAGACGGATTCACATCGGTGTTAAGCTCCAAAGACCTCAATATGGCGGAACATCTCGACAAGCTCCGCGACGCCGGGGTTGATGCGGTGAAGATTGAGGGACGCATCAAGAGCGTGTACTACGTCGCTACGGTTGTGCGCGTATACCGGAAGCTTATCGATGGATTAAAAAGCGGTGTAATGTTTCAGAACTTCATCGCAGAGAAGAACGTACGCGATTATATCGATGAACTGTCACAGGTGAGTCATCGCGAATATGACACAGGCTTTTTCTTCCGCGAGACGTCGAGTCGCGGCATTCAGCCGACCATGCAGTCCTACCTTCCCGGGCGCAAGCTCATGGCTATGGTTACCGAGGGCGGGACACGGGCGCGCATCAAAATATATAACACTATTACCGACGGCATGACGCTGACCGCCATCGGCCGCGATTACCTGAAACGCGAGCTTCACGATTATAAGCTTTTCACCGCACGCGACGGCGTATGCGCTCCGGGCGTTGCCGCAAAAATAAACGAAGATTCGTATATCGAAACGACAGCGGGGCTTGCGACATACGACATTCTGACGCTGTCCGAATAGAAGGATACCATGAAAGCAGTTTCTTTTGCCGTAGCATGTCATTACCTATAATTTAATGCGGCATATCAACTCGACGGCTCGACGAACTCACCGACATATTCAGCCTTCGTTCAGGAATACGACCGGGATATAACCGGCATTCGCACGTCCCTGCGCGCGGACCTCAAGCACGCCGCGAATCGTTCCCGTATCGAGTCTGTCGGCGACGAGCGTGAAGGTGAACGGCTCATGCGGCTTACCGCTTCCCCGGCTGATAAGCCCCGACTCCACCCACCGCTGCAGCATCAACGCCGTACGCGTCTTCCCTTCAAGGACACGGATATTATCCGGCAGATACCAGGTGATGTCGAACTGACAATGATCCGCCGTGACGCTTTCGATATCGACACGGACGGTGAACGGCTCACCGGCGCGGAGCACCGGCGACCGCTGATAGTCGAGTGTGATGACGGCATTGGGCGACGATACGCGTACCGCATACGGCGACCGGGCGCATATCTTTTCCGCTGTCGCTTTTGCGGCGAAGTCCATGCCGGAAAGTGCGGTGACATCCGTTGCGCCGTCGTTTATCTCCACCGGAGTACCGAATGCCGCAAGCGCAAGCGGCGTCTGAGCTATCGTCTTCTCGGTAAGCTCGGCAAGCGTCTTCGGCCAGAAGCCCTGCGCGGGTCCCCGGTTGATGGCAACCGTGACGATGCTGTCGCCGATGGGTTTTATCCATTCCGCGGGAATATTTTTCGCGCCGCGTATGATGCCCATGACAGCGCCGAGTGTCGCTGCGGTGCAGTCGGTGTCGTCGCCGCAGTTGGTGGCGATGAGAAGCGACCTGCCGAAATCACCCTCACCGTAGAGCCAGCCGATGATGACAAAACCCACATTCGCCGGAGCCTGGAACCAGCCGATCTCCGGCACGCTGTCGGCAACCACGAGACCGCGTGCTTCCTGCCAGGTGCGTTTTGCATCGTATGCAGTGACGGCTATGTTCACCGCACGCGCAACACGGCAGTCCGGCGGAATCTTTGAGAGACCTATGCGTATGAGCTCGCGCACATCGGATATCACGAACGCCGCGCTCTCGACAGCCGCGGTAAAAAGCTCCGCATACATCCCCTCGCCGCTGCCGTGATCGACGGACGCGTCTTCGTAGGCAAGCCGTATCGCCGCATCGGGAGCCGCGGGGAACAGGCACGCCCAGATCTCCGAACGTATCCACGCACCGTTCGAATGCCTGAGTATCTCATTGTTATGCATGCCGGAAAGCGGCGGCAGCAGTCCCGCGCGTATGTTCATCTTTCCGATGCCGTACTCGCCCCACGGCGGCGGAATAAAATCGATCCAGTATTCGCTTAACAGCGACGCGGTGATATTCTTCACGCCGTGCTCGATGACTGCCTTGAGCCACACAAGCTGAAGGTCGAGGTCGTCGTTGGGAAGCGGTGATCCGGCGGGCGATGTGTAGCCGGTAACATCGAGTATCTCGCGTCTGCCCTCGAACGGTGTACCGAGCGTTCCGCCGATGTTCTTCCCTATCCAGCAGCCGTAGACCTTATCGATATATTCCGCACGGTTGATGACGATCTTTTTCATATGAAGCTCCTTGCGCCGTTTTTTACGCTGTTGATATACTACTGCATGGGTCTGACAGACGCTATGACAATGCGTTTGAAAACTATGAAAATACATCGATTACCTGAGGGATAGTGTTCTGCGTTTACAGGAAAAGTACGGTTTATCGCACTGCTTCCCGGAACACTCGCGGCGTTTTGCCGGCGGCACGCCTGAACATAAGCGTAAAATAGCTTGCGTCCTCGAACCCCAGGCGGAACGCGATCTCGCTCACGGAAAGCTCCGTTCCCGCAAGAAGATGCATCGCCTTTTCCACGCGGAGCATATTGACATATTCGATGACCGACACGCCGGCATATTTCCTGAAATAGACCGCGGCGTAACTGCCGGACAATCCTCCCGCAGCGGCCACGGACGCGAGCGTTATCTTTTCAGTGTAATGTTCATGGATATATCCGAGCATACTGCTGAACGTTCCCGTCGCCTCTCCGGCGATAACGCTGCGTTCCGATGCGGCTGCGCGTGCGACGATGATGAGCACCGTTTTCAGGAGCGCTTTGCTTGCCGCCGGCGCATACCCGTCGGCCGCATTAACCTCGGCTGCAAGCGCATCAGCTGCCGTCTCAAATGTCTCATAACATCCCGGGATGAGCGAGAGTATCCGCACGGCATTCCGCTTCTTTGCAATGAAAAGCTCCTTCATCTTCGGCAGCGACAGAAGCTCGCGCTGTTCGGCGCGCGAGAATACGTCGAAACCGAAAAGGATGTTATACAGCGAGAACGGCTTCTCCGATGTATATTCGTGCGTAACACCCTCGGGGATAACACAGAGCGTTCCTTTGGTCATCGGATAGGCCACACCGCCGATCATGGTGGTTCCGGAGCCGGATCGTATATAGAGAAGTTCCACACCGCTGTGCAGATGGACCGCTGCAGGGTTTGCTTCAACCCGTTTGACCGCATGTATCCGTATACCGTGACGTGAACGCGCCTCAGGCCTGAATATCTGCATGCCCGCAGCCGGTTTACCGCCGCCGATATACGGGTAAGACTTTTTTTTTGCGCCGTTTTGCATTGCATATAGTGTAACGCAGCATATTCAGCGCGTCAAGCTATTATTGTTTCTTCCATATAACTCCGGGAACCGCCGCAGTCCTTGCGATACATGCAGCAGAACAGACGCTGTACCCGGAAACAGAACCGCCGAATGCGGAATGCCCGCCGATATATGCCGCGGCAGTCCTTCTGAATTCGGAATACCGGCCGCTGCATGCAGATACCTTTCCGCCGTATGCGGCGCATCATCATCCGAGTCTGGAATGAAAAGCGATACATGCAGATGGATTCCATCTGAGCGCGGAAATAATCCCGCGGTATGCAGAAATAAAACTTCTGCATACGGATATTATTATTCTGCACTCGCCGCAATGCAACACCTTTTCGTATACGATAGTGTAAGCACCACCGGACAGAAACCGAAGCGCGCCGGGGGATGGACCGTGGAGCCTACAAATAAAATAAGGAGGTGCTTTATGGCACACACAACGACTGAGACGATAGGATTCTGTGAAGGAGTCATCGAACTCCTCGCACAGCACAGGGACGTGCTTGCAGGCAGAGGATTGAACGTAGATGGCTGGCATGCACGTCTGCGTTCGGTAACGACCAATGCGCTCAAGGTGAACGCCGAGCAGCAGGCTCAAAAAGCCCGTCTGCGCGAGATGACCGCGATGTCGGTTGCGGCCCTTGACGGGGCGTATGTGGAGGCGTCATCCATGCTCAACGGAGTGATGGGTACGCTCGGCAACAGGAACGAAGCCTCGATACAGGCCGCACGTCTCCGCAGCGCCGTCAACCGCCGGGCGAAAAAAGCCCGCGTCGATACGAAAGCGGCATGATGTTCCCGCGTGGTGAACGATGCACCCCGCAGTCATGGTATGCTCCGGCGCACAGGAGTATACCGGATTGCGGGGTGTTATTGTTACCGGAGCCGCAGATGCAGCCCGGAGTGATTCTGTTTATGTTTTCTACGTTCAGAAAGCTGCGCTCAGATGCACACCCATGCGCAGATCATATCCTTTGAGTCCCGCTTCGGGACGGATGCGTACCGGCGTTTTCGGCAGCGGTGAACCGAAAAGCAGATATTCAAGCTTGGTATTGAAACTGTCCACCCAGAACGATGACTGTACTGCGCCGAGTATTTTCACGGCGAGCAGGAGCGCGCCGCCGCCGATGAGCGCCCCCGTAGGAAGATCGATCTCCGTATTCGTCGATACTGCACCCGGCTGATTGCTTTTCATCGCCGTACCCGCGATACCGGCAATGAGAACACCGGTTGCGGCGATATCGAGCACGCTTGCCATAACCACATTATCACCGGTGTCGCCCAGCATGCCGATGGCGAATCCGGTGCCGAGCGGCAGCCAGTTGATGATGCCTGCGGTAACACCGAGCGACGGATCCTTCGCGTATTTCTTATAGAGCGCATTCCGCTCATCTGCACCGAGCGCCTTCGCCGCGTTCGCATACTCATAAAAAGTCCTGCCGGCCGGATACGCTCCGCCGCGGTCATTGATATATCCGCGGATATCATCATCGCTCTGCCATGCATAAGCGGCAAACGCATGTCCGCCGCTGTCGGTACCTGCGATGAAACGGGTGAGATTGAACCGATCTGCCGTTACGGTACGCACCGGTTCCGCATCTGCGTTTTTAGCTGCGGACAATCCCGCATCCGTATGCGGCTTGTCGCCTGTCGTCACCGGATTCCCCGTCAGCGTGCCGATCATTTTCTGAATAATATCGAGCACGTTATCAAGATTCGGCGTCTGTTCCTGTGCACTTTTCACGATCTGCGATGTCTCGACATTGACCATGCCGGCGGTGATATAATAGCTGTTTCCGAGTTTCATGAGCGTTCCGTAGAACATGTACTGCACGTTGAGTATGCGTCCCAGCTTCACCGCACATGCCGTTTCAGTGCATCCGGTCTGCTGCAGTGTCTGTTCCTTGAGGAGTTCGTTCATGTTCTCGCGATCGACCACATCAAACTCGCCGGAGTTCACCAGCGCATTTCTGAATAATTCGCCCACCGCTTCGGATTCCCCGCGGGAAACGCTGCTTTTTGCTGCAAACTCCAGCACGGCGACGCGGGCCTTGCGGCTCGCGGAAAATACCGCACTTGCCGCAATAACGGTTAGTAATAATCCCAGTACAATGCTTTTATTCATAGTACTTCCCGTCCACAATAGAATGGAACAAGGTTTTTTATTTTTAAGTCTTCTCAGATCAACAGTATATCGGTGAATAACAATACGTCAAGCATTTTTGCTCTTGACATAAACACCAGTACAAAGAATAATGCCCGCCATGAATATAATATCCGTAAACGGGCTTTCAAAGGCCTTTCAAGAAAAAAAACTGTTCGAAAAGATAACCTTCGGCGTTGACCGCGGCGAAAAGATAGCGCTCATCGGCGTGAACGGCACGGGCAAAAGCACACTTCTGAAAATACTCGCCGGAAAAGAAATACCGGACGAGGGAAACGTGGTGATGGACCGCTCGATCACCGTGAGTTTTCTGCCGCAGACGCCGCAATTCGCGCCCGAAGACACCGTGATTGAACACGTCTTCAGCGGAGCCACACCGGCGGTGGCGGCAATCAAGGCATATGAAGCCGCGGTGGCCGCGCTTGAACACACCAACGACGAGGCGGCGCATGAAGCGCTCGCGCATGCCATCGAGGAAGTGGAACGGTACGGAGCATGGGATCATGAGCACCGCATCAAGGCCATACTCGATGAACTGGGCATCACGGACCTGTCGTTGAAGATGGGTACACTTTCCGGCGGCATGGCGAAGAAAGTAGCCATAGCCGAGGCACTCATCGCCGACGCCGACGTGCTCATGCTCGACGAACCGACGAACCATCTCGACGTGGATACGATACTCTGGCTTGAGGACTATCTCGTAAACCTGTCGAAGACCATTATCATGGTGAGCCACGACCGTTATTTCCTTGACGCCATCGCCAACGGCATCATCGAGCTCTGGCGCGGAGGGATTTACCGCTATAACGGCAACTACTCGTATTATCTTGAAAAAAAAGGCGAACTGGAACAGAGCATCATGCGCGAGGACGAGCGTGTTGCATCGGTGCTCCGGCGTGAACTCGACTGGCTCAAACGCGGCCCCCGCGCCCGCACCACGAAGCAGAAGGCGCACATAGACCGGGCGCATAAGATAATGGAACATGAGTTCTATGAAGCGGACGCCACCGTCGATATCGCGCTCGCGGCGTCACGTCAGGGCGGCAAGATCGTCGACTGCATCAATCTCTCAAAATCATATAACGGCAGGACCATCGTCAAGAAGTTCTCGCATAAGTTCAGAAAACGCGAACGTGTCGGCATTGTGGGCGGGAACGGCAGCGGGAAGACCACGCTCCTCAACCTCATCAGCGGCAGACTCGCACCCGACAGCGGTGAATCCGATATCGGCCTGAACACGCGCTTCGGCTACTTCGACCAGACGAACCGGGCGCTCAACGACGACATGCGGATACTTCAGTTCATACGCGAGTCCGGCGAATATGTGACGCTCACCGACGGTGAAAAAGTGGGCGTATCCGAGATGCTCACGCGTTTCCTCTTTCCGTCGTCGCAGCATTATTCGCGTATCGCCGAACTCTCCGGCGGTGAAAAGCGGCGCCTGAATCTCCTCGCCGTGCTCATGAGCTCACCGAACTTTCTCATATTCGACGAACCGACGAATGACCTTGACATCAAGACACTGTCCATACTCGAGGATTTCCTGCAGACGTTCGACGGCAATCTCATCGTAGTCTCCCACGACCGCTATTTCATGGACCGCGTCGTGGATGAACTCTTCATTTTCGACGTCGAGGGCGACATCATACGCTACAACGGCAGTTACACCGAATATCTCGCCGAAAGCAGACAGCAGCGGGCGGATGAACGCCGTGAGCTCCATGCGAAGGAACGCAAAAGCGCGAAGGTTGCCGAGAAAGAGCGCGAGCGAAAGGGATTGACGTTCAACGAGCAGCGTGAAATGAAGCAGCTTGAGGAAAAGATCGCAAAACTGGAAAAAGAAAAAGTAGAGATAGAGGCCGCGTTCGCCGCACCGGATATCACACGCGAGGCGTTGGCTGAAAAGACCACCCGTCATACTGTCGTGGAAAAAGCAATCGCTAAAGAAACCGCGAAATGGGAAAAGCTCGCTGAACGGGCGTGACCTTATTTTTTCTATATCGCCATCACGCCGCGAGCTTCTTCCGTATCGCGCCGATGAACGGTACGGTGATGAATGTCACTATGACAACGGCATAGAGCAGCGTGATGAGCGAAAGCGCGATGCCGACGCCCGTTTTCGATATATCGCTCAACTTTGAAAGCACATAGATAAAACCGATCATCGTCCCCAGTATTCCGGCGGCAATGACCGTACGCTGCATCGTTTCAAAGAACACAAGCGCCTTTTTCATATCTGAGACTGCGGCATTACCAGTAGCGGCGGCGAACGCCGAACCCATTTCACCCGGCGTATACTGGGTGAGCAGCACCAGAAATGACACGCCGCAGGTGAGCAGCGCGGCTGAAATTCCCAGGTAGCTCATAAGACTGCCGCCTTCAAGCGCGATAACACCTGCCGTAAGCGCCATACTGGCGAGCAGCGGGATGATGAAGAACTTTTTCATAAACATTCCTCCGCTATTTTATGTGTATCCTCCGCAATGTTGCGGAGATATCATGCAATGAAGTCTGTACCGAATCCTGCGCAAGCCATCGGGACAGTTCCGCCGAAAGCGGTGTTTCAGGCTGCACAAAGAATAATGCCCCGGCAGTCAGCACGGCAAACGAGGCATATACAACAATGTCGGCAAGAATATTCGGCCGTTGCGCCTGCCAGGGAGACGGCGGCGTCGGGGATGCCCGGACACGCCTGTCTACATACCGGCGAAAATGTGCATCCGTTTTCATAACCACTCCTTGAGATCGTTCCTCAGCATGACACGCAATGCGTGAACACGGTTTTTTACTGACGCAATCGACATACCGAACACTGCCGCGATACGCTTATACGATGCACGCTCATACAACGCGAGATAGGCGATGCCGCGGTCGTCGACGCCGCACCGTGACAGCGACCGGGTGACAGCGTCATCCAACGCCTGCCGCATCGCATCCCGTTCGGTATCGGCTGTTCCATACTCGTTTCCGGACACGGTAACGGTCTGCACACGGCGGCGCTTGAGATAATCGATGCAGTGATTTCGCGCTATGGTGTACAGCCACGTGGAAAGCGCATACCGACGGTCGTATGAATCAAGCCCTTCATACGCTTTCATCATCACCTCCTGCGCCAGGTCATCCGCCGCACCGGACAGTCCATATGACACACTGATGAACACGACGATCTTCCGGTAATACTCCCGCCAGACGTTATCCATGAGCGCCTCACGCCAGCGTTCGGGATATGCGGCTTTGTACCAGAGTACGTTCAGGTCCGTCACGTCAGTTACGCTCCCGTTCGCCGGCCATATCGGCGGAATTGTTCCTACACTTTATTATACGATGAAACGGAAAAATGGTTTATTGCGGCACATTGGACGCGACAATGCCGAACGTATAAAAACGTCACGACGATACGTATTCATCTGCGGTAATTGACACCAATTACATCAAGCCGTATCCGGTGCACGGCAAGTCTCCGCTGGAAGTCGTCCCAATCACGTTTCACGCTCCACCCCACCTCGGCAAGCGCTATCGCCCGCGGAAAGGCCATATATTCGAGATGGCGGTAATTCGGGATGTATTCGCTCCATAAATTCCCGCTGACACCGAGAATACGCGGACCGATGCTCTCCAATAACCACGGCACTGGATCGAACCCGTATACGGTTTTCAACGACAGAACATCACCGTTCGCTTTGGGTTCTCCGTATGGTGATTGATAGTAATCAAAATAGCAGTACTCCTGCGGTGTAAGGATGACATCGTGTCCGTTTTGTGCGGCGCGGTACCCGTGTTCAGCGCTGCGCCATCCCATCACCGCCGCCGGAACCGATATATCGCCATCGGCTATCTCATCCCAGCCGAGCGGTATTCGTCCGCGCGAGACCAGATATCTGCCGATACGCCAGTGAAAATACCGCTGCAGATTGTCGTCATCGCGCATGCGCCGGGCTTCCAGGACATGCCGTTTACAGCTCGGGCACAGCCACCACTGCGGACGGCCTATCTCGTCACCGCCGATGTGCACATACTTCGACGGAAACATATCGACGACCTCGGCAAGCACGTTGGTAAGCATCGCATACGTCGCCTCATTCCCCGGACACCAGAGACCATCGCGGGACTTGCAGGATAACGACGGGTACGCTGCAAGTGCCGCCCGCGAATGCGCCGGAATGTCGATCTCGGGTATTATCGTGACACAATGCTCCGCGGCGAATGCCACCAGATCTTTGATGTCTGACGCTGAATAGTATCCGCCGTATTTTCCGTCCGCTCCGTAAGCAGTTGATGCATCAGCCGGAAAACCGAAACCGATTGATGAACGCCAGGCGCCCTTCTTCACAAGCAAGGGGTACTTTTTTATCTCGATACGCCATGCCTCGTCGTCGGTAAGATGCAGATGCAGCATGTTCAACTTATGCAGCGCCATGACACGTATGAACTGCTTGAGTTCATCCACCGTAAAAAAATGCCGTGCGGCATCCACCATGAGCCCGCGCCAGGGCATGCGGGGCGAGTCTATAATTCGGCATCCGGGAATGTTCACAGCACCCTGCGCTGACCTTTGATGAACAGCATCGGAAGGAAGGAGCATCCCGAACGTCTGTGCACCGTAGAATAAACCGGCCTCAGTTGCGGCGGCGATACGGATAACACGCTCATCCACTGCAAGCGAATAACCTTCAGCACCAAACGCTGAACCGTTCGTAATTTGAAACAGAATCACACCCGCATCCGGCGATCCATCATTCGTGATGACCATGCGTATACCGGTGTTTCGCGCTATCATCGCGGTACAATAACGTGCCGCTTTGAGACCCGCGCCCGATGCGATTATCACCGAATTGCCGGTGAGTGTAAACACACCGCTTCCTGTAACAATACTCTGCGGCTGCGGGATGATGCTGAACTGGGCGTACATTGCAGCAGAAAGCACCAGGCTGGCGGCGATCAGTATCCATGGCCGAGCGGATGATTTTTTCATATACAACACTATTATCGGGTTTCCCCGAGTGAAATCTCAAGTATACCAATACATAGGCGAGGATAAATATCATCGCCTGCGAAGTCATCCGTACCGCGTAAAAATGATGCGTACCGCCCGCACAAGGACGTGCTTGAAGATACAGCAGATGTACCATGTAACTACGTTACACAACATTCACTTAGTATTTTTACTCTACCGCGCGAGAAACGAGGGGCAAAATGTGTTTCTGAGCACCACTAACAAAGCCTTCGCTTAATAATGATTTCCTGCACATATGAATCTTAATCATACGTACGCGCGCCACGAAGGCGCGCACGCGCTGAACCCGTCCATGGAAGGACGGCTGAAGCGCACGTGGTGCGAAGAAATACATTTTGCCCCGAGTACCTTGACGCGCGAACCTTCCGCCCCTTGCAATTTCCCCCCGTTCCCCATACATTTCCGCTAACATTATTCCGGAGCATTTTCATGTCCACAATCCAGCTCGGCACCAGTAAACTCACCGTCAGCCGCATCGCCTACGGCTGCATGCCGCTCGGCGGAAGCTGGGACGACGCACCGGTAACCGACGACATCCGCACCCGCGCGTTCACGGCGCTCGACACCGCCTACGAAGCGGGAATGCGCTTTTTCGATCATGCCGACATCTACTGCAGAGGCAAATCCGAGACCGTATTCGGTCAGTGGATGAAGGAACGGAAGATCGACCGTAAGGGAATACATATTCAAACCAAGTGCGGCATTCAGCCCGGAAGCGCCGCCATGCCCACCCGCTTCAACTTCAGCCGCGAGTGGATATTCTCATCCGTTGACGGTTCGCTTGCGCGTCTCGGCACCGACTATCTTGACGTGCTGCTCCTGCACCGCCCGGACGTACTCGCCGAACCGGACGAGATTGCCGAGGCGTTCATGCGTCTGAAACAGACCGGCAAAGTGCGCAATTTCGGCGTGAGCAATCACAGTGCCGCGCAGATAGAACTCCTGACCACCAAGGTGCCGATACCGTTCGTCGCCAACCAGATCGAGCTGAGCCTTCTGCATACCGCTCCGCTCGATGACGGCGTCAACTGGAACATCAGCGGCAATGCGCATCTCACCGGCGGCGGCTGGACAGTCGAATACTGCCGCAAGCATGAGATAACCATTCAGCCGTGGAGCCCGCTCGCGAAGGGCCTACTAGGCGGCAGAGAGATCAGACAGGACGATCCGCGCGCCGCGCACATCGAATCCACAGCGCAGATAGTACGTTCCATGGCCGCTGACAAAGGCGTTCAGCCTGAAACGATACTCATCGCGTGGCTCCTGAAACACCCTGCAAAATTCCAGCCCGTCATCGGCACGCGTGATCCTGACCGCATACGCGCCTGTGTAGCCGCTATCGACACGCCGATAAGCCGCGATGAGTGGTACACGCTCTATCAGGCGGGACGCGGAAGTAAATTACCGTAACGCAGGATCTTTCTGATTTATGAGCAGTAACAATAACGCAATACGGATCAAACGATATCTGAGTTCCGGCGGGCTTATCATACTCGCCGGTCAGAGCGACTTCAGCAACGACCACCTCACCTTCCGCGTCGCCAAACAGAACGACCTCTGGTTCCATGTACACGGATTTCCCGGAAGTCATGTGGTGCTGCAATGCGGCGACACTGAACCTGACCGGAAAGACATCGAGGAAGCGGCCGGAGTCGCCGTGCATTACTCAAAAATGAGGAATGCATCGAGCGCGCAGGTGGTATACTGCCACGCCCGTGATGTACACAAGGAATGCGGCGCAAAAGCCGGTTCCGTTTCAATTTCACACGAAAAACAGATAAAAGCATCCGCGCATCTTCCGCCGGAAGACAACGGCTGAGGAGGCGATATGGACTTCGGTATCGGTATACAGAAAGCGCAGGCACTCGCCGCGCTGATGGCGAAAGTAGGCATGCGCGAGAACGACCTTGAAGAACATTTCATCCGCGCGCAGGGACATGGCGGCCAGAACATCAATAAAACATCCACGGCGGTCTATATCAAGCACCTGCCGAGCGGCATAGAAGTGAAATGCCAGACCACGCGCTCGCAGCCGCTCAACCGCTACCTCGCACGCCGCATGATCGCGGAAAAGCTCGATGAACGCATCAGCGGACGGCTGTCCGAAGAACAGATGCGCCGGGAAAAGATACGCCGGCAGAAACGCAAGCGCTCGAAACGCGCGAAGAATAAAATGCTCGACGACAAGCATCATCACGCGCAGAAAAAGGCCGGCCGATCGGCCGCGTCATACGAATAGCTATTTTTTCTGTACTATCACAAGTCCGTTCGTTCTGAATACCTCAACCGCGTTATCACGTATCGGTGCGGGAAGCAATGCGATATCGTTCGTCGCGAGCACTATCCTGCCGCAGGATGTATAGAACGGCACAAGACTGTCAGCACTCACATTCGTGAACGACGGCGCATGAAATGCGTATCCATTATAGAGCCAGGTAACACCGCCGGGATACGCGGGGAACAGCGCATACGGCTGACCGTCCTTTGCCAGACGTTCAAGCACCGGACGATGTTCCTCCCATCCGGAGCCGTCCATCTCCTTCCAGAGCGGCGTGAATGAAACGATACCTAAAAGCAGCGCCCATACTGAAAAGAAAATAACGACTTGCTTTTCATACTTCCGCCCGGCAAGCGAGGCAGCGGCCAGCACGCCCATAGCCCCGTACACGGGAAGTATATACGCATACCGTTTGACACTTGCCGCCTGATAGACAGCGAATATCACGGCGAACCATGTCAGCGCATACAGCCTGAGATCGGAAATGTTGTCGAAGCGTTTTGTGACGATATCGCGTATGGTTCGATAGATGCCGTAGATGAACAGCGGTAGTGCGGGCCAGTAATTCTCAAGTATCTTTTTAGCGCTCACTTCCCAGCCCCAGGACGGCATATTCTGCACTATCATGTTGCCGGGTAGAAAATAACTCATCTGCCGCCGCCAGAAATACATGGTGACGAAGGAATCGCCGTGCCGCATGAGCATGCCGATATGCCACGGCGCAACGACCAGCGCAAACGGAATGACTGACAGATAGAGTTCCGGATGCCTGAACCGCGCGCGTCCGTTGGGTGATACAAGCAGGTACATACCGAGTGCCGCCACGGGAATGATGCCGGACACGCCTTTGGTCATGGCGGCAAGGCCGAGCGTGAGTCCGAACATATAATAGTACCAGCGGCGTTCCTGTGCAAAATAAAAGAAAATAAACGCAATATAGAGCGATGCCGCCAGCACGCCGTCAAACCCAACACGTCGCGAAAAATGAAGTATCTGCTGCGCACAACCGGTAATGATCGTAGCGAGAATTGCAGTACGTTCGCTGGTATGTTTCCGAAGAACGACATAGCCTATCACCAGCGACAAAAAGCAGTAGAGTACGATGAAAATTTTTGCTCCGAACGAATTAAATCCGAAAAGCTTGAGACCCGCCGCAGAGAGGACTATCATGAACGGCGGCTTTTCGAAATACATCAGCCCGAGGAACGGATCGCGCAGATCGAGAATATCGCCGCGAAGTGCGAAGTCTTTGATGATTGTAATATGGAACGTATCGTCGAAAAACTTGATAAGCGTATTGCCAATCTGATTGAAAAACAAAAGTCCGAGCACCGCGAAAAGCGCTATGGTAATAACACGCTGCGGTATCGCTTTGGTGATGTCTTTTACTGAAAAACTCATGTTGTTGTCCTTTTACTATTACTTCTCATAGTTTACACATTCTGCGCAAAATATTTCCACTGCATTTTTGTCGCTCTCGCGCTGCATCCGCCACCGCTTGCGCTCGGCGTTAGCGCGGGAGCCAGGTAATACTCCGCGCATCCATGCGCGTATTTTCCTTGGTATGCTATCATTTTATCCTTTTGGGTTGCGGGTTATGTCCCGCGCTAAGAGTATACACACCAAAAATCATTTTTCAATAGACGATACGCTTCATTTTGTAGAATATGTATCACTAATCGGCACCTAGAGTATAAATATACTCATCGAAAAACAGCAAAATAGTATATTCATACTCTACACTTTCCCGCCGTTTCTGCGCATAATGTGAGCGACGAAAAAAAAAGCGGCGACGTGCCGCGGTAAGGATTCCGGATGTTCCGATATACATCAGCAGTCAAACGGGCGGGCATACTCGCACTATCGTGCGCCATGCTATCCGCAGCGCCGATATCGGTGTACTTTACGCCGGCAGCGGCGAATGACATGAACGGTGCGTATACCAATTTCATCCGGTACATCGACAGCGCCCGGGAATCGATACATCTCTGCCTCTACGAGATGGACCTCATCGACGTCGCCGCACGGCTCGCCGCGAAAAAGCAGAACGGCGTGAAGGTATCGCTCTTCATGGAAAGCGATGCCACGAACAATCCGAGGAACGGCGCCGCGCTGTCAATTTTATCGAAGGCAAACATTCCCGTCCGTTTCGACCGGCGCGGCAGTCTTATGCATAACAAGTTCATTTTGGTGGATATACGAAGGGTGTGGATAGGGTCCGCCAATATAACCGAACGCGGTTTTTTCTATAACTACAACGACTGCATCCTTATCGAGGATGCAGTCGTTGCCGGGAGGTATTACGAGCACTATCTCTCGCTCGTGGACCCGCTCACGTTCCCCGGGCAGCTCGCCTCGAAGCAGAACCGGTTCACCGTAGGTGATGTTCCGGTCGAGGTGTATTTCTCGCCCGGGGACGGCATCACGGGGCATTATACCGCGGCGGTAGCAAAGGCGCGCGACCGCATCCGATTTCTCTGCTTTGCGTTTTCATCATTACCGCTCGCCTATGCTATGAACGAACGTGAACGTGACGGCGTCATCGTGAGCGGTATATTCGACGACACATTCACCGACGGTCTCGCGAAGACAAAACGGCTGCTTCCTTATGACATCTTAAAGGACCAGCGGCTGTCCTATATCGCCAAGGATAACGATGCGGCAAAGATACATCATAAATGCATTATGCTCGATGACGACACCGTGCTCACCGGTTCGTTCAACTTCTCGCTCAACGCTGAACGCAACGACGAAAACGCGGTAATCATCAAGTCGAAAAACGTCGCACGCAGATACATAAGCCGTTATGAGGAGCTCTGGCGCGAGGCATCGGAAATACCGCTCAGGAAGTTCCTGCAGGAAGCCCCTGACGATGAGGCTAAACGCGCCTGTTACCGACTTGCCGCAACGGCAATGGATGACATTATCAAAAAAGGGGCTTTTTCCGGCATCGTCCATGAAATCGTATCGGGCGACACGGTCCGTATTGCCGTATCGAATATGAACGAACTGTGCACCGTCCGCCTCTACGGCATACGCGCTCCGTATCAGGGATATCGTTCGCAATATCCGCAGCTTGCGTATACACGACAGTTCATCGCCCATGAGATTATGCGCCACGCCGTGACGGTACGCTTCATCCGTACGAACGGCTTCCTGTCATGCGAGGGCATCATCAACGTACCGGGGACCGTCGTTTCAATAAATGAGAAAATGCTTGCCGATGGATTTGCGCTTCCGTCAACGGGAATGACATCAAACACAGTCAATGCCGGAATGATACAAGCATATATGACCGCATCCCGGCAACGGCGCGGATTATGGTCACCGGAACTTACGCTCAAAGAATCACCCGAGGAATTCGCGGCACGCATCAAGCACGAAGCGATGGCTAAAGCCGAACGCGAAAACACAATCGCTCTTGCCGCATATGACGAGGGTTGTCTCATCGGCAACCGCGCGTCACGGAAGTTCTATCTGCCGGGTGACGTACGCTACCGCAGTATTCTCGCACGTACATCGCAGGATAAACTCATCTATTTCAAAAGCGAGGGGGACGCATTGAACGCCGGCTATGCACGTAGCGGGCAATGAACCTGAGGATAATACTCGCGGCGGCACTGCTTCTTGCGTCCGGCATGACACACGCGGCAGTGGTCATCAATGAAATCTATCAGCGGTCCCGCGCAAGTCTTTATTACAATCAATGGGTTGAACTGTACAACTGCGATGATACGCCTGCAGATATTGCCGGCTATAAATTGAGCACAAACCATGCGGACACGAACGGACGGAGCATCATCCCCTGGGGTGCAAAAAGTACAGCGTTCACGAACATCGCAGCCGGCATCATCACTAATACGACCGTCATCCCGGCGCACGGTTATGCCGTCATACTTGACAGCGGTTATCGCTGCGAAGACACAATCGATATTCCTTCAGGAACGGTACTTCTGACCGTGAATGCGGCATCGCTGGTGGAAGGCAGCACATACATATCTTCCGAAAAATGCGTCGTTTTGAAAACACCGGCGGGTGTCATCGCTGATTCATACGGCACACCGGGCATACCGGACGCCATTCCCGATTACGGCATACGATACGGCATATCGACAGAACGCATCAACCCGTATGCGTGTGACAGCGTCTCGAACTGGGGTTCATCGACGGCTGCACCGTCGGGCAGCACGCCGGGATGTAGCAATGCGCTCACCGCGTCGCTCACACAAGGCGCGGCAGTAATATTTGCTCTGCGTTTTCCGGAGATAACGCCGACCGCAGGCATCCCGTTCCCGGTGGAAGTTTTCGCGATGAACACGGCAGGCACGTATGATCCCGGTTATAGCGGGCGTGTGACGGTGTCAATCCGGGATGACATCGACATTATGCATTATCAAAAGCTTCAGAACTATTCAAAAAGCGACTATACGATAAGTATGGATATCAGCGGCGGGCGATCAGGAATATTTTATTTCCGCACACGACACACCGGACCGCATCGAGCTTCAGTGACCGGCGACAGGCTGCCCGCATTGGCAACGGAGTTTTCCGTCAAGGGGAACATCGGACACGGCAGCGGCACGATATATTTCTCAGAAATCATGTATATCAACGACAGCTTCCGCATACTCGCCCCCGCGGGCATCAGCAACCGTTATACCGAATGGATAGAACTGCATAATACCGGCAGCACGCCGTTCGTAGTATCATCGTGCAAACTGCACAAATGGAGCGAAAGCAGTCCGAATTCTTCCATCTATGACATCCCGTTCTGCGTGATCCCGGCCAACGGCTTCTGTGTCATCGCCCGTTCATCGAATGATTTTCGTAACGTCTACGGTAATCTGAGCTCACCGCTCATGACAGTAATCACCTGCGACTTCGGCGGACTCGCGCAGGAACAGACGCTCGCACTCGTCGACGCGAGCGGAAACAGCATCGATACCGCCGCATATTCGCGGGACACGTATATCACCGCGGTAACCCGCTGCGGAACTAAGAACGGAATACCGGCAACAATCACCAACAATGACTTCATCTCGATGGAGCGGATATCATACCGGAGACCGGCGCTCATGAAGGAGAATTGGGGCAATGCGCGCACCGCGTCACCGGTTTCCTATACCGCTTCTGAAACGGAATCCGGCATACGTATCACCAACGTCTATACCTCACAGCTCTACGCAACGCCCGGCGCAAGCAACAGCATATCACTTGTATCGCCGGGGACGCTTGCGGTAACCATACCCCGCGCGAAATATGTCTTCACACGAGGACAGGGACCGCTCACCATACCGTTCACCGTCACCGGCACGGCGACATGCGATGTGCGCGTGTTCACAAAAAACGGCCGCTGTCTCGGCGCTGTCGCACAGGCGCTCAGTCCGGCCGGCAATACGCCCGCGTCAGTTACGTTCAACGGCGCTGTCGGTACACAGGTATTGAAGCCTGATCTTTATTATTTTCAGATTTCGGCAGTGGATGCCGTCGCCGGCGCGAGCTCTTTCGCACGATACTATTTCGCCGTAAGGGACTGACATGCGAGCTGCACTGGTATGTCTTTTCACTTCGTGTATGCTTACCGCGTACGAATCACACCGGTTCACCTCCGCATGTGCGCTGGTTCCCGGCGGTTCAGCATGCAATAACGTCGTTGACAGCGCAAATCCCGCGGACATCGGCTTTTTCACGAACGGTATTTCCATCCTCGGGTCATGGGGATTGCCGTATCTGGACACCGCTGATGTCATGACGTACAGCGGTTTGATTTCGTTCGGGACGCCGTGGTCGTCCGGCGGCATCTCCTACGACGCATTCGCGCTCCCGTTTTACAGGGAAGATAACGTACATTTCGTTCATGCGCTGGCGATAACGCCGTCGCTGTCGTTCGGATACGCCGTACACCGTTACGCCATTGCCCTCGATGACTATCGGGCAGAAAGTTTTTCTTTGGACACCGGAATATCGTTCAGATTTTCAAAGGCATCATCAATCGGCATTGCAGTGAGCCGCTGCGCATCATTCGGCGACCTGGAAACAACTCCTGTCTCACTGAAAGCGGACGGCCGGTATGCGCTTACGCCGGCGTTCGCCATATGCGCATCCATAGACATCTCTGCTGACACACTTTCGATACGGTCGGGTGCTGAATATGTATTGTTCGACGCCATTGCGCTTCGCGTCGGCGCATCATCGGCACCGATGTCCGCGGGATTCGGATTCGGCATACACATAGGGCAGACGCAATTCGATTATGCAATGCTCATACACCCGGAACTCGGCATATCGCATGTCATCTCAGCAGCAGTAACGTTCGTCTTCCCATCGGCGAATACCGGAACAGATGCCCGCGCCGGCAAGGTATTATGACACGTCTCATCATCACTGAACACAGAACCTTGTCCGCACATAAGAAATGCCATACATTCCGCACACATCGTACCGCTGCTCATGCGGTTATGCTCTTGCTTTTGTGCATCCCGCTGCTTCCGGGGCTGTCGTTCGAAACCGTTCTCGACCGTTACCGTGACGTATTGATAAACAACGAATCCGATGCTGAGGAACGCCTTCGCGAGCTAGAACGTCTGTTCGACGAGCCGGCGAACATCAACACGGCACCATTCGATATACTTGTCGATATTCCGTTCATCTCCGCTGCCGCCGCTGCCGAAATAATCCGGCTTCGCACCGTCAAACCGTTCACCGCAACCTATGAGCTCATCGATGCAAACATTATAACGGAAGATGCCTATGAGATAGTGCGCTTGTTCATCACCGTACATGAACGTGATTTCAAAATGCCGTTGCGTGTTTTTCTGGCAACAACGGCAGCCGCGGCGCTGCGGTCTACCAACAACGCACATGCGATGATTGCACAGGACTATTTCACCGGACTAGCAAGACAATGTGCATCGGGCAACCCGTTCGCGATAACGCACCGCCTGGGCATTTCCGTCCCCGGCATTCTGGAAATGAACGCGCTCATCGGACATGACGCGCGTGAACGTGATTATGCCGACACGATAAAGATGAGCATATTCGCAACACCGGCGGGACCGGTACGCACCGTCGGCGCGGGTGCGCTGACACTTTCGTTCGGCCAGAAACTTCTGTTCGCCACGGGCTATGCGTCATCACCGGGCGACAGCGCACCCGTGAAATATGAGAAGCAGCACCGCATACAGCCCGACCGCGGCGGCGCCGAGACATTCTTCAACGGCATGGTGGTTGCGACGGCTCCGGCCCCGATCACATTGTCATGCTTTGCGGGTCTCTTTCAAAGCGATGCGAAGGTTCTTTCAGGATATTATGACACGCCGGTAGAACATGTCCGCAGCATGGAGGAATATCCTCCGCTCCACGACAGCGGCAGCGCATGTTCGAACAGAAACATGCAGGTGGAAACCATCGCCGGCGGCACGATTGATTTCTATGCCGGCATGACGCGACGCATCGGCATCACCGCAGTGTACGCGCGCTTTCAGTATCCGGTGATACCCGCGCCTGCCGCATATAACCGGTTTGATTTCTCCGGCAACGCATACGGCGGCATCTCGCTTCACGGAAACTGGTCGATGGATCCGTTTACGCTGTTCGGCGAATTCGCAGTTCCGATTATACCCGAGGGAGAGCACCCGTGGGTTACCGGCGCGGCGCTTACCGCAGCACCGGGATTTCTGGGCGGCATCGTCTTCGATAAAAGAAAATTCTCCTGGATGACGTCCGTCCGTTATTACCATGAACGGATGCCCGTCTTCCATAATAAGGCGTTCTCATCCGCTGAACCGCGCGGTGAATACGGACTCTATAACGCGGTTGACTGGAACATCGCCCGGGGGCTTTCGCTGCGGTGGTATCTCGATATGTATCAGAAATTGTGGCCGGGATACGGGGAGGATACTCCTGACGGCAAGGCGTTGTCCGCCGTCGCGTTGAGTTATTCGCCGTTTCACGAAATGACCATACAGATACGCGAACGTGTTGCAGTATCCGATACGGCAACCATCGTGAGCTCATCGGACACCGCGGTGAGTGCGGCGTACGAAAACAATCTGGTACTCATGAAAGTAAAAGGAATATACTCGCTTGGTGTCGATGCTGATACAACGCATGGTTATGTGGCTATAGCACAGGTGACGGTACTGCCGCCGTCATGGATATCGGTATCGGGGGAATATATGTACTTCGATGCCCGCGGACGGACGATATATACCGCGGAAAAAGATATTCCCGGCGAGTATGCGTCGGCAGCACTCAGCGGATACGGCATGCTCGGACTCGTAACACTTCGCGTAAAACTATTCACCGCAGTGGAGGTTAATCTCAAATACCGGATGAAAGCGGTGTATGACAGCGGCAGCATGCTCACCGACGAAACGCTCAAAGCGCGTATTGCACTCTCGTGGTAACGACGATTATGGAAGCGGTTTTCCATCGGCATCGATGATATCTTTCATCGACGCACAGACACGGGCGACGGTCGCCGCGGATGCGGGCTTTTTGTCTTTGAGCCGGTACGGGATACCGAGCTCCTTCCATTTGTAAGCACCGAGCGTATGATACGGCAGCACTTCAAACCGTTCCAGCATCGGACGTTTCGCAATGCGCTCGCGAAGAAGCGCCAGTGTCGCATCGTCGTCATTGACGCCTTCTACGACGGTGAAACGGAGCCAGTATTTTATCTTCATCGCGTCAAGATAATCCTGAAAGGCGAGCACCGTCTCGTTACGGTGACCGGTAAGCTCACGATGCCGTTCAGCATCGGGCTGTTTCATGTCGAGGAGCACCAGATCGGTTACCGACAGCAGCGATTTCACGTCATCGTCAAGACGATACCCCGCCGTGTCAATGCAGGTTGTTATCGGGAGTCCTTTTATCTCACTGAACAGATCGCGCACCGCCGACGGCTGTTCCATCGGGTCGCCGCCGGAAACGGTGATGCCGCCCCTGTTCGGCGTAAGATACGCGACGTTCTTCTTCACTTCCCAGACGATGTCGGCAATCGGCACCGCTTTCCCGCCGGCATTGTCCCAGGTGTCGACATTGTGGCAGTACATGCAGCGGAAGGCGCAGCCCTTGAGGAATACCACATATCGGACACCGGGTCCGTCTACCGTGGAAAAACTTTCTATCGAATGTACGTTGAGTGTCACGATCTATCCGTCAGTTCTTGCGAATCGCGTCCCCGTCGATATCGATGTGACGTTTCATCATCTTGATATTGTCGCCGCCGTAGCGTTTGATGAGCGAGTTCACGAGTTCGATGGCAACCACCGCTTCGCAGACCACGCCGGCCGCCGGTACCGCGCAGACATCGCTCCGCTCGGTGGTTGCAAGCGATGGTTTCTTGGTGTCGATGTTGACGCTTTTGAGCGGCTTCATGAGCGTGGGTATCGGCTTCATCGCGGCGCGGACGATGAGGTCTTCGCCGTTCGTCATGCCGCCCTCGATACCGCCCGCGTTGTTCGTCTCGCGGAAGTAGCGCTTGCCTTCCTCGCTGTAATAGATCTCATCGTGCATCTGCGAACCCAGCATACGCGCTGCGCGGAATCCGAGGCCCACCTCGACACCCTTAATGGCCTGTATGCTCATGAGCGAATACGCGAGCAGCGCATCGATCTTGTCGTTCCATGTTGAATAGGTGCCGAGACACATGGGCGTGTTCTTTACGATTACTTCTATAATACCGCCGACCGAATCGCCCTGCTTCTGCGCCGCTTTGATACGACGCACCATCTTCTTCTCGGCGTCCTTGTCGTAGCAGCGCAATTCCGATTTCTCCACCGTGTCAACGAATTTCTTGAAGTCGCCCGGTTTTTTCCGCGCGGCTATGCCGCCGAGTTCCACCGTGTGCGAATGAATGGCTATCTCGAAATAACCGAGAATGGTCTTGGCAAGTCCGCCCACCGCAACGCGTATCGCCGTTTCACGTGCGGATGAACGCTCGAGGATATCACGGATATCGTCGGTCTCATATTTCAGCGAACCGATGAGATCGGCATGACCGGGCCGGGGCACGGTGAACTTCTCAACATGTTTCTTATGCCAGTTCGCCCAGTCGCGGTTCTGAATCTGCAATGTCACCGGCGCTCCCGTGGTGCGGCCGTTGCGTATGCCGCCGAGGAATAGCACCTGATCGGATTCTATCTGCATGCGCGCGCCGCGGCCGTAACCGCACTGCCGCCGCTTCAGATCGATATTGATATCCTCTTCGTCAATCTCCACACCCGCCGGCACGCCCTGTATTATCGCTGTGAGACACGGGCCATGTGATTCGCCGCTGGTGATATACTTGAACATGAAGGAGCTCCTCGTTGGTGTTGTATTCTGCAGTAATTATACGCGCAAAAGGAATTTCGTCAATGCGGGCGCACTGCGGGCGCGGAGCGCGAGAAGGAGATCGCACGTTGGAACTCGGAAAGAAATGTCTTTCTCGAAATCGGAGCATAACTCGCATGCTGTTTTGTATAATTTATAGTATTTTTTCTAATAGACGTTCGTGCTCCGGCTGAGGAATACTCTGCTCAAACAGATGCTCCGATTTCTCGAAAGACATTTCTTTCCTTCGTTATCGTGCGTTGAGTAAATGGGAAAGAAAGGCCGGAAAAATAATTTAAAAGTATCCGCAGCAGTATTTGCCCGCCAACCCCGAATATATCAGCCATCCGACGCGCCGTAACGAGTGTGCCGGTCATCGGTACGATAGATTCGATGCACTTCGATTGAACCCGGTAATTGTACAAAAGATGACTGCCCCGAAGGGATGCATGACTGCCTTGAGGGGATGTGAGATACAGCGGGCGATGATAGTACACGAATGCTAACGCAACGTCTCGGGCAACAAGGGGTCACGGTTCCCGAGCGGCTTGTGCTGAGCGTAGTCGAAGCAAGTCGAGGGATGACCCCTTGTTCAAATCACTTGTCAGCCGCCATCACACCACGCCCGCGTCCGGGAACCGATACAAAACCTTTTCCATGTTACCCTCATACCCCACTTCCCGCACCACCGCGATATGCCGCGAGAACTCGCCCACTTCATAGAGATTATGCGCATCCGAACCGAACGCGAGCGGCACGCTTTGACGAATGCATTCGCGCACATAGGACACCGGCGGATTATGCGTGTGAAAATTGATCTCCGCCGCAACGCCGTTCGTCTTCATCATATCCACAAGACCGGGGATGACGGACTCGGGTATCGGCAGATGCTTGCGGTCGAACATGCGCAAGGGATGCGCGAGTATCTGAATGCCGCTTTCGCATAATTTTTTCGATGTCGCCATGAACTCATCGATGAACCGCGCGGTGTCGACAGGCTCCGTACGCGGCTTCATGCCTTCGGGTATCTCATGCACGCTCCCGATGAGAAGCGATACGCGCGTACGGTCGCGGGAATCGAGGATGAGCTTGCCATTAAAATCAATATCAGTCTCAAGACCGCGTGATGACAATGCCACCTGTTCGCGGTCGAGCAGTTCGAAATAACCTTCGGCGCGGGTGCGCGTACAGAGCGGATTCTCAAGGCCGCGGGCGTACGCATCGCGCGACGAAAGGGCTTTTTTATCGAGATAGAGATGCAGCGAATGCTCGGTGAAACAGACACCGGCAAGCCCCATCATACCGGCGATATCGAGTGTGCGCCGCACATCCATATTTTCCGAGCAGTACGCGAACTGCGTATGCACATGCGTATCCCATACCGACAGCGTCGACGGCAGTTTCAGTTCATGCCGTGCAATGCTGACGTCATCACCGAACGTCGCGAGCAGGAACGGGAACGGCGATTCACACACTGCCGGAGCACCGACATACGTGACACCGCGCACTTCTGACGGCCCCGAACCGGGATGATGATGCCCCCCGATTGCCGCCGTGTATCGGTCCATCTCAAGTGCGGCAACGACTTCCGCGTCATTGATAAAATGGTACGGCGACGGAAGTGCTCCGGCCGGGAACAGCGGCACATGCGAGAGTGCAACAAGTCTGCCGTCAAATCCGGAACGCGCCGCATGCATACGTGCGATGTCAGCGGCAGAACGATGTGCGTTGTATCCGGGGCGTTCCTCATCATCGAAACAGACGAAACGCGTGCCGTTGACGTCCACATAGTCCGGGAGCGGCCCGAACACGCGATTGAACACCGCACGGTCGGGATCGTGATTGCCGGGAATGACGATGACCGGAAGCTTGAGCATATCGAGGATTGATTTCAGTTCCCGGAGCTTTTCTTCGGCGTCAGGTGCAGCAGGTTTATCGACAAGGTCACCGAGGACGATGACCACATCGGGTTGTATCTGCGTTGCAAGTCGATACACTACTTTCCGCAGCAGTATCGCCCCATATTCGCTTTTCCGTGAAGCTACGGAACTCGGTGTAGCGTCGTAATGGATGTCGCTGATGACGGCTGCGCGGCAGACGGATGTGCTCATTATATAATCACCGGATGGTTACTTTTTTTTCACGAAACAAGATACTGCGCTGCCGCATCGAGCGATACAGTCTCTCCGCGGTCGGCGCTGTCGCGCGCGGCCAATGAAACGGCGGTGGCGTAAAATCCGTCGGACGCATCCGTGAGCGTATCGGTATTTCCCTCGACGCAGGCGATGACATCGTCGAATATCTGCCGCGGCGGATGATCAAGCGCGGCATCGCGTTCGCCCTTCGCATCGATGATGAAAAGTTTACCGCCGCGTATCTCGATGACGCCTTTCGTTCCGGCCACGCGGAGCCTGTCATCACCGTGCGACGGCGCCGCACCGGGCCTCAGATAATCAGCCGTCACCGAAACAAGCGCACCGCCCGCTGTGGTGAAGTTCATCACGGCGGCACTTTCAAGTTCGCCGTGACCCGCATTGCCCAGCACCGTATGCCGCGCGCTGACGGATGTATAGCGGACATCGGTTACATAGCGGATGAAATCGACCGCATGAATGGCTATCCAGGGTATCGTGCCGCCGTAGGTCTTTCGTGAACGGAAGAACGGCGCGCGTTCGCCGAGCTTGTACGACTTCTGCGCGCTTATCAGCACCGTCTCACCGATGGCGCCCGACCTGACGAGAGCGCGTGCGGTGTAGAATGCATCGCGGTAGCGCATATCGAACATCGGATACACCGGTGTGCGGTACTGCTTCGCAAGCGCCGCGAGCTCAGCGAGTGTTTCATACGAAAGCGCAAAGGGCTTATCCATGAACACGGGTATGCGGTTCCTTATGAAGAGCGACGCCGTCTCGGCGAGAAGCGAGAATTCGGGATTGACCACCGCGATATGGATGCGCTCTTTGGCGACGAGTTCCACAAGCGACGCATACGGCACCGCTCCCGGATACGACGCGGTGAGTACCGTCAGTTCATTCGCATTCCCCGAAACGGCAGTGATATTTATGCGGAACGCGTTATCCGCGGAAACACTTTTCACATATCCGCCGTGTCCCGCCGTCCCGATTATCGCGACATTGTAGTTTGACATTTTATTCCGCTTCTTCTCCGTGTCAGTAAATCATGTACACGGCGCCGAGCGTATACCCGCCGCCTACCGAGGTGAAGAGGAGCCGGTTGCCGCGCTTCACGGTCTGTCCGGCGAGTTTTCCCCGTATGAGTTTGTCGAGCGTTATGGCACCCGACGCGCCGGAAACGTTGCCGATCTCCGATATCGTTTTGCAGAATTTCTCCTTCGGCACCGCGAGATTCTCGCGCAGGCTGTCGATGATGCGTTCGTTCGCCTGATGCGGGATGATGAAATCCACTTCGTGCATGAGGACATCTTCGGCGTTTTTATGTTTCGCGTGGGTCTTTGCTTTTTCCAGAGCCGCCAGCGCGGACTCCTTCATGGCGTTCACCGCTTTCTTGAGCACGAGCGGTCCTCCGCCCATCCTGATCGTCCCGTTAGCCTCGAGCGTGATATTGCCCGGATCATAATTGGATTTCTGAAACGTGCTGATGATGCCCGGGGCCTTACTCGCCTGCAGTATCGCCGCACCGGCACCATCGCCGAACAGTATCGCGGTGGTGGGGTCGTTATAATTCACTTTCTTGGTAAGCGCCTCGGCGGCAACGACGAGTATGGTCTTATATTTCTGCGACTTGATGTATGCGTCGGCGGTGATGAGCGCATCCACGAATCCGCAGCATGCCGTGTTCGTCTGAATACCGCCCGCATTGATGCCGAGTGTTCCGGCAAGCGTGCACGCGGGATTCGGTATCTCACGGAACGGCGTGAAGCTTGCGAAGATGATGTATTCGATGTCGGATGCCGGAATATTGGCCGCTGCCAGCGCCTCGCGCGAGGCTATCGCCGCCATCTCTTCGGTGGACACCTTGGTAAAATACCGCTGCACAATGCCGGTGACGCCCTTCACCCATGTTTTAAAAACGTCGCTTATCGTGAACTTGCTTACGTCTACGCCGCCCCGCTCGAGTGATGCGCGGGCCTTGTCGGCGTCGAAGTTCTGTATCTTTCCAAGCAGTTTCTCATTACTGACCCCTTCATCGGGAAGATAGGACCCCGTTCCAATAATCTTAGCATATTCCATCGTGTCCCACTCCAGTTTTCAGAAATCGAAAATAGTCATGACGGCTCTCATTTCTCAGATTTTCAGATTATATGCCGCTGAATAAAAAAAACAATTGCCGCAGCGTTGGATAATTGACATTTCCCGGCGGCGCGATAGTATCTAGCAACATCATCCGTATGCCGCACGAATTGCGGCCGGAGAATCCACTGAAGGACACGTTATGAAACACAACACCTATTTCGACGGCAACGTACAGAGCCTCTCGCTCACCGCAAAAACCGGCAATGCCACCGTCGGCGTCATCGTTCCGGGCACCTATGAGTTCTCAACCGCCACCGAGGAGCGCATGGAGATAGTCGAAGGAGTGCTCACGGCTACGGTGCCGGGGCAGAAGACGCGCGCGTACAAAGCCGGTCAGCACTTCATCGTCCCCGCAAACACAAAATTCACGGTGACCGCCAACGGCGATGTCGCCTATCTCTGCCGATACAAATAAGCACAAGCGCATCAAAGAATAACAGGAGCGCCGCCATGAAATCTAACCGCATATCCGCCGCAGCATTGCTTATCATCGCAGCGTTCACGCTCACCGGGGCGGGAAAAGCCGAACCGTTCCGTGATGGAGACCGGGTTGCGCTCATCGGAGACAGCATCACACACGGCGGTTCGTATCACGCGGTCGTGTATGATTTTTATATCACGCGGTTTCCCGGAAAATCATTCCGGTTCTATAACTGCGGCATCTCCGGCGACACGGCTTCCGGAGCCAACTCGCGATACGACTGGGACATCGCGCCGCGGGAGGCCACCGCCGCCACCATCATGCTCGCGATGAACGACGTGAACCGCGGCTACTACGGCGTTGAATCGCCTGCGGATGATCTTCTCGCGAAACGGAAGAGCGCCATCGACGGACATACCAACAATATGGACCGCCTCATCAACCGTCTCATATCCAACAATGTGCGCGTGACGGTTATCACGCCCTCGCCGTACGACCAGACGGTGGCGGTAAAGGAAAAAAACCTTTTCGGCGTCAACGATGCGCTCGCGTATTGCGGCTCCGTGGGCCGGACATTCGCTGAAAAATACGGCCTCGGCGTCATCGACTTCAACGGACCGATGACGGCGCTCAACATCGAGATTCAGAAGACCAACAGCGAAGCGACACTGATTGGACGCGACCGCGTACACCCCGGTGAGCCCGGCCATTTTCTCATGGCATACTGGTTCCTCAAGGACCAGGGTCTCGACACGCCGGTGGCCGCCGCCGTTATCGATGCGAAAGCTAAAAAAGTACTTATACAAAGCAACTGCACCGTAACCGGAGTGACCGTCGGCGACGGCAGCATATCGTTCACCTATACCGCGCTGTCGCTTCCGCTGCCGGTTGCCGGGGCGTATGCGGCTGCCGACGCGCTGGTTCCCGTGACCAAGGACTTCAATAGCGAACGCATCGCCGTAAGCGATTTGGCTGACGGGACATATACCATGAGCTGCGGCGGAAACGCCATCGGCACATACACATCCGCAGAGCTTGCGGCCGGCATCAATGTGGCTACCAACGCAGCATGGCCTGATCAGCAGCACGCGCTGGCGCTTCATAAGATGAACTGGGAACGGCTCGGGGCTGAACGGATGATACGCGGGATACGGCAGGTGGAACACGGTATGCGCCGCGCCAACGTGGACGTATCGAACGATGAGGTAGTGATGAAGTATATCAGCGATCGCATCGCGCAGAACGCCACGGGCGGCAATGCGGCATATTACCGCTCGGTATATTCGAATTATATCGCCATGCACAGCAAAACGGATGAATTCATGGCGAAAACCGAACGCCTGATGGATGAAATGCTTGCGACGAACCGGCCCCGGTCTGTAGTCATCGAGATAAAGCCGAAGCAGTAACACCGCACGGGAAAAACGCGTACATAAATTTGATTTCTAATGAAAAATCACTTATAGTATTATCATTCGCCAAGAGGAGGCATCACATGTTCCGGACTCTGGTAATCATTTTCTCCGCGATGATATTTTCTGTATCCCTGGCAACTGCACAGGTACAAACGCCGGCTATTGCAGCAACGTTTAAAGTGTATCCGCTCGATTCAAAAACACTGCGCAATGATATTGAAGAGTTCATGAAAGAAGGCTATTCGCCCGTCGGTATCGAGGTCATCGAATCAGGCGCATATGAAGGTATCTATGTCCTCTTCGATGTTGACCCCGATAAGGAAATCAAGGATTGGCGCATCATCACGTACAAATCGACGAACGAGGCTATTAAGGGAATCGATGCGGAGCTGAAAAAAGGATGGATTCCCGGCGACATGGCCTGGGGACAGCGGTTGAATTATGTGCTGTATCAACGCTTCGCCGAGAAAGTGACCGAATGGAAACTTGAAAACGTCAAAGGCCCGCGTGCATTCGACGCACTTCTTGAAAAATACGCCGAGAAAGATTATCTTCCGATGGGCTTCAACTGGAATTCAGTTACCGGCGAAGTTTCCGTCTTTTTCCTGAAATGGCCGAAACTTGAGATCGAAGAATACGACATCACCACCTATAACAACATCAATGAACTTGAGGCCGATCTCACCAAAAAGGCCCGCGACGGCTGGAGCCCCTGCGGGTTCATGATTGCAAACGGGAAATTCCGCGTATTTATCCTGCGATAGCCGGAGCTGCCGCGAAGGCGTTCGAATTGACAGACATCATTCCGGGGAACTTTATCACCGCCATGCCCGTCGAATGCATCGGAAAACGTTTTTTCATGCCGTATAATCAGTACGATATAGGGAAAGGCAGGACCAGGAAAGCTTCATGGTGAGCGACGCATCGTTCCTAGCAAATCCGCACCCGGAGATACCGGGCGACGGACTCCTGCATCAGCTGTTCGAATCCTCGGTAAAGTCCTATCCCGACAACACCGCCGTTATCTCCGACGGCGCAACAATAACCTATGCGGCGCTTGAACGGAGCGCGAACCGGTTCGCCCATTATCTGCGGGGGCTCGGTATCGGCTACGGTGACCGCGTCTGTGTGCTGATACCCCGATCGATAGGCCTCTACGCATCGCTCATCGGCATATTAAAAACAGGCGCGTCATATGTCCCGCTGGATACGTCATATCCCGCAGACCGCATTGCATTCATCGCGCATGACAGCGGAGCGAAATACATCGTCACCACCGAAACATTCGCGGAACACGTGAAACACAGGGAAATACGGCCCGTGTTCATCGACCGCGCAAACGATGCCATCAACGCATGCAGCGCGGAACCGCACCCGCTCGCGCTCACGCCCCATGCCGAGGCATATGTCATCTACACATCCGGAACAACCGGCCGGCCGAAAGGCGTGATGATACGCCACACCAACGCCTATCATCTTATCAACGCCGAACAGAGCATCTACCGCATCAGCGCTTCCGACAAGGTACTGCAGGGTTTCTCGCCGGCATTCGACGCATCGGTTGAAGAGATATGGACGTGTTTTCAGGCGGGAGCCACGCTCGTCGCAGGCACTCCCGACATCATGCAGTCGGGACCGCAGATGCCGGAAGTACTCTCGTCGCTCGGAGTCACCGTGCTTTCCTGCGTCCCGTCATTCCTGTCGATGTTTGACGGCGATATCCCTACCGTGCGGCTGCTCATTCTCGGCGGCGAGGCGTGCATACCGCATCTCCTCAAGCCGTGGTTCACGATGGGCCGGAGAATCTTCAACACCTACGGCCCCACAGAGACAACCGTTGTCGCAACGCTCAGCCGCCTGCATCCCGACGTCCCCGTCACCATCGGCACACCGCTGCCCAATTACACCGCATACATCATGGACGAGCACGGCACAATACTCGACCGCGGCAGAGACGGAGAACTCGTCATCGGCGGCGCGGGGGTTGCGAACGGATATCTCAATCGCGATGAGCTCACGCATGAAAAGTTCATTATGAACCGCCTTGCATCGGTCACCGGCGATGAAAGTCTCCTCCTCTACCGTACCGGCGACCGCGCACGCATCGGCATCAACGGCGAGATCGAATATCTCGGGCGCATCGATACGCAGGTGAAAATACGCGGATACCGCATTGAACTGGGCGAGATAGAAGCTGAACTCGTGGCCGTACCGGGCATCGCTGAAGCCGCCGTAGTAGCGCAGGGCGAAGGTGAAAGCCGCTTCCTCGCGGCCTTCGTCACATTACGCAAAGGTACTGCGTTCGACGATCAGAAAACGCTTACACTCCTCCGGAAAAAGCTGCCGCCCTATATGGTGCCGGCATTCATCGAAATACTTGACCGGCTGCCGAAACTCGCCAGCGGCAAGGTGAACCGCAACGGCTTTCCGGAACGCACACCGCCGGCTGCCGCATCGTCACAGGACGTAGATCTCGGGACACCGGTAAAGAACACCATATTCCGCGCGTGGTGCGACATACTGAAACTTCCAACGATGACCGAACACGACGATTTTTTCACCGCTCTCGGCGGCCATTCGCTTCTCGCGGCACAGTTCGTATCCCGCATGCGCAAGGACGGGCGCTGGCCGGGGCTGTCCATGCGCGACCTCTACGAAAACCCGACAATAGCATCGATGGCGAAACTGCTTGAACGGACCATGGAGAAAAATACCGCATCATCTGCATCCGCACGGCCGGCCGATTCATTCCGCCCGGTTCCCGGATGGAGGTACATCGCCAGCGGTTTTATTCAAGTGTTCATCGTCATCATCAATTTCGCGTTTTATTCGCTGCAGTGGGTAACGCCGTTCCTGGTGTACAGTTATCTGCGCGCCTACGAATACGGCCACATAGAATCACTCGCCGCGGCGGTCACCGCGCTCGCGCTCGTATATCCCACGATGCTCGTGACAGGAATAGCACTCAAGTGGATTGTACTCGGACGCGTGCGCGAAGGTGAGCATCCGGTGTGGGGACTGTATTATCTGCGCTGGCTCTTTGTACGCGGCATGCTGTCGAACATTCCATTGCATTTTCTCTCCGGTACTCCGCTCATCGGATTCTATCTGAAACTTCTCGGCGTCCGCGTGGGCAAGGACGTCTATATCGATTCCGACCTCATCGCCGGGTTCGATACACTTGCCATCGGCGATAACTCGTCACTCAACAGCGAGGCGAACATTTCCTGCCACAGCATCGAGGACGGGCTGCTCAAAATAGGACGCGTGACCATCGGCAACAATGTTTCCGTCGGCATCCGGGCCATCATTGCCGCGGGCAGCTCAATCGGCGACAATGCCGTAATAGAAGATCTTACCTGCATAGCAACCGGCATGACGGTGGGTGCATATGAACGCTGGCGCGGTTCTCCGGCACGTAAAGATCACACGCCGGTACAGCCGGTTCATCATCACCGGCCCCGGAACGCTCTCACCGAAGCGTTTGCACTCTTCTTCTACAGCGCCAGTTTTTTCATTCTGCCGGTGCTCGGGCTTCTGCCGATATTCCCCGGCGTCATGTTCATGTACAATATCGACTACGCGACGGAAAACTACTTTTACCTGTTGTCCGCGCCATTCGTGGGAATCATTTTCGTATCGCTGTCGATGCTTCAGATCATCGCGGTAAAGTGGATCGTCGTCGGGCGGATGAAGACGGGCGTCTATCCGCTGAAAAGCTTTTTCCGCATGCGTAAATGGCTGTTCGATAAGTTCATGGAGATCAGTCTCGGCATGCTCGGCTCGCTGTATGCAACGCTGTATCTCCTGCCGTGGTATCGGGCACTCGGCGTCAAACTCGGCAGCCGGGCCGAGGTTTCCACCGCATCGTTCATCCTGCCGGATCTTCTGTCGATTAATGACCGGAGTTTCATCGCCGACGGCGTGGGGCTCGGTGCCGCCAAGGTCGAAAACGGCATGATGACACTGAAAAAAACCGCCATCGGAGCGCGGACATTCATCGGCAACAGCGCGTTCATCCCCATCGGCACATCGGTCGGCAGCGACTGCCTCATCGGCTGTCTCACACTCCCGCCGGAAAGCACGGTCAAAGACGGCACCTCATGGGTGGGTACGCCGGCGGTATTCCTTCCCAAACGCGAACGCCGTGACGCATTCTTCGCCGAGGAAACAACCTATGCGCCGCCGCCGCCGCTCATAGCCAAACGTCTCGCGATAGAATTCTTCCGCGTCATACTGCCGTCAACCGCCTATGTGCTGTTCACCACGCTGCTGCTCTCATTCTTCATCATCATCGAGGACGAAATCCCGCTCATGCATACCATACTGCTTTTCCCGCTGATCTACACCGCACTCGGCATCGGTGCCGCGTTCATGACTGCAATCATGAAACGTATTATTGTGGGCAAATATAAACCCGGAGAGCATCCGCTCTGGAGCACCTTCGTATGGAAGACCGAGCTTATGACCGGATTCATAGAGAATTTCACAAATCCGTTCTTCGCCAACCATCTGATGGGCACGGTATTCCTGCCCTGGTATTTCAGACTCATGGGAATGAAAATCGGCAAGCGGGCATGCATACACACCATGGATTTCACCGAGTTCGATCTTGTCACCCTTGAACACGATGTGGCGCTCAACGAGGACTGTACCATACAGACGCACCTCTTCGAGGACCGTATCATGAAGCTCGGCGCGATACACATCGGATCGCGCGTTTCGGTGGGAAGCGCCACACTCGTACTCTACGACACCGAGATAGAGGACGACGTTAAGGTGGGCGATCTGTCGCTCGTGATGAAAGGTGAAACACTCTGCCGGAATTCGTCGTGGACCGGCTCACCGGTCTCGCGCGTCACACCGCAGAAACGCTGATCATGGATACCGCTGAACTACTGCCGCTTGCCGATGGAGTATACTGTGTCTGTTTCAATTTCCCGGACATCGGAAGAAACAATGTGCGCGCGGCTGCCGCACGGCCGATACGACGAACGCTCGCATCGCTGTTCGCAGCCGACGAGCGGCAGGTAACCATCACACACACGCACTACGGACGGCCGTTCGTTCCGGGGCATCACTGGTATGTCAGCATATCGTATTCATCGAAGGCCGCGGTGCTCGCCGTATCGAACGAAGGAGCGGTGGGCATCGATATTGAAGATACCGCCCGGGTGAACGCCGCGCGTGAAGCCGCGGAGCTTTTTTTCACTGCCGAAGAACGCACCGGCGAACCGCTGATCTTCTGGACGGCCAAGGAATCGTTCGTAAAAACAATCGGACTCGGAGCCTGCTATGACATGTCGTCATGCACGTTCCGTCAACGCGGAGCATCAGCGGAGCTCATAGCCGCAGAGGGGTTCAATCCGGATGAATTCAGATTCGTCTCGCATTGGAAGCCGGATGCGGTCATCACGTTATGCCGCCGCATCATCCCCTGACGGCAGTCATTACCGGATAATATGCCACGCGCAATACCGCGGCGGAACTCGAATGTCTTTTCATGGCATGTTTGAACATCAGACAATGCAGAAATCATATACCGCTTGACTATTCGCGTGGTTGTATTATATTATCACCACAGGTAAACCATAAGGTTAACAAATATGAGTAATGAAACTCCCGGGAAGATTCTTGTTATGGGACATCGCGGCTGGCCGGTGAAATATCCCGAAAATACGCTGCCGTCGTTCAAGGCTGCGTTTGATATCGGCATTGACATACTTGAGTTCGATGTAATGCTTTCAAGCGACGGTGTGCCGGTAATCATGCATGACCACACGCTCGATCGGACAACAACCGGTACCGGCCCGGTCTCATCGCGGACATTCGCCGAACTCCGCACCGTCGATGCAGGTATAAAAAAGAACCCTTCATTCGCCGGAATACGCATCCCGTCGCTCGATGAAACACTTGATCTTGCGATGAACTATCCGGACGTCATACTCAATATCGAGATCAAGGACGACTCATTCGACACGGCACAAATCATCATGAATGCGCTCGCACAGCGGCACATGGAACCGCGTGCGGTATTCACCTGTTTTGATGCGGGCATACTTCACCTGATTAAAAAGACATGGCCATCCGCCAAGGTGCAGGGATTTCCGGCAAAAAGCCTGCGCAACTTCATTGAAGGCGGTAACGGCACGTATGCCGTCATGGATTATGTGGGCATCTATATCAAAGATGCAAACGCCGCTCTGGTAACATCATTCCGTGAAAAGCATATCATCCCCGGTGTATGGTGTGTTGATGATGCGGTAACCGCTGCTGCCGCCATTGAATTGGACATCGACATCATCACATCGAACGACCCGGATTTTCTGCTGCGCTTTCTTCGTGAACGGAAACTGCACAACTGAAAACCGGTCAGCCAATCCTGAATGACGTCATCGTAAGCGAACCAGCGATGGCGGTATCGTTGAAATACACAAGCGGTTCGTCGTCCTTACGGAGCGCAAGCGCGTACAGCATCGGCAGATAATGTTCTGAAGTAGGCACCGCCATCTGAACGGCCGGGCCTAGTTCTCTGTATTCGATGAGCGCTTTGTGGTCACGTCCATCGATATGCTTTTTCATGAGCGTAGATGCTTCCAACGCCCAGGGAAAACCGTATGATTCATTGATATCGCCGCCGCGTACGGCTATCATCCCGAGATTGTGAACCATATTCCCGCTGCAAAGTATCAGCACCCCTTTGTCGCGAAGCGGCATGAGCTGTGCGGCCAGGTCATACTGCTCATGCGGCGAGTGTGTCACATCAAGACTGAGCTGCACAACAGGAACATCGGCCTGCGGAAAAAAGCGCCGCATCACCACCCAGCAGCCGTGGTCCAGTCCGCGTTCACCGTCAAACCGGACAAACCCTGCCAGCCGCTTCACTTCATCGGCAAGCCACATGCTCCCCGGGGCCGGATACTGCACCGAATACAGCTCATCCGGAAAACCGTAAAAATCATATATCGTCGACGGATGCTTTGCCGTGGAAAGAAACGTACCTTCGCTCTCCCAGTGCGCGGATATGCAGAGCACCGCCTTGACTTTCGGCAGCTGACGTGCGGTTTCCTTCCACACGCGCACGAAACTGTTGTCTTCGACGGCGTTCATCGGACTGCCATGACCGATAAATAACACCGGCATTGCACCCGGAATCGATTTGCTTCCTTCACGCTGGTTCATAACTTCTCTTTTCCTATAATATGTAACCTAAATACAGCTAAAATGAATTTATAAATAATTGCATATAAAACAAGTATCAGCCTTGCGATATCCCGGATGTATGATAGAATGCATTTACAGGTAGAGCGATGGAATTTGATAAAAACTATATAAAAAACCGTCATTTCGGCGTATACGGCGGACGATATGTCCCGGAAATGCTTATACCGACGCTCGATGAGATCGAGAACGCGTATACAAAACTTAAAAATGACCTGAAATTCAAGCATGAACTCAAAGAAATCTACAAAAATTTTGTAGGCCGGCCTACCCCGCTGCTTTTTGCCGAGAATCTCACCCGCCAGCTCAAAGGACCTAAGATATATCTGAAACTTGAGGGGCATACGCACACCGGCGCACATAAGATAAATAATGCGGTCGGTCAGGCGCTTCTGGCACGCCACCTGGGAAAAACACGGATAATTGCCGAAACAGGCGCGGGGCAGCACGGTCTTGCAACGGCAACCGTCTGCGCAAAACTCGGCCTGCAATGCGAGATATTCATGGGCGAAACGGACTATCGCCGTCAGCGCCCCAACGTATTCTGGATGGAGATGCTCGGCGCGAAAGTCACCATTGTTACCGACGGGACCAAAACGCTGAAAGATGCGGTGAACGCGGCGATGAAGGATTGGGCCGCGACGTTCCGCACCACACATTATCTCATCGGCTCGGCACTCGGGCCGTATCCGTTCCCACTCATCGTACGTGATTTTCAGTCCATCATCGGCCGCGAAGTGCGCGACCAGATAATGGAAAAAGAGGGACGTCTTCCCGACACGCTTGTAGCGTGCACCGGCGGCGGTTCGAACTCGCTCGGTCTCTTTCATCCCTTCCTCGGCGACGAGCAGGTGAAGATGATAGGTGTCGAGGCGGGCGGCACCGGCATCGATAAAAAGCATGCGGCACGTTTTCAGGGCGGAAAAGTGGGCATCGTTCAGTCATATAAATCATATTTCCTGCAGGACGATGACGGGCAGATAGCCGAAACACATTCGATATCCGCCGGTCTCGACTACGCAGGTGTAGGCCCCGAACTTGCGCACCTGCACGACGTCAAGCGCATCAATTTCCGTTTCGCCACTGACGACGAGGCGCTTGACGCGGTGAAAACGCTCGCACGCGCCGAAGGCATCATCCCGGCGCTTGAAAGTGCGCATGCGGTAGCCTATGTCATAAAACATGCCCGCTCGCTTGCCGACGAACTCGTTGTCATCAATGTGTCCGGACGCGGCGACAAGGACATCTTCATACTCACCAAAGCCCTCGGCGATAAAAACTGGAAGGAGTTCCTCCGCGATGAAATTGAGCGGTATTGACAGGGTACGTGAGCGCCTCGCGCACATCCATGCGCGTAAATCCATTGGCATCATGACGCATACGGTCATCGGATATCCGTCCGTGACGGACTGCACGCGCACCGTGCGCACCATGGCGGACAACGGCGCCGATTACATCGAACTGCAGATACCGTTCTCCGACCCCATCGCTGACGGCCCGGTGATCCTCAACGCGAATCAGCGCTCGCTCGCCCAGGGCATGACGGTTAAAAAATGCTTTGAGTTCATGAAACACATGCGCGAACTCACCGACATCCCGCTCCTCTTCATCACCTACGCGAACATCCCGTTCCAGTACGGCATCGAGGCCTTCTGCAAACAGGCGGCGGCAAGCGGCGCGGCGGGCATCATCGTCCCCGACCTCCCGTTCGACGACGCCGAAGGGCTTTATATCGCGGCAAAAAAAGCAGGCATCTGTTCGGTTCCTGTGGTGAGCGAAGTAACCTCGCCTGAGCGTTTCGCCGCCATCGACGAAGTGGCCACGGGGTTCATTTATGTCACCGCACGTATCGGCGTCACCGGGGCGAAAACCTCATCGGACGGAATTAAGCCCTTCCTGAAGCGCGTAAAAAAGCGTTCCAACACCCCGCTTGCCGTGGGATTCGGCATAGCGAGCGCGACTCAGGTCCGCGACCTGGTTTCGCATGCGGATATCGCCGTCATCGGCAGTCATTTGGTGACATTATCGGAACGTAAAAAAGACGCGCCCGATGCCATCGCCGGTTTCATGAAAAGCATCTCATTCCCGCTGTCATATACTGCCATTGCAAAAAAAAATAAAAAATGATATTATCAGTGAATAATTCCCGTCCGAGGAGAACACGAACATGACAAAGCGGCTGATGCTTCTTACCGTTACCGTATGTCTGCTTATCGCGTCCGCGTTTGCACAGGATGCCGGTTCAAAGAAAAAAAGCCTTGATCAGGTACTTGCTTCCCAGAATGAAAATCTTCTCCTCCTCGGCATGGAACGCGGCAACGACAAAGTAAAGGCAGATTGTCTTTCGGCGCTTGCGAAAAAATATGAAGGCGGCGGCAGTTCAGACACGAACTCGCTTGCCAAGATAATCCAGTATGCCGGTTACGGCGTCAACTATGCCGCGGCGATACGCGGGTTTCAGCAGGACAGCACCTGGATAGTACGCCGTGAAGCGGCTATCGCGCTTGCGCGCATCAAGTCCGATAAAGCGGTACCGAATCTCATCGATGTGCTCCGCCGTGAACGCGAGCCTATCGTAAAGATAAATATCATCTTCGCGCTCGGCGAGATAGGAAGCCCGATAGCGGTACCCGTACTGCTCGACACGCTCCGTCTCGCACAGCAGCAGAATGTGTTATATGAGGCGGTTGTATCGCTCGGCAAGATCGGCGATAAAAGCGCGTTCGTTGAACTCCTGAACATCGCTCAGGAAGACAGGAATCTTGACGTCGTGCGTCAGGCGTCGGTGGAAGCCATCGACAAGATCAAGTGGTAGGCAGTATCGCACGACTGATTTTTTCTCGTAAAGGCCAATCACACATCATCGGGATGTAGCGCAGTTGGTAGCGCACTACGTTCGGGACGTAGGGGCCGCCAGTTCAAGTCTGGCCATCCCGACATAAGAACCCTCGATTCTGAAAAGAATCGGGGGTTTTTCTTTATCCAATTACCGCTGAAACTTAACTCCCCGTTGATCGATAGTGTCTGACGCCGAATTTCCACACCACGAGCGCAAATCCTAAAAAGACGAACCCGGCAAGGGGGCTGAGATACTGCAGCACCAGCGGCATGCCTCCAGGGTCTGTTCTGCCGAGCATGGCGAGCGCCGGATAGAAGCTCACACAGGCAAGCGGTATAATCACCGTAAAGAACTCACGGAACCGGCGTTTGTAAATGCTCATCGGATATTGTCCGGTCTCCACGCCGCCGTAGGTTACCGTATTCGCTATCTCAAGCGTTTCAGTAGACCAGAAACAGAGCGTTGCCTGCAGCATGAAGAGCGCTACGAACAGCGCGGCACCGCCGGCAACTGTCACGAAAAGCAGTACAATCGAGAGCGGATGCCAGTGCACCGGCAATATCACGCACGCGGCGACGAATGCGGCGAGGCCCTGCGCGAGACGGCCGATGCGGCGGAACTGAAGCTCGTTGGCGGATATCTGCAGCGCAGCAGACCGGGGGCGCAGCAGCACGCGATCGAAATTGCCGCTTTTCACCATCGCCGAGAATGTGATAAACCCGCGGCCGAAGAATTCGGCGAAGGCAAACGCTATGTTGATGATACCGTAGAAAAAAAGTATTTCCGGAAAGCTGAACCCTTTGAGACTGCCGAAGCGTCCGAAGAGCGCCAGAAGCCCGAGCACCTCGATGCCCGTGCCGATGAAACTCGCCGCGGTGAGGAGCAGAAACGACATGCGATACTGCATCTGCGCGCGCATGTTCGCCGCGAAATATCGTCCGTAGAGATTGAAACCGTTCATATCAGCCTCCCTGAACCACGGTGCGGCGAAGCCCGCGCGATGTGAGCACGCGCCCGAATACGACAAGGATGATAATCCATCCTGCCTGCAGCAGCAGTTTTTCACCGATATGCTCAGGCTGAAGATGCCCCAGATAGAACCGGAACGGCACGTCGATGATGAGACTGAACGGCAGCACGCCGAGTATCTGCTGCGCCCAAACCGGAAACAGCGGCAGCGGCACCACGAGACCCGAAAGGAACATAAACGGTGACGCGATGAAATTATCGAGTCCGGTGCCGTCGACGGTCCAGAAGAGCGTTACCGTAACAAATGTGGCGACCGCAGTGGAAAGGATAATCGCCAGCAGGAATGAGAGTACCGAGGCAAGCAGCGCATATATCGATGGAGGCGGCGGCAGTCCGAAGAACAGTGCCGCCGCGAGGATGATGGGCACGGCGCGCATGACAAGCGGTGCCACACGCACCGACAGCACGCGCACGAACCAGAGCGAGTAGAGATCGAGCGGCCGAACGAGTTCATAGGCGATGCCGCCGGAACGGAACTGTTCCGCAAGGTCCTTGTCTATCGTCCACGGCACGAGAAGGAGGAACGCCTGTCCGAGCCACACATAACCCACCGTCTGCGGAAGACTCATCGACGCGCCGCCCGCATTGCCGGAGGCGTAGAACGCGGTGAACACCATCATGCGTATGAGCCCCCAGAAAAGCTGCGTGATGACACCGGCTATCGCGGCCCCGCGGTACTGCAGCAGCGTCAGCATGCGTGCTCGCAGAAGCGACAGATACGCTCTCATTTCCGCTGCCCGTAAAGCGATGCGACGATATGTTCGATAGGCGGGTTTTCAAGAAAAAGATCGCTGATGGCGCACACGGCAGTAATCGCTTTAATAGCTGCCGGCGCATTCATGGTATCCGGGTCATAGGAGAACCATACCCGATGTCCTTCACGGCGGACAAAGGCGATGCGGTCGTCAACCGGCGGCGGATCAATAGGCTCGATTAGGTCAACGACGATGCTCCTCTCGTGGGGTACGGCGTCGCGCAGTTCGCGTACGGTACCGTCGAAGGATATCACGCCGCTGTCGATAAGCACCACGCGCGAGCAGAGCGCCTCGATATCGTCCATATCATGCGTGGTGAGCATCACCGTCACCGAGCGTTCAGCGTTGATGCGCCTGATAAAATCGCGCACGGCGAGTTTGCTCACGGCGTCAAGACCGATGGTCGGCTCGTCAAGAAACAGCACCTTCGGTTCATGCAGCAGCGATGCGGCAAGATCGCAGCGCATACGCTGACCGAGGCTCAACTGACGTGTTGGAACGTCAAGGAACGGCGCAAGATCAAGCGTACTGATCAGTTCATCACGTGAATGCCGATAGCGCTTCGTGTCGATGCTGTAAATATCGCGCAGCAGATCGAACGAATCGGCCACCGGCAGGTCCCACCAGAGCTGCGTGCGCTGACCGAACACGGCGCCGATGGACCGGACATACTCCGTGCGGTGTTTCCACGGCGTCATGCCGTTCACGGTGCAGATGCCGCTGTCGGGAACGAGAATGCCCGACAGTACTTTCACCGTGGTCGATTTCCCCGCACCGTTAGGACCGATATACCCGAGAAGCTCCCCGTTCTCCACGGTGAATGAAAGTCCGCGTAGCGCTTCAACCGTACGGTAGCTACGGTGTATCAGTCCTTTCACCGCACCGATGAGTCCGCGTGTACGCTCGGCAATGCTGAATGTTTTTATAAGTTTGTCCACTACAATCTGGGGCATACCGTCTCCCGTATATATCTTCTATGCAAAAGATCGATAATGATCGAATAACTAACGCAGGTGTTCCAGTGCTGTTTTCAACGCGGTGAGAAGTCCGTCCGGCGTTGCAACACCTTTGCCGGCGATATCATACGCGCTCCCGTGATCGACCGATGTACGTATCACCGGCAGTCCCAGGGTGACATTCACCGAGGCGCGCGGGAACATCGTCTTCACCGCGACAAGCCCCTGATCGTGATACATCGCGAGTATAAGTTTATACTGCCGCCAGCGGTCGATGAAGAATGAATCGGCCGGGAACGGTCCGTCAACGCGGATGCCTTTCGAGCGCATACGTTTGATGGCTGGAATTATTTTTTCCGCTTCCTCGGTACCCATGAGCCCGTGCTCACCCGCATGAGGATTGAGCGCGAGCACGGCTATCGGCACGCCGCCTCCGTAAATGCGTTTCCCCGCGGCATGAAGCACGGCTATCGATTCGGCGATGGACGCCACGGACAGATGACGAGACACATCCGCCAGCGGCAGATGAATGGTCTGGAGTACGAGGAGATATGACGGTGTCGCGAACGCCATGCGGTACACCGTCGTGTTCAGTTTTTCCGCGAGATAATCGGTATGGCCGAGAAAACCCGGCACATGCTTTGCGGCGCTTTCCTTGGTGATGGGCGCGGTGACGATGGCGCTCACGCGCCCTGCCCTGCTCTCATCGATGGCGAAATCGAGATACCGCATCGATTCTTCGCCGTAGCACGGCTCACCGAAACGAAAGCGTTTCATGTCTATCGCAGTGAGATCAAAGAGATCGATGCTGGTGAACGGACGTACCGATGGATAATATGACGATGTCGGCGCCAACGGAATGGAGCTGTGCAATTTCTTTTTAATGAGCGACAGATATCCGGCATCTCCGGCGACGTAGATATTGACCTTTTTCTTTTTTTTAAGCGAAACGATGTCGCGCGCCAGGGGCGAAGTCGCACGCTGAAGCTGTTTCCACGCGGCGACGATTATCTCTCCGGATATACCGGCCGGATCGCCGAGCGTAAGGATGATATTGCGGATCGGGGACCTGCCCCGTGCTTCAGCTTTCATACATCTTCGTGATAAGCTCGGACGCCTTTGCGGCCACGTCGTTCGATATCGTGCAGCGCCCCTCAAGGATGACGCCGTTCTGAATGATAAGTTCGGGTGTCTTGATGTCGCCGAGTATGCGGCTCGTGGGCAGAAGCAGTATGCGGGTGGTGGCATGAATGTTCCCCACGACAATGCCCTCCACCACGACGTTCGACGCCTTTATATTCGTCTTCACCCGGCCCTTGACGCCTATGTACACCTGATCGACCTCAAGGTATGCGCCCTCGTATTTGCCGTCGATGCGTATGGTCCCCTTGACCGAGAACCGTCCCTCGAAATATGAATTCTCGCCGATAACCGTTTCCGCGGTGTCCATGCGCTGCACAGCCATGGTTACTCCTTTGCTTCCTCAGATGCCTTTCGTATACACGATGGCATCATCAAGCTTGTTGAATTTAAAATTCGTGGTCATGCCGAACAGCGATTCGGAATGACCGAGATACAGGTAGCCCGCGGGCCCCAGTGCTTCATAAAAGCGGTCGATGGTGCGTTTTTGCGATTCCGCATCGAAATAGATGATGACGTTCCTGCAGAAGATGATGTCGAGGTCCTTGAATGTCACCGGATGTTTGAGATTGTGATAATCGAACGTGATCATTTTTTTTATATTGTCGCGAGCGACGCACTCTTCGGGCATCACATCGAAATACCGTTCGACGATGGCCTTGTCCACGTTCTCAAAACGGTCCTTGCGGTACCGCCCCTCTTTCGCAGTAATCAGTGACTTGAGCGAGATATCGCTTGCGAAAATGCTCACCGTGCAGCCGGAGAGCGCGCCGCCCAGTTCACCGGCGGTAATGGCGATGGAATACGGCTCTTCGCCCGTTGAACAGCCGGCGCTCCAGATGCGTATAACGCGGTTCCCTGCCGTTTTCTTTGCGGCAATCTGCGGCAGCACTTGGCGGAGGCTCACGAACTGCGATTCATTTCTAAAAAATTTCGTAAGATTTGTTGTGATAGAATCGAGAAATTCGCGAAGTTCCTCTTTGTTCGATTTCACCAGCTGATAGTATGCGTCGAATCCGGCAAGACTTTTCCGTTTTATATTTTCATTGATGCGCGCTTCAAGCACCACGCGGTTGACCGAATTGAAACAAATGCCGCTTTCTTCATAAACGGTTGTTTTGAATTTTTCAAAATACTCATCGGTCAGCGTCAACGCCATTGAGTTGCTCTTGGGTGTTCGGACGGCATTGCCGTATCCGTTGATTAGTTCTTGTCAAGCACCGATTTCACGCGCTCAAGCACTTTCTTGCGGTCGAGCGGTTTCGTGATATAGTTCTTCGCACCGGTAAGGAGCGCCTTTTTAACAAGGTCTTCCTTGCCGAGCGCCGATATCATTACTATTTTTGCGGTCTTGTCGTATTCCATTATCTTCGTAAGCGCGGTGATGCCGTCCATCTTCGGCATGGTGATATCGAGCGTCATAAGATCGGGTTTGAGTTCCTTGTACATGATAACGCCCTGCTCGCCGTCCTCGGCGGTCCCGACAACCTCATACTCTTCGGAGACGAATATCTGCTGCAGCTGCTTGATGACGAACGCGGAGTCGTCCACGATGAGCACGCGATACGGCTTGCCGTTGTCCGAGATACCATCCGGCGATTTTGCGTTCACCTTGGCGCTGATGTCAACGTTTTTCATGCGATATGCCTCCTCAAGCTCCCGACCAGTTTATTAATTATCGACAATCGCCACGAATATGTCCATATGACCGATATTGGCGATGTCTATTTTCACTAACAGCGATTCGTTCTGGAACGACTGATAACTCACCGACTTGCCCTGCACCACCGCGGGCGGGGTGACGTTCAGGTCACGGCCTATCTTCGATATTTTGGTCACTGCAGACGCGCTCACCATGTTCGCAAGCTCTTTCAGCGCGTTCACCGCCGCCGGGCTCACGTTGAATATCTCCGTCTCGGTCATCGCCGATGCGATCTTGCAGGCGACGGTCTCATCCATATCAAGAAGCACATTGCCGTTCGCATTACCGGTGATGCCGATAACGATACCCACACCGGATATGTTCGTAACGCCTTCGCGCAGCGTCACATCGCTGATGCGTATATCGTCTTTGAGGTAAGTCCCCATGATCTCATAGGCGGCTTCGGCAAACGGGTTGATGTATTCAAGTCGCATGATGATACCCTGTGTTATGCTTCGCTACAAATATAAGTATACCGGTAAACGGGAAAAATGCAAATTTTCCGCACCGTTACGGGTTCCGGCCGATTTGCATTTACGGCGCTTTTTTTATATCCTGAGTATATGAAACGCATACTTATCGCATTGTCATTGCTCAGTGCCGCGCTGTCGGCAGCAGACGTCATGCGGCTCCCCGCATTCACCGTGAACGACCAATTCGGCGGCAAACTCTCATCGCTGCCGCTCACGCGTTCGAACGCCGTCATCGCCGTATACCGCGTTCGCGAAAGCGCCGACTATTCACAAGTCCATTATGCCGCGCTGCAACGGGCGGCAGGGACGAATACCCCCATCATACGCATCGGAGATATTTCAAAGGTTCCGGGATTCATACACGGGTTCATCATCACGATGTTCAGGAATAATGAGCCGGATGCGCCGTATTATCTCGACACTGACGGCATTGCATCCGCATCATTCTCGGTACCGCCCGGTTCATGCGGTTTTTTCATATTCACCAACGGCACCGCGGCATATGCCGATGTTTTCGCATACACAGCCGTCGGCATGTCGAACCGGTTTTCCGTGTACACGAATGCCGTTTCACGGATGAAGTGATTCGCCGCTGTAACGCTCTTTACAATTGGCATCCGGTGTTGTATAGTAACAAACATGCGTACCATATTGATTCTACTGATCATAGCGGCAGGCACGGTATTCTCTGCGCCGTTTTCCATCGACTGCCGTTATCAGCTAGAACCAACGGCCACCTATCGGGCATTCGCGAAAAGTTATGCGAAACAGCATTACGCATCGGATTCGTTCCGGCTGATACGGCCGGAAGTCATCGTCATGCATGCCACCGACAGCCCCACGCTCGAACAGACGATAGCGTTCTTCCGGAACACCATGCTCACCGGCCGCAAGGAGATAGAGCAGGGAGGTTCGCTCAATGTGGGCGTGCATTTCATCATCGACAGGGACGGCACGGTGTACAGTTTCATTCCGCTCAATTATATGGCGCGGCACACCATCGGGTTCAACCATACCGCTATCGGCATCGAGAACGTGGCCGTAAACAACGAATCGCTGACAACGCCGCAGCTTGAAAGCTCCGCGGAACTGGTCACCTATCTGAGCACCATTATCCCATCTATAAAATATCTCATCGGGCATCATGAATACAACGACAACATGCGGGCGCATTATAAATTAATGCAGATCAACGACACCGCGTATACGCCGTACCAGAAGGGCGATCCCGGCTGGACGTTCATGAGCGCACTACGGACGCGGGTGGCGCAGAAAGGACTGATGCTTCTTGATTAACGCTGCTGTTCGCGATGTATGACGGCGGCTGCGGCTTCCGGCACGAACGCGCTGATATCGCCGCCATGATTCATGACATCGCGCACGAGCGTTGCGCTGATATGCGCATACCGGGGATCGCTGACGAGGAACACCGTTTCCATAGCCGGATACAACGTGCGGTTAGCGGCGGCCATCTGCGATTCATACACAAGATCGTTGCCGTTGCGGATACCGCGTACGGCGGCAGTAATCGATTTTTGTTTCATAAAATCGGTGAGAAGCCCGTCAAACGACACCACTGAAAGACGATCATCCGTTACGGATGCGCGTATCATCTCTTCGCGGGCGGCAAACGTATAGCGTGATTTTTTTTCAGGATTGACGGCAATTGCAACAGTCACTGCATCAAAGAGCGACAGTGCGCGTATCAGGATATCATAGTGGCCGAGTGTGAACGGGTCAAAGCTCCCCGCATATACGGCGTGCGGCGTTTTCATGCTGTGCGCCCCCGGACGGGCAACGGCCCGGACTTATTTTTGAACGGGTGAAAGCGCGTTGACCTTCTTCTGAAGGCGTGCAATTTTCCGCGAAGCGGTATTCTTGTGGACAACACCGTTGGACGATGCGCGGTCGATGGCACTTGAAAAATCGACGAGTGCTTTTTTGGCTCCATCAATATTGCGCTGTTCGACCATGGCGGTCACGTGCAGCGACAGTGTATGCAGCGAGCTTTTCACCTTGCGGTTGCGAAGCCGGGCGCGATCCGCCTGGCGCATTTTTTTAGCCGCTGATGCGATGTTTGGCATATCATTCTCCTCATGCCGGTATAATACAATTCGATGCGGAGTTGACGAGATTCGAACTCGCGACCTCCTGCGTGACAGGCAGGCGTTCTAACCAGCTGAACTACAACTCCGTTGTCTCAGTGACGGCGGACACTATACCATGAATCGCTTTTTTGTCAATCGCCGCGATGATAAAAACAACATAAAAAAAAGGCCTCCGGAATTGCCGTTTTTGCCAACATCTTCATTGACAATGCCCGCAGGTGAACTATACTATACGCCCTTCATACCGTATCTCGCCGCAGACATACGATCTGCACCAAGGCATACATGAGCATCGAGCACAATTCCGGCATCAGAAACATCGCCATCATCGCGCACGTCGACCACGGGAAAACAACACTCGTGGATCATCTCTTCCGGCAGAGCGGCACGTTCCGCGTCTCGCAGGAAATGAAAGAACGCGTCATGGACAACATGGCGCTTGAGATGGAACGCGGCATCACCATATCGGCGAAGAACTGTTCGGTGCGCTGGAACGGTATTCGCATCAACATCCTCGACACACCCGGACACGCCGATTTCGGCGGCGAGGTGGAACGTGCGCTCGCCATGGTCGAGGGCGCGATACTCCTCGTGGACGCCGCGGAAGGACCGCTCCCGCAGACGCGCTTCGTCCTTCAGAAAGCGCTTGAGCGCAATATCAGCATCATCGTCGTCATCAACAAAATAGACCGCGCTGATGCACGCCCGGCGGAAGTACTGAGCGAGATCTACGACATGTTCATCGATCTTGACGCTGAAGACCGGCACATCGATTTTCCGGTGCTGTACGCAATAGGCCGTGAAGGCATCGTGAAAAAGAACCTCGACGATACGGCAACCGATCTGCATATTCTCTTTGACGCCATCCTTGAACACATCCCCGCACCGTCATACGATACCGACGAACCGTTTCAGATGCTCGTCTGCGACCTCGACTATTCCGACTATCTCGGACGATTGGCCATCGGCCGCGTAGTGCACGGCAACGCGCATGTAAACGAAAAGCTCGTGTGCGTGAAAGAGGATGCGCGCACCGTGCCGCTTACCATTACGCGGCTTCAGATCTATGAAGGCGTCGTATTCGCCGAAACACCCTCGGCCGACGCGGGGGACATTGTCATACTCGCGGGCATAGACAATGTGGCCATCGGCGACACCATAGCCACCGAGGAACATCCCAAAGCGCTGCCGCGGCTCACCATCGACCCGCCCACCGTATCCATGGAGTTCAGCGTCAACACATCGCCGCTGGCCGGACGCGACGGGACCATCGTTCAGGCGTCGCGCATATGGGAACGCCTCCAGAAAGAAGCGCTCCGGAATGTGGGCATCAAAGTTGAACGCAAAGGCGCCGAGAACATATTCATGGTGAAAGGCCGCGGAGAACTGCAGATGGCGATTATCGTCGAGACGATGCGCCGCGAAGGTTTTGAGCTTTCCATCGGGCGTCCGACGGTAATTTATAAAATGGAGAACGGCGTGCTCTGTGAACCCATCGAGCATGTGTTCATCGATTGCGATGAGGCATTCGTCGGCGTGGTCTCCGAAAAACTTTCACGCAGGAAAGGCAAACTTGCCAAGCTGATAAACCACGGAGCCCGTGTGCGCCTTGAATTCTTCATCCCCTCACGTTCGCTCATCGGCTACCGCAATCAATTCCTCACCGACACCAAGGGTACGGGCATCATGAGCTCGTATCTCAAAGGCTATGAACCGCATTACGGCGACTATGCAACGCGGTTCACCGGATCGCTCGTGGCCGACCGCACCGGCAACGCCATACCCTACGCCATTTTCAACCTTGAACCGCGCGGGCGCATGCTCGTGCAGCCCGGCGATGACGTCTATGAAGGCATGGTGGTGGGCGAGCACAACAAGGACTGCGATCTTGACGTGAACATCTGCCGCGGGAAAAAGCTCACCAATATACGCACCGTCCTCAAGGATGAGAACGTCACGCTTACGCGGGTGCAGCAGTTGTCGCTTGAAAAGGCCATCGAATTCATCCGCGACGACGAGATAATCGAAGTGACACCGCTATCTATCCGGGTCAGAAAAATAATACTTCAGGCGCAGATACGGAATTCGAAAACGACCCGTATTCTGGCAAAAGCGGCGCCGACGGCGGGATGAATATGACACTGGCAACACGCAGGCGCGGTGAGGCAACCGTGCCTGCTTTGCATACACTATCATAAGGTTAGGTACCATATGCTTTTCATCAGATCACTGCTCTTCAACATCGCGCTTTACATCGTAACGATCATCGTCGGAATACTCTTTTTACCCTGTCTGCTCCTGCCGCGTATTTTTGTTGAAACGGGTCTGCGCATCTGGACGCACAGCATCATCGTTCTTATGCGCCTGATCCTGAATTTAAAGATCGAGATACGGGGCCTTGATAAGATAAAAACCGGTCAATTCCTGTTCGCGAGCAAACATCAGTCCATGCTCGAAACGGTTGTATTGCCGGGCATACTGTATCACGCGGCGTTCGTGTTGAAAAAAGAGCTGAGTTATATCCCGCTCTACGGCTGGCACGCGGCGAAGATAGGCATGATATTCGTTGACAGAAAGGCGGGATTCAAAACGATCAAGACCATGCTTGAACGCGCGCAGCGGCAGATAAAGAACGGCCGTTCGGTGGCGATATTCCCCGAGGGCACACGCGTGGCCGTGGGTGAGAAAGCGGCGTACAATCCGGGTGTCGCCGCGCTCTATAAATATCTGAAAGTGCCGTGCATACCGATAGCGCTGAATACCGGTGTGTTCTGGAAACGACGGGGATTCACCAAGCGTCCGGGTACGGCAGTGATCGAGATTCTCGACCCCATCGCGCCCGGTCTGGATAAAGATGTCTTTATGCAGAAGCTTGAAGATACTATTGAAACTGCAACGGAAAAACTGATTAAGAGTTAAGCGGCTTCGATATCCCGCACCAGTTCAGCCACCAGCTCCTTCACCGAAACTATTTCCTTTATCCGGTGTGTGCTCGCTCCGCAGAATAACAATCCGTTATCGACATCGCCGATATACGATTTTACCAGCGCAAGCGCGATGCAGTATTGCGCGTCCTGCGCCTGACATGCGGTGAGGCATCTGAAATCGCACTTGATGGGTTTGCGTACTTCCGTTTCAAGTGCGCGCAGGAAGTCGTTCTTTATCGCCCGGCCCGGCATACCGACGGGTGATTTGATGATGACGATATCATCCTCGGTCGCCTTGATATACGCCTGTTTGAAGTTCTCCGATACACCGCATTCATGCGTGCACACAAAGCGCGACGCCATCTGAACGCCGGAAGCGCCCAGCCGGAGCATCGCAGCGATGTCCGCGCCCGAGAAAATTCCACCCGCCACGATGACGGGAATCTTTCTTCCATACTTGTCTTCAAACGGCTTAACCGTCTCAAGGATCTTCGGCAGGATCAGTTCGAGCGAATTCTCATCGATATTTTCCAGCTGCTCCGGCGAGAAACCGAGATGTCCGCCCGCTTTCGGGCCTTCCAGGATGAACGCATCGGGCACGCGATTGGCCTTGCGGTCCCAGTTCTTGAGAATGATAGACGCCAGTCTGTCGGAGCTGATTATCGGCATCAGATTGACGGGGTAGTCTTTGACAAGCAGCGGAAGATTAAACGGAATCCCCGCGCCGTAGGCGATGCAGTCCACTTTTTCACGAGCGGCGGTAAGAACCAGATCGTCCGAATTACTGAGCACACCCATGACATTGACCGCTATGGGTCCCTTGGTCATTTCCCGGGCGGTGCGTATCTCGCGGATGAAATTCTCCCGCGACTCGACTTCATAGCCTGTCTTTGATTTTTCAACGTCTCCGAGCCCGATGCTGGATATCGTACCCATGCATCCTTCGTTGGAAACGGCTGCGGCAAGCGACGAGAGCGATACTTTCACTCCCATGCCGCCCTGAAGCAGCGGGACTTTGATCTCGATGGAACCGATTTTGAGCGACGGCACTTTCATATACACTCCATGTGTTTTTATGCGATTCTTTTTCGCGTAAGCGTGGTAACACATATCAGCAGTATCTGTGCATACGCGATCGTATGAAACATGCCATCACGGAAAAGAAAAGAATGACGAATCTATATATCCAGCGTACGGGATCTTCATTATAAACGATTCCCGTTTTTCGTCAAATTCCCGGAATCTGACGTAACGCACGACTGCAACCGGAAACAAATATAGTATATGAATATTATAGCAATAAGGCTATAGGTATATATACCCGAATTTGATACAAAAAACGGTTACTGAGCGTATACCGTTTGAAAAAGACCCGAATCTCATCAGTCATTTCCCGAAACGGAATACTTCGCAAAGAATTTCACTATCCGGGAATTATACTCCGGCTGCCAGAGGTGGGCGAGAACATTTTTCTTACCGGCACCCGGCATGATGAAATCCTCCTCAATCACATAACCGTGGGCAATGAGCTGACGCACGAGTTTCTGATGGCAGCTGATATCGACGATGCCGTCATCGCGATGATGAAGTCCCAAGAACGGCGGTTTCTTTGCAGGATTCATCGTCTCCCATGGTTTTTCATTGGAATACAACGCGTCCGGCAGCCCGCCCGCGCCGTCCTCTGTGATCTGCTTACCCGTATCCCTGTCTATGCCGACACCGCGCGCCTCGCGTCCGGTATCCACCGATGCGTCGAAATACGTGCCGTAGGGATCACAGGCGGCGCCCGGCGCGAACGCGGCAACAAGCCCGTCGAAATGTGTTCCTGCGCGCACAGCCATAAAACCGCCCGTTGATTCTCCGGTAATGAATACCGATGGACTGCTCCCCTTCGGACGTTTTGATGTCATCACTTCACGAATGACCTTTTCTATAAATGGAAGATCCACATTATCACGTCCTTCAACAACGACAGCGTCGAACCGTTTGCCGCAGGGAATGCCCTTATCGTCAGTGACCAGACCGGCGCTTGAATCAAGTGAGAACACGGCGAACCCGTTCTCCATCGCCTCGCGGCTGAACGCAACCTGCGCCTGCATCGAAGCGTCTATATCCGCAATGCCGGTCTTTGTCGCTGAGCACCAGTCAACCGCGGTGCCGCTTCCGCCATGCATGACGATGACGGCGCCTTTTGTCCACAGCCTCGGCCCTTTCCAGATGAGCTTCCGTTCGGCCGTTCCAACGATGACCGTAATGATCTCCCAGCCGAGTTTGACGGCGATTGCCTCATTGTACCGTGCGCGCAAGGCACTCCTGTCTTCCGCGTATAACGAAGCGACAGCCACTGCAAATATGCAGCTTACTACGGCACATCGGGTCACGTTCCTTCCGTTGAATTGAGACTGTTTCATCATATCGAATATCACCTTTTGTGCTGCTTGAAAAATGGTATTTTATTTTACCACGCATAGCTTTACAGATAGTGTAACGCACAAATCCACCACGTCAAGCCGATATTTAAAGTTTCAGTGATGTATTAATTACGATCCGGCATACGGCGATGCGCTAACGCACATCGTTACTGTCAATTCAGTGTAATTTTTTATCAGTTCTCTGTATTGCTTATTATACACTCATACGTACTATTACATAGTACACTATTCATATTTTTTTCCATTATCAATAGGATAGATTGACGGGATTTATTCCTTGTGGAGTTTCTCATGCATATTCACCTCGTTCCGGCAACATTTGCGACAGCACTTATAACATCATTACATGCCGTATCGGTAACACTATTGTCTCCGCCCGTCGAGAACGGACTGCGCGTAGCGGCAGAAACATCCGAAGGCATCATGAAAGCCGTCACCATTGACGGGAAACCGGCATGGCGATGTCTTCCCGGAGGCTCATCGGGAAAATTCTGCTATGCAGCCATAACCGACACGACACTGAAGAACGGCGCGGCGCCATCGGCAAGGTTCAGCATCACCTACTATGATGAAGGTTCCGGAGAACTTGCTGTCGAATATGATTCACTCGACGCGGCGACTATTCCCGGCGCATTCAAACCCATACGCCTTGCCGTACTCGGCGACAGCAAATTATGGAAAACCGCCGAAGTCACCGTCACCGATGCGCGTTTCGGCGGACGATGCAACGGCAAGGATTTCCGCATCATCATGCCGAAGGACGTCAATATCGCGTTCAGTTCGCTGGCCGTTACCGCGATAACGGTATCGCCTGAGGAAAAGCTTGCCGCGAAGAAAAAGATTGAAAAGGAGGAAGAGCATATTTTCAATGAGGCGATATTTATCGACAATAACCGGGCGGATGCAATTCTCAATCGAGTATCGGATGACACATCCGAGAGAAACAAAAAACTTCTTGAGGTATTTCTGAAGGAAAAACTTCTAGCCGCGATGGAAATACCGCTGGTGATGGACCCCGCCCCGGAGCGGGTTTCGGCGGGAGATGAAATCACCCTGACATTCAGAATCAGGAAATCATCCGATGTTCTCCCCGCTCCGCGTAACCTGTATGTCGCCATAGCCACACCCGAACCCAGTGAACCGGAAACGACTATCGTCCAGACGAACATTAAAAATGCATTTAAAAACGGCGTTGCTGTCCTGCATTTACCGATTCCGGTATGGGCTGATGAGAAAAAATACAGCATCATCGCAAAAGCCTCGACACAGGATTCCATCCGCCTCAATTGGCGCGGATGGATCGAGTCATTCATTATGGGCACGGTTACCGTACTCAAACCAGCGATCTATCCTGCCGGGCAAAACCCCGATACGCATGTCGGCAATTATAAAGGACGGAAAGTGTTTTTCATCCATAACAAACCCGTCATGCCGATTTTTTTTGCATGCGGCCGCGCCTTGTATGATCGCACGTGGGATATTGCCGCCACCTCCGGTTTTGATCTGCTTCGCTTCGTCGGGAATTTCGGATCATTCCCGCGCAATGCCGACGGCACACTCGACTTTTCGCAGCTCGACAAAAATATGCGTATACGTCTGGGCGCCGCGCCGGATGCCCGATTCATGATCTTGGCCACGCCGGAATACTATTTCGCATCGTCGACGAATGGCACTACCATCGAAAACTGGCTCGATATACCGGAAAACGAAAAACTGGTTATCGAGTCGAACCACGGCACAATTCCGAAAGAGCGCAAAACGAAAAAATTTGACGTTCCGTCGTTTGCGTCGCCGTACTATAAATCGATGATAAGCCAAAACACAAAAGCGCTTGTCCGTCACATCCTCGACAGCCCGTATGCAGATAGGTTATTCGGTCTTTGTCTTGAAGCGGAAAACGAGACCTATCCGCCGGAATACAGCAGTCTTTCCGGAGATACAAAAATCGGGGATTACAGCGAGTCCATGAGACGGTATTTTATTGCCTGGCTGAAAGAGAAATATGTCACCGTTGAAAAACTTCAAGCCGTCTGGGAACGGAAGATAGCCTGGAATGACATACAAATCCCCGTCATCGCCAGAAGGAATTCGGAATCATCGCTGGGCGTATTTCGCGCACCCCGGCAAAGCATGGATGTGATCGATTTCCAGGAAGCGTATAACAACCATATGGTGGACATGAGCGCAGCAATAGGTTCGTCGGCAAGGGAGCTGTGCGGAAATAAATATATTCTCAACACGTACTATCGTATAACGCCGAATAACCTGCGATCACCCAAAACGCTCTCTCATATGAACCTTTCCCTTGGAAGAATGCTGAACACGAAAGCATGGGATATGATCGTCGGTTGTCCGTCCCGCTATTATTATCACGCCGGCGGAATATCCATTCCGCTGATCTGCTGGGATTCCTATCTGCTGCACGGCGTGATACCCGTCGTCGAATATGATGCGACAGGATACATGGCGCAAAGAAATCCCCTCCGCGGACGGCTTGCGGAAGGCGGAAGACAGGAGAATGCACGTGAAACAAGAGAAATCTATAAAAGAGATACCGCCGCATATATAATCGAAGGTCTTGGCTATTATCACATGCAGTTTGATGAGGGTAACTCCTTCGAATGGGGCATGAAACGGGTTCCCGGTTTCCGCGACTGGTGGAATGCTGTCGACCCCTCACGGCTGAATCAGCCGCTGCAGGTCACCGGCGAGGAAGAGCAGCTGCTCGACAGGATACGTGCCGACACCTATATGCTCGACGAATCGGTAGTCGCCGTCATGCGGCGCATGAAGGAAATCGGCACCCGGATGATGGAACTAGGTCTTGAAAGAACGGCGGATATGGTCTTAATATACGACCCTGAGAGTCTGCATTATATGACGGCTACCCCGGCACTGTCGGAGTCGACCGCCCATTTCCAACACCAGATGAGACGTTCGGGCATTCCCTATCATGAATATCTGCTGAGCGATTTTTTGCATCATCCCGATTTTCCCGAATATAAAGTATATATCTTTTACAATTGCTATCACATCTCTGACGAAGACCGGGCAATAATCGCCCGCAAACTCAGAAAAAACAGCAAAACGGCCGTTTGGCTCTACGCCTCGGGCCTGATCAGTACCGTTCCCGACAGCAAGAATATGACCGACCTCACCGGGATTCGTATTCGCGCCCTGGCGGAAAACCATTCCGGCGCAATACGGGTGTCCGCGAACGCCCACGGCATTCTGAACGGAATCCCGAAAAATCAGCTTCTGGGTACGATGAAAATAATCAATCCGATATTCTCGGTACATGACCCGGATGCAACCATTCTCGGCACCTGGGATGATAACAACGAACCCGCTTTCGCCCTGAAACAATTTCCGGAATGGACATCGATCTACTTTGGATCGGTCTATCTCAGTTATCAGGTTATCCGCACAATAGCGAAAGCGGCGAATATTCATTGCTACTCCGACGGCGACGATGTGGTTTTTGCAAACAGAAATATGATCATGGTTCATTCGTTTTTTTCCGGTGAAAAGAAAATCGCGCTCCCCCGCTCAGCGGACGTATACGATTGGTTCAGTAAAAGCGTCGTGGCCCGAGGAACGCGGGAATTTACGGTGCATTTGGACTCCAAGGAAACCGGGGTATATTATTACGGCGACCTGAACTCATTGCGGCAAGCCGGCGAAGAAGTACCGCGATGAGAGGAGTGAAATAACCATGCAGGAATCCGCTATTGAACTGTATTCGCCGCAGAACGACGCGGACATCGAGGCCATGCACGACCTCTGCGCCGCCGCTTTCGCTCCGCGTACCTCACGGGAATTCTTTGCCGACATCATCGCAAACGACCCCTGCTTCGACAATACGGCACACCGGCGCAATGTCATACTGCTTCGCAAGAACGGACGCGTTGCATCGGGTCTTGTCGTATTCGATCGCACGCAGCGTTTTAAAAGCGGGGATATGCGCGTAGGATGCATCGGCAGTGTAGCCACACATCCCGATTTCCGCGGTCAGGGACTCATGCGTAATGTCATGGAAGCGGCCGTATCGTTTATGCGTTCCGAAGGTTATGCGCTCTCATACCTTTTCGGCGATCAAAAGCTCTATGAACGTTTTGGATACCGGAATATCAGCGCGGCATACTCCCGCATCACCGTGCCGGCGCTCAACGTATCCGCGACTATCCGCCCCTATGTCGATGACGACCTGGAACACTATGCGGCTATCTATGCGCAGTACAACAGTGGACGCTCCGGCACAATCATCCGTTCGCGTGAATACTTCCGCCGTTTTGTACTCGGCTTCCGGCTGCGTTCTCCGCGTTTTTTCACCGTGATAGACGGCGGACATGCCGCCGGATATTTCCATATGCGCTATGATGCACAGGGCATCCCCTTCCGCATCGGTGAGATCGCTGCGGCCGACGGGAAACATGAAATAGTGCTGCTTGCTGCGCTCGCATATTCAAAAAGCCTGCAGGCAGTTGAACTCGACATTTCCGGTGGAAACGATATTCCGGCATTATTGACGACGAACGGCATCGCTTTCACCGCGGGCACGCGTCCTGAAGGTATGTATCTTGCATTGTTGCCGTCTTCCGGTATTCAGTCGACCGAATCGTTCATCGCGTCGGTTGAACGTGACGGCGATTTCACTTTTTATCACGCAGACCATTTCTGACAATGGATAGTACATTGACGATGCGCGCGAATACCGTATAAACGAACAAGGGCGCGATAATACATCAGCGCTTGACGTGACTGACACGGAGCTCTATACTGTAGCATACGTCTTGTCGCCTCTGAGGAATACTGCCTGATGTTATTGACGCATCCCCGACGTCCATTGCCGCACTGCATCACGGCACACCTGCTGTTAATGCTGGTGCTCCTTCTCACCGCCGCATCCGCATCCGCGTTCAATACCGGCGAACATCTGACATATGATTTCTCCATTGATATTCCCGAACTCAACATCTCGGGAAAGATCGGCAGCGTGGATCTGTTCATCCTCGAGCGGACGAACATCGCATCGCGCATTGTCTATCACGCATGTGCGCGCATCACCTCAATTGACATCATCAACTCACTCTATCCGTTCAACAGCGAGTATCATTCGTGGTTCGACGCCGAAACCGGAACACCGTACCGCATTGAATGTTTCGTACATCAGGGTAAATGGACCAATCATACACTCCTGACAAATCTCCCGGCATTCGCCACCGCCACGTCGAACACCGGCATATATTATGACCGGCGGAACACCTTCGGCAAAAAGATGCGCTATCCGAAAAACAGCGCGGATATCATCACGGCACTTTTTACGCTGCGCACACGGAACAGATCCATACCGTACGATTTTGTCTGGATTAACTATGACCGGCTGCATGAAGTGCATTTCACCTTCGCCGCGTCCGACGCCGTGCGGGTGAAGGCGTTCGGCAGAAAACCCGTACCCGCCGTGGAAATAAGCGAAAAAGAATATTTCGGCATCACCGCGAAACTGGCGGATGAACGTGACGCCATTCCGCTCACGCTCACCATCCCCGCGTTGAAATTCGCGGGCTTCTCGCTGGTTGCACAGGCGCGGCTTGTGAAGTATGAGACGGGGCAGTAGCATGAGACATCCCCTGTACGCGACATCACTCGCGCTCATTATCTGCGCGATAACGGTATCAGCCATTCCCGCGGAAACAAACCTCATCATCATGGTCGATATTCCCGGCGGCAGTTTCGTAATGGGCTCCTCGTACGAAATCATTGAAAAGCCCAATCGCACCGTGACGGTATCGCCCTTCACCATGGCGAAATATGAGACCACGTACAATGTCTGGAAAAAAGTCGCCGACTGGGCGATGCAGCACGGCTATGATTTTGAGACACCCGGCGCCATGGGCGGCCATCTTTTCAAACCGGTATCGCATGACGATAATGAACCGGTGACCGCCGTGAACTGGTACTGCGCTGTGAAGTGGTGTAATGCTGCGTCGGAAATGCACGGGCTTCGTCCCTGCTACTACACAACGGCACAGAAAAAAGACGTGTATCGCAAAGGAGCCATCGACATATCACCCGCATGTGTGCAGTGGAACGCCGGCGGCTTCCGGCTTCCCACCGAGGCGGAATGGGAATATGCGTGCCGCGCCGGATCAACCAACCGCTACTACTGGGGAATCGAAGTCACGGGCGACTATTTCTGGAATTACGCCAACTGCGGCGGACAAACGCATCCCGTCGGTCAGAAAAAACCGAACACTTTCGGACTCTATGACATGTCGGGCAATGCATCCGAGTGGTGCTTCGACTTCTTTGACGATTACGACATAAAAAGCATCGCCGACCCGAAGGGACCGCCCTCCGGAGAATACCGTATCCAGCGCGGCGGCGGCATCCCCGATCAGAACAATTCACTGCGCTCGTCGGCACGGAGCTACACATCGCCGCTCACCTCGATGTATGACACGGGATTCCGCGTTGTACGGAGCGGGAGATAACTTGATAATAGGTAACGTACTTTTTACGGAGCGGATGCCGGTGGCGCAGTATGTGACTGCGTCGTTGTAGATGGTGTTTTTCAAGTGGAAGGATACGGGTGCGGAATAGATACTGATTTTCAATTGGCACTGGCATTGAATATTATTACAAAGCACATATAATAGTGATTAATTGATCTTTTACATTTCATCGGTTGGGGTGCCAATGTTTCGATACATCGGCTGAGATCACACCCACACAACCTGAACCGGGTAATGCCGGCGGAGGGAACCTACGTTTTACGTCAAATAGCAGGCCCCTCAAAAGGGTCTGTTTTTTTTTATCTTCATTACGGAGGCGTTATGATCATTCACCTGAACGGCAATGAAGTCGTTGTTCGCGAGTTGATGACGATTGCCGCAGTAGTTGCCGAGCAGAAGCTTGATCCGCTCAGCGTTGTCGTTGAGCAGAATATGCATATTGTCAGACGTGAAAACTGGGACACCACTGTCGTGGGAAATGGCGATCAGATTGAATTACTTTCTTTTGTCGGAGGCGGCTAATGGAAGATATATTGGTGATACAAGGGCACCCAATCAGGAATCGTTTTTTTATCGGTTCTGGGAAATTCGGATCATACGAATTGATGCGACAGGTGATAGAAGCCTCACGCGCGCACATCGTAACCGTCGCCCTGCGTCGGGTGGATACCGCATCAAATAAAGAGAATGTGCTTGATTACATTCCATCGGATTGTATCCTTATGCCGAATACCTCCGGTGCGAGAACCGCGGAAGAGGCGGTGCGAATCGCCGAAATTGCCCGTGAGTTATGCAGGACAAAGTGGATCAAGGTTGAGGTGATTTCGGATAATAAATATCTTTTACCCGATAATTACGAAACAATACGCGCAACCGAAACGCTTGCCAAACGAGGTTTCATCGTTATGCCGTATATGAACCCGGATCTAATGGACGCACGACGTTTACGCGATGCCGGTGCAGCGACGATTATGCCGCTTGGTGCGCCCATCGGAACGAATAAAGGGATGACAACCCGCGAGATCATCAAAATTATTATCAATGAAATCGCATTGCCCGTGGTGGTGGATGCGGGAATCGGACGCCCATCGCAAGCGGCGGAAGCAATGGAGATTGGTGCGGCTGCGGTGCTTGCAAACACCGCAGTTGCAACAGCGGAAGATCCGGTTCGTATAGCCCGCGCGTTCTCGCTCGCGGTGGAAGGCGGCCGTGAAGGTTTTCGCGCAGGTCTCGGCGCAATAAACGATATCGCGCAAGCATCTTCACCCTTGACCGGTTTTTTACATTGAGACATTGATCAGGCGGAATACAGCATGAATGATGAATTATCAAACAGCATTTACGACTATCTGCGGCAATTTGAAAACATCGATTTTTCTATCTACACATCACGTCAGGTGTTGTGCGCTATTGAGAAAGACACACTGGCCACGTCAGATCTGTTTGCCTTGCTGTCACCGTCGGCATTGCACCATCTTGAATTGATGGCGCGACGTGCGAAGGAAATAACGCTTCGAAATTTCGGTCGTGTGATATCATTGTACGCCCCGCTGTACCTTTCCAATTATTGCGTGAATCAATGCGCGTATTGTGGTTATCGCGATACAAATGACATCACTCGTACGACACTGTCAATAGATGATGTACGTCGCGAGGCGGAAGCTATCGCAGGAACGGGAATCAGAAATATCCTCATATTGACGGGAGAATCCCGCGGCGCCTCTTCCGTTTCATATATTCAGGAATGTGTATTGATTTTGAAAGCATATTTTCCGTATATCGCGGTTGAAATTTATCCGCTTGAACAGGGTGAATATGAAACGCTTTTCCGGGTGGGCGTTGACGGGTTGACGATATACCAGGAAACATACGACGAATTACGTTATCTGGAATTGCACCCGAGCGGCCCGAAACGCAATTTCCGCTATCGCCTTGATACACCCGACCGTGCGGCTCGCGCCCGTTGCCGCACAATTACTATCGGCGCTCTCATGGGACTGAGTGAATGGCGAACCGATGCGGCTATGACAGCGCTGCATGCACGATATCTCGAAAATACATATCCCTATATCGAACTGGGCGTTTCGATGCCGCGTATACGTCCTGAAGCGGGAGGATACCGGGCACCGTATGCGGTCGACGATGAGTCATTCGTGCAGATGATGCTTGCATTTCGTCTGTTTCTTCCGCATGCCGGCATCACAATCTCGACACGTGAGCGGTCATCGTTCCGTGATAAATTGATAGGCATCGGAGCGACACGGATGTCTGCCGGCTCAAAAACATCCGTCGGCGGTTATGCTGATTCCATCCATGATACTGGCCAATTCGATGTTGCCGACACGCGAAGCGTTACGGAGTTTTGCGCCGCAATTACCGCGAAAGGATATCAACCGGTAATGCATGACTGGCAGAATCTTGGAGGGTGACATGAGTTCATTCACTGATGCGTTAGAGATTTGTTATGGAATTGAAAAACTTAAGGCGATTCAAAATGCACACGTCGGGATTGTCGGAGCTGGTGGTCTCGGATCGAACGCGGCGGCATGTCTCGTGCGCAGCGGTTTTATCCATTTCACCATTTGTGATTACGATATCGTGGAAGCGTCGAATCTGAACCGCCAATTTTATTTCGCCGACCAGATTGGCACGCCGAAAGTTCACGCATTGCAGGCGAATCTTTTTCGCATTAACCCCTTGATTAACGTTGAAGCGCATATGACAAGGATAACTGAAACAAATACAAGCACGCTCTACCGGAAGTGCGACATTGTTATTGAGGCGCTCGATACGGCAGCGGGTAAACGAATGCTGGCCGAGACATACGCACGATCGGACAAGCTGTACGTGTCGGCATCGGGACTTGCAGGCTGGGGCAATGCCGACGCGATCGTCACCCGCTGGGTTCACGGGCAATTCGCCCTCATCGGCGACGGCAAGACCGCCGTTGGTTCCGATCAGCCTCCATGTGCGCCACGCGTGATGGTTGCTGCGGCAAAAGAGGCTGACGTTGTTCTTTCCTGGGTGTTGCAATGAACGCTCGATTACAGAAATTGAATTACCCGTTATATTGCATCACCGCACGCGAATTCTCAAACGGGCGTTCAACAGAAGCCGTTGTTCGCGCCATGCTTGATGGCGGCGCAAAAATCATTCAGTATCGTGAAAAAAGCATATCGATAAAACAGCAATATTGCGAGTGCATGCTGGTGCGTAAACTCACCGATGCGGCGGGCGCGACGTTTATTGTCAATGATCACGCCGATATTGCGCTTGCGGTACATGCCGACGGCGTCCACATCGGCCAGGATGATATGCCGATAGCAATCGTGCGTTCATTGGTTGGAAACAATATGATCATCGGTGTCTCCACACATACGCCGGAGCAGGCGTGCACGGCGGTTGCCGACGGTGCCGACTACATCGGTGTCGGCCCGCTATACCGCACAAATACAAAAGTAGATGTGTGCGCGCCGGTTGGTCTCGCATATCTCGATTATGCCGTGGACAATATCAGTATTCCTTTTGTTGCTATCGGCGGTATAAAAGAGCATACTCTATCGGAAGTACTTGCGCATGGCGCGAAATGCGTGGCCTTGGTAAGTGAGATCACCTCAGCAAACGATATATCGGATACGGTGAAACGAATAAAAGCAGGTATTAAGGAATAGCTATATATACCAGTGTAGAATCGTTATAAGATAGCTTAGAACGTTGCCGCACAAGCGTAACCACGCTGATATATGGAATATAGTTGATTCGGAGAACGTAGAAAACAGAAAATTTTAATATTCCATGCGAACCAGACCACACACTCATCAAAAATGCGCGTACAGCGAGTAAGGGAATGTCTTTTTCTGAGATGCACGAGCGGCACGGATGCCGCGAGAGCGAGTGATTCATCAGGATGATGAGCGCCGAGCGGTGCATCGAAGAAAAAGACATTCCCGACGAGCACTACCGCGCACCCGCCGCCACGGCTCACGGCACAAACACCACCTTCGGTGCAAACCCGCCGAACAGCCGGTTTGACGCGGCGGTTGCCTTGAATACGAGATAATAGTCGTCGGTCTCCTTATCCACCGGAAGCACGTACTCCCGGGCGGCGGGACCGCTCATCGAGTAGACATAGGGCACAAGATGTTTCACCTTCACGAAATCCTTCGGCACCATATACACGTTCGTGTATTCGCGTATGACGAGGTCCACGTTCATCGTCATGCCCGGTTTCACGTAGTTCGGATTGGGCGTACCCTGCATGGCGATGATAACCTCGAAGAACCGTTTGTCCTTGATGATGATATCCTCGGCCGCATATCCTGCAACCGACGCCACCGTTCCCTGTATCACGTAATCGGGGAATGAACGCGGACGTATGACCGCCTTCATACCCATATACACCTTATTGATGAACCGCTCCTCAACAGATATCTTCACCGCCGACGACGAGAACGTGGGCAGCCGGAGAAACTCCCTGCCGTATTCAATCATATCGCCGATGACCGCTTTCCGGTATGCGCCGCCGAGTGTGACCACCGGATACACCACGATGGAATTCATGGGGGCGTAGCATTCATACTGCTTGAGATATTCCTTGTCTTTTTCGATGTAGTCAAACCAGTATTTAATCCATCCCACCTGCCGGCGCGTGGTGTAATCCTTCTGATATTTCGTCTGCTGCATGCGCCGTTCGGCGTTCTCCACGTCGAGCTTTGAGTTGCGGTAACTCGCTTCGGCAACCGACCGCCGGTACTTCGACTCGAATTTCACCGTGGAGAGATTGAGCTCGTAGATCTTCCGCTGTTCGATGGCGTTGGAAAGTTCCATCGAGTAACTGAATATCTTCATATCCCAGTCGATGATGTCGGAGATGAGATTGTTTGAAAGCCTCGTGATATTGTTGCTCGCCGCGTCAATGTGATCGAACACCGGCGACGGGTCAAAACGCGCGACAAGCTCGCCCGCCTGCACCTGCTTGCCCTCCTCCATGCAGTAGATGAGCTGACGCAGATACGGCGCTTTGGGCGCGGTGACGCTGACATATTTCAGTGAATCAATCTCTCCGGTTGACGAAAGAGTATCGACGAAGGTGCCGTAACGTACCGGTGTGTCGATGTACGTGCCGGTGGTTGCCAGCCGGGGAAGTACGAATACCACGACGACGAGGATGACAGCCGCAACAGATGCCGCGATGATGACAAAGCGCTTATTCATGCCTGAGCGCCTCGATGGGGTTCAGTTCGCTCGCGTTCTTCGCCGGGTAGTAGCCGAAAATCACGCCGATGCCGGCGGACACGCTGAACGCGATAATGATGGCCGCGACAGGCAGATACGTAGTCCAATGCGTGATAAGCTCTATCACCTTCGTGAGTGTAATGCCGGTAACGACGCCGATGACGCCGCCCGCAAGACAGAGCAGTATCGATTCGATGAGGAACTGCATGCGTATATCGCGTTTGGTGGCCCCGATGGCGCGCCGTATACCGATCTCGCGCGTACGCTCGAGCACCGACGCGAGCATGATATTCATGATGCCGATGCCGCCCACGATAAGCGATATGCTTGTGATGAGAAGCATGATGATGTTAAAAAGATTTTTCGTCTTCTCACGCTGCCTGAGGAGCATCTCCGGAACGATGAGTTCGAAATCCTCGATGGTATAATGCCGCCGCATGAGTATCGTTTTAATCACATTCACCGAACGGGAGATGAGCTGCACATCGTCAATACGGAAGATAACTTCGCTCACCGGTGCGGTGAACGGCGTGAACAACTCGGAAAGCACCATTGCGGAAAGGGGCACGTACACGTGATCCATATACCCCTGTTTGTCCTTCGCCACGCCCACGATCCTGAAATACTGATTGTTGATGCGAAGGTATTCGTCCTTCTTCGTATCCTTTTCGGCGGATGCCTTCCTGGTAAGTTTGCCGTAGAGCGACTCCATCACCACGCATACATTGCGCCCTTCCTCTATATCCTTGAGATGGATGAAACGACCCTGCTTCATCTCAATGGAAAGCACATCGCGATAGTTATGGTCCACGCCCGCGATCACGGCATTGTTATTATATATCTCGGTCTGAATATAGCCGTCGATCTTTTTCATCTTCGTGTGGGCGGTGATGGGGGTGAGCACGGTGCGGATGAACCGTATATCCGCGTCGGAAAGCCCGTCGGAAAAATATTTCCCCTGTTTGGACGCGTTTTTGCGTTCCTCAGGCCTGTCCTGCACGAAAATATTATTGATGCCCATCTCCTGAATCTGCTCAAGCGCCTCCCGTTTGGCGCCTTCGCCGATGGACATCATGGCGATGACCGCGGCGACGCCGAATATTATCCCGAGTATCGTCAGAAACGAACGCAGCTTGTGGTCAAGGAGCGACTTCTGAGCCACCGCGATGTACTTAACGAGCTGCATGGTACTCCGTGAGTTCTATGGTGTCGATGGTGAAATTGCTCGCTGTCAGGAGCGGCGCGTTCTCCTTCGTCATGAGTATGACCCGTTCGGTGAGCGCATTGGTCAGCACCGCGGCATCCGCGGTGTAATCGGCAACGCTGATATGCCTTCGCACGATGCGGCGGTTGCTGATCACGCATACCGAGGTGTCCTCGCGCTCACCGGAGACGAACTCGACGGGAAGCGTATACGCGTCGGGATATTCCCGGACGAATACCGTCACCATGGTGTTCATGCCCGGTTTAAGCCGCGTGAGGTCCTGCTCGTTGATGCGTATCTTGACTGTGAATACTTTGACATATTTATTATTGAGTTTCACCTGCGCCAGATTACTCACGTTATAGATATAGCCGGTATACTTTTTATCCTTGTACGCCTCAAGGACAATCTCCGCCTTCTGCCCCATGGTGATCTTTTTAATGTCCTCCTCGCCCACCTCGATCTTCACAATCATATGAAAAAGATCGGGAAGCGTGAGGAACACCTGCCCGTAGTAGAGCGAGTCGCCCACCTGAATCTTACGCTCCTGACCGTCCACCTTGACCAATGGATATACGACAAGACCCTCGGCGGGAGCGTATACGGTGAACTTCCTTATGGAATTGCTCATCTCCTCGAGTTTCGTGGAACGATCTTCGATGTCGTTGCTGATCTGCCTGAGCTGCACGTCCCGCTTGTTCTGCTCCTGACTGATGCGGCTTTTGGCAATCTCGACATCGGCGCTCGCCTGGTTGAGATTGATGAGCGACTTCTGCCGATCGAGTTCCGCCGCGTATGCCATACTGTCAAAGGTGAGTTTCGACACTTTTTCATTCTGCTTCTTGTTCTCAAGCCGCGCGTTCAGCTCATCAATGCTTATCTGAAACGCGACCTCGGTGTCCTTATATTTCGCCCGGAGTGAGCCGCGATCGAGCCGTATGTCTTCGGCCGCCTTTTCCATATCGGAGATGTCGCATCGCGCGAGCACATCGCCCCTGCGGACCACCGAACCTTCCGGTATCAGCCAGATAAGAAGCCGCCGGTATTTTGAGACCATGGGTGATATCACATTCACCGAGCTTTCCGAATCGAGCACGCCGTTGCCGATGAGCTTTATCGATACCGGCTCCTTCGCCGCCACGGTATAGAACACCTCGTTGCCGCGTTTTCCCTTTCCGGCTAGCATCACGAGCACGACGATGATGACCGTTGCCGCCGCGATGATTGATGCCGTCACGATGAAACGCTTTCTCCGGACAACAGGGATAATCTTCTGAATCACGGGAGACAGGAACGCACCGATGTTTTTAAAAAACGCGGCAATCACGGCCAGCGGCGACCTGCGCATACCGGTCTCGGCGATATACACGGTTGTCACTGCCGTACGGTTTTTCGCTGATACGTCGGCGATGGCTATGCGCGCGCGCTTATGCTGTACCTTAGCGGCGTTTTTTGCGAACGAGTCGTTCGTCTTCATGTATCTCTCCGTCCTTGATATGAATGATGCGTTCACTGTAATGCGCGATGTCAGGCTCGTGCGTCACGAGTATTATCGTCGCGCCCGTCTTATGAAGATTGAGAAACAGCTCCATTATCTCTATGCTTGTCTTGGAATCGAGATTGCCCGTAGGCTCGTCGGCGAGGAGTATCGCCGGGTCGGTGACGAGTGCCCGCGCGATGGCCACCCGCTGACGCTGACCGCCGGATATCTCCGAAGGTTTATGATGGATGCGGTGCGTTAGCCCCACCGTCTCCACGGCGCGCATCACCCGTCCGTGATCGACCTCTTCGTCGCGGTACATGAGCGGCAGCGCCACGTTCTCGTATGAGGTGTACTGCGAGAGCAGATTAAACGTCTGGAATATAAAGCCGATCTCCCGGTTGCGTATCCGCGCCTCGTCCTCGTCGGTAAGGTTGCTCACGTCGCTCCCCTTGAGCAGATACTTCCCGCGCGTCGGCCTGTCGAGAAAGCCGAGCACGTTCATGAGCGTCGACTTGCCGCTTCCCGACGTCCCCATGATGGCGATGAACTCTCCCTCATGTATCGTCAGATTGATCTTCTTCAGCACCGGCACTTCTTCGGCGCCGAGAAAGTACGCCTTCTCAAGATCCACCAGCTCGATGAGCACGGGCTTATTCATACCGGGCACCGTAATCGATGTAGTAATCACGCTCGATGAGGGCTATCTGCGAAAGGTACGCGTATTTCACGCTGATGTACGTGTTGAAATTATCGTAGAAACGGTTCTTGATATCAATCATCTCCCACGAACCGATGGAGCCGACGTTAAAGCGGTCCACGGCAATCTCATAATCGCGCCGGTAGAGCTCCGTCTGCTCCTTCGCGTGAAAAAAACGAAAATGCGCTCCCTCAAGTGTGATGATGTCGTTACGCATTTTCAGTTTGAGCGCTCGCACCTTCTCGTTCATCTGCAGGCGTGCGCTCTCGATGGTGATCCTGTTGTTCTCGATGCTCTGCGCCGCCGCTATCCACTCGTAGAAAAGCGGCACGGCCACGGTCACCGATGCCTGGAGGTTAAGCGGCAGCGCGGTCCAGCTGCTCAGCACATTATTGGATACCTGAAAGTCGACCGACACCGCAGGGACAATCTTCGGCAGACACGACTGCTCGAAGTAGCGTATGTTCTCCGTGTTCTGGAATATCGTATAGCCGTAATTGGCGAGATCCACGCTGTTGCTGATGACGTTCACGAGCATTGCCGCAACCGGAAGCGTAAGCTTCTCCACGGAAACCCGCTCGTCGGGAATCGCCGCTATCGTGTCCGCGGGATTCGGATCGCTGTTGATGAGATAGTAGAGGTTGTTCTCGCTCGTATGTGCGGCATCCTCACTCACCTTCACGAGCACGAGCGACCGGTGAAAGTCCGCCTCGTAGTCGATGAGCGCATATTCGGAGATGATGCCCGACTTGAACTTCTGACGCACCACCTCGATATTCTTCGCGTCGCCGTCAAGCCTGAGGCGCTCGTTCTGCGAGATCTCGCGGCGCGTGAGATAATCGTAATAGGCGCGCTTCACATCGTAGCGGAATGACCGTTCCACGGTGGTCTTCGTGAGCTTCTTAAGCCTCACGCCTTCATTGTTGAAAGCAAAGTCGCGATCGAGCGTATCGGAACGGAAGAGCGTCGCCGAAACGGCGGCTGAAAAGTCGTGCACGAACCTGTCGGCGGCGGTGCGCCCGCTGTTCGTCACGTATTTGTAATACTCTACTCCGTATGATGCGGCGAACGCGGCGTTGAACGGCAGCTTCTGATTGTAGGTGACGCGTCCCAGCGGATCGACGCTCAGCTGCTGTGAAACGCTTCTCGGCGCGGAGACGATCGGGTAAACCTGATTATAATTCGGAATGTCGAATGATACCGCAAGCTGCGGAAAAAAACGGTGCGTCAGCATCTTCCCGTTGAGCGCGAGCTGGTCGATGTCCTTTTGAGCTAGACGAATGCTCGTATTATTGGAAACTGATCGGGAGTATATCTCGGAAAAGGTGATGGTGCGGCCAAGAGCGCATCCGGCAGCGCACAACAGCAACAGCATTCGAACAATGGCCATGCAATCCTCGCAGCACGATGCGGGCTGACATGCTCGCAACCTTGTAGGAAAAGTATATAGCGTAATTACCGTGAGCGCAAGCGGACGGCGGAAAAGCGAGCTTGACGGTACCGGTGGGTGCACTATAATCCCGTGTATGCAGTGCAGATTATCTGAGCAATCCCCGGAATCCTCTACCCGCCGTTCATGCATGCCGCACGGTCGTATTGTCCGCCGGACCGGCCGGAATATCTGCATACTCGCCCTGACATTACCCCTTGGATTACCGCTCGTTTCCGCGGTGATCGAGAAGAAAGGCTCCGTCATCATCATGTCAAATACGGCGGCGGAATATCAGTTCGATACGCGACGCAACTATCTCCTGAGTTCCGTCAAACGGACCGGCACAAAGGCCCGTGCCGTCACCTGGCAGGGATTCGCCTGCGTCAACAATACGAATCAATGGATGCGTGAGAGCGCAACCAATTTCGCGGTGGCGCGAATTGAGACGAACACCGCACGAACATCGGCATCACTCAGCGTGAGTATGACGAACGCATCGGCGCGCATCACCCGCCGCTATACACTCGGTACGGATGCGGATCTGAGCGTATCATGCGAAGCGATTATGGATCGTACTGCCCCGGTGTCTGGATATACGGAGTATTTCACCCTGGCCGAAACGAATACGCGGTTATACTATGTCGAACGTTTCCTTGAGAACGACGGGTTCGTCACGCGGATGACCGCTGAAATTCCGCCGCAGTCGCCCGCGGTATCGTCACCGTCAGAGCATCTGAGTCCGGTGTTCGCTGTCATGGAACGGACCGGCGGGATACGCTTCACCTCCGGAGGTCCGTACTGGTTCTCCGTAGGGCATCAAAAAACGACGATCTCCGGAGCGTTTCGTTTCGACAGGCCGGAGACCGCATTTGCAAGTTCAATGACCATTTCGCCGGTTGAAGGCACGAATGAATGCGCGGCGGTCTACACGCACTATACGTCTTCGAACCGGCATGCATCACCCACGGCGGCAATCGCGGCTGTGTCGGGACGGGTGCAGGCATGGTGGGATGTCTCAACAGCGAAGGTATTCCGCTGCGACCCTGTCCCTGAACGAAAAGAGCCCATTATGCTTTCCGCGGCTCAGGGCGAGACGGAATCGTTTACCCTCGTCATATCCACCGGCTTCCCGCTCAGCATGCTGATACCGAAATACACTGCGCTCACCAACGGCACGAACAGTATCGGACCGGAGCAGCTGTCGTGGTCCATCGTCGATTCAGCTATTGTCGGCGAAAGCATGGACGGCGGCTGGGCCGGCGATGTCCCGGACAATCTGAAAAAAGGACGGGCGTTCAACTGCGCTCCCGCCATACATCAGCCGCTCTGGATAACCGTCCGGGTTCCGGCGGCGACTCCCGCAGGCGTCTATCACGGCGGCATCAGCATCATGTCGACGAAGCGTACCGTCATCGACATCCCTTTATCCGTAATGGTGCGCCTGTTCGCCGTCACCAATCGTAGCACGGCGGCGTTCTTCGACACGCGCAGTACGCAGCTCGATCAGTACTACGGCAAGTCGGAAGGGCAGGTCATGCGCGACCGGTACGCGGATTTCTGCATCGACAATCGCGCGGCACCGTCATCACCGCTCTACAAGACCTCGCTAATGTGGTCCGGCGCGGCGCCGATTACACGGTATGCGAGCAACGGCGTCATCACCAACAATATCGATTTCACGGAATTCGACACCGCGGTGGATTCATATCTCACCCGCACCGGATACCCGTTCGTGCTGCTCAACTGCTTTCAGATCGGGTATTCTCGCGCGATCCAGAACAACCGTTTTGGCTCGAAAAGCGAGATACTCACCCCGGTGTGGACGGCGCGTGCAACCAATTTCGCCCGCGCATTATCGCTGCACCTGCGTGAGAAGCGGTGGAACAGCCGCGTGATATTCACGCTCTTCGAAGACCCGTATCCCGAACACGTAAAAACCGTCACCGACTACGCAAAGCTTTTGCGCAGCATCGACGCCGACTGGCGCTTCATGGCGTCGGGTCTCTACGCATCGGCGCTCGCGGATGTGCTCTCCGTCATCTCCGTGCCCGCACGCGCATACAACCCCGCCGTCATGCGTCCGCTCCGCGAAAAGGGAAAAGCGACATGGGTCTATGCGCCGCCGGGGTATCAGCTCGACGCGCCCGGGGCATCGGTTCGCCTCTTCTACTGGTGGCTCTGGAAAGAACATATCGGCGCCGTCATGCAGGGAAGCATCAACACATGGTCCGAACTGAGTACACAGGACACCGCCGATGCGCACCGCTCCGCAAGCTGGGTGCTGCCGAACGAGGCGGGGCCGCTGTCGACGCTCCGTTTCGAGCTCACCCGTGAAGGGCTTGAGGACAATGAATATCTGCATCTGCTTGAACGGCTGACCGCGCAGGCTCCGGCCGGTGCGGTGAAAACAAATGCAGAACGTCTGCTCGCCGAGGCGCGTGCGCTGGTACCCGATGTCTATACCGTGAACGATTTCCGCAACCCTGACGACCGTGCAGCCGCGACACACGACCTGCGAAACCGTATCGGCGACATGATAGAATCGCTTATAGCCGGCAGTAAGTAAGGAGAACATTATGAAAGTATTATTCATCGGCGGGACGGGCAATATCAGTTCGGCGGTTAGCCGCTTCGCACTTTCGCAGGGTATAGACCTCTATCATCTTAACCGCGGCACCGGTAAACAGGAAATCGCGGGTGCAAAATCGATACACGCCGACATTAAAAACGCTGCCGCTGCAGCAAATGTGTTGGAAGGACATACGTGGGATGCGGTTGTCGACTGGATAGGCTTTCTGCCCGCCGATGTTGAACGTGATATCGCGCTCTTCGCTGGAAAAACGAAGCAGTATATCTTCATCAGTTCGGCGAGCGTGTACCAGAAACCGGTGACGCATCCGATCATCACCGAATCAACGCCGCTCGCCAATCCGTTCTGGGAGTACTCGCGCAACAAGATTGCCTGCGAGGAACGGCTCATGAAGGAATATCGGGACAGCGGTTTTCCGGCAACCATTGTCCGGCCGAGCCTCACGTATGACACCGTCATCCCGCTCGCGTTCGGCGGATGGACGGATTATACCATCATCGACCGCATGAAAAAAGGAAAACCCGTCATCGTACCCGGCGACGGCACGAGCATCTGGCAGACCACGCACGCCGATGACTTTGCGAAAGGGTTTGTGCCGCTTATCGGACATCAGCAGACGATGGGACATGCATTCCATATCACCACCGATGAACTCCTGACATGGAATCAGTACTATCAGGCGACGGCGGCCGCCGCGGGAGTGACGGCGAACATCGTGCATATACCGTCGGAGGATATCAGCCGCATCGCGGAAAAGCTCGGCATGGGCGGGATACGCGGCACGCTCTGGGGCGATAAAAGCTGGAGTGTCATATTCGACAACTCCAAGATAAAGCGGTTCGCACCCGGATACTGCGCGACAATACCGTTCGCGCAGGGCATCAGGCGTACGCTTGCGTATTTCGAAGCAGACCCGGCACGCTGCCGTGTGAACGATGAAGCGAACGATACGGCGGCGAAAATACTGAACGAGTGGAACAAACACTGAGCATTTCGGACGTATCCGAACGTAACGTGATGACGTGAGAGGAATGTATGGGCGCACCGATGAATATGGGCATTATAGGCTGCGGCGATTTTCTCCGCTGGATGGCGCCGGCCATAAAAAAGAGCAGCCGCGTTGCGGTGAAATCGCTCTTCGACCCGGCACGTGAGCGGTCGGCGAAATTCGCGGACGAACTCGGCGGAACTGCCGTCGCATCAGCTGATGCCATCATGAACGATCCGTCTATCGATATCGTCTGTCTGTTCGTGCCGCCCTGGCTCAGGCGTCCGCTTGCGGAAGAGGCGGCCCGTGCTGGAAAACACATACTCGCCACCAAACCGCTTGCCGCGTCCATCGAGGATGCCGAAGCGATGGTGAAGGCGTGCTCGAAGGTGCGCATGGGCGTCATCTACGGGCGCTCGGGCGACGGCTTTTCCGTAATGACACATGACCTCTTTGCCTCGGATGAAATCGGCAGACTTGCGCTTTACCGGCAGGACTGGCTGCATCACTATCCGCAGTGGAACACCTGGGCGCTTGACCCGGTGAAAAACGGCGGCCCCTTCATGGATGCGATGATACATAATCTGAATCTCGCCCGTTATCTCATGGACCGCCCGGTGTCCGGTGCGACATTTTTCTCCGACAATCTGGCGCATCCCGGTCTCACCTGCGCGGACACGGAAGCGATGAAAGTGGATTTTGCCGGAGGAGGTACCGCGTATCTCTTCATCACCTGGGCCGCCGACCTTGAGGTACGCTCCACCGACGGCAATGACCGTGAGCACATCGATGTCTTCTATATGGTTACCGACAAGGGGTATCGTCTGACGAAAGAATGGCGTAAAGAAGGAGCGACGCTCATAGCGTCACGGGAAGGAAAGACGAAATCATGGACTGCAAAACCGCCAGCCGGTACACTCTTCGACCGCTTTGCTGAAGCGGTGGAGCAGAACAGCGCATTACCCGGCGACATCGTAAGCGCGGAGATGGCAGCCGAGGATATCCGCATGCTCAGAACGCTTGAAAAACAGCCCGGAAGCAGAGTCCCGTGGAATCCCTAGCGCATCTGTAACAGCGATTTTATTTCTGCAGATAGAACTCGACGCGTCTGTTCTGCGCGCGTTTTTCCTCAAGCTCGGGATCGCCCTTTTTCTCTTCGAAGAGGAGACGAGTCTTCCCCATACCTTCGCCCTTGAAGCGCGTGCGTTCGAGGCCTTTCAGAACGAGCGACTCAAGCACGGCGTTCGCTCGGTTCTTCGACAGGTCTTTATTGTAAGCGTCGGGACCAACGCCGTCCGTATGCCCTTCGATGCGTATGGTGTACTGCGGATATTTCCCGAGTACTTCCGAAAGCCGCGACAGTATCGGGTCATATTTCGAAAGCACCACGGCCTTGCCGCTCTCGAACTGTATCGAGCTGATGCGTATCTTGTAGCCGTACGCCGTTTTGATGACGAGAATATCCACATGCACGATGATCGGCACGGTCGACGTTTTATTTCCGAGCGTGTCGGATGCCGTCGCCACTATCGCATAGTCCGATGCGGAAGCGACAAGATATTTGTCATCGGTTGAATTCGTAGGCGTGTCATCCCCGAAACCGTCCCATATAATGTTCGTACTTACAGCGCCTATGCCGCCATACGTCTTGAACGAGTTGCTCACTATCGCGCCGTTGGTCACCGGATAGACGATTATCTGCCAGTTGGAAACACCGGACACATCACTTGCGGACGCGATGATGGTAAGCGTATCATTATCACCGTCGGCATCCGGTGAGAACAGCGGCGGCGAATTGGTGAGCACGATGACCGGAGGCGTAACGTCGGCGACGACATTCGTAAAACCTTCAGCCGAAGTGCCGATATCATAGGTCACGGAAAGCCCCGCGGTATACGTCCCGTCGGATACATACGTGCTGCCGTTCTTCCCGTTCCAGCTGAACGATGCCGGTACGGAAGCATTGGACGCTTTCGCTTCATACACGGCAGCGCCCGACGCATCATGTATCGAAAAGTCCCAGTACATCAGCCCCTTCTTCGATGAAAGCTCGGGCGTGAACACCGCCATATCAGCGATGCCGTCGCCGTTCGGTGAGAACCGCGCCGCGGAACAGGCGATTGCTACCTTCGGTGTCTCGGCGATAAGGGTGATGCCGGCTATGGAATAATTCGTCTCATTACCGGCTGCATCGGCGGTACTGAATGTATAGGTGTATATCCCCTGGCGTATTTCATTGCTGTCATTGCGTCCGCTCCAATTCAATACCGACGGCTCGGCCGCGAATTCCTTTGCGAGCACCACTATCCCGTTACTATCGGCAAACGACCCGCGGAGCACTTCATCGGGCTCCTTCGGCGATATACGGTGATGATCAATTTTGATTCGTTTTGCGGCGACGGCGCCGTTGGGTGAGAACGTGAGATTCGCCGCGCTTATCTCAAAGAGCGGCGGTACGGTGTCGATGGAAAACGGTTTGGGCTCGGATGTTATCGACGCCACCGCACTGTAATAGGCGGTAAGTTTTACCGCATAATCACCGTCGGAAACCGGTGAACCGTCGGACCCGGTGCCGTTCCATACGAGCGGCGAAATGGAAGCGTTGCTTGCGGTGAATACTACGCGCTTCGACTTCTGTTCGCTCACGGTAATGACAATAGACTGAACGCCCGCGGGCACGGTGAGTTTCGGCGTGAATGTTATCGTATCCTTTCTGCCGTCGCCGTTGGGCGAAAATACCGGCATTCCCGGTTCTATCTCGGCCCGTTTGACAACCGCCCCCGCCGCGCCGAGTATCACCGGTGCCGGGCGCAGATCGGGCGTCATCTTCACCCGTACGATATCGCCGCGGCCGATGGAGTTCTTATAGGACACCACGTACGCATTCTCGCCCAGCGCGTCGGTTGAGAAATACGCCTCCCACGCGGGGCTGTTGATGGGTGCGGGCAGCGCTATGGGCTTCGACCATTTTTTCCAGTTCTTCTCAAGACGCCGTGCGATATAAATATCGTAATTGCCGCCGCGGTCGCTTGAGAAATAGAGCGTCTCGCCGTCCGATGCGAGGAACGGTGTTATCTCATTCGCCTCTGAGTTGAGCTGCGTACCGAGATTGACTGGCTTCGTCCACACGCCGTTGCTCAGCAATGAGATGTAGATATCGCTGTCGTTCTCATCCCCGCCGCTTGATGCGGAAAAAAGAAGCGTTTTTTCATCGTTGGCCAGATACGCGCTGCGAAGCCGGCTTTCATCGGCGTCAGGCGATGATTTTTTCTCAAGTGTCTCATACCCCTGAATCACTATCTTCTTAGCGGCATTCCATCCGCCGTCCTTTGCGCGTGACACGATTGAAAATCCGGACCCCTGATAGACGCCGTTCTCATATGCGCCGAGAATGAGGAGCGATCCGCTGGGGGTAACGCTGAAGATGCTGTTATACACCGTCTGATTGAACGGGTCACCGAGGTGTATCGCCTGTTTCATCTTTCCCGCGGCATCAAGTTCACTCGTCCAGATAGCGAGCGTACGTTTACCCTCGAGTTTATTCTCCGGATGATTCTGGCGCACAAAATACAGCATCTTCCCGTCCGGCGCGATGACCGGAGAAAGTTCGTCGAACGCAGAGTTGACGTTCGATCCGAGGTTCTCGGCCTGCATGAGCTGCGGCAATGCCGTAGTTGCGGCCGCGATGAACACCGCAATAATAAAAAGAATTCTCATCAATTATCTCCTGCCGTCACCTGCGGACAAGTGTATATCCATGGATGCGTATTTGCAAGCGGTTTTTTCATCCGAACTGCACGATATTCCGCCGACGTCCCTCGAGCAGCACGAGCGGAATGATGATGAGCACGGCGCCTGAGACGATGAGCGGTATCGACGGGCCGAAGCAGTCGTTGAGATAGCCGAACAGTATGGAACTCGCCATAGAACCCGCGCTCATGCCGAGCGTTATGAACGCGCTGATACCGCCGATGCGTTCGATGCGGAACAGCTTCGCCACGCCGTACAGGAACGACAGCGATATGAGCCCGTCACCGCATTCATGCAGCATGCGGAAGGTGAACGACAGCCAGAGCGACGGCACGCACATGAGTATATGAAAGATCCCCGACATGAGAAACCCGATGATCATGATGGTGGTCATGTTTTTCACCAGCTTCCTCGTATACGCGAGCATGCCGAGATACGATGCGATGCCCACCATGACAAGCCCCGCGCCGCTGTAAAGGCCAATCTGCATGGGCGTCAGATGCAGCACCGTCTTGAGGAAAAGCCCGTAGGATGTCATCTCGGCTCCCCAGTGCAGACTTGAAAGCGTGAATATCACCGTAACGAAGATGACCGCCGGCGACAGCACGAGATCACGGTATTCGGCCAGTGACACGCTCACCGTCTCGGTTCGCGGGAGCACCAGAAGCGCAAGTACGGCAAGCACGATGAAGACAACCGCATTCAGCCCGAAGAGCGCCGTATATCCAACCGCCGAGATGAAGGCCGCGCCGATTATCATGCCGCTGCCCTGCGCGAGGAGCTGCACGAAGTTGTACGAACCCGCGTCGCGTATGGCGTCACGGTGTATCTTGAAGTACATCGCGTTCGATGCGATGCCGTGGAATCTGCCGCCGAAACTGCTGAGGAGCCCGAAGATGCAGAATACGGCGAACGTGCGCGCATAGAAAAAACCGATATACCCGGCGGCGATGATGATGAAACTTGCCGCAATGATGCGCCGCACCGGTATGCGGTCGCTCGTGATACCCATGGGGAGCGCGAAGATAAGCGTTGATACCGCGGCCATCGCGTAGTAGATGCCTATCTGCACGCCGGTAAGGCCGAGTGACATGAGATACACCGGCATGAGAAAACCGACCATGCGGGTGACAAACCCATGGACAGCGTTCACACCGGTGAAGAAAGCGAATTCTCTGTGTGCAGGCACAAGGGGCTCCGGTGTTAATGGGAAAAGTTTATTTCTGTATGGCGGCGAGCATGCCGTCTATGGCTTTGAGCCGGCGGCGTATTGTCTTTGAATAGTCTATGTCGCCGTAGCGTATCTTCTTGGCTTCATCAACCAGCATATCAAGGCCGAGTTTTTCGTTATTCTTTGAGACCTTCACGGCGAATGTCACCGCGGTCTGCCAGTATTTTTCAGCCTCTTTGTAATAATACCGGGCGAAGGCGAGACTGTTGGAAATATCTTCCTTGAACTGGTCGTTATAGAAGTAATAATGTTCCTTGTCGTACAAACCGGCGAGAAAAACCAGGTTCTGCGTGATCAGATAATTGAACTGCATCTGCAGGACGTCTTTATATTTTGTATACTGCTTTTCGGTCTCAACGATGCACAGTGACCGGTTCACAAAATCGTTCGGCGCTTCGATGGCACGCTGCAGGAAAGCGACATTATTGAGCAGGTCTTCTTCATTATAATACAGCGGCAGGCTGTAGAGGCGATAATAATCCTCGGCATAGACGATGGGACCGAAATCCCTGTCGGTGACAAGCGGTTCGCGTTTGATATCGGTACGGGCGGACAGGATGCCGCCCGCGATAAGCAGTAGTACGCAGAACTTCTTCATACACCTATTATCGGACAGGTGCAGTATTCACCTTAGTTGAAATCGTTGTACTGATATCCATTATAGGAGCGCCGATGGCGGTGAGGAGATGTTCGCCGGTGACTGATCCGCCGTCATAGTCGAATGTCACCGCATACTGCATAGCCCCGTTATGATATACCTCGGTCTTCGTGATCACACCCGAGGACACCGTGTTTACCGTGAGTATCTCAAGTTCCGGCGTAACCTGTTTTATTTCGGATATGGTCCCGTCGGCCTCAAGCGAAAAGAACCACGATGCGGTTTCTTTTCCGGCGTCGTCAGTAAATACCGTCTCAACCCGTTTATCATCATAACGGAAAACGCCGCTCTGCCTGCCGTCAGGACCGTTTATAACCATACGGGCGATGGTGCCCCGGTACGCATACCCGCTGATAAAAGCATCGGTGAAATACCGCATAACATTCCGGTAGCGGGCGTCGTATGAGGGACGATAGGTATAGGTCTTTTCCGTCCGTACCGCGCCGAGCGTCCTTGAATACGACGTGAGCCTGCCTTCCATATCATACGCATACGACCACGCACCGAGTTCACGTTCATACGCGTCGGTATACCGCTGCGACACCGGACGTCCGGAGATATCGTTGCTGATGCGCACAACACCGGCCGGCTGCCGGTACTTGTCTTTGACGATGTATGCCGCTATCCTTCCCGCATCATCGGTGAGCGCCTCGAAAAACCGCTCCTTGCCTGCCGCGGTGATGAGGTCATGATCAACATAGCGGTAGAGATCCGCCGGGCGATACGACCGTGCGACGGGATTATCGACGGCAAAATCGAGCGGAAGATACGTGAACGACCTGAGCCCCTGCGGCGTGCTGTCGATATAGATTTTATACAGGTGCACATCGCCTTTTCTCGGCATGTGGTATACCGCGTCGATGATGATCTTCGCCGACAGACCCGGTGTCTCCCTGCGCTCCGGCGCGGCACAGGATACAATGAGTGCAGCGCATATCAACATATATTGCATACGACGCAGCGGATTCATGCGGAGATTAAAGTACTTTCTCATGATACGAAGTATACCACATGTATTTCATTAGTAAAGGAATATGATGAATCGATTACCTGCACTTGCTTTTTATCGTTTTTTCCCTATAATCCAACACCATACAGATTGCGGCGTTGACGTGAGGAATATCCGGGATATGGCGCAGTTGGCTAGCGTACTTGTCTGGGGGGCAAGTGGTCGTCGGTTCAAGTCCGACTATCCCGACATGAAACCTCGATTTTCCAATGGAAAGTCGAGGTTTCTTTTTATCCAGCGTAGCTGAATTTCATTTAGCGCATTAACTAAGTAGCGGATACTAGCGAGACCATCGGACTTATGGCCCCCATGCTGCCGACCCTCGAGATAAATACTCGCCGTGATTTATCAATATAAATATCGCATATGACAATTCGATACCATACTCATTCAATATTCTATCTTTTTATTTCATGCATCCATCGGGCATCCGTGTCTTTCTGTTCACGTTTTGCCATGCTTCACTCCATGAAAAATGAATACGCGGTTGCTTGACCATAATCCAACCCGACAGTATAATTCCACTCCTGCCACATCAAGCCCACGGAGTTCATCACATGAAAAGACCCCTTACAACTGCGGCTGTTATTGGAACACTGCTGCTCGGCACACTCGCCACTGAGGCTGCTGACACGGCTGAAAAGAGCTGGCCCGCATGGCGCGGACCCGACGCGAACGGCGTCTCCGAAACCGGTACGCCGCCGGTACAGTGGAGTGAAACAGAGAATATACACTGGAAGATTGAGATACCCGGCAAGGGACATGCATCGCCCGTCGTCTGGGGGAATATGATCATCGTGCTCACCGCCGTCGAAGGCGAAATAAAGGACGGTGTCGAGGAAGCAAAAGCCGCCGAGAACAAGCTCCCGATGTGGCGTAAGATGATGGGAAAAGCCCCCGGCTCGTCATATCGTTTCGTCGTCATGGCCATCGACCGGACCACCGGCAAAGTGATCTGGGAAAAAACGGTGCGCGAGGAAGTGCCGCACGAAGGGATACACAACGACGGAAGCTGGGCGTCGAACTCTCCGGTGACCGACGGCGAACGCATCTACGCATATTTCGGATCACGCGGTCTTTACTGTCTCGATATGTCGGGCAAGATCATCTGGCAGAAGGAGTTCGGACGGATGAGCACCAAGATGGCGTTCGGCGAAGGCAGTTCGCCGGCACTCTCGGGCAATAGACTTATCGTGGTCTGGGACCATGAAGGAAAATCGTTCATCACCGCGCTCGAAAAGGCAACGGGCAAGGAGCTCTGGAGGTCCGACCGCGACGAGAAGACATCGTGGGCTACACCGGCTGTCATCAATGTAAACGGCAGGGAAGAGATCATCGCAAGCGCAACGAAGCGCATCAGGAGTTACGATCCCGCCTCCGGTGCACTCATCTGGGAATGCGCCGGCATGACGGCGAACGTCATCCCGACGCCGGTCTATTACAACGGCATCATCTATGCGGCAAGCGGTTTTCAGGGCAATGCGCTCCTGGCTATACGCCCTGACAACGCAAAAGGCGACATCAGTGATTCAGCGGCGATAATCTGGAAACACGCGCAGGACACACCGTATGTCCCGTCGATACTGCTCTATGCCGACAATGTGTGGTTTCTCAAAGGCAACGACGCGACACTCTCCGTGCTCAACGCAAAGACGGGTGCGCCGGTCATCTCCGGCCATAAACTGTCAGGGCTGAAAGGCGTATACGCATCACCGGTGGCGGCAGCAGGATATGTCTATATCACCGGACGCAACGGCGTGACCGCGGTGATAAAAGCATCGGAACCGGGAGCGGTTGTCGCCGAAAATGTGCTCAACGATCAGTTCTCGGCATCCGCGGCTATTGTCGACAAAGAGATCATCCTCCGTGGATTCAAATATCTCTACGATATTGCGCTGCCGCGGTAATACGCTGCACGGTCATATCATCCCGCGCGACCGTCACTACCATACCGCGACCGTATTCCCCGATGCTGTCTCCGCGCCTGAATAATTCGTATCATTGATATTCGCACATGACGCATCATTGGTCACGATATGCGCATTCAGATAATCCCGGTACAGGTACTGCGTATAGTTCGTGCCGAACTGATTGTTCCGTATCACCTGACCGAAGATATCATTGGTTCCGTATTCCGCAATGCCGGCGGTACCGTTCGTTGAAGCGCACCCGATCAGATTGCCCGCGAGCACGAGCCCGTAGATATCCTCCGGCTGCGAACGGAAGAGCGCGATCGCATCCGTCCCGCCGTTATTCGTGATGGCGCAGTTGGTGACGGTCAGATACGCGGTATTCGATATGAACATGCCGTTCGAGTTCCCGGTGAACACACTGTTGATCACCACATTGCTGATGCTCTTGCTCGTGCTGAACGCCAGCGGATAATTGCCGTAGACGATGAGATTACTGAACGTATTGGATGTCCCGTAGAACGTATGCACGCCGGCCGGAGTATTCATCAGATATGTCCCTGTGACATTGTGGCTCGCGCCGAGGTGTACGAAGAGACCGCCGCCGGGTCCCGCGCTTACATTCGATGCCATGACGGTATTGGGCAGAATGGTACAATTATTCGCCTCCATGAACACACCGCCGCCGCCGTGGTCCCAGGATGTCGCGTGCTGCAGAGAAACCGTATTCCCGATGATCTGTGCGCTGATCGTGTTGTTCGAGCCGTAGACAGTACATCCTCCGCCGTCGTAGGTCGCGGTATTGCTCGCTATGACGGCATTGGTCACCATATGCGGACCGCCGACAATATAGATACCACCGCCGCTGCTGCTTGCTGTATTGCTCATCACAATCGTATTGCTCACCGTATAGTCCATTCCGTCAAGATAGATACCGCCGCCGTTTATCGCCCTGTTCTTCGTCACCGCTGCGCGTATCGTTACATTGCTTGTTGAGTTAGACACAAAGAGCCCCCCACCGTTCGCGCTGGCGTAGTTACTGAAGAAGCTTCCTGCAATGACGATATTCGTAGCTAGTCTAACCATCATCCCGCCGGCATTATGGAGCGCGTAGTTACTGCAGACCGTCACATCAAAAAGGGCATCCGCGCATCTCTCAATATACATACCTCCGCCGCTGCAGGGCAATCCGCCGCCTGAAGAACGGTTGCTGGAAATAAAGACATTTGACATCAAAATTCCGCTGCACTTCGTCAGTATTATTCCCCCTCCAAACCCGCCATTATAATTCATAGAACAGGTGACTGCAGTAATCGTGAGATTGCTTACATATTGCACTGTCATGCCGTCTCCCGCATTCGCTATCATAGAAACCGCGGAAATAACGATATTGGTAAGACGATCAAGCATTATACCGCCGCCGCCGTAATCACCGTAATTACCCTTTAATGAACAGTTAGTTATTACCATGTCGACCGCCTGTGATATGTTCATGCCTCCGCCGCTGCCGGAATATGCATAATTATTGGTAAATGCGCATCCGGTGATAATGGTACCGACCATTGTCAACATACTGAGTCCACCGCCACGGTATGCGTAATTACTTTGTATCGTGCAATTCGACATAACGGTATACCTTGAGTTTTCTATACGAACACCACCGCCGATGGAATTGGTATTCGTATGACAGGAGATATCACCGCTTATGGTGTTGCTAACACCTGCAATCAGGTATACACCCCCCGGACCGCTGCCGCTTGCTGTTTTATTCATACGTACAGCTGCGTTGATAAGCATATTGCTCGCAGCGGAAACATATAATCCCCCGGCACCCGTTCCCGCGGCATTGCTGTAAAAGACACCCGTGATGCTGTTGCCGAAACCGCAGTCGATAAAACCACCGCCGCCGTTGCTCACGGCGCTGTTGGTCGCGGCAAAGAGCTGCAGTGTATTGCTGTCCGAATATCGCAAAAGGAACCCGGCTCCGTTCAACGAGGCGGTGTTTCTGAACACTGCACCATTGATGACTGATCCGCTGAGCCCCTCGGCATAAATGCCCGCCCCTTCCACGGCAGCATTGGTAGCGAATATACAATTCGTGAACAGTGCGTTCATGCATGAGAAGAGAGATATTCCTCCACCGTTGGATGCGGCATTACCGATAAATGAGTTTCCGCGAACGGACATGCCGCGGGAATTCGACAGCCCCATTCCGCCGCCGGACGCCAATGCTGTATTATTACAGATTGAACTATCAGCAAGAATGCAATTCGAGGATGACGCGAACCATACCCCCGCGCCGTTGCTTGCCGTATTGCTCAGAAATGAACAGTTGCTTATAACGACATTCGTCGCGAACGTGCACTGCATGCCGCCTCCCGTCAGTTCCGCACCCGCAGCGCCGCCGGTAATGACGAAACGTTCCATGCTGACATTAGTGATATTGCTCACGGCAACCACATGACAAAGGTTGTTCCGTCCGTCAAGCACACTCACATTGGTCTGCTCGACGAACGAATTGCCCCAACCGCCGAGTACGGCGATGCCGCTGTTGGTAAGCAGCAGTCCCGCTGTGCCGGAAAGCAGACCGCTGCCCTGCGTGTAGATGCCCGCGGACACATACACCTTCGGCAGTCCATTGCTTGCCGCGATATATACACCCTGTTGGATCGTCCGCACCGGTACGAGACGGCTGATACCGGTATTCGCATCGCTACCGGATAGTGACACAAATGAGCCGTCAAGCGGCGGCAGATAGATATTTCCATTTGCGCCGATTGTCCCCATGAATGAATTGCTGTTGATCATCTGCCAATTACTTGTAGGAATGATGTAGCTGTTCACTGAATCCCGGTATGAAGCGAATAATAGTTCCGAATAGAATGTATTATTGAGAATGCGATGCCCGCTGACAGCATTCAATTCATACAGCGCGACGGCGTTCGTGTTCGTCACCGCGGCAAACAGGTTATTCGATATCAGGGTTGTATCCGCCCCCATGAGCAGGAGCAGTATGTCATTGGCGCCGCCGGTGTTGTTCGTCACAACCGACGAAACGAGCGCCGCATTCGTATTTGATGCGAAGACTATCGTGATCCCCCCCGTTGATGCGTTCCCTAGAATGCGCGCCGATATCATGGTGTTCGATGTCTGCATATCGAGGAGAGCCGAAGCATTCGATGCCGTATTACCGGTTATGTCACCGGTGACCGTGGTATTCGAGCAGAAAGCTATCATGATGCCGCCGCCGTTCGTTGCGGTATTGTTGAACACCGGCCCGCTGATGACGCCCGCGTGTGCCGCCATCATGGAAACCCCGCCGCCGTTCGACGCACTGTTCCCGGCAACCGCAGCCATCAACGCAAGTCCGGGCGCCGCTGCGTAGATGCCGCCGCCCATATTCGCGCTGTTATTTGACAGAAAACCCGCAACCCTGTGTCCGCCGGTACCGCCGGCATACACCCCGCCGCCGTATGAACCGGACGTATTGCCCGCTATGTTCGCATGGATGGCAATGTTCGATGCCGCATTGGTGAGACATATGCCGCCGCCGGCGATAACCGCGCTGTTATTCGAGATGACGCAGTTCGTCACCGTACAGTTCGTCGCGTCGCTCAGATATATCCCCGCGCCGAAATTCCCGCCGCCGTTCCTCACGACGATACCCTCAAGTGTGTTCGATGAAACGGCGGACATATAGATAACCGTATTATTATTGCCGGTATTATCGAATATACTGTAGGTTGACGCCGGACGGTCCGTAAAAGACGCATTCCAGCCGCCGATGATATGCAGACGGCTCAGGTTCGTGATCACGAGACCCTGGTTCGCGTTATTGAGGCCGGTGGTGCGCGTGTATACGCCCCCAGTGATATAGATGTAATTATAGCCGAGTTCCCGCACCTTGTTCACCGCAAGCTGCAGCGACTGTATCGGAGATGCCGCGGAAAGTCCGTTGTTCGCGAAATTATCGCCGAGCGTGGAAACGTATATCACTCCGGCCGGAAGCGGATATTTACTTGATGCGGCGCTCTCGCGGCCGTTTCTGAACCGCACCTTGAGCGTCACGAGCGTATTGATGGTATAGCCGGAACCCGCCGCGGTGAAACTATTCGCGAACGGACGCCACTCACTTCCCGTGAAGGTTCCCGCGGGGTCCATGCTCACCGCAATCTCGCTTGCTATGTTTGTGTCGATACCGCTCACCGTTATCCCCACCTCGGTCAGCGCAAGCGCCGCACTCCAAGTGAATGCCGGTATGCCGCCGCCGCCGTCCGTTGTGTTGGTCTTAAAGAAGGAACTTCCCCGGTCAACGGGATTCTTGCGCCAGTCATCCGCTTTGGGTTTCTTGTAAAAAAGAATGGATGCAAAGGCGATGGATATCGAAGTGATGATAAAAAAAGCCGCGGTGAATGTGCGTTTCATGCGTTACTCCTAAAACCGTATCGCTGCGGTGAGACCGTATGCGCCGTTGACCGCGTCAATACGCGGCAGAACGGAAAACGATGTCTTCGATGATTTCAATTTTGAGGTGAGATCGCTGTAGTACAGGTGAAAGTAAACATCAAATCCCGTCCATACGGCAAACGCAATCGCGGCGACCATGCTCGACTCGGCAATGAGGTACCACGCATCCGCCACATCATATCCGCCGGCAATTCGATCGCCCAGTGAGGTGGCGCTCGCGGTTATCAGGTCTGCATTATATGAGGTAAGCAGATTGTCGCTTTCGCCGGCATACATGCGGCCCAGAAGGAGACCCGTCGTCATAAGCCCGAACAGCGCCGCGGATGTGCCGCCCTTCCAGAGTATTCCAGTGAACGTTGCGGTCTTCTGCGCTTCAGCCTCATCAATCCCTATGCCTTTCTGCAATATTATATTAATCTCGCGCGTCTGGCCTTCCTCGACGATCTCTTCGAATTCTTTCGGCAGACAGCCCGGCCTTGCGACTTTTATCCTGTGGTTCCCTGTCCGCACTTCCTGAAAAAGTTTTGTTTTCCCGGCGAACGCTCCGTCCACGTACACATCCGCGTCGGACGGGCTCGAAGTAACCGAGAGCACACCGAATCCCTTGGTCACATATGATGACGCCTTCTTCTGCTGTTTTTTTCCGGAAAACTGCGCTACAAGGTCCTTGATGGAATCTTCGGCGGTGTCAATACTCTCAACCTTGACGCGCGCCGACTTTTCAATCTTGGCCGTCTCCACGTTAATCATGTCCACGGCGATATACATCGCAGTACCCATCTTGAGGAATGTACCGTAGAACATGTACTGCATATTGAGCACCCGGCCTATCTTCACCGCGCAGGCGCTTTCGGTACACCCGGTCTGCTGCAGCGCCTGCTCCTTCAGTATGTTTTCCATATTATTGCGGTCGAGTACGTCAAAACGTTCGCTCGCGACAAGTTCATTGCGGAAAATATCGCTTGCCGCCGATGATTCGATATCCGATATCCCCTTCGGGGTGAAGTCGATGACACCAACGCGTATCTTTTTTTCGACAGCGGTAAATAACGGCTGCATGCAGATAAGGACAAGCGCTATCAGTATCAGCGGTTTCATGGAACACCTCTCGCGTACGTATGTATAAGATCAATGCAAATAGTATATCGCACCGGAAAAATATGTCCAGCGACAGTTCCATATACTTCGATACAACCGTACTATCCGGCTATGCTCTGTGACAGCAACATACTACAATACAATCGCAATATCGCCTGTTTACAAAGCACCGCTGTATGAGTATACTGTCACGGCGATCTACATTTCTGGATGTTATCTGAGATAATCGCACGACGATGTAACAACCGCGGAGAATTTCATGACGAAAAAAGAAATCGTTATAGACCTCCTAAAGGAGAAAACACGAACGCGTTCTCCCGTCATGCCGATAACCATGATGTTCGCCGCGGACCAGACCGGCAGTCCGTACGTTGAGTATGCGAAGGATTACCGGGTGCTGGTTGAGGCGCAAATGGCTACCGCTGAAAAATTCGGATTCGATCACGTTTCCGTGATATCCGATCCCGCACGAGAGGCGGCCGACTTCGGCGCCATGATACACTATTTTCCGGATCAGCCGCCGGCGGTGGACGAATCAAACGCTTTTTTTACCGACAAGAAAAGACTTGCCGGACTGAAACTTCCCGACCCGCTGGCCGGTGGAAGGATGCACGACAGAATACAGGGTGTTGCACTGTTCAAACAGAAAACCGGGGATAATATCCTCATCGAAGGATGGCTTGAGGGACCATGCGCCGAGGCGGCAGATCTGCGCGGCATCAACAATATCATGACCGACTTCTTCGACGATCCCGGCTTCATCACCGACCTGTTCGAGCTTGTCGTCGCGAACGCCGTGAACTTTGCGAAATATCAGATCGAGGCGGGTGCTGACATCATCGGCGTGGGCGATGCGGCGGCGTCGCTGGTGGGACCGCAGATCTACGAAGAGTTCGTATACCCGTACGAGAAACGGCTTATCGACCAGATTCACGCCATGGGCGGCATGGTGCGGCTGCATATCTGCGGAAACATCGCCGATAGCCTCGTACAGATAGGGAAGCTCGGAGCGGAAATAGTGGATGTGGATTCCATGGTCACTATGAAACATGCCCGCAAAAAAACCGGTATCAACCAGGTGCTCCTCGGCAACGTGAATCCCGTAACCGTGGTGAAAAACGGCACTCCGGATCTCATCTACGCCGCATTGCAGCAATGCGCTGACGAGGCGGGACCGAACTATATTGTCGGAGCCGGCTGTGAGATTCCGCGCGGAACATCGGATGAGAATGTGAAAACATTTGCGAAGTTTGCACATCATGAAAAAAATACCCGTTATAATTGACACCTACCCCGGCATTGATGATGCGCTGGCGCTGCTGCTGGCGTTCCAAAGCGATGTGCTGGATATAAAACTCATCACCACTACGGCGGGAAATGTTGCGCTTGAAAAAACCACACATAACGCTTTATATCTGGTTGAAAAATACGGCTATGGTATTCCCGTAGCAGCCGGTGCCGTCTCCGCTATCGGCGGGGCAATGGCAAAAGCCGACGACGTTCATGGCGTAAACGGCCTGGGCGATTTCATAATTCCTGATGACATTACGAAACGGCCTATCGAAACAGATGCGGTTGAGGCTATCAAAGATATCCTCGATGCTGCACGAGAGAAAATCACCGTAATAACACTCGGACCGCTTACCAATATCGCCAACCTGATCGATACCTATCCGGCGGTCACGGATACCATTGCAGTGATGTATTCCATGATCGGGTCATTCGACGGCCGTGGCAACATCGTTCCGCATGCCGAATTCAACGCCTATTGCGATCCCGACGCCGTAAGAAAAGTTCTTGATAGCGGCATACCGGTCATCTTCAGTCCGATGGAATTAGGACACCAAAGCTGCATCGCGAAATCAATCTTTATTAATCACGAAGTTCACAAGGAAAAAGATGTGCTGATCGCCAAAATGATAGCGGGCGGATTTGACAGCGTCACAAAAGGGGCTTTCTCTCTTCATGACCCGAATACGATCATGGCCGTAACCAATCCCGAATACTACGATTTCCCGAGCTGTGATATCCGTTTTACCGATACGGGCGAGTATAGGGGACAATTCAAGGTTCTGTTAAGCAAAACCGGCGCATACAAAGTTCAAACGATCAGAGATGTTGATGCGGTAAAAAACTGTTTCTTAAAAGAGATCTACAGATAACGTGCGTTTATACGCGCGGGATACCGGATTGAACCAGGGTACGGTTGAACGGAATCGTGAACGCCAGAAGCAGCATGAGCGCTCCGGTGACAAGAAGCAGCGTTTCAATGCGGATGACCTCGGCAAGCGGACCGAACAGCAGCATACCAAGCGGCATAAGCGATGTTGAAAGCATCGTCATGACGCTGAACACGCGTCCGAGGTATGCCTCCTCAACATGTTCCTGTATCATCACCGTGGACGGCGTATTGTAGAACGGCATCGCTATACCGAAAATGCCCATGAATACGAGATACAGCCAGAAAATCGGCGCGATACCGAGCGCAATGGTGCAGATCGCCATGATGCTGTTCGACAGGAGCATCGTGTACATGCGGTTTTTGAATCCGCCCCACGACGCGATAATACCGCCGCCCAGCATCATACCCACGGAGAAAACAATCTCGATAGCGGTCAACCGCCAGACATCGGAGCCGAAACTGCGCACCGTCTGCAGCGGTGTCAGGAATGCCGCCGGTGTGATGAGAAAGAAAATGACGGAGATATACGCGAAGAACGTCATCAGATACCGGTGATCACGGATGTACCGGAATCCCATTTTCATATCGGTGAAGTATGACGTCGTCTGCGGCTGCTTTGCTTTTTCATGCGGCGCCACCGGCAGGAAGAACCCCAGTATGGTGATGGCAATCGCAGCCGTAATGACGTCGACCAAAAACACGGCACCGAGCGG
>JACRPF010000009.1 GCA_016214035.1 Spirochaetota bacterium | reverse complement strand
TGAACACACCTTCAATGCTCCCGCTCTCGCCCGCCACCGTCTGCGCGAGTGCTGCTGATGCGCCGCCGGCGCCGATATTGAGCACGTCGAACGAATCCATGGTCGCGGGAAACATGACGGCACCCGCAAGCATCGCAGCGGCGATAAGGTGTTTCAGGTTTGATTTCATGGCCGGCTCCTTACTGCTTGCGCCGTTTGATGATAAGCTTCATTATCCTGACACCGGCAGGAGAGTTCACGTAACAGACATACACCCCCGGCGATGCGAGGCGGCCATTTGCATCGGCGACATTCCATGTAAGAATGCCGTTTACATCGCCCTCGGGCAGTGATAATTTCGTCAGCAATTTCCCTGACACGGTATATATGCTTACAGTCGAATTCGTAGGCAGGTCCTTGAATACGATATCCCCGACGCCGTTATACGGATTATTGAACACATACGCGCTCTCAACGACTTCGGATGCGCGCTGGTTGCTCACTGCGAATTGTATCGGCGCGCAGTATCCCGCAAGCCCGGCGTTGTTCATGGCGGTTACGTATGCAAAATATGTCCCGTTGGATATCGATGCCGGAAATGAGTCCCATGAAGCATAGAACTGCGTGGTATTGCTTATCGCGGCAGGTATGTTCGTCATATATCCAACCGCATTGGAAATCAAAACCGACACACTCGATATTCCTGTCTCCGCATCGGACACCGTGCCCCAGAATGTGAAGGTATTAGTCACCAGCGTATTCGCCGGAAGATTTGTAAGCGCCGCAACCGGAGCAGAGCCGTCAAAATAATTGGTAACCAGATTAGTCCACCGGTCGCTGTTATTACTGAGCATCACATAGAACACGTTCGTGATATTCGTCGGACCGGAACCGAACGGCAGCGTTGCACTCAGCCACCACCCGCCGGCACTGTTCGTCGTCGTGATCATCTGAAAGTCGATGCCGTTCGTGCTGTAGAACGGACGCGTGTTCACTTCGGGACCGAACATCCCGCGATACGTATAATTCGACGCCGTTATCCACGATAGCGGTGCAGGATTGGTAAGCGTCAGCCAGAACGCGGGATTGATATTACCCGAAGAACCAAATGCGTCGCTGAACCAGGTCTCGTTGCTTACCGCATCATACGCGGTCACATAATAGTAATAGTTCGTTCCGGGGAGCACGGTCTGATCCGTATATCCTACAACCGCGACATCCGAGATATAGGTGTACAGATTCGTCCACGTATCATTCTGTTCCGAACGATACACGCGGTAACCCGATGCGCCGGCGACACTCGACCACAGGACCCCTATTTTACCGTTCAGTCCCGTAGTCACGTTCGTCACTGAAGGGCAGGTCGCCGGCGGAGTGATATCAGCGCCGAAAACATTGATCGGCCTGAGCAGATACGGCGCAAAGAAATTCGTCCCTGCACAATTCGCAATGCTGTTCGAAATCTCACCCGCGTTTATCGTACCGAAATAGTTGCTGCGTATGTTCGTGCTGTACCATTGTGCGCTTACGGACAGATGATACGGATTATTCGAAAAATTATTCAACACGATAAGTCCCGGCCCCATGTTCGCATCGAACGTGCCGCTGCTGTAGATTCCCCATTGGCTGTTGTTCGACACCATGTTCAGCATGATAACCAGTCCCTCGGCATCTGCGATCTCGATACCCGTCCGGTTACCGGTAATCACATTGCTTACAATCGTATTCGTGTCGGCTCCGTCACCGTTTATAAATACTCCGCGACCGTAGCCACTGTCAACATGGCCGAATATTATATTGCTCTGAATGATATTGAACGACACGTTATTCGCATTCGTGGAAAGCATAATACCGTCACGCTGATTTGAAAAAATCGTATTGCCGAAGATCACATTACTGTCACCTTCATTGATACGTATGCCATACTGATTCCCGAAGAGGATATTCGACATAATCAGGTTATTGACAATCGCGTTCTGCGATACATACACTCCCTCGTTCGTATTACCGGCAATCACGTTGTTGCAGATAAAATTCGAATACGTAATGCCGTTTGTAGGCGCTTCAATGAATATCCCGCGTGCGCCGTTGCTGAGTATATTGTTGTTGCTTATGAAATTCAAATCGGCATGCCGTATACGTATACCATCGCTGGTATTGCATACAAAGTCATTTGAGATGAAAACATTCGTTCTGTCCTCGCTCGTATTATCACCGTAGAGATAGAATCCAATCGAATTATACCCGAAGTAATTATTCACGAACATGTTTGAACGCATGCCCCAGTCCAGATAAAAGCCATCACTGCTGTTACTGTATACAGCGTTTGAGATAAACAGATTATTATCCCATGACGTCATACTGATTCCCCGGTTATTATTCCTGAAAATCATATTACTTATGAACCTGCTGCCCGCACCGCCGCCCTGGGCGCTGAAACCTACCCCCCCGTTGGAGCAGATAATATTGCCTTCAAATATTTCCTGGGTGGGCGAATAATTATAATGCGCTACGTTGAATCCGCTGTTTGAATTCCAAAAGACACGGTTCGCTATGAATACGTTACGGTCGGCATCGTATAAAGTAATACCGTTGCGATTGCTCCAGACATTATTCGTAAGAACGAAATTCGACACCGCTGAATTGGGATAGAGCGCAATGGCGCTGTTCGTGCTTGACGGTCCTCCATTTGAAAATAAATTATTATTCACGATATAGCAGTTCGAGACATTAGCCGCCAGAAAGATGCCGTTTGTGAATTCGCGTATCGTCAGTCCTTCGATACGCACACCGACGGCATTGGTAAGCAATATACCGTGATTATCCATGGCCGACATACCGTTACCGGAGAGCACTGCCGCGGTGTTATTTGCATTCGTCACCCACGGCCAGCCGATAAGCGTAAAGTTCGTCTTTCCTGTGACAATGACATTCTCATTCGCTTTTCCGGAAAATACAGCTACCGTTTGCCCGTTCGAGGCCGCCGTCACCGCCTGTGCGACCGAAATATAAAACGCACCATTGCTCAGATTCGTCGCAATGATCGGCGCGATATAATTCAACTGCACATTCGTTTCGGCGAGTCCCAGTGCGGTATTGCTCGCAACCGCATAGAATGTGTTCGTCGTTCCGAGATACGCCGAGACATCGATATTTGTCGTCCACATACCGTTATTCGTAGACGGCATGCCGAAAACCGTACCGTTCGCGCTGAAATATATCGCTGCGCCCGACAACGGACCGTAATTGCCCGAAAAAGTGTACGTGCTCGGGAACAGCGAGGTGTTCGGCGCCGGATTGGTGATCTCGGCATAATACGACGGCAGTAAGCGCGCATTCGATGGATCGCTGAACCATGACTCATTCGCAAGCGGTGCGCCGTTGTCTATAGATGTGAGATAATAATAATATCGTGTTCCAACGGCAACGTTCGTATCGGTAAATGACGTCACTGCTCCGAGATTCGTGTAATAGGTGCTGAAATTAGTCCACGTCTCGCTGACCGGATTCCGATATATGCGATATCCCGTTGCGCCGCCCACAGCCTGCCACTGAATGACGATATTCGATGCCGCGTTCGTTATCGTATTGGTAATCAACGGCGGCGCGAGGGGATCTATATCCGCCTGATCGATGCCGATCATCCCGAGACGGTACGGCGTATAAAAATTAGTCGCCTTCGCCATCACCTGGTCCATTTTCACGGCGATCTGCGCCACGTCTATGGTACCCCAGTAATTCGACCGTGCAATGTTCGAAAAGTTCACTGTGTCCGATATGCGGAAATTTGATCCGTTCAGAAAAATATTATTAACCGTAACATCTCCACCAACCCATACGGCGCCGTTAACCATCCCGGTTCCGCCGAGATATACGCCGTAATTAGTGCAGTTGGTTATGGTATTCCTGAATACGCTGTTCGTCTGATTATCCTGAAGCGTTATCCCATTCGTACAGTTATAAATCACGTTGCTCGCAATGGCGGTATAATCGCCACTCTGAATATACACACCCGTCGAGTTATCGTGAATCAGGTTTGAAATAATGGAATTCGTGTCCGCGGTTTCTGAAAGGATAGAAAAACCATACTGGGTATTCCGGTATACGTGGTTCATCCGGAACACCGATGAATCCATTGCCGCGCCACCGCTCTGATAATTCACGCCGCTTGCTGTATTACTGAAAATCTCGTTAAACGCGACATCGCCGAGACGGAAACCGTCGACATAAATACCGGAACCGGTATTATTGAAGATCAGATTGCTGATAATGGTATTGCTTATCCAGTTTCCGCGGAATAATATCCCATTATCGCCGTTCGAGCAGATCGTATTGGCGATAAAACTATTATTACTTCTGGCATCGGTCACATAGTTAATTGCAGCAACAATGCCCTGATAGGTGTTGGAGGATATCACATTGGAGCGGACTGCATTCATAGACACATTCGACATGATGATACCGCTGCGGTTCTGCCAGAGTGTGTTCCCGGCTATCAGGTTGGATACAACGGTCGGCTGATACAGATGAATCCCTGCCGCATAGCCGGTAGTGTATCCGACACCGTTTGAAAATATAAAATTACTCTGAATGACACAATTTGAAACATTGGCGGACACATAGATACCGTTCGTGTAATTCGCTATGCTGAACCCAAGAATGCGGACGTTCACCGAATTCGTCACATGAATGCCGTGTGTCATTCCGCTCAATGCTGTACCGTTAAGGACAGCCTTCGTATTATCATTATTGGTTATCCAAGCCAAGCCGGCTAAGGTAATATTCGTTTTATTCGTTATAACCAGCTGCTCACTGATACTGCCCGCAAACATGACAACCGTTTGCCCGCTCTGTGCCGCATCAACGGCCTCCTGCAGGCTGCCGTATCTCACACCGAGATTCGTATTTGAAGCGACATAGGCATTAACCACATAGGGCGCGGCGAGCGATGTGGAAACGCTCGGGACAACAGAGCTGTTCGAACCCGCGGCATACGCAAAACTCGTATAGCTTCCCGCAACAGTGATCGTCGTGCTGTTGGTATATGTCGCTCCGCCGGTGAATGTACCGGAAGCCAGCAGCATGGCGTTCGTAAGCGCCACTCCGCTGGAACTGTTCGACAGCACCACGTACACACCATTCGACGGTCCGTTTCCTTCATAGTCATAATATATGACCGAAGATACATACGGCGTATTGGTAATCCAATCGGCAGGTGTCATTGAAAAGTTGGTAAGCACCGGCGGTGTGTTCGCGATAGTCTCCGGAGCGCTGAACCACGATTCATTCGACAGCGGAACCGCATTGTCAAACGCAGTGACATAATAGAAATAGGCCGCCCCCGCGTTGGTATCAAGATAGCCCGGCGTCGTCACTTTCGCATACGGCGCGGTGCAATTTGACCATTCATTCACGCCAGTGGTGCGCCATATCGTATATCCGGCCGCACCCGGCACTGTACTCCACGTAAGATAATTCGTTGTACCGGTGACCGCTTTCGTGACCCCGGTTGGCGAGGCAGGCGGCACAACATCCGCCTGACAGATGCCAACCATTCCCAGCAGATACGGTGCGAAAAAATTCGTACTTGAGCAGTTTGCAATGCTGTTCGATATCGCGTCTGCGTTGAGCGTACCGAAATAATTACTCCATATATTAGTGCTATACCACTGAGTATTAACCCGCATATTGGTCAGATTGCCGATAAAATTATTATACGAAACAAACCCGACGCCCTGATTATTATCATAATTCCCGCTGCTGTACAAACCGCAGTAGCTGTTGTTCGTGATCGTGTTGAACTTTATCACCAACTGCTCGGCATCTGATACTTCAAGCCCCGTTATATTCCCGTATATCACATTGCTTGTTATCGTATTCGTGTCCGCGCCATCACCGATTATTTGTATGCCGCGACCGTAACCGACATTCGTATGGCCGTAGATAATATTGCTTTGAATGCTGTTGAACGACACATTATTCGAGTTGGTAAGAAGAACAATGCCCTCTCGCTGATTTGAGTATATTGTATTGCCGAAGATGATGTTGCTGTCACCCTCATGAATACGCATGCCGTACTGATTTTCACGGATTATGTTAGACATGACCAGATTGTTGACCACGGCATTGTATGCAAAATACACGCCTTCGTTCGTATTGCCTGCAAGCACATTATTATAGATGATATTAGAAAATGTTATCCCGTTCGTGGCAGCTTCGATATACACACCTCTCGCGGCATTGCTGAGAATATTATTATATCCGATAAAATTCCTGTCCGCATGCCGTATCCTGACGCCGTCACTTCTATTCCCGATGATATCATTCGAGACGACATAATTCGATACATCGCCGGTACCGTAATCCCCGTTGATATAGATACCAATGCTGTTTGAAAGAATATGATTGTACAAAAATATGTTCGATCTTGAGCTCCAGCTGAATTCCATGCCGTTCCCGATATTGCTGATGACATCATTCGAGATGAATGTTGTGTTATACCACGACGGAATTACAATGCCGTTGCCGCTGTTGCTGAAAAATGTATTCGAAAAGAAACGTACATTGCCCTGCCCGCCCCATCCGTTGAACCCAGCGCCCGCATTGGAACAGAACGTATTACCTTCGAAGTAGCTGCCGCTCATCATGCGGTTCCAATCCGGATATCCGGCTCCGTTAGCCCTGCTCCAATATATCCGGTTGGCGATGAAGGTATTACTGGGACCGCCCAGGAACACCACCCCCTGCCGGTTCCCCCACAACCTGTTCGATACGATGAAATTCGAAACCGTCGTACTGGCGAACAGCACCACACCGCCGCGCCACAGATTTGTCGCATCGACATTCCCGTTGCTGTAGATATTGTTATTCAGGATCAAACAATTGGATATATTCGCCGATAGAAATATCCCGTTCGTAAAATTGCACACCGACAGCCCCTCAACGCGAACGCTGACAGAATTCGTGAGCTCAATACCCTTATTATTGTCTCCTGACTGACTGAAACCGTCAATGACCGCTTTCGTATTGTCGTTGTTCGTAACCCACGGCCAGCCAACCAAGGCAAAATTGGTCTTACCGCTGACAACAACCTTCTCTCTGAACGTCCCTGCAAACACTGCAATCGTCTGTCCGTTCGACGCATTGCTCACCGCCTGCGCCACATAGATATAACGGGAATTGTTACTCAGGTTCGATGCGATTATCGGCGCGATGAAATTCGACTGCGCATTGGTCACAACAACCCCGGTGGAGGTGTTGCTTATTACGGCATAAAATATATTCGTTGTCCCCATATACGCCGCAAGATCGAGGTTGGTTGTCCATGAGCCGTTATTCGTCGCCGGCATGCCGAACGTGCTGCCGTCGGCACTGAACGTGACCACCGCTCCGGACAACGGAAAATATTCGCCGCCGAACGTATTCATCATCGGCGTCATCCAGCTATTTGGCGCAGGATTGGTGAACTCCGCGAAATTCGCCGGCAATATACGAGTATTTGAAGACGCACTGAACCACGACTCATTCGAAAGCGGTGTCTCACTGTCGATTGAAGTCAGAAAATAAAAATAACGCACACCGACCGTTACGTTCGTGTCGGTAAATGTCGTAGTGGCGGCATTGAAATTCGTATATTCGTTACTGAAATTCGTCCATGTATCTTCGCCGGCGCTCCTGAACAACCGGTATCCCGACGCACCGGCAACCGTCTGCCACTGCACGACAATATTTGATGCAACGTTCGTCACCACATTGGTTATCAACGGAGGCAGCAGCGGATCGATATCAGATTGCGTCACACCGACCATACCGAAACGATACGGAGCAATGAAATTCGTTCCCTGCGCTGTCGTCTGGTCAATCCGACCGATGACAGTCCCGTAATGCGTACTGCCCCAGTAATTCGAGTGCGCCATCGGCGTCAGTGCTATACTATTAGCTAAAAATAGATTTGTCCCGTTACTGTAAACGTTATTCCCGGCCATATACCCGCCGACCCACACCCCGTTCACCATACCCGAACCGCTCAATGATACGCCGTAGTTCGTGCAATTCGTAATATTATTCCGCGTTATGATGTTCATTTTTGCATCGGTAATGGTGATGCCATTTGTCGCATTGTAGATGTCATTATACCGAATGATCGTATTGCTTCCGTTCGTTATCCAGATCCCGGTCTGATTTCCGATCAGCGTATTCGAGATGATGTAATGGTCGCGAAACGTCTGCGTATTGTTCGGTAATAGACCTAATCCGAAGCTGCTGTTCGAGGATATATAATTGAATGCGACCATATTGGAATAGTGGCTCGCGCCTCCATTATTCCAGCCGATACCGCCGCCGAAATTAAATATAACCGTATTCGATACGACTGCCGTGTTTCGAACACCGTCAAACGATATCCCCCGGCTGGCATTACTCACGAATACATTCGATACGATAGAACATAATTCATAGTTCGCAATAAAATTGATGCCGCTGCCGGCATTAGACAAAAATACATTGTTGATGACATAATTTGAATAACGGGTATTCCCCTGCCATGCCGCCGCCCCGAGTCCCAGAGAGGTGTTACTGGCTATAACATTGCCGTAATAGAGAAGACTGCTTGAGTTCGAGTTGATGATTCCGGCATTATTACGCCAGATAAAATTGCTTTGAAATGCATTTGAAAAAACAGTACTGGAGTTTATCAAAATACCTCCGGCAAAGCCGCCGGGCATATTGTACCCGTTCGAATATATAATATTCGCTTCAACAACACAGTTTGTCGCATTGGCCCATAAATGAACACCGTTGGTGTAGAGGCGGAATGTCATACCGCGCACGATGATACCGGAGGAATTGCTTATGGTAACACCGGCGCTCAACGTCGCCGATATGCCGGTACCGTCGAAAATCGCCTTGGTATTATCCGCATTCGTCAGCCACGGATAGCCGATGAGTGCAACACCCGTTTTATTTGTAATAAACACGCGCTCGGTGTTCGTACCTTCAAATACGACAACGGTCTGTCCGGTCGTTGCCGCATCAACCGCAAGCTGCACGGTTGCATACGTGCTTCCGGTATTCGTATTCGACGCCACTTGCGCAAAGAGCGAACCGATTGCAAGAACAGCGACAATAGCAACAATGCGTATTTTCATACCATACTCCTGAAATCATCCGAAACACTGCCGTCATTATCGCAGCCGGAAACGGTCATAACCGATCCGCCGCTGAACGATAATGCCGGCCGTAACAAAAGAGCGTCTAAAAAAATGTTGTAATACATGCGTTCAAATCGGATATTCGATCCTTTAAGAACTGACTGAACAAAAATACCGAATGTGCATATACTATCGGAAATAATGCATCGAAAAATGATGTTCATACGTCTGTCTTTTGCATTCACTATACGAAAATCACCACTATCCGTAAATGTCTTTTCAGGCACCAAAGATATCCAAGTAAGCAATTCATGAACTATCTGAAACAATAGCGAACCTGGACCCTCTTTTATGACAGTACAGCCCGGAAAAAATGGTATATACAAAAAATAGGGTTGTAGTACATTCGTCACGCACGTACTCCTATGAACAAACAATTGATTTGCATTATTTATAACCGCCATATCACTACAAAGTGAACATTTATACGGCAACATATAGTATAGTACAAATGTCATAACCAACCAGACCTCAGCATGAAATACAGAAAAAATCGTATTTTACCGATATAGTATACCGACGCTTGACAATTCACCTCTGAACGATAATATGATTGAAGAAACTTCCGGAGAAAGAGGTCACGTTATGGCTGTTAGAAGATCTGCACCACCGAAAAAAAAGGCATTTGTACCTCCTGCCCCCGCTACTCCGCCGGTACTTCCTGCTGCCGGAAAAATTGACCTTGCATCATTGATTGACCGTGTAAAGGGATATATCAACCCGTTCACCGTCATCATCGGCATTGCCGTTGTACTGGCTATCGCCATTCTTTCAATACGCGCATGCGGATCGGACACGGAGAACAGAAAACTCGTCACCTTTTATCAGGAACGGATCAAACGATACCCCGACGACCCGAAGCATCATTATGACCTTTCGGACCTGTACCGCAAAATGGGCAAGCTGAAAGATTCCGACAACGAATATGATATTGCCGAACGCATCAAGCGCAGGCAGGACGACAAGGACCGCCGCCGTGAAGAGGAACGCCTCAACAAGCTCATCGGGAATGCCCCGAAACAGAAAACACCGGATGAGGTCGATACCGACAAGCGTAAACGGCTGGAAGACACTGAGAAGGAAAAAGAGCGCCGCAAGAAGCTGGAAGAAGACGCCAAAAAGAATGATACGGCGAAACGCAAACTCGCGGCGGACAAGCTGACGCGGGAAGCACGTTCATTTATTGACAAAGGCAACGCGGGCGAGGCGCGTAAAAAGCTCAATGAAGCGCTCAAGCAGGACGACCGCAATCCCGGCATCTATGCGCTCCTCGGCGAGCTTGATCTGGCCGCCGGCGATTATGACAGTGCCGGAAAGATGAGCCGCAAGGCGCTTGAACTCGATCCGGACAATTCCGACGCGCATTATACGCTCGGGGAAGTTGACCGCAATCTCGGCCTTGACGACGAGGCTATCGACGAGTATAAAAAAGCGGCGGCATCCAACCCGAACAATTTCGATGCTTGGCTGAAACTCGGCAACATGTATTTCCGCAAAGCGCAGTACACGAAGGCGATGGACATGTATCAGAACGCCCTGAAACTCCAGCCCAAACACGCCAACGCACTCTACAATCTCGGAAACACCTACAAACAGCTTGGCCGCAGCTCCGACGCGCTCACCGCGTATCTGAAGGCGGTTGAAAACAGCGGTAAAGACACACGCATACAATATGCGGCGAACAATCAGACAGGCAACGTCTATTATTCATCGGGGAGTTACGAAGAGGCGCACAACGCATACCGCAAGGCGCTCGCCGCGCGTGAGACACCGGAGATTTTTATATCGCTCGGCAGCTCGCTAGAAGCGCTCAAACGCACCGATGAAGCGAGGACGTATTATAAAAAATCGATAGATGCCAAGCCGAATTTCGACGGCTACTTCTATCTCGGAAGACTTCTCTATAACGAAAAGAACTATGCGAACGCACTCGCCTGTTTCATCAACGCCGGGGCTATCAATCCGAAAGACGCGAATGTCAAGATGATGGAAGGCCGCACACATCTGCGCATGGGCGAACGCGACAAAGCGAAGATCGCGCTGGAACGGTCAATAGCACTCGACAGCGACAACGCCAACGCATACATCGACCTTGCCGAGGTGTACCGCGCAGAGAAGAATTACCAGAAAGCTGTTGAGATATGCAAGACCGCGATACGGTACCAGCCGGATTCGCTTGCAGCCCACAACAATCTCGGGCTTATCTACATCGATGCGCGCGACCTTGAAAACGCCGCGGCCACGTTCAAGAACGCCATACAGCTCAACCCGGCGTATTCGGAAACGCACTTCAATCTCGCAAAAGTGTACAACATGCAGCAGAAGAATTATGATGAGGCCATCGATGAGCTCAACCGGGTCATCAAGATAAACAAGAATTATCTCGCGGAATCATATGAACTGCTCGGCATCATCTACTATGACATCAAGCAGGACAAAGAAAAGGCGCTCTTCAATTACCAGAAGGTGCTTGAGATTGACCCGAATTATAACAATAAGGCAGAGGTTCAGAAAATCATCGGACGGCTGAAAGCGGGAAAATAAAAAAGTGCGTTACAAGTCGAACTTCTCGCCGAGATAGAATTTCCGCGCGAGCGGGTCGCTGACGATTTTCTTGGCGGAACCCTCGACCAGTATCTTTCCGCGGTTGATGATATACGCGCGATCGGTTATGGATAACGTCTCGCGGACGTTGTGATCGGTGATGAGAATACCAAGTCCCTTGTCCTTGAGCTTTCTGATAATCGACTGTATGTCGAACACGGCGATGGGATCGACGCCGGCGAACGGTTCATCCAGCAGAAGAAAATCCGGCTCCGTGGTGAGCGCACGCGCGATCTCAACACGCCGCCGTTCACCGCCCGACAGCGTGAACGCCTTCTGATACCGCACATGCGTTATATCGAGTTCCTTAAGAAGTTTATCCGCGCGCACTTCGCGTTCATCCTCCGACAGATCGAGAAATTCAAGAACGGCCAGGAGATTCTCCTCGACGGTAAGTTTTCTGAATATCGACGCCTCCTGCGCCAGATACCCGATACCCTTGTGGGCACGGCGGTACATGGGAAGCGCGGTGATATCCTCGCCGTCCAGCGTGATTGAACCCTCCGACGCCCGGACGAAACCGACGGTAATATAGAAGCTTGTGGTCTTGCCGGCGCCATTGGGACCGAGCAGTCCCACCACTTCGCCCTGCTTTATGGAATAGCTTACATGATCGACGACGGTCTTTTTGCCGTACGCCTTCACGATATTCTCGGCTTTCAATTCACGCGCCATAACTGCCTTCCCTTGTCATTCCATTTCTCTTTTCTTCATCGATTTCTGGCCGACGCCTTCCAGGATGATGCCCTTCGGTATGCGCGCATGACGCGGCACGACGACACCGGACAGCACCGCGGTTACATCATCAACCCCCGCCTCCCCTTTCACCTCGCCGCCGATGTGCGCATGCTCGCCGATTACCGCCTCGGTCTTAAGCGCCTTCATGTCATTCTCGCCGATGATGGTGTTCGTGACTACCGCACCCTTGGCGATGACATTGCCCGGGAGTATTATCGAATTGATGACACGCGCATGTTTGTGAATCACGACATTCGTGCCGATGAGCGATCCGCGCACATCGCCTTCGATACGCACGCCGTCCGCGAGTATTGACTGCGACACATCCGCACCGCGTTCTATCACCGTCTGCTGTTCGCCGATGATCACGGTAGCCATCTGCTGACTGGTATACGAGTAAATGTTCTGAAAATACGGAATGCGTTTCAGCGATGCGCGATAATATTCGAAAGGCGTGGCGAAACATGCCGCAAAACTTTTTTTCACATCACACCGCGTCATTTTGCCGAACTCTCGTTCAAAATGCGTTATTCCCGACAGGAGCACATTGCCGGGCGTCTGTTCCTGCCGGGACACTTTCCTGATGCCGTCATTGAACAGCCGCTGATGCATGAAGAGCGCATATTCATCCTTACCGCTGCCGACGAGCATGACCGATCGGTCGTTCTTCACCGCCATGATCTCCGCGTAATCGAGGAATACCGGCGTATCTGACGGAAGTATGAGCACATAATCGGTGGGCGCCGCGCGATACGCGTCCATGAGCGCACCGTACACATGTTCGCCCGCGTTCATATATCTCACCGCGCGGCTTTTCCAGCCCGCGGCGATATACATCCCAAGCGGATTATTGTTGTCCCCGTCGATGACGGCGATGTTCTTCGCCCCGGCGATGACCGCGCTGTTGACGGCGAAATCGACGATGCGGTACCGTCCGCCGTAGGTGAGCATGGGGGTTTTACCGCGCGACAGCCGGCTCAATGACGAATCGCCGGCACCGTTGACAATGAAAACTCCGAGCGTGTCAGCCATGTGACGCTCCGCCCCAGAGCTTTTGTATGCGTTCGCGATACGGCGCCGTGAGCACGCCGTCCTCGGTGATGATGCCGGTGATATGTTCCGCGGGGGCCACATCGAACGCGGGATTGTACACGCAGATTCCCTCGGGCGCGATGCGTTTACCGTTGAACACGGTTATCTCTTCGGCGCTCCGTTCTTCTATGGGGATGGAGGCGCCTGAGGGTATCGACAGATCGAATGTGGAGCGCGGCGCGGCAACATAGAACGGAATGCCGTGATGCTTCGCGAGCACCGAAAGCCCGTACGTCCCCACCTTGTTCGCCGCGTCGCCGTTTGCGGCAATGCGGTCGGCGCCGGTGATGACCGCGGTGATACCTTTCGTTTTCATTACCACACCCGCCATACCGTCGGTGATGAGCGTGACCGCAATACCGTTGCGTGAAAGTTCATACGTGGTAAGACGCGCCCCCTGCAGCAGCGGCCGTGTTTCCAGGGCATACACCGAGACGCGTTTTCCCTGTTCCTTGGCAATATATATACACGACAGCGCACTGCCGATGCCCGCGGTCGCAAGCGATCCCGCATTGCATATGGTCATGACTACATCGCCGTCCTTGAGCAGTGCGGCGCCGACGGTACCGAGCTTGCGCCCGAGCGCGTTATCCTCATCTGCTATGGCATGTGCTTCCGCGAGCAGCGCATCACAGAGACGGCGATTGTCATTCCCTGAAAAAGCAGTGATCACATTCCGCATGCGGTTAAGCGCGTAAAAAAGGTTTACGGCTGTCGGACGCGTGGCGGCCAACTCGTCAGCGGCGGAAGTCAGCCTCGCGGCATAGTCACGGAACGGCATTGCGATGAACTGATGCGCCGCGAGCGCGACAGCGTATCCGGCGGCGACACCGATTGCCGGTGCTCCGCGCACTTTGAGTATTTTTATCGCCGCGCAGACGTCACGGTAATCGGTATAACCATCGACAATATGTTCGTTCGGAAGTCTTGTCTGATCTATAAAATACAGCGTACCGTCCGAGAACGTGATAAGGCGGTCCATGCGCATTCCTTTAGTGATGAACGGATTGTTCTATTCTTTGCTTTTCTTTTTCTTGACGGCGGAATCAGCATCATCCGTTCCCGCGGATTTCTTTTTCTTGCCGCCGTCTGATGAGGCTTTTGATGACAGCGCCGTCACCGACAATACGCCGTTCACTACGACATAGCGCATCTCGATCTTGTCGCCCTTCTTGAAATCGGCGAGCGTTGCGCCTTCCTTTTTCCCGGAAACGCTTATCACGCAGTTCGTCGCCAGCTTGAACACGCGCTCGTCGATCTGGAGCGTTCCCGATGCCGCATTGATATTCGATAAGGCGCCCAGCGTGTAGCCCGTATCGCCTTCCTTCAGCTTGGCGGTATCGGTATTCCCCTTCTCGGGTTTTGCAGTCTTTCCGGATTTTTTGCCCGCCGTCTGCACGGGCGTTTCCGATGCTGTTCCATCCGTCGCAGGTGTGACGGCGTTGGTCCCTTTCGCCTTTGCATAAACGGGCATGGATGCTGCGCACAGAATCACCGCAAGCACGATGTATCTCAATAACATGCTGCTTATCGATTTCATATCGGTAATCTCCTCAATAGTTCAATGCACGATACATACCAGTATACAACGAACGTTTGTCACGTCAACCATATCCGTTGAACGCAACGGATGAAGTCATGGCTATTTCTTGTATTTGCCCATGAATTTATCTTTCAACTCGCTGCTCAGTACCATCGGCTTCAGTTTTTTCTCGTATTCCCGATCCTTGCGTTTCTGAATTTTCTGCTGTACCGTTCGGTAGACAATGACTATCGCGGCGATGACAAGCGCCAGCCCCAGCAGCATGCCGAAAACGATCGCGACAATCTTGATGAGTTCGCTGCGCGCCTTGTCTTCCGCTTTTTTTGCGGAGCTGACGATGATCGCGATCATATGCGATACGCGCATGGTAACCGCTTTACTTTCAACGAACTGATATTTCTTTCCCTTCACCGTAATGTCGATCACATTCGTGGCGCCCTGAAAGGCGATAATATCCGCGGGATAGACTTTTATGCTGTCACGCATCTGATACCGTTTGCCGTTATATTCCACCTGCCCTGACAGCAGTTCGACCTGGTAGCCTTCACCGGCGTCGAGATTCGTACCGGCACTTCCTTTCGGGCCGGTAACCGGAGTACTATCCGGATAAACAGTGAAAACGCATGCTATTGCAGCCGCTATGAACAGATACTTTTTCATATCGCTCTCCTTTGCGAAAGTGGGAATCAGCATAATAGTACAGGCAGATGCTTCAGCATTTCCTATTGTAACGGAATGCATATATTTTTCAATGCTTGCGCGGCGGTGTGTTGTGGAGATAACCTACCGCGATGAGGCAGACGAGCATGACTGCCTGACATCCGGCGTGTCCGCTGTTACCGGATACTCAGAACACCATCTTTATCCCCACCGTCGGCGTGAGCTGCAGATCCTTCGTGTAATACACTGAGAGACCGCCGTCTTTCACGTAATACCAGAAGTCCGAGCGGTTCTCGGTGTTATACACATTGATCACGGCGACATAGATCTCCATCGGCATGGCGGGCGCGCCGAATAAAGCGCCCAGCAGCCCCGGCGGCATATGTTCTATATACCAGCTGAGTTTGATGTCGAGTTTATGGACCCAGGGTGTGCGCGCCGAGTTGTATGCGTCAAACATGAGAATGCTTCCGCCGGGAACGGCGATGACGTTCGTCGCCATGGTGTACGGTTTCCCGCTCATCACACGCCAGTCTATCGAGAGCTTGAGACCTTCGAACATATTGAATACCGGCGTCACGTCATTCGAGCGGTAGGTGAACGCGGCGAGCAGCGAGATACTGTGTTCACGGATATGCCCGGGGACATAGGACACGCCGTCGGCAGCCGCGTAGCGCGATGCGGCGGTCTCCGGTGATCTGCCGCGCACGGTCTCCGTACCCCGGGTGAACGTGTAAGTGAGATATCCGTCAACCCACTGCCGCAGCTGCTGTTTTCTCTGAAGGAACAGCGAACCGCCGTATACCGTCCGCTCCCCCGCGTTGACGAGCCCGCGGGAAATATCCTGTTTGATGAGTCCGGTGTACTCCTTGTAGAAGCCCTCGGCGCGGATAAGAACGTCCCTGTCCTCAAACGAAGTACCGGCGAGCAGATGTGCGGCGCGCTCGGGCTGAAGTCCCGGAAGCGCCTCTGCGGTGAGCAGCATGACGGGAAACGCGGCGTAGCGTCCCGCACGCGCATATATCGAGAAGACGTCGAAGAGGTCCGCCCGTATGCCGATGCGCGGCCCGAGCGCATAGGATGAGAGATACCCGAAGTAATCACACCGGAGTCCGGCGTCAAGGGTGAGCGCCTGCCACATAAAGCTGTCGGTAAGATACGCACCGAGCTCATACATGTCATTGCCCGGCGAACGGTGTTTTTCCTCATGCACTGCCGGCTCGGAACTTCCGAGCGCCTGCGTGAAATGCGCAAGGTCGAGGGACGAAGTGATATCGTAGAGCCGTCCCGAACATCCGAGCTCAACGGTATTGCCGGAGAAGGCTGCGCTTTCAAACCGGAGCGACGGCTCGATGAGATGCGCGAGTACGGTCTGCCGCATATCCACATCCTGCGTGATGCCCGGATTTATTTCCGTAAGCCCTGAGGATATGAACCGCATCGACGCCTTGGTCAGCGACCACCAGGGCGTATACGCGCACGCGGCGGTGAGCCGGTGACCGGCGTCGAACACATGCGCGTAGGAAAGACCGGCGACCATGAGCAGTTCTTCACCGGCGCTCCGCCCGTTCTCTATGGGCGTATCCGTCTTTGAGAACTGTTCCAGGGCGGGCATATTGAAATCGAATCCGCTCCGCGAACCGAGGACAAGGAACTGGAAGCGGTCGTTCTGCGCGGGCGTGTATCGAATGGAAACAAGACCGTCGATGATGGCCTGCAGCGCCGTATCTTTCAGCTCCGGATACAGCAGCGCCGGCAGGAACTGATAATAGGATGCGCGTGCATCCGCCGTGAGCGACCACGCTGCTCCGGGACGTACGGTGTAGAACAGATCGGCACAGCAGCTAGCGAAATCAAAGAAGCCCGATCCGTTTGACGCGGGCGTTCTGGTGGTGAGCGACAGCACACCGGACATGCCGCCTCCGTATGCGGCGGAGTATCCGGCTGAATACAGTTCGGCCGATGCGATATAGGACGGGTTGAACAGCGTATTCAATCCGCCGAAGCGGTAGAAATGCGTTACGGGTATACCGTCGATATACGCGGTCATCTCGCTGTCGCTGCCGCCTTGTATATACATACGTCCGTCTATGGAACTGCCGCTGCTCACCACGCCGGGCATGCTGGTCACCGTCTGGGCCACATCGCCGAACAGCACCTGCGTGGTGCGGGCAATATCAGCGGCTTCCATACCGGCCGTTTTCCCGGGGCGGCGCTCCGCCGCTCCGCGCACCAGCACATCCGGCAGCGTTCCCGCGACGGGCTCAAGCTCAATGATCACGTTCGTGGATATCAGCCGCGTCTCCTGCTTCAGGTAACCGGCAAGCAGCGCCGTGAGGGTGTTTGTGTTATTGCCGGGAAGGCTGAACACGCATACCCCGTTGGTGCCGGTATAGTATGCAGTACCGGTCTCCCGGACGGTGATTTCAACGTCGGAAAGCGGAATGCCGCGGGAATGGACGCGCACGGTGTACCATGCTCCTGAAGCGGCGGCGTTCAGCAGGAGCCCGCAGAGAAAAGCGGTGCGCAGTGTTTTTATTTTTTTCATGCGGCAATGATACGCAGAACGGGGGCATGATGCCATCACCCGTCCGTATGAGAAAATCGGCCGCGTTCCGTCTCATACTATCGGAGTAGACACTTTCCGCACCAGTCCCACACGGTTGCTCACCTGCATCTTCCGGTAGACATTGCTCACATGCGTCTTGACGGTGATCTCCGATATGCCCAGTACATCCGCTATCGACGGGTTCGACTCGCCCTCGATGAGGAATTCCACCACCTGTTCTTCGCGCTTCGTCAGACCGTACCGCCGCGCGGTCTCGGGGCTCACGCGTATATGCGGCAGCGATATCATATCCCGGTGGAACGTGAATATATACCAGATAAAGACCGACTGCGACAGCACGAACCCGCAGAGTACCGACATACCCCGGATCCCCGGAATACCGGAAACGGCGGTGATGAGAAGATCAAGACCGATGAAGACGGGCGTTCCGACGGCGCCCGCCAGCGCCGCCTGCGAAACCAGCCGGGGATGAAGCCCCTCCTCCGGCGCCGATTTTTTCTTCTGCAGTATCACGCCCCAGACGCCGCTGATTATGGCGTAGGCGACGGCGGCTCCGAACAGCCCGAAGAGCACGTACTTGAGGATAATGCGGGAAACGGGGACGGCAAAAAAACCGGCGATCCAGAGCACCGAACCGGCGAGCGCCATACCCCCGGCGATGCGGTTTACGATGAGCGACGAAAGTGTATAGGCGAAGGCGTTGCGGAAGACCACTAACGTGTAGAGCACGCCCATTATCGAGAGCATCAGCAGGAAAAATATACCGTCACTCGCGGCGCCGGTCATGATGCCGTTGACCATGCAGTAGACCTGTACGCCGACAAGCAGCATGAGACCGGTAAGCGACGCAAGAAAGGCGAGCAGTATTTTCAAAAAGCGGCTGCGCGCATGGCGGTAATGCAGATAAATGGCTGCCATCGCCGCGGATGCCGCGAACAGGGTGACTATCCAGTATAACAGGATGAAGTGCTTCATATTCTGAGTGTAGGGTCTATCATGGAAAAATGCAATCACTCACATGAACGCTTACGGACGAATATGATTCAATGCGCGCGCAGATCACCCATGCCGGAATAATGCCGGGGCGAGACGTTCCATGACATCCGTACCGACCGGTCATTGCCGATATCAAGACGCAGGATATGCGGTGAATCCGTGAACGCGATAAGCGCTGTATACGTGCCGTCATCATTCGCGGCGGCGCTCACGGCCACCGGGACTTCCGCCCCGTCGTGCAGTGCCATCGATGTGCGCCGCCATCCATGCGCGGGCGCGTTCAGCCGCACCGTGCTTCCCTCGACGGTAAACGATATCGTGAAGCCGTCGGCGGTAGGCGAAACGGTAACGTCGTGCAGATCGGGAAACATCTCCTGCGGTGCGTCCGGCCAGCGCATCGTGCGTGCGTCCGGAAGCGAGAGGTTTGCGGTATATCCTGACAGCGATGTTGATTCAAGTGCGGGAATAAGATGTTTCCATACCATATCGAGAAGCGTCTGTGTTTTCGTCTGCGCCGAGGTTATGGCGATGACGGCCTCATGTTGAGGAAGCACTAGCGAAAACTGCCCGTACGCGCCGTCAAGACGATAACCGATCTGACTCATCCACAGCTGATAGCCGTAGCCGAGCGACCAGTCCTTCGGGCCGTTCGGGTCGGTGACGATCTGCCGTGTGCTCATGCGCGTTACCCATCCTTCGGGGATGAGGCGTCTGCCGTTCCACATACCGTCAAGCCGGAACAGTTCGCCGGCGCGTGCGAGATCGCGCGTGGTGATATGGATGCCGCTGAACGCGAGTTCGCGCCCGAGCGGATCCGTATCCCAGGCGGCGTTTATTCCCAGGGGAGTGAGAACGCGGGGATTCAGATATGCCAGGAGGCGCTGTCCGCTTTTCCTCCGGATGATCTCGCCCAGCATCCACGTTACGCCGTTGTTGTAAACATGACGCGAACCCGCCGGCGTTTCCGGCGGTGTACTGAAGAATGTACGCGCCCATTGCGCATGCGGCGCGGCGAACATGGCGGCGGTCACGGCGGTGCTGTGCCCGGTTGCCATCGACAGGAGATGATGCACGGTTATCTGCGTAACCCGTTCATCGACCTGCGGCGGCAAGTCTTCAGGAAGAAGATCAACAACGCGGTCATCGAGCGAGAACAATCCCTCGTCAACGGCGCATGCGGCCGCCATTGCCGTAAAGGCCTTGCTCACCGAATACATCACCGGCCTGTCGTCCGCGCGGCACGGCTCCCAATAGCATTCCGATTCAGCAACACCGCGCCGGAGCACCAGAAGACTGCGCATACGAAGCGCGGGATTAGCCTCAACGGCATCGATGAACGGGCCCAAACCTGCCATGCAGTATACTCTGCTATTTTCCCGCGCGTGTCTGATACATCGTTGCACCGAGTTTCCGCGACGCGGCGATTATCTCCGCATACGGCGTATCCGAGTTGTCGATGAACCCGATCTGATAATTCTCTCCGTCAAGCGTTCGTCCGGTCACCGGCGAATCCATGTACTGGAACCAGTGGCATCCTACGATATTCGGATCGGTGAGACAGTCGGTGACGTATCTCGTATAGGTCACCGCACGCTCATCCTGATTCTTCACCGCTACCAGCCCCGTATGGAACATGCCGCGGTCGAGTGCGCCGAAATGGAATTCGCCGATGATGTACGGCTTGTCGCCCGCGCCCTTCATCATGTCCTTTTTTTCCTTCGGTGTCTTCGCATAGATGTTGTAGCTCACCACGTCGCAATAGCGCGCCGACACCTTAATCGCCAGCGGATTCGCCCAGGCGAAGCGGCAGCCCATATAGAGCTGGTTCGGAGATGCTTCCTTGAGCACGTCGCGTATGGTCCTGAAATACATCGAGGCTACGCTGTCGTAGAAATTGGTGAGATCGGTCGTGCCTTTGCCCTTCGCCGGCGTGTTCGTGGACGCGAGCATGGCGTCCCATGAATCGTACGATGTTCCCCAGACGGTGTTGAGCGCGCCGATATCGGCGTATTTTTTCTTGAGCTCGTCGATGAATGCTATCTTGGCCGGCTGCGCTGCGGGCGACATGAGCGTACCGAGTGCGAGCGACGTCTCGTCGCCCCAGCCTATCTCGTTGTCCACGAAATAGCCGATGCACCACGGGTCGTTGACGGTATTCGTGAACGACGCCTCCTTCACGCGTTTCTTGAGGTTCGCTTTGAAATCCGGATGGAATACGTCCTTGAACTTGCCCCAGTAGCCGCTTGAGCCCTCGATGGACGGAGCGCTCGTGCCTATCGTCGCGGTGTAGGGGACTTTACGCTGGAAGTAGATGTCGGCTGTCGACCAGTTGGCTATCGTGTTGATGCCCCAGCTCGGAAGCCGTGCCGATGATATATCATAGAACTTCTGTTTCCAGTTGTCGCCGTATTTGCGCATCACATTGTACCGGTGAAAACTGAACGCACGCACTTTCCTACCGCCGTAGTAATAGCCCATCATATGCGATTTGGAATCGGTGTAAAAATCCCTCGTCGTTTCGTCGTCAGGCGGAAGCTTCTCATACCAGTGCCTGCGGTCGTCAAGCGCCGTGTAATTGCCGGTGCCCACGCAGTCAATGCCCTGTGAGAAGAACAATTTCCCTTCGGGATCGACGAGATACCATTTACCGTTGTATTTCTCGGTACGGAAATAACCCGTGGCCTTGAGCGACGGTCCGTCCTTCCATCCGCCGTAGGTATTCCACGATGACGGTCGCGCGTTCGCGGCAAGGTCCTTCGCCTCGTCGTCGCGGAACTTGATCATCTCGTCGAATGAATGCACTTTTCCCGGCCAGTCCCTGTGCTTATACTGTCCGAACTCGTCGAGAATGGGAAACGGATTATCGGGCATGCTGCCCGTGCTGTCCGGCGTTCCCGCAAGCACGAGATTCCCCACTTCAAACCGGTATACTTTCGGCGATTTATTCACAAAGATAATTATCTGCGTGACGTTGTCGAGATACATCGAATCGCCGCCGAAGGGCGTCCCGCGCATCCCGAAGAAATCGCTCGCTTTCACCTTGGATGACGATGTCATGGGCTTGAGCGTGATATGGAACGTATTCTCGCGTTCGCCCTCGACGAGAAGGTTATACGTCTTCTGGATCACCTTTTTCGGATCGGTATTCCCTTTCGGCGCGCTGTCGATGCGGCAGTTGACGGAAACCGGGTCCGTGCCGAGATTCTTAACATTGAACGTAAGCTCGCCCGCAGCGCTAAAATCCCATCCCTCGGGACTGTTCATATACACCGACGGCCAGTTGTACTCCGTGCCGGTGACCATGCGCATGGCGGGTCCGTTCTCGTTTTTCACGAGCGTCGCTTCCACGTCTTTTGATGTCGTCCGGGAGAGTTCATCAGCTTTCCCGAAATCGAACAGTACCGTCTCCGGCAATGCCGTTAACCCCATGATAATTCCTCCTGCGATCGCAAGCATCGTCCGTTTCATCTTATTCTCCTAATGCGGTTATTTCACGCGCGATCTCGGCGCGTACGTTCATAATTACATCCGGGTCTTTGACCAGTTCGGTGGAATGGCGCGGCCCTTTATTGGGAATGGATACGAGCGCGCGCGCCTTTTCAAGAGCCGCCAGCGCCGATGCGGTCTTCTTCCCTTTTTTCTTCGCGTTCCCGATACGTGTCTCGAGTATCCTGAGATATTCAAAATCCTCAACACCGTCGCGCACCTGTTCGAGACGTATACAGCTTAACATTCCTTCCTCGCCCACGAGCCAGCCGGGGTAGAGATAATAGCCGTCGCCGTTGGGGTAGCGCTGGTCGCGCGGCTCCTGGCCCACCATGAACGTGTGCGGGAGCGGCGGATGCCAGCCGTATTTGAACGGGTTGTAGGTCCACCAGGTGCTGCCCCAGAATTCCCACGACGAGACATTGTACTTGTAGCAGAAGTACGGATAGAGCCGTTCGATCGAGTTGTACGGCGTGTCGAGACAGAGCGTGCCGTCCGTGGTGAACCAGAAATAGTCGCCGGCCTTTTTGCGGCGCTCCATATCCTCAATGGCGAAATTGCCGTAGAACCCTATGCCCCAGTGGTTGAGATACCCGTCCCACTCGGGGCAGTATTTCCAGGTGCTCGAATATATCTTGATGGCGGGATCGACCTCATGTATCATCGTGCAGAGCTTTTTCATCTGCTCGATGACCATCGCCTTTGTCTCACCCCATTCAAAGTGCGGCTCATCGGAGATGTAGAGCGAGAAGCGGTCCTGCCAGCCGCGCTCCTTGAGATAATTCCAGAAAAGTTTCAGACATTGCTGATACGCGCTGATATATTCCTTGCTGAACGGCTCGAGATTGAATATCTTCTTCGGCGGAAAACCCCAGCCGAACGCGTAGAAGAAATTCGGGAAATACATCACCGTCATCTTGAGCTCGTCCATGCAGTATTTCGCCATGGCGTCGTACTCGGTAATGTCCATTTTTGCCACACCGTTTGCCCAGCTGAACTTCGGTTCAGGCTGTATCTGATGCGTGGATGCGCGCCGTTCGGCAAGCGCCTTGTATGCGGCCTTGTTGAACGCATCGGCGGCAAGACCGAACCGGTTCCCGGGGCCTGTGCGCACATCGAGGATAACACCCACATGCGTCACATCGGGAAGCTCGAAATCATATACGGTCACCGTGAGCGGCATCGTCCGCACCGCTTTGCCGTCGGCTTCGATGATCACGCTGCCCGCGTAATCACCGGCCGCCGCGGTTTTCGGGACATTGAATGTCACCGCAAACGGCTGCGACTCGTTCGCTTTCTGCGCGAAGGGTTTACGAAGCGGGAGCATCGGATCCGGCCATATTCCTTCCCAGCCGTCGCTGCCGATACCGGTGGGAATACGACGCCGGTACGGTGCATACGTATATCCTTCATAACCCATGGGAAAATCCACCGGGACGAAATCGATGCGGTCGACGGTGAAGTTGGTGAGCTTTGTTCCTTTTTTGTTCGCAGGCGGAACGATGCGCACCATGAGTGACACGATATCTTTTTTACTGCGAACCGCGAACTGAAGGCCTTCCTTTTCATTCCGGGCACTGGCGATGCGGAAATCCTTCGCGGCGGTAAGCGGCAGTGAATCCTTGAACACCTTGGTTACCGGATTCACCTGCCACACGGCAACATCGTCCTTCATCGACACACCCTCAAGCGCTCCCGGCACCGACGGCGTACCCTCGGCGAGCATGATGCCGTCGTGCCACACCGTACCGTACGCGTTCATCGTAAGATGCACCTCTATGGCGGCGCAATCAGACGGCGTTTTTATCGTGGTTACCAGACGGTCCCACACCGCCTCGGTGACGGTCTTCCCCTGCTCCATCGTCCCCACGGTGCCGAGTGATGGCGTTGAGAATGTTGCTACCGTGCGTCCCTCGGCGTTCTTGAAATGTCCGTGAAGCTGAACGCCGCCCTGCTTGATGTTCAGCGCCTTCACCCAGCCGCTGTAGATATAGGTCGTGTTGGGCTTGACGTTGGTGATAAGCTGACGCCAGCCGCACCACTGTTTCGGTGCGCTTTCGGGCGCGGTCATCTTCACGCATTTGTTCCCGAACCGCCCTTCGTTCACGTATTCATATTTGATGGGAGAATTTTTGTCATATTCAATTTTGCCGTCAACGTTCTTTGTCTCCGACGACGCGCTCCAACCTTCAGCGGTATCGGCTCCGGCCTCAAAACTCGCGTTCTTCACGAGGTTCGCCTTCGACGTAAGCAGTTCATCATAGCTCATCGCCGTGCCGCCCTTCACGCCGTTCGTGGCGAAATACAGATAGTAATTCGCCACCGTGGCCGCGGGAACCGTTGCGATGAAAAGGAGTTCATTGTTCATCACGCTGTGCCGCATGGTTTTTCCGTCCGGGCCGACGACACGCAGTGAGTTGTCCGCAATGCGCCCGAGCATGAGCACATTCACGCGGGTGAAATTCGCCGAAACGATCACATCGTTCAGATCGCCGCCGAAATTCCTGACCGTCACCGGAACCCGGTACGGCAGCGTCCTGTCCGCCCAGTCCGCGGTACGGCCCGTCTCGGTGAACGCTATTTTCTCGGATGCGCCCGCGGACACCGTGAACGGACGTTCGCCTTCGGTGCTGCCGGCGGCATTCGTGCTCTTCACCTCGCTGATGACCACATCGTCGATGCAGACCTCGCCGTCATTTCTATTATCGCCGTTCCAGAAATTGAAACGCGCGCCCACGGCCGCCGTGTTCGACGGTATCACCGTCTTCGCGCCCGAACCGGCAACGCCGAAGGTCGTTGAGAATGTCTTCCACCCCTCGGTGAACGTCTTTACCGCGAGCACCGATGTATGCCCGAGCGACCCGCTCTTCGCGGGATTTCCCTTCGCGTCAATATGATCGATGAGCGCCCACCACGTACCGGCGTTCACCTGCGCCTTGTAACGGAACGAGAACGTATAGACTTTTTTCGGCGAGAACGTGAGCTTCGTCGATTCCGGTCCGTTGACGTTGTTGTCCTTGGCCGCAAGCTTCGCGCATTTTTTGCCGTTCGCGCCTTCCTCTTCGGTTATCTTCGCATCGATGAGTTTCCATGCGGTGTCGCCCTCAAAGTCGCAGTTCCATTCCTCAACACCCGATGATTTCAGATAATCGGGCAGAAGCCACGCCGAGGCGTTGTCATAATAGATGAAGTAGCTCTCGGTTGACGCATTGGACGCTATCTCTACGGGAATGATGATGCGCTGTCCGGCGGCAAGCTGCCCGTCACGCACCTCGCGGCCCCGTGCGTCGGTGACGTTGAAAAAATATTCCACGCCCGAGCTGTTGAGCACGCGCACCGATTTCATATCAATACCGGTGAGCGGCAGTTCTCCCGCACCGCTGCCGATGACGAGGGCATACGGCATACCCGGATTGAACGTCCCCGCGCCGCGGGTTATCGTCAGCGGTATGCGCTGTTTCCAGAATCCGCCGCCGCCCACATACGGCTGCTGCCAGGCCGTTGCCGCACAGAGTGATGCTGCCGCGGCCGCCAATGCCATCATGAGTGAAATTGCATGTTTCATATCTTCCCTCGTCATGAACGGTTCGCCGCTCACGTGGGGACAGTATACAACATTTTAATGCTCAGGTACAATGGACAAAGAAGAATCGCTGATGGACAAAAACGCACGTTTTCTGTATACTTGACGCGATGAACCTGTTCTACTACATCGGAAAGTCGTCATTCGAACGGCGCGTCAATCCGCCGCACAGCCACGATTACTGGGAGCTGGTCTATTACTTCAAAGGCCGCGGCACATCGACCGCCGGCGGAACTGCCATTCCGTTCTCACGCGGCGTACTCATCGCCTATCCGCCGGGTATGGAGCACGAAGAAGAGAGCGACGGCGTATACGAAAGCGCCTGGATAAGTCTCCGGCGCGACAGCCGGCCGAAAGTACTGTCGTTCTGCCGCGACGAGGTGCACCGGCCCATCGAACGCCTCGTTGGCGTGCTGCACAAGGAATTCCATCTCAAACGCCCGTCATGGTCCATGCTCTGCAACGGCATCATCGATTTGTTATTTCTGTATCTGTCGGAAACGCGCGCCGCACCGGACGGCGGCAATTATGTGGAACGGATGAAGGACATGCTCATCGAGAACATCCATGAGCCGTCGTTCACGCTGAAATCGGCGCTCCGTACGTTCGACCGCTCGCCGCGGTATCTGCTTAAGCTCTTCAAAGAGGCCGCCGGAGTTTCGCCCATGCAGTATCTCATCGACCTCCGCGTAAAAGCGGCCGAGAACCTCCTCGCCACCGGGATGATGAGCGTACGCGAGGCCGCGCATGAACTCGGGTTCCGCGACCCGTACTATTTCTCGCGCCTCTTCGCCAAGAAGACCGGCGTACCGCCGTCACGCGTGCAGGCGCTCCGGAAACGCTGAGATCAGGCGCGGTCCCGCGGTTTTCTGAACGCCGTCGGCGATGAGCCGGTGCGCTCCTTGAACTGTCTGCTGAAATAATAGATATCCGAATACCCGAGCAGCCCCGCGATCTCGTCCACCGAATGACTTGAGTAGAGCAGAAGATCCTTCGCCCGTTCAACGCGTTCACGCACGAGATAATCAACCGGTGTCACGCCCGTGGCGCGCTTGAAGACGCGGATAAGATGGTCCGTGGTGCATCCATAGTCGCGCGCGCAGGCGCCGATGTCAATGCCCGCCGGCTCCTCATGCATGCGGAGTCTCAGCGCATCGATGCGTTCAGCCCACACATCGCGCCGTTCCGCCGTTGCCGCGTCGCCCCGCGCGATCTCAAGCATGATGGCGCGCATCCAGACGTCCGCTTCATCATGATGTCTCTCATGCAGCCGCGCGATCGCCCGTTCGGCAAGCTCGGCGATGAAGGTGATATTCGCGATACGCCGGTGTTCACGCGGATGCGGCGGTGCGAGCCGCGGAGCCGTATCATATTCGAAATGCAGCCACGGCACCACCAGCGGATGAGCGGGGTCATGCGTCCCCTCAACGTGTTCCCACATGCGCATGATGAGGCAGTCGCCCCGGCTTATCTCATACTCCGCCGATTCCGTTTTCACGCGGCCGTGCCCGTCGAGTATTATCCAGAAAAGATAGCCGTCGAACATCGGCACGGGGTTTATCCAGTGCCACGTGGGCTTGCAGTAGGTCTTTTCGCCCCGGCGCACATGCAGCGGGCCTGTTATCGCTTCCATATCGATATTATACAAACAGACATCGCTTTTGTCCATTTATTTTGATGTTTTTTATGTGCACTATATCGATATCACACGAACGAACGGAGCATATCATGACGATGACAACCCATGAGCGTTTTTCACGTATGTATGAGCATAAGGATGCCGACCGCATCCCGTGGAAGGAATCGATATGGGATTCCACCATACGCCGCTGGCATCGTGAGGGGCTCCCGGAAAAGGTAAGCGTCACCGATCATTTCGGGCTCGATAATGCAGTAGGCATCGGGATCGATACAAGCCCGCGTTTTGAGACAAAGACGATCGAGGAGAACGATGAATACGCAACCGTCACCACATCGTGGGGCGCCACGATGCGCAAGTTCAAATACGAGAACACCACGCCCGAATATCTCGATTTCAAGGTGCAGACGCCGGACGACTGGCGCACGGCCAAAGAGCGGATGACGCCCTCGCGCGACCGCGTCAACTGGAAATGGCTTGAGGAGAACTACGCGTCATGGCGGAAGAACGGCGCGTGGATAACCGCGAACGGCTGGTTCGGTTTCGACATCACGCACTCGCATTTCATCGGCACCGAACGGCTGCTCATGGCGCTCGTCACCGATCCGGAATGGGTCGTTGAGATGTTCAATCACGAGCTCGATCTCAATATCGCCCTCTTCGACATGGTATGGGACGCCGGCTACCGCTTCGACGAGTTCTACTGGCCCGACGACATGGGCTACAAGCATCATCAGTTCTTTTCACTGGACATGTACCGGGAACTGCTCAAGCCGGTGCACCAACGCGCCATAGACTGGGCGCATGCGAAGGGTGTGAAAGCGCGGCTTCACTCCTGCGGCGACATACGCCCGTTCGTGCCGGAACTCACCGGCATGGGGCTTGACGGACTCAACCCCATCGAAGTGAAGGCGGGCATGGACCCGTTCGCCGTCAAGCGCGATTTCGGCGGCAGACTGGTGCTGCACGGCGGCATCAACGCCGAGGTGTGGCATGAAACGGATACCGTTGAAAAGCTCATACGCGAACGCGTGCCCGCGCTCATGAAAAGCGGCGGCTATATCTTCGCCTCGGACCACTCGGTGCCGTCGGCGGTGAGCTTTCAGGATTTCAGCCGCATCGTGTCGGTGTTCAAAGAAGTGGGGTCGTACTGCTGAGCTGCAGCATGCCCGTCAGTGAACATCGGCGGCACGGTACGGGAAGCGGCGGTTTACTTCACATTCTTCCGCAGATACTGTTTCATGAGATCAAGCCGCTGTGTCGACGCATGCCGCTTTTTATCGGCGATATCCGTGTCGCTCAGTTCAAGATCCCACGCCGACGACTCGCGGAACGCATGATACGCCCATGACCAGCCGTAGGCCTCATACAGTTCAAGACAGTCGGCGAGATACCGGTATGCGCTGCCGTCGGGTGCGCTGCGGATCGCGTTGAATTCGCCCACCCAGATGCGGGCGTTGTGCGCCAGCTGAAAGTCGCGCACCGGTTTATACTGCGCTATCATATAGTTCTTATCGATCATCGTGGGCGTCTTCATGTCCCAGCCGATGCCGACCATGCCCGGATACGGCTGACCTTTGGGCCACTGCGGACGCGTACCCTGCTCGGCGAACTCGTGCGGTGAATACATGTGAAAACTGTACACCGTATTCGCATCCTTCACCGGCTTGAGACTGCTCATCGCGCCGGGATTGCCGTAGCTCCCGCATTCGATGATGACGGTATGATGCGTATCGACCGAACGTATCGCTTCGACCACCTTCGCGGCAATCGTGTTCCAGGCATCATATCCTTCCGGCGTATAGGGCGGATGCGGTTCGTTCATGATGTCATACCCGATGATGAGGTCACGGTCGTCCTTATAGCGAGCCGCTATCGTCTTCCAAATCGCGCAGAGCTTGCCCACACGTTTGGGATCGTTCAATGCGTTCATCGCGTTCGTATCCCATTCGCCGGGAAAGAATGATTCATACTGATGCAGATCGATGACCACTTTCAGTTTTGCTTCGCGTGCGGCGGCGAGGAACTTCTCAAGACCCGCCCAGCCTTTATCCGTGAACGTAGCTTCCTTCTCGTCCGACGCCGGCGTGAGCGGCACATTCGCCTTCAGAAGCTGCGCGCGCACATGATCGGCACCCCAGGAACGGAGCACCGTGAGGTCTCCGGCGGAAAGCCAGAGCCCGGTGTTCGCACCGCGGTGCATATTCGTGCCCCACGAATCGCAGAACAGCATGCCGGTTGATGCAAGCAGAACGGCTATTAGTGCATGAAGAAAGGTTCGTTTTTGTTTCATGGCAGATACTCCTTGGCGACAGTATAGCATATTCATGCGGATATTGACATCAGTGGTAAATATACTATCATCCCGTATATCTGTCGTTCACGATTCGCCCCGGGGAAACCATATAAAATGATGCGTCCGAAACACCGCTACTGGCTTCAGCACTGGCAGCACGAAGCGCTCAAACCGTTCCCCTATATCATGGATTTCTGCTGCAGATCGTTCACGCAGGCAGAACGCGGGCTTCCGCCGCATTCGCATCCGGCAATTGAAATTCACTACATATGGAAAGGACGATACCGCTGGGAAGTTGACGGCAGGACGTATACCGTGAAAAGCGGCGATGCATTTGTAACACTGCCCTGGCAGAAACACGGCGGCGTGAATGCGATACGCGATGCGGGCACATACAGCTGGGTACAGGTACGCCCGAAATCGTTCTCAAAAAACACTCCGTTGATGCTCGGTTCCTGGGCGGCACTTGCAGCCGCTGACCGTGCGGCAATAGGCACCGCATTACTGCACGCCGGAACGCCGGTCCTGCATCACGCGGAGTTTATCGCGCATATAATGGAAGAAGCATACGCCGAATTATCTGAACAGCGCGCCGGATATGTGAGCAGATTCAACTATCTGATGACCGACCTCCTGCTGCTCACCGCCCGTCACATGACTGCGGCACACGAAAACAGAAAAAAAGACCCATCACTATCTGAACACGATTTTACATCCGGGGCGGCGCGTATCTCGGCAGCCATCGAAAAGCCGTGGCCGATCGCCGATGTCGCGCGCGTGTTCGGTGTTTCCCGGAAGGCGCTCGACGGCATCATCCGCGAACACACCGGCCTCTCACCGCACGCATTTGTCATGTCGCTTCGTATTGAGGCTGCAATGCGGATGATTCAGAGCGGCGATGACCTCGCGTATACCGCACTCGCCTGCGGGTTCTCATCGCAGCAGCATTTCTCCTCATATTTCAGAAAAACGACCGGCTCCACACCGCGCGCATACCGGGATGCAAACCGCAGATGAGCAGAAACACAAACACCTTCTGCACAAGCTGCACGATACGTATTTCCTAATGATTCACGCACATACGCCGTTATCGGCAGCTGTCTCAGAAAAATCCGATGCCTGGCAGGACTGCCGCCAACGGCAGTTCGTATTTAATTTAATTCGATGAAACAGTGTTAATGGTATATGTTCTAACTTTGCTTCCATTTACTGAGACAATAATCTTATTGCCGTTACGTTCCATTTCAATGCCGGAATAATTATCCATATTGTAAAAGTAAAATCCTGTCGCGGTTTTGATAAATGAATAACTGGTTTTGATTCCGAATATTCCCGAATATGTGAATTCGATATGATCTACGGCATTGCTGATCTTCATCTGGTCGTTCAGAGTGATCAGACTATCGCTGATCTGCATGAATTTGGATTCCTGCCAGAATTGCGGCATGACAACAGTTTTTTGATCCGGTTTATTTATGGTAACCTTGCCTAAACCAAGAAATCCAGGACCAAAACCGACTGAATTGTTTGACAGGGCAATATAACTGCCTTCCTTGCTTTTGATCGGATTTGATGACAAGTCAAATTCTGATTTAGCGCCCAGGAATGCACGGGTTTCCATTTTAAAGTTTGCGGCTGCCTTATCATAAGCTATTTCAGTTCCAAAGAGACCTTCATTCTTTTCAAGAATACTGAAGTCCTTACTGTTGCTGAAACGATAATACCTGGCAAGGTCCAAGCAGAGATTGCCGTTATAGTCCATGATAATCCCGTTGCCGAAGTCCACGGTGATATAATGATACGAATTGGGCACCTGTACCGTGGATGTAGTACAGCCGTTCTGATTACAGGTGGTTCTGGATTCAGCATGGGTTGCCCTATTCAGATCAATTCTTAATAAATAGACATCATATCCGATATCCAAGCTCAAGGGATCGACTTTTTTCCGGATACTGACATCATTCAATTTAGCTTTGTCCAATGTGCCGCAACTGATGAATACGAGAAAAATGAAAACCAAACACAAGAAATGCCGCATATGACTCTCCTTATTTTCAGGAAATAGTATATCAGAAAGAACTATTTTGTCGATATGAAATTGTACGAATCCGGCAGCATGTAATTACTGAACGAAATACAATTACTGTCCGAATATTTACAGGCATGCGGTGCACTATCAGAATTGACGAACTATTTTTTTCTTGCAAATAGAACGCCGTTGCGGTATAATGCCGGAACTCTCAACGCGCGGAGGTACTGTATGTTGAACCGGCTTGTGCGCATCGCCATATGCGCGAGTGCAGCCGTCTGTCTCTGGGCCATGCCCGACGGCTTTTATGTTGATTTTGGATTCCACTCCGTCGGAGATTGGTGGAGCGTTACCAACGATACGAACACATCATATTATTACACGAACAGCTCATCATCATCCGCCGTCGGTTCGAACGGCATCACCAACTCATCCGTCGGCACGACGGTTGGCGTGGGTTATGCGGTGCACCTCGAGGATAACTTCTTCGCTGAAATATCCACACGCATTCCGCTCTTCTACCCGCAGAACGATATCGGCAAATTCATCGCCACCCCCATCATCGAAGCCGCCATCGGCGTGGGCGCGGGCATTGATGCTCCCTATCTCCCGTTGAGCGTGTACGCGGAATACCGGCTTGAGCCGCTGCTCCTCCTGGGACAGCTCATGGGCGGCGCGGTGACACCCGGCGTGACGAACGTGATACACCCGAACATACACTCGCTTGTCCTCGGCACCGAATGGCTCATGGCGCGGGACTGGGGCATCAAACTCTGTTATGAGTTCTCGCTTTCCCCGATGTTCGCAGCCATAATGGGTCTTCACTCACCGTTCGACTGGTCGCTGCGCGTATCCGGCATGCTGTTCCTATAAACCGCAAGAGGTCATCAATGAAACGCACTGTACTCACACTCGCAATTTCCGTATTTCTTCTGAGCGGTTGCGCCTTCTACAAGCATTTCAATACGAGCCGCAGCAGCATGGCCACTTATGTCGGCAACATCGACCTGTCCGGACTTTTTCTCCCGTCGATACACGACGCCGCCGCGCGCGGCGACTCGAGCGCGGTACAGGCCATTATCAGGAACGGCGGACACGACGCGGTTACGAAGACGAACGCCGCGGGTGAGACACCGCTTCATCTTGCCGCCAAAAACGACCGGGCGAACGTCACCGCCATACTCGTAGAGAAAGGCGCGGACCTGAACGCCGAGGACAATAACAAAAAAACGGCACTTGATGTCGCCTATGCGGCGCGCGCGTATACCGCCGTGGAAGTGCTCGTGGCAAACAACGCCCGCATCGACCGGGCCAATGCGCAGACGATACTCGAAGAACTGCTTGAACGGGGACTGTTCAACGGCGCAAAGACGATGCTCCGCAAAAAATATACCGCGCGTCAGTTCGACGCTGACCGCGTATATCTCGAGGCCGTCAGACGCGGCGACACCGACATGATAACCTTCGCGCTCTCCGCAAACGCCAATCTCCGCGATGCGGCCGACGGCAGAGGAAACACGGCGCTCATGATCGCATCGGGCCTGAAGGATAATGCGACGGCAAAATTCATCTGGGGAAAGACCGGCGACGCGAAATATGTGAACCGCGAGAACCAGGCAGGCGACAGCGCCTTTACCATCGCTATGGACGCGGGACAGACGGAACTTGCGAAGCTGTATGTGACCGGCGGCGCGAACGTGAACGCCAAAAACGGCGCCATACTTTTCGATGCGGCGAAAAAAAAGAACTATGACCTTCTGAAATTCTTCTTCGCCAACGGCGGAAATCCGCGCATCGCCGACGACGCCATCATCAATCTCGCCTACCGCGGCAATGACGCCACGCTCTTCGGCATACTGCTCGACCGCGGCAACATGAACCCGATGATGAACGACGGATTCTTCTACATCGACGCCTGCCGGAGCGGCAAACTCGATATCGTGCAGCTCATGGTATCGCGCGGCGCGGGCGTGAACGCCCTGAACGGAGAACCGCTCGTCACCGCGGCGAGCAACGGACAGGAAGCGGTGGTAAAGTATCTGCTTGACAACAAAGCGAATATCAATATCAGAAGCGGCGAAGCGCTCACCGCCGCATACCGCGCACGTCAGACGAAAGTGGTAAAGCTCCTCCTCGACCGCGGGGCGTCATCATCGATGGCCGACGAACAGATATTCCTCACCGCCGTCGACAGCGGCGATGCGGACCTGGCGAAGCTCATGCTCGACCGCGGCACCGACCCCAACGCGCAGATGTCGCGGGCGCTCATCACCGCGTGTTCGAAAGGCAATGCCGATATCGTTAAACTCCTGGTGGCGACCAAATCGCTGGTCATACCCGAAGAGGCGCAGTTGGTTGAAAAGGCCATCAAGGCCCAGCAGCTCAAGATTGCGCGCATGCTCATCGAACGCGGCGCAGCATACTCCATCACACCGCTGGATATCCTTCTTGCATCCTGCCGGTACAACAATCCCATGCTGGCACGCCTCGCGGTAACGAAAGGCGCCAATGTGAACGACATCACCACGACGCCGCTCGTAGTCGCCTGCGATGCAAAATCCATCGAGACGGTAAGCGAACTATTAGCGCTCAAGGCGAACGTGAACATCGACGACGGCAAACCGCTTCTGGTGGCATGGCGCGGCGGCAACATACCGCTCGTCAAACTCCTCCTGGAACGCGGCGCGAACGTCAACGCGAACGAGGGCGAACTGCTCGTTTCGGCGTGTGCCGCGGGCAATGTGGACGCGGTAAAGCTCGCACTCGCCAACAACGCCGACGTAAATATACGCGCCGGTGCCCCGCTCATCAACGCATTCACGAAACGCAATATGGCCATCGTGGTCATGCTCATCGAGAAAGGCGCCAACGTCAACGTAAGCGGCGGTGAACTCATGCTCGCCGCATGCCGCGAGGGCAACACACAGCTCGCCACGCTTCTCATCAAACGCGGGGCGGACGTGAACATACTCAACGGCGAACCGCTCGCCATCGTCTGCTCGAACAATGCGACGGCGTTTATATCGCTCCTCGTCACGAACAAGGCGCGTGTCGACGTACGCGACGGCAAACTGCTGGTCACACTCGCCTCAAAAGGCAACGCCGACGCGGTGGAACTTTTCCTCGCCTACGGCGCGAACCCGAACGTTGAGAACGGCGCTCCGCTCATCACCGCCTGCGAACAGAACAGCGAATCGGTGGCGGCGCTCCTCGTCAAAAAAGGAGCCGACGTGAACGTACGTGCGGGACGCCCGCTCATCACCGCATGCACCGCGCGCAATCTCGCACTCGTGTCGCTTCTCCTTCAGGCGGGTGCCGACCCGAACGCCGACAGCGGCGCTCCGATAATCATCGCGAGTAAAAACGGCGACGTACCCATCGCCACGAAACTTCTTGAGAAAAAAGCGAGCCTTACGGCGCATGACGACAAACAGCGCACGCCGGTGGATATCGCGTATGATATCCATCACGCCGATCTGGTGCGCCTCTATAACGCCACCAACGAAGCGCCGGCGCGGCTTTTCACCGCCGCAAAAACACTGTCGCTCGCAGACGCCCGCTTCCTCCTGCTTTTGGGAGCCGACACAACGCTCCGCGATGAGAACAATATGACCGCGCTTATGTATGCGGCGTCGGCCTCCGTGGCGACGAATGTACCGACCGTGAGCGAGGCTGCGAAACGGCAGACGGAATTCGTTGCGCTCCTTGTGGACAAGGGGAGCGACGTCCTTGCCAAGACGAAAAGCGGCGAGATATCGTACGACCTCTTCCTCAAGGCGGTACAGCCGCTCGAACAGACGCTCAGACGCGAGCTTGACGAGTCGCTCTCAAGCGGCCGCATCGGCAAACCCGATATCCTCGAAGTATTCACCACCTACAACCGGTATCGCAACCGGACGGCGGACATGCTGCTTGCACCGCTGCGCAATCGATAAGGCCGGAGGAATACCATGAAGAAGATAATATACATAACATTCATTGCGGCGGCTGCCGTGTTCGGACAGATGAAGGACAATGTCGCGGTGATGGACCTCGTTCCCGGGTCGCGCATCAGCGCCGCTGAAGCGGTACAACTGAGCGATCTTATCAGGAACGCATTCGTTGAAGAGAAGGCGTTCACGGTCATCGAACGCACGCAGGTTGACAAGATATTCAAGGAACAGGAACTGCAGATGACCGGCTGTACCGACAAGGACTGTCAGGTGGAGATAGGACGTATGCTCTCCGCCAACAAAATGATCATCGGCACGGTGGCAAAGGCCGACGAGCGCGTGACCATATCACTGCGCCTGGTAAGCGTTGAATCGAGCGAAACGCTCATCGCCGAGACCATGGACATGAACGACAATTCGTACGGCATCGATATACGCAAACTTGCCGCACGCATCGCGAAAAAATATCTCTTTTACCGGAAACAGACGGTGTCGCTCAAGGACGTGGAACTATTCTACGGCGACAAGGACTACGAACTTGCGCGTCTTGCGATCGAACGCGTTATCCGCGATACCCCGGACGATGTAAAAGCGCGCGAATGGCACACACGCGTGCTCGACGCATACTGCGACGAGAAATACCGCGCCTGCGAAAAATCGTTCGACAGCAAGCGCTACTTCGAGGCGCAAATGCTCATCGACGACCTCATGCTCGCCCGCCCGCGCGAAGGCCGCTTCTCCGACATGGCGCGGCGCATCGCCGATCGGAGGGCTGAGGAAGACAAGAACTTCCGCGGCGACCGGCTCCGCCAGGAACAGCGTTCCCGCGAGGACCGCGAGGCGATGGAACGGCGCGCGGTTGAAACACGCCGTCAGCAGGAGGCGGACCGTAAAGCGCGCGAAGCAGAGCGGCGCTTCGTCTCGTATATACAGTCGAGCGGATTACATATCGGCGGCGGCTACGGCTATTTCCTCAACGGAAGCCGGCTCAATTCGTTCAAGAACTATTACAATCTGCATCTCTACGGCATACTCGGCGGGGACGATCCATTCGACCTTACCGCCACGCTCGGCGTAAAGATAGACGCGGCGTTCGTCACACCGGGTTTTACCTCCGGGAACCTCGAGGCGTCGGCATTCCTTTCACCGTTTACCGGTTTCTCCATCAAAACCGGACGTCTCATCTTCATCGTGAATGCGGACGGCTGTATCACGTTCGATATGCCGCTCACCATGTCGCCGTTCAATTTCGGTTCATCAACGTTCAACTACGGCGGCGGGGCAATGGCAAGCATCGAATGGAAGTTCGACAGGACATTCGGTTTTTACATCATGTCGCGCTTCACCATCACCACGTCGGAAAACGCCGGCGGTCGGTGGAGCCAGAAAGCGGATGCCTCCGCCGGATTCGTGTTTTAACCGAACCGTAAAGCTGAAACCCATGCGCAGCAGCATCCGCCGCATACTACCCGCATGGTGCCGCGTACCGTCTCAGACGGAGAGCAGACGGGAGTGGACACGTATCATGGAAGAGAGCGGTTCTGTGTATCGTTTTCGCGAGACCTCCGCACCCTGTATATATCCGTATCGTGTAAAACGCTCCGGCGCGTATACCGTGCCCGCGCATTTCCACGCATTCCTTGAAATCACGCTCGTCCTTGACGGAAGCGGCGACGGCATCATCGGCGATACGCCGTATCTGATAACACCGGGCACACTCCTGTTCCTGAACCATCTTGAAAAGCACGAGGAACACATCCGTTCACGCACGATGGAAAAACTCGTTCTGGCGTGTCTGCCGCAGACGATTGATGATAGCATGTCGCTCGCGTCCTCACAGAGTCTATTCAAGGCCTTCGCGCTCACCGCACCGTTCTTTACCGGATCAAAAAATACTGCGCCGCTCAGGATTACCGGCGGCGCATTGGAACGTGTCGTCTGTTCATGGGCGCAGCTCATTCATTCGTACAACTGCAGCGATACATCGTTCATACGCGCGCATCTGCGCTCGCTCCTTGCCGTCATCGCCGAGGAATGCGGACTCACGCAGATGCCGGCGGCTGCAACATCGTGCGGCGCGGCGCTCGATCATCTGCAGGCGCACTACACAAGCGCCGAGGCGCTTCGCATTGTGCACCAGACCACCGGATTGAGCAGAAGCCACTTTTACCGCGCGTTCAAAAAAGAAACGGGCACCAATCCCGCGGCATATCTTACGGAAATCCGCATCGCAAAAGCAAAACAGCTGCTCACGGAAAGCACGCTGCCGGTACGACATATTGCGTCCGATGTGGGCTTCACTGACAGCGCCTATTTTCACCGCATCTTCAAACGCCTCGTCGGCAGAACACCGCAGCAATACCGGGATTCAGCGGCATCACACAGCTGAAATAGTGCAGCACAATGGGACTGGCGTCCACACCTGTTTTCAATGAATAAGCATATACTAGAATCATACCCGCGCATCCCGAACACCGGGATTCGGAACACGAGGAGTCCATCATGTTGAAACGCATCACGATCACCGCACTGTTTCTCGCCGCATCACTTTCCGCGCAGGGCGACTGGAAGTTCGAGATGGCAAACCGCAACGACGGACCGACAGTCACCTTCAAGGACAACAAGTTCAGCATGGGGACATCGTTTGTCTGCGTGGAAAAAAGCTGGAAGACGCAGTATTTCTGGCTCGCAAAATTCCCCGTAAAGACATCGCGGACCGCGACATCGCTTCTCATCACATCCGACCCCGATCATCCTTCCGACTTCTTTGTGGATGAATTCCGTTTTGAATCGGTGTCGCCCCGGTCCATACGCATCGTCATCGACGGCACGCTTAAGGAAGAACGCGATGCCATGCTCGAATACATACCGCTCGCCATACCATCGATATTCATGGAAGGCGCGCGTGTGGAGAACGAGGGCGGCACGGCCATCAACGTAACATCCTCACTGTCCGAAATAACGGCGGAATCAAAACAGCTTGTGATAAAAAGCAGGATTGGAACGATAATCATCGAGGCGGTGAAAGGCCCCGGCTTCAGAATGGTCGACCGGCGCGCGAAGCCGTACAAAGGACGCGAGATATTCATATTCCCGGTGACAACGGCACCGTCAATCGCAAAGGGCGAACGTTTCCATCATGAGATGACGCTCACCACGTCGGGTGATTTCAAAAGCTTCATCGCGCTCCCGGCGGTGACACCCGCGGGAGGAACGATGACACTGCGCCCGGCGACGACGACAGTACAAAAACGCGCGGTAAGCGGCGATATATTTCCGAAGCCCAAAAGCGCGTCATTTGCCGGAGGAACGGTGATGCTGCCCGCCTCAGTCGGCATCACAATGGAAAACACGAAGACCGCCGATCGATATGCTTCACTCCTGACGGAACTCTTCACAACCGCAGGCATACCGCGCACCGCGAAACCTGATGCAGCCGGTTTCATCACCGTAAAAAAGATCACCGCCCCGAATGCAACATCATATGATTATCACGAGATCACGGCATCAAAATCCGGCGTCGTCATCGGCGCTAGCACGCCGGCAAGCGTTTACTATGCGCTCGCAACCTTCGTGCAGCTTGCCGACATATCCGGCGCGCTCCGCCTCGGTTCAGTGAAGGACTGGGCTGATTTCCCCTACCGCGCGATACATCTGCTCGCTGACGACAGTTCGCTCAAGCTCCATTCGCTGTTCATCAGGAACGTATTCGGTCCGCTCAAGATAAACCGCATCCTCTTCGAATGCGAATATGCGAAATGGCCGAGCCATCCGGAGATACATCAATCATGGGGCATGACGACCGGCGACATGAAGGCGCTCATCGGCATCGCCAACGAACATTATATAGAAGTGGACCCGCTGTTTCAGACCTATGGACACAGTGAATATCTGTTCAAAAACAGGGCGAACATTGATATCGCCGAGGATACCGGAACACCGTACGCGTATAATGTCTCCAATCCAAAAACGTATCAGATCATCAACGAGTTATTCGCCGACATGCGGACGATATTCCCATCGCCGTCATTCCTCCACATCGGACATGACGAGGTGCTCAACCGCGGGAAATATCCGAACCGACCGGAGAACATGAATACCCCACTTGCCGATCTCCTCTGGAAGGATATGCAGTTCTATGAAGCGTACGCAAAGAAGAAATCGCTTTCGCTCATGCTCTGGCAGGATTATCTCAACGGACGTTCACATCCCGCCGAGCGCGATTCGCTCATCAACGTGGCTAAAAAAATGGATAAGAGCGCGGTGATAACCGTCTGGGATTACCGCCCCGCGGCTGAGTTCTCCGAAGTGGACCAGTTCCAGAAACTCGGATTCCGCGTGGTCGGCGCCACCGGCGAAGAGGACATCAATAACATCATCAATTTCTCGCGCTACGGAAAAAAGAAAAACGTATACGGCATGCTGCACACCACCTGGACGGGGTACAGCGGCAATGCGAAGTCGATGTTCCAATACGCGAAAAAGATGTGGCCCTACGTGCAGGCGGGCGTATCATTCTGGAACGCCGACGCACCGGCCGTCGATTACTGCACACCGTCGTTCGCCGTACGCGCTTTTGAGCGTGTCATCGCGGGCATGTATCCTGCACGATATTTTCCCGCCGGCGGCGAGACCGCACTGCCGGTTGATCTTTCAGCGGCCGCCGATTCGTCGTTCGCCGAACCGGAAGGCTTTACCGCAGGCGCCTTTACCACCGAATACGGCATGCCGTTTCATCTCGCCGGAAGCGGCGGCGCGGCGGGGATAACCGTCACTGAGGTGAAACCGGTCACGATACCGGTGGGCAGACACGCGAAGGCGATATCGTTCCTTTACACCAGCCTGCAGACCGATGTCGCCATGAAGGAAATAGGAACTATCACCGTGGATGGTGATGCTCCCATCAAACAACCCATTGTCGTCAGGCGCGAGATCGGAAATATCGTTATGAAGCTCCTCATGCCCGGCGATGTGGAAAACGGCAAACTGCTTTCAAAATATTCGCGTGACGAGATCTATTCTGTTGCGCAGCCGGTGTTCTCCCCCGGCGGAAAACATGAACTCTGGCAGTACGATATGGCCGTGGGCGGCGGCATGGTGCGATCGATAACCCTAACTGCTTCGAAGAACATGGGTCTCGTGCTTGCCGGAATGACAATCATCGAGTAACAGCCGTCCGGCTGACCGAATCCGATGAAACGTTGACCACACGGAACGCGATGATCTTTTTCGGGTACGCGTCCGCGAATTCACCGCAGTGTGATTGCATCAAGTGCATCTTTGATATATAGTACCGGCATATTTTTATATAAGGTGTGTGTATGCGCCGGAAATCAGTTATTGCAGCCATCATCCTCTGCGTGTTCGCGTCTGTTTCTACCGTTCATGCGTTGCCGCGGAAAATAACGATACTCCATATCAACGATACGCACGGACACCTTGACCCGTTCGTGTATAACGGAACCAACATCGGTGGCGCGGCGCGTATTGCCACACTCGTGAAAGCGATACGCGCCTCCAACGACGCGCCGGTGCTGTTCTTTCACACCGGCGACACGCTCTCCCGGGGTGACGCGATGACCGTCGTTTCCGGCGGCGCTGCCAATCTCGCAGTCCTGGATGCGCTCGGATGCGACGCGTATATCCCCGGCAACGGTGACTTCTACGGCGGCGCAGACGATCTGCTTCGTTTTTCACGCCTCGCGAAAACACCGTTTCTCGGTGCGAATATCACCTTCATATCGAACGGAGCGCGTTTGTTTCCGCCGTACATCATAACGAATATCGGCGGCATCAGAACGGCGCTCCTGGGATTATGTTTCATACGCCTTGAAAATCCCGGCTCAAAGGGACTCGCCATGCAGAACGCGGTGGATTGCGCGCAAACGCTCTGCCCCGAGCTCGCGGCGAACGACCTCATCGTAGCGCTCACGCACATCGGTTTCGATGAAGACCGGCGTCTCGCATCGAATGCCGCGATCAATGTTATCATCGGCGGGCACTCGCATACGGTGATATCCCCTGCATATACCATGTCGGGAATCCCGGCATCATCGAATACGGTACTCATCGCACAAGCGGGCGAACATTACGCCTATCTCGGGCGCGTGGATATCGTCGTCGATACTGCCGGTAATGCGTCCGTCCCCCCGAAGGTCACCGCGACGGGAACGCTGATACCCGTTGATGAACATATTCCGGAAGACCCCGCAACCCTCGAGCTGCTATTGACCTACCGCACCATGAGCACTGAAACGCTCGCAACCGCGGTGAAAGCGTTTCCGCACAATCCGAAAGGTGAAAGCCCGGCGGGCGTGCTTGCAGCGTCGGCTATCATGAGTGAAATGAAAGCCGATGCGGCGATAATCGACCGCGGCTCGATAACCGGTGGTCTAGCTCCGGGACCGGTGACATTCACCGGCATCGTCCGTATGCATCCCTGGCGCAGCGGTGTTATCGTGCTCTCGCTGAGCGGAAAGCAATTACGCGCAGCGGCATCCCGGGGGGATATGTTCGCATCCATTCCGCAGTCGATAGATGATGCGGTGCTTTATACGGTCACTATGACGGAGTTCGCTTTCTCGCGGATAAAAGACATACAGCGTGTGCCGTACCGCACTGAAGCGCGGCGCATGGAAACGCTTATTGCTGACCATGTTAGGCGCGTGAAGACACTCGAGTAGCGCTCACGGCCGTCATCCGGTCAAGCCAGCGTTTCGCATTTTCCGATGATGCGCCGAGCTGCGTGAATATGCAGCGCACGCCTTCGGGGGCGTTGGCGATGAACCACTCGGTGGTCTCGTCATCAAGCCATCCGAACACCAGCACCGGAGCTGATGCATCCTTGAAATACTCCAGCATCGCCTTATAGCCGCGCGTATTCTTGCTCGCCACGCGGTTGAATCCGTAGAAATTCGGTATCTTCATGAAGTTCTCGAACTGATGCTCTGCCTTGGCGCAGCAATGCATGCCGAGTCCGCCGAACGCAGTTGACAGATCGACAAGTTCCGGCATGCAGTATTCCTCGAAAAGGTCGGGGCCGAATTCGCCGCACTCGTCATTCGAAAGCCACGGCCCCATCTCCGGCGGCGTCCACGCGCCCGGACAATGACACACCTGCATTGTCGGGAATTCCTTCCTGAGCTCGGCAATCACCTTTTTCAACAGTCGCGCGCATTTTTCGTTGAGCCGGTGCACCGCCTCCTTTTTATCCGGCAGTACCATTGAGCAGAACAGGTCAGTCTTATCCCAGATCTGCGACATGATATCGAATCCGCTCTGCAGATCCGGCGGACCAAGCGGCACATCATGACCCAGTTCCCGCTGGAGCGCCCGGTTCATCTCGAATATACGGTAGAGCGTGGGCGATTTCCAGATATCAGGTTCTTCGAGCCTGTCAGCCTCCTCACCGTTCGTGATGAACGGCATGGCCGCGGGATTCGTATTCATCCCCCGGTATGCATGCACTTTTGCCCCGAACGCCGCCGCATAGATATGCGTTGCGGTGCTCGCGCGCGCCTGCGGGACAATATCGCCGCCGGCCGACTCCAGCATCTCAATCTCGCGCCGGTAATTCTCGGCGAAATACGGCACCCACTCCGTCACGGGTTTATCGGACAGCGTATAATCACCGTCCGGAAGTTCTGCAATGCCGTATTCTGCCGGCTTCGCATAGAATCCGTGCCGTGTGAACGGACCTTTGCGGTAGATGTTCGTGAGAAACGCTTTGTTGTTTTCACTACGCTTGTCCATGGCCTGCTCCATTATCATACACGCATATACTACGCACCGCGGGCGTACCGTTCCTTGACATTTCGGACATAATATAGCACTATACGGACATGGCATTTACACCGACGCGCCTCAAAAATAAACGCTTCGTCTTCACCGCCGAACAGATGACAAAGCAGTTCCGCTTCATCATCCAGCGGGCAAAACTCAACGCCGATTTTACGGAGCACACCCACGCCTTTCATGAGATAGTCATCATCACCGGCGGCACGGCCACGCATCGCGTTGACGGGAGCGATCAGTTCATCAAAGCAGGCGACGTCTATGTATTCACCGGCGACCGGTCGCACGGTTTCATATCGCCCCGGGCGCTGTCACTGTGGAACGTTGAATACGATCCGGCGCTGCTCGCTCCGGTTGCTTCATCGCTCAGGACGCTGCCGGGGTATCAGGCGCTCTTCCTCATCGGGCCGCGATCGCGCTCCGTAATGCCGGTGGTGCATCTCACTGCCGCCGGACGTCTTTGGACCGAGCGGCAGCTCGCACGCATGGAACAGGAATATGTTACCCGTGCCAGCGGATATGAGGCCGTGGTGACGGGTCTTTTTTTTGAATTGACGGCATATCTTTCACGCGCGTATACGGCACGGGGCGGTGACGCGTCAGGCGTTCATGCGGCTGCGAGAGCGGCAAGTTTCATTGAGGAGCATTTCCGTTCGGCATTCTCAACCGAGGACCTCACGGACGCCGCGGGCGTTTCGACGCGCCATGTACGCCGGCTCTTTCTCAGACATTACGGGATGAACCCGACGGATTATTGCATGCGTCTCCGGGTGCACGCGGCGGCCGCGGATCTTGCCGAGACAGACCGCACCATCACGGATATCGCATACGACAGCGGTTTTTCGGACAGCAATTACTTCGCACGGTGTTTCAGACGGTTCATGAAAACCAGTCCGCGTAACTATCGGGCGTCATCACGCCGGAACGCGCATACCGGAACTGAGTAGTTTCGTCTTACTCCCTATTCCGAGAACCTGTCGGAAAAGTTCGTCTTTGCGTAATTCCATATTTTAAGATTATCTATAACACCCTGTGCACACCACTCGGGCCATCCGCTGGTGGCATGAATATCGCCAACAACGAACGGCTGAGACAATTCGACATTGCGTGCAACCCCGTAATTTGTTGCACCAACGAGCACGCCATCAACATAAATGCGTATTTTATTTGAACCGCCGCCTATGCCGTCCTCATCCCAGACGAAGGCAAGATGATAGTTCTGATTACTGATGAAATTGCTATTATAAAAGCTTGAATACAGATGCGTCCCGGCGTAGCCGAATCTCAGCTCGTAGTTGCCGGAATATCCCGTAGATATGCATCCTTCAATATTTTGATTCGGCGAACCGGGTACCCCCTGACAGAAAAGATCCGCACCGGCACCTGACTGCCATGCCCCTGTCTTTTTATACCAGAATTCAATGCACTGCTTTTTGTTACTCACCACCGAGCCGGGAAAAACAGCCTTGTTTGCACAATCAAAATATCCGGTCATCTGCAAACCGTTATTAAACTTGCCGGCAGCAAACGAATAGTATGAAGAATTCCCGATAAACCATCCGTTGGAACCAACCTCGCTGTTTGAAAACGATGATGAGCTATCCAGTTTATTCCATAGTATCAGACTCGTGTCAATCGCAGAAACCACTACAGTATTCGTCTTCAGACTGAACAATCCGCCCGCGTCTATAACTTTCAGGATGATCTGGTATGTATTGGCATTGGTGAAATTTGTGCCATACGTGTTACTGGACACGGATACTTCATATGTACCGTCTCCGTTGAAATCCCACTGATTCGACATGATATTTTCTTCTAAGTCAATGCTGCCGCTCGCATTGAACGCGAACACTGTGTTCGTACTTCCGCTCGACGGTGTTACGGTGAACGATGCCGTCGGCCCCGTGTTCGTATAAATGCACACCTGACTTGAAGTATTCGTCTCGAACTGGTCTTTTACGTACAGCGTAACGGTATTCTGGCCGAACGACTGATAAAAATTCGTGAATATCCTGTTCGCGAGCGTGAAAGGCGTGTCGATGCCGGCGACTCCGTCGTAATCCCATGCGTAGCCGGTGATGGAACCGTCGGAATCAGAGCTCAGCGACGCATTGAACACCTTGTTCGTCGTGTTCACATTCGATATCGTGAACAATGCCGCCGGAGCAGCATTTGTGCGCAGACACGCGTTCGTTGACCTGTTCGTAGCTATTCCGTCTGATACGAACAGAACAATATCATTCGATCCGAGTGTGGTGAAATAAAACGGAAAAACCTTATTGCCGGCAATAAAGGACGTGTCTGCGGTGCCGTCCGCATTGGTATCCCACGCATACGTCAGCGTCGCGCCGTTGTCCGGGTCATAACTTGTAGATGCATCGAATATCTTGTTCGTCCAGTTGACGTTCGATATTGTAAACAATGCCACGGGAGGATTGTTCGTACGGATGCACATATTCGAAACTGCGTTCGAATATCCGAATTTATCCCTCACATACAATACTACATAATTTGATCCGAATGAAGGATACGTATTCGACGCCGATGCAATCGTGCTGAAACCGGTATCAATGCCGCCGCCGTCAAAATCCCACGCATAATACAATTCAGTATCGTCGGGGTCTATCGAATTCGTAGCAACAAACACCTTGTTTGTCCAATCGATATTCGAGATGAAAAACGATGCAACCGGATATTGATTTGTCGCGACGAAAGGCTTCAGTACGGCGGGAGCGACCTTTCCGTTCTTGAATTTCAACTTCAACTTGAACGTGAGACTTTCTATCTGGTCGTTATACACATAAAAGGTGTTCTGGAATGGAACGAACGCGGCGACATCCAGATCACCGCTGATAGTATACGCCATATTGCTGACAATGCCGGAATGGACGCCGGCAATTTCCACCTTCACATTTGTGCGCGAAGGCAGCGATAACTGCACCGTAAAATCGGGAAACCCGTCGCCGTCCGCGTCTACCGATTCATACTTCTGATAATTCACGGCCTTGGTATCCGTAGGATTGTTCCGATTGAATTCCGGCAGCGTTTTCTTGTTACGGTTGAAAAAAAGCGAACCGAATATCAGCGGCACAACACCCGTGAAAAGAATTACCAGCAATGTTTTTTTCATTGGCTTTACTCCGTGAACCTGTCTGAAAAGTTGGTCTTTGCATAATTGTAGAATTTAACATTGTCAATCTTGATCTTATCATAATTCGCCGAGTCAGGCCCCCATCCGCCGACACTGATATTCGTGCCGGGAAATGAGCGGCCAACAGATGCCCACGTCGACGTCGTCGATGCAACGACAACACCGTCCCTGAGAATTCTTACGGCATCTGAACTGCCGGCAATTCCCGCACGATCCCATACCAAAGCAACGTGATATGCCTGCCCGATGGTTGCAATAAACTGCGCGGTTTCTGTTACACATAATGATTGCGATGTATCACCTGGCCCCTTGTAGCAGAAGTACGCTGTCAACCCGCCGTTTCCGGCAGAATCGGCCCATGAAAAAATGATGTCATTTACCCACCCGTACGTTCCATTCAGGAAACCAATCTCACCGTAGCTGTACGGCACAGTCTGCGTGACTTTTGGTACTATCCATAATTCATATGCCCCCCGGTCCATGACCGCGGTCAGTATGCTGTCGGGAAACTTTATATGACCGGTGGTGCTTTTCCTCACAACACCATTACCGTACTTTGCACTTTCAAACGCAACAGATCCTGAAATAACGCCGTTGGGACCGACAACACTGTTCGACACTGATGTCCCGTCATCAAGTTTGTTATGAAGCAGAAGCCCCGGATCCACGCCGCTCACCACTACACTGTTAGTCTTTAAGCTGAAAAGTTCTTCGGCATCAACCACTTTCAGGACAATCTGATATGTGTTGGTTGCGTTGGTAAAATTGGTCGCATACGTATTGCTGGCAACATCAACCTCATAGGTCCCGTCTCCGTTGAAATCCCACTGATATGAAGCAATATTCCCTTCGGGGTCGGTACTTGCGCTTGCATTAAATACAAACACCGTATTCGTGCTTCCGCTTGAAGGGGTTACCGTAAATAACGCCGTGGGTGCATTATTCGTATGATAGCAGGGATTGGTAACGCAATTCGTGGAGAACAGATCGGACACATACAGCACAACGCCGTTTGTGCCGAAGGTCGTGTAATCGTTCGTGATTATCCTGTACGCAAGCGAGAAACCCGTATCGATACTGCCGTTACCGTCAAAATCCCATGCATACCCCACTATTGAGCCGTCGGGATCATAACTCGCCGATGCGTTGAATATCTTGTTCGTCGTGTTCACATTCGATATCGTGAATGAGGCCACAGGCGCTATATTCGTATTGGTGCATACTCTCATGACGCTGTTCGTATAATTATGGTTATCTTTGACGAACAACGTCACGTTACTCGTCCCGAATGCAGTAAAGATATGCGTCAGGGTTGTGTTGGTATTGAAGTCAAAATCGATAACTCCATCACCGTTAACATCCCACGCATAATATAATTCCGAATCGTCGGGATCGCGGGTATTGGTCGCTATAAACATCTTGTTCGTCCAGTTGACATTCAAGATATAGAACGACGCAATCGGATATTGGTTCGTCGCCGTAAACGTCTTAATAACAACCGGTGCGGTCTTGCCGTTCTTGAATTTCAGCTTCAGCTTGAACGTCTGTACATCGATCAGGTCATTCGGCACCGAGAACATGTTCTGAAACGGAACAAATGATGCCGTCTCGAGATCGCCGCTTATGGTGTATGCCATATTGCTCACGATGCCCGCATGTACGCCGGTTATCTCTATCACAACATTCGTGTGTGACGGCAGTGACAGCAGCACTTTGAAGTCCGGAAAGCCGTCACCGTCCGCGTCTACCGATTCATACTTCTGATAATTCGCAGCCTTGGTATCCGTAGGATTATTCCGATTGAATTCCGGCAGCGTTTTCTTGTTGCGGTTGAAAAAAAGCGAACCGAATATCAGCGGAACTGCACAGACAAATAGAACAAGCAGTGATACCTTCTTCATCTCAATATCCCTTTCAAATTCCCTAAAATTTCATGGAGACAGAAACCGCCGTACCGCCGTACGGTATCGGCTTCACATTGAACGTAAACGGCGATATCTTGTTCGCTGCTTCCGTGTAGTAGTTCCACTGCAGATAGTCAATGACAGAAAAGACCACGAAGACCGCGCCGGCAACCGTAAGGCTTTCCGCGGCGAAGAAAAAGGTGTCCGCGGTATCGAAGTGCTGCTGAAACAGATCGCCCAGCTGCGTGGAATCGCTGCTCGCATACGATGTGACGTACTGCTTATACACCGTACCGCCCTGATCATTGTAAAAATTCCCCACGAGCACCGAGCCCACAGCCGCGCCGGCACACAATGCGGTGATGCTGCTGTTCCGCACAAAGCCCCAGAAGTAGTCATTGCGTTTGCGTTCCGCCTCCTCGAGGCCGAGACCCGCCGTCAGGGTCTCGCTGATCTCGTTTATCAGACCTTCTTCAACGGTAAATTTGAATTTCTTGGACATATAGCCGTCTGACGATATGGATATATCATAGACACCCGCTTTCGCCTCAATGAGTATGGGCACCTGTCCCGCTTTGCGGCCGTTCACGACAACCTGCGCTCCCGGGGGCGTGCACGATATTTTCAGCATACCGTTGCCGTCGGTGATGTTCTCGGCACGTTTTCGCACCTTGCTGTTCTCCGTGAGTTTTTTTATTATCGAGCTCATATCCTCGATGACGTTATCGACACCGCTATATTTTTCGTCGATGCTGATAATGGCTTTTGACGATTCGATATGGATCATCTTGATGGTCAGATAGAAACTTCCCGCCGCCTGCATTATCTGACCGTAGATCATGTACTCCATATTGAGGATCTTACCTATCTGCACAGCGCAGGAGGATTCCGTACAGCCGGTATTCTGCAGTTCCTGCTCTTTGAGGATACTGTTCATCGAATTGCGTTCCAACACGTCAAACACGTCCCGGGTAACCAGTTTGCTTCTGAATATTTCGCCTATCGTTTCGGCGTCGGAGGCTGCAACGCCGCCTTTCGTCGTAAAATCGATGATACCGACACGCGTTTTATTGGGCTTCTGGCCGGCATGCAGAGAAAACGACATTGCACATACAGTCACAAGAAGAATCAGTACGTTTTTTTTCATACCGCACCTTCACTATATATTTTTATATGAGAACTATAACCGAATATAATAGCCAACGTGAAAGAAAAAGGTGAACAATCGCATGCAATTACAGGACTTCAACAACATGATAAAACCTGCCATTACAGTAACGATGTCTTTTTTTACACCATGACACACGTATAGTGCGCTGTTTGTAAACGTTATACCATTAGGCTTTTTTAAAACGTGATAATACACAGCGGCACACCCCGAATTGCTACACGTTCATATAATGAAAGAACCACCAAAGTACTTTATATATAATAGTGCCGTTTTATCCTTTTGTCAAGAATTTATAACAGAATTTATAACAACTATCAAACAGGGTAATTGCTTGAATATTGTATGACCTGAGATATTATGGAATATATGATAACTACTATGCATCCCGATACGCAGAAATCTGCTGCACTTACCGCAGCGCTGGTCAGCTCATTCCTCACACCATTTATGGGCTCATCGCTCACGGTGGCGCTGCCCACCATCGGGCGGCAATTTCATCTTGACGCGCTCTCGCTCAACTGGGTGCTCACCGCGTATCTCCTCGCGGCGGGGATGTTCCTCGTACCGTTCGGCAGACTGTCTGACATCGTGGGGCGGAAGAAAATATACATCATCGGCATCATCTCATATGCGGTGCTGTCCGTAGTCACCGCGTACGCTCCCACGGGGACACTGTTCATCGCAATGCGCTTCATCCAGGGCATATCCGGGGCGATGATATTCGGAACCGGGATGACCATACTCGTATCGGTGTTCCCGCCCGAGGAGCGCGGCAGGGCGCTCGGTTTGAATGTCGCATCAGTGTATCTCGGCGCGTCGCTCGGACCGCTGTTCGGCGGACTCATGACGCAGTATATCGGCTGGCAGAGCATCTTCATTGTGAATGCGGCGCTCGGACTCGTCGCAGCGGCTGTAGTTTTTTTGAAGCTCAAAGGCGAATGGGCGCAGGCCCGCGGTGAACGCTTCGACATACCAGGTTCGCTCCTCTATGCAGTATCGCTCCTTCTCCTTATTGTCGGCTTTTCACGGCTGCCGCATCCGACAGCGTGGGCCATCATCGCCGTCAGCATTGCCGGTATAACCGCGTTTATCCTGTACACGACACGCGTGAAAGAACCGGTTATCGATCTGAAACTCTTCATCGGCAACCGGCCGTTCTCGTTCGCCGTAAGCGGAGCGCTCATCAACTACAGCGCAACGTTTGCCGTCGGATTTCTCGTCAGTCTCTATCTGCAGTACATAAAAGGATTCACCCCGGGACAGGCGGGACTTATGCTCCTGGTGCAGCCTGTCATACAGACGGTATTTTCGCCGTTCGCAGGACGACTTTCCGACAAGCGGCCGCCCGACGGCATCGCCGCATTCGGCATGGGGCTTACCGCGCTCGGTCTTTTCATACTCGTGTTCACCGGCACCGATACGCCGTTCTGGCTCATCATCACCGCACTCGCGATACTCGGGCTCGGGTTCGCCTTTTTCTCGTCGCCGAACACCACGGCGGCCATGCATGCGGTAGCAGCACGGTCGTACGGCGTTGCGTCAAGCATCGTGGGCACGATGCGCCTCATCGGTCAGATATTCAGCATGGGTATCGTGATGATAGTCTTCGCGCTGTTTCTCCACGGTGTACGCGTGACACCTGTATATCATCCGCAATTCCTCGCCGCCATGCGGATCCTCATCATCATTTTCACGGTTGTCTGCGCGGCCGGAACGCTCCTGAGAACATCGGGCCGGAACGCCGCTCCGCGATAGGCAAATTTTTCTTCATTTTTGACAAAGACGGATAGCGGATCCTGATTATTATATAAGCACGAATCGATAAGGAGACGCCCTGTATGAAGAACAAGCTTACCGTATTCACGAAACCGTGGACGGCAAAAGACATGAGCATCGAGCATCTCGCCGACTTTGTGAAGGAGACCGGTTTTGACGGCGTGGAGCTCGCGGTACGTGCCGGATATCAGGTGACGCCCGATGCGATAGCGAAGGATCTGCCGAATGCGGTGAAAGTTTTCAAAGACCGCGGACTTATCATCGGAAGCATTGCCGGCGATACCGATGAAAAAACGATTGCCGCCTGCGGTGAAGCTGGTGTTCCCATCATCCGCATCTGCGTGGGCATCGACATGAAAATAGGTTATTATGCGACCGAGAAAAAGGTGCGCGACGGATTCGATAAGCTGCTGCCGTCACTTGCAAAAAACAAGGTGGCTATCGGGGTACAGAACCACTGCGATTACATGGTGGGCAGCGCCATCGGGCTCATGCATCTGATAGAGAACTACGACCCGAAACAGGTATGCGCCGTGCTCGATCCGGCCCATTGCGCGGTGGACGGTGAACCCGAGACCATGGCGCTCGATATCGTCTGGCCGCATCTGGGAATGATGAATTTCAAGTCGGCAAGTCACTGGCGTGTCAACGGCCCGGACGAGGACGAGGCTAAGTGGAAGATACTCTGGACCACCGCTCAGCATGCCGGTTATTCGTGGCGCACGATGATCAACGCGCTTCGCACGCGCGGGTACACGGGAACGATATGTCTGCCCGCCGAGTATTCCGACCCGTCGGGTCCGGGTCAGCTCATGAACGATGCGGCTGCGGCGCTCGTGAAGAAAGACCTCGCGTACATTAAAAAACTCATGGCGGAAGACGGAACCGGAGCGCAGAAAACATCGACGGATTGGAAGAGTACCGGAGCGAAATAGATACACATAGAGACAGCGGGGCATCGCTCGACAGCGCTCGGGAACCGTACCCCGCTGTCTCTAACAACACAAGGAGAATAAACCAATGAACATCCCATCCAAACGAAAAGTAGCGACACGCGGCGGCGACGGCATCATACGGCTCATCGAACAGGACATGCCGCAGCTTAAAAAAGGCACCGTGCTCGTAAAAGTGCAGTCATCTCTCGTGAGCCCGGGCACGGAGCTCAAGGGCTGGGTGGCATTCAGTAAGAAACGCAATAACCCCGATCCGAACGAAAAACCGTCACCGTTCGGTTATTCGAACGCCGGTATTATAGAAGAAATCGGTGAAGGTGTGACGGAATATAAAAAGGGCGACCGCGTTGCCTGCATCGGCTGGGGATTTGCGCAGCACACCGACTATGCGGTGATGCCGCATAATCTCTGCATACCGCTTCCCGATAATGTATCGTTCGACCAGGGCGCATACGCGATGCTCCTTGCCACCGCAATGCATGTGGTTCGGCGCGGACAGCCGGAATTCGGCGAGTATGTATGCATCGTGGGCCTCGGCATCGTCGGTACGCTCACGGCGCGGCTCTATCAGCTTGCCGGGAATTATCCTATCGGCTGGGACATCAATCCGTTCTGTCTCGACACCGCGAAGAAATTCGGCATCGAAACGGCCATGTCGGACGCAGGCGTTATTGAAGCGACGAAAAAGTTTACGAACGGCAGCGGACTTGACGCGGCGGTGCTCGCCAACGCGGGGCCGTGCGATGAAACGGTGAACCGGCTCGTCGACTGCATGAAGCTTTCGCCGGACGGCCACTCGATGGGACGCATCATGATCGTCGGCTGGCCCACGTTCGCCTACGACGGCATGATTGGCGGGATGAACAACATCGACATACGCCGCTGTTCGCGCACCGGTTTCGGGTATCACGACCCTATCTGGGAACACGGCGAGGATTATCCATTGGTGGCGATGCGCTGGACGACGAAAACGAACCTCGCGCTCTGCATGCGGCTTATCGGTGAGGGCAAAGTGAACGTCGACGCGCTCACCACGCACCGCATACCGCTTGACCGCGTTGAAGAAGAGACCGGTAAAGCGATGCAGACGCCTGAAAAAATGCTCGGCGTCATCTTTAAACCGTAATCATGAAAATTCCGCTTTCACTCTCGATCTACGAGCATGCGGCAAAAGTCATCGGCCGCTCGCCGTGGGACGTGTCACGCAGCGGAGCGCTCATGCTTGAGGCGCACAGCAGGGCGTACGAATTGTACCGGCATTCGCCCGTGGTCATCGGCATAGACATTTACAATACCGAAGCCGAAGCGTATGGATGTGTCATCGAGCCTTGTAAGGACAACACGATTCCGGCGATTCACGCGTCGCTGTTCGCGTCAATCGATGAGACACGGGCGCTCACACCGTTCAATCCGGTAAAAGATGGACGTCTTGCGCTCGTGGTAAACGTCGCCCGCGATTTCAAGGCGCGGTTTCCCGAAGCCGATGTACGAGTTCCGGTGAGCGGACCGTTCTCGCTGGCGCAGAGCCTTCTCGGCATGGAAACGCTCATGATAGCGGCGGCGATGGAACCGGACGCGACTCGCGAGTTCCTTGCACGGCTCATTCCCGGACAGATCGCATTTACGCAATACATCAAAGACAACGGATTATCCGTTGCGTTCTTCGAGTCGGGGGCGGCACCGCCGCTTTTGTCACCCGATCAGTTCCGTGACATAGAACTCCCCGTGCTTAAAGAAATCATGCGGGGCGTTGCATCGATACTCGGGAATTCCGTTCCCTGCATCATCGGCGGCAACACCGCGCCCATCGTTCCGCACATGGTTGCCACCGGCACGAACTTCGTGATATGTCCGGCGGAAACCAATCGTGAAGAATTTCTTGCCGCGATAAAACCGTTCCCGGGCGTTAAGGTCCGCGTGAACATGAAAACGCAGACATATTCGTACGGAACGAAGGACGACATCAAACGTGAGATCGATGAGATACTCGAACTCGCACAGCGGCATAACGGCTTACTGCTCGGCACCGGAGCGATACCGTATGAGACGCCGGAAGAAAACATTTTATTCATAAAAGAGTATGTTGATTAAAGGAGCATTTCCATGGGTTCACTGAAAGGCAAACGCGCGTTCATCACCGGCGGAGGACAGGGCATCGGCTATTCCATTGTGGAAGAGCTTATGCGTCAGGGCGCCGATGTAGCGATACATTATTTCTCGAGCAAGGACGGCGCCGAGAAGCTTACCGCCGCGTCAAAATCATTCGGCGTACGTGCGAAGGGTTTTCAGGCGGACCTCACAAAAGAATCCGAGGCAAAGCGTCTTGTTGGCGAAGTCGCCGCATTCCTCAACGGCATCGACATACTCGTGAATAACACCGGCGACCTTGTGGGCCGAAAAACCATCGCCGATATCGACGCGGCATACATCGCGAAGATTATGGACATCAACGTCAATTCTATGGTGTATGTGACGCGCGAGGCGTCGCCGCATCTCATCAAGGCGAATGGTGCCAGCATCATCAATCTCGCATCGCTTGCAGGGCGAAAAGGAGGGCATCCGGGATCGCTCATCTACTCGACGGCAAAAGGCGCCGTACTTACATTCACCCGCGCGCTCTCCAACGAGCTTGCGCCCAAAGGTGTACGCGTGAATGCGGTCGCTCCCGGGCTTATCCTCGGCACGCATTTTCACAACACGCATACCACCAAAGAAAGCGCCGACGCGACGATTGCCGGCATACCGGTGGGACGCGCGGGTACACCCGAGGATGTAGCGCGGACGGTGGCGTTCCTCGCATCGGAATACGACGGCTTCATCACCGGCGCGACGATAGACATCAACGGAGGCGTGTACAGCGCATGACAAGCCGTGAACGTGTTTTGAAAGCAATCAACTTCGAGGAAGCGGACCGCGTACCCATTGATCTCGGCGGAACCACCGGCGCGTCCGGCATACACGTACTCGCCTACGATGCGCTCAAGAAACACCTCAGTCTTCCGCACGGCACGGTGCGATCAAACGACGTGATGCAGGAACTTGCCGTCGTCGAAGAGGAAATCCGTAAACGACTGCATATCGATGTCGTGCAGATCTCCAGCATATCATTCGCGCGGGAGTGGCACGGCTATCCGCTTTTTCCGTCATGCAGCGTAGAGTTCCCGATAAAACTCCCGCTCACGCGGCACGGCGACGAGTGGCTGCTTTCCGACGCCGCTGGCAACCGATTCCGCAAGCCCGACTCATCGCTCTATTTCGATTCCGAGGACGGTATGCACTGGTTCGGCACCGGAACGCCGCTCACCGACGAAGCACTCAGGCATCTTGAGGATGACACGAAGACTTTTTATAAGTCAACGGAGTACGCGCTTGCCGGAAAATTCGGCGGATCATTCTTTTCATCGAATCCGGAATTCCTCATGTCGCTCATGACCGAACCGGACAAAGTGCACGAGACGCTCACGAAACGCTGCGACGGACTTATTAAAAGCGTATCGCGGGTGAACGACGCGATAGGAAAATATCTTTTCTGCGTGATCTGCGCCGACGACTTCGGTGCGCAGGACAATCCGCTCATCAGTCCCGACACGTTCCGCGAGATGATAGCCCCGCACTATAAGCGGTTTGCCGACTGGCTCCATGCGAATACGGGGTTGAAACTTTATCTGCACTCATGCGGCGCCATCATGCCGCTCATGGACGATATCGTCGCCATGGGTGTCGATCTGCTCAATCCGGTGCAGACATCGGCCCGGGGAATGGACCCCGCCGTGCTGAAACAGAAATACGGAAAGAAGATCGTATTCTGGGGCGGCGGATGCGACACGCAGATGGTGCTCGGAAAAAAGCCGACCGCCGAGGTCGTCGAACATGTCAAAGAACGTCTGAAAATATTCGCTCCCGGCGGCGGTTTTGTGTTCAATCAGGTGCATGCGATACAGCCGACGGTTTCACCCGAAGATATCTGCGCGGTATTCGACACGGCGCATGAATACGGCACATATCTCCGGTGAAGACCCGCGAGAACATTGACAACAGCACATGAAACTGCTATGCTGTGAACCGGCGTCGGCGTCATTCGCGCCGATAACGGAGGCGTAATGATATTCGAAAATCTGTTTCCCCGACCCAAAAAGATCATTGCTCGCGAGCAAGCAGCATTCCATATTGTTGAGCAATTCACCTGGAGCTGCAGTTTCGCATCAGCCGGTATTGAACAACGGCTCAATGAGATGGGCGGCCGCGCGGTATTCGGCACTGCAGAACGTCGATCGGTGATTATTCAGGAACACGCGGCTTTCAGTACCGTATCGATACCGGAAACTATGAGACCGGAAGCATATCGTCTGAAAATCGATACTGACGGTGTGCTCATCGAAGCGGCAACGTCACACGGCGCATACAACGGCGTATCCACACTGACACAGATTGTCCGTCTTGCCAAAGGAAAGCCTATTCCATCGGTGGAGATCATCGACTGGCCGGACGTGAAACTCCGGGCATTCCATATCGCGCTCGCCAATGGAGACGCTCCGTCGATCGACCGGTTCATACGACTCATCCGCACGCTTGCCGACCTGAAATACAACGCCGTCGTGATCGAGTATGACAACCGCTTCCCGTGGGAATCGCATCCAAAAATAGCACACCGCAATGCGTATACCAAAGAACAGCTCCATCGGCTCATACAGACTGCCGAAGACCATTTCATCGAGACGATACCGCTGCTCGATTCTCTCGGCCACGCTGAACCGTACCTTGTACACAACGAATACGCACATCTCCGCGAACTTCCCGATCAGACACACGAGATGTGCCCGCAGCATCCGGGGTCGCTTGCGCTGATGAAGGAATTGTGGACCGAGGTGCTGGCGATCCATAAAAACTCCCGCTACGCGCATATCACCGGCGACGAGGTCTTCCGCATGGGAGCGTTCTGCCCGAAATGCGCGGAACATGCCGCGAACGGAACGCTTGCGAAACTGTTCACCGGTTACTACGCGGCATTATCGCGGTGGATAATCGCTCAGGGTAAAACGCCGATGATGTGGGATGATATGCTCTGGAAATATCCCGAAGACCTGGCGGCATTCCCGCGCAATGTGGTGCTCACCGCATGGTGCTATTACGGCCTTGAAGCACAACGCTGGAAATTCCGATTCGGAGATATCAATCCCGAGGGGGACTGCTCCCCGGAACGCATGGCGCTGTTCGATGATTATTGGAAAACCGATACGCCGGGCGAATATCAGCGCTATCCTATGTTCAGGTTTTTCATCGATAAGGGATTCACGGTAATGGGTTCGACTGCCGCAAGCGCGAGCGGTTCTCCCTGCTCCATGCCGCGCCCCCGCGAACGCTTCCTGAACTGCATGTCATACGCCGAAACCATCTCCGCGAACGGCGGGACGGGAATCATCAATACCTTCTGGAGCGCGCCGGGCACCGCCGAGGAGGCATGGCCGGGGATAGCAGCATGTGCGGACTTCGCGTGGCATTCACGTGATGAGGCCTTTGAACGATTCGCGGAACGTTTCACCGGCAGTACGCTAACTAACGGCGCCGTCAGCGCTGATCGTCTGCTTCGCTTCGATGACAGTCTGAACCGGCGGCATCCCGGATTTTTTTCCGGTTTCGATGAGTTACACTGGCCCGCCGTACCGCCGCATTCCGCAGACGCCGCCTGGCATGGCGGTGACGGAAGTGCATACGATGCATTCCTGTGTCTTGCCGAACGGTTCATGGCAATCGACGGGACGCTATGGAAAACCAATGCGGCACTGGCACAAAACGCAATCGGTAATGGTGCTGATACCGCAATCGACATCGCGCCTGCCGCCAACAGTTCCGCTGCGGACTGCATGGCCCGCGGAGCGATCCCGTTCACATTTGACCACGGTGCAATTGTCGCACGCGGAGTTCATTTCACCGTTCCGGACAGCCGCGGCGCCGGCAGATCGATAATCACCGTCTGCGGAAATGATCCCCGCATCGACTGCACGCCGAAACCGATTCCCGTGAACGCTGCGTTCGACACAGTTTTTTTCCTGACCACCGCTCATTACGCCGGCTCGGGCATTACACTTGCCGTTATGACGGCGGAATACGATGACGGCACAAGCGCGGCGTTGCCGTTCATCTCCGGCGTAAACACCGATGACTGGTGGGGAAAACCCGCCATCCTTGGAAAAGGAATTTGCGCATGGATGGGTATGGTCGAAGACACACCGATATTCGCTTTTCTGTCATGGTGGCAGAACCCCCACCCGGAAAAAAAGATAGTCTCGATACGGTTATCATCGCCGCAAAAGGATACTGACAAACCGCGCCTTATCGTACTGGGTGTGACAGGACGGAAAAACACGAAGAGCTCGATGAAAAAAAACGATATGCCGAAAGTTCGTACGGAACTCGACAAAGCCGCTATCGACCTCGACATTCTCCAGCGTGATTATGCTGCCGCCTGTTCCCAGATCATGGCTGCGGATGAAGCCGTGACGACCGCGGCGTTCGCCTTTGCACGGAAAAAAAAGTCCGTCGATTCGCTTCGAAACAGCATCTTATAATAAAGAAGGAGCCTCACATGCTTACATCAAAACTGCTCAATCCCGAGATCATCGGCACGCTTGCGTCATGCGGACATTTTTCGCGCGTGCTCATCGCCGACGGAAATTTTCCGGTCGCCACGATGAGCCTGCCGACCACGAAAAAAGTATTTCTCAATCTCATGCCGGGCGTGCCGACGGTAACACAGGTGCTCGAAGCGCTTGTATCCGCTGCCGTTTTTCAGAGCGCCGCGGTCGTCGCCCCGCCGGAAGACCAGTTCCGCGCGGTGCATGCGGAATACCGAACGCTCCTGCCCGCGGATATTCAATGGGAGGAAAAAGAACGCTGGGCGTTTTACGGCGATGTGAAGTCAACCGACACGGCACTCATCATCGCCACCGGTGACACCCGGCGTTTTGCGAATCTGCTATTGACTGTCGGTGTTGTGAAGAAATAACACGCGCCGCTATTTCATTACGGTGAACACGACCCTGTTCGTGGCGATGTAAAAGCCCCACACGTCCCACGAATCCTTCATGAGCGGGACAATGCCGGTTTCGGCCTCAAGAATGCTGTTGAACTGCCGCGTTTCATTGCGCTGATAGCGGTCCTTCTCCAGTCGTATCATGGTAAAATAGATATCATCCCCGACGTTCATAATGCCGTAGGTCCTATAACCGGATTTGTAATAACCGCGGATGGAATTCTCGACATCCTCGGCTATGGCTGTTGACTGCAGAAGCCACGTATCGACTTCGGACCTCATTTTCATATAGAGCACGAACACCGCGTTCCCGGCGCTGGCGAAATCGATGCCTATCCAGCCGCGCGCGAATTCACGTATCATAACCTCTTCAAGCGTCTTCACGCTCGGATAAGAAACTATCTGCCAGTCTTCGAATTCGAAGAATTTGTCGTCGCGATAGAGCACATACACGCCGCGCTCGGGACCTTTCTCGACGGCGTCGATGCCGACGGGATAATACCCGAGTTTTTTCATATCACCCGCCTCGGCGACAATACGCTTGAGATCCACGGGATGTTTTTTGAGTACCGGCGCGAGTTCCGCGGCAAGCGGAATCATACTGCCGATAACGCACAGACAGATAATTACAAAGCGCATGAGCGGATACGTCTCCTGAAAAGTCGGCTCAGTCTACGTTACCCGGTTGATTTATGCAAGCCGAACAGCGACGTGCGTGATGGACGTATACGACAGTAACCGCCATGCCGGAAAAATGTAAAATGCACCGTTCGGTTTCAGTATGTATTTTTATTTTTGTATGGTATAGTATGCGCCGGCAAAAACATCCGCAACTGCGGAGGAGCACTGAATGTTCGGTTATGTGGTCGCCAACGTTAACAAACTGACTGCCGGAGAAAAGCAGCGGTATCTGGCGTGTTATTGCGGTCTCTGCAGGGCATTGGGAAACCGTCACGGCGCTTTGAGCCGCATCACGCTCACCTACGACATGGCGTTTCTCGTTCTGCTCCTTTCATCGCTCTCTGCAGCGGAAACCGCAGAGAAAACCGGACGCTGCATCATGCATCCGCTCAAACCGCGCATGTATTGGATGAATGAGATGACCGATTACGCCGCGGACATGAATGTGCTCCTTGCGTATTATAAATTCCTTGACGACTGGACCGATGACAAACGCCTGCTTTCGCTGTGGGAAGCTGGCCTGTTCAAACGCGAGTACAGTAAGATCGTCGCGCGGTATCCGGAAAAATGCGCGGTGATACATGCGTGCCTGAAAGAGCTATCGGGAATAGAACGCTCGGGTGAGCTGAACCCTGATATTCCCGCGAATTGCTTTGGAAGACTGATGGGCGAGATCTTTATTTTCAGGAAAGACGGTTACACGGAAAGCATACGCGCATTCGCGGCAGCTCTCGGCAAGTTCATCTATATCATGGATGCCTGCATCGACCTGAAAGCTGACATCAAAAAAGAACGTTACAACCCGCTGGTCGCATCATCAGATGATTGCGGGACCGTTCTCAATCTGCTCATGGGTGACTGCACTGAAAAATATAAACACCTGCCGGTTGCCCGGGATAAACAGCTGATCGAGAACATTCTGTACTCGGGCGTCTGGACGCGATATGAAGCGGCACGAAAAACACCGGAGGCGCACCACCGATGATCGCAGACCCGTATAAAACACTCGGCGTTCCACCAACCGCTTCGGGCGAAGAAATAGCAAAAGCATACCGCAGGCTGGCTAAGAAATATCATCCGGACCTCAACAAGGACAACGAAAAAGCATCGAAGATGATGAGCGAGATCAACGCCGCATACCGACAGATAAAAAACGGCGGCAGTGGCGGCAAAAGCGAATACGGCCAGGGGAACGCTTCCGGTGAATATGATCCATTCGGGGGCTTCGGTCCGTTCGGGTACGGTCAACAGCAGCAGCAACGTACTTATTCCGTATTCGACCCGGTCAGGCATTTTCTGCGCGCAGGTTATTTTGATGCCGCGCTCAACGTGCTGTCATCCATTGCCGACAAGACAGCCGAGTGGTATTTTTTAAGCGCGGTTGCCAATACCGGATACGGCAACACCATTACCGCACTGAATCACGCACAGACGGCGGTTCAGATGGAACCGGAAAATGTTGAATATCAGCAGCTGTTGGACCAGATACAGCGCGGCGGACGCATGTATCAGGAGGAAAGCCGCAGTTACGGCATGCCGATAGGCAATATCCGGAATATCTGCATCGGTGTCTGTCTCTCAAATATGTTATGCATGTTCTGCGGACGGCCGTGCTGATAAGGAGCAAACACCTTGGGAAAGATAAAAGAAACATTATCGCGGTTCATGTACGGCAGATACGGCATCGACCAGCTGTACTATGCCTCGCTGGTGCTCAGTATTATTCTGATGACCGTCAACATGGCGGTCCGCTCCTCTATCCTCAGCGCTGTAATGCTGGCAGTACTTACGGTGATGATATTCAGAATAAGTTCCCGCAACACCTATAAACGTCGCCTTGAAAACGAAACATTTCTGAAACTATGGAACCCCATAGCCGCATCTTTTTCACTGACCATCCGCAGGATCAAGGAGTTCAGGACACATCGCTTCCGCACCTGCCCGCAATGCAGAAAGACGCTTCGTCTGCCGCTGAAAAAGGGAACACTTGCGGTGACCTGTCCTCACTGCCGGACCAGATTCAAAGTACGGATACGATGGTAATACCTGAAAACACAACGGCGTTCGAGCGTTTGACGTCAACAACATGGAATTACCATACCATCATCCAAAACAACAGCGCGATCAGTGAGGGGAGAAATGTATTTCTGAGCGCCGCGTTCATTATCAATATTACATCGTATTACAATAGCTATAATTGACATTAAATATGTACGAGCGGCAGGATGCCGCGAATGCGTCGAATCCGTCCACGGATGGACGGCTGAGGCGCAAACGCGGTGCGAAGAAATATATTTCTCCCCGAGCGATAAGCGCAAAAACCACGCCTCCGGCGCCACCCCGGCCGATTGCATTTTTTCACTCTATCGAATACTATTATCGCTCCTCTGGCGAGGAATATGATATGAAAATAACACCTTTTGCACCTTTTTATGACGCGCCGGCACCTTGTAGCGAACGGGACGTGAGATCATAATGCTCATACGCTGCGCCGACATCTCAAAATCATACTTCATCGACGCGATGGAAGTAAAAGTGCTTTTCAACGTGCATTTTTCACTTGAGCCCAATTCATTCACCGCCATCATCGGCCCGTCGGGAAGCGGCAAATCGACGCTCATGAACATCATCGGCTGCCTCGACACGCCCACCGGCGGCACGTACATGCTTGACGGCATCGATGTCGGCTCACTCCAGATGCGCGAGCTTGCGTTCATACGCAATAATAAACTCGGATTCATCTTCCAGAACTTCAATCTGCTCTCGCGCTACAACGTGTTCCATAATGTGGAGCTCCCGCTTATTTATTCAGGGCTTTCACGCGAGGAACGCCATGAGCTCGTGATGGATGCCATCGGCAGGGTGGGACTGACCGAACGCATCAAACACCGGCCGAGCGAACTTTCCGGCGGGCAGAAGCAGCGCGTGGCCATCGCGCGGGCGCTCGTGAATAAGCCGTCACTCATACTTGCCGACGAACCCACGGGAAATCTCGACAGCAAAACCGGCAAAGAGATTCTCGTGATATTCAAGGATCTCATCGCCGCGGGGAACACCATCATCATGGTCACGCATGACCCGGCGGTTGCGGCCATGGCGGACCGTCGCATCACCATAGCCGACGGACGCATCGCGTCGATCGACGGCAGACATAAACAACGGAAACGTATAGCATGAACTCATCCAAGGCGTTACGATACAAGCACAAGGCGGTCTCCATGAAACGCATCATCACACTCTGCATCATCATCTCCGCGGCAGAACTCTTCTGCATCAGCCTCAGGGATATCCCCGGCATCATAGCGAGCAACTCGCTCCCGCTGAAAAAACAGCGCCTCGAACTTCAGTCCAGGGAAATTGAGATCGGCAATCAGCTCCTGCGTTTCACGCCGAATCTCGTGGCGAGCGGCGGCATGTATCACGATACGAACTACAACTGGGCCGTGAGCGGCGGTGTATCGTCAACGCTGACCGTTTCTCAGGACATCTTTTTCGATCAGGCTGTGGAACGGCTTACCTACGAGAATTTTAAAACGGCATACCTGCAGTTCTATCAAAGTGAACTGTACGACACCTATGCGTTATATGTCACCGCGCTGAAAGACCGCATCTCGCTGGAAATTGCGCTTTCCAACGAGCAGCTTTCAAAAAAGCAGTATGAGTTCGTCGCCTCGAAAAAACAGAGCGGCAACGCGAGCGAGCTTGACCTCATCAACGCGCTTGCCGAGTATGATAACGATATATACACGTCGGAATTAAGCCGCATCAACGCGCAGTCGTCGCTGTCAAAACTCGCGCAGAAGCTCGAGTTGAACACGATAACAATACTCGAGGATGTGCCCGCCGGAATGCCCCTGACACCGATAACAGCATCCAACACGCTCATTCCGGCACAGCGTGTGTTCGCCGCGGTGAGCATCGCCAGCAACAGCCTTTCTATTGAAGAGACGCGCAGGCTGCAGACGGCGCTTCGCCGGTTCGCGCCCTTCATCTCGGTCACCGGCACGGCTGACCTCGTGCGGCACACCTACACAACCGCGGCCGAGGCATGGGTGCGCAACAATAGTCTCGACCTGTCACTCGGGGTGAGCTTCAATCTGCCGATCTGGGGACGCAATGAAGTGCTCGGAAAACTGCAGCAGACCGATCTCGCCATTCAGCGCGCGAAGACGGACATTGAACTGGCCGCCAAGAACACGAAAAAAGAACTTGAAGAGAGCGTACTCTTCCATAACAATAAAACCGCGCTTTTGAACGTCTCACGCCAGCGCCTGAAAAGCGCGGAGTTGAACACGAAGATGATGGCGGAAAGCTACCGCCTCGGCGTGAGTTCGCTCATCGATTTTTATCAGTCCGAAAAAAGCTACCGTGAGGCCAAGCGCGATCTGGCCTTCCTCACCTATGACGTACTGCTCCTGAAGCTGAACATAGGAAAACTGCTCGATGATACGATGCGTTTTCTGCCCAAATAGTTTTTACATCAAAAAGGAAAAAGAATGAGCAACGAGAAACCGCTGATACTGCAGACCGACGGATCCCTGCTCCTTGAGGTTGACTCGCCGGTGTTCGTCACCATGCGCGATACGCTCCTCAAGTTTGCCGAGCTCATCAAAAGCCCCGAGCATATCTACACCTACCGCATCACCAACATCTCGCTCTGGAACGCCGCGAGCTTCGGCGTCAAGGCCGATGAAATCATCGATTTCCTGAAAACGTATTCAAAATACAAGCTTCCGCAGAATATCGTCTTCCAGATCAGGAACAGCATCAGCCGCTACGGCAAGGTGAAACTGCTCCGGGAGGGCGACAACCTCATCCTCAGCGCCGACGACAAGCTCATCATGGACGAGATCATGAACGTGAAGACGTTCAGCAAATACATCCGTGAGACCCTCGACGAGAAACGGTGCACGGTGGACGGCGGATTCCGCGGACACATCAAGCTCGAGCTCATACGGCTCGGATATCCCGTGGAGGACCTTGCAGGCTACATCGACGGCACGCCGTATGAACTTGCGCTCCGCGATGTCACGCTGAGCGGGCTCCCCTTCGCGCTCCGCGGATATCAGAATGACAGCGTGGCTGCGTTCTACGCAAACGGAGACCCGTCGGGAGGAGCCGGAACCATCGTGCTTCCCTGCGGCGCGGGAAAGACCGTCGTGGGCATGGCGGTGATGGCGAAGATAAAAACGCAGACACTCATCATCACCACCGGCATCACCGCATGCCGTCAGTGGAAAAACGAGATACTCGACAAGACAAACATCAGCGATGAGGACATCGGTGAATACAACGGCGAGACGAAGACGATAAAACCCATCACGATAGCGACCTACAAAATTATCACGTACCGTAAAAGCAAGAACGATGAGTTCAAACATTTCAATCTGTTCTTCAGCAACAAATGGGGTCTTATCATCTATGACGAGGTGCACCTTCTCCCCGCCCCCATCATCCGGGTTACGAGCGAAATACAGAGCACACGGCGGCTGGGACTCACGGCAACCCTCGTGCGCGAGGACGGTCTTGAGACCGACGTGTTCGGGCTCATCGGTCCGAAAAAATTCGACGTGCCGTGGCGCGAGCTTGAGAGCAAGCAGTTCATCGCCGAGGCGCTCTGCTACGACGTGCGCGTGAAACTCGACGACTCCATGCGCGGCGACTACGTCATGTCGAGCGACAAGGGGAAATTCCGCATCTCGAGTGAGAACCCCGCGAAGAACGACATCATCGAACGGCTGCTCGATATGCTCACGGGAAAACACGTGCTCATCATCGGGCAGTACATCGATCAGCTCGAAGCCATTGAACGGCGCTTCGGCTTCCCGATCATCATGGGAAAAACGCCGCAGAGCGAACGCGACAGGCTGTATACCGATTTCAAATCGGGAAAAATAATGACGCTCATCGTGAGCAAGGTGGCCAATTTCGCCATCGACCTGCCGGACGCGAACGCGCTCATACAGGTATCAGGAACATTCGGTTCCCGTCAGGAGGAGGCGCAGCGGCTGGGACGCGTGCTCCGTCCGAAACCCGGCGAGAATAAATCGTTTTTCTTTTCCGTCATCACGACGGATTCCAAAGAGGAGGAGTTCGCGCACAAGCGGCAGTTATTCCTCACCGAACAGGGATATTCATACGAGATAGTTGAGGCGAAGGATCTGGGGCAGCTGACAATCGGCTGTGTTACGCGCTGATATCGACAATATTGTATGAGGTCTTCGACATATCCTCGGTGACCAGGCCTTTGCCGTTCTCATAGCGGATGAAATAGGTCGAGAATCCGAGTGAGTTCAGATAATCGCGAAGCGCCTTGGCCTGACGGTCGGCCGTTTCGAATTCTTTATTCTTCAATTCCCGGAGATATTCCTTTTCGATGCCGACGATGGTGAATTCCTTCTCACGCTTCGATGCCGTCATATAGGCAGGCGTATCTTTTCGTGTCGAATTATTTACTTCCATGCAGCCCTCAGAAACAGTATACGCTGAGGCCCGTCATTTGTCAATTTTCCGTTACTTCACTATCGCAGCCAGCGCCGCCGCATAATCCGGCTCCTGCTTGATCTCAGGAACCTGCTGGGTATAGAGCACTTTATTGTCCGCATCAAGCACGACGATACACCGCGACAGAAGACCTTTGAGCTGACCGTCGGTGATGGTGACCCCGTAATCCCTGCCGAACGTGCTTCTGAACGCCGAAAGCGGAACCACATTTTTCAGTCCTTCAGTCTCGCAGAAACGCTTCATCGCGAAGGGAAGATCATTGGAGATGACGAGCACCACGGTGTTGGTGAGCGCACCGCCCTGTTCGTTGAACTTCCGGGTGGATGTTGCGCAGATACCGGTATCAAGACTGGGAACTATATTGAGAATCTTCCGTTTGCCTTCGAATGCGGCGAGGGTAACGTCCCCGAGATCCGCCGCGGTGAGCGAGAACGCCTTGGCCTTTGAACCGATCTTCGGCAGTTCACCGATCGTATGAATCGTGCTGCCGCCGAGTGTTATTGTCGCCATACAGACTCCTTGTGGTTCGGGAAATATCCCGTGTTATGATAATGATTCGTGAAATGTCCGTGCCAGCACTTCAAGCTGCTGTTCGCGCGAAAGTTTTATGAAATGCACCGCGTATCCCGAAACGCGTATGGTGAGCTGCGGATATTTTTCCGGATGTTCCATGGCGTCTTTCAGCACCTCGGGCAGGAGCACGTTCACGTTCAGGTGATGACCGCCCTTGATGAAATAACCATCGAGCATGGCGGTGAGGTTCGCCGTGCGCATGTCCATGGAACTGCCGAGCACCGAGGGCAGGACCGAGAACGTGTTCGACACGCCGTCGAGGCAGAGCGAGTACGGTATCTTCGCCACCGAGTTGAGCGATGCGAGCGCGCCATTCACATCGCGGCCGTGCATGGGATTCGCGCCGGGGGCGAATGCCACGCCGCTCTTCCGTCCGTCGGGTGTTGCGCCGGTCTTTTTGCCGTACATCACATTGCTCGTGATCGTGAGTATGGAAAGCGTGGGCGTTGCATTGCGGTATATTTTATATTTCGCAAGCTCATCATGAAACACTTTCACGATATCGACCGCGCGGCCGTCCGCCCTGTCGTCGTCGTTGCCGTAGGGCGGATAGATACCTTCGATGGTGTAGTCAACGGCGATGCCGTCGGCGTTGCGGACCGGCGTCACCTTTGCGTAGCGTATCGCGGAAAGCGAATCGGTTGCAACCGAGAGACCGGCGATGCCGAACGCCATGGTGCGGTGCACGAAGGTATCGAGCAGCGCCATCTGCGAACGCTCATAGTAGTATTTGTCGTGCATATAGTGGATGATGTTCATCGTCTCCGCATAGAGCTTCGCTATCCACTTGATCACTTTATAAAAACGCTCTTTCACGTCGTCGATGTTGAGCACGCCGTCGGGCAGCGGCGCGATGCCGTCCACGATCTTCTCGCCGGTGAACTCCTCACGCCCGGCATTGAGTGCGAGGAGGAGCGCCTTTGCGATATTGCAGCGCGCACCGAAATACTGGATGCTCGTACCCATCGCCTGAAGCGACACGCAGCAGGCAACACCGTAATCGTCGCCGGCAAGCGGCCGCATGAGATCGTCATTCTCGAACTGTATGCTCGAAGTCTCCACCGACACGCGCGTGGCATACCGCTTGAAATGATCCGGCAGCCGGAACGACCAGAGCACGGTGAGATTCGGTTCGGGTGAAGGCCCGAGCGTGGTGAGCGTATGAAGCATGCGGTATGCGGTCTTCGTAATCTTGTGCCGCCCGTCGTCGAGCATGCCGCCGATGGACTCGGTGACCCACGTGGGGTCGCCCGCGAAAATATCGTTATATGATTTGGGTCTCAGGTGACGAACCAGTCTGAGCTTGATGACGAAATCGTCGACGATCTCCTGCGCCTCCTCTTCGGTAAGGACGCCGCGCTTCATGTCGCGTTCGATGAAGATGTCGAAGAACGCGCTTACGCTGCCCATGCTCATCGCCGCGCCGTCATGCTCCTTGACCGCCGCGAGGAAAGCGAAATACGTCCACTGCACCGCTTCGCGCGCCGTCGTTGCGTGATTGGAGATATCGAAGCCGTATGATGCCGCCATGGTCTTGATATCATGGAGCGCGACGATCTGATCGTGCACTTCCTCGCGGAGCCGCGCAATCTCCTCCTCGAACGGATAGTCCTCGAGCAAGAGCAGATCGTTCTTCTTCTGTTCGATGAGAAAGTCAACGCCGTACAGCGCCACGCGCCGGTAATCGCCGATGATGCGCCCGCGAGCATAGGTATCGGGAAGCCCCGTGATGTAGCCGTGCTTGCGGGCAACCTTCATCTCGCCGGTATAACCCTGAAACACCGCGTCGTTGTGCGTCTTCCGGTATTTTTCGAAAACCGCTTTTACCTGCGGCGACAGCGAATACCCGTAATCCTCGAGCGCATGCTCCACCATACGTATGCCGCCGAACGGCTTTATCGAACGGCGCAGCGGAGCGTCGGTCTGAAGCCCCACGATTATTTCATTATCCTTGTCGATATATCCAGGCTTGTGCGATGTCACCGATGATATCGTTTCCGTATCCACGTCGAGTACGCCGCCCTTCGCCACTTCCTGCGCGATAAGTTCGCTGCAGTATTTCCAGAGCGTTTTTGTCCGCTCCGTAGGTGGGACGAGGAATGAATCGTCGCCGTCATACGGATTGATGTTGCGCTGTATGAATTCCTTCACGTCGATGGTCTTGTCCCAACGTCCGCGGCGGAATGTCTTTATGGATGTTATAAAAGGCTGTTCTGAAAGAAGAACGCTCATCGGGCACCTCATCGGTCGTTTTATTTTGCCCAGGCGAGCGGCGCAGACGGTCACGTTCCCCGGTGGTGTTCCACCTTGTTCGCCAGTACAGCGTGACTCGATTAATTTTAATAAAGTTTCGGGAATTGTCAACCACCGGGGCGCGGGCCGGAGGCGCGCGTTTTCAGCTCGGAGAAAAATATATTTCCTCGCATCCCGCGCTCCTCCGCCGTCCGTCCTTGGACGGATTCGTCGCATCCGCGGCATCGTGCCGCTTGCTATTCTATAATGACAAACTGGATACTAAATCCAAGACTGTGTTGTTGCAGAAGCGTGACGCGAGGAAACATATTTTTCCCCTTCGCCATAACGCGTGTAAATGATGAAAGGTGATGATGTAAATTCTAAATATCGTTCACTGTCGCTCGAACGCCGTTGTATAGGATGCCGGGCGACCGCTCCGGTTACTCCGATGAACGTCTTCTGATTATCCTGCTCCGAAGCCGCGCGGTCTGATGCCCGAGCTCGGTGGTCTTGCCCACAAGTCCCGCGGTGATATCCACGGCGGCGGACGCGGCATTATACGCCTCCGCTACGGCAGCGTCAGTCCGGGCGGTGCTTTCGCGGAGCTTTACCGCGAGTATCTCATGCCCGCTGCATTCCGCCAAAGCGTCGTCCGATTTTTTCCGCAGCTCACTGATGATGCGGTCGATATCCGCGTTCCGCTCCATCAGCGTGCTCCTGTTCGTCTGCATGAAGTCGGCTACGGCTTCGCAGAACCCGATGATCGTTGTCTTGGTGAGTGTCATACATCACCTCCTCATTTTATTTGCAGGTAATCACGGGACGTCAGCCGATGCGCGCTGCGCGATTCCGTGAACCTGTAACTACGTATACGAAAAGGTGTTGCAACGCGGGATAAACCGAATATTAAAAAACCATCGTCCCCACTGCTCCGGAACATGTCCCCGGTCATCCGGGACATGTCCCCGCCCGTTCGGGACATCCTCCGGACGTTTCGGTATCATTCCCCGGTGAGCCGGAACATGTCCTCATCGATGAGGGATATGTCCTGCTCCAAAGGTAGACTGTACCCGCCGAACCGGCACGTGTCCCCTATGTTCCGGGATATATCCCGGCATTCAGGGTTCATGTTCCGGCAGCCATGAGAAGCATCCTTGTCCGACCGGGATACGTCCCGGTTCAATCAGGATGTGTTCCATAATAGTTCGGTAAAGACAGATAGTGACTGCCATACCGCTGATTGACAGCAGCTCGTTTCCTTATATAGTTATCTCATGCGAATCCGATTACTCGGCACCTGCAGCGGCACCGAGCCGCGTCGTACTGCGCGCATCTTGAGCGGACACGCTGATCGCAGCTGATGGAACGACCCTTGAATCGCAGGAGATATGAACACCATGAAACCACATGACCTTCACACGCACACGACCTACTCCGACGGCAAGAATCCGGTAGTCGACCATATCCGTGGCGCCGAAGCCGCGGGACTTTCGTATCTTGCCATCACCGACCATTGTTTCAATCCCTCAGCCGCGGAATGGATTACACAAATGCGCGACGACATCCGCGCGGTAAAGACACATGTCACCGTATTCGCCGGCATCGAGGCGCAGATACGCGATGCGAGCGGTGCGACCACCGTTCCGCAGCAGGAAACGGAAAAGCTCGACATCATCCTCGTCGATATCGGCGGAATGACCGAAGGTGTTTTCAGAAATCCGCCTGCGTCGAAACAGATGGCGATAAAGAACGCGGTGACGGCATATGTGAATGTATCGGCGGACCCGCTTGTGGATATCGTTGCGCATCCGTTCAATCTTGGACGCACGCCGTCGGGGATAGCATCGACCGACATCACTGACGCCGATGTGCGAACGGTGGCGCGTGCATTCGCCGCGAACGGCATGATATTCGAGATCATGAACTCATCGTGGTGGTGGTTTCCCGATGAGGATATCGCGTCATTCACCAAACGCTACGCGGATATCGTACGCATCGCCGCGGAGGAAAACGTCCGTTTGAGCAAGGGTTCGGACGCGCATGCGGTCTGCGGCGTTGGTATGCTCTCATGGGTTGACCGCGTCATCGCCATGGCCGGTGTGGAAAAGGCTATCATCGATCCGTCGATGTTCGTCCGTAACGCTTAATATCCGATCACACGAGCCGCGTTCTCATACGCTTCACGGAAAACGGTATCCGTGTCGGTGCCGCGCAGCTGTGCGATGCATGCAGCCGTATGAACGACGAACGCCGGCTCATTGTCTTTCCCGCGCAGCGGCATCGGCGCGAGATAGGGACAATCCGTTTCAACGGTATACCGGTCAGCCGGCACATATGCCGCGGCCTCGCGTATCTGCGGTGATTTCTTGTACGTCACATTTCCCGCGAACGAAAGTATGAAACCGAGATCAAGCGCCCGCTTCGCCTCGGCAACACCGCCGGTGAAACAATGCAGCATGCCGTTACGCACCTTTGATGCGGTGATGAGTTTAAAGATATCGTCGAACGCGTCGCGCGCATGCACCAGCGCCGGAAGTCCGAGCGATGATGCCGCATCGAGCGCCTCGGCAAATACGTTTCGCTGCGCACTGACGGTGTCCTTTCCATAATAATAGTCCAGACCAATCTCGCCGATGGCGCATATTTTTCTGCCGTCTGTATTCAATCGCCGGATATGTTCGGTGAATGCCGTAATATCGCCGTTGTTCATTTCATGCGCGTGGTGCGGATGAATCCCCGCGGCGAGTATTACACCCGTAACACCCGAGAGCAGCGTAAGCCGTTCATCGATATCCGACGGTTTCACGCCGGCGTCGAGAATACGGCGGTGTTGTGCTTCGGGAAATCGCGCGGCAATGTCACGGATTTTTTCCGGATTATCCGAAAGATACGTCAGATGTGCGTGGCTGTCGATTATATGGGTCATGATAGTGTATCGATGCGGATTGCCGCGCTACTCGAATCCCAGCATCTTACCGGAGATCACATGGAAATGTGCATGCATCACCGTCTGCCCCGCGTTCGCGCCGCAGTTGTTGATGACACGGAAGCCCGCGATGGACTGTATCATCGCAAGGCAGGCGCCCATGAGCTTTGCGTCCATCGCCATGATGTCGGTGACGTGTGTTTTCGGCAGCACAAGAAAATGCACCGGCGCTTTCGGCGCTATGTCATGAAAGGCGATGACCTCGTCGTTTTCGGCGATCTTTTTCGACGGTATTTTTCCCGATGCTATTTTACAGAAGATGCAATTTTCGTCGCTGTGTACGCTCATAATTATGCCGTCCGCGTAGAATCAATCCCTGTCGCCGACCTTTATGACAAGACCGGCGCCGCCGCCCGCATATGCGCGCTGGCTGAAATCAAAATAGGAATAACCGTAACCGCCGTACGCCTCGAGCATGATGCCGATATTGTCGGCAACCCAGAAGGTATAGCCGCAGAACAGTTTGGTGAATAAAACACTCTGCTTCGCGGTATCGCCCGTGGTAAAAACGCCGCCGATGTCCACATTACGCGCAACACCGAGCTTCATTCCAAGCCCGATACCTGCCTGAAAATCCTTCACCGGCGTCATCAGAAAGTATCCGCCGATGACCGCCTGATGAAGATAGGTGGTCTTCTGAACCGATGCGACAGACCAGGATATCGAATCAAAATCATAGGCGACACCGATACGCATGCCCATCAGCTCTGAGAACAATATGTCGGCGTTTACGTTCATCATTCCGGCAGGCGCTATGACATTCGCGGGAACATCATCGGCGGGTTTCACGGGGATTGATACGCCGCCCGCCGGCATGAACACGAAATGAACGAGATTCCCCGCGGCCGTCACCGACTGAGCCGAAAAGAAGAGCGCCGTCAACAAACATGAGGTAAATAACCGTTTCATATGGAAAAAACTCCGATAATATACATGTGCTGCTAATGAAAACAAGTATAGCGTCGATTGGTAAAAATAACAAGGTGTTTTTCTGAACAGATTTTTCTAAACGCGGGAAAACGTTCAATACGACAGGCGTTTTTTCACGCGCGGCACGAGCATGATATCGCTCAGCGCCCAGATGCCGCCGGATGCCTGTTCGAACTTGGATTCGCTCTGCGCGGTGAAATGCTTGTCGATATCGATGGACCCGGGGTTCACGTTGCAGAAATCATATAAATAGTAGCTTCCCACGGAATAGCGCTCAAGTGTATCGGCGACGATGGTCTCCATCTCCTCTTCCGTTTCGGCGACAAGGTAGAACGACTGGAAGAATTCCTTAAGCCCGCTTTTCGTAACACCCTTGACGACGACATACCACCAGCGCGGCTTCACCTTCAGCGCATTATCCTCGTTCATGGCAAGTTCAAGGCCGAGCGGCACCTTGAGGTCGTTGATGATGTCGTAGTAATCGAATTCGTACTCGCGATCTTCGTCGTTCAGCACCTCATGAACGAGCCCCGCAAGCGACGAGTGCCAGTGGTCGTAGTTATTGCTGAACGTCATCTCGGGTTCGTTATGGATGCCGTGCTGCTTGAATATCTCCTCGACGTCTTCATTATAATCGTAGGGAGTGAACACTTCAATTATCTTGTGGTCGTTGATGACCGCTTCGAACCCGGAATCATAATCGATGATGCCGAAACTCACAAAACCGCATTCAAGCCAGAGCGTGTCGTAATGTGAGAATATGCGTTTTACCCGTGCGAGCGTAAGTTCCTGGCTGATGAAAACATCTTTTTCACGATTGACGTCCTCGGACCAGCGCTCGATGATGACGCAGACATTCTTATGCAGGGCGCCGAGAAGCGATTCGAATATCGGCCGCACTTTTTCCGCGCTCACGCCCGCGCAGTAGAAATAACGGTCGCCGAACTGGCTTTCACTTGACGCCGGTTCCATCTCGAGCGTATAGCCCTCGTCGGGCAGATATTTTTCTTCGGGGGTGATGCCGAGCGGGAACCTGAAGCCGGCACGTGTAACGCGTTTCTGTTCGAGGAGGCTGATGATGCTCCTGCGTTTTGCACTCCGGTTAAAATAGCTCATAAGCACCGTTGTCCTCTTATTTTCTACAAAATAACAATGAAACATGTATAAGTCAAGGGGCCAATATTGCTATTATTTGCGGATACTGTTATATTTTTTCTATAAAACGATATGGAGCGAGACCATGCAATTCATGAACGACGACTTTCTTCTGTTATCAAAACCCGCACGCAGACTGTATCACGAGCATGCGGCACAGATGCCGATATTCGATTTTCACTGTCACCTGAACCCCAAAGATGTTGCCGACGATAAACGCTACCGGAGCATCACGGAACTCTGGCTCGGGGGCGATCACTACAAATGGCGCGCCATGCGGTCGAACGGCGTTCCCGAGAAATTCATCACCGGCGACGCGAGCGACTGGGAAAAGTTCGAACGCTGGGCCGACACCATACAGCATGCGATGCGCAATCCCCTGTATCACTGGACGCACCTCGAGCTCAAGCGCATCTTCGGCATCAACGACGTGCTCTCGCCCGTCACCGCGAAAAAGATATACGACGCCTGCAACACGGCCATCAGCGGGAAGGATTTCAGCGCACGCTCGCTTATGATAAAATGCAATGTAAAAGCGGTGTGCACCACGGACGATCCTATCGACACGCTCGAACACCACAGAAAAGCCGCCGCCGATAAATTCTCCGTGAAAGTGCTCCCCACATTCCGTCCCGACAAGGCGATGGCGGTTGAGAATCCGCAGCTCTTCAATGAATGGACCGACAAGCTCGCCGCGGTGACCAACACGAACATACACGATTACCAGACATTCATCGACGCGATAAAGAAACGGCACACGTATTTCCATGAATGCGGCTGCCGCGTCTCGGACCACGGCATCGAACGCGTACCGTTCCTCCCGGTCAATGATGACGAGATGATATCCATATTCGCGAAGGCGCGCACGGGCGTCCATATCACGCATGACGAAATAGAAAAATTCAAGACCGGCATGATGCGCGCGTTCGGCCACATGAACCACGACCTCGGCTGGGTGATGCAGCTGCATATGGGCGCCATGCGCAACAATAATACAATGATGTTCAAGCAGCTCGGCCCCGACACCGGTTTCGATTCCATCGGCGACGCGGCGGTGGCGCAGCCCCTGTCGCGTTTCCTCGACTCGCTTGCGTCAGCCCACACGCTCCCGAAAACGATACTCTACAATCTCAACAGCAAGGACAATAAGGTGCTCGGCAGTATGCTCGGCAATTTCCAGGACGGCACCGTCCCCGGAAAAATCCAGTTCGGCGCCGCATGGTGGTTCCTCGACACAAAAAAAGGCATGGAGGAGCAGATCGATGTACTTTCCGAGCTCGGGCTCCTCTCGCGCTTCGTCGGCATGCTCACCGACTCGCGGAGTTTCCTCTCGTATCCGCGGCATGAGTATTTCCGCCGCATACTCTGCAACGTCGTCGGCACCGAGGTGGAGAACGGCGAGCTCCCGGATGACATGGAATTCCTCGGCCGCATGATCGAGAATATCTCATTCAATAATGCGAAGGAATACTTCGGAATCGCGCTTTGACTTTTCCACATGCTATAGTATATTTTATTAATCTCGAATCCCGCAACGGGAGGCAGTATGGAAAAGACTATATTAGTCATCGATGATGAAAAGAACATACGAACGCTGTTTGAAGAAGAATTCAAGGAAGCGGGGTTCAGTGTCATCGCAACGGATGACGGACATGAGGCGCTGAAGATTCTCGACCGGCAGAAGATTGACCTCATAACACTCGACATCAAGATGCCGAAGATGGACGGCATTGAATTCCTCGGCAAGGTGCGCGAAAAACACAAACACCTCCCTATCATCATCTGCACGGCGTACGACAACTACCGGCAGGAGTTCTCCGTCTGGAGCGCCGACAGCTATGTGCTGAAATCGGCCGACATGTCGGAGATAAAAGAAAAAATAAACAAGATCATAGGTCAGTAATGTGCCGCAGCTGAGAAAAGACATTGTCACATCACACTGGGTCATCATCGCCAACGAGCGGCTCAAGCGGCCGAGCGAGTTCACCGTCACGCCGCACACCGCCGGCGATTTTTTCTGCCCGTTCTGTCCGGAGAACGAAAGCAAAACACCGGCACCGATAAAAGAATATCTGAACGACAATAATGAATGGATATCCCGCGTCATACCGAACAAGTATCCGGTACTGAAAAGCGAACGCGACCCGGCTTTCGTGAAAGACCCGTTCTACGAATCGATGGACGGCGTTGGCGAGCACGAGATAATCATCGAAAGCCGCGACCATCACTTCACGTATTACACGGCAACACCGGACGATTTCGCGCGGAATTATCTGGTCACCGCGGAGCGTTTTGCCGCGCTCGCTGAAAAAAAGCATCTGCGCTACGGACTCTATTTCAAGAACTATAAGCCCGACGCCGGCGCCACGCTTCTTCATCCGCACGCGCAGATCATCGCGACGCCCATCGTCCCCAAACTCATCTGGGAAGAACTCGTCGGCGCCAAGGATTACCACGACACGAACGGCACCTGTGTATTCTGCCGCATCATGGACGAGGAGAAGAAACGCAACGAGCGCCTCGTCACCGAGAACGAGCGGTTCGTGGCGATATCGCCCTACGCGAGCATGTCGCCGTATGAAATCTGGATACTTCCCCGGCAGCACACCGCCGAATTCCAATCGCTCACCGCGGACGATGCGCATCATCTCGGCATGATCGTCCACGATATTTTTCAGCGCTACAAGGCGGTTATCGGAGACGCTGCGTTCAATGCGTATCTGCACACCGCGCCGTTCCGCTTTCCGCTCACCGGGTTCGACCGCTATTTCCACTGGCATATCGAGATAGCCCCGAAAACCGGCATACTCGCCGGATTCGAACTCGGCAGCGGGTTCTGCATCAATCCGCACGCCCCCGAGGAATGCACCCGGATGCTGAAAGAAGTCCGTCAATGAACGTGCTCTATGTCAGCGCCGAAGTGGCACCCTATCTGAAAACCGGCGGCCTGGGCGATGTGTCCGAAGCTTTGCCGCTCGCACTCGCCCAGCGCGATATTCCGGTAAGCATCGTCACGCCGCATTATCGTAAAGTGGCTGAATACTTCCGTGAGAACGCGGTACCCGTCATCCGTTCACACACGATACGCGTCATGCTCGCCGGAACATATCACGAAGCGCAGATACACGAAAGCCGCCATCCTTCCGACGAGCGCATCCCGGTATACACGGTAGACGCGCCCGAGTACTACGACAGACCCGGCATCTATACCGACGGCATGCGCGATTATCCCGACAACGCGGCGCGTTTCGTATTCTTCGCCAAAGCGGTCATCGAACTCATACGAATCCTTGATGCCGATGACAGCGCACCGGATATCGTGCACTGCAGCGACTGGCACACGGGGCTTGTAAGTTTTTTCATCAAGCAGGTCTACGCCTCCATGCGCCCGTTCGACCGCATCGCCTACATCTACGCCATTCATAATCTCGCATATCAGGGCGTCTTTGCGCCGCTCGACTACCCGCTCTTCGGCGCCGATCGTGAGCTCCTCACCGCGGGCGGTCTTGAACACAACGGCATGCTCAATTTCATGAAAGCCGGCATCGTGAACGCGGACGCGGTTGTCACCGTGAGTCCCACGTATGCCCGGGAAATACTCACCGACGAATTCGGCTTCGGCCTCGGCGGCGTCATCCGTACGCACCGCAAAAAACTCATCGGCATACTCAACGGCGCGCGGTATGAGACATGGTCGCCGGAACATGACCGTCATCTCCCCGCACGCTACAGCATCAAGGACATGAGCGGGAAAGCTGAATCCCGCAAACGCCTCTGCGAAATATTCAACGTCACCTGCCGCGACGATATCGCGGTGGTTGGCATCGTGGGGCGTCTCACCTGGCAGAAGGGATTCGACCTTCTCATCCCGATAATCGGAAGACTGCTGCAGCGCAACATCGTGCTCATCGTGCTCGGTCAGGGTGAGATGAAATATGAAACATCGTTCACCGCATGGCAGCGCATGAAGCCGGGCGCCATCGGCGTAAAAATAGAGTTCAACGAACCGCTCGCGCATCTGGTGGAAGCGGGCAGCGACATGTTCCTCATGCCGTCATTGTTCGAGCCCTGCGGCTTGAACCAGATCTACAGCATGCGCTACGGGAATGTGCCGGTGGTCCGGAAGACCGGCGGACTCGCCGATACTGTCAGCGATGCGGGCGACGACCCCGCTGGCGGCACGGGTTTCGTGTTCGCCGATTATTCATCCGACGCGCTCTACGCCGCCATCGAACGCGCGCTCGGGGCATTCGCCGACAAAAAGATATGGGACCGTATCGTCATGAACGGCATGAAAACCGATTTTTCCTGGGCGCGGGCGTCGGCGCATTATATCGCCTGTTATAAAAAAGCGCTCCGCAAGAACGAACGATGACATACGGCACCATCACCGGCGGAATCCGGCCTCAGCTTGACAAATACTTCCATTGTGTTTATCCTGACAATAATGGAGAACACACGTGACCCATCCTGCTATACGTATACTGCTTATCGAAGACTACCCGTCCTACGCGGACCTGATACGCGAATATCTCGCCGACATTAAAAGTTTTTTTTTCACGCTTGAAAACGTTGCCACGCTCGCCGACGGCATCGCCTATGTGGAACAGCACGAAGTAGACGTCATCCTCCTCGACCTCACGCTTCCGGACGCGCACGGCAAAGAAACACTCGACCGGTTCAAAACGTGTCTCGAACGCGTGCCCACCATCGTACTCACCGGACTCGAGGATGAATCGCTCGGTTACAGCTCGGCGCAGATGGGCACTGAATTCTATCTTCTCAAGGACGACGTCAACGGACCGCTCCTGTCACGCACGATAATCTATGCGCTCGAACGAAAGGAGATGCGCCGGGCCTTGAGCGAAAGCGAGAACCGCCTGCGCGCGCTCATAACGTCAAGCGAGGACGGCATACTTTCCTACGACAAGAACCTCCGGTATACCACCTGGAATCCCGCGATGGAGAAAATGTTCGGCATGAAGAACGCCGCAGTCATCGGAAAATCGCCGTTCGATGTATTCCCGTTTCTCGACGATGTCGGCGAGGGGAACGCCTACCGCAAAACGCTCACCGGCGGGTCAACCGCCTCAACCGAAATGCCCTATGTGATACCGGAGACGGGCCGTATCGGCTGTTTTGAAAGCTCGCACTTCCCGCTCTTCGACGCGCACAACAGCATCATCGGCGGCATGGCGATACTCCGCGATATCACTGCGCGCAAGAAACACGAAGAGCAGCTCTTCCTGGAAAAGGAACGGCTCCTGGTCACGCTCAAATCCATCGGCGACGGCGTCATCAGTACCGACACCGCCGGCGTCATTCTGTCGTTCAACGACGCTGCGCAAAAGCTCATCAGCATCACCGCGGAAGAGGCGCTCGGCAAACATTTTGAGACCATCGTCAACGTGCTTGATGCCGCATCGCGCGAAGTGCTCGCGCGTCACCCGGTGTCCGACGTGTTAAGCTGCGGCTGCGCACTTCCGGCAAAGGCGGGCATACTCGTAAGCGCTCACGGCCACGAATACACCATCGAATATACGTCAACGCCCATGCGTAATGAATACGGCGAGATAACCGGCGTCGTCATCGTGCTGCATGATATCAGCACCATGAGCAAGATGATCGGCGAACTCACCTATCAGTCGAGTCACGACACGTTCACGGGACTCCTCAACCGGCGCGAGATGGAATATCGCATGGAATCGCTCCTCGAAAGCGCGCGCGACGAAGGGAAAACTCACGCGCTCTGCTACCTCGACATCGACATGTTCAAAGTCATCAATGACACCGCGGGACATACCGCCGGTGACCGGCTCATACTCACGGTCACGTCCATCATCAACGCGCAGTTCCCCGACGCGAGCGCCATCGGTCGCACCGGCGACGACGACTTCTGCATACTGCTCGCGGACTGCGACATCGCCACAGCCTCGGATCGGGCGAACCGTCTGCGCGAGGAGATCAACCGTACGCGCTTCGAACACGAGCACAATGTGTTCGTCATACGCGTGAGCATCGGCGTCATCCCCATCGACCGCGACAGCGCGAGCGTGGACTCCATCTTCACCATCGCCGACGAGGCGTGCTACATCGCCAAAGAGAACGGCGGCAACCGCATCCACGTCTACAGCGCCAACGATAAGGTGTTCGCCATACGTCACGCCGAGATGCAGTGGATCGCCCGCATCACCGAGACGGTTGAGGAAAACCGCTTCGTACTGTACCGCCAGCGCATCGCGTCCACGTCGGGAAGCGGCGAGGAACGATACGAGGTGCTCCTCAGGATGATAGACCGCGACGGGAGCATGGTGTTCCCGCTCTCGTTCATACCGGCGCTCGAACGCTACCACATCATGCCCACCGTGGACCGCTGGGTCATCGCCAACGCGTTCTCCACATTCCGCGAAAAACCTGCCGCGACGATAAGCCAGTCGATGATGTCGATCAACGTCTCCGCGCTCTCGCTCAACGATCCCACGTTCGCCGACTTCATCTTCTCCGAGCTTGAGAAGAACAACCTCGACGGCAAAGCGGTGTGTTTCGAAATAACCGAGACCGCCGCCATACGCAATGTCACCGCCGCGGTTAAGTTCATCCGCGACCTGCGCACCGTGGGCTGCCGTTTCGCGCTCGACGATTTCGGCGCGGGGCTTTCATCGTTCAACTATCTGAAAAACCTGCCGGTGGATTACCTCAAGATTGACGGGCATTTCATCAAATATCTGTTCGACGATCCGGTGTATCTGGCCATCGTGGAATCGATCAACAGCATCGGCCATGTCATGGGTATGAAGACCGTGGCGGAATATGTGGAAACGAAAGAACTGCTCGACAAGATAACCGAGATCGGCATCGATTATTCGCAGGGGTATTATATCGCGAAGCCGGAGAAGTGGTAGCGCGAGCGACGGAGTCGCGAGGGAGTAGTCGCGCTTTATTGCTCGGCGGAAATATCTTTCTCGAAATCGGCAAATAACTCGCATATTGCATACTTTAGCTATTCGGTACTATTGTCTATTAGACGCCTAATTCTCCGACCAAGCTTATGTTGCTCAAACAGATTTGCCGATTTCTCGAAAGACATTTCCTCCTTCGCCAATCGCGCGGTAAAAATAATGGTAAAAGATACCTATGTTATTGCTATCCTCACGCTCAAACGCCGTTGTGCCTTCAGCTGTGCGCTTCTTTACAAATAGATATGTACCAACGACTAGCGATACCGTACCTCAGGCCAGCACCAACGCCTCCAACTCAACGGCGTTCGAGCGATAGAGGTCAGCAACCAGAATTTACCCTTTACCATTCATCTTACCAACGCGTGATTGGTGAAGGGGAAAAATGTGTTTCCTTGCGCCACGCTTCAATAACACCATATTTACATATATAGAATCTCTAGCTGGTCCTCAATGAATCGCTAGCGGCACGATGCCGCGAATGCGACGAATCCGTCCATGGAGGGACGGCTGAGGTGAAGGCATGGAGGCCGTACCGAGCGGCGCCAAGGATGGCGCATAGCGAGGAGCGCGTGGCGCAAGGAAATACAGTTTTCCCCGAGCTAAAAACGCGTGCCTCCGGCCCGCGCGCCCAGCACCCCCGATTGACAAATCCCCGCTTATGTAGAATAATGCTCTAAAGCCAGTAGCGGAGGCGAATCTATTATCAATCCGTACACCACAGATGTCGTTTTCCTCCAACCTAGTGTCGCAATATTCCAAGACAAAACAATGACTTTCTCTTATAGTAAGATACGTTGCACATTCACGCCAGAGAAGAAACACGTTGAGGTGTTCCCATGAAACAATTCCTGATACGAATCCTGTCCCTGCTTGTTACCGTAACGATGCTCTCTGCCGCTGTCGATGAATCCGCCATCAAAGAAGACGAGGTGGAACTCAGGCTCAAATCCATACCGAGCGTGTTCACCTCCGATCCCACATGGATAGCCCGGCGGAAGATATTTGAAGCGTTCATTAAACGATATCCGAAATACAAGGTGCGCGCGGTGGTCCCGCTTGCGGTTGAAGCACCGGGAAGCGAAGGTACGGACTTTTTCGCCGTCATCGGCGGCGTGGCACCGGACGTATTCTGGCTACTCACCCGGCATGTCGCCGATTATCGCGACCAGAAATTCCTCATACCGCTCAACGATTATCTTAAACAGTATCAGAAGGAATACAATCAGCCGTACCGCGGCATCTATGCTCCGTCGAAGCTCTGGAAATTCTGTCAGGATGCGAGCAACATCTACGTGGTGCCCACGCTCTACTATAATATGATGCTCGGCTGTCACAATCCCACATTCGCCAACGCAGGCCTCGGCGGACGATTGCCGAAAGACTGGGATGAACTCTATGAGTTCGCCCGGAAGATGACCTATGACCCCACCAAGGAGGGCGGCAAGCCAGACGATCCGTTCACCTACGGATTCTATATAGACCTGAGCCGGCGCACATCGAGCGGCTGGCAGTTCCTGCAGTGGGTGTGGTCGGCGGGCGGCGATGTGGTGCTCCCGCATTTCGAGAAGGACGGCAAGCTTATTGAGGTGCCCGATCCGCCGGTGAACTTCCGCGACTTCAACATAGAGGTAAGCGACGAGGCGGAAAACCACGCTGAGATGGAAGCGAACCGGAAGAAACTCACCGCACTCGGTTTCCCGATCAATTACACGGTCAACGACGCGAAGTGGCGCCTCGTCACCGACAGACCCAAGGCGATACGCGCACTCAACTTCTACCGGAAACTGCTGCAGCAGCCGTGGATACGCAACAAGGGACATGAGTTCGACATCACGGCGGAGATGATACGCGCGAAGAAAGCGGTTGACCCCGTCACCGGCGATACGTTCGACCTCACCGACAAGGCCGTGCAGAAACGCATCTACAAAGGCGTCGTCGATGCGGGATTATCATCGGAGATAAAACAGAAATTCATCGGCATACGCATCATCACGATGCAGGAAGGCGGCATGGGGAACATCAATGAAGACCCCACCGAATACACCTACACGCTGCTCCCGCCGATAACCAAAGAGGAACAGACCGCCGTGTTCATCATGGGACATTTTGCCGGAGTGAACGCAGCAATAGCGGAAGAGGATAAACCCGGACGCCGCAGCAAAAAGGCGATACAGGACGCAGCGTGGAAATATATCGAATTCTCTACCGGTCCCGAGGCGGAACACATACGTATGAGCGTGTATTACGAACTGGGTCTTGCTGAACTCGTGCGACCCACGCTTCTTAAATCGGCGGGATATGCCGACGTGCTCTCGCGCATCCCCGAAGAACGCCTCGCCATGTGGGACAGGATAGACCGCTACGGCAAGGGTGAACCGCGCTGCAAAGGCTTCACGCAGGTGATGACAAAGGATCTCCGCATCCCCATCGATATCATGATCAACGACCCCATCGACATGGTCACCGGACAATATGCCCAGGACCCCACGAACGTGATGCGCGGTATCGTCGAGCGGGTGAACACCACGGTGCTCGGCGAGATGCCGAAGGAAGAGATCAAAAAACGTTCGATGATCGGCTGGGTGCTGTTCGTCATTCTGCTCAGCGGCATCGTCGTGGCGGGTTTTTTCATCGTAAAGTTCGCCATGCGCGCCGAGGCGAAGTTCAAGAATAATGAGGGTTTCGGCGTGGGCGGACATCCCGGACGCAGACGCATTTATGCGTATCTCTTCCTCATTCCTGCGCTCTTCACCATCGCCGTCTGGGCGTATTATCCGCTTGTCCGCGGCACGGCTATGGCGTTTCAGGATTACAAGCTCCTCGGCGGATCTACTTATGTGGGATTGAAGAATTTCATCGAGGTGGTCTCGCAGGGTTCTTTCTGGCGTTATTTCCTGCAGACGTTCCTCTATGTCGGCTATTCGGTCGGCATCGGATTCCTCGTACCCATCGTGCTTGCAATCATGCTTACCGAAATACCGAAGGGAAAGATTATTTACCGCACCGTGTATTATCTCCCCGCGGTGACAACGGGAATCGTAACGCTCTTCCTGTGGAAAGGGCTTCTGTATGACACATCGAAACAGGGCATCATCAATCAGATGATACTCTGGTTCAACACCTGGCCGGTGCCCGCGGCGATAGCGGTAAAGTTCATCGTGCTTGCGGCGTTCGTACTCATCGCCATAGTCTGCTTCATGCAGGTGTCGAAAAAAGAAAACGAGCGCGGTGAAAAACTTTTCGCAGGAGCCATCGGCGGCATCGTCTCGGCGCTCATACTCCTCGCCATCGTCCCCGAGTTCATGAAGGACGGACTCTTCGCATTCACGCGCGTATTCCTCGGCGGCTTCGATTTCAAGGAACAGAAATTCCTGCAGGACCCGAACATGGCGATGCTCTGGGTGGTCATCCCCTCAATCTGGGCGCATGCCGGCCCGGGATGTCTCATCTACCTCGCGGCGCTCAAAGGCATTCCCGACGCACAGTACGAGGCGGCCGACATCGACGGCGCGGGCGTCTGGAAGAAAGTGGTGCACATCATGATACCGAATCTCAAGGCGCTTATACTCATCAATTTCGTGGGCGCGGTTGTCGGCGCTTTCCACGCCTCGCAGAACGTCTTCGTCATGACCGGCGGCGGCCCGGAGGACAAGACGATGACTGTGGGTCTCTACATCTGGTTTAACGCGTTCATGTTCCTCGAGTTCGGCGTGTCCACGGCGGCGGCCTGGATTATCGGCGCCATGCTCATCGGCTTCACGTTCAACCAGCTTCGCATCATGAACAAACTCCAGTTCCGCAGCGTCTCCGTCGAGAAGGAATCGAGCGGCGGCGGCAGCAGCGGCGGGAAATAAAGGAGCACTGATATGCCATTAATAAGCATTGTCGGCAGACGTTCAACACCGGTTCGACTGCTGTTGATAGCACTCTACGCCATACTCACCGTCGGTGCGTTCACGATGGTGTACCCGTTCCTGCTCATGCTGACCATCGGCACGGCGGACAACAATGACGCGGTGGAATACCGCCTCATCCCGCGGTACTGGTACGATGACGTGCACCTGTTCAAAAAATATATCCTCGATGCCGCGTCGGACGGTCCCTATTCCCGCGCGGGCGGTTTCCGCACCGGCGCGAATTTCGGCGACATCGCGGTGGCGTTCGGCAAGGACGGCTGGTTCTCGCCGCTCAACGTGAAGCGCGAGGACTTCGAGCCGGTAACGTCAATCCCCGAGGACGCGAGAAGCCGTATGGCGTCAGACCTCACATTCTTCATCAGCAATGTGTGCCCGGTTGAATTCAAATTTCCCGCGTTCCTGCGCAACGCAAGTTCTCCGTACAACATGTCAGAGCGGTACCGCACGTGGCTTCTGAAAAAATACACGAATAATCTGCAGGCGATCAATGTCGCGCATAATCAGACCTACCGCGAGACCGGTGAAATCGGCTTTTTCTCACAGGACGCGCACCGTCACCCGGATACGAACTCTGCATTCGTCCGTGACGGCATCGAATTTCTCGCCGGACAGATACCCGAGCGCGTGGCGCTCTTCAACAGCGCGCCGTTCGGTTTCCTCATCAAGAACACCGAACCCATCCCGGCCTCATACACCAATGCGCGGATGAAAAACGGCAAACTGAACCGCGCGCTGGTCCGCCATGAGGACATCATCGACGGAAAACTCGGTCCGGTGATACGCGAAAAGTTCCTCCGCTCATTTCCCGCGCGTTTCATCCGCATCGACACCGTAAAAGCGGAGAAGTCGTGGCGGACGTATCTCAAATCGCGCGGCGACGCGTATTATCCGCTCAGTCCGCGGCTGCCGTATGACATCGGAAAGATGGGCGCCTGGAGCGTTTTCATCGCCAAGACGAATTACTGCCCGGGCACGGCGCTGTCCGCGGTACGCGTTGAAGACAGTTACCGGCCGTATATTGCAGCCCGTTACGGCACCATCGCCACGCTCAACAAGGCGTACGGCACCTCATATGCGTCGTTCAGCAATGTGACAATACCCTACGCGGCGATGCAGTATGATTATTTCCTCAAGCACAAGAACGAGATCCGGCGCGCATACAGCGGCTACAATTATTTTAAGGGGCTGTCGTTTATCGCGCTCCACGGTGATTCGCTCATGGTGACCATTATCTACATCATCCTGTCCATCGCGGCGGCGCTCACGGTGAACCCCATGGCCGCGTATGCGATGTCGCGTTTCCGGCTGAAGGAGTCGCATTACATCCTGCTCTTCATGATGGCGACAATGGCCTTCCCCGGCGAAGTGCTCATGATACCGAATTTCCTCTCCGTAAAATCGTTCCCGCTGGTGCAGATTCTCTCCGTGGCCGCCTGCGTGTTCTTCTTCGCCATGCTCGTGTATAATCTGCAGCGTCTGAAAATAAAAATACCCATCTGGCTTGCAGCGACGATAGGTCTCGCGGTGACGGTGTTCCTCTCGGGATACCTGATACCCAATATCGCGAAGCAGTATGATGTGAACATCTCCGTGACGCTCATGAACAGTTTCTGGGCGCTCATACTGCCCGGCCTCGCGCATGGCTACAGCATATTCTTATTAAAGGGATTTTTCGACACGGTGCCGCCGGAACTCTACGAAGCCGGACTCATCGACGGCGCGAATGAGCTTCAGCTTTTCTTCAACGTGACGATGCCGCTCTCGCGGCCCATACTCGCGGTGACGGCGCTCAACGCGTTCACGCACGCCTACGGCGCGTTCATGCACGCGTTCCTCACCTGTCAGGACCCGAAAATGTGGACGCTCATGGTATTCCTCTACGAGTATCAGCAGTACGCGTCCGTCCCGATGATAATGGCGGCGCTCGTGATCACATCAATACCGACGCTCATCGTATTCATCCTCGCGCAAAAAGTGATACTTGAAGGGATCGTGGTGCCGACGTTTAAATAACGCGTACCGATAAAAAAACACCCGGTCCCGGACATGCCGAGATCGGGTGTTTTCTTTTTTATACCGAGTAGAGCGCGTTCGATTACAGCCCCATCATGAATTCAAATACGCGATCAGGAAATCCTGGAAGCCCTTCATGGCCGAAGTCCGGATAGATGAGCACATTCTTCTTTGATGTGATCTTATTGTATGCGGCGAACTGTGTCGACGGCGGGCACACATTATCCATAAGACCGGTTCCCATGAGTATCTCGCCCTTGATGCGCGGCGTGAGAAACTGCACGTCGATGTAGCCGAGCCGGGTGAATATCTCGTCCTCGCGTTCATGGCGCGGATCGAAATTACGGAAAAAGGTCTTGAGTTCGGCGTAGGCGTTCGCGGCCTGGTCCATTTCCCAGACGCGGCGGTAGTCGCAGAGAAACGGGAACGTGGGTGCGGCGCGTTTGATGCGCGGTTCAAGCGACGCGCAGGCGAGCGTGAGTCCGCCGCCCTGCGATCCGCCGAATGCGCCCACGCGCGTTTCATCGACGTCATCCATATTCATGACGATACGCGCAAGCTGTGCGGTATCGAGGTAGATCGATTTGAAGAGAAGCTTGTCCGGGCTGTCGTTGAGACCGCGGATGATATGCCCGTTCTGTGTGGTACCGTGTATGCCGCCGACATCCTCAGACCGTCCGCCCTGTCCGCGGCAGTCGAGTGCGGCGACGGTAAAGCCCTGCCCGACATATGAAAGATAGCCGTTCCAGTCGCCGGAACTGCCGCTGTATCCGTGAAACACCACAACGGCCGGATGCTTTTTTGCGGGGTTCTTCGGTTTGAGAAGCTTCGCGTAGACGCGCGCGCCGCCGTCGCCGGTAAAATACATATGGAAGCAATCGGCATTCGGCGCCTTGAATTCCGCCGGGATGAGTTCAATCTTCGGATCGATAGCATGCATGGAAGCGAGGGCTTTATCCCAGAATGCAGCGTGATCGCTCGGCTTCGGATTGCGTCCTTCATACTTATACAGTTCGGGAAGCGGTTTGTCTATCAGCGGCATAACGACTCCTTGAGGTTTTTGATGCGGGTATACTAAACCTTGTTGTTATTTTTGCAACTGAACTGATCGGAGATATTTCATACCCTGCGTTATGAACGCCGCTCCGTCGGGGCAGACGTCGTGGAACATGCCGTGCTCATATGCGAAATCGCCGATCGATGAATTATATGCTTCGAGACCTATATAACCGTCAAAGCCGACTTCATGCAGGGTCTGAAATATCGTCTGCCAGGGGATCAATCCGCCGCCCGGAACACCGCGGTCGTTCTCACAGGCATGGAGCGCATACAGTCTCGGCGCAAGCGTGCGTATCGCGGCTGCAAAATCCCGTATTTCTGTAACCATGTGATAGGTGTCAAGGAGCGCGAAAATACCCGCATGGTCGGCAAGCGATATAAGACGCATCACCTGCTCGGGAGTATTCACCAGATGCGTGCGGAAATGGCTCATCGGTTCAAGTGCGAGTACAACACCGGCACGATGGGCGTACTCCGCAAGCGCGTGAAGACCCTCCGCTATTCGGTGATATTCTTCATCCGGCGGACGGCGGCGTTTTACCGTACCCGGATGACCGTAGAGCGCACCCGCGTATGCCTGTGCGCCGAGTTCCGCCGCAATATCGATCTGCCTTGTATGCCACGCAAGACCGAGTTTGCGTTCATCCGCATTATCCGACGACAGATCACATGCTGACGGCCATACTCCTCCGGGACTGACGATGAGATCAAGTCCGAGCGCTTTCGCGCGGTCCGCCGTTCTGCGATAATCGAAATGCACATCATCACCGACGGCAATTTCGAACATCGTAAGGCCGAGTGCTCGTGCGCGGTCAAGCAGCGGCAATTCTTTGTCCGACCATCGATCGGTAAACAGGTAACAGTGTGCGCCAAAATTCATGTTGCTTTCCGTCTCTGCGATGATGCCCCGGAACGGAAATCCGCCGGCGACATGCCGGTCTTCTGTTTGAACGCCCGCGAGAAATGATACGGATCGCGGAAACCAACCTGCCGCGCCACGGTCCGGAGCGTAAGCTTCGGTATCGAAAGCATCGCCTTGCTGTCGCGTATGCGCAGATCGATGAGATACTGGAGCGGCGAAACGCCCGTCACCTTTTTGAAATGCGCATGCATGAACGACGTTGAGCAGCCGAACGACGCGAGCGCCTTGCGCAATCTGAAATCCGGATTGCCGATGTTCGCGATGAGCGTTGATTTCACAGCCTCAACACGCGCGTCATCCTCGGTATGCGACGAGAAGCGCGTGATATAACCGATGATGAGCGAGAGAATATTCTTGCACGCATCGCTTTCCGCGTGCAGACGGAATTCGTGATAGAGCAGATCGCAGAGGATGCGGAAGGGTGCGTGCACCGGATCGTGCGCGGTGAGCACCGTCTGCGACGCGATGGCGAATCCGTCGAACATTATCCACATGCTGTCGTAACCCTTTTCGGATCGTTCGCCATGTGCGTTCCCCGGCGGGAAACAGTAGATGTCGCCCGGGATGAGCGGCTGTTCGCGATTCGGAAGCATTACACTGCCGCTGCCGCCGGTATAGAGGACGATCTCCCACATATCATGCGCGTGGCGCGGGTTCTCCCTTCCGGGCGAATGCGTGCGGTTTACCGTTATGATGCGCTGCATACCGTCAGTATATCCGATGCCGGATATTTTTTCCATCAGATGAATCTTTTGAAATTGACTCTATCGCCCGTAGATATATACTGTCGCTCCCTTGTTCAACTGCCATCGACAAATCTGCACATTACCATCGTCGGGAGATATCGTATGATCAGCATCGGTTGCGATTTCGGCACCAGTAATTCCGCAGCGGCCATCGTCAAGGACGGCACTGCCGTCGACATTCAGTTCAAGGGCGAGTCGTTCTTTCCGACATGTCTCTACCGGCGCAGACGCGGAAAATATTTTGTCGGCATGGATGCCATCGCCACCTACCTTTCCGACCATACCGGACATCAGTCGAAATTCGTCCGCAGGGACCTCGACCGTTCAATCGATATCAATGTCGTATTATCGGAGACAAAGGCCGCGCAACTCGGCATGAAAGAGGATTCCACCACCGTCTCGGTACCCATACACACGCTTGAAGATACTGCGCTCAAGGGACGTTTTTTCAAATCGCTCAAGACCGCGCTCAGATATCCGACGATACGGCGTATGCAGGTGTTCAACGACAATCTTCCGCTCTTCCGTCTTCTGGAGCAGTTCTTCCGGGCCATCATGGACGCCGTACGTGCACAGACCGGCTCACGCTGCGATGCCATTGTCGTGGGCATGCCGGTGCCCGTTGAGCAGGAGCCGGCGATGAAACGCCACTATGAGATGCAGATAACCACCGCGGCAAAGGAAGCGGGATTCCGCGAGGTGAGTTTTGCGCTCGAACCCGTTGCCGCCTCGGTGGAACGGGCACGGACGCTTGCCGACGGTACGGCACTCGTCTTCGACTTCGGCGGCGGAACGCTCGACTGTTCGGTGGTGGGCATCGAACATCATGAAGCCGTTGTCCGCGCGAACGCGGGGCTTCTCCTCGGCGGTGACGATTTCGACCGCGAGATACAGAAACTCCTTCATCCGCTTCTCGGCAGGGGCGCGCATACACGGTCCATCGGCGGCGTGCTCCGCGACATGCCCGCCGTCATCTACGACAAACTTCTCACACTCGACGGCATCATGGAACTCTCGCAGGCGCATTACGAAACGCTTTTCATGGAAATACGCCAGACATGCGACAACCCGAACGCAGGTGCTGCGCTCTATCATCTCGTTAAGGGTAATTACGGTTACGCGTTCATGCGCGCCTGTGAAGAGACGAAGATAGCGCTGTCGTCAAAAACGGCGGCACCGATGGCCGTGAGCTTCGGCCCGTCGGGAATCGCGAGCACCATACACCGGACAGAATTTGAGACAGCCATCGCCGGCCATGCGGAAAACGTGGCGTCACTCATCGACGAGGTAATCAAACGCGCCGGACTCACCACCGCCGACATCGACATGGTCATCCCCGTCGGCGGAAGTACGCAGATTCCGTTGGTGCAGCAGATACTGGAACGGCGTTTCGGCAGAGACAGGATGAAAAGCGCTGAGCTGTTCACGTCGATTTCGAAGGGTCTTGCACTGATCGCGCATCAGCGGTATGCGTCGAAATAATTGATCATAAATCCCTGATCTACTGCTGCGACAGTGCAATTGTCGCACCCAGTGGTGTTAAATTTATACGCATCTTCCGGAGGTCGCATGAAATTCGGCACATTGTTTTCAATCATCCTTGCGGCAGTTATTGTCACGCTGTCGCTGTCCGGCGAAACCGGATTTTCGCTCAGTCTGTCATCGCTGTCCGGCGACACGGCACATACCTTCGGCGGTCCCGGAGCCGGTTTTCTCTGGCGTGCGCCGCTGGGTGACGGTCCGTTCCGTATCGGATGTACTGCGGAAGCGCGTCTCTTCGGGCCGTCATCGCCGATACCGGTGAGCAATATACTCTTCGCGGCGCCTGTCACCGGCAGCATAGCGTATGAGTTTCTCAGCGCACCGATAAAACTGCGAATCGGTGCAGGTGCCGGAATATATGCGTCATATATCATATTCGCCGGCGGAGACTCATCATTCGGTGTTGTGCCGATCATCGAACCGTTTTTCGAGATAGCCTTTCCACTCGGCAGTCTCGATATCGTATGCATTCCGTCATACACCGCGATATTCGATATGGTTGCGCTGAACGGAACTTACGCGCAGGAGATATGCTTTCGTGCGGGCATTTTGTTCGGAACGAAAACGAGCGGAACTAACAACAAATGAACCGGAGCATAGCAATGAAACGAATCATCTTATTGTCGATAGTTACTGTCTCTCTTGTGTCATGCAATGCGAATTTCACCGCCGCACTCACCGGGCAGGAACAGGCCGCACCGGTATCCTACCCCGCATTCTCGGATGAAACTGAAGTAACGATAAACGGCCACACGCTGGACGCCATGGAGCCTTTTATCGCAAAGGACGGCAGTTATCTCTTTTATAACAGCCTTAATGACGGAAATGATACGAGCTTATATTACGCTGCCGCCGTCAATGAAACAACATTCACCTGCATGGGAAAGATATCCAATGTCAACGGGACTGTCCCTCACCTCGACGGTGTTGCGAGCATGGATATGCAGCATAATTTTTATTTTGTCTCTACAAGGAATTATCCAACGGTCATGGAAAATTACCTGACGGCAACATGGAGTAACGGCGCTGTGGGTGCGGTTACGTCCGTAACGGGGAATTTCTATATCTATACGCCCGGATGGCTTATCATGGACGCGGAAATAAACGCTGCCGGAAATCTTTTATATTACTGCAACGCCAGATTCAGCGGCAGGGCGGCACCCGATGAAGCGAGACTGGGCATTGCCGCAAAAAACGGAGCTTCGTTCAATAAAATCAGCTCATCTGATTATTTACTGAGAAATATCAACGACACCAGTTACATCGTATATGCCCCGTCGATATCATCCGACGGGAAAGAACTCTTTTTTACCCGGATGAGATTAGGAACGTATGACTCCGAGATCTGCGTCTCGATTCGTTCCACAACGGACGATAGATTCAGTACGCCGAAAAAACTTGATATCCCGGCGGCGACTGGTGAATTCCTTGAAGCGCCGACGTTGACCGGAGACGGCGGCAGATTATATTACCATAGAAAGAAGATAAGCGGCGATGGGAAATATCATATTTTCACCATGAAAAGAAAGCGATGAACTACACGCGCTGCCGTTTCCGGAACTCCGCCGGCGTCATGCCCGTGTAACGTTTGAACTGCTTGCTGAATGAGAATTGATCCGGATACCCAAGATTGCCGCACGCCTCGCGCGCCGTCATGCCCGTGGCGAGAAACGCCTGCGCCTGTTCGATCTTTTTTCTGATGTGATATTCATGCGGCGACACACCGACGATGCGCTTGAACTCCTTGCGGAATGTCTCATAGCCTGTCATGAGTTCCGCGGCGATATCCGGTATGCTGACGCGGTTCACCGGCGCTTCGCTCAGCAGTGTGCACGCGGCATCAACGAGCTCCTCGTTCCGGGTCTTCGGGCGCGCCTCATAACTTGCCCTGAGCACGGCGATAAGCGAACAGAAGCCCTCGAGCACCGAGGCCGCCGAGGACCGGCGCATACTGCCGAGGAATGAACCTATTCTGCCGAGCAGTACCGCATCCGGCGGCACCGGCACGTCGGCATCCGTGATGAACCGGTAGCGTGACAGCGGAGCGAAGAGCGGCCCCGGGAGCGTGACGAAAAAATCCACCCACGGTGACGATGTATGCCGGCGTATCGTGTGCTTCAGTCCGGGTCTCCGGTGAACAATGCTTCCGGGTTCGAGCTTTCTGCGTTTGCCGGTACCGTCGTGATAATCACCCGTTCCGGACAATACATAGAGAAAACGATATTCCCGGAAGGTGTCGACGGTGACAAGGCCGTCGGGCGCGCGGAATATGCCTGCGGCAAGCGGTTTATGCGACGACCCGGGAATCGAGTACAGCACAAATGATGATTCGGGCGGCAGCTTTTTCAGAAATTGCTTTACAGCATCGTTCATATCGATTGCAATGTACCACATATACCCGAAAATACCACTACCAGTTCTGACAAACATTTTACCATTTTTTTCATTGGGCATGAAAACGGAAATGATGTATACTGATACCGTTCTACTAAACTGCGGAGTATCATCCATGCTTATCAGATTATGCATCGTATCGGTCCTCGCATCACTCATGGCGTTCGGCAACATCCTTCCCGACGGCGGATTCGAAAAACCGCCCGCCGAGGGATGGACCGTCAATGACGGCGGCATAAGCGCAGAACTCACGCGGGACACGGCCGTGTTCAGGAGCGGTTCATCATCGGGAAAACTGTACGCGGCTCCCGACAGCAAGCGGAGCTGGCCCGCGTTCGAGCGCGAGTACGAAGCGGCGCCGTCGCAGTTGTTCACCGTTACCGCGTATATACGCGTGGAGAATACGAAAAGCTTTGCCTATGTGGCCATGGAATATCTCAACGACCTGGGCAAACGGATCTCGCATGACCAGAGCGGAGGGGTTTCGGGCGCAAGTACCGACTGGACGCGCATATCGATCAAGGGTGTTACGCCGGATGGGACGGTGAAGATGCGCCTGCGCCTCATACTGATGGATGCGGGTACGGCGTGGTTCGACGATGTCACGCTTACGCAGAATAAGAACTACACCGCCACCCCGAAGATATCGATGGATACCGTGCATATCAGGAACACCGGCGAGGTGATAACGAAAGACTTCAGCGGCTTCGGCGCGGAGACCGATCCCTGGCTCTTCAACAAAGAGAACCGTTCCAAAGGCGTTGTGGATGCCGACGGCGAGATTATCTTCAGCCGCATGAAGGAAATGGGCATGGGCCTTGCGCGTATCTTCATCCCATGGAGCATGTGGAACCCGTCGGTCGACGGCGAGACCTGCGACTGGGAAAGCGACGGCATGCTGAGCCTCTACCGCATCCTCGACATGCACCAGAAACTCGGCACCCGTGTCATCATCTGTTCGGTTGAATGGGGCGCGAAAAGTCCGCTGGATCTGCCCGCCGACAAACACGGCAGCGGCGTTGCGAAACTTCTCGATTATCTCGTGAATAAAAAAGGCTACACCTGCATCAATTACTATATGGTCTACAATGAACCGGAGATAACCTTCAAGAAGCGGGGTTACACCTTCGACAAGTACGTGGAACTGTACCGCGCCGTGCATGATGCGCTCAAATCGGCGAAACTCCGCGACCGCATCAAGCTTGCGGTGGCCGACGAGTCGTCGGACCTTTCCTGGTTCACGAAAACGGTCATCGCGCTCAACGACATCGCCGACGTGTATTCAACGCACAGCTACAAGCGCAAGAACGATGCAGCCATGTTCGTTGACCATGCCGCGGACCGCTGGGCTGCGGTGAAAAAGTACGACCCGAACTGGAAGGACAAGCGCATCTATCTCACCGAATTCGGCGTCTCCGACAAGGACACCACCGACCGCAACAACAAATTCATGCGCACGTTCGAGAACGGCCTGTACATCGGCGGCGTATGCATCGATTCGCTCAACAATGGCATCAACGGGTTTTCCATCTGGTGCCTGCACCGCGTCAATTATCCGGGATTCAACTTCATGGATTTCGGTTTGTGGGAGTTCAAGGACGAGAACTGGAAACTGCGCCCCGTCTACTTCTCGTATTCACTCTTCACGAAATACTGTCCCCGCGGCGCGGCGATACTGCGCGCGACAAGTGACGAACCGGACGGCCTTATCCGCACGGTGGCCGCATCGTCCGGAAAAACGACGACGATCTTCGTCATCAACACCGCGTTCAACGACCAGCGCGTGAGCATCGAACCGGGCGTTGCGGCAAAGAAATATTCACGCGCGCGGTACGACAAAAGCATCACCGCCGACAGCGTGCAGTGGAGCGGCATTACGCAGGGCGCCGTCAGCGCCAGCACATTCAGCGATACGGTGCCGAAGCAGAGCATCACCGTATTCCGGTTTGAAGAATAACAGAAGCCGTGATATAGTTCTGCCCAGGGAGATTGCATAATGACATACAATATACATAAACGATTCCTCACCGTGTGTATCGCCATATTCACCGCGGGATTTTTCTGCAGCGCCGCTGAATCCTTAAGCAACATCAGTTTCGAGGATGCCGGCGACGAGGGCGCTCTGCACTGGAAGAATACCGGCGCAGGCGGCGTTGATGCCGCATTTGCACGCGACACCGCGTCGGCTCATTCCGGCACGGCGTCGATGCGCATCACGGTGCCGCCCACGGACAAACAGTCGTGGCCGAGCGCGTTTCAGCGCATTGCGGTGAAGGAAGGCGAGACCTATATACTTGAGGCATATGTGAAGACAGCCGATGTCACGCGCGGCGCGTACATATCCGGCGACTGCTTCGACGAAAGCGGCAAGCGTCTCTCCTACACCGGCACATCGCTTCAGGCAGGTACGAGCGACTGGAAAAAATATTTCGTCACCGTCGTGGTGCCGCCGAAGGCCACGGTGCTCCAGTTCACCATGATACTCTTCGGCGCGGGCACGGCATGGTTCGACGACGTCTCGATGCGGCGCGATGAGAAGGCCGCACAGCTTGCGGCGGAACTTGCCAAACCGCTCCCCGCTGAGTGGTTCAAGCGCGCCGTGGTGAGCGACGGCAACGTAGCACGCATCAAACGTGCGTTCGCGAAAGCCGCCGCCGGCAAAGTGACTGTGGGCGTCATCGGCGGATCGATTACGCAGGGGGCAAGCGCGTCTACAGCTGATAAACGTTATGCGGGTCACATGCTTGCATGGTGGAAACGGAATTTTCCCGCGGCTGAGTGTACGCTCATCAATGCCGGCATCGGCGCCACCGGTTCCGATTACGGCTCCATGCGCATACAGCGCGATCTTCTATCGAAGAAACCGGACTTCATCGTGGTCGAATACGCGGTGAATGACGGCAACACGCAGGAGCGGGCGGAGTCGTACGAAGGCGTCATCCGTCAGATCATGGCGGATCCGGGAAAGCCGGGCGTGCTCCTTATGTTTATGGTGAACGAAGCGGGCGGCAACGCGCAGGAATGGGAAAGCAAGATCGGTACGCACTACGGCATCCCCATGGTGAGTTACCGCGACCTTGTCTGGCCGGAGCTTGCGGCGAAGCGCATCGTCTGGCGGGACATCAGCCCCGACAACATACATCCCAACGACATCGGCCACGCCTACGCGGGAAAACTCATCGGTGAGATGCTCGATCGCATCAAGGCCATGCCGGATGCGGCAGCCGATGCAGCAGCGCTTCCCGCGCCGCTGTTAACCGATAAATTCCAGTACACCATGATAGCCGAAGCCGATGCGCTCACCCCGGCGGCGAATGAGGGATGGACGCTTGACACAACGCAGGCGAACAAATGCTATAAAAGTGCCGTCCCCGGCAGTGTCATCGAATTCGACGTGACCGGCGACAAACTGTTCCTGTCATACTGGGTGGTAAAAGGCCCCATGGGCAAGGCGAAGATAACCGTTGACGACGGTGACCCGCGCGTGGAGGATTCGTGGTTCGATCAGACCTGGGGCGGTTATCGCCGCATGATCATGATCTCGGACGGCAAGCCCGGCAAACACCGTGTACGCGTTGAAGTCCTTGCCGATAAAAATCCGAAGAGCACCGGCAATGAATTCCGTCTGCTCATGCTCGGTGCCGCGGGTGTTCGATAGGAACAGCAAACAGAACTATCGCACGCCGGTTACATTCACCAACAGAGCTGATAGAGCTTCACGTCTCCCGCCTCGACTTCATCGATAAAACTGTCGCAATCGCGTCCGACAATACGACCGGTGAAAAGTTCGCACACTGAAGCGGCTTTTTGAGGAAGCTGTATCCGGCGGACACCCCGCTCATGCGGCGTCAGCGAGATATAATTACGGTTGGCATAGAATATGTCATTGGCGTGATTGTAGATATGAACACCCGCATCGGTGTAGAGCGACCGGAGTATTTCCGGAGGGATGCACGGCACGGCAAAATGCACCGACGAATATGCGGCGAACGTTTTTTTCACCCAGCCGGGGGCGCCGTCAGTCGTGGAGCCGAAGATCTCCGCCCCCGTGTCAACACATCGCACGCGGGGACCTGCGGTCACAGCCGCACCGAAGTAGAGTTCACCGGGAAGCCATTGCGTCAACGGCGTGTCGCGTGTGTAAGAAGACATCTGCATGGGCGCCGCGCGCTCCTCAACGGCAAGGTCGATTCCGGTCATGCGTGACAGATTCGCCGTATCGTATCCGTTCTCATCATAGATGCCGGGCGCGTAACACCAGACAAGATGACGTCCGCCGTTCATGAATCGCTGTTCCAGTACCGTCCGCTGCCGTGACGTGATGGTGAACGCACCGCAGAAGAAAAGCATCCTGTATCGCGATGCATCGATGGTTTCAAGATCGTTCAGCATCAGCACATCGAACGGCACGCCGGACTGACTCAACTCGCCGATCTGATCCATGACGAGACGCGTGAGCAGTCCGCGCCCGTGGGGATGCAGCACGCTTGACGCGACCGGATCGAGCACCACGGCCACCGCCGCCGCGCTGGTCCGGTCAAGATTGAGCGACTCGCCGAATATCCTTCCGAAGCGGCTCAATTCATCCTGATACACCGGGTCGTCATAATAGCCGCGGACCAGATCGAACCAGTAGCAGTCCACGCTTTTCGCAAGCGCCCAGCCGAAACTTTTCCGCAATGCGGCGATTCCTTCCCGCACACCCGTATAGCCGTTGAAGACAGCAACGTTTTTACCATAGATCGGATGCGTTTCCGGACAAAAACCCGGAACCTGATAGAAATTCCGCGTAAGATGTGTGCGAATGTCGCTTTCGTTGAGCCATAGTTTTCCGGCGGCTTTCACGGAATCCACCGCACTCTGACTCGGCCATGGTGTCCCGAGCCGCCGCGCCTCAACATACAGATTCGGCGAGCTCACAAAATCGATATCCGGCGATGCAAGCAGTTTCTCGAGTGCAAATGTCCCCATCAGCGCATTGCTGTAGGTGATATATCCGTAAAAAGCGCCGCAGATAACGCCGGCACGGCCGTGTTTCACAATCCCGGCGAAGTGGAGAATCGTTTCAGCCATAAGTTCCGAGATGAACACCAGAAAATCGATGGTGCGTTTTTCACTGTTGCCCAGAAATAGCATCCGCTCTGCGGGAACGTTCATCTCCCGCATGCCGGGTATCGTCACCGATGATATCCGCTTATCTCCGGTATTCCACGCACGGTTGAGGCCATCGTCGTCTACGTAGCGGCGTGTGAGCCATTCACGGAACGCGCGTTCCATGACGGGACCGAACAGGAATTTATTATCGGGATAATACCACTCCTCGGTTCCCTGTCCGGTAAGAAAATAGCCGATGACATTGCTGCTGTAACGGCATGCATCAAGATGTGTAATAACAGCTTTCAGCGCAACTGCGGTATCACTACGCCAGATCGTTGATGCGATCGCGGCACGCCCCTGTTTTCCATCAGGATCACTCACGAGTTCGTCGGGGTGAAGCGCGTCCCACCAGCGCGGACTGTCGAGGTAGAGACGGACAATGACACGCGCGTTCGGACATGCGTCGATGACTTCTTTCAACTTTGCGTTAAGGCCGTTGAAATCGTAGGTATCCGGTCCCTTCCAGATGGGGACATCGTATTCGGCAACTTCATTCTCGGTGGACTGCCGCACCCATCGCCCGGAAAGCGACACCGTGATGATGAAGGACTTTCCGCCGCCGGACGCATAATCCGCATAGAACTTCGGCAGCGGGAAATAACTGCAATAGCCGTCAAACAGCTCCGGCTTTCCATCGATGAATAACGCCGGCGCTCCGTGATGATTTTTCACTTCAGCATGCATATCGTCTCTCCAATCGCTAAAATATGCGCGCGCCTGTTGCCAGACCGCGATACGTGTTATGCCGCGCGGGCAGAAATACACCCTGCAGATGTTCATCCAGCTCGGGGATTTCACGAATTTTTTCTTCAGCAAATTCATTCAGCCGCAGATCAAGTTCGCGATACCGCGCCGCAAGACCGGCAAAACGTATCTGCAAAACCTCAAGCCCGAACGGCTTGCATGTAGACAGCCATTGACGCCTGAACGATGCGGCCAACGCTTCGAGATCGGTCACGAGCGGCGGAATGAGCGCACGCACCGCTTCGATATCCTGCCGTTCTTTTTTATTCCATGCCTGGAATAATCGGGCCGCCAATCCGGTCTTCTGCGCCAGCACACGGGCTACCAGCGCGGCATGACCGAGGTCACCGGCAGCACGATCACCGGATACGGATTCAAGCGATTGGGCTGTCTCAGCGTATGCCGCCGCGGATTTTGAAAGGCGTGAGCCGTCTTCATTATCAACATGACGAAGATAGATATTGAGCAGCGGATCGTCCCACATGACGCTGCACACCGCGAGCGGATCGTTGATCGCGGAGGCGCAGCGATGTGCCGCAAGATCGGAACCGGTGACCGCGTTGAATCGCCGGGCCAGGCAGTCCATATCCACCGAGTCGTTGTAACAATGTTCCGCGACATATGCGAGACCGGCAAACGCCGAGTCAAGCGCCCAGAAACCGCCGTCATCGGACCAGAGCGTGAAATGCAGACGCTTGATCCCGGACTGACGGCAGGCTTTGATACAGGGAACGGCGAAACGTTCGGTGCGCGTCCAGTCATGCCAGAATGTCGGCCATGTCCACACGCCCGACGCCACAATGGGCTCGTATCCGAGTTCGCGGTGCTTTTCAATACGCTCCGTATAATGAACCTCATCGGAATTATAATAATCCCAATAGACAAGATCCAGATCGCCGGGAATCTGCTTACGTATGCCGTCGGGGATGCGGCTGCCGCTGCCGTAATGCTGGTCCGCATTACCCGCAAAACGGAACAGTACATCAGACCATGCCAGCGGTTTTATTCCATAACGCCGGCATATGCGCGCAACCATTGACAGGTGTTCCACATAGATATCAAGTCCGGCCCGATGACCATGAACATCTTGGTAACGTCCCCGGCCAAGATCGTATGTCTCATCCATGCCGAGATGAATTCTCCGGCTCCGCAGGGCGGATGACCAGAAAGCGATCATCTTTTCTATCAGCGCTTCGGTTTTCGGATCGCCGACGAGAAGAATATGTTCGGTGTCACGAAGATGCTGATACGGCGCCCATTTCAGCGCCTGTTCCAGATGCCCGAGCGCCTGAATGGACGCTACAAGCTCAATGCCGAGATCCACCGCATATGAATCAAGATCGCGCATTTCCTCAAACGTGTATGCGCCGTGCATGTAGCCGAAGGCGGGTTCACCCGGCAGCCGGTAGCCGGTATCGGTGTATATCATCGCCGTGTCGAATCCCAGCAGCGCGAGATGACGCAGCCATTTCCTGATTTGCGCCGCGGTGACAACGGCGTTGTGGCCGCAGTCAAGAAGCATACCGAGTTCAGTGAATGCGCATGTCTCCCGTACTGTACTGCCCGCATGCATACCGGCGAGCAGGCTTCCCGTTGCACGGGCGGCATCACGCAAACGGCCATACCGGACGACGGCAGAGGATGACACTGACCGTTCTATTTCATAGCCGTTCATATCGCCGATATTCTGAAAAATGACGCTAACCTCGCCCTCCGCAGCATTGGAATGCGCATGCGGATACACAGGATATTCTTCACCGAGGGAACGAAGCAGGCGGTTGAGTTCGGGTGCAGTCTTATTTTCAGCCCAGATAATTGATGCGCTCATATGATTACTCCCGGCAGATTTTCATTATACATCAAAACGCGGCGGGTGTCAGATGCTGCCGGCCGGCACTGCAGTTGTCAGTTTTTCAATAGTCCTCGCCACCGGCGACGGCCGCGGCGTTCCGGCATCCCAGCGCGTCAGTTCATCTCTCGTTTCGAAAAGCGCATAACACGCCTCGTCATACGACACGCCGGCGATCTCCGCTATCAAACGCGTTCCCCGGTCGATAAGTTTCTTGTTCGACGTTTCAACGTACATCATCCAGTTCCCGCGGATGCGTCCCATGAGCGCCATCGTCGCGGTTGAGACGGTATTCATCACGAGTTTCGCGGCAAGATGCTTCCAGAGTCCGAGACGCGACACAGGTAATTTGCAGCGCACATGAAATACATTTTCACTATCATACCCGGGCGCATTATCTCCGATAATGAACGCCGCGCTCCTGGTGAATCCGGACGACATCTTTTTCCCCGCATCGATAAACCCGGTATCGCGCAGTTCATTCCCGAAAAGCACCATCACGGCGGTGTCTTCGGGCGAGGAACAGCGGGACGCATCCGGTTCATTCCCGATGCAAAACTGCATAAGATCGCCTTTCGTTATCTTCGGCGGAAACGGCCGGGCGCGTTCCGGTGCGCCCATGCGGCTGTAATCCTCCGGCGTCCAGTCAAGACAGCGCGGTTCCCGCACGTACACATGACGCCACGCGTCTACGGTGGAAAGTCCGGGATGCTTGACGAACGCCCATGAGCGCGGGGCAACTGCATCATCAGCCCGGCGAAACGGCGGCAACATGAATGTCGGCGAACGTTCGGTGGTATCAGTGAAAATATCGAGGAGCATTTCCTTTGCCAGATACGTAATCGCACCGCCGGCACGATACACCGCCGCTTCCGTCGATACCATACGGGCCATTGCGTCACGATTTTCTTTACACGACAGAATTTTCTGCAGTGCGGCATACTGTTCGGCAAACCGCGCCGCACCGGCTGTACCTGCATCGTCCGGATTCAGGATAGTTTCAAGCGACATCTCAAGCGCCGCGCCGAGCACCAGAAGCTCCGACGTCGTCGCCTGCATGCGCGTGGAACCGGCAACGGCCATCGGGCCCGATGCGAGCTCGATTTTTGTGACCCGCGGTTCATCGATTATTATCCGCGAGCGCTCAACTGTTTTCGCCAGAAGTGCAAGCGGATTATTGCAGACAAAATACACACGCGCTCCCGCAGCAAGCGCCTCAAACGCGGTACCGATGACCGACGACGTCTCACCGCCTTCGGAAACCGCCACCAGCATATCGCCCGCGCCGAGACCGGCTTCCCGCACCTGTTCGCGGCCGAATTCCGTGTAATCCTCGAATGATTCAACGCTCCGCACCAGCGCGAAATCGCCGCCGGTCATGATGCTGATAACTTTGTCGGCGGCATCCGGATATCGTGCGGCAATTCCCTTCGGCAGCGTTTTGGTATCCTTCCAGTATTTCCGCCACATCGTCTCAAGCAGGATCGACAGACGTCCCGTCGCTCCGCAGCCGGAAAAACAGATGCGCCCGCCCGCGCGGAACGTCGAGGTGATATCAGCCGTGAGCGATGCGAACTCGGGACTGCCGAATACCGTATCTGCCAAACCGATAATATCACCGTCCACCGACTGAAGCATCGCTATACCTGCGGAAATATCGGATGCGGTGGTCTGCGACAGCGTCACCGTTTTCGGATGCGGCTGTTCGGTGAGCAGCGCCCCCAGATGGAATTGCGTCTCGTGCTCAATGAAATCACGCGCCGCTGCCGCATTACTGTCCATGGAACGCTCCGTTGTTTTTTTTCATCGTTCCACTATACTATATCCATACCCGACCGGTGCGACTATCACAATCTGCGCAGGTATACATCGTATAACATGGGAACCATCGCTAAACGAACATCGCTTCCCGCGGACGCATCGATCATCAATATCTATAATATGCGTGAACAGCGCTGCTTCGGTCCCCAGCCCGGCGGTGCGGTGAAACAGAAAGACCGCCGGTATTACAGCGACCGGCTTACACTGCCGCATATCGTATCCATCGGGCAGGGCAAACGCGGCAGCGCCGGGCTTTTCATACGGCGTCAGGTTCATCCGGGGGCACTTGAATTCTATTATGTGGCGAACGGCATCTTTGACATCGTCTCGGGAGATGAGACGCATATGCTGAAAGGCGGCGACCTCATCCGCATACCGCCCGGCACGCAGCATGAAGGCGGGGCTATCGCGCTGCAAAAGCCGCACTTTTTCTGGATCATCATCCGCGTACCGTCACACCACGAACGATTTCTCGGTCTTTCCGTAACTCAGACGCAGCGGCTTTTCACGTCGCTTGCGGCACTGCCCCGCCGCCCGATGCAGACCGGCGCCGTTCTGAAACCGGTGTTCGAAACGATGCTTGAGGCGCTCATCGGCAGAAACGGTCTCGCCGAGACCATCGTCACACGCAACACACTTGACATACTCCTCCGCGCCATCGCATCCGCACCGGCGGCAACGTCTTCCGCTCATGCCGATTCCGCCCTCAAGCCGGCGCTCAGCTACATCCATGACCATATCACCGAACGCATCGGCCTGAACGATATCGTCTCGCAGACCGGCCTGTCGCGGGAGATGCTCCGCCGCAGATTCAAAGCCGCTGTCGGCATACCGCTCTACGAATACATCATACGGGAAAAGGTTCTTGCCGCAAAAGAACGGCTTTGCACTACAGAACGGGCGATAACCGATATCGCGCTCGATCTCGGCTTCTCAAGCCATTCCCATTTCTCAACGACGTTCATGAAATGGACGGGGTGTTCCCCCCAGGCGTATCGTACCGACAACCGGCAGAACGTCCGATAAAAATCGCTTGACCTTGTCCCCCGGCAGAGGTATACTTGTTGTATGTCATCTGAAAATAAAAAACACGCATCCCTGCAGCAGGTACACGACGATTTCTACCACAGCGTATGTTCGCTGGTATCAAAATCCACCGGCGCTCAGGCGACGCATGTCTGCATTACTGCGTATTTCCTCCGCGCCACCGATGACCGGCTTCGCACACTCGTCCGCGAAAAGCTTGCATCGGAGATCCACACCGCGGAGTTCCATCTCGATCATGTCGTCAACGACTTCGCCGGTTATATCTTCGGTTACACCACGCCGTATGAACAGGTAAGTGCCGCACACGCACTGCAATACGGTCTTGCCTCGCAGGTACGTCTGCCCGACGCCGTTCCGACGGAGAAAGTACAGGAGATGCTTTCGCTCTTCATCCGCATATTCCGCGACCAGATGCATGCGGTGCTCTGGTGTTATGCGAAATTCAAGACGCTGAACGTTCCCGACGAGACCGAGCTCAAAGCCGTCATGCGCGATTTCCTCGGTGCGCACGATCTGACGCCGTTCAAAAAATACATCGATGAGAAAAGAATCGGCGAGGCCGATATCGCGGTACTCCAGAAAAACATACTGGTACGCGACATGGCAACCTGGTGGACGGCGCATTCGAACATGCACGAACTCCTGGATATCGTCCGTCAGTATAAAGAGGCGTTCGAGCACACGCGGGCGACGGTGGAATTCGAAAAGAGCTTCCGCGCCTGGGGCGACGAACATGCGATAGAATCCGTGGTGAAAATGATAGTCACCGACAATATCGATCATGCCGCGGTAAAAGCCGCGCGGGAAGCGAGCGCAGCCGCCGCACCTCCGGCATTCGATTTCGATTCGACCACCGATCTGCCCGCCGCGGTTATCGAACAGCCGAAACAGAAGCCGCAGAAAGAGATCGACCCGGCAACCGCCACACCCGAGGAATTCGAAAAGTACATAGCCGACAAGCTCGCGAAGATAACGGAGCTGCACATACAGACATCGCGGCAGGTGGACACGAGCGTAGCACGGATTGTGCTTGATGAGCAGATCTCATTCGTCGCGCAGATGAACAAATACTGCACCAAGGATAAACGGAAATTCCAGCTGAAAACGGTGCTCTACGGGCGCCTGACCATGATCAAGCAGGTCTTCACGACGATGGACCGTCTGCTCAAGATCAACAAGACCATGCAGCTTGTCGGCGTCACCATGGAAGACGCGGATTATCTCGCCGAACAGTTTCCCGACCTCTTCATCCGCCAGTCATCAACGGCGCTCCTGAGCAGGGACTTCCTTTCGGAAAGCGATCTCGAAACGCTCCGCACCGATCCGAAGGTCTTCGGCAACACCCGTCTCTGGCCGCGCGTGGAAGAGGCGTATTTCCAGTCAACGAATCAGAAGATCCACTACACGAAAATAACCGACGAGCTTGCGAAACTCTTTTATAACCGCATCATCCACGAGAAAAACCCCGTGGACAGCGATTCGATGGGTCTCATCGCGCATTACGGTATATTCTTTCCCGACAAAATACGGGACTGCGTCAATCTCATGCTTCTCAAACGTGAAAAAGCGGGGCTTGATATCCCGCTGTCGGTGCGATCCGCCGTCGGCTTCGACAATGACGAAGGCGTTAAACGGCTGCGTTCACTTCTGATGAAACAATAATATATCAGGGGCACATCGCCCTTTCCCGTACAGCCGCTGTTCTACGCTTTCGCTGTGCGCTTCGGCTCATCATGCAGAAACACGGATACGATGAACGACAGCACGGCGCATGCGGCGGCAACCGCATAGGCCAGGGTATATCCGCCGAGCGGCGTGTGCGCGCTTGCGATGAACGCCGCGAACAGCGCGCCCCCGACGAGTTGACCGGTGCCGCCGAAAATGGCAAGCACACCCTGTGCCACCGCACGGTCTTCGAGCCGCGCCTCACGCAGCACGATATATCTGAGCGGCGCGCCGAGGAGCGTAATGAGACCGAAACCCATGATGACGCTCCCCGCGATAAAGAACGCGAACAGCGTTCCGAGGAATGCGACGATGGACAAACCCGAGGCGAGAATGAGGGTGCCGATAAGGAGGACCTTTTTGGCGCCGACCGCATCGAGCAGACGGCCGACAAGCGGCGAACCGATCGCGGTAGCGACAACAAGCGGCAGAATAAGAAAACTGGCCGTGCTGTTTGAGACGGCGAACGCGCTCACCGCGAGCAATGGAAGAAATACGATGGCGCTTTCGATGAACCCGGCGGCGAATGACAGCATGTTTACCTGAAATATCTGCGGCATCTCCACCAGTGACGGCCGCACAATGGGGTCTTTCGCGTGGTGTTCCGCAATTCTCAGCAGGAATAGCGACAGCAGCGACACGATGAACATCGGGAAAACGCGGAGCGACGTCAAACTGCTGAGCAGATGCCCGGTGTCAATCTGGCTTATGGCAAATGACAGCGGGGCGAGGATCAGGAAAATGCACAGTGCGCCGGGGAAATCGAACGGGGCGACGTTGCTGCGTTTTTGATGCGGCAGATTCCGTACGGCCAGCACGATAAGCACGATTGCAACGGGAACATTGACGAGAAACAGTCCGCGCCATATCCAGAATTTCAGGATGATGCCGCCGATAATCGGACCGATGATGAACGCAAGCCCGAATACCATCCCGATGAGTCCGAGCGCGCGTCCGCGTTTCTCGGGCGGATACACATCGCCGATGACGGCGCTTGCCACCGGAAAAATACCGCCGGCGCCGAATCCCTGTATGGCGCGCCCCAGCAGAAGCACCCAGAATGACGACGCGCATGCGATCACAACCGAGCCGGTGACAAACAGCAGAATGGAAAATACATACATGATACGCCGGCCGTAACGGTCGCTCAGCCGCGCGATAAGCGGGGCGCTGATGAGATTCATCGTCACATATACGGTGAAGATAAGCGAAAGCTGACGCGCGGTTATGTCAAACGCGCTGCGCAGGGCGGGAAACGCCGGCCCCACGATGGCGATATCAAGCGCCCCCATGAGCACGCCGAAGAACAGAGTGAACATGAGCGCGCCGGTCTTTTTTTGTTCCATGCCGGTAAGTCCTCAATGCGGATTCGGTCCGGAAGTCATGAACGAATTTAGTATGTTCCGGAGGAAAGTCAACGCCCGTGCGCCGTTACGCGCCACATTCATTCAGACGCATCAAGCCTCTTCACGTCGGTAACGACAATCTTTCCCCGCGACAGTGTTACGGCGCCGTCTGATGCGAGTGCCGCAAGCGTCTTGTTCACCGTCTCACGCGTATAACCTATCGCTTCAGCAAGCGCCTCCTGCGTGATCTCGATGATGGTCTCGCCGCCGCCCGACAGTTCCGCCCGGGATCTGAGGAACGCGGATATTTTCTCAACCGGTGAGCGCGCATCAAGCTGACTGTACACGTCGTAATACCCGCGGGCAAGCATGGTGAGCACGGAGTCCTTAATACCGCCAAGCGACATGAGCGGCATGAACCTGTCGCGGGTGAAGATGAGCACCGAACTTTCCGAACGCGTCACCGCGTCGGTGAGATACGGCCCCGCAGTGATGGTCTCGGCTAGCCCTATCCATTCGCCCGCCTGCGCGCTTCGCATGATGACCGATGTGCCGTCGGACCGGTATTTCACCAAATCGATGCGTCCGTCGAGCACTATGGCGGTACGGTCGGCAGGATCGCCCTGATAAAAAAGCGCACGCTCGGTGCGGCAGACGAGCGGCGTCCCCGCACCGGCGATACGCGAACGGTCGATGACGTTCATACCTTTGAGACTGTCGAAAGCCGACAGCGTTGCGGTAATCTCCTCGCGTGTCATCGGTCACTCCATGAGCGGGATGACCGGCTCTATCGTGATATACGGATAGATGATGAAGCAGGTGCTTGAAGGATTGTTCTCTTCACCTATGGTCGAATACAGGATCATGTCGTTCTTCGGGATGATGAGCGCATCCTCGGGTTTATCACTCATCTTGCTCAGATGCAGATGCGTGTTCACCAGCGCCTTCCAGCCGTTGGCAAGCGGCGTAAGAAACAGCTCCTCAACGCTGCGGTCGCTGGCGAGTTTACCGAAAACACTATCCTTATGATAGGCCACGAGAAACAAATGAAATCCGTACCACTTTTTCATTTCGTCGCGCCACCAGGCAAGCATATCCTGATATTCCTTCTCGCGGAAATGCGTGTGCTTCGTCTGCGCCGGCTGTACGAAAATCTTCAGCTCCCGCCCGCCGTTACCGTACACCGACGGTATGTAGTTGATGCCGGTGGGACGCTGTTCGGTGCTCACGATGAAAAAGCGGTAGTCTCCGGACTTCAGATGATCCTCAACTTCGTAAAACGCGGCCTGATCGGTGGAGGTTACCCGGTAGTTTCCCGTCTCGGGCATCATCGCCTTGAGATGTTCCACGAAAAGCTCATGTATCTGCGTAAAGCGGTTCACGGCGACACGCGAGAATTTATCCGGACGTCTGAAGTCATATTCCTTTATTCTGGGCTCACGCGCGGGCTCGATGAGCGCACCTGATATGCGCGGTGCGACCTGTTCTTTCACGGCGATTGTCTTCTCCGTTACCCGGAACGCAAAATTCTCGCCATGGACCATGAGCCTGCCGCGGGCAACCGTCATGCCTGCGACGACAAGATCGATATCACCGTCGACAAGGCGTTCGAGCGCGATGACAGTACCCACGCCGACATCGGTGAGTTCAGCCATCGAGAACGGCACGCGGTCAAGCACTATCTCCGCTGGAAGAATCTCGACAAGATCGTTGAGCGGCGGAAACGGGTCCGCGGTCAGCGGTTCGCCGGGGACCTGCGATAATCTGACGCCGAATACCGGCTTTGCGGTCTTGAATCCGAGCACCACCGCCTCCCCACGCGCCACATGTCTGCCGTTGAACTCCACCGCAAACGGCCGCCCCGCGTTGTTGGCCATGCGGACCACGTCACCGGCCTTGAGCACACCGAGTTCATAGCGGGATATCGCCCCTCTGCCGAGCACCACCGTCAACGTTCCTTTTTCTTCTTCAATGTTCATACGCTGCCTCCTTGTTTTTTTATTCACCTGTACTATACCGAATTGCGTACGAAATGTCTGTGAAGCGCCTGTGTGAGGCTGTTCACAGATCGTTCTATCGATTTCACTGCCCAAACGTTTCACACATATTCCCATACTATATCATACATACACCAGCGATAGTATATCACCTGAAACAGTGCCCGGATACATCTTGACGATGCTGATTGACGATATATACTGCATTGCGTTACTTCAATTATTCAGGATGTACTCATGGGAAGAATCTTTTTCAGCATAATCCTGTATCCGCTGATATTCCTGTCACTGGGTATGCCGCTGTCTGCACAGATCAACTGGACAACGCTTTTATCGTCGGCGAACACGTTGTGCGCCAAGGGGCATTATCTGGAAGCGCTCTCCGCGGCATCAAACGCGGTTGCCATACTCGAAACGACAGCCGGCGCGACGAACACAAATATGGCGTTTGCGCTCCGGACTGCGGCATATCTCTATGCAACCAATGCGCAGTACACGCGTGCTGAAGCGGCGTACAAGAGATCAGCCGCGCTCTATGAGAGCAGCCTCGGCCGCGAGCATCCGGAAGTGGCGGCAACGATCCATGGTCTTGCGGAGATATATTTCATCACGGGTGCTTTTTCCAATATCCCGCCGCTCTTGTACCGCGCGCATGCAATCCGGAAAAAGGCGTTCGGCGACGACACATCAGAATTGGCCGCGTCATACAAACTGCTGGCGGATATGTTCTATGCACAGGGGAGATACGACGGCGCCGTATCGAACATGACCATTGCAGTCGCGATGAGCGGGAAGTCGTTTGCGCCCGACGATTCCCTCACCGCCGCTTATTGGGAACACCTTGCGCAGTTGTTTCAATGGTTCGGGCAGTACCCGCAGGCGGAAGACGCGTTGGAAGAAGCCGTCGGTATACGCGAGCGCGACAGCGGCAGCAATCATGCGGATGTGGCGGCAACGCTTATCAGACTTGCCGGGGTCTATGAAATGCAGCTGCTGTTCGCCGACGCCAAACCGCTGCGTCAGCGGGCGTATGACATTTGGGAAAAATCGTTCGACCGTAACAGAAGCGAAACCGTGACACGTCTTGAGGCGTATGCGCAGTATTATCAGCAGCAGAAAAAGTTCCTCGAAGCAGGCGTATGCCTCACCCGCGCGCATGAAACGCTCACTGCCATGTACGGCCCCGAGCACCCGCGGATCGCACAGAATATGAATCGACGGGCTGACCTTGCGGCGGCACGCGGCGACAGTAACGCGGCGATACAGCTTGCCCAGAGCGCCCGGGAAATGACCGAGGTCTTCGGCGCCGCCACCGGTGATACGGCCGAGGCGATAATCAACGTGGCGGTACAATATGAAAAACAGCACACGTACGACCGCGCGATAATCCTGTACACAAAAGCATTATCGATAATTGAAAAGCGTTTCAGCCCGCATCATCTTGAAGCAATATCCTGCCGTCATAGTCTCGGCAGGACGATACGGGCATCCGGCGGCAACGCGCAGGCGGTGGCCATCGCCAGACGCAACCGTGCGGCATGTCTGTCGCTGTTCGGGGCTCATCATCCCCGCACCGCTGATGTTACACTGGAACTTGCACAATTCTATTTTGATGATGAACAGTATGCTATGGCTGAACCGCTGCTCGTTCAGGCTCGCAACGGATTCCGTACGGCATACCCCGCCGGTCACCCGAAAACCGTTACTGCTGAACAATATCTTGCGGACTCGTATCTCTACCGGGGCGATTATGCCGGGGCAGCGCCGCTGTATGCCGGACTGCTCGCGCCATACACGAATGCACCCGCATCGATGACGGCAACAGCAGCGGACCTTTCAGCAAAACTGGGTATCGTCTGCGCCGAACTGCAACGCAACAAAGAAGCACAGCCGCTGCTCGAGCGGGCTATCGCTTATACCGCCTCACATGCCGATACCGCCGCCACGGTCACCGAGCTGCCGTTCTATCTTGGAATGGTCTATTACCGCCAGGAGCAGTATGAACAGGCGAAACCGCTGTTCGAACGCTCGGTTGCCCGATATGAACAGATGTCATCGCCGGATCGTTTTTCCCTGATTACTTCGAAAGTCTGGCTCGGCGCCGCATATGCGAAACTTGCCGATGATGTCCATGCGCAGGAACAGTACGACGGCATCAACAGTATGATCACCGCGCTGCCCGACGGTAATAAACAGAAACCGGAACTCTATCGCCTCCTGACCGACCAGCATACCGAGCTGAAAAATTATCCGGCAGCGCTGCAGTCGGCACAGCAGGAATTCATGCTCTGCGAAAAAAAATACGGTTCGAATCACCCCGCCACGCTCGCGTTCCTGTCTACGCTCGCCGACCGGTATACCGCCGCGGGCGACACCGCGCAGGCGGTGCTCAATCTGCAGCGGCTGCGCTCATGCTACGACCGGCCCGGCACTGCCGACACGAACGCTCTTATCGATACGCTGCGGCGTCTCGGCGGTCTGTCCATGACTGCAAACGACCTGACGAATGCCTATGCGTTCTACACGCGTGTACTCACGATGAACAAAAAACGCCACGGGACGAACAGTGTACGCACGGCTGAAAGTATGGAGGATGTCGGTGCGGCACTGGAGCGCATGGGCAGCAACGTGGCCGCCGCTGATCACTATTCACAGGCATTGACGATCCGCGAACGGAACCTGAAGCTTGTCGCCGGCGATACCGTTGCCGCGGCAATAACATCCTGCATAAAAATAATCCCGCTGTATGAAAAAACATCCGGCGACCGTCATCCCGATACCATCCGGCTCATTGAAAGACTTGCCGCACTGTACCGGAAAGCCGGCAGGGAGGATGAGGCGAAAGCCTGCGATGAACGTGTATCAAAAATACGTACGGGAGCGAAGTGACATGGCGATGACGGCGGTTGTACCGCTTAGATCGCGGTTGTGAACGGCGACGCGGGCAGTCCCGCGCTGTTCACGAGACACCATGCAGGATCGTTTGCCCATGCGTAACGTATCACTACCGCGTCGTTTCCGATGTCGTTCTTCACCAGAACCGCGTCCTTGTCGATGACTGCTTTCGCCGCACGGAATTTACCGTCCTTGCCGGCAATGGTGAAACCGGTAAGCCCGGACGGATTTTTCGCGTCAAGCCCGGTGCCGACGTGATCGAACAGCAGACGAACCGCACGTCCTTCATGTTTCATTCCGCGGTAGAGCGGTCCCATTGCGATGATATCCTTTGCGTAAGCCTTCGCCAACGCGCCGAGCGCAAGACGTCTGCCCACTTCTTTCTTACGCTTCGGATGAATATCGTTCGTCTCGCCGAGATCGATAGTAACCGCCATCGCCGTGTTCTGCACGGTAAGCGCTTTACGCATCGCCTCGCGGGTTATCGCCCATGCGTCCGGTTCGTCGCCCTTGTAGTTCGGGAGCTGCGCATAGATGAACGGCATATCGCGCTCGTCCCATAAGCCGCGCCAGCCGCCGATAAGCCCCGGCAATAATGTACGGTATCCGTTCGCGTCCGATACCGCACTGCTGTTGCTTTCACCCTGATACCAGATAACACCGCGGACGGCGTACGGAGCGAGCGGTTTGATATGCTTTTCATACAGCGTTACCGGAAGCGCACGGCCGAGCCGCCATTTACCGAGCGTTGCTGCAGGGAGCGGCGATACACGCGGATTCTCGGCAAGCCACGCGCGCATGGCGGCATCGTCGGCGAGCGCCGCCGCTTTCACGTCGGGCGAATCGGCAAGCGCAAGCATCTCGCGCCCGAAGGGACTTATCTTCAAGGTCGACTGCGACATCCACGCCTCGATGCGCGTACCGCCGGCGCTTCTATCGATGATGCCGATGGGCACTTTGAGTTCGTTGAAGAGATGCCGCGCGAAGAAAAACCCCACCGCTGAAAACCAGACAACCGACGACACATCGCAGACACGCCAGCCGCTGCCGCGGTCCATGCGTATGGGCAATCGTTCGGCTTCGGCCAGAGCTTCCGCGCGTTCGGCACAGTCGGCGATGTTCCATTGCATGTTCGACTGTCCGGACGCAAGCCACACCTCGCCGATGAGTATATTGTTGAACGTAATACGTTCTCCCTTTGATTCAGCGGCAAGCGAATGCGGACCGCCGGCGGGAAGCGGACTGAACTCGGTGCGGAAACGTCCGTCAGCTCCGGCCCGTGCAAGCCGTACGGCTCCGGCAAGCGTAACGGAGACATCAGAACCGGGAGCGGCTATACCCCAGACAGGTATAGGCCGGTCACGCTGAAGCACTGCGTGGTGCGTGAATATCGGTGCGAGTGACAACGGCATGTGAAGCTCCTTCGAAAAAGAGTCTATTACGCGATGCGCAAATGTCAACACGGGTACCCGTTTGACAAGCGTCTCATGTGGGATATAGTGAGCGGATGCCAGGCAGAAAACGCATCATCGAAAAACAGCGGCAGCCGGAATTCATCCGCACGGCATCATGGCTTCTGGGCGGAAAACCGGAGCTCATGACGCTTTTCGAACAGTTCCCGTTTTTCATCATCCGTTCATCGTTCACCGAGCCGATACACGATCACACACACGAGTTCTTCGAGATAGACATTATCACCGGCGGCAGGGGATTCAACCGCATCGGCGATAATCAATGTGCTGTCACCGCACGCGACGTCTGTATCGGCAATTTCTCCGAGGCACATGCGATAATACCCGACCGCCGCATCGACACCATGTCGATAAAGTTCCGGCCGTCAGTACTTTCGACGATATCGCCGGACAGCAGATCACCGTCGCTCCTCATGCCGTTCGCCGCGAACACGCCGCAATTCCGGATAAGCGTACCGCTGGAAAAAGCGGACCGGGAAGCGGTGTTCCGGCTTGCGCACATGCTCGAGGCGGAATATGCGGCGCGGCGCGGATTCTGGCAGGAAGCCGTTTCATCGATACTCGGCACCATGCTCCTCATCATCTACCGCTCATTCGCGGTCTTCTCCGAAGCGAACCATATATCGCACAGCGGAAAGGAGCATCAGCTGGTCGACGGCATACTGCGCTACATAGAGCGGAACTTCTCGGGTAACATACGGATCACGGCGCTCCTGAAGGAATTCAATATCTCCGCAACGCGCGCCCTGGTGATCTTCAAGCGCGTCACCGGAACATCCCTCAAGGAATATCTCACCGAACGCTGCGTACTCGAGGCGAAGCGGCTCCTCGCAACCACCGACGACGCGGTCATCGACGTCTGTCATGCCTCCGGCTTCATCGACCTCAGCAATTTCAACCGTGTCTTCCGTCAGCGGACCGGCTGCTCACCGCGCGAATACCGCGACGCACAGCGGCGGTGAATTCCGCAAAGTTTCTGCAAAAATACGCAAAGACCGTTCATGCCCGCACCGGTATAGTATACGCACGCAAAAAACGAGGAGTCAGTCATGAACGTCAGCACCGCGAAATGCATCGTCCGCCACCCGTCGAATCCGATACTCACCAACGCCATGGTACCGTATGAATCGGTGCTTACCTACAATGTGGGCGTCATCAAGTTCCAGGGAAAATATGTGATGACGTTCCGTAACGATTACGGCGCCACCGAGAAGGACTTCGACGACCTGAACGCCGGACGGCGCAAGGACTGGCCGAGTCTCCGGTCGAACATCGGTCTTGCGTTCAGTGATGACGGCATCCGATGGAAGGTTCAACCCAAGCCCTGTTTCGACCTTCATGACGATGAGATATTCAAGGCGTACGACCCGCGCCTCACGGTCATCGACGGACGCGTGTACATGTGTTTCGCCACCGACACACGACACGGACTTCGCGCCGGTATCGCCGTCACCGACGATTTCACCAAATTCGAAGTACTGCATCTCACCGTGCCGGATAACCGCAACATGGTGATGTTCCCCGAACGCATCGGCGGAAAATATGTGCGGCTTGAACGACCGTTCCCCGTCTACAGCCGCGGCGGCAAGGACCGCTTCGACATATGGCTTTCCGATTCGCCGGATTGCCGCTACTGGGGCAATTCATCGCTCGTGCTCGGCGTGGAAGACGTGCCGTACTCGAACGACAAGATAGGCCCCGCTGCACCGCCGGTGAAAACAAAAAAGGGCTGGCTCACCGCCATACATGCTGTCGACCGTGACGACGCAACCCGCGGCAAGAACGGCTGGGAAGCGAAATGGACGAAGCGCTACACAGCAGGCATCATGCTCCTCGACCTCGATGATCCGTCGAAGGTCATCGGCATGAGCAAGGAAACGCTCATCGCTCCGGAAGTATCGTACGAGATATCAGGCGGTTTGCGCAACAATGTCATATTCCCCGGCGGGATGATACTTGAGCCCGACGGTATGGTGAAGCTCTATTACGGCGCATCGGATACGGTGACATGTCTTGCCACGGCGCATGTGGATGAACTGCTTGCGCTCTGCAATGCGCCGAGGAAATAGAGCGATCCGTCGCTTGTATACTGCGCCGAAAAGTGACAGCAGGTTTTTGATGAATTCAATTGCAGGGTAGACCCGCGTCGTGGAGGACAAGGGCTCACGGTTCCCGAGCGGAGTCGAGGGATGAGCCCTTGTCCTCCATGACGCAGAGTTCACATCACATTCATCTGCCGGAGCGGTCTCTTCCGCAGAAACTGCATCTGCCGATACATCCCGTTTCATGACCGTATCATACGCCTCGCGGATGGCCTTCTTGATGCGTGAGCAGATGCTCCGGATTGTCCCTTCAGGTTTGTGGACGGTTTCCGCAATTTCCGACGATGTATATCCATCCTCATGCATCTGCAGTATATAGCGGGTGTCGGCGGAAAGGCCGTTGATGAGGGTGAGGTCATCAAGTTGTGTTGTTGGTGTGGTTGTAGTATTCATATCCCATTCCGTATATCCAATATTTCAATTCGGTCGTTTTTACGCAGCTAATCAAACTGGTGTACTGTCGCTTTCGCGGTTGCTCGCCGCCTTCGCCATCCATGGCGGCGGCTCATTCGGGCGCATCCAGCGCCCATACGTCCGGCACCGCTTGCGCTCGGCCTACGCGGGCAAAAATCTTCTTTTTTTTGCTGTCGCGCATCGTGCGCGTTCTGGATGCTGTTTTCTTTTTTATATTTGCCTTTCAAGCCCGCGTAAGGAGGTGCTTTATGGCACACACAAAGACTGAGGTTATCGGATTCTGCGGAGCCGTTATCGACTTCGTACAGACCAACAGGGACGCATTGGTAAGCCGCGGCATGGACATCGACCGGATTCTGGCCGATCTCAACGCCGATGCCGATGCGGCGATGAGGGCCGGCAGCGAGCATGAGCTTCAGAAGCTTACGATGCTCGAGACCACCGAAAAGACGAATGCGGTGTTCGGCAAAGCGTACAACAACGCTTCGTCAACGGTTGACCTGGTGGTTGGGCTGTTCGGCAAGACCAGCAGACTGGGACACCTGACCGCGCATCTGCGCAGCCGGGTATCACCGGCGCGGAAGCAGTATAGTGCAGCCCCTGCAGTTGAACCGTCGAAAAAGACCGCATGACGGAAACGATCATCTTCCGAAACGCCCCGTAATCCTATCCGGATCTCCGGATATGGGTTACGGGGTCTTTTTTTTGCCTAAACTGAATCCGCCCCCCCAAAGAAAATCATTTTCCCGACAAAGAAAATCATTTTCTTCATCGAGAAAGCCATTTTCTTTGTTGAGAAAGTCTTCCGCTCGATCAAGAAAGTCATCCGCTTGATCGAGAAAACCATTTTCTTTGTTGAGAAAACCGTCTGCTCGATAGAGAAAGTCTTCCGCTCGATTAAGAAAAACATTTTCTTTGTTGAGAAAACCGTCTGCTCGATCAAGAAAGTCATCCGCTCGATCGAGAAAACCATCCGCTCGATTAAGAAAACCGTCCGCCGCGCGGTCGTGAAAGCTGTCTGCTCGGTCGAGAAAACCGTTCGCTTGGACCGGGGCTGCTGAAGGATGGAATCGTACTGGTGGCGAACGGGGTGCAGCAAGCGTCATCGGACATGTATCGCCGGACACATTGTCCTGTCAAGGCATGGTGCAAATTGTCAGAATCAGCATAGTCAGGATGAACGGGATAGACGGGATGTATTTTTTCCTTAATCCTGCTCATCCTTTTATCCTGGATATACCGCTGTTCAGACTTTTTACACGCGTGTGCCGGTAATGAGTGTTATGTAGCAGCCATCACCGACGCAACGCACCTGACACTCAGATACATTTTTATATAATGAGCGCGCGAAGTGAAGGGGAAAATGTCTTTCGAGAAACCGTTAAAACTGTTTGAGCAGCACAGGCAGCAGCGTATCGCACGACATTCGATTAGCCCAAGTTCTTAATCATGAAAAAGAAACAGCATGCGAGTTTTTTAACGGTTTCGAGAAAGATATTTTCCCCCGAACGAAGCGCGCGAATACCCGCCCGGCCGACCGGCCGCACACGCGGCTTGACGCGCTGAATATGTTGCGTTACACTGCATGTAATGATATTCGGCGAAAAAGGAACGTGCTATCCATTGCGGACGACACATTCCAATCCTCTTCGCCCGGTCTTACGGGATTGAACATCACGACGGGAGACACCATGATCAATTTCCATATCACCCCGGATGGCGACGACAACAACAGCGGGGCCGAAGGCAGCCCCTGGAAAACCCTGCACCGTGCAGCCGCGGGTTTGAAAGAGCACCTTGCCCGCAAAGAGGCAGATGGTGAGATCATTATTCACCTGGCGCCCGGCGTGCATACGCTGCGGGAAACCCTCATACTCGGCCTGGAGCATGGGGGCGGAAAAAACCTGAAGATAACATTCCGCGGCAGCGATAAGGGTGCCTCGATCATCAGCTCCGGGATCCCGCTGCTGCAATGGACGAAGGCCCCCGCCGACTTACCGGATGTGAGCAAGGAGCTCGCGGGCCGCGTCTGGGTCACCGAGCTTCCCCGGGGCACCCGGGTCAACACCCTCTACGGGCCCAAGGACTCCATCCCCAGGGCACGGGGCCGGGCCATTCAACCCCAGACCTTCACCGGCATCAAACCGGAAGACGCGTCGCCCAATTACGGCCCGAACGGATTTGCCGGGGATCGAGGCACGCTGTCCCACGGAGGCTTCGTTTTTACTGAGGGCGCCATCGATCGGGCCCAAGACCTCGCTGAGGCAGAGTTCGTCATCATCCCCAAGATGCAGTGGACGATGAATATCCTTCCCTGCACGTCGGTGGACTTCGACAAACGTCAGGTGACGCTTGCCGAAAATTGCACGTATCCCATCGGCATCCCCCACTGCGCCCCGGACGGGAGCATCTGGCTTGAGAACAGCTTAAGCGTGCTTAAGCCGGGCAGCTGGGTCTACCATAGGGCAACGTCGCGACTGTACTACTGCCCCGAAGGTGATGCCCCCGAGGCGGGCCTGGAAGCGGGCAGCCTTACCGAATACATCCGATTGGAAGGCGTCTGCGACCCCCGGGGTCACAAGGCACCAATCGAAAATATCCATTTGGAAAAGCTCAGCTTCACCTGCTCGAACCGCTTCGCCTTTCACGGGCTCACCGGCAAAGGCATCCAGCACGACTGGGAGATGCACGATGCCCCCTCGAGCATGGTTCGCCTGCGCCACGCCCAGAACTGCTCGGTGACCGGGTGCACCTTTGAACACGGGGGCTCGGGCGGGGTGCGGCTTGACCTCTACGCCCAGGGGAACCGGGTGGAAGGGAATACCTTCAGGAACCTGGGGATGTGCGGGGTGCTCCTGTGCGGCTACGGACCCAGCCGCCACTACCTGAACCGGGGCAACACGGTACGGGACAATCACATCCACCACATCGGCGAGCACTATTGGCATTGCCCCGGCATCTTCATCTGGCAGAGCGGCGACAACCATATCGCCGGCAACCACATCCATGACACCCCCTACACCGCTATCGTCTGCAGCGGTCGGATCCTCTACGACCGCAGCGGGATCCAGGAGTGCAGCGGCACCATCGACTGGGTAGACCTGGAAGAGCAGTGCGGCAAGGGCTACGTCTACAATATCTGGTGGTACTCCGGCCTCACCGACTGGTGGAAGCGGGAACCCCTCCTGCACGCCCGTGAAAACCTTATTGAGTACAACCACATCCACGACGTCATGCAGGTGATGGGCGATGGGAACGGGATCTATATTTCCGGCGCGGGCGGCGGGAACGTCGTCCGGTTCAACGCGGTCGGGCCCTGCCCGTCCCCCACTATGTCCGAGGGCATACGCTGCGACGATGACCAGCACCACACGATCCTTCACGGCAACCTGATCTTCGCCCAGGGAGGAACGGCCACGGGCATCACCCTCAAAGGCGTCAACCGGGTCACCAATAATATCTTCGGCCTGCCCCTCTGCCCTCCCAAACGCGGCCACCTCTCCCTCGAGACGGGCCCCCTCAACGGCTCGGTCATCAAGCACAACATCTTCCTCACCGGCGCTACGGATCAGAAAGCGATATCCGAAATGCGTATCCATGGAACCGGCCGCAAGGCGCGCCTGGCCGACACCGACAGCGACCACAATCTCTTCTATTGCACCGCGAGCCCCGCGCACAGCCGTGATGTCCTGGAGCAGCTTCAATCACTGGGAACGGATTATCACAGCCTGGTTGCGGAGCCGGGCTTCGTGGATGCCGCGGGGGGAGACTACACGCTCAAGCCAAATGCGGCAGCCCTGTCCCTGGGGTTCAAACCCCTGCCCCTGGAGAAAATGCTGGTCGGCAGAAAGAAAAGATAGCCGCACCCTTCAGCGGCATGGAAACGGCGCTCAGGGATTCAGCGGCATACACGGTCAAACACTATCCGTCCTCGATATCGCTGCAGAACAATCAATTGAACAGCAAGGGCGCCAAGGGATTTATGAGATGCATAATAACCTCCGCCAATTTTCAGGAATAGATACTATGTCGCACGTACAGCTTGACGTGATGTATATGCTGCATTACACTATTCGAGTTCTGTGTTATGTAAAACAAAGAGCATTTTTATTATCTTATCCTTCATGAGAGAGCGGTCATGAGATATATCATCACTATGTTATTATCAGCCGTGTTCGCATGCTCAGCCGCAGGTACGCCCGCCGCGCGTCTTCACGGCATCATCTGGCTTGCCGGTATTACCGACCGCTTCGGCGATGCCGCCGCCATGACGCGCCATCTGCCGTTCATATCCGGCACACTCGCCTCGAACACGTATATTGACGGCGTATACATAGCGTTGCGCTGGGATGATTTTGAGCCGACCAGGGGCGATTATGCGTGGGACCGCCTTGACAGCGTGATAGACTGCGTGCGGAAAGCCGGCAGGTTCTATAAACTCGTCCTTGACCCCGGCGTTGATACCCCCGACTATGTGTATGGCGAAGGCGCGGCCGCATTCGCCATTTCCGATGAAGAGCAATCGAAGCAGCCGGGAAAGAAACAGAACCGCGAGGACCGCATCCCCCTGCCCTGGGACCCGGTTTTCAGGACCAATTTCGTCCGGGTGCTCACGGCCATCGCGGACCGTTACGGACACGATGAACAATTCGCGGCAACGGCGATCACCGGCGTTTCGCACCGCTACAGCGAAACGCATCTTCCGAAAAACGCTGCGCAGTGGAAAAAATATGATAATGTCGAATCGAAGGTACGCGAGTCGCTTATCTATTATGTGGACCTGTTCGCGGCGCTGTTCCCGAGGCAGGCGCTCTGCTTCGAGATAGCCGTGCCCTTCAGCGGCATGGAAACTGCGCTCAGGGATTCAGTGGCATACGCCGTCCAGCACTATCCGTCATCCGTATCACTGCAGAACAATCAATTGAACGGCAAGGGGGACAATATGCGCAACCCCACGTATCGCATCATCTGCGAATACAAGGACCGGGTGAAGAACGGCTTTCAGAACGTTTCATGCCTCACGCCGCCGTGCTCCGCCGCGGACGGACGGCAGGGCGATATGATGCAGACTGTCAGCAACTATGTGAATGCCGATGCTGAATACCTCGAAGTCTGGTACATCGACGGGGCAACGGCAGCCACATCCAAAGCGTTGAAAGACGCGATTACTGCGGCGTATGCGGCAAAGAAGCGTTAGGAAGAAACAGTTACCCGGCACAGAGAACCTTTATTATGAGAATCTTCCGCTCGGTCGACAAATCCGGGGGATGAAACTATTAAGCGGCGGAATTGTTTGACAATTCAACTATGCACGGTATACTTGCATATCTTCAGCGCGGATGCAGCATCCATGAGCGCGACTATACAGAACCATGCAGGTGAATGTATGAGACTTCATCTTTACATGCAGCACACAGACAATGACATACGAACTTCGTATACTCCTCCGGAATCCGGGATGTTACGAATGTCGTCTATTTCGCTGATTAAGTCTTTTTACGAATTTCGCCTATTTGAAGTTGGGCGAAATGCCGATGTGAAAACCAGGAGAATTTATGAGTTGGGCTAATGAGATAAAATGTAAGAAGTGTAATTCTGAAATGATACATGAGAATAATGAAAAACTAAAATGCAAATTATGTAACGCAGTGATCAAATTAGTGAATCAGGAAATAACTCACGCATTTTGTGAAACTGGAAAAGGCATATATTATCGATATGTAAATGATAATGAATATGAAATGAGATATTTTGAAAATATTGTACTCGAGGAGCTTGAAGGCGCATATCAAGCGGCCTCTATTTTAAATAAAAATGAACTGTCACCAATAAAATTGCTAAAAATCGTCTGCGATCAACATGATGCATTGAAAAAGCATCTACAAAGAGTTCTGTCAAACAAAAATAGTGCATTATGCAGTAGTGAAAAGCAAGCCATTGAAAGTGACCAAGGGTCTAAATTCAATATTAAAAAACTTTTAAATAAGCTTAGTGCTGCATATCCTGTAAAGTATACTCATATAGAAAGCATTATTGATGCTAATAAAGATACAATTGGAATGATTTTGTGGGTAAGAAATAAACATAATCATTATGCACCATCAAAATGGAATAAGTTGCCGGTACACATTTACATTGACCCAGCATTAGAACCTGATTCTACATTTCCACCCAATGATATTTTAAATTACAATTTCATAAAGAAAACAAACAATGCTGTTATTGATATATACACATCAATGTTTAATCTTGAACAAAATACCATTGAGGACTGGAGAAAAGATGCAATTGAAAGATACAGGATATAAGTTTTTATACCTCGGCACTTCGCCCAACAGCGGCTTTATCGCCATGCCTTTCGTTCGCGCATACACGCTCGCTGTCGCGGCTGCGCTTCGCGCTTATCCGCCGCGACCGGCACTGCGTAAACCCGCAAACGTCGTGCGTCATTGCTGCGTTTCATTAATAGAAATGTAAAATGAAAAAAACATTAGAAAATTATTTCCCATTACTCCCTTGCTTGAAAAAGATATATATTTCTGAGCTAAATGACTATAAAGTTTATGAAACATTATGTAAAAACACTGCAAGTAAATTATTTCAAAAAGAAATGTTTTCAGGTGAAGTTACGCCGAAAAATCTATCTATAGTATTCACTGGGATAATAAGAATTAAAAATCCATTTAAGCCTATAGTTATTGGAGATATTGAGGAGCATAACAATATGACGAAAATATCAGTAAAATATACCTTTGCAAATATCGCAGTCAAAGTATTGTACATATTTTATATTCTTATATCAATTCCAATGATAATTTTATCAACAATCGCAATAATTAAAGATAAAACTCCAATCAATGAAATGGCAATTGTAATTATTGCCCCTGCTTGTATTTTGTTAATGTTAATTCCATTCTTGATAGAAGTAAATATTATTAATAATAAAATCATTCATATTTTAAATGCCAGGGAGATATCTAAATGAAACGCACCAACAGCACACAACAGCGGGTTCATGACACACTTCGACAGACACAGTGCACGTGCTCCAATGCCGCTACTCACATGCTTCGACAAGCTCGGCACATGAAGCTCGCCGATTTGCGACATTTCCGCACGGCGCAAACCCGCGGTACGTTGGGCGAAATTGCGGAAACATTAATATTATTTTAAGGAATAACTATGAATAATAATAAAACGATATTTATTAGTGCTTCAATCTGTGCACCAATTAAAAAAGTATGGACGGCTTGGGTTGAACCAGAGCATGTAGTTAATTGGAATCATGCAAGCGATGATTGGATTACTGGAAAAGCTGAAAATAATTTAGTTATTGGCGGAAAGTTTTCTTATAGAATGGAGGCAAAAGATGGAAGTGCGGGCTTCGATTTTTGGGGAATATACACAAATATCGAAAAATATAAATCAATTGAATACACGCTTGGCGATAATCGCAAGGTAACTGTTAGTTTTAAAGAGAACGGCAGTAATGTGGTTATAGAAGAATACTTTGAAGCTGAAAATCAGAATAGTATTGATTTACAAAGAAATGGCTGGCAAGCTATATTAAACAATTTTAAATACTATGTTGAAAAACTTTAATTTCCTGAGTGATGTATTATATACTGTCTCCGCAACTTCACACAACACGGTGTTCGCGACACACCCCGACAATTAAAATAGATGCGCTAAAATAAAAAAGGCGGTGATGTATGGCAGCAAATAGAAATGACATTCAGATAATTGACCTAACACCTGAAAATATCGCACGATATGGAGTATGCGGCTATAAAGACATACATAAGCATCGTGAGCTGCAGAGAAAAGTTGATTGGGTCAAAAGGTATTATCCCAAGGGTCTTCGGATAAAGGCTTTGATCTCAAAGTCAGGCGGATACCAGGGAATGCTTGAATACATCCCGGGCGAATATGCGCATCGTCCTGTCAATGCTGAAGGATATATGTTCATTCATTGCCTTTTCGTCGGATTTAAAAAAGAATTTAAAGGAAAAGGATTTGCCTCAATGCTTCTTGATGAGTGCATTACAGATGCAAAAAAAGAAAAGATGCATGGAGCAGCCGTGATAACCAGAGAAGGTTCATTTATGGCAAAGAAGGATATATTTATCAAAAAAGGGTTTTCCTTAATTGATACTATGAAACCGGATTTTGAACTTTTAGTGTTCAAATTCAATGACAAAGAAAATGATCCGAAATTCGTCCATAATCCATTGGAAAAGTATTCAAATGGCTTAACAATTATGAGGTCGCCGCAATGCCCCTATTCGGTAAAAAATGTTGAGGCAATAATTCAGACTGCAAATACATTAGAACTTAATCCTGAATTGATTGAAATGAATGATTATGAATCCGCTCAGAAATCCCCCTGCGCGTTTGGCACATTTTGCATAATCAATAAAGGCAAGATTGTAAGTCACCACCCGATAAGCAATACGAGATTTGAAAATATAATGAAAACAGAGAAGAAAATAAACGCGCGCACAAATAAAGTAAACTAATGTCGGGGTACGATTGCACAATAGCGGGTTTACGGCTTTTCATCCAAAAATAATGTAATTTCTAATAACGACTACGGAGGTACTTATGAAACCAATGACAACATGCCTGTGGTTTGATGTCGAGGCGGAAGAGGCAGTACAATTCTACACCTCGATATTCCCGAATTCCAGCGCAGGACGGATCGTTCGTTACACAAAAGACGGGTTTGAATTTCATGGCAAACCTGAGGGATCAATATGCACCATTGAATTTGAGATTAACGGAGCGCAATTTATAGCGCTGAACGGCGGTAATGTATTCAAGTTCAATGAGGCTGTATCATTGATCATCAATTGCGATTCTCAGGACGAAACAGATTATTATTGGGAAAAACTATCGGAAGGCGGAGACCCCGGGGCGCAGCAATGCGGATGGCTGAAAGACAAATACGGTGTGTCCTGGCAGATCGTCCCCGTGGAGTTCACCGATATAATAAGTTCTACGGATAAAACAATCGCCGAAAAAGCAATGAAAATATTGTTTACCATGAAAAAGCTGGATGTAAATGAACTGAAAAAAGCACTGATATAATCAATGCATAACATTTTTTTTCATCGTGCACGTTCATTGCCTCATCACTATTCTCTTGTATGACATTACGCGGCGGTGTAATATTCGGTGTGATAAAAACTTTTTCACGGCGCAGTTTCCGTATGCCGGTTTCCTGCAATTTCGTCTGGTCTTCCTGCATTTTCGCAGCTTTTCTGTCGCGCACCTGTGCTTTAATGAGCCTTCGGCGCGCTTTCGTATCAGGACAGAATATCGTTCCCTGGAAAGGAAAGACGTATAAAGACCGGAAATCGGAAGCGGTGACGTGTCATGCCGCGGCGCATGAGGATGAACTGCCTGCACTCTGCAATGCGCCGAGAAAATAGAGCGCTGCGTTGTCTGACAATTTCAAATATCCTGTACGCACCCTATTCATCGTATCGTTTTTTGAATCCCCTGAATTGACTCCGCGCGGTGATATTGCTTATATTATTAGTATAGGACGCACGTGTTGATACGTATCATGGAATGTCTGTGGTTCAAGGAGGGTTCACAATGTCGAGAACAAACGGGAACAACGGCCTTGGCTCAAAATCATCCGGGAAGAGTACGGAGCGACGTCATAACGAACGCCGGAATTCCGATCGTCGCTGGATAGGTAACCTGGAAGGGGAACAAGTGGCGAAAAGCAAGAGTCGGCGATTTAACAGTCGCCGCCAGGAAGAGCGGAGATAGTTACGCCGACAAAAATAGCGCCGACACTGTTCTGAAAAAAATGAGCGTGCAAACGGCAACAGGGCCTGCTTCTATGGTAAATGCCATACTTCACACTGCACTGCTTCGCGCTACGGCTTGACGGAGTGTACGGCCGGAATATACTGACGCCTATGAAATATGACAAGACTGCTGACCGGGGATATGCCGCCGCAGTATTTCCGTCCGAATCGCTGCTGTCGATGTATACCCTGCCCGACCGTAAAACGCTTATCGATGTCGAAAACACCTGCATGCGCATCGTGCGCTGCGCCGACGGGGAATATTACCGGTACACCGATATCGGCCGCGAGATAGGCTTTTTCCCGATGTTCATGCCCGCGTACCGCCGCACCCGGAACACCATCGCGCTGCATCTCCATGATCACTACGAGGTCACCTTCATCCTCTACGGCAACGGCAGCACGCAGATTGATGATGAGGTGATGAACGTTGCCGAGCGTGATATCATGTTCATCAGCACCCGCCGCCGGCACCGTATCTACAGCGACAATGCCGTGCTCGGGCGCATCAACGTATCCTTTCTCCCGCAGATGCTGCACGATGCGGGGCTCAGCGCCGCGGCGCCCGCCCCCGAGGACATGCCGCTCCTCGATCTTTTTCACCGCGATCATCCGGCGGAATGCCTCATGAACATGGGACTGGCCGAGTACCGGCGCATCGTGATCGCGTCGTTTCAGCTCATCCACTCGTTTTTCAAAATCGTAACGCCGGACGGACGGAACCTGAAACGCGCGAACATCGCGTCACTGTGCGCGCAGTTCACCGCATATCTCTGGACGGTGCGCCAGGAGCTCATGGGAATCGATGCCGCAGCACCGGAACGCCGCATCGATCCCGGCATGGCGCGCGTGGCGCGTTACATCGACGAACGGTTTCACGAGCGCATCATGGGCGCGTCGCTCGCGGAAGTGGCCGGCATCCATGAAAAATATCTCATCGGCAAGTTCCGGCGGTGCTTCGGCATGACGCCGGTTGACTACGTGACGCACAAGCGCATCGCCGCAGCAGAGGCGCTGCTCGCCACCACGACCATGAAGATTTCATCCATAGCATTCGACCTCGGCTACGGCGATTCCAGCTATTTCAACCGCGTGTTCAAGAAGCGCACGGGAATAACGCCCGAGGAATTCCGCCGCGGCAGGCATTGAGGCAGACACTGAACACGCTGCGCCCACCTTACTTTCGTGCTATATGATATTACTATCCTGCATGACTCCGCGGCGGTTCATGTGTATCTTCTGTGCAAGGAGATTCACCATGCCTGAAGCGGCTAAAATGATCCTGTATTTCTTCATCGGGGGCGGCATCGTCATGCTGTCCGTTTTTTTCGGGTCGAAGGGGAACGGTTTTCTTGCGGCATTCATCACGCAGTTCCCGTCGATGACCGTACTCACGTTCATCCTCATCTATCAGAGCGGCGGCAATGGCGCGGTGCAGAAATATGTTGAGGGATTCCTGTATACACTGCCGCCATGGATATTGTACGTGGTCATCGTGTATTTTTTCATCAACCGGCTGGGACCCATCACGAGCATATCGCTCGGCATCGGCGCGTATATGGCCGCATCACTCTGCCTGTCGCGCGTCGCCCTGCTGGCACGATGAACGGAAATGAAAAATCAATCACAATGCCCGCCTTGACGACACGCCAATGAAGGGTATACTGCTATCCATGCCAGCACCTGTATTCACAAAACCCGGAAGAAAAGAAGCACAACGATGAACGAAGCCATCAGATCAAAGACCAGTTTTATCTGCGACATGGACGGCGTGATCTATCACGGCAATAAAATACTCCCCGGCGCGAAGGAGTTCATAAATTGGCTTCAGCAAGAGAAGAAACGATTCCTCTTTCTCACCAATTCGAGCGAACGCTCGCCGCGTGAACTCACGGAAAAACTTTCCCGCATGGGACTCGACATATCCGAAGAACACTTCTACACGAGCGCGCTGGCAACCGCCGCATTCCTCGCAAGCCAGAAGGAACGCGGCAGCGCGTATGTCATCGGCGAAGCGGGGCTCATCAATGCGCTCTATGACGTGGGTTATGCGATGAACAATGTCAACCCGGACTACGTGGTCGTCGGCGAGACACGCAGCTATAATTTCGAAAAAATTGAGCAGGCGATAAATCTGGTGCTCGGCGGCGCCCGTCTCATCGGCGCGAATTCGGATCTCACCGGCCCCACGGAGCACGGCATCATCCCCGCCACCAAAGCGCTTGTGGCGCCCATTGAACTTGCCACCGGACGCACGGCGTATTTCGTGGGCAAGCCCAACCCTATCATCATGCGAAGCGCCATGAAACAGCTCAACGCGGACCCCGCCGGAACGCTCATCATCGGCGACCGCATGGACACGGATATTCTCGCCGGCATTGAATCCGGGATAGATACCGTACTCGTGCTGTCGGGCATCAGCACCCGTGAAACGGTTGAACAATACGCTTACCGCCCCGCCTATATCATGCAGGGACTTTCAGAAATGCTCTAGCCGGCCTGCGCTTCGCAGCGCTTAAAGCTCCACGTCGGCGGAGATGAAATAATGATCGCTGGGATATCTGCCGCCCTCCGCATCTTTTATTATCGCGGCACTTTGAACATTCACCGCGCCCCGCACGAATATCCAGTCCATTTTATCCACGTAGTCCTTTCCGGTCGTATCGCCGAGTTCATACGCCGGACCTTTGAAGCCGTGATAGGTGAATCCCGGAGTTGCTGTTCCGTGGACCTGCTCATATGTATCGCTCCAGCCGTTTTTCAGGAGCAAACCGATGGCGGGATTCAGTGCATCGCTGTTCATGTCACCGGTAAGCATCTGGGGAAATTCATCCGGATAGCCGGCCGCATCCTCGCATAATAGCCGCGCCTGATTCTCCCGCGCCGTCTGACTGATATGATCGATATGCGTATTGACCACTCTGAATTCAATTCCCGAAATCCTGTCTCTGAGCCGTATCCAGTTCGCCAGACGCACATTATCGCTTCCCCATGAGCGGGAGCCGGGCACATGCGGCGTCTCGGACAGCCAATATCCCGCAGCCGATGTTACTCCAAAACGATCTGACCGGTAGAAAATACAGTTCGTGGGATTTCTGCCGTATGACATTTCGATGATGCCGTACGTCGCGTATCCGGGGAGCTCTCCGGTCAAATCGATAAACTGCCGTTCCCACATTTCCTGAAAGCAGATAATGTCCGGTGTTTGACGTCTGATAATATCCGCGCAGATCTCTTTTCGATTCGTCCAGCGGTTCTCTTTATCATCCGCCCCGCTGTAGCGTATATTGCAGCTCATTATCTTCATATGCAGCTACAAATGTCCTACATCTTCGGTCGCTTCCACAGCACTGCCTGCCGATGGTATCAGTCTGTCGTCAAAATGAAGCAGGACACCGGTGCCGGTCATGCTGCGCTGCAATGCGGCGATATCGATATCTGTGATTGATTTTCCGCTGGCAAGCGACAATACCGCGGCCTCGCCGGCGGCCTGTCCGGTAAGTACGGCCACCGGGATGACACGAAGCACATCCCACCCGTAACCGTCACCCGACGCCGAGCGGCCCGCCGTAATCAGATTGTCATAGCCGTTCCGTATGAGACAGCGGTACGGCACTTCATAAAGGAAATCGCGCCGGTCGAAATCGCTGATGGCACCCACGGAATCTTCGAAGTGGCGATAGTGATCGGTCTCCAGAAGCGTGTACTCACCGTCGATGCGGCGTGTGGTGCGAAACTGCGCCATGCCCGGGAGCGCGAAAATCTCCCGCGTGCCGCGGTCGCTTTTTTTTATCTTGTCGAGCAGCACCCGCTGATTCATGACGACGAATTCGGTGACGCTTTGCGCCGTGGTACCCTCGAAACGCTTCATGCCCTCCGGGTGATTATGACCGTACAATGACGCATGGCCGCCCGAGAAACCGATATCGGCATCCTGTATCCGTCCCGAGGCCGCCGCTTTTTTGCAGCTCTCAATGGTAACACCGTGCGAGATATACGTAAAGTAATTGTATCCCTGCACCGTGGGCACGCCTGCGCGGTGGAGCACATCCGCATCGCCGGTAGTGTCGATTACGACGCCGGCCTCATAAAATTCGCGTCCGGATTTCCCGTCCACGATAACGCCCTCGCAGTGACCATTTTTCATGATGGGCATTGATACTACACTGTCATACAGGAGATCGATGCCGTGATCGCAGATGAGTTCGGTCATCGTGAGCGCGAATATGGCGGGAGAAAAACGCGTCCAATAGCGCGGCTTCACCGGCGCCGCAGGCTCGCCCTTCGCCCATTCAGCCGGCAGCGTGTCGTAGCCGTAGCGGATTGACAGCTTGAGGAATTCCTCCGCCATGCCGCGGAGTATGTGACTTCCGCGTCCGTTGCAGAGCGGCTCATACATATTGATGCGCCCGAGCGTGGCAAGTCCGCCGAGCATAATGCTCTTCTCAATCAGGAGTACACGCTTTTTCGCACGCGCGACAGCGACGGCCGCCGCCACACCGGCAACACCCCCGCCGGCGATGATGACATCATATGAGCCCTTGATCGGAATCGATTCGCTGAAGTTGATATGTTTCATGAGAGCACCTTTGGTGAGCGTTTCTTTGCATACGCATCACCGTCATCACGTGCCGATGAGTAACACGTTACTTTTTCACCACGCGACATGTGCTATAGTATAGTTCCGCATACCTGTCACGTCAAGATGCCGGCCCGGACATGTATACCGGAATTTTATTTTGTCACCGGCACGAGCGTGTTGTTCTGCCAGCGGAACGGAAAGCGGTTGCTGCTTTTCATGGTAAAATCGCCCGCCTTTCCGTCAAACACAGAGCGCACATCGACCAGGGTGATAATACCGCGTTCGCCCGTCGGGTCTCCGGGAAATATGAACCAACGCAGATTGCGCTTGACACCGGATTCCTCGAAACTCGTATCGCGCGCGACAGAATAAAGCGTATCCTTTGCGATGCCTATCCATATATGGCCGTAGGGATAATCGGTGGCCGGAAACCAGCAATGCACATCAATCATATTTTCAATGCCGTCGACACCGCGATTTCCGGAAAGCGATGCGGTAAGGGAATAGTAATACGACCCCGGATCGCCCGAGTCGGAGTAATGCGGACGGAACACCAGCCGGCTGATGATTCTTCCGCCGCGCACCAGTCTGCACTCCGCGTCGAAATCGCCTTTCGCAAACGCCGTAAGCCCTATCACGATGATATCGGCGCCGCGCCGCACGGAGGTAAGCGCGATATGTCCGCCCCAGATATACCCGGAGCTTTCCCTGCCGCCGTCATTCACCGTCACCCGGTACCATGCCGACGAAATATCGCCGTTTGACATAATCGAATTGCTTTTCTCAACGATCGTGAGCATGGTCCCCGCCTGAACTGCCCGGATGACAGTCCCCGCGTCATCGCGCGGCGCACGGCGCAGATGCGTCTCATTGAAAACGGCGGCCTTCATACCCGGCGGGAATTCTCCTTCGTAAATCGATCCGGCGAACGCGCCGTAGATAACCGCGAAAACGACAATGAGAATCCGCATACTGCACTCCTGATATTCGTACATACTGACAATGGTAATGATTCCTGCCGAAAGGTCAATGCGCGTCGAATACATCGGCAACGTGGGATAAAATCCGCGCGGCATTCCCGGCGCAGACTGCTGTGGATATTTCCAGGAAGTAGCGGCAGTCAAAAACGCATAGCATCACTACGACAGTACTATTTTCCCATCGGCGAATACCAGACATCGTTCAACCCGCTTTCATAGGATTCATCAACGACGCCGCCGATGATCCATATCCTTCCCTTAAATGCAACGGATGAATGAAGGAATCTGCCGGTGAACGGAGGTGATTCTTCCTGCGTCCAGGTACCGCCGTCGGTCGAACGCCATACATCGTTCAGTCCGCCGTTCCCGTCATTGCCGCCGATGAGATATACCGCAGAACCGAGCACCGCTGATGAAAGTCCGTACCGCGGCGTGAACGGGCCCGTACTTACCCGCGTCCATTTTTTTCCGTCCTTCGTCTTCCACACGTCGTTCATCGGTTTTCTTTCTTCGCCGATACCGCCGGCGACATAGAGCGAATCGCCGAATACGAACGAGGTGTGTTCACTCCGTGCCGGAAACGGGGCGCCCGCATTGATGGTAATCCAGTTGCTGCCGTTGGCCGAGCGTATAATATCATTGGTATTCTCGCGGAATGAGAACCCGCCCGCAAGCCAGAGTGCATCGGCGAACACGGCGAGCGTATGACCTTCACGCACAGTAAAGCCGCCGCTTCTGAGATACTGACTCCAGTTGCTACCGTTGGTGGAACGCCACACGTCGTTCATCGAGCCGTTGAATCCGCCCGAGTTCGCCTGAAAACCGCCGACAATCCAGAGCGCGTTCTGAAATACCGCAGCCGCATGCCGGTTGCGATCGAAGAACTCAGCCTTCCGGTTCGCGAGCTGCCAGTTCGTGCCGTCAGCCGAACTCCATACGTCCCTGAGCGTTTTTTTTGCGGCAACATCATAGCCGCCGAAAAGCCAGATGCGTCCGTTCCATACCTGTGCCGAGAATGCGCTTCGGGCCGAGAACGGCGCATGCTCTTTGGCTGCGGCCCAGACCGGCTGCTGCGCCGTACCGGCAGCGGTATTCGTGTCACCGGCAAGCTGCTTCACCAGATCGGACAGCACCGCCGTGCAGTCATCGAGCGAACGCATGCTGACGCGCGCACTTCGTACGATGCGTGACGTTTCAATATCAATCATACCCGCGTTCAGGTAATAGAGACCGCCCATCTTCATAAGATTACCGTAAAACATATAGTCCACGTTCAATATCTTTCCAATCTCCACGGCGCAGGTGTTTTCAGTGCAACCTGTTTTCGATAATTCCTGTTCCTTGAGCAGCACATCCATATTGCTGCGATCAAGCACATCGAAATATCTTCCGCTGACAAGTTCGGTTCTGAAGAGTTCCGTCATCACATTCGCATCGGCGCGGGCGGCGTTTCCTTTCGGGACAAAATCGAGTACCGCCACGCGGCATGATACCGTTACGCCTTTCGCCGTTGCGGCACGCGAACGGATCTGCCGGAACGTGTTCTGCCCGAGCGACGACGGCTTCGTCTTCGACACGGCGGCCTTTGCCTCATACCAGCGCCCGTCCTTCTCCGCGGTGACGGTATAGCTCCCGTCGGGAACGGCGATGGTCATCGCTTTGCCGTCCTGCTTCGTCATCTCCGCGATAAGTCTGCTCTTATCGTCGCGGATATAGAGATGTCCCGACACATTATCAAGAAGCGTGATCGACGATGACAGTTTGCCGAGCGCGGTCATCACCACATCACCGGACCCTTTAACACGCATACTGTAACTCGGATGCTGCACACCGCCGGTTGTGTTCTCGGTCTTTCTGCTTGTCTCCTGCGACGCGAACTGTCTGAGCTCGTCAAGCGTAACGCGCCCGTCGACGATGGTGTCCGCGGCTCCGCGCAGCCCCGAGATGAGCGAGTGGGTAAAGAACGATCCGCCGAGTGTTTCCGACTCCTGCGAATATTCCGTTGAACGCGACGAGGTCAGAAAGGCGTATCCCTCCATATCTATAGTGCTGTCGAACAGAAACGGAGGACGGGCGCTAGAACCTTTGAGCGTGGTAAGCATCCCCGACATGCATGAGTCGAGTATGAGTATACGCATATCGGCGGCGATGCCTTCAGTATCCTTTTTCAGGTCTTCGTAGCGATAGACGTCATCACCAAGCAGCAGCCCGCTCTTGTCGGAATGCCCGGAGTAATACAGTATCATTTCAACACGGTATCGCTCTTTTTTCGCGGCGGCCACCTTTGCTTTCAGCGCGGCGATGTCGTTTCTGAAATCAGCGAGTGTCGGGTTGGCGAGCACGGTCGTGTCGCGGTCTTCAAATCCGCCGAGTGTGACCAAAACTTCGGCAAGCGCTTTCGCGTCGCTCACCGGATACACCAGTTCCGGCAGCGTCCCGCCGCGGTTCGCTCCGGCGAATATTCCGAAGCGCCGCATGCCGTTCTGAGCCTCTGCGCACAGACATATGCAGGAGACGGCGAATAGCGTGAAGAGTTTCAGTTTCATATCACGGTTTCCTCAGGGTGAATGTTGTAACAGTACAATTGCTCAATGCGGATATCACCGAAGTATCGATATCGCGCGTACGATCCTGCGCGGCTTTTTTCGCGACGACGACAACAGAAGCCGCGTCCATCGCTTTTGCAGAAACCGCGAGGTAGAATTTTTCGTACCGGGGCGCGTCATCAAGCTCATTGGCGCGATTGAGACAGGTCTCGCGGTTCTGCGCAAGTTCCGACGATTCGCCTGCGGATTGCGGATGATGCAGCGTCACACCGCCGCGCCCGTCGATTGAGAACAATACGCCGTAGCGGCCGCGGTGAACGATGTACGCTATTTGAAAAACATCACCTTTTCGCGCAAACGTCCCGTTCGTAAGGAGTGTCTGCGATTCACCGTTCTTCAGATAGATGTATATCGCATTCGTGCCTTTTATTCTCGTCGTGTCGTTGAACCATTGCGGCAAGCGTTCATTCATACGCGACGGCAGTACCATCACCAGAATGACCGCTGCAGCGGCAACAGCCGCGGCGGAAAGATAATGCGGCAGCCTCAGTGATGAAAAGCGCATCCGCTGTTCAGGCCGCGTCTTGGGAAGAACTGGCGGTGCGGTTTCCGTACGCGCTGAAACGATGACACCGCGAAGCGTCTTGATACCGGCGAGTGTCCGCGTACATGCATCGCATCCGTCAAGATGAAGCGCCACCTGCGAGCGTTCGTGTGCGGAGAGTTCATCCGTTGCGTACCGGTCGAGTAATACGGCGGCTTTTCGGCATGTCATAGTGCACCTCCCGCGGTCAGTATATGTGAAAGTTTCTCTGAAAGTATCTCACGCGCACGGAACAGACGCACATCGAGCGCCGATACGCTGATACGCATCACTTCCGATATCTCCTTGCTTGACCTGCCCTCCATGTACCGCAGTATCACCGGCGCGCGGTACTGCTCCGGCAATGATGCTATCGCCGACTGCACTTCCCTCCGTGTTTCCGCGGCCTCGGGACTTTCCGTATCGGCAGGCGCAGCCTCGTCTATCGGCTCATGTCGGCGCTTACGGTTCTTTCTCCAGTGGTCGCATGACGCATTGATAGTCATACGGTAGAACAATGATGAATACGCCGCTTCGGGATCGGCATCCGGGAATCGACGTGAGAATTTGATGAATACTTCCTGCATGACATCCTTCGCGTCGTCATCATTGCCGAGATAATTCGCGGCCACACGGAAAACCATAGGCCCGTATTTTCCGGTAAGCCGTGTGAATGCAGCATCAGTCCTGTCTGTCATATCATTTTCCTCAATGATGAATGCAGGGAAACATGTTCGTCAGTATACGCATAGCACCTCGCTTGTCAACTCACTGCGGCAGCGTCACACCGGTCCGTCAAAATCATAGGACTGAAGGTCCACATCGTTCATATCGGATCTGCCGCCCCCGACATAGTCGCGCAGGGCGCCGACCGCATCCGGATCGAACTGTCTGCCGGACTGCTCGTGTATGTTGTCAAGGGCCGCTTCCGGCTTCCAGGCGGGCCGATATGCCCGCTTGTCGGTCATCGCTTCATACGCGTCGGCTACCGCTACGATACGGGGCAGAAGCGGGATGGCGGTGCCGCCGATACGGTGCGGATATCCCCTGCCGTCAAAGCGCTCGTGATGATATTTTACAATATCGATGACATCCCGGCTGTCGACGTAGCGGGAGATGAAGTAATACCCCAGATCGACATGCCGGTGTATCTTCACTTTTTCATGCAGCGCCAGTTTCCGGGGCGACTTGAATATGGATTTCGGAACCCAGAGATACCCGATATCATGGATAAGGCTTCCATGGAGCAGCGATTTATGCTGTTTCGCGGATACGCCCATTTTTTTACCGATATTCACCGCAACGGTGGCTACGCGCATGGAATGACGCATGACATCGCTGTTATTCGTGCTGATGTGTTTTACCAGCGCATCCATGCTGCCGTCGGGTATCGTATCATACGGATTGTTCAGGTCGTTCATATCATGCTTCCTTTGCGCACTGCGGTATCGGCAATGGCGATACTATCTATACGCAGGAAATAAAATAATCTTACAGAAAAATATGATGTTGTATCAGCTGAAATACCCGTGCGCTTACGAACGGCACTGTGTAATATCAATATTCTTTAGACAGTAATCAAAAACAATACGAACGGTCAGGACTCACCGCGCATCTCCTCACGCCATGCACGGGGCGACAGATGATAATGCCGTTTGAAAATGCGTGAGAAATAGTACACATCGGCGATACCGACAGCGGACGCGACATCCTCATAACTGCGCCGTTCATCCTTCAGGAGTTTTGACGCCTTTTCCATGCGCGCGTTGATGAGGAACTGATGCGGCGCATACCCGGTGACCGAGCGGAACAGTCTGCGGAATGCGGTATATGACAGCCCGAATTTCATCGCTTCACGCTCGAAATCCCAATCACGCGCGCATGATGCATGGATGCCGCGGCAGAGTTCCAGCACCGCATGCGTCCGCTTCGGCGGCAGCATCGTATTACGGGCGCGCTGTTCAGCGAGCAGGAGCAGCAGCCCCTCAAGCATATACACCGACCGGTGATAGTTCATCCGGTAATCATTCAGATAATTCCTGAGTTCATCGAACGCGGCACGCAACCGCTCAGCCTCATGTACCGTAAAGACGGGATGCTGCCGGTCCGTAATGATAAGACCGCTTTGTATATAACCGGCGGCGCGCGGTCCTGAAAAGTTGATATACCGATTATCCCAGAAACCGCCGTCGTCCCGGCCGTATTCGAAATGCCCCGGAAACGTGAACCAGGCGCAGGGGGCTTCATACCGCACGCGGGATGACCCATCAACCGACATGTCGATTGCGCCTTCGTGCACATAATTGATGCCGTACCGGTTCTCAAAATCCCTGATGTTGAACGTACGCGACTTCGGGCCGTGTCCGTTGTTGATCCAGTCTATGCCGTTGAAATGTTTCAGTGTCATTTTTTCCAAAATTGGTCAAATTGTCCATTGCCGGACGTCCAGCCGTCTATTATACTATACACGCCGTGTATGACAAGAACGCGATACCGAGGAGCGCACCATGTCCGCATCGAGCCTGAATGAATATCTGATACTGGACAAAAAACAGCAGGAACGCATCGGCGATATGTACGCGCGTTATCGTCTCCTTTCCGACGACCCTGACAGCTGCCGGCCGATGATAATCGTCAACACACCGGTGTCGGTGCCTGTCTGGGAGGATCGCCTTGCGGACCCGCTCGTCATGCTCAAGGCGGAACTCGATGCCATACGCCCGCATCTTGAGATCGGCGACGACCGCGTACCCAGCGTACGCGTGCAGTTCGGCACCGCACAGGTTGCCGCCGCGTTCGGCTGCGAGATGTTCATACCGCCCAACAATCTTCCCGCCGCGGGCTCGCATGTGCTGACTTCAAGCGATGCCGTCTTCAAGACAAAAGTCCCGCCGCTGAACGCAGGCTGGTACGGCAAACTTGCTGATTGGACCTCTATATGGAAGAAGAACCTTCCCGCCGGCGTTCATATCCAGCATCCCGACATACAGAGCGCATTCAATTCGGCGCATCTCATACGCGGCAACGACATACTCCTCGATTTCTACGACGCACCGGAAGCGGTTTCGCATCTCCTTGATACCGTCACCGATTTCATGATAGCGATAACGGAACATCTGAAGTCGATGATCAGCGACGACACCAAGTACTTCTTCGACTGGGGCTCGATGTGGAAGGGCGCGGCGCGCATCAGCAACTGCTCGATGCACCTCATCAGTCCGGAATGGTATCGCGAGCACGTGTTCCCGCGCGACGTGCGTTTTTTCAAGGCGCTCGGCGGCGGGCGCATGCACTATTGCGGATCATACGGCGAGGTCATCGATGAGTTCTTCAAAGTTCCCAGCATCACCGGCCTCGATTTCGATATCGCGCATCACGATTTCCATGCAATCTGCGCGAAAGCGCCGGAACACGTAGTCATTACTGCCACCGGCGGCAGAAATGCCGATCATCCGTTCATCAAGCGCCTGCTTTCCGGCGACTGGCCGAAAAAGCGAAATATCATCATACCGGTGAACGCGGCGAGCGTGGAAGAAGGGAAGAAGATACTTGAGGCGCTGAGGAAGAGTATACCATAGCGCAGGACAAATTCCGCAGCCTAAAAGGTGATAATGACAGTAATTAAAGTAACATACGCGCATGGATGCGCGGAATATCACATGACACCCGCGCTAACGCCGAGCGCAAGCGGTGCTGGATGCACCGCGAAAGCGACGGTAAAAGTTGCTGGACAATTTATACAAATGAAGTAAAAGATTCAGACAAATACTAATACTATCAAAAAGGAACCATTATGAAAATCGGCGTTGCAGATTACGGGATGAATGTCTGGTACGGCGGATGCTATGACACCGAGGAAAGGCTTCGTGAGCTTAAGTCCATCGGTTATCAGGGCATCGAACGTCTTGAAGCGGTGAGCGAAGCAGATGCGGTGAACAAGGCCGCGATGTTCCGGAAGAACGGCATGGACTTCTCCATGGTGCGCGGGCCGAACGTTGAGACCACCATACGCTGGACGGCGGCGCTCGGAAAATCCTACGTCTGGGCTCAGGTGACCGGCAAGGACTTTCACACATTCTGCCGGCAGGTCAATGAACAGGTACGCATCGCCGGGAAATACGGCATCTTCGTGGGGCTGCATAATCATCTCGGCACGCTCATCGAGACGCATGAACAGCTGGTGAGCTTTCTCGATCATTGTCCCGAATGCGGCCTCGTTTTTGACACGGGCCATCACGCGGCGGCGGGCGGCGACGTCATGGCAATCATCAATGACTATCACAAACGCCTCGTCGCACTGCATCTGAAAGACTGGAACGATACGACGAAAACGAATCCGGCGGGAAACCCGAAGTGGTATGACTGCGGATATTTTACCGGCCTAGGCAAGGGCAACATCGGCCAGGACAACAAAACGGCGCTCAAAACGGCAATCGCACAGGGATACGACGGCTGGGTCTTTGTGGAACACGACACGCACAAACAGGACCCGCTTATCGACCTAAAACAGAGCAGAGACTATATCGGAAACATTATCGGAGAAACAAAATGAAACAGAAAAAATCAGGACCAATCACCATCGGCATCGCCGGCATCGGACGCGCGGGCTGGGGCATGCACTGCAATGAGCTCAAAGGCCACGAAAGTAAATTCACCATCGTCGCCGCATGCGATATCGACAAAACACGAACGGCACGAATGAAGGAGCGGTACAATGCCGCCGCGTATGCGGATTTCGACGCCATGATCAAGGACGATGCTGTTGAGCTCGTCGATATCGCCACACTGTCGCCGGATCACACACCGATGGCGCTCAGGGCGCTTGCCGCGGGCAAATATGTGTTCCTTGAAAAGCCAATCGCGCTCACGTATAAAGACGCGCTCAAACTCAAAGCGGCTTCGAAAAAATACCCCGGAAAACTCTTCTTCCGGCATAATCGCCGGTTTGAAACCCCGTTTGTGCATATCCGCGAGATAATCGCGAGCGGCATGCTCGGCAATGTGTATGAAGTGAAACTCCGCCGCCACGGGTATTCACGCCGCGACGACTGGCAGACCATCATCTCCTCGGGCGGCGGACAGCTTAACAACTGGGGACCGCACATCATCGATCACGCGCTTCGTTTTCTCAACTCGCCGGTCAAGTCCATCTGGGGCGATCTGAAAAAGGTAGCGGCCGTGGGCGACGCGGAAGACCATCTCAAGATCGTGCTCACCGGAACGAACGGCTGTATCGTTGACCTTGAGATCAGCGGCGGTGCGGCGATATGCGAACCCGAATACATCATCTTCGGGACCAAAGGCGCGCTCACCTGTACCGGTAATGAAATTAAAATGAAATATCTCGACCCCTCGGTAAAACTGCTGCCGCGAAAGGCGATAAAACAGTCGCCTCCGATGGAGGGAAGTTTCGGCAATCCGGACAATCTCGTCTGGAAAGAGGAGACAGTCACCGCATCGCCGAAAGTACCGAGTGACACGTCGCATATCTGGGACCATCTCTATGCGGCGATACGCGAGGGGAAAAAGTTCCCGGTGACCATCGACGAAGGCGTTGAGGTGGTGCGCGTTGCGGATTTCGTCAAACGGGGAACGGTGTTCGCGAAAAAGAGACAATAGCGGATTCACTTCTCCCGTATAACGTTTGTCACGATACGCTCTACGGTTCGATAGATGACTGTGTTGATACCGGTTATCCTTTTCATTTTGGGATCCAGTATTTCCCGCCAGATATCCGGATCGGTGATATATACACCGATGAGCTGCACCGTGTATATTTTCCTGTCGACGCAGATAACGGCGTAATTACCGACAACCGCGTCGTTGCTTTTCCGTATTTCATAGATTACCGCATTCGTCATCCGGTACAGGTCCCGGCGCGGAACCATGGCGAGTCCCTGTGAGCGGTAGGCTGCGGCAAACAGCTTTTCCTTGACGGTTTTTGATATCAGAAAATCCGACGAACGCTGCTCGACATCGCATTCGCTGGTCAATGAAAGATCATCGTCGCTGTACTCATATTCCAGCGAGAAGGTCGTATCAGTGTAGAGCGTCTTCGTATAACGCTCCCGGTTCGTATAATCGCCGGGAAGATCCACATAGTCGGCAATATCCCGCACAGTAACAAGCACTTCCTTTTCCGGCGCCGTCATCCGAACGTTCATACATGCGATTCCGGCAACGGCAGTCAGGAGTGCGGCCAGGACAAGCGAAACCTTTCCCGACGGGCGGGCATCAGAAGAATGTTTGTGTGTTGTCATTCCAATCTCCTGTGCATATGCCGTCACTTTATTGCGGCACGCTTGAGTGCATTATCACGCATCAGAAGTATCGCTTTGCGTCCTTCCTTGATCAATTCAAGTGAAAACGCCCGCGCGGCTTTCAGTTCGATGACGACATATTTGCCGTCGGCCCAGGACAGTTTCCAGCGCCGGTAAAAATTCGCGAACAGAAACGGGCGCATCTCGCGTATCACCGGCATTGCGTTCTCATCAACACGGTCGATGATGATCTGCATCGCCTGCGGATCGAACGGCGTCCACCATTTCCGCCGCGACGCCTGATAGAACGTAACCTGTCTGCGCGACGCGAGACGGGCCTTCAGCGGTATGAACGCGAGATTATTATCGTCAAGGTCCTGCGGTTCAAAATTGGTGTACAGAATGCATTCGCTGTCGGCGCCGAAAAACGGGAACAGGAATCCGGCGAGTGACGCCGTAAGCACGCCGAGTGCGGCGACCGAAAGCCCCGCCGCGGTATTCACCGACATGAGCGCCCATCCCGCAACGAATCCGGCGACATTGGCTATGGTGCGGAAACCTTTTTCGAATGATTTTATTTTCAGCAGATTTTTTCTATGCTGCAGGTCATTGCCGACGGTGCCTTTGAGGATGCGAAACCAGTTGTCGTCGCCGAAATATGCCGCGGCATCCATGAAAAGCTGATTGAGAAAATAGAGCGTAAAGAGCACCATGCCGGTCCAGGAGTGATTCCCGAACACGCGCGTGAAAAAGCCGGGGTACAGCAGCACCAGAATGCCCATCGCGATGACGACATACGTCCCCACGCGCTGCTGCACCATGCGTATCTCGTTATGGATTTTGGCGCGCTCAACCCGCCTCGATTTCTCGGCATCTTTTATGGAGTCGAACCTCGCGGCCGAGGTGATATCGACGACGGAGAGCAGGTTCGGATAGATGCAGCGGAAGAACACCATGCTGAACACGAGGAGCTGGAACTTTTCATCCATCATCCTCGTTATCGGCAGGAGGATTGCGCCCTCTACGAGTCCGGCGCCGAGACTGCCCACGGCATTCCCGCGCACCTGCCAGGTGAACGAACTGTTCTTCGGATCGCGGTATGCGCTCGTAAAATTGCGGACTATCTCGCTGAACGCATTGCCCGAACGCTTGAGCACGAGCAGATTGTTCGCAGCGATGACGTTCGCCTGTATGTTGTACTTTTCCGCGTCTCGGGCGAAAACCCTGTTCGCCTTGAGAAAATCTATCGCCGGAACGGTGGACGACCGGTAGGCGAAAAAGTTCTTCTGAAACACCTCGAAATTTATCTCGCCGGGAATCTCCACGTAATCGATTGCTTCGTCGTTGCCGTCGGCGCGGCCGCTCCGGTGTATCACCGGATTCTGTCCGATATCGAGTATCAGCAATTCCGGCGCAATGTTTCCCGCCAGCTGATCGAGCGGCAGATACGCATGATTGAGAAAGCCGCGGTTCTCGCGCGATGTCGCCGCCTGCATGCACGAGATGAACATCTCGGACGGACGGCGGCCGTGCCAGCGGCGTATCGTCACCACCTCGAGTATCTCATCGGCTATCTGCCGGTACACATCCTCTTCTTCGGGATCGCTCACTTTATAGATCTGATGTTTGATGAGCGCAAGTTCCTTCGCATCAAGCCTGAGCCGCTGGAGTTCGGACATACGCCGTATGGTCTTGAACGGCTTTTTCATGTCCCCGCGGTATATCTCGAAATACCCCTCGGGGATGTTACGGACCTTGTAATCGGTGTTGCCGTATTTGAACGATATCTCGTCGGTGACTTTATGATAGGTGAGAAAGTAATCGATGCGCACGCCGTGTATTGCCGAGAACCGGGTGTGATGCGGCTGATTGTCAAGGAGATATTTCACCTTGCTCTTCATGGTCGACGGAACGAACAGTGCGTCTATCTTTTCGCGGTTTCCGCTGCTGATGCGCAGACAATCCGCCCGCATACGCAAACGCGGAAACACCTCATCCGGCGCCCGTTCGGCGTTCCGGGGTATATCGGCGGTTACCGTATCGGTTTCCGCTACACTCGCCGCGGCTTCTTCCGTAGTCTGAGTCTTTTGCCTCACCATGGATACAGTATACAGCAAATCAGCCGTCTCGCAAATGCGTGACGGCCCGCGCTATACGAATTGAAGACTGTACAGATTCTTATAGCGCCCGCTTTTTTTCATAAGCTGTGCATGCGTTCCCGATTCGACGATCTTGCCCTGCTCAATGACATAGATGCAATCGGCATTCTTCACGGTGGAAAGCCGGTGTGCGATGATGAACGTCGTCTGCCGATGCACGATCGATGCGAGCGCCTGCTGAATATAATGCTCGCTCTCGGTATCGAGTGCGCTCGTAGCTTCGTCGAGTATGAGTATTTTCGGCTCGCGTATCACGGCGCGGGCGAGTGCGACACGCTGGCGCTGGCCGCCTGAGAGTGTGAGCCCCCGCTCACCCAATACGGTGTCATAGCCCTTGGGAAGCGCGATAATGAACTCGTGCGCATGCGCGATGCGTGCGGCCTCGATTACCTTCGCGCGGGGCACATCGGCGCGCCCGTAGCGTATGTTTTCCTCGATCGACCCGTAGAACAGTATATTCTCCTGCGCAACCATACCGATAGTCTCGCGTATGCCCTTTGTCCGCAGTCCCGCAATGTCGCTCCCGTCATACAGGATCTGACCCGCCGTCGGCGTAATGAGCTTGGGTATGAGGTTAACGATGGTCGTTTTGCCTCCGCCCGAGGGTCCCACGAACGCGGCAACTTCGCCCGGCCGCACGGTGAATGACACGGGGCCGAGTTTGAACTCATCCCCGGGGTTGTAGGAAAAACGGACCTTGTTGAATACGATCTTCCCCTTGGGTTCTTTAAGGTCAGCAAGCGATTCGTCGTTGAGGTGCTCGCTGGGAAGATCGACGATCTCGAATACGCGTTCCGCCGCCGCCTGCGCCTTTTTTACGTTCACATAGATATCGGAAAGCCCCCGCACCGGCTGGCCTACGTTCAGCAGGAAAAGGATGAAGCCCCACAGAAATTCAAACGGAATCTCCTTGATAAACACAAGATAGCCGCCGTACGCGATCATGCCCACCGCCGAAAACATGAGCAGAAATTCGGCCGTGGGGCGCGAGGCAGCGTTCAGCAGTATCACCTTTTTATTGGTCGCCACATAGACATCGGTTGCCTTGACGAAGTTCCTATGTTCCGCTTCCTCTTTCGAGAATATCTTGATCGCCTCGATGCCGAATATGATCTGCTGCATCATGGCCGTATACTGCGCCATGTTCTCCTGCAGTTTATGTATCATCCGCCCGAGGTAACTGCCGATAAGCCAGATAAAATACGCGATCACCGGAACCAGAATAAGGCCCACAAGCGTGAGCTTCCAGCTGAGCGTAAAAAGAATACCGAGCGTCAGAAGGAACACCAGCGGATCATTGATTATCGACGGCAGTGTCCCGTAGAGAAAATTCTCAATCATCATCGTATCGTTCTGTATGCGGCTGATGAGCTCGCCTTCCTTCACGCGCTTGAAATACGAAAGCGGAGAATGGGTGAGGCTTTTCACCATGGCGCCCCGTATCGCCATCACCGTGCGGTTCGCCAGAAGTGTCATGAGATAACTTCTGAAAAGATCGAGCAGCGTTTTCGAAACGATATACACACCGCCGAGGATCAGAAGCGCGATAAACTGGCGTGAAATCCGTTTTGAAATAATCATGTCTTCGGCCATGGATTTTGAAAAACCCGCGTTAATCAGATCCCGGATGAACGGGATATGATCAAAAATGCCTATCGGTTTACCGCCGGTCAACGCAATCGCGAACTGTCCGATGAGCGGCAGCAGCACGCTTACCAGCGACAGCAGCAGACAGACAATAAGCCCGGCAATAAAGACACCCCGCTCACGGACAGCGTATGAGAATATCCGTCGGATCATTTTCTGTTTTTTCGGGCTGTCATTGATGGGTGTCATCTCGGATTTCCATTGCAGGCAGAATAAACGCGATATAATTATAGCTTTTTCCGCGTAAACTGCAACGACTGCCGGTATCAGTTTCGGGAATATGGTTCCTTCTTCGCACCGTTCTCCGAAAGACAATGCGTTACTAACGCGTCAACATCGTCCTGACCCGCATCATCCTACCGTTCATAAGCGAGTTCCAGGTTCGCCTCGCGCACCATCGTAATGAGACTGTATATTATCTTGAAAAGCAACTTGACGCCGGCACCGGGCTACTCGCGCAGGTACAGCATGAAGTCGCTCCTGACGATACGGAGCACCATGGTGCCGTCGTCCGTTGAGGTGACATTCGCCGTGCGCGCGAATAATGAGGATGTCAGCGTCGTACTGATGAACAAAAAATACCGGAAGTGAGGAAGATCAGATTACTCGCCGGTGACGATCGTATATTCCGTCCAGCCGAATACCCACCAGTAGAATTTCACGTCAATAGTTGATATTCTGGTGATCCCCGCGCTTTGAGCCGCCTTCTGGATGCCGGTGTCATTCTCATCAAGCGGGATTGGAATGGGAAAAATCGGAAGCCACAGATGACTGGCCTGCGCAACGCCTACTTTCTTGCCGACAGGATTTGCCGTGGCCGTAAAAGGACGTATTGAGGCGCACCCCAGAATCGTCATCATCAGTATTGCCGAAAGCAGAAACGATAGTTTTCTCAGCATGCGGTCATCTCCTTATTATTCACCGGTGACGGTGTAGCGACGTGTGCCGCCGATAAGCCACCATGTATCTTTTACATCAACAGTCGCAATGTGCGTTATTCCGCCGTTTTTTGCGGCTTTGAATATGCCGGTATTATTATCATCAAGCGGAATGCCGAACAGGAAGGTTGTTTCTGCGGTTCCAATTTTCTTTCCAAGCGGACGTTCTGTTGCCATAAATGGGCGCACACTTGAGCATGCGATTACTAGGCAAACGGCAGCACCTACGGCAAACATCGAGATAATAGACCCTTTTCCCATAGACCGCTTAAAACGCATATGATAATCCAAGCCGCATGCTCGTGGGAGTTATGCAGCAATATGGTGTTGTGTTCGCTCCGATGTGTGAGAAAACGGATGGAACAGGTTTCAATAGTTCGTGAAGTTTGCCGTTGTACGATTCCGCAAAAATGATCGGCGCGATTACGCCAATAATATATCCCGATAATCCGGCCACCAAGGCAATAGCAAGATATGTCGATGCGGTGCCCATTTCCCTGGTGTATGCTTCATATGCGCTTTCATATGTATTCGATTCAAAATACCCACCAGACATGCTTTGGATGAGGTGATCCTCCGCCAACGGACGTAGGTAATATGCAACATACAAAGCACTGCCCACCGTCCCGGCATGCAGCAGTGTTATTATCACACCGCCGAGTATATCACCTTGCGCATATGAGGCTATGCCGAAACCAACTAATGTATTTAAGGTGGAATAGGTAGACCATGGCCGCTTCATGGTAGAATAGAGCAGACTTCGTTCCAAATCATCAAGTTCGGCAACCGCATTCGTACATGCACTGTCCCATGTCTCAGGCGGCTGAGAAAGACGTTCCCGGGCCTCCTGATATGACGTCTTTCCGAGATTCATCCGCGAAGCTATCTCGCGCCGCATCGACGAAAGAGCGGCTGCAAGCGCATCGAGCGACGTGAATGAATACTGCTTTTTGAAAACGCTCACGACCGATTCACAGTCGATGACATTCACCGCATATCGATACGATGTTCCGTCGTTTACAATGCGGTGTGTGTAGCAATAATCGGTCTGACGCTGCCGGCGCATCTCACGGAATGCGCTCTTCGCATCGGCGCCTTCCACGCGGTAATCGCTGAGCGATCCGACATCGATCATTACCGCCGTTCCGAGCTTCATATTCTGAACTACACGCGCGGTAACCGTCTTCCGTTCATCGTCGCTCACCGACTCATTTCCGAGAACTTCGGCTATACCGATGGTGACACCGCTGGTTAAGCCGCAGCAGATAAGCACTAAGATGAATATGCAGCCGATAGTACGCATCACGCACCGCTCAATATATGATGATATCCCAATCCTACAGCGAACGATAATTTTGTCAATCACTTCGGATCCATTGCAGCAAATGGACTCATCCGCTGAATCCCGTTACGACGACTTTCCCGACAGATAATCCTTTAAAAGCGCATCCACATCGTCCTGACCCGCGTCGTCTTTTCTTTCGAACGCGAGCTCAAGGTTCGCCTCACGCATCTTCGTGATGAGGCTGTAGATTATCATGAAAAGCACCTTGATGCCGGCACCGGGCTCCTCGCGCAGATACAGCATGAAATCGCTTCTGACGATGCGAAGCACCATGGTCCCGTCGTCAGTGGACGCGACGTTCGCCGTGCGTTTGAGGTTCACGAAGAGTGCCGCCTCGCCGAACACATCGCCCTCGCCCAGCGTGCAGATGTACACTTCCTTGTTCTTCTCATTGACGCTCACGGATACGCTTCCTTTCACCACCAGATACAGACAGTCGCTCGCGTCGTGTTCACGGATAATCTTCTCGCCTTTGTCGCATTCCAGTATCTGCGCCCGCTGGAGTATCTTTTCATCCTCGGCCGGCGTGAGATAGCGGAACAGTTTTGACGATCGCATCGCGGCACGAAGTAATTCAGGATCGATTGATGCAGATTTCATGGCGTATTCCTCCGTGTCTTCGGATTAGAAAACGATGATACGGTAACTCGTGGTGAACGTCTTGCCCGGCTCAAGCATGCGTATCCCCTCTTTCACGGTGATATCGGGCGAGGCGTCGGTGCGCTGCATGATGCCGTGCCACGGTTCGAGGCAGATGAACGACGCTTCCGCCGACGGCGACCAGATGCCGAAAAACGGAAACTCATCGAACACAAGCGTTATGCCGTGATTCGACTTTCGCGACACCAGTGATATTCTCCGCGACATGAGGTTGGCGAACGCGAGCGCGCCTTTGGCGAACGTATCTTTCGTAATGCGGATGAGCGCTCCGGTGAACGCTTCGTCATTGTTCTCCGCCGTGTTCGCCTTGCAGAGGTAACGGCGTGATGCGGTCTCCTCTTTTTCAAAAAGGATGTCGAAATCCTCTTTCGTCTCGCCGGCGACAAGCGGCGTATTGAAACCCGCGTGTCCGCCCACCGAGAAGTACATTATGTCGCGTCCGGTGTTCGTAACCGTGTAATCGGTGATCACGGAGAAAGCGTCGAGACGATAGGTGACGCCGAATGAAAAATCGAACGGATATTGCTTTTTTGTCGAAGCGTCACTCACGAGTGTGAACGTCACGCTCTCGTCGGTATTCGCGGTGCGTTTGAACATCATATCGCGCGCGAATCCGTGATTGGGGATGGCGTATGATTCGCCGCGATAACGGAATGCCCCGTCCGGACAGTTGCCGATGACCGGAAAAAGCACCGGTGAACGGCGCGGCCATACCGCGGGATCGCCCTGCCAGAGATATTCGATGCCGCCCGCCTTGATGCTCATCAGTTCTCCGCCCTTCTCATCGGCGACGACCGTTATTGTTTTGTTTGCGATTGTTGTTTGCATGATAGCCTCACTGCTCTTGAATGTTCAGATGAGTATACCACGCTCCGGTTAAAAATCCAGCGGACCGGATGCGATGCAGTAGTATCGCAGTTACACCCGGATGACAGACACGTAATATGCGCCCCGCACGAGCGATTCGGAGGCGATGAATCGTGCGTCGAGGTGTGTTCTTCCCTGCGGCAGGGTTACCGTGAACACAGCAGACGACGCGTTCTCCGGTATTTCAGCTGTCCGAGTCCTCCCGCAGACGGTAAGTGATGCGTAACGGAACGCGAGCGCTTTACCGCCGGTATAATATTCCCGCCAGCGTTCGGCGATGGCATCCTTCCGATAATCGGCATCGGTGTTCGCCTTGGTTATGCCGTGTCCGTCCTCTTTGGGCCAGCGGCGAAGTTCAATAATATACGTCCCTTCACGCAGTACGTCTATCTCGAAATATCCGGTGCTCCCCTCGCCGCGGCGTATCATGCCCTGATGATATGCGATGTGACCCGTCTCGGTGCGCCAGTCGTGGCAGGTAAGATTCACCGACCTGTCGTCATTTCCAACCGGTATCGGTATTTCATCGTCAAACTGTTTGGAGACGATATCCCACCACGCATCATACTCACGGCGCAGCTTCGCCACAACGTCGGGATGCGCCGCCGCAACATCGTTCGTCTGTCCGCGGTCGGCGATGATGTCGTACAATTCGCTGCCGTTAATCAGACGCCAGCGGTCGGTCATCACCGCGGATTGTTTCCATTTCACCGGCTGTACGAGCCGCTGCGAATCGGTGACGATCACGCGTTCGCTCCATGCCGGATGTTCATCGGTAAGCAGCGTCCTGAAAGAAGTCCCGTGCAAGCCCAGATGCGCATAGTTGCCCGAGTCGATGCCGCACAATTCCATGAACGTCGGCATAAAGTCTATGTTGGCAACAAGCGTGTCGATATCACGCGGCGCAACAAGACCGCCGTCAGCCCAGCGTATGAAGAACGGCACGCGGTGACCGCCGTCATACTCGCTGCCTTTCACGCCGCGAAGTCCCGCGGTATACATATCCTTATCGGCGCATGCTGTCCCATTATCAGTTGAGAATATCAGTATCGTGTTGTCCTCGATGTCGAGCTCCCTGAGCTTCGTCCTGAGCAGCGCAAAGTTCTCATCGATATTCGTTATCATACCGTAGAAGTCCGCGCGGTCGTCGGATACTTTTCCGCGATACGGCGAACTGTATTTGGGGTCCACGTTCCACGGCGTGTGCGGTGCATTGGGTGTGATGAAACAGAGAAACGGCTTTGCGCGATTCTTATCAATAAAACGTATCGCCTCACGGAACCAGACGTCGGTGCAATAGCCTTCGAATTTCTCCGGCACACCGTTGACCAGATACGTATCGTTGAAATAATCGTTACCCCAGAAATCGGGCGTCTGCGATATACCGCCGCCGCCGTGCGTGACCGTTTCCTGAAACCCGCGGTCCTGCGGTCGATACGGATAATTGTCGCCGAGATGCCATTTGCCGAAAAGCCCCGTACGGTAGCCGTTCTGTGCGAACACATCGGCAATCGTCGTTTCGTTGCCGCGCAGAAGCGATCTGCCGCCTACTGTGTGCCATACGCCGGTGGAATTCGCGTAATGGCCGGTCATGATACCGCTGCGCGTCGGTGCACACGTGGGACCCACATGATAATTGGTGAACCGTATGCTTTCGGAGGCGAACGCGTCGATGGCGGGGGTTTTCACAACCGGATTGCCGGTACAGCCGAGGTCGCCGTAGCCCTGATCATCGGTGAGAACGAAGATGATATTCGGTTGTCTCATAATTGCTCCCGTTGTTTCCATTATATAATCACCCATCTTTCCCGCAAATGGCGGCACAATTTACTTATTGTCTTAACATTTTCACTGCCGGCATGTCCGGGTCGGCCATGTACAGACAGCACTTTTTACGATATACTTTGCGGAGTACGCTGCGAGTGCAATGATGAAAGGATTCGACATCAGTATCGACGACGCCGGATACACCACGGTTGATTCGCGCTGGAGCAGACATTCATTCCCCTATCCGCACAACCGCCTCTACTTCATCACCGAAGGCGAAGCATCCATCCGCGTCAAAAACGGCGGCATCATAAAGCTCGTTCCCGGCACCATGCACCTTCTGCCGGCGTTCCGGCTTTACAGCGCAGCATGCACGGGTACGATGACGCATTACTGGATACACTGCTCCATGCACGATCCGTCCGGCATCGACATGCTTTCGCTGTACGACACACCGTTATCATGTACACCGGCGGACAGCGAACAGGTACGACGTGCGTGCAAAACGATTATCGCGCATCACCGCTCGATGAAACTCGATGCCCGGCTCGCATCATCCGGTGCCATCCACACACTGCTCGCGCCGTTCTTCACCGGCGCCCGTGAGAAAAAAGGCGTGCGGCGCTTTTTTCCGGTACTCGCGCATATCGATGCGCATCTCGCGGAGGAACTCGACATACCGTCACTGGCGGCACTGATGCCGCTGGAACCGAATTATTTCTCGAATGAATTCACGAAAACATTCGGCATATCGCCGAAGCGATTCATCATCAGGCGGCGCATCGAAGCATCGACGCTGCTGCTGTCCCATACGTCGAAACCGGTATCGGCGATAGCACGGGAAACAGGATTCTCCGGCGATGTACACTTTTCAAGGACGTTCCGCATGCATATGCGCTCAACGCCGGGAGCATACCGGAAAATATACCGCCGGGAGACCCCGATATGAAAACATCATTTCCGAAAGACTTTCTCTGGGGGGCGGCCTCAGCGGCGCATCAGGTTGAAGGCGGCAATGATAAAAATCAGTGGTGGGCGTTCGAGCAGATCACCGGCACGATAAAGAACGGCGACAGGTCCGGCAGCGCCTGCGATCATTACCGGCGATACGCCGAAGACTTCCGGCTTTTAAAAAAGCTCGGACACAACGCGCACCGCATATCGCTGGAATGGAGCCGTTTCTTTCCCGACAAACCGACAACGCTGAGCCGTGATGCCGTAACACATTATCACCGGGTAATCGACGCGCTCATAAAACTGAAGCTTGAACCGTTTGTCACGACATTTCATTTCACACTGCCCATGTGGTTCGCGGAGAGGGGCGGCTTTGAGCGGCGCGAGAATCTGAAATACTACAAAGACTTCGTGTCGCTCATCGCGCGTGAATACAAAGGGAAGATCCGCTTCTGGAACACGATCAATGAACCCACGGTGTATACGCTGCAGTCATATTTCACCAGCGAATTCCCGCCCGCACGAGTGAGCCTGCCGAAAGCGATCGGCGTACTGCGGAATCTCATCCACGCACATGCATCGTGTTATCACATTCTGAAAGATGAAGACCCTTCCTGCAAGGCGGGGCTGGTACATCACTGCATGTACATGGAGCCGCGGAACCGGTATAATCCGCTTGACCGCATCGCCGCCGCGTTCGCTGACTGGATGCTGAACCGCTCGTTCATCGACGCGATACGCACCGGCACCATACGTCCTCCCGTCGGACTCGAACATGATGAATCGATCAAAGACACGAGCGACTTCATCGGGCTGAACTACTATACACGCAAATATGTACGCATAACGGATATCGCAGGAACATACACGAAGACCGGCAAAGAACGCGTTACGCAGATGGGCTGGACGGAATATCCCGAAGGTTTATATCATTTCATCAATATGCTCCGCCATAAGCTTGATGTACCGATTTACATCACCGAGAACGGGATCGCCACCGACGATGAAACGTGGCGTGCGGATTTCATCCGGCGTCATATAGCCGAGACGGCGCGGGCACGGAATGACGGCGCGGATGTGCGCGGTTATTTCTACTGGTCAAATCTCGACAACTTCGAATGGGCGCACGGGTTCGGCCCCCACTTCGGCATTATCGGCGTCGATCGGGAAACCGGGAAACGCGTCGTGAAAAAAAGCGCGCGTGCGTATGCCGACATCATAAAAAGGAACAGGTGCGGTTATAGATGATGGGATGATAGAATACTAAAAGCTTGACAAAATTACCTCGATGGAAATGTACCGCAATGGCATCATCCTTAACCAACATAAATATCAGATAAAAGACTGAATAACACCGTTGGCGATGACCATGAATCCGCCGGTGTCGTGCAAGCGTATAGGACTCTTCAGCGCGAATAAGTACCCGGTTCCCGCAGGATTGTGCAACCTCCCAGACGAATTGGAGTAAGAGCGTTATCACAAAACAAAGTACGAGCCACCGATCGATATCCTTAATCCGGACACATTTAAGGCTCAACCCAACGACTTCGTTTTTCATTGACTTAAACATTTCCTCGATCGTCATGCGCTTTCCATAGTACGAAACGATGGTTTGGACAGACACGTCAGATATATTCGTAATCAGTAGCCATGGCGATTTCATGTCGGCATCCCATGTTGCACAGAAACGAACTCGCACCTGGTGCTCATCACTGTATTTAACCCATCCATAATTCTTCCATTCACCCTTAGCGACAAGATTTTCAGAAAGCAGTAACCTTTTTCCGCGCCAATGGATATATGCATCGCTTGATGCCCGGATGACATAAAATATATTCGGACCATAATTCCCAAGAAATTCAGCGAATTTTGCACGATCAAATCCGCGGTCAGCAAGGACGATAACCTTTGTAGTGTATGGGATTTCATTAAGTACTTTTGAAATCAGACTTTCTTCGATTTTGTTTTGGCTTTGACATGCCGGCATTTGACCTTCCCGATATCCATCCCAAACAATCGGAACAGTTCGGCCGGTATCGGTTACAAAGGAAATACACAATAAATGTATGCCTTTTATTTCGGTCCAATCCATTACAAGCATGGCCATCTTGTAGTTTTTTATCAGACGGATAAAATTAGTTATGGATGCTTCATGCATCTTGTTTTTTGTGAAGCGTGGATTCTTCAACATACGATTCACACGCTTTACACCATGGCGGGGCAGTGTTCCGGTGCTACGAACACCGGCCTGCCCCGCTTTTGCCGTTACGAATGATCCGGCCCGAAGAACACCGATATCAAAGAATGAGATGGTGTCCTTTTGACGCCAATGCCACTTGTTATCAAGTTTGTGATTTATCCAATCGCGAAAAGATTGTTCCATACGATGCCTCCCAAGCATTAATATTGGATGAGGATATCATGAAACCGAATTCAATAAAATAGGCATTTTAAGTGGGAATTTTCCAG
>JACRPF010000005.1 GCA_016214035.1 Spirochaetota bacterium | reverse complement strand
TCTTTGTGTGTGCCATAAAGCACCTCCTTAAATTATTTTGTAAGATTCATGACTTTTTTCATCACGCGCGCTTGACTTTGTTTCATGTCCTTACGATATTATATACGTATTAGTGTTGCACGGCGCGGCACAAATCGTTGTGACGCGCATTTAAAAAAATAATTAACAGAAAAACCTGAGAAGGCCGGTTCTCCCCCTCTATCGTATTCCGAGAGAGGGGGAGTCAGAGGGGGTGAGTGAGCCATGAATCCAAAAACAATTTCTCCAACAACACAACTTGATGACCTCACCCTCATCAACGGTATCCGCCAGAACAACATGAAATGCTATCGCCTCTTCCAGAACCGCTATTTCACCTACATCAAACATCTCTTCGCCCGCTGGATCAACGACGCATCCGACGCCGAAGAACTTTCCTGCGACGTTATGATGAAAGTAATCAACACCATCGCCCGTTTTGATGCTGCAAAGGGAAATATGCGCCTGTGGATCTATGTGATTGCCATCAATACGAGAAACGACTATCTGCGCAAGCTCGCCGCCCGTGAGAAAGAAGCGAAAACAGTGTCACTCGATGAACCCGTCAACAGCGGAAGTGACATGCTCCGCATCGATTTTCTTGTGGACACGAGTATGGACAGCTCCGAATCGTCATCATCTTCTGCCTATACATCCAATCCGGCACTTGCGGCAGCTCAGGAAGTCATCAAAGGACTTTCCGCCGACACCCGCTATATACTTCAGATGCATTCCGACGGCTATACCTCGTCTGAAATCGCCGAAACCGTGCACAAACCGGAAGGCACCATCCGGAGCATCTGCTCACGCATCAAGAAGGCCATCCGCGCGGCGTATGATAAGGTCATGAAACTCGGAGAGCACGGGGCCTCGGCCCCGTGTGCAGCAACAGATACAACACGCAGGCGCGGTCTCGAGACCGCGCCTGCGGCAATCACGAGTGATGTGAACGCTGCGTCTTTGGTGCCCCGGACAAGGGAGCATCCCTCGACTCGCTTCGACTACCACCTCGGCAAGCTCGGTGCAACGGCTCAGCGCGAGCCGCTCGGGAACCGTGCTCCCTTGTCCGGTATTCCCGCAATCATACTCATCCGGAAACTTCTGTCATGTTTCGGTGCAGTGTACAAGCGCGGTCACTTCAACGCTTCGACAACCCGCTCAGCGCTGCGCTATTTTTTACCGTCGAACTCGAACGTAAACCCGAGAGACAGCTTTGAGTAATAATCCCTGCGGCGGTAATAGAAATCATGTCCGGCGGTGACGCTGACAAGATCGGTCACCTTCAGCGAAAAGACATGCGCCGCCTGAACAATGTAATCACGAAAGTCGAGTGCGTCGGGCTTATAGAATACGGCGGATCTGAGCTGGAGCTTATTGTCAAAGAATTTCACGATAAGCCTGTGCCTGAATGAAAGACGGAACGCGGTGGCCTGTCCGCCGGCGGCCGGCAGATCCCATGTATACATCGGCATGAGACTCAGCGAAAGATCCCATAACGTGTCACGGAAATACGTGTACTTGCCGCCGAGTCCGGACTCTATCGCATATACTTCGTTGCGGAAACGGTAACCCGTCATGAGATATGCTTCAAACCAGTCCGTCAACCGGTAATCCATATCAAAGACTGCGTTATGCTCCGAGGTGAATCTGTCCGCAAGCGACAGGAATCCGTAACCGCCGTCAAGCTGCAGATCGAATATCTCGTCCTTATATCTGCCGTGCGCAGTGACATATGCCTGGAGCGAATTCGTGGTGCTGTTAAGACCGCCGCGGAAACCCGCCTCGACCTTCGGGAATACCGTGTGCGGCAGAATACATACAATGCCGGCGATACAGACAAGCAGGCGGAACGTGTTTATCATCCGGTTTCTCTCATATTTTTTCAGCCGATGCAGCGCTCACCCAATACATCGCGCCGCATGCGATACCGCGGCGCTTTCCGCCTGCGATACGCGGCGATATCCCGCGAACTTCGCGCCGACGCCGCAAGGAGATCCACAAGCATTCCGAGATCTGCCGTTGAGACATATTCGGCATCGATGCGGTTCTTATCGGCATTCCTGTTGTGGTAATTACCGAGCGGGATGCAGACCGCTCCCGTCGGATAAAAATCGGTATATACCGTTCCTTCGCAGGTACCGCCGTCCATAAGACGACGCTGATATCTGAACGTCTTTTGCGATGACAGTCCGGCCGCCGTGTCAACGAGAAACTTCGTGACCGCCGGATCGAATATGCTTTTTTTATCACCCACGCGAATCACCGCGCCGCCGCCGATGGGCGCGTTGGAGAGCGCCTTCGATGTCTCAATGGATATAACGGGCGTTCCCCGCGGAATACCTTTGTTCATGCAGAGATATTTTGCGCCGTGACAGCCGCCTTCCTCGGCAACGGTGAACGCACCGAGCACGCGCGCGCGCACACGTTCACGGGCGAGGCTGTCGAACATCGCGAGCATGGCCGCGCAGCCGATGACATCGTCGCACCCGCGCGAATAGATGATGCCGTCGCGCAGACGGTACGCCGGTATATCCCACATGCCGTAGCCGGGAAACGCCGCGCCGTCGGTATCGATGACGAGCCGCTTGATACGGTTCACTTTGTCGCGGACGATGCGCCGTATCGTGCCGACGGTCTCGCGCTTGTCACCGGCAATACGCACCCGCCGCGGTGTGAGCGGATCGCAGGGAAAATCCCCGTAGGTGACAGCCGTCACGCGGTTCTTTCCGCGTACGCTCTCCACGATGAATCCGGGGTGGTCCATATGCGCGCTGAAACAGATGCCCGGCTTTTTTGCGAACGCTGTTCCGTATTCGGCAAGCACATTGCCGAAAGCATCCACCGTCGTCCGGATATTCCGTGTGCGGCAGAACGCGAGGATGTGCTCACGGACACGGTGTTCCCTGAACTGCGCCGTGGGACAGGAAAGGATATCGCGGGCGATGTCGGTAAGCGAAGGCGAAGCGCGTGTTTTCTTTTTCATGGAAAGCGATTATAGTATGCACAAAATGGATTGCAACCGCTTGGGCCATCGCTTGACTGAATATGACGGTGGAAAGGCATGGGTTCAGTTATGCCGCAGTAAGTGCTTCGCGCATTTGACTTACCATATCTATTTCATAGTATATAAAGACAAGTTAAGAATATGGTTATTTTCATCAAAACTGATGAAGGAGCTTTTATGAGAAGAAAGGATGCACGCTTGCTCTGTTTTTTTGTATCATTCGCGATCATCATCAGCTGTGCCGGCGACAGCAATGTTCTGTCCCCCGAATATCAGCCGCAGATAACAAACATTGCGGATAATTTTCAATTGCAGGCATCCGGTCTGAAAAACGTCACGCAGACACTGAAGTATACCTGGCCGAACAGCGGACAGATCGCCACTGTCAATCATTCATCAGCGATCACCGGCGGCTCCGGGACGATCACCATCAAGGACGCGGCCGGTACGCAGGTCTATTCGGCGCCGCTGGTCGCCAGCGGCACTGTTGTTACGAGTCCCTCGGGCAGCGCGGGGAATTGGACCATCACCATAACGCTCACCGGCATCAGCGGCAATCTGAACCTGCGCGTACAGAAGTCGTAATACACACACAGGGATCGCATTGCCTCCGTAGGGCATGCGCGGCGACTACACGATCGACTTTATCAGCCTGGCCCATTGAACGGCTTTTTCAATTTCACCCTTGTATAATGGCCCCTGTTTCCCGTGGACAAAAAAAACTTCGGGGTTGGCCGCCATTTCGGCGCCGGCGTTTTTGAGCGCCTCGGTTATCTTCAGAACGGCGTCGCCGTGTATGAACAGCTTCACGCGCGTATCGAATGCCGCGGCTTTCTTGCCGATGAGGTGCCCCGGCGTGAGCTTCGCAAGAAATCCCGCCATCCGCTCCGACGGTTTCCACGCGATGATGGGACTCCCGACGACCAGCAGTTTTATATTGTCGAGTGATGCAATCTCAAAATCTGAAACAGGCACCGCGGCGGCGCCGTCGCCCAGTTCCCTCGCAATCACCTCGGCAATCTTTTTTGTGTTGCCGAAGCTCGTGTCGTAAATAACTGCTGACTTCATGAGTGCACCCATTGCAGGTAAAATAGTTAAGCCCTGAACGCCGGTAATCGGCTGCCGAATTGCGGCGCAAGTGTACGGCAGTATATATGGAGATTGATTTCCGTCAAGACGCGAGCGGTTCAGTGCGGCCGGATCAGATTGTCATTGACAATGATACGGCTTTCTGCGTCTCAAAAAGGTAATGCCGTCCCGAACCGCTCACCTGCGCTTTGCCGTCCTTCACCTCGATGGTGATAGACGCGCCTGGTGAACGTTCATGCATGACAACGCCGAGACACACCGCCTTTTCAATGCCGTCGGCGCTTGTGTAGTTCACGCATTCGTCGGGCTGCGCGAGCCGTGTACCGTCATAGATTGATTCCGGGCGGAATGTATTGAGCCATGCATGAACCGATTCTGCATCCATGCCTTTTGTCTTTTCGAAGAGCACCGGGCTTCTGTTCTGCGCCGCGTAGAGGAACGGCTGCATGTCCCGCATGCGCGTAACATCGCGGTTGGCATAAAATGCAAGGTCTACGCTCGCGGAATCCGTTCGATGCGCCGCGAGATAATCGATGATTGCCCCGCGCGACATATCGCCGGTAAGTTCGATGGTGAATCCTTGTACGAATTTTTTTCCGCCGTCGTGCAGCTTCGGTATGCAGTGCGCGAATTCGCTGAACGCGGTCATAACCTCGTCGGCGTTTGACACATACTCGGCGAACTTCGCCTTCAGCCGCTCACCGTCCGCCGGTTTGTCTATCTTTATCTTCTCACGCTTGATGAAATCCTCAACATCCTCGATGACGATGCGGTCCGGAATCTGTTTGCAATAGTACTCATCGCATTCAATGTCTTCCAGAATGGCGCGCCGTCCCGACACCTCCGACAGCGAGTTCTTGGTGCCGTGCTCGTTCGAGAACGCCTTTTCGCATGTCAGGTGACAGACGCGTTCGCCGTTCTTTTTGCGGAACTGAAAATACTGCTGGAAATGCGTGCGGTCGCGCAGAAAGCTCGCGAGTATGCCGAAACCCAGGTCGCTCGTAAGATATGATGAGAGCCCCCGCTTGAACTCTTCATACGCCTCTCTGCTTATCGTCGCTTCATCATAGAAATAGTGGAGCACGCCGGTGGCATGCGCGAGTATCGTCACTTTTTCATGTTCAAGCGCACGGCGCGCCTTGGCGGATATCTCCGTGCCGTTGAACCACATGTTCTTGGTGACGATGCGCCGGTTGTTCGTGAGCACGCCGTGTCCCGCAAGTACGAAGTTCTGCGAGTGCAGCGGCGTTCCCATGAGGAATATCTTATTGAGCGGAACCTTTGCAACAATGAAAAGCGCCGCGGCGTAGAGCATCGCGAGCGACACACACTCACCCGCGCGCTTGGTGTAGCCCTCTTTCAGTTCGAACGCATCCATCGCCTCGACGGTCTCCGTTTTCCAGTACGGGATGATGTTGTCGGTGAATCCGTCAAGTCCGAAATGTTTGCGTATGCCGATGTCGAAATAATATTTGTCGCCCTCGTAACCGAACAATGCGTTCGACTGTTTGAGCGTCTCCAGATCGATGAAATCGGCGAACCGCGCCATCTCCGTTTCCTTGGCGGTAAGCCCCCAGGTCTCAAGATCGAGGTTGAAGACATAGTGGTCGATGATGTACTGTTTGAGCCGCTGTATGCGCTGCATCTCGTTCATCGAATCAATGCCGGCAAACCACGGGTCGTCGCGCCAGCGCCAGATGTTCGGCGACATGATATTGGCGAGCAGCCCCGCATAAAGCAGTTCCGGAAATATGAATAGCTCCATATCCGAAAGCGTGAATGCGGAGGAATATTTCTCGAGCGTTTTTTTATCGGTATCCATGATGCACCATAATATAACAAAAATATACCGTATGACAAGACGCGGAGACGCCGGAGGCGGCGGGGTAATGACGCGCGTTACTGCTCGGAGGGGAAGTCTTTTTCTGAGCCGCAACGCTCGGTGTGCATCCTCGTGATGCATCACTCGCTCTCGCCGCCGTCCGGGCGGCTCGTGCGGCTCAGAAAAAGACTTCCCCCTCCTTCGAATATCGCGCGTTGTGGATGAATGAGAGGTAACGTTACTATAGAATAATATAACGAGGAGTAGCATATCTACTACTCCTGACCGGATTTCTTGTCTTTTGTATTTTATTTGGGGAAGCGCAGCGAACGATAGAAAACGCATACCCCGCGGCCGGGCGAAGCGGAGGTGTTCCTGGAACGCGTCTGCATTGTGCGAAAAGGAATTTCACCTGACGAAGAATATGCACGCTGTGCCGAAGGCCAATACCGTGCAATAGATAGAATGAAGTTATGCTGACGCGTGAAAGGAATACCTCCGCTTTGCCCGCGCCAGCGCGATCATGCTCCCCCTGAGTGAGCGAAGCGGCGGGCGGGCGGGTATTCTTGTACTTTTATTCATTGGGGAAGCGCAGCGAACGATAGAAAACGCATACCCCGCGGCCGGGCAAAGCGGGGATGTTTTCTGAGCGCGGCATCGCTGTGCGAACAAAATAACCACAACCCAGCGAACCGGCACGCTGGGCCGAAGGTCGATACATGAAAATAAAACAACAGTGAGTTTGCGCGCCGCGCGATGAAAATATCCCCGCTTTGCCCGCGCCAGCGCGGCCATGCTCCCCCTGAGTGAGCGAAGCGGCGGGCGGGCGGGCATGTTTGAAAAATAACCAACCCGTGGTATAATCCCCTCCATCATCCACCAAGGAATCATCCATGGAATTCGAAGCGGTCATCGGACTTGAAGTGCATGTGCAGCTGAACACTGCCACAAAAATATTCTGCGGCTGCAAAAACGCATTCGGCGCGTCGGCGAACACGCAGACATGCCCCGTCTGTCAGGGACATCCCGGCGTACTGCCGGTGCTTAACCGCGAGGTGCTTTCCAAAGCGATGACCGCGGCGCTCGCCATCAACGCGACGATAGCCCCGGAGACACGGTTCGACCGCAAACACTATTTTTATCCCGACCTTCCGAAAGCGTATCAGATTTCGCAGTTCGACATGCCGCTCTGCTCAAAGGGCGTGGTTCACATCACTGTGCCGCGCGACGACGGTACGCAGTATGAGAAGGATATCGGCGTCACCAGAATTCATATGGAAGAGGACGCGGGCAAACTCGTGCACGACGAACACGGGGAACCGGTAAGTTATGTGGATCTCAACCGCGCGGGAACGCCGCTCATCGAGATCGTGAGCGAACCGGAGCTCAAGTCACCCGAAGAGGCGTATCAATACCTCACCGAACTGAAGAAAATCATGCAGTATATCGATGTCTCCGACTGTAATATGGAAGAAGGTTCACTTCGCTGCGACGCGAATGTGTCCATACGTCCGAAAGGCGACACCAGACTCGGAACGAAGGCGGAGATCAAGAACATGAACTCGTTCCGCCACGTGCGTATGGCGATAGAACATGAGATCAAGCGTCAGATAAAGGCCGTTGAGAACGGCGAACAGATCGTCCAGGAAACGCGTCTCTATGACGCGAACCAGAACACCACGCGTTCGATGCGGTCGAAGGAAGAGGCGCACGATTACCGCTATTTCCCCTGCCCCGACCTTTCACCGCAGCGCATCACCGCCGAGATGATAGCCGCGGCGCGGGCGAAACTTCCGGAACTGCCGAACGCGAAAGCGGCCCGCATGCGCGACGCGTACGGCCTATCCGGACAGGACATAGCGGTGCTTATCGAGACACGGGCGCTCGCTGAATATTATGAAGCGGCAGTCGCGGCGTATCCGAAACAGCCGAAAAAGATAGCCAACTGGATCATGGTGGAAGTGAACGCGCATCTTAATGATAAAGGCATACCCATCACCGCGTTCACCACCGTGCCGCCGAAACATATCGGCATGCTCTTCAAACTCATCGACGACGGCGTCATCAGCGGGAAGATTGCGAAGGATGTTTTCGCCGACATGATAACCTCAGGCGACGAACCGTCCGCCGTCATCGAGCGCAAAGGACTGAAACAGGTGAGCGACACCGGCGCCATCGAGGACGCGGTGAAGAAAGTGATAGCGGATAATGCCGCCGTGGTTGCCGAGTTCAAGGCTGGAAAGGAAAAAAGTTTCGGATTCCTTGTGGGACAGGTGATGAAGGCGACGAAAGGACAGGGAAACCCGAAAGTTGTCAACGATATTCTGCGGAAAATGCTCGGCTAGCGATACTTACGCGTTCGGCAATTCGTGTTCCGAGAGTCCGGGCAGCGGTTTATTATGGTAGAATCCCTGCGAATATTCTATGCCGCAGGTTCGGATTGCATCGAACACCGCCGATGAATGCACATATTCAGCAATGGTGTGCATGCCGAGTTTTCCGGCGAAGGTGACTATCGTTTCCACGATGGCGCGTGACGCCGGGTCCGTATCGATGTTCTTGACGAGCGACCCGTCTATTTTCAGATAATCCACATGCAGCTGTATGAGATGGGCGAAGTTCGAGAACCCCGATCCGAAATCGTCGATGGCGAATTTACAACCGAGCGTTCTCATCTCCGCTATGAATTTTGACACCAGTTCGTAATTCTTGACGTTCTCGGATTCGGTTATCTCAAACACCGTACGCCCGGCGATGCCGTAGTCGGCGAGCTTTGTCTTGATATACTGCACGGTCGCCACGTTGGAAATATCCTCGGCGGTCAGATTTATCGAGAACTCGTACGGTTTATCCTTGAACGTGTCGAACGATTTGCGCACCATCATTCGTGTTATGTAGGAATAGAACTTCGAATACCGGGCTACATCGAGAAATACCTCGGGCAGCACCACGGTGCCGTCGCGCTCGATGATGCGGACCAGACATTCGTATTTCTCCACAACCCCCGTTTTGACGTTGACGATGGGCTGATAATACGGAACAACTCGCTGTTCCATAATGTTCTCTTTTATCTTGCGCGTCCAGTTGATGCTCTGCCGGTAACGTTCGTCAAGCGTGTTCGGCCCGTTATATACGGAAAACTCGCTGTTCTCGGCGCGCGCGGTCTTGAGCGCCATATCCGCGTGTTCGATGAGATTTTCCTTGCCCTGCGCGATACCGAAGGTGACGTTCACGCTGATAGTGTAATCATCGTGCGCATAGAAGGTATTCTCGATGAACGCATGATAGTAACGGACCTTCTCAAGCACATCGTCAAGCGTCATACCCTCGGCGAGAAACGCGTACTCATCGGCATGAAGTTTATAGAGACACACATGGTCATGGGAAGAGAACGCGGTCATCTTTCCGGCGATAGCCGCGAGCACCAGATTGCCGATGTCGTTGCCGAAAAAGTGATTGATATCCTTGAACCGGTCGATGTTCATGAGCACCAGTGTCGGGTTGGTGGACGCATGCACGTCATCGAGGAGCTGCGTGCGGTTGGGAAGCCCCGTAAGCTGGTCGATACGGAAATGCGAAGCGATGGCTTCATTATCCTTGTCGTGACGCAGCGCATAGCGGTAGGTCAGCACGGACAGGAGCAGAAAGATGAGATACGCCTGCTGTACCGTGGTCCATCCCGCCGGATAATTGTAGACGCTCGGCAGAATGTTCAGCATGATGAGCGCCGTCGCAACCGACGAGACGAAGAAAAAGGCGAAAACCCAGCGGACACCGTTGGTCTTGCCGTCAAAATAGAAGGCCATTATCGGGAACACCGCCACCCAGAAAATGCCGCTCTGCGCATAACCGCCGGTCACGAACATGGTGAGCAGAAACACCATGCAGATCGCTATCAGCGAGCGGATGGTGATAATGACAAGTGCGTTACTTTTCACGGCATGGACCGTGATGAGCGCCGCGGCGAGAAACACCGCCATGAGCATATCGATGATGGCTTTGGGATAATCGCCCAGAACGGCGTTGATGAAGGCAAATGAAACGAGCGCGACAAGAACACTGATGGAGAAGAAGGTAAACTCTTCGATGAGTGGATGCTTCCGGTTCTTTTCCATGCGGACGCGTAAATCCTTGTGCAGATATAGTAGGTCCGGCTCTGAGAATAAGTATATAGATTTGACGCGGAATGTCAAATCTTACGCGAGTCCGGCGGCGGAATCTCCAGTATTCTTGTGGCCTTTTGTTACCGCGTCTCGAGCACCGGAGGCGTGAGGAGTCCGAATGCGATATGATGATAATCATCGCGCCATATTTTTGTATTCCCGCTGATACGCGCATCATACCATTCATTATCGCCCTCGGGAAGCGACGGCCAGCCGGCCCGTCCGGTGAACGACACCGGTCCCACCGCGATAAGCTCACCGCCCGCATGGTGATGCGGCCCGAGCAGATTGCGGAGCGAGTTCACCAGAGTAAGCGTTATCGTATTCTCCCCGACAACAATCGCATCGGTGATATCAATTTCCCACGGACTCCATGCGGCGGGCGGCATCACTTTTCCGTTCACACGCGCGGTGATGGTGACGGCCTCAGTTCCGGGAAAAACGATCACGTACCGCTTATCCATGTCCAATGAGGCGAATTGAACGGTCTTTGTAAGTTCGATCGCGCCGGCATAAAACGGATACCCCGCCGTCGCAAGGTCACCGGTAAATTCCGTCCGTTCATCCGTAATAGTGAACGATGAGAACCGGTGCACCGGACGCTCCGGCAAATCGCCGCGCTCATTGCGCATCGAGCGTGCCGGCTCGGGTGATGCCGTCGCCCGAACGCCGAAGTCGCCGATAAGATAGATGCTTTCTATCTCGGTGCCGTAGCGCTCGCGTGCGCTCCGGCTTGCAGGAATGGGTGCGATAAAATCGAGCGTGAGCGTAACCGCATTTTTTCCGGTCTTCATGAAAGACGTAATATCGGTTTTCCGGAAAGCGATATCGCGGTATATCTCATTGCCGCTGAACGCCACCGGCGCTCCGTTGACACTCACGGAATACAGCTCCGGCTGTTCGATGACGAGTGAACACCGGCCGGGCACATGATCGACATTGACGTCATAGGCGAGTATCAGTTTTCCGTTGTACGCCTTCCGTGACAGCCGCTCATAGATGCCGAGAACGGGTTCGGCCGCGGAGAACGATGCTCCGCCGTCGGTTGAGTATCGCGCGAAGTCGAGTGTTATCGCATTCGGGTCAAGATGTTCCCCCCGCCACGCGCCGTCCAACGGCATCACCGCGGCACCCTTCGATACCGGACGATATGCGCCCGACACTGCCGCCTTTTTCGAAGCTGTGCCTGACGAAATAAAAACGCTTTGCGCCTGCGCGAGCGTTATCGCGGCGCCGCCGTTCTTCAGTTCAAGTGAAAAACATTTTCCGGAAGCCGGATCCCACAACACAGGGTTAGTCATATCCGGCAGGACAACGGAGACATCCGCAGCCGCAAGACGAGACTTATTGAACAGCATCACCATGTCGCCGCCGGAAACAATGCGGCGCGACGACCAGACGTTGCCGCTGTTGATGCCGGTGACAATAACCGCGGGCGGCAATGCTTTCGCGACGGCTCCGGCGATATCATCCTCAGGGAGAACACGCGTAACTGCGGCAAGCCGCGCGGTAAGTTCCGCATTCACACTGCCGTCGACGAGATCGGGCAAAGGACCTGCGGAAAGGATGATGCCGCCGACTTTATACAGTTTTTCAAGAAGTGCTATGCTGCTCGCGCGGATGGTGCGCATATGCGGCAGCAGCACCGCGCGATAGGACATTCTGCCGATATGAAGCGCGCTGCTTTTCACGGCACCGATGTCGGAGATGATCTCCTCATCGCCGAGATCGTAATCGCGGTGATGCATGAGAAGCGTGTCGAGCGTGCGGGCGAATTTACTGAACCGCTCATCGCCGGCCTTTCCCGGCTCCGTGCCGTTCGCGTAGTCGACATAAGCGCTTTCAAGCGGATGCATGACAAGAAGTTCCGGCGCGTATGCGCCCACGCTTGAGAGATAGCTTGAACGCGCCATGTGGTCTTCAACGGCATTATTGTACTGCCAGTACGGCTGCTGCGGCGATATGGTCGGCGGGTAATCGCGCTTGCGGCAGCCTTTCATACTGTACAGCGAAAGATGCGGACATACATGATTAACACCGAGCACCGCGTGACAGTCCGCTATCCATTTGCGGTCCTCGAAATTCATGTTCTGCCCGCTGATGCCGAACATCTCGGACAAGCGCCGTTCCCTGCCGTACTGATTGGCGACGCTTGAAAGACTTTTCATCATGAATACAACACCGGAAATATGAAGCCCCAGATGATCGATGCCCGGCCGCTGCATGTGCCGGTAATGCGCCATCATATTGCCTACATTCATCTGCACCGTGCGCAGCGAATTCTCGCCGTTGAAATGTCCGGTCCATGTCATGCCGGTCTTTTCGCAATAGTCGCCTATCTGTTTGGAAAAACTGAGCTCGAATCGTTTGCTGACCGTACGGAAATAATCAACGCGGACTTTCGGATAATCGCCCACATCTTCGAACAATGATGCAATACGATCCACAAAATCGTAGCCATGCTGCGTTTTAAAATCGTCGCGTATGAGCGGCGAATACGGCAGTGATCCGGTATTTTTGCATTCATTACGCGGTGATATCTGCGGTTCGTCGGTGAAAATACCGTGAACCGATTTTCCTATCTTCGTCTTGTACCGCTCCGCATACGGCTTATAACTCGAATCGATGAACGCCTTCACCATATCCGGGTTCATGAGATCAACCCAGCAGGTCCCGTTGAACCAGCCGTTGCCCATTTTCGCCTTGCAGCAGTAGTAGTCGTATTTTTCATCCGCCGTGAGGAGTTCCCCGTGCGGCGGAAGCGGATCGCCTTTCGCCAGACGCACGATGTAGCGCGCGTGATAATCCTCACTGATGAGCGGAACAATTCCGCCGGCAAAACCGCTCGGCCATTTGTCCTCGTCGTAAAACCACGCCTCTATTTTCAGCCGTTCACTCGCCTTGACACCGGCGTCCATCGCCTTCCACCAGTCATCGCCGAGATATTCGGTGATAAGGCCGATGCGGCTGTGAAGATATGAACCGCCGAAACCGCCTTTTTTGAACGCCTCAAGCTGCCGTTCTATTTCGGCCGGTTCAAGCACGTCGTTCAGCGACCAGAACGGAACGGAGCGCCATTCAGCCGTGGGATCCGCGAAGATGTTCTTTTTCAATTCAATGGACATGATATGTTTTCCTTTAAGGGGTAATAATAACAACGAAAATATAGCTCTTTTATCACTGCCATTCTATCACTCGAGCGCTGACAACTGGCATTATTTTTACTTTTTCAGTCCTTGATAGAGATAACGTATCCGGCAGCATCCATATCGATTACGTATCGATAGGGATAGTCATTATATGCATTTTATCATATACTACAATTAACCGGTTTCTTCCGAGGCAGCTTATGAAACAAATTACAATGATAATTATCGCAGCGCTTCTGGTTACGGGATGTAAAAAATCGATCGTGCCGGAAAACATAAATTACTCTAAAACCTATGAAACCATGTCTCCGCAGGATATCAATCAGGCCGGATTGAAGGCGCACGCCCGGGGAAATTACAGCGGACTGGACGGATCGGCCGCGCTGTTCCGGCTGGCACGCGTTAAGGACACTAATTTTTATGCGGCATGGTTCAACGAGGCATGTGCACTGAGCCGGATAAGCAATGCTTCCGGGGCGGCGGCATCACTTCAAAGCGCCATGCTCATACATCCGGCCTGGGTGCTGGCGAATGTCAACGACGCCGATCTGTCATATGTGCGGAACGCGGATACGAATATACGTGCGCTCATCTCCTTGTATGACGGATCGGCCGGTGATACAAGCCCCGTCGGTATCACCGTCATGACGCACCCGGTTGATCCGCAGAATACACTGGATGTTTCACTGGTATTGGAAAAGAACGGCGCGCTGCGGGGAACAGGTACCATGAGCGGCGCAACCGGCATGTATACGTTCAAAAAAGGGCATTGGGTGATCCGCGGAAAATCAGTTGCCGTACATCTGTCGCTTGAAGGCGAGTTCATGGGCAGGATAAAAACCGAGCAGGCGAATGTGAATTTCGAATTATCTGCAATACCGCAGGCCCGCAGAAATAATGGAGGAAAGATACATCTTCCTTGAGATTATGCTGCCGTGTATGTCACTTTTGTAAAGTTCTTATTATCATATCATTCGGTCCAGACTTTCAATTCATCGATATACACCCGAGTATAGTTCGTGGTAAGCACGTCGATCCGGTCAAACGACGCTATCGTGTTGGTGTAGAACGGATACTGCCCCTTGTCGGCGCCGTCAAACGAGTATTTCAGGATCTGGCTGCTGAAGTTATATGTGACATCGATGGTATGAAAACCTGTAAGCGCGGAGGTATTGCTCGCGATGTTTGATGTCGACGATGCGTGATCCAGCGCATTCACTATCGCGTATGTATTTGTATTAGTATCCACACAGGTCTCTATCCGGATATAACAGTTTGTCTTCCCGCCGCCTATCAGTATGAAGTCCACGCGTCCGTTGGTATACCAGTAGGTGAATGAACAATGTGCAATGCCGGAGCTTACCGGACGTGAGGAGAAATTGAATGCTGCACCGAAAATACCCACCGCATATGCGTTATTCATAACAATTGCGATAGAACCTCCTGTCGGATCACCGCCAGGCTGCATTACCCCGTTGTTCCAGTTCGACCAGTAGTTGCTCAAAAGCGCCGGCTCCTCCATCCGATGTTTATCGGGATTGATATAGAATATGTTCGCATACTCCATGATTACGGCGGCGGAGTCTTTGGTGCTGCCGCTTTCAGAGATGCCGCGTATCTTGAAATACTTTGTGCCCCCGCTGGCAAACAGTGAAAGTGTATTGGTAAGCATAACCGTATATTCCGGGTGATCGACCCGCACAAGTTCGGTGAATACGCCGCCGGCAGATTCAGAACCGAGCATGGCGTATGTTTTAAAGGTGCTGTCGGTATTCCACATTGCTGAAACGTTCGGAGCAACACCGGGATCCGACTTGAAACTGAAATATTCAATCGCGGGAAGCGGCGGCTCTGTTGGCCTGCTGTTGCCGCATCCCAAAATGCCTAAAAGCACCGCGGCCACGGCACCCGCGCAGAATACGGCCGGAAGTGTTCGTTCGGGGAATGCATTCTTCATATACTACCTATCCGATAGAGTTTATACTAAGATAACACCAATGACGTATTTGTCAAGTATTTTTTCCCACCAACGTCTTTTCCGGTTGTCATACCGCGTTGATTTGACGAAAACCTGTTTGTGCTCTATGATTGAAACGGTTGTTCTCTATTTTATCTCAGGACTAGAACCATGAAATGCATTGAAATACCGTTATCTCCCGAAATACCCAGCGGTGAAGAGATCATCGACGAGCGCGGATCGTTTCGCGTTGACATGTTCATAACCAGAATAGTGAATCCGACGGCAACGGTGTATTTTCCCGTCACCCCGAACGGCACTTCAATCGTCATCTGTCCCGGCGGCGGTTACGGCGGCGTATGCATCACCAAAGAAGGACACGACATCGCACGCACGCTGGCAAACTGGGGTGTTACACCGCTCGTGCTCAAGTATCGATTGCCGGGCGGCGTATATCAGGAACCGCCCGTACCGCTCATCGACGCATGGCATGCGCTGCGCCTCGCCGCGCAGCGTGCAGCGGAATGGAAACTCGATACCGCAAAAATCGGCATCATGGGTTTCAGTGCGGGCGGACATCTTGCCATGACCGCGGCGATGAATCCCGACAAGCCGCGGCAGGGCGACAACCCGCTCGATCATTTCGAGGCGCGTGCGCAATTCCAGATACTCGGCTATCCGGTGGTTACATTCCGTGAACCCCTGGCGCACAAAGGAACACGGAATGCGCTTATCGGCGCCGACGCCCAGGCGGCGCTCGTCGACAAATATTCCGGCGAGCTTCAGGTGACCAAAGATACGGTGCCGACGTTCATGGTGCATTCAGAGGACGACGGCGGTGTGCCCATCGCCAACAGTGAACAGCTTTTGGACGCGCTCAAACGTAACGGAGTACCCGCAGAACTCGTCCGCCACCCCACCGGCGGACACGGCTACGGCATGGGATACGCCGCGGGCAACCAGGCAGCGCCTGACTGGATGCCGCGCCTCAACGCATGGATGCGAACACGCGGTTTACTCTGAGCGCCGCCGTGGCAGAACATAACCGTGGATGAAACGACCGTCAGAAAAAAAGCGATACGCCATTTTCACCACAGACCCGAGCTCGTCCTTCTCTATGAACAATTCCCGCTCCTGGTGCTCCGTACTTCGTTCAAGCACGCGGTGGCGTCGCACATCCACGACTTCTTCGAGATCGACATGCTCCTCAAGGGCAGCGCCTATAACGAAAGCGGCGGCATACGCCGTCTCCTGAAAGCCGGCGACATCGCGCTCGGTGATCATGTGCATCCGCATACGCTCACGCCGCGGGAACGGATAACCATGCTGTCAGTGAAATTCCGCCAGGCGGTACTTCCGCCGCGCGACACCGGCAGACAGGACACATCGCTCCTCATGCCGTTCATCGCCGACGTGCCGGGATTCCGCGCAAAGCTGGCGGCGTCTCCTGAAGCCCGCACTACGATGCTGCGAATAGCCGGTCTCCTCCGTGAAGAATACTGCCGGAGAGCATCATATTGGAAAGAATCAGCGGCATCGCTCCTTGAAGCGCTTTTGCTCAGCATATACCGCGCGTTCAGTGAATTCGCCCAAGAACATAATCTGCCGCTCAACCGGAACGAACACGCCATCGTAGAACGATTAGTGACGCATATCGATACGCATTACACCGAAGACCTTAAGATCGCCGGTATGCTCAGGAAATTCGGCATATCGGCGTCGCACGCGGCTGAGATATTCAAGCGCGTGAGCGGTTCGTCACTCAAGGAATTTCTCATCGAACGCCGCATCAGCGCGGCACGGCGCATGCTCACCATCACGGATGAACCGGTATTGTCGGTATGTTTCGCATCGGGCTTCGGAAATCTCTCCAACTTCAACCGCGTCTTTCATTATTATGCGGGAATGTCGCCGCGTGAATACCGCGACCAGACGAGAAATAAGCAGAATGCCGGAAGCTCAGGAATATGAGCATGCGATGCCGCGTTATCTGATACAATCGTCGGGGGCGGATGGCCGTCCGCACGGTACACGGCCGCTGCGGGAAATCCGTTCACTGCCACGTTCCCATTATTGCATCCGGGGTCGAGATGATGTATACTTATCATGAAAATATAATAATATGGAGTGTCCTATGAGGTTGAGATCAATTCCGTGTACCCTTCTCATCATGCTGGTTGCTGCTGCAACGCTGTTATCTCAGTCGAAGATGCTTGATAATTTCGAGAAGTTCGATGCTTCGGCTTGGGCGGCGAAAGATAATGTGCAGTTGTCCGTGGTTGAACCGGTGGATAAAACGCGCGGCATGGCCCTCAAAACGGTGGCGAATTTTGAAAAATTCACCTATGCATGGTTCCGTCTCCTCAAAATAAAAGCGGGCGATCTTGATCCGGCAAAATATTCCGGTCTTTCGTTCATGGCAAAGGCCGACACCGATCCCGGTACGGCGATAACCGTGACATATCTTGATGACGCGAAAAAGGAGATCCGGTTCATCGCGGGCGTGACCGTGAGCACCAATTGGCAGGAGTTCAAAGTTCCCTTCACCGCGCTCAAGAAAGAAGGTACCGGAACAGCCATCACCGATGCCGACCTGAAAAAGGCGGTTTGGATAACATTCAGTGTCGGCAAAAAGAGCGCGCCGATGGTACGCATGATGATCGACGACCTCGCCCTTATGGCGAAATAACGGACAGTCATCGAAGAAGGCAAAAAATCTTGACATCTCTCCGGCGAAACCTGTAATCGACGGCTGAACGGAACGCAGAACTCAGCGCGGGCCGCCGTCGTCCTCGTTCTTTTTCGTCTTTTTCTTGCCGGCTTTCTTGGCGTGAGCGCCCTCGCCGTTCCAGCGGTTGTCAATCCAGCGCGGCGGTTCGTTCTTCGCGTTCCATGCGTCCCACATCGCCTGCAGCTGCTGCACCTTCTCCGGATTCGCGTCGGCAATATCCTTCTGCTCTCCGATGTCTTTGGAGAGGTCATGCAGTCTCGGTTTCATATCGATGTGCGGCTTCACCAGTTTCATGTTCCCCTGGCGCACCGCGTACTGAATGCCGAAACGCCAGTAGAGCGCGTCATGGGGCGCTTGCGGATTTTTTCCCGTCAGCAGCGGAAGAATATTCTCGCCGTCAAGACCATCCGGTTTCACGCTTACACCGGCCGCGGCAAGAGCCGTGGGAATGACGTCGAGCTGGATGACGGGGGCATCGATCGTCTTTCCTGCGGGGATGCGGCCTTTCCACTGGGCGATGAACGGCACATGTATGCCGCCCTCCCAGAGCGTCCATTTGGTGCCGAAAAGCGGCGCATTGCTCGCAACACCGCCCGGACCGCCGTTATCGCTTATGAAGAACACGAGCGTCTTTTCTTCAAGACCGCTATCCTGCAGTTTCTTCATGACACGTCCGATGACATCGTCCATCTGGATGATATCGGCGCCGTATTTTCTGCGGCTGGCGGGCACATCGGCATCGAGTTTATTGATCCACGGCGGCTGTCCGAGATACGGCGCGTGCACCGCGGAGAACGGCAGGTACAGCAGGAACGGATCTTTCTTATGCTTCTCGATGAACGAGAGCGCTTCGACGCTGAATGCTTCCATATAATTAGCCGGTGCCGGCTGCGGTTCCAATCCGCGATAGAGCTGCACGTCCTTTGCCGCTATCCCGAACGGATAGAATCCGAAAAACTCATCGAAACCGCGCTCGGTGGGACGATAGCCGGTGTCGCTTCCCAGATGCCATTTACCGATGATGCCGGTGGCGTATCCGAGCGCCTTCATCCGCTGGGCGATGGTTACCTGTTTTATATCAAGCGCCCGCGGCCCAGTATCGTCTGGTGCGGACTTCCCTTCGGCGTTCGCATCGAAACCGAAGCGCTGCTGATACCGTCCCGAGACAAGCCCCGCGCGGCTCGGGCTGCACACGCAGCCGCTCACATAGCCGTTCGTGAACCGTACGCCATTCTTCGCAAGCGCATCGATATTCGGCGTGGGAATATCTTTGCAGCTGTAGACGGCGGTATCCGCATAGCCGAGATCGTCCGCATACAATATGACAATATTCGGTTTTTCCTCAGACGAACTGCGCTCAGCCGCGGCAAGTGATTGTAACGCGAAAAGTCCGGCAAGACCGCCGGCAGCGTTTAAGAATTCACGCCTGACCATAGCCGCTCCTGTTCAAAAAATACTGTAACCGGAAGAAAACTATATCATGCGGCTTCAGAAATGCAACGCGATTTTCAGCTATATCATGCGGCATTCATATGCTATTCAAGCATGCGTACATGTGAATAGAATGTTCCTTCCTGCTCAATATCGACTTTCATCAGAAAAAGTCCCGGCGCCACCGGCAGATTATTATCCGTATTTCCATCCCACGTGACTATCTTTCCGGAAATCACATAGGCGTTTTGCAGCAATGTGCGTACCTTGACGCCGGTCTTGTCGAATACCGCAATGGACACATTTCTCGGCGATGTAAGATTCAATGTCACCTCTGTCCTGGATAATGCGCTTATCGTACGATGGAGTACTCGCGGTATGAATCGATATTTGTCGGCATTATCATTGCCCGATGAATAATAGAACCCGTTTACCGTGAACGGATTCTCAGCGGTACTGCCGTCAGCCGCTTTCATGGTGTCCGGTTTTACCATGATCATCTGGCGGCCGACCGCGGGCGTTGATGAATATCTCCCGTAGAACATATATGTTCTGCTGTCCGCCCAATAGGATCTTTCAGACAGTGTAATCGATGCGTTCTGAGACGCAATATTGCTCAAGGCGATTACCGGCACCATTGTTCGATCCATATCCACATGATAGATTATCTTCCCCTCGATAGTCATGCCTTTCAATACCGAGCCTTGCCCGAGAACATGCAGGCCCTTCACATAGGTTCCGTATTCGGACTCGTGGATGGTCGTTTGCGGCGTCATTACGTTATCGTAATTTGTTTCAAATCCGCCGGTCCAGATAAACGCACGTTTCATCACGCGTTTACCGGCCGGTGTCATGAATTGCGTATTGGTCAGGCAGCCGACAACGAACTCCCGGCCATTAAGCAGCGGCGAGTAAGAATAAAGCTTATAATCACGATAATACATTGTTGTTGCCTGGTTGGTATTGGTGGTTCTGGTTGGCGGGATTGCGGAGTTATTATAGGTATAGGTATACCATCGCGAATAATCAAGCGGTCCGCGTGCGGTCGAGGTACCAACGTCAATGTAGGAACCATATCGCAATACGGACGCCCAGTCCAGCAATAATGTGTCTTTTCCCTCCAATGCCGATGAAAAGTGATTCGTATTCGTTAGTATGACCTGTACCTTGGCATATGAATTGAACCATCTCCCCCCCTCGGGAATAAAAGGGGCATACACATGCAAGAGTCGTTCGGTAGTGGTCACGCTACCTAACGTATTTCCCATGATGATGCCGCCGCCGCCGCGGCCGTCGGAAAAGTTGCCGACGATATTGTTGACAAACTTGACATAATTGCTGATATTGTTGGTGGCATAATTGTCGTTATGAATAAGTACGTCATGTGAATATCTGTTCGTGGGGATATAGGATAACATTTCGTACTCAAGACCGAGAACATCCTTAATAAACCGTAAATCGCCGCCGTATCCGCCCACCACACCTGCCTTGAAGAGATAATCAGCCGGCCGTGAGCCGGCTACATAGGACGATTCAGCCACCGGCTTCCGCCCATCCGGTATATCGTTACCCGACAGCGGATTATAATTGTAGTAGAGATATACATTACTTGTAGCCCCGGCGCTCAATGAGTAGGTAAAAACGATATACTTCGCACGCTGGTACCCGTCAAGCAGCACCTTGCATACCTGCGCCATTGCGCCATTCGACATGATCACGCGTATATCGGCGCCGGTAGTATCGACGAGTTCATTGGTAATTGAACTTATATCGACCATGGTTACGGCAAAATGCCTGGTACATGCGTTCGTATCTTTGATGACGATTCCCTTCCGCTGCGCAAATCCCGTCTTCCACCATGACGGTGTCGCCGCGGTGAGTACTGATACCGCTGCACATACCACTATGAGCACGGCCGGTATATATTTTGGTCTCATACCTGACTCCACTTAAAATGTTTCTGCCGCGATGACGCAGGATGTCCGTATCCAAAATCCGCGGTCTTACAATCACTTTAGGATAATTCTCCCGGTTTGCGTATACGGTTAACGGTGTATAAATACCGCTCATTGAAATAATCCAAATGGATTAATACTTTATATTTTTATATGCACATGAATTATGGAGACATACATTATTTGGTTTATGTCCGGATGAGCGCGATCGCGTGAACAGAGTCAGATTGGCATGAAACATGATTTTTTTCAGGATACGGCTTTGTTCCTTCCGTTGCGTTTCACCTGAAAAAATGCCCGCTCAGCACTGTGATGATGCGCTGCTTAAGCGATTTTGATCTCCGCATTGCACCGGAATTCATATAGATCGTCATCTGCAGCTGTAGATCTTAAAACCTGCGAATGCCGGCCGCCCGGTGCACCCGCAGCCTCACTCTTTGTGGGGTACTGTTGATATCTTAAACGGAGGCTGCGTATATGTCTCGGGAAGTTTTTCCGCCGGAATGGTGCTGTGGTTGCCGTCACGTATCGCCGAATAGTGCGGTGACATTATCTCCACACCGGCGTTCGTGAACGAATCCTGGATGTGCTGATGCAGATCCGATTGTATTCCCGGCATGCGCAAAGGCGCGTCGATGTATACATTAAGCTCATAGCGTACCGAAAAATCGTCAAGTGCGGTCTGCAGCACGAACGGCGGCGGATCGGTGCGTACATCCTTTACTCCGCGCGATGCCTCGACCAGCAGTGCATGCACCTTCGGCCACGGCACGTCATACCCGATAGTTACCGACGTATGCAGGATGAGCCCGCGTTCTATCCCCTCGGTGCTGTAATTGATCACATGGCTGCCGAGCACGATGGCGTTCGGAATGGTGACGATGACGTTTTTGAACGTCCTGACCCGGGTGACCAGGAGCGATTTCTCCGTCACCTCGCCTGTTGTTTCCGCTACCCTGACGCAATCACCGACCCTGAAAGCGCGGGTATAGGTCAGCACCACACCGGAAATAATATTCGATATGGCCGAAGCGGAACCGAGCGACAGGAGCAGGCCGAGAAATACACCCACGCCCTGAAACGCCGGCGAACCGGCTCCCGGCAGATAGGGGAACACCATGATGCCGGCGACGGCGAAGATAAAAAAGCGCACGATGAGAAATGTCGTCCGGGCCCAGTCCTTATAGAACCCCGGAATAACGATGGTGCCTTTGCCGATCTCCGCGAACAGCCAGCCGATGAGCCGTACCACGTAATACGTGACCACACCGATGACGCCGATGAAGAATACGTTCGGCAGATATGCAAGAAACCCGTGCCCTACGGATCTCAACGGCGAGAGTACATACCCGAACAGCACGGTGGCGATACCCCGTGTTGCCGGAAAAAAACTGAACATGAGCGGCAGATAAAAGTAAAAAAGGATCACCGTCAGCCCGATACGCACACCCTTTGCCGCCTTTACAAGCAGGTCGGTAATTCGCGATGATGACAGCAATTCTAATTTCTGTATTTTTATCGATGGAATAAAACTGTCGCGCCCCGATTTGATCTGCCGGTAGAGCGCGGGAAACAGTTTTTTCATTGCGATGAGGAGCGCTGTAAGCACGGCGGTGACGATAAGTGCAAAGACAATATGCAGTATGAGCTCTCTCCAATTCACCGGCTCCCGTGCTTTTCCCGTTATCGCAGTGGTGGCGATGGGAACAGCGTTGCTCTGCACCACCTGCGTATTCGAGGCCTCACCGGAACTGTTCGTCGGCGCGGCAACAGGTTCAACGACACCGGACATCCCGGGCACGAGTGACAATATACCTGTGTTTTTCTGCTGCACCGGCGCATTCGTCGCTGTAAGCTGAGCAGTATCATTCGACAACGCCGCTGACAGCATGCCAATCAGCGTTAAAAACAATGCCGCAATTTTCATCACACGCTGCATATGCCCCCCCCGGTACGGTTTCCGGATAACCTTGAATATCCGAAACGCACTTCAGTTATTTATAAAAATACCGCTTTGTTTCTTCCGCCGCGCTTCGCCCGATAGAGCGCCCGGTCCGCGCGGGCAATCACTTTTTTGACCGATTCCTTTTTTTTCACTTCGGCGGTGCCGATGGTTATCGTCACGCGCAGTTTTTTACCGGAATACCGTTTTCTGTCGACTGCCGCAAGAACACGCTGCGCCTGCTTATGCGCTTCTATCCCCGTTACGTGCGACTGCAAAATGATAAATTCATCTCCGCCAATGCGCGCGAAGATATCCTGTTTGCGTGTTGTGTTACGTATTTGATGTGCGATCCCTTGAAGGACGGCATCACCGGTTTTATGACCGTATTTATCATTGAGTACTTTAAAACGATCAATATCGATGAGGGTAATCGCATAGGGTATACCCGCCCGCAGGTATGTCTCATGCGCCTGTGTAGTGAACAGTTCTAAAGATCTTCGGTTATATGCGCCGGTCAGCGGATCTGCGTATGCAAAATGCTCTAATTGATCGCGGACGGCCGTCTTGGTATACATGATGATAATCATAATAAGCGCGCAGTTGAAGATAATACCCCCGAGAATGACGAACAGACGTATCCGTTTTGCTTCGGCATTGTCATGTAGTGCAAAAAACGCGGCGTCAGCGGTCTCGGAGTAGCGTTCACTTGATGCAAGCAGCACCGCCCGGTTCTCCGCGGACGGGTTGCGCCGGTAACGGGTCATCGCTTCCTTGATAGCGCCCCATTCCTGTTTCATCGCGGAAACTTTATTGGAAACACGGGGGGAACTGAAATATACCGCGGATTTATGATCGAAAAATGACTGCATGGTTGTATCGATCTGCTGTATGAGGGTGTCGTTCGTCATGCCGATCAGTGCGAGTTTTGATGAACGCTGCATCATACTGCGTGATATCCCGAGTGACAGCATCTTTAATGAACTGTTCTTGGTAGATTCAGTATAGCTGTATAGCAGATATGCGTTGAGCGCCGCGAACATCAACGACATGAATGCCATGATGATAAGAAATGATGATTTCGACCGTAATGGCTGCATTGCATTTATTCTCGAAAACGACTTATAATAGTATACTCAGTTTACCGCAATAATCAAGATTGGCACACTTTTATTCATCGAAAAGCGCCGGGGTGAATGCAGCCTTGATAAACAGGATCGGCGGCATATCATCGAAACGGGACAGCTGCCGGTCGAACGAATAATACAATTTATCCCAGAACCAGCGTACATTCTCGGTCTTTATCTCGTTACGGGTATCCGGAATGCCTATCATGACAAGATGCGCGGACGACGACTGCGTCCGGATCGCTTCTACCAGCGGCAGTTGGTCATCGAGCAGCACGGTTGTGCCAACGAGGCGCGCCTTGCCGAGCAGCGCATTCATTTCGGCACGTATCGTGTTCCCCTGCTCGTTTTTTTCCTTCATCCTGATGATGCGGACTTTGGTGGCAACGCGCCGCGCCGAGTTTGATATGAATATAATATGTGCCAGCATCGCCGCAAGATTACCGTTGTCGCTGCCCCGCCACCACACATCGATACAGTATTCATCGCCTGCGGCGGCAACAACGCCGTCTTTGTAGAGAAGTAAATTCCTCTTCATCTGGGATATCCGCGTGATGAACTTCTCCCATTTGACATGGCGGTGATATTCAACAAGGATCGTATTGGGCGCAATGCGGATGAACGGCGCGGTTGCGGCGGCCACCAGAATGTTTTCCGTGCAATCCGCCGGATTATCGACGGGAATGGCCTTTTGAGATATCGATGCCGGCGGTAGATCTTCTCCGGAATTCTTTTCTCCGACCACGAAGATATCCGCACTTACCATTCCAAGATATTCTCCGATCATCTCTCCGATAGCGATGATACGCCGTAGATTCGCGCCGTCGCCTTTGAACGCGAGTATTTTCACCACCGGCCGCCAATTTTTCGTTCCCTGCGCAATACGCCCGAGGACCTTTGACAACCCCGTCATCAGGGTAAAAACCACTCCCCACCAGACGCCCTCGGATGCTTTCCCCGGACTGAACCGTGACAGCAGTAAAAAGAGCAGCGCCTGGAACAGGACAATCAGACATGCGATGAACGGATTGAATGCGATGATAACGCCCGCGCACAGGATCATTCCGGCAAACGATATCAGCCAGTGCCCCCGCGATGTCGGCCGGAAGCTCGGGTTCCGGGAGATGTACTCAAGGAATGCCGCGCAATTGATCCAGCCGTATACCGCTATGAAAGCGATGCCGACCACGGTAGCCAAAACCATAAGGTCGCCGACAAGGAATACGGGTATGATGCAGACCCCGGTGATCAGTGTGGCAATGCGCAGATCGGCTGCATGCGCGGTATCGGCGTTCAATGGTCCGCGGAGCGCCGCCGGCAGCGGGATGTTGCCGTCATGGACCATGGCATGAAGGATGCGCGGCGCCGCGTTCAGATAACTGATCGCGGCGGATGCGGTAGCGGTAAGAATGCCGGCGAGAACGATGATGCTGAGCGGTGTGAGCTTAGCGATACCCGCCGCCGATAGAAAGTCATCCCTGAGGATTGCCTCGGGACTGATACGCGCAAATACATATGCCATGACGATATAGATACCGATGCCTGATACGATAACGATTGCAGTTCCTCTAACGATGCTTCGCTGCGGTGCTGCAAGATCACCGCTCATACCCAGACCGGCGGTCATCCCTTTCACCACGGGAAAGAACGCTGCGAAAACCGATATCAGGGCTGCAGCAGTCAGTCCCCTGCGCATCATCGTGATGCCCCCGTCGGCATGAATGCTTCGCGGCAGCATGATTACGGCAACTGCCACGGCGAGGATGGAGATGATGATGATCGTAAGGATAGGCAGCTGCAGTTTTTCTGTAAAATCTCCGCCGATGATGACGATCAGCAGAAAAACGAGAAATGATGCCGATGATAGAAGCATTTTCACCTGATGCGGCGGCATTCCTCCGAAATCAAAAGCGAACCCCGTTGATAAAAAAACATACAATGTCTCGCCGAAACCGGCGATGACGAATCCGGTGGTAGCCGCCTGTGCTAGAAACAGCTGTATACCGATGCTGCCGCCGAAGGCCCGTCCCAGTGACGCGCGGGCCAGGGGGTAAATGCCGCCTGGTCCTATGGTGGTGAGGTTCGTAACGCATGCGGCGATGGATACCGCGGTGAGACTCATGATGACTGCAGCGCCGCCGATAACGGCAAGCATCGGCAGCAGTCCTACACGGGAGACAAGCGAGGGCATGACCAGAAATATAATGGCCCCGAGCATCGCTTCAAGTGACGGCGCCACAACGCCGGTGAATGTGCTCAATTTCTTATGTTCCGGCTGCACTTTGATTACTGTCCTGTTTCGCCGATGTCGTTTCGCACCGTGTCAGTAGAATATATATTCGATTGGATGAAATTCCAACCAAGGAAATTGACGTACAGATTGCTTGTCCGCCAGGTGCGTTTTACCTGAAGCATGAGAGAACAGCTGCGCGGATCAAGTTTCACGATGCCGCTGGCCGCACCGAACCGGTTCGAGGAAGGGCGGAACTGCCAGGACCAAAAATCACGATTATCAACGAACGTGAGCAGGAGCATACCGTGTACATCGTCAAAGCGCCATGAACCCGATGACCGGAATCCGTTCGACAGCCAGCCGTGCAGCAGAAAGGTGCCGTCAGACGAAAACGTAAACTGCCCGCGCGGGACATCGCTGCCGTAAAAAAGCCATGGGCCGGGAATACGCATCGGGACAATTTCATTGCTGTCCGCCGTCGGCTTCACGGCATCGGGTTTCACCGGTTTTTGCGCTGTGCAGCCGATCGTAACAGATGCTGCGAAGTGCAGGAGCGACAACGCCACTATGCCGATGTATTTTCGTCGCATGCTCATCATGAAGCCTATGGCAGATATTTTTTATAAAATTCAGGACTCTTGAAGAAAAAGTCGTCGTGAAATACCTGGTCAAGCAATTCAGCGGAAACGCCGTGTTTGCCGCTCAGCGCATGGTACATCCCTTCGTGATATCCCTTGATGACATAAAACGCCGCAAGAAAAAAGAAATCGTGTATCGCGATTATCAATTCCATTATCTGGGAAAACGCCAGCGATGTCTCGATGACCTGTTCGTTGAAGATATCCTCACGGACGGTCATTTTTGCGAGAAAGAACGCGTAATTGATCTGCGATAAGGCATAACTTCCGTTAAAATAATCTTTTCCCATTTCAAAAAAGAAGCTGCCGATCTCATCCTTGGATTTTTCCTTCTGCAGCCAGAGCACCAGAAATTTGTAGATCTGCTCATTTTTGCCTATCAGCTTTTCAATATCACGCTGATATGTCTTCATGTTTTCGGTCTTTCGCACTTTATCAGCCCATTTCATGGCCATCGATCCGGTATTCGCTTCAATCCTCGAGATGACGTTCTGAATGATCATCATACCGTCCTTAGTTATTGCAGTATACTCATCACCGCGCTTCGCGTGATGCTCACATTGCGTCACGGACCAGTGACAGTGCATTCGACACGAGTGACGCAGCGTGTTCAAATGTCATGCGATCAGTATTGATCACAAGATCATAATGCACGGGATCGTCAAGATCGGCATTGAAATAGCGTTTGATAAACTCCCTGCGGCTGTTGTCAAACCGGGATATAAGCTTCAGTGCACCGCTCTCGTCCGTTTTTTTCTCTTCCATAACGCGTTTAGTCCTGATCTCCGTCGATGCGACGGTCAGGACGTGAAAAGCGCCGGGCTTGTCTTTCAGAATGAACTGACTGCCGCGGCCCCGAATGACGATCGACTTATGTTCTGCGAGCTGCTTGATCACCGTCTCCAATCCGGCCAGATATCTATTGTCGTCCAGCGGGTATTCCCACGTCGGCAGATACGCGGCGTACAGCCCGTCGAGCGCGGGCGCCGGCGGACTTTTTGCCAACGCTTCAATTATTCTGCCGAAAACGGAGCTGTCCGGCATCTCTTTATCGATCACATATTTTTTATTTTTGTCGATCGTTTTTGCGACCCGTTCGATTATTTCCCTGTCGACATAATCACCATGAATCTTCTGAGCGATGAGTCTTCCAATCTCGGGTGCACCGCTGCCGAGTGTCCCGCGTATGGTTACAATTGACATTGATTTGCCCCCCCCCTTTGATACCACCTAGTAACATACAATACTAAATACATGTTTTTTGTCAAACGGCATATCCTCCTGTTTTTATTTTCTGCAGATCATATCCTTCGGGTGATAAGATATTGCATCAAGTTTGAGAAAAAATCTATTTTCATTTCCTTTGAAAGGTCTTTGGATATCGCCGCATACGCGCCCGATGACATGATCTTTTCCATCATGCGCTCATCGTCATATCCCGTGTGCATAATGAAAACCGCGTCATGGTGCACACGCAGGATCTGCTCCATCAGCATGTCACCCTGCAGCAACGGCATCTGCAGGTCACTGACGACGACATCCGCCGGAGACTGTTTATAAAATGCCAGCGCGGCAAACGGCTCTGAGAACGACGTGACGATGAATCCGGCGTGCGTCACTATTTCATGAAGCAGAAGCAGATCACTTTCATTGTCGTCAACGATGATGGCATGCACGAATCAACTCCTCCTATGAGATCGGCATAGAACATGCATTATATGTGCCAATGCCGTATTGCAGAAAATATGAAAGAACGGTGTTGCCGCAGCTTTTCAGGTGCGGAATCGCTCAGACACCTGCTTTTCCGCACATTGACCGTAGTCCGGAAAACCATTTTCTATTTTACTGCCCCGGCGGTTTTGCAAGGATGGCATGTTTCCTCATCTTCCTGACCAACGTATAGCGGGATATCTTTAAAAGGTGTGCCGCGCGCTTTTGTGAATATCGCGCCTTCTGCAGCGCCGCCTGAATAACGCTCCGCTCGATCGCCTCAAGATCATATGTATCCGGGGTGAACGCATGTTCATGTTCACCCGGCGCATGCTGCTGCAGCATGATGTGTTCAGGCATGACCGTACTGCCGTCAAATAACGTATACGCCCGCTCGATCATGTTTTTCAATTCGCGGACATTCCCGGGGAAATCATACCGTGCAAGTTTAGAAAAGACACCGGCATCGATACGCATATCCTGCCTGCCGAGTTTCGCCGAGAAATGGCTGCAATAATGTTCGACGAGCGGGCGTATATCGTCCCGCCGTTCTTGTAACGGCGGGATTTGTATCGTTACGGTATTGATCCGGTAAAAGAGATCGGAGCGGAAACGCTTTTCTTTCAGCAGATGCGGTATGTCCTGGTTAGTCGAACAGATCAGACGGGCAAGTACCGGAACCTGTTTATGGGCGCCGATCTTTCGTATCTTCTTGTCTTCGATCGCCCGGAGTATTTTCGATTGAATGCTCGTCGGCATATCTCCTATCTCATCAAGGAGCAGGGTGCCGCCGCCGGCAGCCTCAAAAATACCCTGCTGCTCATCGAACGCACCCGTAAATGCACCCCGGCGATGTCCGAAAAACTCGCTCTCAGCGATGGACTCGTTGATCGCCGAACAATTGATCGGATAGAACGGATGCGCCCGTCTCGTACTGGAAAAATGGATGAGCCTGGCGATGAGCTCTTTGCCGCTGCCGCTCGGCCCCTGTATGAGCACCGGTGCATCCCTATCCGCAACCTGCAATGCGGTGGCAACGACGTTCCTGATCGATTCACTTTCGCCGATGATAAATCCCACGTCGTCATATATCTCAGGCGGTGTCAAGCAACTGTTTGTGTTCATTGTGTCTCCCGCATGCGCATCAAGTAACATAGCAGATAATGAACTTCAAACGCAATACTGTAATTCCAATTACAGCGTTCTTAGGAATATGTAAATAATTCGATGTATGTATTGTTGAACTAGTGCTAATGACGTACCAGGTTCCTTTACACCGAAGTGCTGATACCCATACACCATCAGCTGTAACGCACTGAAGAAAAACAGTATACATATGGATTACGTCCGTTTTACACCGACGGCACTATTGTTTACCTGCGATTTTGTACAATAATGCAAATGTATCATGATGATTGCTTTCATAGTCTGCACTCATTCAGTTTTCGGAGGTGCGGTATGATCACCTGTTTGAAACGCGCACTGCCGTGTATATGCACTGCGGCACTGCTTGTCCCGGCCGTGCCGGGCTGGGGTTATGACGTTGTCTGGAACCAGTCGCTCTGGCGCGGCGGAGCATCGCCGGCAGCCTATACCGTCACCGGTGCTCAGCCGGCAAGCAATTACGCACAAGCTGACGGCGGTCTGTTCTTCACCTGCGCCGGATATAGGACGAACGGTGCGGTAATCCTGAAACCGGTCACCAATCACTGGCCGTCATACGTCGCCACTGCGACGGAATTCAATTCGTACGGCTGGTCCGATTGGTATCAGGCGCCGAAAAGTTATAAACGCTATTTCGACGCATCAGATTCCGTTGACGGCATCGGCTCTGCAAAATTCTGTTTCGACTCGACGAATACGGGGTCAATCAACCCGCACAGAAACCCGAACAATAAATACAAGCATGGCACGATAACGCATCAGAGCAACGCATTCTTCATGTTCTTCATGAAATCGCAAAATCCCCCGGGACCGCCGAATAACGCGAATCTGCGGCTGTCAGTCTGGATACTCGAGTCATCGTTCGGCTATAAAGGGCACAGCGTCAACGGTTTTTCATTTGCCGACACCGCGTGGAACTGGAATTGCGGGCAGTTCAATTTTAACACGAACAATCTGCGGTGTGTACCGAACACCAATGTGGACGGCTGGTATTACGCGTCAAACCATATCGCGATCGGTCTCGATGTGACGAGTTATTTCAACCGCACGGGCGCGTCTCCCGCAACACCGGTCTCGAATACACTGTGGGTAGATGAACCGATATTCGCATACGATCTGGCGTCATACGGGTCATTCGTCTCCTGCCCCATACAGGCGGTGCCGTCATTCATCTCCAACGGAACGAACTATGTCTTTAAGAACATAAAATCGATCGCCTTTTCAGGACTGCAGGGGATGATAAACACCAACGGGCTCGGACGCAGCACGTTCACGAATACGAATTTGAACTATTATCAGGAGATCACTGCGGCAATGCAGCTGAGAAGCGCCGACACCATAACGGCACTGGGATCTGCTCCGTGGACAGGGCCTTCCGGTGCGGGCAGCAGCTTTACGAACACGCCGGGGGCGGTGATCGTATCGAATAGTCCTGACCTTGATAATAACGCACGCTATTTTCAATATCGCGTACAGTTAGCATCGTCGGTGCAGGGAACGACGCCGGTAGTGACCAATGTCAGACTGATATTTGAGTATGCTCCGGCTGCTGTTGCATACATGACCAATCCGGCGCCGGACATATGGATCACCAACGTATCATATACCTTTTCCGGCACCATGCTTCCCGCATCCGATGTGCAGGCCTATTTCAGTTCCGACGGCATAACCTACGGACGTACCGCGACGAACGGAAGCGGCGGATGGTGGACAAATCTGCCGCTGTCATCACTCGGTGGTTCCGTTACATTATTTCTTGCCGCATCAAACGCCGCAATACCGGAGATGATCACCAATATACAGACGAACTTTATAGATACGACACCTCCGTCATCATCGATCACCAACGTCACCGCCGGACAGGTGGTATCGAATATATTTTACGATGACCATTATTCAAGCAATATATTCGTTTTCAAAGGAAGTAATTACGATCCGGAGTCGGGCGTATTATCCGCCCGGGTTGTCATCTCGAACGCAGGCGGAGTGGCAGCATCGGTGCCGGCAATAGTAACGGAAACGGGATGGCAGGCGCCGTGGAATTCCCGGGCAGTGCCGGAAGGCATATACGATGCCTTTGTCGTTTCCGTTAATAACGCGGGGATGGAATACCGTTCACCCGGGATATCCTTTCTCATCCCGTACCAGCCGGCGGCGTTTTCCATAAAAGAAACGATAGAAAGGGCAACCGTGATCAACAACCCATGGCGCGGCGGCGATCGCGGCGTCATATTTGTAAATCTCACCGCCGATACGTTCATCAGAATATATACGGTGGCCGGTAAACTTATCAGCACGATCAAGCCTCCTCCGGGCGGCGGCGGCGGTTCACTTACGTGGAATGTACGCACGATGAACGGTATGAATGCCGGTTCGGGAATGTATCTCTGTGAACTCGTGACTCCGCGAAGGACAAGGACCATGCTCGTCATGGTCGTACGGAGGTAGCCCATGAAAAAGACGGGAGTTCTCATTATCATTTCTGTTGCGCTGGCCGCCGGGATGTTCGGATCGATCAGTGAATCATTTTCGTTCCTTGATATCGCCGCCGGCGGGGCCGCCGCATCGCTCGGCACGGCATCAACAGCGGCACCGGGGGATCCGGATGGAAGTTTCAACAATCCGGCGTCGCTTGCCTCCCTCCGCGGCATCTCGCTGACGGCTTCGTATGATCCGTATCTGATCATGACCGCGTGGAACGGCGCCGCCGCGTATGCATTTGAGGGTGTCGGCACGCTTTCCGTCGCCGGTCATGGTCTTGTCTTCGAACCGTTCGCCGGTGATATCACCTTTGATGGAGATCCGGGAAGAATGGTCAGCGCCGGATGCTATGCGGCATGCATCGGCATCGGCGTACCCGTCGGGAAACTGCTCAAGCTTCCGCTGGCCGTTGATATGGGAGCAGCAATAAAGTATGCCGCAGAAAGCCTTGATGATCTTTCACTGTCGGCCCTCATGTTTGACGCCGGCTGTATCGCAACCATAAGTAATATTATCATACGCGACACGCTTTCTATAGGATTTGCCGTAAAAAATGCAGGCATGCCTCTCGTTACTGCGTCGCAGCGGATAACGTTGCCGCTGCGCATTGCAGGCGGATTTGAATATGGAATGGACGTGACAAAAAACGTCTCGTACCGCCTGCGTTCCGATATTCGTGTGGACACGGACGGTGCGCTCATCATTGCAGCGGGGTTCGAAACATCGTTCATAAAGATGCTCGCGGTGCGGTACGGGTATATGATCGGCGCTGATGCCCGCGGACCGACTTTCGGCGCCGGCATCGCATTCGGCCCCCCGGCGATGCGTCTGCGGATTGATTATGCGCTCATACCGCTCGGTAACATGGGCATGCATCATAGTATGCAGCTCAGTACGGCGATCGCCGATCTGGACATGAAAAAAGCGGCACCCGAACCGATCGATAACCGCAATGAGGACTTGATGCGGCGCGGTATTGGCGCGGCTAAAAATGGCGACTATCCAGCTGCGCTATTGTATTGGCGGCAGATCGAAAAAAAATCCGCATCCTATGAGCGGGCGCTTCAGAACATCCGGAAGGCCGAGCTGCGTATCATTGCGCTTGCCGATGAACTCATCGTGCAGCATGAGTATGCAAAGGCATATGCATTCCTGTCTTCAATTACAGATTCATCACCGCTCTATAGTTCGGCAAAAGAACGTCTGAAAAAACTGCGCATCAAATACCGCGCACCCTGATGTCTGGCCGAGGCCGTCGAAATTCATACCCTTATAGTATACATTACTTTTCACGAGAGGAACGACATGAGAAGAACACACACGACGTCCGCTACGAAAAGCCGGCATAACCGGCATATACAGGATGCGAACCGTAAACGATGGGTGATATCGGATCTTGTGGTACCGGCATTTTTTATCGCGCTCTGCATTCTGGTTGTGTTTATGTTGAGCAATGAGCTGCCGACGCCGATGTAACGCGCGCCGATATCCAGCATGGATGTTATCCAGACATGTGATTCAATGCATATGAAACAGCCCATTGCCGTTGGATATAATCCGAATGGATACTGGACAGTTCCCTGCTGCTGCGATACCATCACATATCGTTGACCATAGGAGCAATATCAAAATGGCCGAAACGGTCCTTTTCGCGATCTTTGTTGTCTTCGCACTATTTGCCGTGGCGTATATTGCGTTTATCTGTTTTTCTGTGAAGAAATAGCATTATCAACAGCACACATACGCATTATTACTGAGCAACCGCCCGAATCTTCATATTATGATTCCTTCCCCATATTTCTTTCCGCAGCATTCCACGGCCGTACATATCTTGGAATCGTCCACATCACAGTTGTAGCCGCCTTCTTTCCGGCCAACCTGGCGGTTATTTCAAGAAGGCAGCTGCCGCAGACATGCATATATCCTTGATCGAGGTAATCAGCACGGAACACGTTAGCGCTCCGCTCACCGCACCGCTCACAGATATACAATAGTTCCAGTGCCATACTGTTTCCTCCGATGTGATCATACGTTAATATACCTGTCATTCTATGAGTGAGCAATAATCCGGACGACTGATTATAACGGCTATTATTCATGAGCTGTTTCGTTTTCCATAAACCATATTTGGATCGGCATTGCGCCGAACCGCAACGGATTGATGTATATAATCCGAATGGATACTAATCATTTTGCGGTATATGGGTATGATATTGCATATAGCTGAAAAAACGAGGAGCTGCAGCATGCTAATGAATATAATGTTCATCATTTTCGGGGCAACGATAACGATATTATTCATCCTATTGGTCGCAATCATTATTGTGTATATTTCATCGCACCGGAAATATAAAAAAAAGGCAAACCCGAGATGAGACATGATGCGGCAATGCCTGATTGACAATGTCCCATTATTCAGTAAAATAGTATATATTCGATTCAGATGAATACATCACACGTTTTACACGGGAAATAACATGCCTCTATACAGCACACTCTATGCCGTTGGACATTTTATATCCGCGCTTTCCGCCGCGGTACTCGGCATCTATATACTGACGTTCAGAAAAAAGTCGGCAGCCACCTGGTTTATTGCAATATATGTGATCTCATTTGCCGCGACACGATTCATCGGATTTATTCTTGACTCTGCGCTTACACCTGGAGTGGTAAACCTTATTTATATACACCGTTCTTTGATGGCAGGCGGTATTTTTCTGACGATATTCGCATATATGTACCACGAAAACGTACATAAACGTGAATCGATCATTGTTCTGTCTATGCTCTCACTGTTCACTATCATCTCATATATTATTTTTGCCCTTCGAACGTCGTCTGCCGTGCCATATTTTGATTTCATACTCAGTTCATACCGTTACAACGACATGTCGTTTCGCGGTGAATTCATCGCCCCGCTCTTTGTCGTAATTTACATCTGGTCCGCCGTTGTGTTTATTCGGAAAACCGTACGTTTTTCAATCAGTCAGAAGCGTGTTCCCTCCACAAAACAGCCGAAACATGGTATCGCCCGTATATACGCCGTTCCCGCCGAAAAGATCGTTTCATTTGTCCGCGCATTGCTGTTTCCCGTTGGAATTCACGCCCGGGCCTGTCGGGCGTTTCTTTTCGCAACACTCATCCCGCTTGCGCTCATGTCTTTTTATCTGCTCGCGCTCAAAGGCGTGATACGCTATGCGAGCTATGAACTCTTCGTCTCAATAGGTTCAATGCTTTTTCTTGTTATTTTTGTTGTCATCTACATGAACAACTCGCCGCAGCCGACCACATTTCTTTTTAAGATCACGGTAATCCCGCTCATAACCGCGCTGGCTGTTATCGGCTTCATGGCCATCCCCGCAAACAGCAGCATCGAACAGATTTATGAGAAAAAGCTTATAAAATCTGTAAATGCCGCTTCGGCATATGTGCTCCGGCAGGACGGGTCATATTTGCCGCAGGACATCATATATATCATCCGGCATCCGGCGGATGACAATGTTCCATCGACGAATTATGAGGATATTGTTATACAGCCTGCGGGAATGTCGATTGCAAAAATAATAAATGAGGAGGGCAAAAAAAGGCACCAGGCAAATCCCCGCAGACAGTTCCGTTCGATCAACGTCTCCGACCCCGCGTCATATTCGATCTGCCGGACATTCACATCAGGAAAATATGTATATGAAGTGGGGCTGTCGTACATCGAATACCGCCGTTATCTTGGTGATGTGCTTGTTAATTATATCTGGATGGCGCTCATGATCGCGGCAATAGTATTTATTTTATTCCCGCTTTTCTTCTATCGGGCACTGCTGACGCCGCTCAATGGCTTAATGGCCGCCATTGAATCGTTCGATCAGAACAAGTTAAAGGTTAATCTTAAAATAGAACGAAACGATGAATTCGGACGCATCGCCGACTCTTTCAACAAAATGGCACATCGGCTTTCCCGATATATCAATGAAATTGTATCATCAAGGAAAAAGCTCACCGAATACAGCAATCATCTTGAAACCATGGTCGATGAGCGCACCAAGGAACTCATCGTATCAAATAAAGGGCTCCGGGATGAAATGGAAGAGCGCAAGAACGCAGAGAATCTGCTTGAGCAGATGGTTCGTTCTGAATTTCTGAATCTCGATAAATATCCGGACTTCCTGCGCGAGCATCATCTCACCAAACGCGAGGAGCAGATCCTTGTGGATCTGCTCAACGGCTTTTCGAACCGGGAAATTGCCGATCAGTACGGCATTGCGGAGCCGACAGCAAAAGTGCATACGATAAACATATACAGAAAATTCAATGTAAACTCGAAAACCAAACTCGTCAAAACAATCCTGCAGTCATTGAGCGCACTTTCAGCATCGAACAAAGCGTTCAACGAAGCTTCAAAAGAAAAAAACAGCTAACCTGAACGGATTATTGCCCTCCGCGTTATAGTATTGTAAGGTATCTAGAGAAAACCGTTAATCACGGAGTGTACTATTTATGGAAAAAATTATCCTTGGCGCAACGATCGGCGATTGCGTACATGTGGGCGGTATACAACGCTTTCTGCGAATGGCGGAAGATGAAGGCTATGCAACGCGCTTCCTCGGAACAGCCGTCCCCGACGGCCATCTGTTCTCGACCATCAGCGAGACACATCCTGATATGGTCGCACTCAGTTACCGCTTGACGCCGTCGGTTGCGACTGCCATATTCCGCAGGATGTCGCCCAGGATACGTCGCCTCTCCGGAAGTATACGCTTCATCTTCGGCGGTACGCCGCCCGTTGCCGCCATCGCCAAAAAGAGCGGCTTATTCTTCCGCGTATTCGACGGGACCGAGTCGCTGTCAGATATCCGTGCATTTCTTGCGGGTAAGAACGCTTCCGCGAAAGACACCGTGCATGAGCACACACTTGAATCCCGTATACAGCAGAAATATCCTTACCCGTTACTCCGGCACCATTTCGGAAGACCCACCGTCAGCGAGACGGTACGCGGAGCTGCACGCATCGCACAGGCGGGCGTTCTGGACGTTCTTTCAGTAGGACCGGATCAGAATGCGCAGGAGCATTTCTTTCATCCGGAGCGCATGGACCGTTCACAGGACGGCGCCGGCGGTGTCCCGCTGCGCACACCGAAAGACCTCGCAGCTATCTACCGCGCCACACGGGCGGGGAATTTCCCCCTGGTACGCTGTTATGCGGGAACGAATGATCTTACGCGATGGGCTGAGATGTCTGTCAGTCATCTGCACAACGCCTGGGGTGCAATCCCGCTCTACTGGTACAGCACGCTCGATGGGCGCTCCGGACGCCCGCTCGCGGAAGCGATTGCAGAGAATTGCGCGGTCATGCGCTGGTACGCAGAACAGGGCATACCCGTTGAAGTGAACGAATCGCATCAATGGAGCCTCAGGAGCGCATCGGATGCGGTTGCTGTTGCCGTGTTCTATCTTGCCGCATACAACGCGAAGGCTGCCGGAGTACGGCGGTATGTGGCACAGTTCATGTTTAACACGCCGGGCGGTGTTTCAGGAACGATGGACCTTGCGAAAATGTTAGCCAAGAAGTCACTGCTTGATGAGCTTGTTGACGACCGGTTCTCATATTTCATTCAGGTCCGCGCCGGGCTGCTCAACTTCTCCGCCGACGCAAATACCGCAAAGGGACAAATGGCGGCGTCTGCGGTTCTCTCAATGGCAATGAAGCCGCATATCCTGCATGTCGTGGGATACAGCGAGGGCGACCATGCGGTCACTGCCGACGAACTTATTGAAAGCTGCGGCATTGCACACGGGGTCTTGCGCAACTGTATGGATGGTATGCCGGACATGACGGTAGACCGTGATGTCCAACGGCGCATCCGGGAATTGCGGCGTGATGCGAAAACTATCTTAAAAGCTATCCATGCACTGGGCGGCAAAACGAGCGCGGATCCGTTTGCCGATCCTGTTGTACTGAGCATGGCGGTTGAACGCGGCATTCTCGATGCACCCGACTTAAAAAGCAACCTGCTAGCCCGGGGCGCAGCAACACGCATTATCAACGGCGCTTGTGTGTCCTATGACGGGAAACGGCATTGTGCATTATCTGAAAAAAACCGTTTAGCCGGACTGAAGGACTGAACAATGTGCGGTATTGTCGCAGCGACTAAAAGCAGGAATATCGACCGATTACTGCATCTTATCCGTCACCGCGGCCCGGATGACTGCGGTATCCTTCGTGAACCGGAAGCAACGCTCGGCCACCGGCGGCTTTCCATCATCGATGTTGACGGGGGGCACCAGCCCATTGCAAATGAGGACGGCACTGTGTCCATTGTTTTCAACGGAGAGATATATAATTTCAAACAGCTTTATGCCTCACTGTCAGAGACACATACGTTTTCCACCAGAACAGATACGGAAGTCATATTGCATCTTTTTGAGGAAATGGGTGCCTCATGCGTGGAAAAACTGGACGGTATGTTCGCATTCGCCATCTTTGACGCAAAGACCGGGGAATTGTTTCTCGCCCGTGACCGCCTTGGCATCAAGCCGCTGTATTCCGGCACGAAAGACGGCACTCATTATTTCGCTTCCGAGTTGAAGACGTTGGCACATTGTGATGATATCGCCGTATTCCCTCCCGGACATACATACTCAAGTATTCATGGCTATGCAGGCTATTTTACATTGCCGTCACCCGCCGTCTCACATGCTTCCGGTGAGGAGCATATTCACAACATCCGGAAATTCCTTTTCAACGCGGTTGAAAAACGGATGATTGCCGATGTTCCCGTCGGTGTATTCCTGAGCGGAGGTCTTGACAGCAGCATCATTGCCGCCATTATGCGCACATGCTCCCGCGAGGTGCATTCATTCGCAGTGGGGATGAAGGGTTCTGATGATCTTGCGAACGCGCGCATCGCGGCAGCGCATCTCGGCACAACACATCATGAGTTCGTATATACCAGCGCCGATATGGAATATGTTCTTTCCGACGTCATCTATTATCTGGAATCATACGACGCGCCGCTCGTACGAAGTGCCATCCCCTGCTATTTTGTTTCACGGCTCGCGCATACACACGGCATCAAGGTTGTTCTTACCGGCGAAGGGGCAGATGAACTATTCAGCGGATACCGATATCTCAAGGACATCCACGATGAACGCGCATTGGAGCAGGAACTGGTACGGATCACCTACTCGCTGCATCATACCAATCTGCAGCGTGTCGACCGGATGACCATGGCCCATGGCGTTGAAGCACGTGTTCCGTTCCTGGATATTGATTTCCTCACCTATGTATTCTCGATACCGGTACATCTGAAGGCCGCCGCCGATAAACCGGAAAAATGGCTTCTACGCGAAGCATTCCGTGATCTGCTGCCGGCAGCAATCATCGACCGGCCCAAACAGAAATTCTCGGCAGGTGCAGGGTCGATGCATGTCCTTGAAACGATTGCGGACGATGAAATCAGCACCGCCGATTTTGAACAGGCGTCGTCCGCCACCGATTACCCATGCCGCACCAAGGAAGAATTATTATACCGCCGCATATTCACGTCACGATTTCCCGAAAAGACTATCGCATGCATCGGGTTTACCGGAGTATTCTGATGCCGTCACGCGATGACAAAAAATTACAGGAGAGCATTGAACGGTTAAAGAACAAAGGTGCCGCCATACGTTTTTCGGTCATCGGCGCCGGTCACGGCGGCCTGGCGATGGCGGGACATCTCGCCATCACGGGTTTCCCGGTGAAATTGTATAACCGCACCGACGACAAGCTGCATGCGGTGCGTTGGCACGGCGGCATCAGTGTGAGCGGTGAGGTGAACGGATTCGGAAAGATGGAGTGCGCCACGAGCGATATCGTCCGGGCGGTGGAAAACGCCGACGTAATTATGGTAGTAACTCCGTCAACTGCGCATCGTTCGCTAGCAGATGCGATGGCGCCGCATCTCACCGCGGGACAGATCGTCGTGCTCAATCCGGGGCGCACCGGCGGAGCGCTTGAGTTCCGCGAACGCCTGAACGTCGCGCGCGTCACCACTCCGCTGTTCATTACCGAAACGCAGACATTCATCTATGCATCACGCGCTACATCGGCATACGAAGCGCATATTCATCGTATCAAAAACAGCGTTCCCATCGCCACACTGCCGGCGTACTGGATACCGCAGGTACTCGCCGTCCTTACACGGGCGTATCCCCAATTCGTAGCGGGCAGTAATGTGCTGGCTACCAGTCTTGAGAACATCGGGGCGGTGTTCCATCCGGCGCTCACCATTATGAATGCCGGGTGGATAGAAAAGACGCATGGTGATTTCGATTATTACCTCGACGGCATCACCCCGTCAATAGCAAAAGTGCTTGCGGAGATAGACCGTGAACGTGTTGCCGTTGCAACGGCGCTCGGTATACGAAGCGTTTCCGCGCGTGAGTGGCTGTATCTGTCCTACGATTCCCCCGGCAAAGACCTGTACGAGGCGATACACAATACGGAAAGCTATCGGGGCATCAGGGCTCCGCAGAACATCGTGCATCGCTATATCTTTGAAGACATTCCCATGAGTCTCGTACCGCTGTCGTCCATAGGAAACATGCTCGGTGTCAGTACGCCCATGATCGATACCGTGATACGGCTTGGCTCACTCATGCACGGCGTTGATTACGCCGCCGAAGGCAGGAACGTGGAACGCCTCGGCATCGCCGGCATGAGCATACGTGAGATCCGCAATATGGTCGTAGGCGGCGCAGCCGGAAGAGCAAGAAAAGGAGCAGCATTATGAATTCGTTCATTGAATCTGCAATGAGCAACGCGGCGTCATTTTTATCGACAATCCCCGGCTGGCTTTCCGCGCTAGCCATTTTCATCATCGGCTGGCTGCTTGCAATCGTCGTGCGGCTGGTGCTTTCGCGGTTTCTTGAAACGAAAGGGTTCATTATTTTCTTTCAGCGTGTTGGTTTTTCCGAGTTTCTGCGTAAAGGTCAGGTTGCATACACCCCCGGACGTCTCGTAGCACTGTTATGCTATTGGGTCATCATACTTGCAGCATTAGGAGTAGCCGCGAAGCTTTCAGGGATACAGATCATCGCCATTTTATTCAGACATATTGAAAACATCATACCGGGCGTCCTTACATCGCTTTTATTCGGTGTTTTCGGATATATTCTCATAACATTCGCCGCCAATTTCGTTATGACCCTGGCAAAGAACGCGGCACTCGCTCACGCCGAACTCATCGCCCGCATCGTAAAATGGGCGGGAATAATATTCGTCGTCGGCGTCGCGGTGGAACAGCTGAACATCAAAACCACGATCATCGGGGCAACATTTCAGATCGTTATCGCCGCCATCGCATTCGGCATGGCGCTCGCGTTCGGACTCGGCTGCAAGGATATCGCCCGTTCCGCGGCCGAACGGTTCATGCATAATCTGCGTGAAAAGGACCGCGCAAAGCGCGACGCGGACCTTGAAGGATAAGTGACGGATGTATCGATGAATGTGTTCATTCCTCCGCGAGCATTCTCTTCGCGCGCTCAATCGCTTTCTGCGCCTTCTCGTAGACTTCCGAACCTTCCCTGACCCTGCTCCACATCTCGATCGCCTCGTTGAGCTTCTTTTCCCGCGCCAGAGCAATACCGTTGCGGTACAGATCATCATCGCTCATATCAGCCGGAGCAGCTTGTGCTGCCGCCTCTTCAGCAATTCTCGCCTTCGCTTTGGCGATGCTCTTCTGCGCCTTCTCGTACACATCAGATCCCTGCGGTACGCGGCTCCATGCCGCCACCGCGTCAGTCAAACGGCCTTCACGCGCATAACCAACGCCTTCTCCATAGGCGCGGCGCGCCGCAACGATTACCGCGAGCTTTTCGATGCTTTTACGCGCGCGTTCGTAATACGCCGACCCGTCGGTTATCTTCGCCAGTGTTGCCAGCGCTTCTTCATATCGTTTTGTATTTTCATGCGCCATCCCCTGTTCGTACAGGTCTTTACCCGGATCAATCTTCACCTGCACGTCACCGAACATGCCGGTGAGCTGCAGCGCGTGATGCATTCCGAGATCGCCCAGCGGGACCAGCGAATAATCGAACGACACTTTCATGCCGCTGAAACCGAGATTGAGTCCGCCGCCGATTGTAAATCCGCGCGCATCATAGCCGATCATGTACCCCATGCGTATCATCACGGTCCTGAACAGCCCTATCTCCGTACCGATGTTGAACTTCGGCGTATCGTTGAAATAATAGGTGCCGTCGAATAGAGCCTTGTACCCGAATACCGGTGACACCTGCGCACCGTACATCACTCCCGCGCACACCGCCATCGGAAGCGTAATCTCATTTGCCTGCGAGAGCGGTATACCGAGATTGCGGCCGTACGCGCCCACCGAGAACATATCGTTGCCGGCAAGATTGGTGAACGCAAGGATAATGCCCGCGTCTGCCATGACGCCCGATATCGTGACATCATCGAGCATCTCCATCACGTACCGTGCAGTGATGCCAAGATCGAGTGTGAAGGGAAGATTCCCGTATGAGCCCAGCGGGAATGCGGCACTGGCGCCGAATACATAATCGCCCGACTGCATGAGCCGTCCGGTGTCACCGGAGAATTTGATGTCGCCGGGAATGGGGTCGAACATAAGGCCGTAACCGGACACCGCAAGCGTAATGAGGCCCGGCAGCCGAATCGCGGCCGCGCCGCTCCACAGCGACATACCTTCAATATACGGATTATACGAGCCGAGCACAGCGGTAGCGCCGCCGAGTGAACCGAGCGTTGCCGGATTATTGAACACGCCTTCGATGGTGCCGCTTTCTCCCGCAACCGTCTGCGCAAACGCCGCCGACGCGCCGCCGGCTCCGATGTTAAGTACATCGAACGAATCCATCGTCGCGGGAAACATGACTGTCCCGGCAAGTGCCGCATAGAGAATAAGGTGTTTCAGGTTCATACTCATGGCCAGCTCCTTACTGTTTACGCCGCTTGATGATGAGCTTCATGATGCGTATGCCGGCAGGTGAACTGACATAACAGATATAGACCCCCGGCGACGCGAGACGGCCGTTCATATCAGTGACACTCCAGGTGATCATGCCGGCATTGTCCCCCGCGGGCATTTCCAGTTTCCGCACCAGCTTACCGGATACCGTATAGATGCTGAGTACCGTGTTGGTCGGCAGATCTTTGAATACAATATCACCGATACCGGTATACGGATTGTTGAACACATAGGCGCTTTCGGCATCATCAGACGCCCGCTGATTGCTCACGAAAAACCGCAGTGACCCGGTTTCTGCGGTAAGTCCGACAGTATTACCTGAATGCACATATGCGAAATACGCCCCGTTCGTGATGGAAGAAGGAAACGAATCCCATACCGCATAATACGTTGAACCATTGCTGATCACTGCCGGTACATTCGTTGTGTAACCGGCGGCGTTGGATATCCTGACCGACACATTCAATATACCGCTCTCCGGTTCGTACACCGTCCCCCAAAAGGCGAATGTATTGGTGATCAATGCTCCGTCCGCAATATTCGTCAGCGCCGCAACCGGAGCGGATCCGTCAAAATAATTGGTGACCAGATTGGTCAACCGGTCCGCATTGTTGCTGATCATCACATAGAACACATTCGTAACATTCGTTGAGCCGGAACCGAACGGCAGCGTTGCGCTCAGCCACCATCCGCCGGCGGTATTCGTCGTGGTGATCATCTGAAAGTCTATCCCGTTCGTACTGTAATAAGGCATCGTGTTCGCCGACAGGCCGTACATCCCGCGGTAGGTATAGTTCGATGTATTGATCCATGTAAGCGGTATCGTATTAGTCATGGTAAGCCAGAAGCCTGGATTGATGTTCCCCGCAAAACCGGATGCATCGCTGAACCATGTTTCATTGCTCGCCGCATCGTACGCGGTCACGTAGTAGTAGTAATTCGTACCGGGAAGCACCATGATATCGGTATACCCGGCTGCGGTGACATCAGCGACACACGCATACATATTCGTCCAGACATCGATATGCTCCGAGCGGTATACACGATACCCCGACGCGCCGGTATCCGTCCATAGAACGCCTACCTTGCCGTTCAAACCCGTGGATACATTCGTCACTGCAGGGCGTGTCGCGGGCGGCGTAATGTCGGCACTGTAGATATCCACCGGTCTCAGCAGATACGGCGCATAGAAATTCGTACCCGCACAATTCTCAATGCTGTTCGATATCGCTCCGGCGTTTATCGTGCCGAAATAATTGCTCCGGATATTCGTGCTGTACCATCCCGAATTCACCCGCATGATCTTCGGATTGCCGGTGAAATTGTTAAACGCAACAAGACCCGCGCCCCTGTTGCCGTCATACGTGCCGTCGCTGTAGAGGCCGTACTGGCTATTGTTCGTGATGGTATTGAGCATGACCGTCTGCCCCTCTGCCTCGGAAATATGTATGCCGATCCTGTTTCCGAATATCACGTTACTGACAATGGTATTCGTGTCCGCCCGGTCGCCCGATATCAGAATACCGCGTCCATTTGCGCCGCCCGTATGTCCGAAGATGATATTACTCTCTATCGTATTATACGAAACGTTATTTGAACTCGGGAGAAAATATATTCCTTCCTGCCGGTTACTGCACACCACATTTCCGAAAATGATGTTTGAATCACCCTCATGAATGCGGATGCCATGCAGATTGCCGCTGATGACATTGGACATAATACTGGTAGCGACAACCTTATCATAGACGAGGTAGACGCCCTCGTTCGTATTACCGTGAATATTGTTGCCGAATATCTCATTCGAAAATGTTATACCGTTCGTGATCGCCTGTATGTAGATACCCCGCGACGCATTGCTGGCGATGTCGTTGTACCGGATGAAATTCCAGTCCGCATGACGAATATCAACACCGTTATTCCTGTTATATGAGATGCTGTTCGACAGGAAATAATTCGAAATATCACTCGTGCCGTAATCGCCGCTGAAGTACACCCCGGAATTGTTATAGTCAATTACGTTATAAACGAACATGTTCGAGCCGGTACCCCAGCTCAATTCTACGCCGTTGCCGGCATTACTCAGTATCTCATTCATGGAAAAGGTATTATTATCCCACGAGGGTATGGTGATCCCCACCCCCCCGTTGCTGAAAAACTTGTTCGATACGAACACACACCGGTACTGCGCACCCCAGCCGTTAAACCCGGCGGATGCATTCGAGCAGAACACGTTACCTTCAAAATATGAATCGCTCATCGGGCGGTTCCAGTCCGGATATCCGGCGCCGTGGGTTTTATTCCAATAGATCCGGTTCCCGATGAACGTATTTTTCGGTCCGCCGAGAAATACGATACCCAGACGGTTGCTCCACATGGTATTCGATATGATGAAATTCGACACCGTTGTATTCGTAAAGAACACCAGGCCGCCGCGCCAATAATTCGTCGTATCAACATTGCCGTTATTGTTGATATCGTTATTGATGATGATGCAATTCGAAATATCACGCGACATGAATATCCCGTTCGTGAAGTTGCACACCGTAAGACCCTCGATGCGCACACCCGTCGAGTTGGTGATCTCGATACCCATATTGTTGTATCCGGAAAGGTTCATACCGTCGATTCTGGCGCCGGTATTGTCGGCATTGGTGACCCAGGGCCAGCCGATAAGCGTAAAATCCGTTTTACCCGCGATGGAGATGTTTTCACGTGCAGTCCCCGCGAATACGGCAACCGCCTGCCCGTTTGATGCGTCGTTAACCGCCTGTGCAACAGAAATATACCGCGTACCGTTACTCATATTCGACGCAATGAGCGGGGCGATGAAATTCGTCTGTATATTCGTCTCGGCAAGCCCTGTTGCTATATTGCTCGCAACCGCATAGAAACGGTTCGTCATGCCCACGTACGGTGTCACATCGACATTGGTCGACCAGACACCGCTGTTCGTCGACGGCATGCCGAACACGGTACCGTTCGCGCTGAAATATACCGCGGTGCCGGTGAGCGGGCCATAATTCCCCGCGAACGAATAGACCGCGGGAAACAGCGCGCTGTCCGGCGCCGGATTGGTGAACTCGGCATAATACGACGGCATGAATCTCGCGTTCGACGGTTCGCTGAACCATGATTCATTCGAGAGCGGCACTGCATTATCGATCGACGTAAGATAGTAATAATACCGCGTCCCGACGATCACATTCGTATCGGTGTACGATGTCACCGTGCCGAGGCCGGCGTACGCGGAATTGAAATTGGTCCATGACTCCGCATCAGAACTCCGGTATATGCGGTAACCCGCCGCTCCGCCAACCGCCTGCCACTGCACCAGGATATTCGTCGCCGCATTCGTCGTGACATTCGTTATCACGGGGGGCGAAAGCGGATCGATGTCGGCCTGATCAACACCGATCATACCGAGACGGTACGGGGCGTAGAAGTTGGTCGCCTGCGCGAGCGATTCGGCCATCTTCGGCGCTATCGACGGCACATCGATGGCTCCCCAGTAGTTCGACAGGGCGATATTCGCGATGTTCACCGCATCGGCCACACGGACGTTGGTCGTATTTGAAAAAATATTATTATATGCGATGTAGCCGCCCACCCAGTTAGGACCGCTCACCATGCCCATGCCGCCGAAATAGATGCCGGTTGCCGAGCAGTTGGTCACCGTATTCCGCGTGATCTGATTGTTCGTCGTGTCGTTGACATAGATGCCGTACGGCGATCCGTCGACGGTGTTATTGGCGACAAACACATTACTGCCGTTGGTGATCCACAGCCCGTACGTGCTGTTACCGCTGACCGTATTCGAGACGATCCAGGAATGCGTTATCTTCGTCGAGAACAGACCGAATCCGTAGGTGCTGTTGCTGATAAAGCTGTTGAACGCAACGGTGTTCGTCCAGTTCACCGCACCGCCCTGGAATATGCCGCCGCCCCCCCCATTGTTGCGGAGCACGATATTAGACGCGATGATGCTGTCGCGGAACCCGTCGCAGTAGATGCCGCGTCCATTGTTGCTCGCGATGACGTTTGATACAATGGTCGTATTGTGATAGTAGGCGGCAAGTGAGATGCCGTTGCCGCCGTTTGATACGATGACATTGTTCACAAACTCATTAAAGAGCCGCCATGAGCCCTGATACGTGGGAGAACCGATGCCGTTACCGGTGTTTCCCGCAACGGTGTTCGCATAAAACACATTGCTGCTGGAATTTGAATTGATGATGCCGCCATTATTGCGCCACACATAATTGCTGAGAAACGCATTCGAATACGCGCTGTTCGACATGACGAGTATGCCGCCATGATAGCTTCCCGGCATCCCGTAGCCGTTCGAATATAAGTTGTTTGCCTCGATAATGCAGTTCGATGCGTTATCCCTGAATGTAATCCCGTTGGTGTACAGACGTGCCGTAATGCCGCGGATGACCACACCCGATACCGAGCTCAACGTAAACGCCGAACTCAGCGGCGCACCGATTCCGCTGCCGTCAAACACAACCTGCGTGTTGTCGGCATTCGTAAGCCAGGGATATCCGGCAATGACCACGCCGGTTTTGTTGGTAACATACACCTGTTCCCCGTACGTTCCTGCGAACACCGTCACGGTCTCGCCGTCAGACGCGCTGTCAACCGCGGTCTGCACGGTGTCATAAAACAATCCGGTGGTCATATTCGATGCGACAATACCCGTTGTCACATGCGGCGCCGCAACCCGCACCGATTCACTCGGTACCGGCGAGCTGTTCGATCCGGCGGCGTACATGTAGCACACATAATCACCCGCGGATGCAATGACCACGCTGTTGGTATAAATGGCCCCCGTATTGAACGCTCCCGAGGCAAGCAGCATGCTGTTGGTGGCGGCAATGCCCGTTGCTCCGTTCGAGAGCACCAAGCTCACGCCGTTCGAGGGACCGTCGTTCTCAAAGTCGTAGTATACAACGCTGAACGCGAACGAACTGTTCGTCACGCCCTGCAGCCGAAGCACCTGCTGGTTGGTGAGAACCGGCGGCGTATTCGCCGTCGTCTCCGGAGCACTGAACCACGACTCATTGGAATACGGCAGCGCTCCGTCATACGCGGTTACATAGTAGTAATACGACGCGCCGGCATTCGTATCCAGGAAATTCAATCCGGTAACGGCTGCGTACGGTGCGCTGAAATTCGTCCACTCGTTCACCGTGACGGCACGCCAGATATGATAACCCGCCGCTCCGGCTGCCGCATTCCAGGTGATGTAGTTGGTGCTGCCGAGGGTGGCTTTAATCAGACCGGTCGGCGACGGCGGCGGATCGATATCCGCCTGGTCGACCCCGATCCATCCAAGCCGGTACGGCGCATAGAAATTCGTCGCCGCGTTGGTGTCCGCGAATTTATTGCTGATGCTGTCGATGGCTATGACGCCCCAGTAATTCGACTGCACATTCGTTCCTTCCCACGCCGACGACCACAGCCGGGCATTGGTCAGGTTTCCGGTGAAATTATTATGTACGATACCGGCTCCGGCATTATTGTCGTACACACCGCTCGAATAAATACCATTGACAAAGCAGTTCGATATCGTGTTCCTGACGATCTCAACAGCATCGGGGCCGTTTTCAAGATAAATTCCATACCGGGTACTGTGGATAAAATTATTTGATATGAAATTCGTATCCGCATTTTCGGAGTTCAGACGGATATCGTAAGTTCCGTTTGAAAAGATATTATTGCCTACAATCGAGTTGCTGACCACATTTGACGTCGGGCCGGTGGTCGGCGGCGCTATATAGATCCCGGTGCCGAAATTACTGCAGATATCATTCCCGAAGATATACAGATAATCCGACTGGCTATTGTTGATTCCGGTATTGTTATAAAATATCCGGTTTGAAATAAGAGAAAACGAGCGGTAGTTGTCATGATCGAACGTTATGGCGTAGCTGTTTGAAAATATGGAATTATACATGAATACATTATTCGTACTGTTCGAAGTGTCACTGACCCACGACCCCGCCGGATAGCCGCTCCAGCAGTTGATGGCCGGACGACCGGCGTTGCTGCAGATGATATTGCTGATGAACCAGTTGCCGTCCGGGCCGCTGCCGAAACTGATGTTGTTCGGATTGGCCGCCGTGGGCGCCGTCGGTCTGCTGATGAAATTCGATATGAAATAATTATTATCGGCACCGTCTCCACTGATGGCGATATTGTTATTATAGTTATACGAAATGATATTGTTAACGGCATAATTGTTTGTCGCAGGATTTCCCGCCCCGGGGTCTAAGTACAATCCCGTTGCGCGGTTGCTGACGATTTCATTATACGAAATCATATTCGAGTCCGTATCCCAAAGCCTTAGGCCGTTGCCGTTATCCCAGATGCGGTTTGAAAGAACCGTGGCGAAGTCGCCATTGCCGTACAGATTTATTCCGTAACTCGTGTTGCCGAATATATCGTTATCCCACAGCTTCCAAATATCCGCCTGATTATTCATTTCAATGCCGTCACCGCGGTTTGAACAAATGATATTCGACATGATCGCCGAAGAATCACCGTCTACATACCGTATGCCGTCATCATTCGCATAGATATAATTCGATATAACCGTATTAAAGTCGGCGTTATCGGAATTGAAATACACCCCGTGACTATAGTTCGAATAGATCAGGTTCGATGCTATCAGCGTATAGGTGGCGCTCCCGTCGCAGTCAATACCGCGATAATTATGGTGTATGCTGTTCTCCATGTACCTGTTCCAGTCCGCATTGCCGTTCCATACGCCGAAGCGGGCATTGCCGAACAGTTCATTGCTGACAAAATTATTGCTCACCACCCAGCTGTTCCCGAGCGAAATGCCGTGACCCGATGTTGCGGCGAAATTACCGTTGGAATAGATGCGGTTCGCCGCAATAATGTTGTAGGAACAGCGTAGCGACAGCGGATTTGAATCGCAGAAGTATATGCCGTTGCTGTAATTGCGGATGGAAAAGCCGAGTACGCTGTTGCTGACCGCATTACTGAAAGTCACCGCCGCGCGGTTGCTCCCCGCTGTCACCAACGGGTCGAAACCAAGACCTGTCCCATCAAAAACAGCCGCACCGCTATTTCCATTCGTCAGCCACGGATAGCTTATCAGCGAAATATTCGTCATATTGAAAAAGTAAAGTGATTCATTGTAAACGCCTTCGAAAACGACAACGGTCTGCCCGCTGACAGCATTTGAAACCGCTTCCGAGACGGTCGTATAGACGGCGCCTGTGATGGTGTTCGACGCAGCAAGAGCACCGATAGAATACAGCTGCATGTTCGTGCCGCTGTTATTACTGCCGTCCTGTCCATAATAATACAGACGGGTTGTAACCGAGAACGAAACATTCGTGCTGTCGGTGAAGGCATAGAATACGGAACCATTGGTCGACCAGTATCCATTCGTCTCGTTCACATCAAGGGTAATGACTACCGGTCCCGCATTGGTAGCAAAACCGGATTGCGATACCGTGACCAGCGGCGCAGTATCGCATTTCCATGCCATGACACGGTGATTCTGATTATCCGATATGTAAACCTCTTCATTCGATGTTACCGTAATGGCTGTCGGGTACAGGAACTGTCCGTCACCGCGCCCGTAGGTGCCGAATGCGGCAAGAAATATGCCATCAGGAGTGAATTTCTGGACCCGATAATTGTTGACATCCGAGACATATACATTGCCGCGGCTGTCGACGGTTACCTTCAGCGCGCCGTTGAACTCGCCGTTATTCATCCCCGCGGTCGATGTATAGTTAAATCCTCCGGGATTCCAGCCCACAACCGGTCCGCGGCCGAAAAAACCATGGAATGCGGTATTGGTGTTGGTACCGAAACGCACCACTCGGTGCTGATTGTAGCAGGAAACGTATACATTGGAGCCGTATACCGCAACGCCGATGGGTGTATCGAAATTCCAGTCCCCGTTTGCAGCGCCGGCCGCCGTCTCTGCCGAATCGGCATGATGCCAGCCGCTGGTAAGATTGCCCCGGCCCCACCAACCGATGAAATTTCCCGTTGATGAATATTTCAACACCCGGTGATTATTCCGGTCACAGATATAGAGGTCTTTATTCGCATCGAGCGCCAGTCCGCGCGGCTGATTGATTGCTGCCCCGCTGTTGCCGGTGAATCCGCCGACATAACCCGACCCGAGCATAAACGTCCCGTTACTGAATACACCCGTTCCGGTGTTGCTTCCTCGTCCATACCATTCAATCATTGCACCGTTCGTATCGCTTTTAATGACACGGTTACCGTTATAATCACCGACATACACGGTGTTATTTGCACTGTCCACGGCGATGCCGAATGGATCATTGAACTGGTTATCGCCTGTCCCTATTGCACCCCATTTTGAATCATACACTCCGGGCGCGCTGAATTTCTGCACCCGGTCATTATATGCGTCCGCCACATAGATATACCCGGTAGTTTCATCAAAATACAAATCCCGAGGCCCGCTGAATGCGCCATTATCGCCCGCAGCCATCCCGAAATTGCCCGATGCGGGCGCATTCCAGCCGATATTGGTAATACCGGGACCGTTCGTACCGCGCCCCCACCACCCGAGAAATGCAATGGAATCATTCGGCATAAGCGAAGCAACCGTGAACATCACATATATCACGGCGGTATATGCCAATCGACGAAAAAAATATATACTATTAAAGAAGAGATACAGAAAAGTTGATTTACATCGTATGCATGCGGTGAAATAATTTATGAAGTGCAACAGCATAGGGCAGTCCTCCCACTATGGGGTAACTTCCTATGCGGAGCTATGACATATAACATATATATCGGGAAAAAGTGAAATATTCTTGAACCACGTTTCATGTTTCATAGTAAAAGCCCATTATTTTCAAATCACAAAACAGATTTATATTGACAGATATAATGTCCCGCATTATACTGATTCCGTCATAGGAAGTGCAGGAGAACAATCATGTTCCGTTTTTTTGCAGCTGTCCTTTGTGCCTGTTTCGCGGTTGTATGTGCGCAGGATTTTTCATTCCGGGATGATTTCTCACAGTACCCCGAAGGCAGTTCACCGACAGCCAATTGGACGGTGCCTTCGGCGCAATGGAAAGTTACCGGCGGATTATTCGTCGCAACCTGCGAATCGAAGGAATTCCCGGTCATCAAAGCGGCTCCAATGCTCAGCGCATGCAAAGCGGAAGCGGTTGTCACCGTTAAAAAGGGGCTTGCCGACCAGTGGAAAATAGCAGGTGTGACCATCGTCAAAGACGCAACAAATTACTGGCATGTGGCGCTGGTGGAAGGGCCCAAAGCATACCAGGAACGTCACTTCTGCGAGCTCTCACAGCTCTATAACGGGGAATGGAATTATAACAAGAACGTGAAAATGGTCTCGGAAAGCGGTGCTCAGGATTGGAAATTCAACGTACCCTACCGTATACGGATAGAGCTGACTCCGGGCGGAATATCGGGCACCATAAAAGATATGGACGGAAAAATGATCTTTGAACGGAAATATGAATTTACTTCCGCTGCGGTAAAAAGCGGGAAACCCGGTATTGACAGCTCATTTTTCATCTCTGAGTTCAAGGAAGTCCGGGCAAAAGCGCAGTAACACACTATTTCCATCGACGCATGACTGCCGGATCGAATCTATATGATTATAATCCTAGCTGCATGCGCGTATCGGGTGTGAGTGTACCGGTACGGGATCAGAGAAAAATCACCTCGATGTGTATAACTCTTTTACTTCGTCACTGAGCAGCGCGCGATTGAATATTTTGACATCGTCCACGGCTCCGGTGAACCACCCGGCATATTTACCCGATGTGGTGCCGCATCCGATATAGAGCACCGGCTCATATCTCCGTATCTCTGATCCCGCCGGAGCGGCTGCCGTCCCCTTCAACTCTCCGTTGACATAGATATACGCCTTTCCGCCGGTTTTATCGTACACACCCGCCACATGATACCACTCATTTGCATCATATGTCGCCGATGATACCGCACTGACATTGCGATTGTTGGTGGTCCAGTAATTGAAAAAGAATTTCTTAGCGGTGGTATAAGCGATAGAGCTGTGATACCCCGAACGCGCCACGATGGATGTCTCACCGAACGGAAGATCGGCGCTGATCTCTTTCGGCTTCACCCATGCGGCGAATGTGAAACCGCCGCTGAGGTTGGTGAATTTGATGACCGCATACGAATTCGATCCGGTGAATGCAAGCGCCTTGCCGCTTCTGCCTTCAGTCCATAAAGCATTTTTAACCTCGCCGGTAAACGTTCCCGTCGTATCCGAAATCCTGATACCTGTACCTTCGTCAAAAGTAAATTCGACTGCAGACGCCGACTGAGCTGACAAACAGGCGCCCGTAATGATAGCAAGTAAGGCCAACGCATTTTTCATACAAAACTCCATTGTTATTCAGATGTTTTCCGAAGCTCCCGTCATACGCCTGAACTGCCGGGAGTTTTTATTTGACATCCTGATACACCCAGGCATTGATCGTTACCGGTGTATTGGCCGTCACCTTGATGTTCTGGGAATAGACCGCGTTATGCCAGACACGGATGCTCTGACTGCCGGACTTTACGAATACGGGATCGTTATTGATGAGCGGCGGAACGTTCATCCATGACGCTTCATTCCCGCCCTTATACCATGATTTCAGCTCACCCTGATCGTCCCTTTCCTCAAAATCACCATTGACGATAGTACCGCCCGTAACGGTTACGGCATCGAAATATACCGGAACCGGGGTTATGTTCTTATCCGCCGAATTCTTCTTCCAGTAATTGCCCTTCAGCTGAATGTTCACCTCACCGCTCGCCAGCGGCGTGAAGGTGAAAAACACCTGAGTCCATTTATTCTGAGCAATGTCGAGGTCGCTGGTGACAAAACGGGCGTTCTGTTCCGGTTTCATCCAGCTTGCACACCGGGCGCTCCCTTTTGAAACGATGAAATTGGTGAGCGCGATACCCTTGGAATTCCCGTCAACGTCGATGCGTGCGCGCGCCGGCATCTGTCCGGAACAGAGCGCAGCAGTCGCCAGTGCTGCTACGGTGATGCATATGATTTTCATATTGAGACTCCTTCAAATAAACATGTAAACATTATAATCGCTGTGATTCATATCATAACGCTGCAGCTGCCGCAATAATACCAAGGGTGTAGATGTCACTATCTAAATTTATGTGCTGTTTGGATTGACGCGAACCAGCAGTAATCGGGGCGCTTACCGTTCTATTCCCGGATGTTATTAATACCTGTTCCGTTACATGCATCATCCAACTTCGACTTCAGCGGTATGATCAATCCGGTCATCAACAAGGTGAATACATAAATCATCCTGCGCACGATTATCCACCATGATTTTTCTCACCGTCCATGTTTCACTGCCTGAAATACGGATTTTAATATGATAGACCGTTTCACGATACCGGTAGTGTACGGTGAATTCATTCCACTCCGGCGGAAGCACCGGTGCGAACGACAGCCGGTCTACTTCCAACTTCAACCCGAGCAGACTTTCCACATAAAAGCGGTACATCCAGCCCGCGCTGCCGGTATACCATGTCCACCCGCCACGTCCCTCATGCTGTTTTGAGGAATAGATATCAGCGGAGACCACATAGGGTTCCGTCATATAGATTTGAATCCGTTCCCGGGTGCCGCCATGACTGATGGGATTTATCATTCTTGCCACATCCCAGGCGCGCTTCACGTCGTGTTGTTTGGCGTATGCCATGCCCACCCATACCGCGGCATGGGTGTATTGTCCGCCGTTCTCCCTGACTCCGGGAATGTATCCTTTGATGTATCCGGGTGAAATTTCGGACTTATCGAAAGGAGGGTCGAACAGCTGGATAATGCCGCGTTCCGGACGGACAAGATGTTTCTCTACTTCATCCATTGCCCGCAGGCATCGTTCCGGATCCGCCGCGCCGCTGAGTACCGCCCAACTCTGGGGAATTGAATCTATACTGCATTCTATATTCATGCGGGAACCCAGCGGTGTCCCGTTGTCAAAATAGGCGCGCATATACCATGATCCATCCCAGGTGTTCTCTTCAATGTTTTTCTTCAAATACGTCTGCATGTTCAGACATTTAGCACTGAAGTACGCATCTTTACGTGCCGCGGCAATTCCTTCAAACTGCTGAAGCACTTCCACGAGAAAAAAAGCAAGCCAGACACTTTCGCCCTTCCCCTTGATGCCGACCTTGTTCATGCCATCATTCCAGTCGCCGCATCCCATAAGCGGCAGACCGTGTTCGCCCATACGGGACATCACCAGCTCAAGTGCGCGTACACAGTGCTCGTAGACCGGCGCCTGCGCATCTTCCGTGCGGGGTATGTCGTAATATGATTCTTCATTTTCGGGGACCGGACGTCCGCTGAGAAAGGGGGCAAGCTCGTCGAGTAATCCTGTGTCCCCGGTGGACTGAACATACCGGCTGACCGTATACGGAAGCCATAGACAATCATCGGAAAAACGCGTGCGTATGCCGCGCCCGGACGGCTGATGCCACCAATGCTGCACATCACCTTCGATGAATTGCCGGCCGGAACAGAGGATAATATGCCGTCTCATCATATCCGGCCTGCAATGGAGCAGCGCCATACTGTCCTGCAGCTGGTCTCTGAAACCAAACGCCCCTCCCGATTGATAAAAACCGCTGCGTCCCCACATCCGGCAGGCAATAACCTGATAAAGCAGCCAGTTATTGACAAGCAGATTCATTGCGGTATCCGGCGTCTCTATATTAATTGCCCCCGTGCAATGTTTCCAGAAATCCCACACTTTTTCCAACGACTGCCATGCCCCCGCCTTGGAGCTGTGTTTCCGGATGATGTTTCTCGCCTCGTCCCTGCTCTCCGCCCCGCCCATCATAAAGACAACATATCGTTCCTGTCCCGCCGGTATGGTGATATAGGTCTGCAGCGCCGCGCACGGATCGAGCGCTGGCCCCACCTTATTGGATAATCCCTGCCTGAACATGGCCGCCGGACGTTCAAGAGAACCGTTTCTGCCGATGAACTCCGTGCGGTCGCCAGTGAACGTACGTTCCGATTCGCCCGTCTGCACGAAGACAACCGTAGATGAGAATTCCGTATTAAATGCATTGGTCAGGAAGACGGCATTTGTCTGAGGATCGATCTTGCTCACCACATGCATGGAACTGCGCCCCTGGAGTTCTCCCACGGCGCATTCGGCAAACGAGGTCACCGACAGCTTTCGTTCACGCTCCGACAGGTTTCTGACCCTGATGAGCGTAAGCTTCATTGGTGCGTCAACCGGGACATAGATCATCGTCTCCGAAAAAATATCGTTCTGCCGGTGCTCATACGCGGAATATCCCAGGCCGTGCCGGCATACGTACGTCGTCGGACCGCGGGCGGGGCCCGGTGTGGGCGACCAGAACACCCCCGTCTGCTCATCCCGTATGTAGAACGCTTCTCCCGATGTCCCTCCCACCGGATCATTGTGCCACGGGGTGATACGGAACTGACGGGCGTTCTCATACCAGGTATACACCGGCCCGGATTCTCCGGTCACACTGCCGAACCGTTCATTGGCGAGAATATTCACCCACGGCGCCGGAGTGGCCGCGCCGGGCTTGAGGATGATCACATATTCACGTCCGTCACGGGTAAAACCGCCATACCCGTTGAAGAAAACCAGATCAGGTCTCGCAACCGGGATGTCATCTTCCGCAGCCGGCGCCGCGCGTTTCGGTACGAAGCGCGGTAATTTCATCTCTCCGCGCGATCTCCGCTCCACCTGCTCGGCGAAGGTACCTGCCCGGTCGGTCATGTACACGCGAGCCGCAGCCTGAATAAGAAGGCGGTCATCCTCCGGCACCTGATCGGTTGTCCGGATGAATATCCCCCCGGGCTGGTCCAGAAGCTGCGACTCGGAATCGGTGGCTATCATACCGGCAATCTCGTCACGCAGCGGCTGACGGTATCCCGAGACCGTATCAACCCAGATCACCAATTCCATCCGCAGCCCTTTATTACGGCAGTAGGCGTAGCAGCGTACCGCCTGCCGTACCAGCTCGAGCCCGGCAGCGTCCGTCGTTTGGATGAGCATGATCGGCAGGTCACCGGAAATACCGTACCGCCATAACGACGACTGATTTTTGCTGTTCTGCGTGATGACCGTGGTCCCGGCACGGTGCCGGGCGTTCGGATATATTATCGAACTTGCAAGTCTTCCGAACAACTGGGCATCGGCCTCGGTTGACCGGAGATGCTGCAGCAGCACCTGACTGTGAGTCCACGCGATATCAAAAACGCGTTCGGCCAGCCGGTAATCACGGTATTTATCGATGAGCAGGAGCACCTGTTCACGTGAGGACGACGCCCCCATGATAAGATCCACCATGAGGGATTCGCCGGCGGGGATGACGATCCTGCGTCTGATGGATGCAATCGGATCGAGCACCATGCCGGAGGTGTTTGAAAGCCGCCCCACACTGTCCATCGCGGCCGGGTGCATCGTACCGCGTGTTCTGCCGACGAACCGGTTGCGGTCGGTTTCGAACGAACATCCCCGTACGGGCTGTCCGTTATTCACCACCATGCTCGTGAACATCCAGGGAACCGCCTCTTCGTCCGAACGCCGGCGGCGCGTGCATATGATGGCTGATTTATCGGGGATCAGTTCGGTCTGAATAAAAAGGCTGTTGAATACGGGGTGAGAAATTTCCGCCAGTGATTCGGCAAGCACTACTTCAGCATAGCTGGTCAGGTCGAGTGTCCGTTCTTCGGACGAAAGATTGCTGACCGTCATGCGCCGTATCTCAACGTCATCCTCGGGAGAGACTGATATCTTGGTGTATATCTCAATATCGTTGTGCACGCAACGGAATTCACCCAATGCCTGCGAGAATATGGCTTCATAGCGTTCGGGGCGAACGCATGCCGGCTGATATGCTGCGGACCAGAACGCACCCGTTTCAACGTCCTGGATATAACAGTATAATCCATAATTGTCTCTGGTCACATCCTCGCGCCAGCGTATCAGGTCAATACCGTGCCATCTGCTGTATCCGCCCCCGGCATTGGTGATCATCACATTATAGCGTCCGTTGCTGAGCAGCTGTACGCGCGGCACGTCTGCATTGACATTTGCATACACACGCGTAATCGATTCTCTGATCTGGGCTTCGGTCTTATTGGAGACTCCCGCCTGGGGATGCGCGATGATCGAAGCGTCATCAAGAACCGGAGGAATACGTTCCTGCAGCAGGAGCAGCGCCGACCGCATCTCAGGGTCAGAAATAAAACGCCGCTGCATCGGGCTGTTCAGCAGCACCGACGCGAGCGCAAGGAGTCCCATGCCGCTGTGATGCGCCATATAACTCTGAACGATGACGCGATCCTGACCGGAAGGGACGCGCATGGCGGTATAATCCACCGCCTCGTACATGCCCATGCCGCCCAGCATCCCGTCAGCGGCCAGCCGCTGCAGATTCAGACACGCCTCTGACGCCATGCTGGTGAGTCCCATGATCGATGCATAGGGAGCCACCACCAGATCCTCCGCCAGCCCGCGCATAAGACCGAGCGCCGGAACTCCGAACGCGCGGTATTGATAGGTCTTGTGTACGTCGATGAGATTATATGACGATTCGGATATTCCCCATGGGACTGTACGTCCGTTCCCGTAAATGATCTGCTGCTGTACGGCATTGCGGCACGAATAGTCGGTCAGCGTTCCCTCATACACCGGCAGGATCAAATTCGGCATCAGATACTCGAACATCGATCCGCTCCATGAAAGCAGCGTTGGCGGACCTGTTTCTACCTTCGCCTGCTGGCGGCCAAGCAGAAACCAGTGCTCCTGCGGGATGCGGCCCTGCGCAACACCGATGTAACTGCCGAGCCTCGCCTCCGAGGCAAAAAGATCATAGTAACTGTTGTCCGCCTTGCGATTCTCGATATTGTATCCGATGGTAAAAAGCTTCTTGTCCTGCTGAAAAAGGAATTCAATATCCCAATCGGAAAACTCACTGCACGCTTCAGCTAGCTGTTCAAGCTCACTGATCCTGTTGCCGGCGTACATACTGGCATCGGCAATATGCCTGCGGACATCCTGTATCCAGGCACGCATCTCCGAAACCTGTTCCGGCGAACCATCCCCGCCGGAGACATCCTCGATCCAGGAATCGAAACGTGCCGACCACTTCATGCTGAGCGCCGCAAGCCTGACAAGCGTATCTGAACGGTGCACATCCGTGAGCAGATCGTTCAACTCGCCGGGGTCAAGCATACTGCCGGCCCGTTCCAACGCCGTCCCGGAAAAACAATTTCCTGAGAGCCATGGCGCAAGCCGGACTATTTCTCCGATGATATCTTCACACTGCGTCTGAACCGCGGCAATCCACGATCGTACGTCAGCGCTCGCGATGAGATCAATCCTGACGGCCGCCCGTTCTGCAATGACGCCGGATAGAAAACGGTACAGGTCTTCCACGGTACCCGCCGGACCGGAATAAGCGGCAATGTCGCCGGCGAATGCTTCGCACGCGCGGAGTTGTTCGGCATTTATGACCGGCATATCCCGTGCGATGCGTCTCATCTCATCCAGTAGCGCGCGGGCGGTATCTCTGAGGCCCGGGAGCCATTGCTCCGAGAGCAGGGGTTCGGCTTTCATCTCAAGAAGCCCCCCGCGCAGCGCTATCAGCGACCCGACCAGATTCCCGCTGTCTACGGTGGAAACATATCGAGGCCGCAACGTCTGAAGGCTCTTTGTCTCGTACCAGTTTAAAAAATGTCCGCGAAAACGTTCCATATGTCCCATGGAAGAAAACGCATTCCGTATACGGTGCAGCGCGGATGTCGTACTGATATAGCCGAAGTCGCGGGCGGCGAGTATCGAAAGCAGATAGAGTCCGATGTTCGTGGGCGATGTCCTCGCCGCAATCTGGAATTCGGGCTTTTCCTGGACATTATCGGGAGGCAGCCAGTTGTGCTCGGGTCCCGCGAACGTCTCAAAATACCGCCATGTCCTTCTGGATATGTTCCTTAAAAACGCCTGCTGTTCCGCGGTAAACCGCACATGAATATTTTTCACCGGTCTGCTGATGAACCACGCAATGAACGGAGCCAATATCCAGATCAACCCGGCGGCCGCGGTTGCTGAAAAAGATATTTCCTCTCTGCAATATACAAATACCAGGCATACTATACCTGTAACCGGATTGACCCACATCCGCTTCAACACCGAAGACAGGCCCGTTTTTGCACCGTGTGCGGCGCTCCGCGCGGTCTGCCATTCAAGCATATTTCGGTGACTTATCGTCTTCCGCCACCACGCCTTAAGAATCGCATCGATACCTATGAACGCCTCGAACGGCAGAAAAACAACCATGAGCGTATCCCGCACCGACTGCTGCAGCCGCTGGCTCAGTACGTGTCCGAAATGGTAATGCCATGCAACCCGCGCGGGCTTATTGCACATCCCCCACAACGTCTGCAGAAATACCGGCAGATAAAAAAGTGAAAGTATAACGGCTGCTTTGCAGAAAAAACCGGCGGTAAACAGCGTTCCGGTGATCAGAAGCAGAAGAAAAAAAGCCGGCGGAATAATACTGCGCCGCAGATTATCGAATATCATCCACCGCGCGGTTGTTGACAGTACGTTTCGTGTCTTTTTACCGGAAGCATCGGGGACACGGGGAAAGAGCCATCGCATGATCTGCCAATCCCCGCGAATCCATCGGCTTCTGCGGCTGACATCCACGAGATACTGCGCCGGATGGTCCTCAATAAGGTCGACATTGTTGATATAACCGCATCGCGCGTGCAGCCCCTCGATGAGGTCGTGGCTGAGTATTGTATTTTCGGGGAACCGGGAACCGGCTGCAGCACTGAACGCATCGACATCATAAATTCCCTTCCCGAGAAAAGGCGTTGTCCCGATCATATCATGATAGACATCGGATATCTCGTGTGTATAGGGGTCAATTCCCACATCTCCGGAAAAAAGCTTTGAGAAAGGGGAAGCCGAAGAGCCGACAAGACTCATGGATATCCTCGGCTGCATGATACCGTATCCCTGCACCACGCACCCGGTCTTTTCGTCGATCAGGGGAGTGTTGAGCGGATGCGCCATCGTCCCTGCAAGTTTCCATGCGGTGGACGGCGGAAGCTGCGTATCGGAATCAAGGGTGATAACATAACGGACGGTCTGCAGCAGTTTCCGATGTTCCCCGGACGCGGCGATGATCCGCCCCGGTTTGCCGCGGAGAAATGCATTGAGGTCATTGACCTTGCCCCGCTTCCGTTCATACCCCATCCATTTCCGCTCTGACGGATTCCACTCGCGTTTCCGGTGCAGCAGGAAAAAGATCCGGTTGTCTTCCGCTGCATATTTTTTATTGAGCGCTTCAATACCGTTTTTCACATAGTCAAGCAGCGGACCGTCGTTATCCGTCATCTCCCGGTCTGCGTCTGCAAAGTCGGCCACCAGTGTAAATACCACATTCGGATCGCGGTTTGCTACATGATATATTTCCAGACCCGACAGCAGGTCATCAATTGAGGACGTACCGGTAAGCATGGTCTGAACCGCCACCAGTGTCCTGCAATTGTCCGGAATGCCTTTGGAAAAATCCATCCGCGGCAGTGCTTGCGGCGTGACAAACAGGGTGATAACCCAATTGATGATGGTGATAGCGGATCTGGAGGCCAGCACAACGATGAGACATGCGATCACCGTAAGCGGCAGTCTGCCGTACATGGTATGCGATATTACACCGGCCGCCGTGACTCCGGCCAATACCAACGAGGCAGCCGTAACAAGTCCCTGATAGATGAGAAACGGATTTCTCCCGAACAGCCGGCGGGCGGCATCCCGAAACGGGTACCGTGGAAGTATGATACGCTCAAGCTCCGCAAGGCCTTTGTCCACCAGAAAATAGCCCACGTGGTATTCCCGGGGGGCCACCCCTTTTCTGCCCTTCCGTCTTACCGCAAGCTTAACCGCTTCGGCGCTGATATCCTCTTCCTTTTTTCCACTGTACCTTGACAGTTTTTCCACCACGTGCCGGTACGCGTCGCGGGTGCGGAAATCCATCATTTTGTATATGCCCGATGGATCCTTCTCAAGTTCCTTCTCCGTTGCGCTCTGGGTTTCGACAAAAGGCTTCCAATCTATCTCACTGAGCGCCCGCAGACTGGTGATGCTGTTGCCTATCGACACCTGATGGACAGCCTGATCCTGACTCTCAGCCTGCAGTATCTGCTCGATGGTCTGTCCGTCCTCAGCGAGCTGACGTTCCAGCCAGTTGATCACCAGTCCCAGTGAAAGATGCTGTCCGTGTATGCGCATGGTCAATTCGGCGAGGAACGGATGCGACAGTTTTGGAGATTCACGGGCGAAATCGGCAAGTACCGTTATCAGCTCCTTGGCGTTCGCTCCCGCCGAGGCCAGGAAACGTTCCGCCCAGGTTATGGCCGAATCACGGTCAAGACGGCGCAGCGCAATACGATGGGCAACACGGCGAAGATTTTCGATAAGGGCCATTCTGAGCATAATAGGCATTGCCCAGAGCTCCCCCAGAGAAAGGTGCTGGACCGTCTGATATTTTTCAATAAAATGCGACAGATTCCCTATATCGATTCTGCCGTCGGTATGTGAGACCAGCTCGAATGCAATATCATATACCCGCGGGAATCCCTCATGCTTGCCTGTTTTCAAACGCGGCAGCTGCCTGCTGTACCGTTTCGGGAGATATTGTTCCGCAAGCAGTATCTGCTCTTCAATGACATAATAGTTGTCCAGGAGCCATTCGGCCGCCGGCGAAATCTGCCTGTTATTCTCAAGCGCCCGGGAGACTATCCTGTGCGCCTCGCGTATCACCGTCTTGTTTTCCGCAAGCCGGGAAAGCAGCAGTTCGGCTCCCGGTGCTGTGTCAACCTCATGCTCGTCCGCAAGCACACGCGCATATTTAGCAAACTGATCATGTCCGAAAAGCTCCGCGAGCAACGGCGGCTCTATTTCAAGACTTGCTACATCATTGTTGGCAATGTTTGGAATTTTTATTTTCATGTTTTCTCATCATGATCCTGAATGGTTGGCGATATCATCAGAACCCTTCGTCATAACAGCAGTATAGATTGCCCGGCATATATCGTCAAGTCGCACGCCGCAAAATCATGCGTATCGATGTTCGTTTGCATGCACAGAGTCTCTCAGATACATATAATACGAATGTACTAGTTGAATTCTACGCCATATGTAGTATTCCCGATACTGATTAAGTTGACTATATTGTTCATGTAAGCAATAACAGCTTACAAATTAAATACCTCCTATGACGGAGCTGCGGCGGGAAAACAAAATTCCCGCCGCGGTTCTTCCTTTTTTTGATTATTTTCCGGATGAATCGTTATTCTGTTTACAGATAATAAGCGTACTATTCTAACAGATACTATTTTGAGAACAGCGGAAAAAAGTACATCTTCAGCCCAATCTCTCCCGTCATTGCGGTAACCGCCGGGTATACCGGGAATTGCAGTGAATAGTAGAACATCATAAGTCCGGTCAGTGAAAACCCGATCTCCGGTGCAATCCGGATGAAGTTCCTTGTCCCGAGATCACTGCCGAAAACCACGCTGCCGCCGATATACGGAGCAGCCTTGCCCGCGAAAAAGTACGCAAATGGTTTCGCCAGAAAAGCATTGTCCTTTCCGCCGGCATATGACAGAATAACCCCGCGGCCCAGGCCGAACGGGTGTCCGCCGCTCATCAGCATTGAATCGTAGAAGTTATAGCCGACACCCAACTTCAGCGGATTGGCAATCTCAAGGATGATGCCATGGCTGCTCGTCGCCCGTATCGTCTGCCCCGCTGTTGCATTGAACGTCGGCGCCGCCCCGAACGAAAGGACAACACCGCTGAACAATATCGTAATACCTTTACCGATGAATGAACGCATACACATGCTCCCCGGACATGCTGAACGAAATGCCATGCCCTTGATAACAGCGTATGACAGGTACTGCCGTGCGTCAATAATCCAAACGATTCGCATATGTCTGACGTAAACGCAATGATGATTACACCATATGGATTATCATACTGTTTGAACTCATCATACGACTTCGCTTGAACACCGCTCCGCGCGGCGATGTAAGACTTGGCGGATATCCTTCCACGAGGATGCTTTTAAATGTTAGGGTAACCGGAAATAGCATAATAAAGATGCTATCCCCGCTGTCCTGATCGCATGCGATAATGGCGGTATTTTCGGATACCGGTTCATGCTGTTCGGGAATCGTATCACAGCCCGGAGTAGTATCCGCCGCCGTAGCCGGCATATCATGCCTCATCGCTTTTTCGTATGCATTGCGTATTGTCTTGAGTATGCGCGAACAGATACTCCGTACCGTTCCCTCCGGTTTGTGAACGGTCTCGGCAATTTCCGAGGACGTATACCCGTCCGAATGCATCTGGAGAATATACCGTGTATCAATCGGCAGCGCTTCAATGACCGCCTGCGCGGCTTGTAATCCCGGATCACCGGTATATGCCGCGGACGGCTGCAGGGAACTGTCTGTGCTGCTGTCCGTAAGATTATCGATGCGGCATGTATCGCTGCCGGACGTCACCGGGTCGTCAAGCGACACTACGGTTACCGCCGCTCTGCATGCCGCAGTTTTTCGAAGGTAATCGTTCCTTACATGGATGGCAATGGCATATATCCACATACGCAGGCTGCCGCGATCCGGATCAAAACGGCCGATACCGGCAATTGTCTTCGCCAGCACATCATATGAAAGCTCCTCGGCATCTGACGTATCGTTAATCCACCGGCCGAAAAGGTGTTTGATGTAGCCGAGATATCTGTCCTGGAACAACCGGAAACTTGACATGCGGTTATTGAGAATCCCGCAGATGAGTGTCATATCATCAACCGGCGCTGCCGCCGTGATTGTTCGTGTGTTCATACTATATTCCTTGATACTTGTTCGTACCTATACGTATACGTAATAGTGTTGCATGCAATGGGCGCCGGTATGAAACCGCACCGCCGTGTCAGGTCCGCTTTGTCTCCGCTTCCGGTCCGCTTTGCCTCCGCTTGCCCGATATGTATACGATCAGCATTCCATGATATGCAACACCTTTTCGTATATGTATATGTAAGGCCAAGGAATCAAGTCAAAGCGCGCTGATGGACATTCCGCGATCCCTTATAATAAAAAAAGGAGGCTATTTATGGCCAAAGCAGATCTCAGTATTGTGTTGACCGATCTTCGCCGGAAACTCGGCAACGTGGTGTTCTCGAAGTGGAAGCAGACGAATTACATCCGGCCGTACATTGCATACAATGTCGGCAATTCGCCTGCGCAGATCGAGGTGCGCGCGTCGTTCAGGACGCTCGTCTCGCTCTGGAAATCGTTCGGCGGGGTGATTCAGGGTTCTTGGAATCACGCAGCCGAAGACCTCAACATGACGGGGTTCAATCACTTCATCGGAGTGAATGCAGCCCGTCTGCGTGAGGGGAACGTCCTTCAGGTTGCCAAGCCGTTGGGCATGGCTGCTCCTGCGGGGCTCACGGCGGTGAACGTCACGGCGGACTCGGTTGACTGCCGGGTTGAACTGCCGGCCGCGGCGGGAAACGTGTGCATCGTGTATGCGGTCCAGGCGTGGGGCGTTGCGTGCACGGATAACGTTCGGTTGTTCTCCGTGCCTGCGGACAACGCCCAGCCGTTCACGATTACCGGTCTCGCAACGGCGGCGAAATACGTTGTGTATGCCATGCTGGCTGATGCGGTATATGCCGACGCAACGGCGATATCGTCATCGATCAGCGTGAGCGTGACAACGGCACCTCTCGGGTGATCATGGTATTCCGATGAACCCTCCTGCGGACGTACGGCTGCGGGAGGGTTTCTTTATTTATTGCTCTTTCCTGAACTTCCCGGATGCATCGGCATGTAATTCCGCCGGTAACGCCCCTACTTTGAGAACAGCGGGAAAAAGTACATGCGTATCCCGGCTTCACCCGTGGCTGCTGTTACCGCCGGGTATACCTGAAAATTGAGCGCATAATAAAACATGAGCATGCCGGCAAGCGAGAATCCAATTTCCGGCGTAAGACGGATAAAGTTCCTGGTGCCGAAATCACTGCCGAAAGCCACACTGCCGCCTACAAAGGGTGCGGCCTGCCCCACGAAAAAATACGCATACGGCTTTGCCAGAAACGCGCTTTCTTTACCGGATGCCCAGGATACCATTACGCCGCGGCCCCAGCCTGATGGAATATTGCCGCTCAGCAGTATCGAGTCATAAAAATTGTACCCTATCCCGAGCTTCAGCGGATTCACCGCTTCAAGTATGATGCCGTGGCTGCTGGTTGCAGTTATCTTCTGCTGACTGAATACGACTGCCGAACAGCACATGATTACCGCAATCATAACGGATGCGCGCTTGTACATACGGATGCTCCTTCATAGGGAAGGCATGCTGAACCGGTTTCAATAATCCCTATGGATATCATCCTACGACAGGCACCGCCGGACGTCAATAATCCGAACGATTGACGCAGTGCGATTACAGCAGTACACCTAAAGGATTATCTGAATGGGCGTATGCAGCAGGAATGGCTGTATAACAACTGTTTTCCGAGGCGCCCTTAATTGAAGCGTTTCACAATGACGTCAAGTTTCTTTTTCTGCGGACCGGATGTTTCCCTTGATGTATAACCAACCGGCACGATGGCCATGAATTCGCCCTTCGGTTCACCGAGAAGCTCGAGCACCTCGTCCTTTATCAGATACATGATGCCGAGCCACACCGTCGCGAGACCGAGCGATGTTGCCGCCAGAAGGAGGTTTTCAACCGCGGCCGCCGAGCTTTGTATCTCCATGGTACGGAAAAAATCAACAGCTTTGTCCTCATCGATGGCGAACAGACGTTTTCCGTGCTCGATGAGCTCTCCGGTATTCGCCACGGCGACGACCACCGGCGCGCTCGTGATGGAACGTGCCGCCATGCGCAGAAGCGCAGCCGACGCCTTGGGAAAACCCGCCGCGCGGTTCACGATGAGCTCCGAGAGCTCCTTTTTCTTCTGCCCGCGCACGACGATGAATCGCCACGACTGCTGATTATGCGCGGACGGCGCCTTGTTCGCCGCTTTCAGGCATGCGGTGATAAGATCATCCGGGACATCGCGGTCTACGAACGATCGTATGCTTCTGCGTTCATAGATGGTCTTGATGAATTCATTCGGCGGTACGGATGGTACGGTTGTCGGTTCCATGCGATGCTCCAGGTTACTTTTTGATTGGGAATACTATATGTCATGATTATGCTTCGTCAATAACCGTTCATGACAACCGGCACCGCAGCATGATTTTAAACGAATTCCGGCACGATTCCATATAGCATTTTGCCGGGAACGGGTTATATTTAAGCTACATTTTCACATGGAGTGCCGTTATGACAATGATCAATGAACCTGCGCACACACTTCCGGTTCTCGGCGAATACGACGTGGCGGTTGCCGGCGGAGGTCCTGCGGGATTCGCCGCGGCTATTAGCGCCGCACGCGAGGGCGCGAAAACCGTCATTATAGAACAGACCGGCATGATCGGCGGCATCGCTACTGCGGGGCTCATGAGCCACTGGGCGGGAAGCGCCGCATCATCCGTGCTCCAGGAATTATATAAACGCTCAACGGTTCCCGATATCGTCGAGAAATTCCCCTGGCAGGGAACAATCAATCCCGAAAAACTGAAATTCGTCATGTTCGAAATGCTGCATGAAGCAAACGTGCATGTTCTCCTTTATACTTTCGTCTCCGGCGCGGTAAAAGAAGGTACAACGCTCAAAGGTCTTATCATCGAGAATAAATCCGGCAGACAGGCGGTACTCGCGAAAACGGTCATCGACGCCACCGGCGACGGCGATGCGGCGGCGCGTGCGGGTGCCGAGTTCGTGAAAGGCCGCGAGGGTGACGGCAAGATGCAGCCGGTGACCATCATGTTCAAGGTAGCCGGCGTTGATTATTCACGCGCGGTGTTCCCCGGCGGCTTCGAGGCGAACCTTGATGTTCCGAAAGGAAAGATACAGGATCTCTCGCGGCAGGCGCTGCCGTTTCCGGCGGGGCATACGCTGCTGTATCCTTCATCGCTTCCCGGCATCGTAACGGTGAATATGACGAACTTCATCGGCATCGACGGCACCAACGCCGACGACCTCGCCAAAGCGGAATATGAATGCCGTAAGCAGATGGACCCGATAGTGAAATTCCTCCGTGACACCGTCCCCGGCTTCGAGCAGTGCTTTATCATATCGACGGCGTCACTCCTCGGCGTGCGTGAGACGAGACACTTCGTGGGCGAATACACGCTTAATGAGGACGACATACTCGCCTCGCGCGTCTTCGACGACTGGGTGGTGCTGCGCGCGAAGTTCAACTTCGACATCCACAACATCGACGGCCCGGGACTCGACAAGAACGGCGCCCAGAAACATTTCCCCAACGTTGACGGCTATTCCATCCCGTACCGTTCGCTCCTGCCGAAAACCGTGGACGGCCTCATACTCGCCGGACGCTGCATCTCCGGTACGCACAAGGCCCATTCGAATTACCGCGTCATGCCCATTTGTGCGGCCATGGGCGAAGCGGCGGGTATTGCGGCATCGATAGCGGCGAAAGAAAAAATCGCGCCGCGTAAGGTTGGCGTGAAAAAGATACAGGATGTGCTTATCGCCCGCGGGGTAAAGCCATAGCGCGTGGTTGTGTATGAATCAGACATCTCCGTACGATATCGTAGTCGCCGGCGGGGGAACTGCCGGTACCGCGGCGGCGATTGCGGCGGCACGTCCGGGGCGCAGGGTTCTTATTATAGAAGAAAGCAACTGCCTCGGCGGCATATCAACGGCTGGATGCGTGGGCGAATGGTTCGCCGGCATCACCGGCATGGGTGATATTTTCAACGGCATTACCGCCGAGTTGACCAGAGCGAACTGCGCCTGGGGCCGATTTTTCAACAGCGAGATGCTCAAGATAATACTTCAGCATCAGATGCAGAAAAGCGGTGCGGATATTCTCTTCCATACACGGGTAACCGGCGCTTCTGTTTCCGACGGTTCAATTAAAACGGTACACTGCCATAACCGCTCCGGTTTCTTCGAAGTACCGGCGAAGTTCGTCATCGACACCACCGGCGAAGGCGATCTCGCGGCATATGCGGGCGCATCGTTCTCGAAAGGCGATCCGGTTGAAGGTCTCATGCTGCATATGACGCTTGTCTTCATCCTTTGTGATACCGGCAAGCCGGTGACACCATATCTCCCCGAAGGTCTTCAGGCGATACACAGCCGGAGCGAATTGCCGGGACTCGGCACCGGCGGCAGGCTCCCCGACGGCAGGGTGTACTGCAACGCCACCAAGGTCATGCGCCACGACCCCACCGACGGAAAAAGCCTGAGCGATGCGGAAGCCGAGGCCCGCATGCAGATTGCGCGTATCGTACATTACATGCAGCGCACCTCGCACCCGACCTATCAGCTCTGCGCAAGCGGCTCGAAAATCGGCATACGTGAAGGACGGCGCATCACCGGTGAATACACGCTCACCGAAAAAGACATTCTTGCCGGTGTCACCTTTAACGACAATATCGCCGTGGCTACATCGCAGATTGATTTTCACAGCCTCACCGAGCCCGGACACGGCGGACGCCGCGAGCAGGTGCCGCCGTACGGTATTCCGCTTCGCGCGCTCACACCGAAAGGACTGAAAAATATTCTCACCGCCGGCAAATGCATTTCCGGCGATCAGGTGGCGCATTCAAGCTACCGCATGACGCCCACCTGCTGCATGATGGGTCAATCGGCGGGTACCGCGGCGGCAGCAGCCGTGGAGAACAGTGTTACTGATATTCGCATGATCGATGTACCGCACCTGCAGCGAATACTTTGTGAAAATGGGCTTGTGCTCGATCCGAAAGGTCATTCATCGTTTTATATTCAAGAATAACCGGTAATTCATTTCCTGAACGTACCACTTTTTACATAGTTCACCGGAATATCCTGTATGCGTTTACTGTTTTTTGTTATTTCTTGCAGAATTTTATGTGGAATAAAATGCATCCCTCCGGTGTCTATCAATACAAATTGCTCTGCTATTCTTACCATAGCTTGCCGCGGCGAAAAACGCACTTAACGAGGTCCGTACCGGATTTCTCACTGCGCTCAGCGGCGTACTGCCGAATACATCGGCATCGGGTTCGTATTCGGTATTCTGCCTGCGCGTAAAGCCGCCGATCTTAACCCCATCGACACGCTCCGCTGCGAATAACACGGCGATACTTTCCCCGACAGGATTGATACCCGCGGTGTTTTACCGGCGGTCATTGTATGCCCTGCACCGATATGATGGAACGCGCGGGCACGGTAACCGTCATATCACTCCTGAATTCATTCGTCACCGGCTGACCGCCGCCGATGACCCGGTACACAGACCGCGCATAGGTGCCGCGCACCGATATCGTTACGGGTGTATCCTTCGACGATTTGCTGCCGATCATCACGTTCATTGAACCGTCCTTCCGCGATGCGGCGCCGAACAGATACGGCGGCAGCATCGATTCGGGCGAAAACGGAATGAATGTACCGCCGCTCATCGCATTTCCCCACGCCGCGAAAACGCCATAGGCGGGACGCGCAGACTTGCCGTCGAGAATGAGACTGTTCTCCCATTCCGTTTTGAACCGCCTGAGCGGCCATGATATAGCGAAGTCTACACGATGCGCCGCAAAACTCGAAAGTGATTCGTGGATAAAGAGTGCATACGCCGCGGCGTCGGGATAATCCTTGCCGCCCCATTCGGTATAGCCTATCTTCAGTGTGCGCGCACCTCCGTTCTTCCGCTGCCACGCATCGAGTGCGGTGCGGAATTCATTTACCTCATTTCCGTAATCAAACGATGCTGCATAATATTCCTGACCGCCCCAGTAATGGTGAAGTATTATCGCACCGATGTCCTTGCCGATTACCGAAAGCACCGTGGGCCACCACGGATCGCTGATGCTTTTCTCGCGATCAAACCCGCCCACCGTTGCAAACCGCTCCGGCCCCACCGCACCGAACACCGCATCGGGATCTGCCGAGCGAATCGATGCCATCATGCGTTGTGCTGTTGACGCGTACTGTTGTGCCGTCATCTTCACGTAGGGATTATGTTTTTCAGGAAGGTAATGCTCATTGCCGAGCTCGTAACACGCCACGCGCACACCCGCCTGCTTGAAAAGCGACGCCCATTCGGCGCCCCGTGCATACATCGCCTCGTAGTCGGCTTCGGAAGGATTATCGGTGAAATGGAATAGCGACGCGAGATCGAGCACGATGAAAGGCGCTGCGTTCACGCGTTTCGCAAGCGCGATGAATCCGCCGGTGTCGAGATATGTCTCGCCGCTCTTTGCGGGACCGGGATATTTTTTCACGTTGACCACCGTGTTCTTTTTCCAGTCATAGTTCTGGCCGGCGGTGCCCGCGGGATAGCGCAGTATGCCGAAATGCGCGTCGGCAAGGAGCGAGGGTATCGTCCCGTCGGCAAGGTCCTCGGGCGTTTCGAGCCAGAACAGTGTATTCACACCGGTGAATGCCGCCGGAATGTCATACGTTCCCGCGGCAGCGTCAAGTATAATGCTCGCCTGTCCGGAACCCGTCGCTTCGCAGCGTATCGCCGTAAACATCGATTCACCGTCGAATGCCTCGCGTAACTTTCCCTGCGCGCCCGCGAAAAGCTGAAGTTTGAGCTCGGTCTCCCTGCCGCTGTAGAATGTAATCGACTGCCCGCTCCATGAAGCCGACGGAGGCAGTACGGCGATTTTCACCTGCTGCCAGTTCGTCGTTGAAACAGCGATGACCGGCGACAATAATCTGCTCCGCCATCGCAGCGTCAGACGATACACCGTTTCCGGCGATGTCGTTATCGTCTGGTCGATATGATAGTTGTCGGATTTTTGTTTTGCCGTTTTCGCATAGCGGAGCACCGGTGTCCCGTCATCGTTCGCCGCGGTAAACACATCGCGCGCGGATGAACCATACGTGCTCCAGCCGGCAAGTCCGGATGAAAAATCACCATTGCGTACGATATTACCCGCGGACAGCATTACCGAACAGCACAGCATGACAAACATGAATCGTTTCATACTCTCTCCGGAAGCATCAATATATTTTTATCGTCACCGAATCGCTTCGTCCTTTCGCGTCAACCACCGATATCTTCCATGAGCCGCGTTTGGGCGTAAGAAAAAACCGCTCGTCGGGCCGCCCCGCCGCCACGAGCAGTGAGCCGATGAACCAGTATACCGTGCCGGCATCACCGCCGACGTTCGCTTTGAGCGGTATTTTCTGCACCGCAAGCGGCAGCGTTTCGCGTATCGCATACACGGCGCCGGCTGAAGGCTCGGTGATGGCCGGTCTGCCGCGCACAAAATAATGTTCGCATGCATCGTTATGCTCAGGCGCCTGTGCAATCGACAGTCCGCGCGAACGCATATAGGTGGCAACCTCGGGCCGATACCATAGTACGGTTCTGTCCTCATATGCGGCAGCATCCCGCGTCATGCAGTATGCGCACACCTCGCGTCCATCGCTTTTTCTCACGCGGATAACCCGATGCACATCACATTCACTTTCGGGCGATATCCCGGGTATGTAAAGGTCATCAGTCATAGTTCTGCACTGCCGGCCCGGCTTCATGCCGCTCACCGCGCACACCTTCCGTTCGGCTACCGACGGGGGGCGCTTGTACCATGCGTCGGAATCGCGGGTGATGTAGTTGAAGATATCGAAGAAAAGCGGTGCCGCTTTCGTCCCGCCGATAAGCCGCTGCGCGTCACGCGAGTTCACGTTGCCGAGCCATACGCCCACGGTGTAGTCGGGATTATAGCCGATGCACCATGCGTCGCGGAGTCCGAACGACGTTCCGGTCTTGAACGCGGCCTTCGCCAGATGCGGAGAGAATTCCCACGCGTGCGGAAGATCGGTGCGCTGATATTCTGAAAGCATCTCGCTTACGATATAGCACGAAGCTTCGTCCATTATCTGTTTTCCGTCAAGACGCCCGCCGTCAACATATCTGAGCGGAGCAAAACGCCCGCCGCGCGCGAGCGCCGCGTACAATGCAACCGCGTCTTCAAGGGAAATACCGAATCCACCGAGCGCTCTCGTAAGCCCGGCGCGTTCAGCAGCGTCAACGGCTGACGGACAGCCGTCACGGAGTACGGCAAGGAGTCCCGCTCCGTTCAATTCCTGTTCAAGCCGCACCGCGGGGATGTTGAGCGAGTTGATGAGCGCGAACTCGGCGCTCACGAGACCGCGCGAACCCTTGTCATAATTGCGCGGAAAATATTCGTCGAACGAGCGGGGTATGTCCATAAGCATCGATTTCGGCGTGATGAGTGAACCGCTCACCGCCTTTACATAGATGAACGGTTTCAACACTGAACCCGGCGAACGGGGCAGCGCCGCGGCGTTGATTTTGCCGCTGTGTTCGCTGTCGTTATAATCCACATTGCCCGCATACGCGAGCACGTTCCCGGTGCGGTTCTCGCAGACAATTATTGCGCCGTTATGAATACCGTCGCGTTCGTTCGCAGCCGCATGACGTCGCAGCGTTTCCTCGCAGTGTCCCTGCAGCGGCAGATCGATCGTCGTTCGCGCGAGCAATGACACGCCAGACAGGCGGCCCGATTCGATGAGGTACGGCGCATGGAACACATTCGCATGCATGCCGGCCGACACGGCAGTCTGCATATTCGTTCCCGTGATGCCGAGCGCCGCGGGAATTCGTGATACGACTTTCTGCGCCACGCGCGCCGTATCATCATCCGAATCCGGCTTATTCCTGTTGGGCGAATTCGGTATGCCGATGAGGAGCGCGGACTCACGCGCGCTCAGTTCACCGGCGTTCTTGCCGAAATAGAAATATGCGGCGGCTCCCGCGCCTTCGATGTTACCGCCCATCGGTATGCTGTTGAGATACATCGAGAGGAGTTCCCGTTTGCTGTACCTGAGTTCAAGCTGCAGCGCGCGGAACGCTTCGATGACCTTTGCGCCGAACGTGCGCGGGCGCCGTTCAAGCATGCGCGCAAGCTGCATCGTTATGGTGGATCCGCCGGAAATTACGCGGCGTGCGCTCACGTTAAGTACGACAGCACGCGCAATAGACACCGGATTCACGCCCGGGTGAAGATAAAACCACCGGTCTTCATACGCGACAATACCGTTTCTGAGAAACGGCGATATATCCTTATCCGCAATTCGAATCCGGTATTTTCCCGACGGTGAAAGCGCGATACGCATGAGCGCACCGCTCCTGTCCGTATACACCGTGGAAAAATCATTTTCAATACGCTCCAGCGGAAGCGGAACCAGTGTAAGACAGGCAATCGCCAGTACGACGAATGCGGAAACGGACACGAGTTCCGTACTGAACCGCACGGCGAAACGCCTGAGATGCGCCGGCGACGAACGGATAATGTCCCGATAATGTTCAGGTAATCGCATAGTCCGCGTCGTCTATCGCACTCCGACTATGATAACTTTCCCCGAGTCGCCCGAGATGGAACGTACATCGGGATCATACATAGCCTCGGCGGAAATATCGGGCACAACGAATTCGCCGGCACTCACCGCGCGCATCGTGTAGGAATATTTCACCTCGCCGTTGACGCGTCCGGTAAAGAGCAGCATTCTGTCGTCGCGTATATCCTCATACACCGGCGTGAACGTGTGCGGCGGGTCGTAGGCTAGCCTGCCGCGTGAACGTATGCGCGGATTTTCCATCTCAAACCCCGCCGGAAATATATCCACGATGACCACATTGTCGATATCGTTCCGCATGGTCTTCAGCGTAAGCGTTGCAACGATGAGCGAACCCTGTTTCACGCTCGTGAGATTGAGCTTTTTGCCGTCTTCAGTAAAGTACTCACGCTCAACCTTGATGCCTTTCTCCACTGCACCGCCGGTCTTCGCCTGCTGCGTACCTTCCGCGATGAGCGAATAGTAGAGCGGTACTTTCCCTTTATTGAGGAGCGTTACGGTTTTTCCTGAAAGCGTATTGTCTTCAAGCGCCGCTCCGCTGAACGCGCTACCGTATACTCTGCCGTTCACGATGAGGTCGGCGCTGACGGGCACCGCTGCCTCGCTGCCGTACGCGCGCGCCAATGCGGTAAGCGCAAGTGCATTCTCGTGCGTGGAACCGAAATGACCGTTCACCATGCGCGATTCCAGTTCTTTGACGAGCGGCTTGATGCGCGCGTCGTTGCTCGATACTTCGGCAAGCGCCCGGAGATATATCGCCTGGCGTTTTACCGGCGAATCGTAATCGCCGCCGAGAGCACGCGGGAAATACTTGAGCGTAAACGAATCGGGAAGCACCGCGTTCCCGTTAGCGCTGTCACCGGACGCGGCAAAAGCCATGGCAAGGAGACAGCGGTCCACGTACTGCATATCCTTGAGTTTGCGTTCCTTAAGGTGCTGCATCATCTCGCGGTCGGGTTCGCCCAGAAGCGCGCGGAGATACAGATTATAGGTGTTCATCTCCTCCCAGGAATGCTGTTCGCTGCGGTCAAGCCGTCCGCGCTTTATCGATTTCGAAGCGGTCATCTTTTTTATTTTCGCGATGACCTCGGGACTCACCTCATGCCCGAGCCTTGACGCCTCGATGAGACAATGCGCCACATAGCGCGACAGTGCCGCGTCGCCGTTATTTCCGCCGGTCCAATAGGTGAAACTGCCGTCGGAAAGCTGTTGCCCTTCCAGTTTCCGTATCCCTTCTTCGATATAGTAGTCAGCCTGGCCTGCGCGTTCACCGAGTAGTCCCGCGAGCGGCAGAAGCTCACGGTAATACATAAGACCGAACACCGCGGAGCTCACCTGCTCGGCGCAGCCGTACGGATAGCGCACGAGATAGTCAAGTGAACGCAGATATTTCGTGAGCGTCTGATGTGAAACGGAAAAGCGCACCCGCTGTCCGTACGGAATGAACCCGCCGGGGACATCGATGGAAACGCTTTTGCCGGATTCTATCTTTCCTTCTTTGCTCAGCGTTGTCATCATCACCGCAGGCCGCACGGGGACTTCGGTCTTCGTGCGTATCTGTTCGCCGTTGCCTTCGGCCGTGACGGTAAACTCGGACAGTCCCGCGTCTTCGAGCGCGTCGCAGAAAAAGACAACGCGCTTTTCGCTCTCATTGCCGAGTTCAACGGTCTGTGACGGCGCGCTTTTCACTTTCATCGGGCCCGCCGCCGACAGCGACACGCGGAATGTTCCCGGATTACCGGTCTTGTTATATACATACACCGGCACCTCGAAGGTGTCGCGCGGCGCAAGCACACGCGGCAGCGACGCCGTGGCGATGATGGGGTCCGCTACCGTCACCGCAGCCGCACGGGAACCGTAGCGGTCGCGATCCGCGGCAATTGCCATAACGCGGAGTTCACCGTTAAAATCCGGCAGTGTGAACCGGTACGACACATTTCCCTGCGCGTCGGGGATGAGCACGCCCGAGCAGAGCGCCACCGACCGCACCCGTTTCCCGGCTACCGGATTGACGTGCCGGCGCGATTTCTCGCCGCCGAACATATTATCCATGTCCCCGCCGCCGATCGCGGACACGGTAGCCCGCACATTGGGAAGCACCGCATCGAACAGCGTAAAGAGACGGGTTTCCAGTCTTCGTTTTGCATAGAAGAAATCGAAAGGTTTCGGCGTTTCAAACTGCGTTATCTGAAGAATCCCCTCGTCGACGGCCGTGAGCACCACGCCGCCTGACGGTCCGCCCGCCGGCAGCTTCAGGTTCACCGTAACACCGTCACGTGAACGCACCGCCTTCGGAGCGTCAAGCGCGATCACCATGCGCTTATCGCCCGGCGCGATATCGAGGCTGCGTATACCGAGCGATGTCATCGGCAGGTCTTTTTTGTCCTCATCCGGCGTGCGCACAACGAATGCATGCACATAGACATTCGGCGTATAGTCTGCCGCGACAGGGAATTCAACCGTCGCCTTGTTGTCAGTGAGCATCACCGAACGCGAGAACAGAACTTTTTCACGCTCCACGGAGAAGAAGAGACGTCCCGGTATCGGAGACTTCACGGTAACCGCTGCCGTTTCACCGGGCGCATATTTTTCCTTGTTGAATTCGATGACGATATCGTGCGATCGTCCCATATCGAGTGTTTCCACGCCGTCGCCCTGCACATAGACATCCGTGCTTGTGCGCATGGCGCTGTCGTTTCCGACGATAACGGTGTACGTACCCGCGTCTTTCGGCACAAACGAAAAACTTCCCTCGCCGTTAATAGTGACCGTCGTATTGAAGACGACTTCCTCAAAACTTTCGCTTTCATAGCCTTCACGGGTTATGCCGTATCGCTTGAATATCGTATAATAAATCCGCCGCTTGACGACAATGGAAACATCAGAAGCGTTCGTCTTTGTCCCCGCCGGCGTTACGGCGATATACGAGACGCCGATGGGTACGCCTTTCAGATGTACATCTTTTTTTGCCGCCGCCACACCGTAGTACAGCGAATAGCGGTCTACGGGAACGCTTTTCATCTCGCCCACAGGCCTGCCGCCCTCATCGTATACGAGCGTATATATCTTCGCGTTGAGTGCCGACGGCGGCAGTGCGGTGGAGGGAACTTCCACCGAGTATGACCGCTCGCCGTTCTCGTCCAGTTTTTCATCACCGAGACGGAATGTCTCTCCGCCATAATTCCTGCTGTTGTCGGAAAAAGAATAGTCCTTGAATGCGCTGAGCGAGAATTCGCGCGCATCGAAGCGGACTTCGGTGACCACGCGTCGTCCCGATGCCGGCGGTCCGAAAAGCTGATTGGCCTTCACCGTGAACGTCACGGGTTCTCCCGGGAGCGGCCGTTTTTCCGGCGCCGTGATACGCACTTTTATTTTATCCGGGATGAAATCCTCAATTTTCACCGATGTCTTTCCGATGACGATACCGTCTCCGACACGCAGCGTTGCCGCATACTCGCCCGTCTTCGCGTAACCGGGGACGTTCACCTTGAACACCAGCATACCGTTAGCCGTTAGTTTCATCCGTGTAACATTGAAACGCTCACCTGTCGGGTCGTCAAACTGAAGCTGTACGGGCAACGGAGGCGGCAGCGACTGATCGGCATTGCGCACCACGGCGGTGATGAACACATCCTCGCCGGGCCTGTACACGCCGCGCTCCGGTGTGAGAAACGCCTTCATGCCGCGAAGCGCCGACACAGTACCGCCAGCGCGTTCATCGTAACCTTCACCGCCGGTGTTGAAACGCGACTGATTGATCTCCTGACGCGAAAGATCGACGAATGAAAAATCATCGCCGTTCTCGGCTGTCACAAGAAAGGGGATGAAATTGTGTTCATTCACCTTGTAGTCGCGTATGAGCGCCTCGCCGTCGGCAGATGTTCTGAGCACGCGCATCTCCTGATTTTCATAACTCATGAGCTTCACGGCGATGTTCGCCAGCGGTTTCAGGTCCATAATCGAATACACCCTGACGATAAGATCATCGCCCGATTGTTTCGCGATAATACCCAGATCGCTGATAAGAATATACCGGTCGTCGTAATTGCTGTGACGCTTCGGGTCCGAGATGCGTATCTTGTAGAGCCCCTTGTAATCCATGGCGTGGAATTTTCTGAGATTGATGAAACCCGGCACGCGGTCGTTCAGTTTTCCGTCGGTAACGTCCACGGTTTTGTAGAGCAGCGACTTCGTATATTCCGAGCTTTCGTAGTTCCGTATGAAATGAACGACGTTATTCCTGAACACCTTGTCGATTTTCACCGCACACCGGTCGAGATTGAGCGTGTAGAACTCGATATCGAGATTCCCGCGCAGCGGGAGCACCTTGCCCGGCGACGTGAACCGCACCGCCGGGGGCATGTCGGCGATGGAAAGCGTTGTCTCGCGCTTCTCCTCAAGCGTCTCTCCCGAGCGCGAACGGAGCCCTTTCATCACGGTTACCGTGTATTTCGCATTCGGTTTAAAATCAGCCCTGAGCACCGCATAGCAGTATTCGGCGTCAACCGTGAACGGTACCGCGTCTTTTTTCTCATCCGTCACACGTATGCCGGCGGAGGCCGCCTGTGCGCTCACCGGCATGTTGAACCGGACGGCGACATAGGTGGTGCCGACAACCGGATATGTCTTTACTTCATTGACGGCGAGTTTGCGTTTTTCCTGCAGTATCGTGCTCACGGAAAAATCATTCCGTAATCCGCTTCCGCCGCCGATACAAGAAAGATCCTTCTTCACCGTGAACGTCACCGACGCCGTTTTATCCTTGCGCGCCACTTTCGTTGAACGCACATAAAATCGTGTCGGTATCGCGGACGGTTCCACGGTCGCGTCCATCACGTCGCCGTCGATGCGGAGTGCTGCGTATTTCCGGAGCTGTTCAAGCGAGACCGGATAATTGAAATTCACTTCGACAACGGCTTCTTTCTCAACGTCCCTGACCATATCAAGCGTGTAGAATATATTTGCACCCGTGACCTTGAAATATTCCGTATTGAATGAAAAACGTTTGCCGAAGACCACCTTCTTTTCCGATGAAAGCCATCGGGTATCCACCTGCACCGTATATTTCATCGACGGCTTAAGGTCTTCGTCCGGTGTAAAATATAACTGCCTGCCGCCTTCGATACGATATGAGCCTTTTACCGGCGGCGATATACGGAAATACTGAACCCCCGGTTTAATGAACACCACATCGCTCACCGGACGCACATTGGAATATTCCGATGGGCCGGAAATATGTTTGTCGATATCGGCAGCCCGCGGCTGTATCGGGTCACTGAAAACCGCGGTGATCGCCGTCCGGAGCGACTGTATCTCGCCTTTCGGCGTATACCTCACCACGTGCACGCCGACGAGATTCAGGATGAAAAATACGCCGGCGATTACCAGCGCTGCGGCTGCCGCAATACCGATTGCCGCAAAAAAGCGTTTCGCATAGTTTTTAGAAAAATCGTCCGCGGCCGCCCGTATGAGCTCTGCCGCATCAGCGAGCGATGCTTTCAGCGCCGTCAGCTTCGGCCCGAGCGTAACCGATATCCCCGCCGCACGCTCTTTGGTCGCCCGTACGGCGCGCTGTTTCCCCGCTCCGGCAATACCGGTAAATTCAACAAGCAGCTCATGTGTCAGCGTGAAGATAAACGCGGCGAACATAATGATGCAGAACATGACCGTCTGATACAGGTTTGTCGGCATGAACGCGACATTCGCCGATGCGCCGACGAGATTGAAAAGGCCGGCTGCCGCGGCGTATATCGTGAATGTATAATGTATATGCCCCCATGACTTTGTCACGGCACGACGTACAAGCGCGGTGATGCCTGTAAACACGAGCGCGGCGATGACCGCCGCAACTGCATAACCGGCAGCCTGACTGACCTCGGCCTCCAGAAGCGTAATCGCCAGTACGAACGCGGCGATATAGAACGCCGCAGCGGTGATGATGACCACAAGAAACGGTATTCGCAGTCTGGCAGCGTTCCCTTCAACACGACGCACAAAGAAGATGACGGTTCCGGCAGCATAGGCAGCAGCAAGCATGATAAAAAAAACGGCTGCATTCCCGGTGAATGATGAAACAAGCAGCGCGACTGCGTTCAAACCGGTAAACAGATAGAACCCGCGGAGGAATGCCCGCGAACCGCCGAAACGGGTGAGTGCAATACGGAGATAAAATATCACGGATATCGTTTCCGCGAAAGCGAATGCAAGCGAAAGCACCATGCGATAGAACGCATCGGGCACCGATCCCTGCAGAACCGATGAACAGATGAATCCTGAAAGATAGATCGCAAAAGATATGATATATGGAACAAAACGCGGAATCTTCATAAACGACCTCCAATATACTGTCTTCATTATATAGCACCAAAAGGAATACGCAAAGTCGCATGAACGCGGAATTCTCCGAAATGGCGTCATATACGGTTTGATTCGCATTTTTTGACATTTTTCAGCCGTTAATCCCGCTCGCTTGACTTTCACCATATTCCTGCATATAATGATTTTTGTATCAACGATTCGCGCTGAGGAGCCGATAATTAAAACGGAGATGGCGTTTTGGTGCTGCGCATTGGTCTTTCTCGCGGCGGGAATTGTCATTAAATTCCTCAACGCCGACGCGCTGCACCGCAGTGTCCCCGTTGCCATGGTGACGGTACGCGTAAACGGCGCTGTCCGGTTCCCGGGTGAATACCGGTTGCCGGCACAGAGCACCTGGAAAGACGTCTTCTCCCAATGCGGCGGCATCATCACGGCGGGATTTCTTCCCCGTGATTTCGATCTGAACGCACCGGTTACCGCGGATCAGTCGATCATGATACCGCATCGCCTGTCATGGGAAAAGACAGGGTATGAAACGCGAGAATAATCGCGGAGAGCACCGAGAGGAAACAATGGCGAGCGAACAGGAAAAAGAAGGGTTTTTCAAAGAATCCGATGACACCGATGAGATCTCACTGTCGGAAACCGAGCTCGATAATATCCTCGGTGACAGCGAGATTGCTTTAGAGACCATAGAAGCACCCGCGGCTGAAGAGCATACGCTCGCGCCGACGGTCGACGACATTGAATCTTCACCGGCGGTCGAACTCGACGACGGTGAACCGGCCGCGGCAGACGTCAGCGCTGCATCCGCCGGCGGCATGCTCGGCGATACGACAGCCGAAGACGAGACGATCACGCTTGATGATATCAAAGATGTTTCCATAGACCTTGACAGCATACCCGACATGAGCGACCTGGCCGAAACAGCGGACAAAACAACGGACGATACTGCTGAAGACACAACCGCGCCCGCCGCTGAAGGTTTTTTCAAAGAAGAAGAGGACGAGACTATATCGCTTTCCGACGGCGAGCTTGAGAACATACTAGCCGATGTGAGCGATGAAGCCGGCGATGCAGCCGCAGAGCGTGACGAAGCGCTTGAAGACACCGTTCCGTCCGATAGAGCCGAATCCGATGAGTCCGGCGCCGCAGGAAATGACGGCGATATTTTCAAGTTGTCCGATGAGGACGATGTGATCGCGCTCTCCGGTGAAGAGCTCAACGAAATACTTGAAGACGAAGCAGAAGCCGCCACCGAGCGTGCAAGTGAGCCCGAACCTGTTGCCATCACTCCCGACCTCGACATAGATATTGACGAAGCGTCGATTAAGGACGACATCGACGACCTGACGAAAAAAATGCAGGAAATGGAAATCCCCGAACCCGATGATGTTATGGAGAATATTTCCGCCGCCGACGATGAACTGCCGCCCATACCCGACGACATCAAGCTCACCGATGAGCCGGAAGAAGATCTCGTAGAGGAAGTTGATGAAGAAAAACCGGCGGCCGGGCGGGACGAAGCACCGATGGACCTTGGCGATCCGCTTGATATCGGCGACATCGCGCAGCTGCAGCGGGAAGCGAAATCTTCGGCGAACGTACTGGAATCGCTCAGTTTCGAAAAAGAGATCATGAAAGAAAGCGGCATAGAGGTCCCTGAAGACGAGATCCCGGTCATCGAGGCTCCGGAAGCGGAGGTGGACGAGAAACCCGCGCTTTCAGAAGAGCCTGAAATACTGCCCGACATCACACCGGTCATCGCTGATGAAGTACCGGTGATCCCCGTCGAACCGGGAGAAAAGCCCGCGAAAAAGAAAAAGGCGGACTTTGACGGCACGCTCTCCGAGGACGATCTGCAGGGAGCGGTGAAGGAATTCGAAAAAGAGAACGTCAGCCGTCCGCAGGTGACACCCGCCATGCGCAAAGCCGCCGAGGACGATCCGCAGCTCAAAGACCTCCTCGTCTATTTTGACGATCTGCTTGCGAACCTCCCCGAGGAAAAGATCAGGACGTTTGCCGAATCGAAATTCTACGACCTTTACACATCGCTGCTCAAAAAATTCGGGGTATAACGTATGGGTTTACGTGCGAAAGCGGATGCCTATCTGAACGAGCGGAAATCCGCGGTCATCGGCGAATTACAATCAAACGATTTCAGGAATCCGTTCTCACACGAGGAATGGCTCATCGGATCGCTTCTGCGCGACAGCATCGGCGATCTTAACCGTCAGAAAAAGATCCTTGACGAATACCGTACCTTCATGACGTCGGTGGACGCGGCACGCGAACGTCCCTCGCTGAAAGACATCGAACGCATGGTGCTCCATTTCATTTCCGCAATCATCACCGCGTCACCTGTATGCATGTACATTCTCCGCAACGGAAAATTCATCATCGGCGATGCCGGCAAATCGGAGAAGGACACAGTTGCCGAACTGCCCGGTGAAATCGCGAAATCATTCTCCATCTGGGATAAACGATATACAAAACGCTATGCAGACTGTCTGCCGGGCGCATCCGCAGAGGAACTCGCCCGTCACGACGGCAGCCGCATCACCTATGTACTTGTCTCGCACGCCGTCCAGGCGATAATCTATACCGGCAAAAAAACAAACGGCGAACCGTACGATGACGAGGACCTGCTCAGGCTGTCATTTGTCGCCGCACTCGCCGGTCTCATGCTGGACGCGGAAAAAAAGACGCCGGAAAGCGCGATACGCGCTTCACGTGCCGAGCATTACGAACGCCTGCTGCTTGCCGGATACGAAGGTGATGCGTCGATTGCGCGGGCGTTCAGCCAGACCGCATCCGCCGCGGGCATAAAACGATATGTGCTCCTCAGGCGCAACGGAAACGGCAAGCTCGTTCCCTTCGACAGCACAACAGCCGCCATACCGCAGGGCTTCAACCTGAAGCTGTTCGGCAATTTCAAATCGGTGAATCCGAAGCACACGTCGCCGCTTCCCTTCACGTATGTGGTCAAGAAAGGCTCACGCACGATGACTGAACGGACGTTCTGGTTCATCCCCGTTGTTGTTGACGGACGGCTCGTCGGCGCACTCCTCGTATTTGAACTCAAAGTAAAGGCCGATGCGCTTCCCGAACCGGTGAAAGCGGCGCTCATCCGCATACAGCGCTGTCTGTCAGCCATCTATTCGCATTTCCCGAAGCCGAAGCGCCGTAAAAAAGCCGTGCCGAAGAAAAAACCGCGCAGAAAGAAACGCGCAACCGCGAAAAACAAAAAACGGAAGTATGCAAAACGACGTAAAAAAAGGGCAGGCCGCCCGGCATTGAAAAAAAAGGCCGTCATACGCAGAAAGAAACGCGCCGTAAAGAAGACCAAAAAATCAAAGGGCCGCAAAAAGCTTCGGGCAGGAAAAGCAAAATCCGCGAAGATCGTTAAAAAACGAAGTTCAAAAAAGGCAAAAAGCAAACGTGCTGCCGGGAAAAAAAAGGTAAAACGCGTATCGCCGCGAAAACGCACAAAGACAGTACTGCCGCCGGCCGCTCCTCCCGCATGACATCGCTTGAGACGAACCTCTCCGCCCTCAAAAAGAATCAACGCAATCTGAACGCGATCAACGTCGTTCGTGGTGCAGCAGCATCCATCGGCACATCCGGCAGTGTATTCTCGGCGAAGCTCTGCAACGGCGCCGTATTTGTCTCATTCGGGAAACGTCCATTGGTATCGCAGTATGATCCGCTCAGGGAAGCGCGTGTACGTATCGATGCGTGCTGCGCAAACCGCACCGCGATTACGCATGCCGTTTTTTCGGGCATGGGCGGACTGCATCTGGTCGATGCTTTGATCGCGGCATATCCGCAGTGCAGGAGCATCATCATCATCGAACAATCCGCAGAACTCGCGGCGGCAGTACTGTCGGCGGCGGTGTTCCCGTGGCTCGACCGCGCGGTATTCCTTATCGGCGAATCCATTGTACGCTGCGTTGACCACTGCGATGCGCATATTCCCGACTACTGCGCCGACACCACGGTGATCATCCCCAATCAACGCGCCCGTTTCTATGACGAAGCATATTTTCGCGGACTGGACAGCGCACTCAGTGGATTTCTCGAGCGGAAATTCATGTCGATGACCACGTTTTACTATTTCGCACCGCGCTGGATGGCGAATATCGGCTATAATCTCAAAAGGAACCGCGGCGCATCGTTCTCCGCATACAGCGGAATCCTCAACGGCACCATGCCGCTTGTCATCGTCGGCGGCGGACCATCGATAGACCGTGTAATCGAAGAACTGAGGACGATAGCGTCGGGGGCTTTTCTGCTCGCTGCGGCGACATCATCGGCGACGCTGCTCCATGCGGGGATACGTCCGGATGCCGTCATCTCCACCGACGGCGGATTCTACGCCACCTCGCATCTGACCGCATGTTATGAATCCGGCATACCGCTCATCACGACGCACACCGCCTATGGTCCGGCCATCGCGCACAACGGGCCCGTCTATTACTTTTCCCACGGCATGCATGCGGAGCGCCTCTGTTATCCGGAGACACCCGAATACCCGATGGAGGGCAGCGTGCTCTCGTCGGCGGTACGAGCCGGCGCAAGCCTGCACCCGTCATGCATCATACTCGCCGCCGCGGATTTCTGCTTTCAGGATGAAAAGACGCACAGCGCCGCAAGCGCATCGCACCGGATCGATTATGTCTCATCGTATAAACTCGCGCCGCTCACCGCACGCAACTTACGGAGACAGGGCGACCGCATCGCCGCAATCGATTACGATGGAAAACCCGTGACAACAAGTGCGACGCTCGAAGCGTATCGCAGTCAGATGGAAATGCTCGTTGCTGATATGACCGTGCCGGTGCTCACCATGAACAGCACGTCGGCACGTATCGCCGGCGTAACACTGCGAGACCGTTCGCCGCTGCCGCCGGTTACAAAACCATCTCCGATGCATGTGCCGGAGATTATCGCGCAACAGAGGCTCTTTGACGAATGCGGGCACATCATGGATGCCGTACATAAACGGGATGCCGATGCGCTCACAGGTTTGGAACTTGCATGGGAATCCGTCCCGTTCTACATGAAACGCTATCTCGCAAATCGCACCGCTGAGAATGCGGGGCGTCTTTATAACGAGTTGTGCGGCGTTATGGCATCGCTCGGCGCCGCGTAAGAAATCATACTTCTAAAGGACAATCATATCCGTCGGCGTGATATTGATCGATGCCCCGCCGGACTTCGTGACAATCACCATATTCTCGATGCGTATACCGCCGACCTCGGGAATATATGCGCCCGGTTCGATGGTGATGACCGTGCCCCCCGGCAGTATTTCATCGCCTTTTTTTTCCGAGACATACGGCCGTTCATGTATCTCGATGCCCACGCCGTGACCGAGCCCGTGGGTGAAATAATCATTCAGCTTATGCGCGCGCATCACGTCGCGTGCCGCGCGGTCCACATCGGCGCCGCGCACACCGGTTGCGGCCCTGGCAATTCCTTCATTCTGGGCTTCACGTACCGCATCGTACACGCGGGACATGCGCTGGAAATCTTTTCCTTTTCCGAAAAAAAACGTACGCGTGATATCGGAACAGTAGCCGCTGCGCCGCATCCCGCAGTCGATGAGAATGATGTCGCCGTGGACCAGTTTCACATCCGACGGACACCCGTGCGGCATCGACGACCTCGCGCCGAAAAGCGCAATGGTTTCAAACGAGCTCTGGTCGCCGCCTTCACGTCTGAGCCGGTAATCCACCTCGGCGGCAAGTTCCTTTTCGGTCATTCCTTCCTTGATAAAACCAATCGTCTTCGTCAGCGCTATCTCGGTTACCCTGAGCGTGTCTTTCATCAGCGTCAGTTCATACTTATCCTTAAGCACGCGCGCGTCCGCAATGACACTCTGTCCCGCCGTCACGCGAATACCGGCCTCATCGCACAGTGCGGTAAGCCGTGTATAATCGGCTAGCAGTACGCCGTCCTCGTCAACTGTAACGTCCTTTACCTCGTGCTCTTTGAGAAACGTTACGACAGCGTCGAAATACTGGCCGGAAACACGTACCGTTGTCACGGAGCTGACGTTACGCTCGGCGTGTTCCGCATATCGCGCGTCTACAAAAAGGAACGCCGTGCCGCGCATGAGGAGCAGCATCCCCGCGGTGCCGCGGAAACCGGTGAGATAAAAAATATGTTCCATCTTTACGACAAGCACGATATCATCGCCGGATACGGACACAATGCGCTGCGCGTAGTCAGGAACGTTTGTCATGGAGTGTTTCATACGGGCCTTTTGGATAGAGTAAGGAAATCGCCTATTTCTTTTCCGGAAATTCCTTGTCGATGCCGGAAGGAATCTTGTATTTTTCCGTTTTCTTATTGATATCGCTCACGTTCGTATTGGCACCGCGCGCCTTGCGCATGAGTTCGGAGAACGTCTCCTTGAGTTCATCGGTGAACACGAAGGCCGGTTTTACCTTGGGCGGTGGCGGAGGAGGGGGCGGCGGCGCTTCCTCTTTTTTCTTCTTCAGTACCACCGGTTTCGGCCGGTATTCCTCGCGCATTTTCACGCGTACGATATCGGCCTTGTTCGCCGGGTTCTGGTATGATACGACATAGGCGTACTCACCGCGCGCATCAATAGAAAAATACGCCTCCCACGCGCTTGAATTTATCGGCGCCGGAAGCGCCACCGGCTGCGACCAGCGTGTCCAGCTTGAACCGAGCCTGCGTGAAATATAGATGTCGTGATTGCCTTTGCGGTCGCTTGAGAAATACATCGTCTCGCCGTCGGATGCGAGGAACGGGGTAATCTCGTTTCCCTCGGAGTTGAACGGCGTACCGAGATTGAGCGGTTTCGTCCACACACCGTTGGAGAGAAGCGTTACATAGATGTCGCTGTCATTCTCATCGCTGCCGCTTGACGCGGAAAAAAACAGCGTCTTTTCGTCATTGGCGAGATAGGCGCTTCGCTGCATCTGGCTGGTTTCCTGGTTCGGATCGCGGTTCTTTTCAAGCGTATCATACCCCTGAATGACGATTTTCTGCGGCACGCCCCAGCCGCCTTCGGGTGTACGCGGAATGATGGAGAATCCCGATCCCTGATACACGCCTTTATCATACGCGCCGAGGATGAGGACAGAACCTTCCGGCGTGACGCTGAACAGACTGTTGAACACCGTATTGTTGAACGGCTCGCTCATACGCCGCGCCAGTTTCGGAACCCCTTTGTCGTCGAGTTCGCTCATCCAGATGGCGAGCGTCCGTTTGCCTTCAAGCTTGTTTTCAGGATGGTTCTGCCGGACGAAATAAAGCGTAAGGCCGTCGGGCGAGATGACGGGAGCAAGCTCGTCGTAGGGAGTGTTGATATTCGGTCCGAATGTTTCAAGCTGTCCGAACAGTGAGACAACACTGAGAAATGTCAAAAATATCGCAAAACGCATGTCTGCCCGCCGTTATCCCGCATGATATATTCATATTAGTAGAAAAAAGTGTAAATGTCAACCGAGGCGATCTATGGGGTTGACGCAAAATAATACAGGATTATACTGTGCCCAATCGTTCCCGCACGATAAAACAATAAGAAGGCTCCCATCATGAAAGAACTGAAACTCAGATACGGATGCAATCCCCATCAGGCGCCGGCGCGTATATTTTCCGAGCATGAACTGCCGATAACGGTACTCAACGGAGCGCCGGGATATATCAATCTCTGCGACGCGTTCAATGCATGGCAGCTCGTGCAGGAACTCAGACAGGTGACGGGAATCCCTGCGGCCGCGTCGTTCAAACACGTGAGTCCCGCCGGCGCGGCGCTCGGACTTCCCATCACGGACCCGGTACTCGCCAAATCGCTCTTTGTAGACGATATGAAACTCACGCCGGTGGCCGCGGCATATGCGCGGGCGCGCGGTGCCGACATGATGTCGAGCTTCGGCGATTTTGCGGCGGTGTCGGACACGCTTGATGCGGCGACAGCGCTGATACTCAAGCGCGAAGTGTCGGATGGTGTCATCGCTCCGGATTTCACGCCGGAAGCGGTAGAGATACTCAAGCAGAAAAAAGGCGGAAAATATACTATCATAAAGATCGACCCGGAGTATAAGCCGCCCGTCATGGAACAGCGGGAGATATACGGGATAACGTTCGAACAGCGGCGCAACGATCTTATCGCCGGCAAGGAACATCTTGCCACTATCGTAACGAAAAATAAAACGCTTTCCGAAGCGATGGCGCGCGATATTCTTCTCGCCATGATTACGGTGAAGTATACGCAGTCCAATTCCGTCTGTTACGCGTACGACGGGCAGATTATCGGCGTGGGTGCGGGACAGCAGTCACGCATTCACTGCAACCGTCTCGCGGCGGCGAAAGCGGACAAATGGTTTCTGCGGCAGCATCCCTCGGTCATCGGCATGCAGTTCCGTCAGGGCATAAGCCGTGCCGAGCGTAACAATGCCATCGATTCGTATCTGGAAACATCGCTCTCGCCGAAAGAGGAAGAGTTCTGGCGCGCCAATTTCGCCGTCGTCCCCGCAATGCTCACCGAAGCCGAGAAGCGCACATGGCTCGATGCAAAGAAAGGCGTTGCGCTCGCGTCAGATGCGTTCTTCCCGTTCCGTGACAACATCGACCGCGCAAGCCGCTCCGGCGTCTCCGCGATAATCCAGCCCGGCGGATCACTCCGCGATGAAGACGTCATCGCCGCCTGCGACGAATACGGGATGACGATGATGTTCTCCAAGGTGCGTCTGTTTCATCACTAGCGCGGGACAATTTCCTCAACTCAAAAACTATGGAAAAATAACATTCCAAAGCATGATGCGCGCATGGATGCGCGAAGGTTTGAAAACTCCCGCGCTACGCGAGCGCAAGCGGTGCTGGATGCACCGCGAAAGCGACAATAGGGCAGATGAAATATTTTGCGTAGCCTGTGTAAAAGTTGAAACTAATCCATATCCCAGAAATAATCCTTCTTCGTCGGCTTTGCCGTTTCATCATCCGTTATCGGCTGGGCACTGAACTTTGCAACCTGATCGACAAGGTCCGCCGTCTCCTTCACCCAGTATTCCGTGGTGCCGAAATGCGGAAAATAACGCGGGAACATGGGGTCGTTCCAGCGTTTTGCTATCCAGCCGGCATAGTTGATGTAACGCAGCGCACGCAGCGGTTCGATGAGTGAAAGCCATGATTCGTCAAATTCGCGGAACGTGCGATACCCTCCGAGAAATATCCTCCGCCTCCGTTCACCCTCGGCGCCCTCACCTGATGTGAGCATCCAGATATCCTGCACAGCGGGGCCCATAACAAAATCGTCGAAGTCGAGCACATGCCAGCGGTCATCACGCGTGAGGAAGTTGCCGTAGTGACAGTCACCGTGTATGCGTATCAACGGAACATCCCTGACACGCTCGTTGTATGTGTCGACGGCATTTCGCACCGCGTCACCGTACTGCGCAATACATGAAGCCGGCAGGAATTTGTTTTTCACGAGAAAATCGAACGGAACGATGCCGTAGTGTTCCGCGGTAAGCGCTATCCGGTGAGCCGACGATTTCACCGAACCCACATTATGGAGCCTCGCAATGAGCATGCCGAGACTCGCAAGGTCCGTGTCGCTTAACTCATCGGGGACGCGTCCGCCCGTGCGCGGCCATATCGCGAAATAAAAGCTCTCGATCTCGCCAACCGTGCTGCCGTCGGGCATGGCGAGCGGAACACAGACGGGGATCTCGTCACCGTCAAGTTCTTTGATGAAGTCGTGCTCTTCCTGTATCTGTTCACGCGACCAGCGTTCAGGACGATAAAACTTGATAACGATGTGGCTGCCGTCATCGAGTGCGACGTCGTACACACGGTTCTCATAACTGTTCATCGGATTCATGCGCGCGGTGGGTATCATGCCGGCTTTTTCAACGGCCGCGGCGATGACATCGGGGATCAGACGGTAATACGGTTCGCTCATATCCCTACCATAAACCAGCAATCGGCTTTGTCAAGCATGCTATCGGCGGGAGACAATGACATGCAACCGCCCGGCAATTTGACAAGCGGGTGGAAGTGGGCTATATTATATATGGTATATTAATGATTCCATAGGTGAAATATGAAAAAATACGGCATTATCATTCTCATGGTCATCGCGCTGGTCTGCATCCCGCTTACTGTCTTCGCCGCGGAAGATAAACGCCGCAGACCCAATATCATATTCATCCTTGTTGACGATCTCCGTTATGATGCGCCGTCGTATGCGAACGGTTTTCCCGGCATACGGACGCCGAATATCGACCGCATCGCACATGAAGGGGTTATATTTTCAAACGCGTTCGTCTGCATCTCGCTCTGCTCGCCGAGCCGCGCATCATTTCTCACCGGCGTATACCCGCATATACACGGGGTGCGGCGCAATGAAGGAGAGGAGATCGATCACGCGGTGACGCCCACATTCCCGATGTATCTGCGCGACAGCGGATATGAGACGGCATTCATCGGCAAATGGCACATGAGCAACTATTCAGGTCCGCGTCCGGGATACGATTACTGGCTGAGCTTCAAGGGCCAGGGCAAATATGAGAAACCCGATATCAACGAGAACGGTACGTCATATATCACCAATGAGTACCTTACGACGGTATTGAACAGCAAAGCACTGCAGTTCATACGCAGGCAGCGCACGAATCCGTTCTGTCTGTATCTTTCGCATAAAGCGGTGCATGAGCCCTTTACTCCGGAAGATTCGCATAAAACAATATATCCCGATATGACATTCGCCAAACCGGCGAACTTTGACGACACCTTCGAGGGAAAACCCGCATGGCAGCGCGGATCGCTTGCCAAGGGCGGCGCAGACCGTGTTCCCGCGAGCATTCCGCCGGTACCGTGGAATGACAAACGGCCGAAGCAGGTGGACTATTTCCGCGCGCTTGCATCGGTGGATGACGGTATCGGCGCCATATTCAAGGCGCTTGAAGAGACCGGACAGCTGGATGACACGATAATCCTTTTTGCCGGAGACAACGGATTTCTTCACGGCGAACATCGCCGCGGGGATAAACGTGTGGCGTACGAGGAATCGATGCGGATACCGTTCATCGCCCGCTATCCGCGGCAGATCAAACCGGGAACTGCCGTGCGCGACATGGTGCTCAATATCGATCTGGCTCCGACGCTGCTCGATCTGGCCGGCATTCCCATACCGAAACAGATGCAGGGTTTGTCGATGCTGCCGCTGTTCGGCGGAAAACCGTCGTCATGGCGCAGCTCGTTCCTGTATGAATATTATGTTGACCTTACACCGTCGATACCGATGATGCTCGGGGTGCGGACACCCGAATGGAAATACGTCACCTATCCGGACATCGATGACGTCCCCGAGCTGTATCAGCTTCTGAAAGACCCGAAAGAAATGACGAACCTTGCGCTCCTGCCCGCATATGCCGCCGCACGCGACACGATGCAGCGGGAATTGGATGCCGCACTCAAGCAGTCATCATTCCGCGTAGAGGAAGAACGTTCCGCAGCCGACATCCCGGCTGAGCTGGTACTGCAGTATACATTTGACGGTGCGGGCGTGAAGATCATGGACGTGTCCGGACACAGCAACGACGGTACGCCATCCGCATCAACGCATTACGCTCCCGGCATACATGGAGATGCGCTCGTATGCGACGGGAAGACGATAATCACGGCGCAAAAATCGGAATCACTTTCGCCCAGGGACATACCGTTCACGGTATCGGCATGGATAAAACCCGGGAGAAAGAACGGCGTAATACTTGCACGCGGCGGTGCGTCGCTGGGCTTTGCGCTCTCGCTTAAAAACGGAAAACCGGTATTCACCGTGCGTGCGAATTCAATACCGGCGAGTGTGAGCGCCCGCAATGAACTTCCCGAAGGATGGACGCATATCACCGCGATGCTCACGTCGAAACGCGAACTCAAACTATTCATCAACGGCGAAGCTGCCGGCTCGGTTCCTTCACGGCGCTTCATCGCCGCAGACCCCAATGACGGTCTTGATATCGGCGGTGACGGGGGAAGTCCCGTGCTTGCCGGAAACGCTCCGGGATTCAACGGGCTCATTGATGACGTACAGGTATTCCGCGGCGAGCTGAGCATTGAGGCTGTACGCCGCAACGCGCAGCACTGAACGGCATTCCGGTGACACCCCCGCGGCGAGGCGCATCGCTTGTCCGCAATCCCTTGCATTAACTGCACGTTCACCTGTATAATTGTGCACAGCCATGCCGAAAACGACGATACATAAAAGCATACACACACTTGCACCGGACTGGGTGTTCAACGGCGGGAAGAGCTTCGGCATCGTGGATCGCGAGAACGACGCGTCGCTCCTGCCATGGCACGATCACGCGTTCATGGAAATTTATCTCATTTATCACGGACGCGCATCGCAGAAGACACTCCGCAGCAAAGAGATCATCAAGCAGGGCGACATCCTATTTTTCAATATCGACGAACCGCATTCCGTCATCCCCGAGAAAGACTTTTCCTATTTCGTTCTTGCACTCACGCCCGCATGCATCGGCAGTATCACGGAATACATCAGCAATGCGGACTTCATGCGCCAGAGCACGATTGCCCGTTTTCTTGGCGGCAAATCCGGCGGTTATGGAAAAATATCGCTTCCGCCGAAAACTGCGGCGCTTGCCGCGTCGATATGCAGAACGATGCATGGCGAGCTGACGAGTCCATCTCACGGCGGCGAAGGCATAGTATCATTGTCGCTCTATACGCTGTTCGCTCATATCGCACGGACGCTTGACGCGGATGGATCGGTAAAACAAAAACCTATCGACGAACGTATCGTGCGGCTCATGGAATATATTCAGGCGCATCCGGACGGCGATCTTTCCGCGGAGACGCTTTCCGCGATGACGTCGCTCAATAAAAGTTATCTCTCGCGGTTGTTCACGCAGACCACGCGTTACACGGTGAGCGAATACATCGCCGAGGTGCGCATCGAACGCGCGTGCCGCCTGTTAAAATCGACCGATCTTCCCGTGTACCGAATCGCCGAGCGCTGCGGGTATAATGATCTGTCGTTCTTCCACGAAAAGTTCCGCGCCTTCAACGGGAAAACGCCCGCTGAATACCGGAAAAAATATCGCAGCACGTGAATCACACATGCGACGCCGCATCTGATATCAGTTATCGCGCCGCGCACGACTTGCGATATCATACCGGCGGAGATACAATGCGTGCAAGGTCGTATCGATGCTGAAATATTCAACGCTGAAAGAAAAGATAGCCGGATATATCCGGACACAAAAGCTATCGCCGGGCGATCGCATCCCGGGCGTCCGTGAGCTCTTAAAAAAATACAACGTAAGCAGAAGCACGTTGAGCCATGCGCTTGAACTGCTTACCCGCGACGAACTGCTCGAACGCCGTCACGGAAGCGGATTGTATGTCAAAAACACGGCGCGCCGCGAAACAACGACCATCGGCCTGATTCTGACCGAGGCGGAAAATCCGTTCCTCAACCGTTTCCTGCATGAGCTTACAATAAAAAATAAACATGCGCTGAGCATAATCACGAAAGTATCAGCGTTCGACCCGGCGCGAGAACGGAACGCCGCCGATGAGCTTGTTCGGGCAGGCGCACAGGGCATACTGCTTCTGCCCGAACCGACAGAAAAAAACAAACGCTACTTTGAGAATATGATGGACCGCGGCATTCGCATTGTCAATGTACTGCGTACGTTCACCGACACCACGATTCCGTCGGTCATTCCCGACAACTTCGCCGCGGGAAAACTTGCCGCTGAGCGTTTGATACGTAACGGATGCCGCGAACTCGGTTATATCGGGAACCGTCTGCTGAAATCAACTGATGAGCGATATCGGGGGTTTAGTGAAACAGCTCTCGCTTCCGGTATCGCAATGAATCGCCGGCGTGAAGTATTTTTATCGAACGAGAATACCATCGAAGCGGGATTCCGTTCGTGTGAGCAGCTGCTTACGCAGATGAAAACCATCGACGGCATCATGACATTTCACGATATCTACGCCGCCGGTGTGATACGGCTGTGCCATAAACGCGGCATTCGCATCCCCGGCGACATCCGTCTGATCGGCTGTGACAACCTCGATATTGCGGATTACCTGACGCCATCACTGACCAGCATCGATTACGGCAGCAGTATGATCGCGGCGAACGCGCTGAAACTCGTCACCGGACAGATGGACGGAACTCAGAAACGATGTATTATCCAGAAACCGAAAATCATCGTCCGTGAAAGCGCGTAACGTCCGGGATCCAGACAAACGGCAGTAATACTTGACCTTTCAGCAATAATTGGTTATACTATGTGTATCGATACAATCAATATATCTGTACAATCGGAGTACGTAATGGCCATACGCGAAACAGCAGTCAGTTATTACGGCATGTCCTATGTGGAGCATGCCGAACGTGATTTTACCGAGATTGCCGACCACGGCTGCACAACGGTCATCCTCGCCATCACCGAATTCGATCTCGATTTCTGGTTCCCCTCGATACCGAAAATCGTCGATGCGGCAAAGAAAAAAGGCCTTCGCGTACTTCTCGACCCCTGGGGTATCGGTAAATATTTCGGCGGGGAGCAGATCAGTCTTTTTCTGCAGAACAACACCCGTCATCGCCAGGTATCCGCCTTCACCGGCGAACAGCTGCCCCATGCGTGCTTCAACACGAACTCCTTCCGCGATTACTTCAGGAACTTCTGCCTGAAACTCGCGCGTGAGACGAACGCTGACGGTTTTTTCTGGGATGAACCGCATTACGCGCTCCCGAAATCGTACGCTTCGATCACCGGCGGTGCCGGCGATGACTGGGCCTGCCGCTGCGGAGAATGCATGAAAAAGTTCGAATCGTATTACGGCTATGAAATGCCGCGCATCATGAATGATGACGTGAAACAGTTCCGCTGGCGCGAGGCGCTGTTCATCCTCGAAGACACCTCGCGTCTCATCAAACAGATCAATCCGAAGTCGGAGATAACCTGCTGCGTGCACGCGACAATGAACACATATTATGTGACCGAGCAGCGCGGGTATGACAACTGGGACATGGTGGCTGCGTCGCCGTATTTCGATGTCTTTTCAACGACGATAATCGCGTGGGAATTGCCGATGCGCTTTTTCCGCGAGATCACCGCGCGTACGGTCGCCGCGGCGAAGAAGTACAACAAGCAGTCGGAACGCTGGATCATGAACTATTTCAAGCAGCCGGAGGACTTCGCGCAGATGGACGACGTCGTCGATCTCTACGACTCGCTCGGTGTCGACCGTCTGGCGGCGTGGACATATCGCGGCGGCTACGGCACATCGCTTGCTGCGCCGGATGCGCTCAAGCTCTGGGACCGCCTCGGCGAGAATTACCGGCGCATACTGAAACGCTGAGAATAACAGGAGTACACCATGTTCGACTTTTCAAAATTGACGAAGACCGATCCGCGCTACATCGAAGCCATCATGAAGAACATCTACGAAGTCGAGGAAAAACAGATCGATAATATACTCAAGGCCGCGGAGATGATGGCAACGGCGATAAAAGAGGACCGGCTCCTCAATGTGTACGGCGGCGGCGGACACACCACGCTGGTGATGGCCGAGGTTTTCTTCCGCGCGGGCGGTTTCGCCTGCATCAACCCGATCATGGATATCGGCATATCGACGTTCAACAATGCGCTGAAATACCTTGAGATGGAACGCACGGAGAATTACGGCGCCAGCCTGGTACGCTACTATCGCCTCAAAAAAGATGATGTCTTCATCATCTTTCATAATATCGGTGTAAATCCCACGACCATCGACGCAGTCCTCGAGGCAAAGAAAGCGGGCGCAAAGGTGATTGCAATATCATCGAGTCACTGGCAGAACGGTCTTCCGATGGATCATTTCCTCCGTCACTCGAGTAAAAAGAATCTATTCGAGCTTGCGGATATATGCATTGACGATTATAATCCGCTGGGTGATGCCGTTGTGAAATTTGAACAGATGGACATCCCCATCGCACCGGTGTCCAATATCGTCGATTTCTACATTGCGCACCGGCTGGAGATAGAAACGGTGAGAATGCTGCTTGCCTGGGGGATAGAACCCCCGATGTGGAAAAGCGCCAATGTACCGGGCGGCGATGCGTACAATGCGAAACTTATCGAAAAATATAATGCACGCATAAAAAGTCTCTAGGAGATATCCATGTATGCGAAGTCCATCTGCTCCCGCGCTGCAATCCCGTCACGCCGGCTGTTCGTCGCGGCGGTGTTTGTGATGTGTGCTACTGTTGTTACGGCGGAGGAACTCATCGCCCGTTGGAAATTCGACGGACGCGAGAATGCAACCGTCAGGGAGGAGACTGGGAAATATCCCGGCATCATCCAGGGCAACATCGACGCGCTCAGGATAGATCCGGCATTGGACGGCGGGGCATATTACTTCGAGGACGGCAAGGCATATGTGGAGGTCCCGCACAGCGAAGGTATATCACCGCTCAACGATGTCACATTCGCCGCGACGATAAAACCCGCGTCCGTTGCAGGTTACTGCACGATTTTCTGGAAAGGATCGCGGAAGGTGAAACCCGAAGCGGTGAGCTATTATCTCAACCTCCGTGACGGCAAGGTTGAGTTCAAAGCGAAGAAGATAGACGGCAATTGGATATCATGGGTAACAAAAGATGCCTGCGTCGCACAGGACCGCTGGTCGGTGATAACCGTAACGTTCAAGGACGGTGTTGTATACATCGCTGTGAACGGAAACGTCAAGGAGCTCAATGTCCCTCCTGACACGGCGGCGGACAGGAACTTCACCGCGCTTGTGGGTAACGAATATCCGCTCTATTTCGGCGTGGCGCAGGGGGCCGGCGGTTATCCCGCGTATCATTTCCGCGGTCATATTGATGAGATCGCATTCTACCGCGGAACCGATATCCGAATCGGCGCGTCACGGGCGCCGGTCATCGCCTGCCGCACGCTTGCCTCTACCTTCACCGACGTCGGACGCGATTCGCGGCGCATCGCAGGATCGCTCCGCTCACTGATCGCCGAGATGGCACTGCCGGGCGTTACGGTACCGACCGCCGGCAATGCCCCCGATACTGCAGCAGCAATGACGTCTGTCGTGCGGATGAAGCTTGCTATGAACGAAACCGTGAACACACTCATGCCGCTTGCAGCCCGCTGCGGCATAAAACTTACCGCAGGGACAATCGCCGCTGAACCGGCTGCCGCGGCCGCTCCTGAGACGCTCGCGCGTGCGGTTGAGCATGTGGCGGCTACCGCCGAGAGCCTCCAGAAAACGGTACTGCAGATCGCCGATAGCCTCAGCGAAGCAACGGCTGATGATACCGCCATGCTGAACAGATCATCCGACACGATTGTCACGACGTTTGCCGTGATGCAGACGGCGGTCGGCGGTTTTACACAGGCGGCCACCATCACCGCCCGTAACGCGCGGTTCTTCTCCGCTCATGAGCTGTTCGCGGCGGTAGTCGTACCGTCGGCACAGACAATCGTGCAGCAGGCTTCACTGTTCGGAAGTCTTGAAGCGATGAACGGCGAAGCATCGGTTTCACTGGCACGCAGCGAATACGAAGGCCTGCAGATCGTCCTTTTCCCCGATCCGAAAGCGGCATCGGCGGTACAGGTGCGCTTTTCGGTGAACGGAGTGCCGGAAGGCCTTACCGTTACCGTTGCGCCCATGAAGACCGTCAACAATACGAAATCGGTCGTTCCCGTCGATCATCGCGGGAATGTATTCGACATCATCCTTGACGGAGAGACGTCGTGCATGATACCAACGGGTCTTCCGCGCGTGCTGTTTCTTCGTGTCCATGCCGGAGCGTCGGCAAAAGCCGGCACCTGCCGGATGACGGTATCGATCAGCGCTGACGGTTATGTAAAAGAAATACCGCTTGCGGTCACGGTATACGACTTAACCCTGCCGAAAAAAAGTGCGCTGAAAGTGGCATTCAGTTTTTTTGAACAGAACTATGTGAATTGGAATGCATACGGCAAACTCACGGATGAGCAGCGGCTTTCGCTCTACCGGTTCATCATGTCTTACCGCATTTCACCGAACAATATATATGAGAAGAACGTGTATCCGGATACGAAATATCTTCCCGGAATGCCTGAAGCGAATTTCTGCACCCTCGGATATTATGGGCCCAATAACCATATATCAGACGCAGACATCGAGACGTATGCATCGACGATATCTAAAAAAATAGCATTGCTCAAAGCGGCGGGATTCGACACCGATCAGGCGTATCTCTATTGCTTCGACGAGTTCGCTATATTCCGCACCAGGCATTTCGATGAAGATTCCGTCCGCCGTTTCTCGGCCCGTATTGTAAGAGAGTTCCCCGGCATCAAGCTCATGCAGACATCAACGCCCGATGCGGGGATCATCGACCTGTTCAATGTATGGGTCACTCCCGTCGATTCCTATGAGCTGGTGAAGCCGGAATACCGCAAGCGCGCGGGATATGAGTTCTGGTGGTATTGGGTAAGCGAACCGCGGCCGTTCCCGAACTTTTTCCTCGGATATCCGGCGATCGAAAGCCGCATGGCGATGCTCATCGGATTCAAGTACGATCTGCCCGGCTGTCTGTACTGGTGCATCAACCGTGAATGGCCGGATAATGTGGGAAAAAACGCGCAGTGGCCCGACGCAGAATGGGATGCAAAATACGTGAACGTGTTCGAGAAAAAGGACAATTTCCAGTGCGGGCAGGGAAATCTTGTGTATCCCGGCAGGAACGGAACGATATACCCGTCACTGCGGTTCGAGAATCTCCGCGACGGTATTGAGGACTTTGATTACCTTGCGCTGCTGCGTACACTTGCCGGCGAGATACGATCCGGCAAACGGGCGAAACATACCGCCCTGCTTGCCGAGATCGACAAACTCCTGGCTATGCCGGACACCGTCGTTGCGTCGCTGTCGCACTGGACAAAGGACAGCGCGGTGCTGTTATCATATCGTGATGCCGTGGCAAAAATGATTGAAACAATAGTACGTACAGAGAAGTAAGATCCAAATGAATAAAATACTGTTTCTACTGGCATTTGTATATGCGCTGGCGGCGCAGACCCCCGTAGTGTGGATCGATTTCAGTGAAGCAGCGGGCCGGCGATTTACCGACAAGACCGGCCTGAACGAATGCATCGCTGAAAAAAGTACGATAGTGAACGGCGCGCTGCGCACGACACCGAGCATCGATGTGTCGGTGAATACCGGAAAGCGGTTCGATATTCAGAACGAGATGACCGTGTCTGCATGGGTTGCCGTGAATTCACTGCCGCTGTATCAGACGGTGGTCTCAAAGGGCGACAGAAGCACCACCCCCGAAAAGATACAGTTCTACCTCTCGATCTGCAACGGATTTCCGGAGTTCAAATTCAAAGACCCCGCGGGGGCCTGGCAGGGGCTGTTCATGGTCGCCGGAAAGGATTACAATGCACCCGGCATCACGGCGCCGAAACTCGCCATGCGGCGATGGACGCAGGTAGCCGCAACGTTCAGGAACGGCAACATCGCGCTTAATATCGATGGAACACAGGTCGCTCAGGTAAAGATCGATTGCGCCGATTTGCCGGTAAATGACGCACCCGTCACACTCGGTGCCGGACAGATGAGCGGTTCAACGAAGAACGGATTTATTTTCGACGGACTCATCGACGATGTCCGCATCTATTCGAAGCAGCTTGATCCCGGTGCAATAAGATCCATCTATGACGCTGATATGAAAAAATACCGGACAAGAAACGTTGATTTCGGTGCCGCCGATGTGGTCACGCCGGGATATGATCCTTTATTTAAAAAGAAACTGCAATTGACCGCGGCCTATGAAACGAATATACCCGCAGAATCACGCAACGCGGCTAATCCGACCGCATTCATCGGAAACCATGCCGGAGTACCCGCGCTCCATATCAACGATACACCGTGGTATCCCATGGCGATGATGCCGTATTGCTTTGGCGGGTCCAATTCAATCGACTCATGCAGGGATTTTGCCGCGGCCGGTGTGGACCTCTACAGCGATATCATCAGCACCGGCGCGTTTACCGTGGGCGGTAAACTCCTCTGGCTCGATGAGGGCAAATACGATTTTTCGGACGTCGATGCCCGTATAAAAAAAGTCATCGCGGCTAACCCCAAAGCGCGGATATTGGTGCGCATAAAAGTGGAGTCGCCGAAGTGGTGGACAGACCGCCACCCCGACGAGCACAGCTATTACAGTGCGAACAACGCGATCAGGGATTCGGGACAGAACTCGCTCGCCTCCGAGGTATGGGAGACAAGTTATGAGCGTATGCTTCGCGATTTCATCCGGCATATCGAGGCAAGCGATTATGTATCACACGTCATCGGATATCACCCCGCAGGCGGCTATTCGTCGGAATGGTTCTGGTACGGCAACGACAAAGGAAAGATCGATTACGGCCCGGCAGCCAAAAAACGCTTCCGCTCATGGTTGATGGGAAAATATGCGACCATCGATGCGCTGCGCACTGCATGGGCTTTACCCGATGTCTCGTTTGATGGAGAAAACATCATCCCTTCGCCGGAACAGCGCAGACAGTCCGAGTATCTCACGCTTCGCGATCCGGCAAAGCTTGCGCAGGTGAAGGACTATCGTGATTTTTTAAGCGATATGGTATCGCATCAGATAATAAAAATGTGCCGCATCTGCAAGGAAGAAACCGGCGGTAAAAAAATTGCCGGAGTATTTTACGGATACTCGTTCTATTTTTCCGGACAGACGCTTGAGAACCACGGCTTTCAGCAATTGCGCAGCGTGCTTGAATCGCCGTATGTCGATTTCATCTGCTCACCGACGGATTATTCCCGCCGCCGGGGCGGTGAAGAGGGCAATTTCATATCGGCATATTTCTCCAGTTACCAGCTGCACAATAAGTTATATATTGATGAAGCCGATATACGGACACACCTTTTTCCCAAAGGCGAATACGGCAGGACCGCCGACCTTGATGAGACAATAGCCGTCATTCAAAGAAGTTTCGGCTATTCACTCACCCGGGGCACCGGTTTATGGTGGTTTCTCATCGCCGGTGATTATGTGTTTCACCAGGATGAGATCATGCGGGAAATTGCGCTCATGAAAAATGCGAGCGGCAGATTTCTCGCCATGGACAAGACGTCGCGGAAAGAAGTGGCATTCATCACCGACGAGGACGGTTTCTCCTACATGAACCCGAACGACAATGCCGAAAACCGTTCATTCCTGTACGGCACGATGATCAACGCGAGCATAATGGGCGCGCCCTTTGATATGTATCTGATGCACGACATCACCAATGCGCGTTTTCCGAATTATAAGATGTATATCTTCCTGAATTCCTACAAAGTAACAAAAGAAGTACGCACCGCGATTGAACAGAAGATCAAGCGCAACAACGCCGTATCCGTCTGGGTATATGCATCAGGAGTGATATCCGGCAACAGGTTTGATGTATCGTCCATGACGGATCTGACCGGGATTACGATGCGAAGCGAGAACAGAAACGCGCAGGTGAAGGTATCCATTGCCGATGTATCGCATCCGATAACCGCGAAATACGCTGCGGACGGCACTATACACAATCTGGGCCCGCTGTTCTGGGCAGATGATCCGAAAGCCGGGACGCTGGCGCGATACAATGATATGTCTATCATTGCAGTCAGAGAATTCGGCACCTGGCGCTCGGTGTATTCGCTTGTTCCGCTTACCAAGGAAATGCTCAACGGCCTTTGCAGATATGCCGGCGTACATGTGTACAGCGACACCTATGACGTATTGTCGGCAAACAATAATTTCGTCATGCTGCACACCGTGAACGGCGGTCCGAAAAGGATATCGCTGCCGGAGCGGAGCGATGTTTACGATGCGTTGTCGGGACGCCAGATCGGTGCTGATGTCGATGCAATAACGGCAGACATGCCGAAACAGGTGACGAGATTATACCGCCTCGGCGGAAAATAAACGTCCGAAAGGAATATACCGTGAAAAACTTTGGCAATGAACCCGGTTCCCGAAAGCGGGCGATAGTCCTCAAGGAAGACGGCGAACGGGCGATGAAAACAAAAGCGTTCGCATTCTACGATAGTGATGCTGCCGTGAGCGATTCACCGGCACCGGCGGATATCGCCGATGTGAGCGCGTCTAACGATGTGTCACGTGCCCGTGCGTTCGCAGCGCAGGTGAAAACGGTCATCGTATCACCCGCAGTCGGCGCGAAGCTGAAAGCAGCGGGCGATGATATGTCACGGTACGTCGAGTCACATCCGCTCCGCGCATGGGGCATCGTGGAAAAAGTGAGGCAGTACATGGCGGCGAACATTCCCGGTGATATGACATCGATGCGCATATTCTGGGAAATGCCGAAATCATACGCGAAGGGAAGACCGTCATTCGCATCACGGCTTCCGGAATTCATCGATCTCGCCTCGTATATCGCGGGAGTCCCCGCCGTCTCAATACAGCTCCGGAAAGCGGGAAAGAACGGCGTCTTCGGACTGGTGACGCTGGCAGGGAATATCGTGGCGGAACTTACGGTCAATGATATGCTCCCCGAATCGCTTGCGCCGGTCCGTTTTCTTCACACGTATTTCACCGGCGGCGTCGTTTCGAACATGCCGCTCTACGGATACGAGAACGATGAGGGCGTACTGATCGCCGATGACCGGGACTCGCGTCATGAGGTCAATGAGCATATGGACTGGAACGGCACGGACGAGATCGATGATCTCTATTTCCGGATGATCGGGCTTATCTTCGCCGGTGCCTATGCGTCGCCGTGTACCGGTGCCGCGGAGCGATACTCCGGCGCAGTGGCGGAAGCACTCCGCTCCGGCGAGTCCGTTGCCGTGGGAGGTGCGGCATGAAACCGCTGTCGATCATCATCACGTCATCGGCAAATCCGCATGTGAAATTTTATTATGAAGATCTCTCACACACCGAACTCTTCAAACTCGAGGCGATAACCGAGACCGATCCCGTGCGATTGAAATACGCCGAAGATTTTTTCCGCGCAAAGGGACTCCCGGTGCAATTCTACAGTGACTGGAAGACCATGTTCGAAAAACACCGCGATGTCGAGGCTGTCATCGTGGGAAGCGACAATTTCCATCATCATGAGCAGACACTGGCGGCTGCGGCTATGGGCAAGCACGTGTACAGCATGAAAGTGCTCTCCATGGATGAACAGCAATGCGAAGAGATGATAGCGGCCTGCCGCAAAGCGAAAGTCATGCTGCAGGTGGAACTCGAGCTTCATTTCAACGCACAATACCGCGCCATGCGCGAGGCGATACGCGGCGGAAAGCTCGGAAAACTCAACGCGCTCTATGTGAGCAATATCTCGCAGTCGCCGATAACCTATTATCCGAACTGGGGCGATCCAGTGCTTTCGTACGGGAAGAAAGTCGCGATACGTCCGGGGGAATCGATATGCCGCGGCGGGGCGCTCACGGACCACCCGCATCCCTACGACATCGTCCGCTGGCTTACGGGAAAGGAATTCAAAAAAGTATTCGCCGTCTCCGGAAAGAATATGCGCCCGGATCTTCCTGTTGAAGATCATGCGGCGATCACCGCCGAACTGACCGACGGTACCGCGGTGTTCATCAATCCATCCTATTCGCATCTGGAAGAGCAGTGCGATACACGCAGACTGTTCTGGCCGAAGTCTCTTGAGGTGCTCATCAAGGCTTATGGTGAAAAGTCGTTCATGGCGGCGGACTACTGGCATAAACCCGCATATGTGCTCGGGGCTGCTCATCCATCGCCCAACAGGCTGATATTCGAGGGTGCGCCGCGTGTGGCACAGGGATTCATCCCGCCGGTGGTATCCGCACAGCGCTTCATCACCGAAAGCAGGCTCGGAAGTTTTTTTGCCGCGGTGCGCGGCATGCGCAACGTGGAAAGTACCGGAGAAGACGGACTGGCCGCAGTGCGTGTAATGAATGCCTGTTACGAATCAATCTCTACCGGAAAATCCGTCGTATGTAATTAAAGTATTCCAGCGGGAGATGTATTTATTTCTGCCGGTTAGCATGTGAATCTGCTCCGTATATGTCCCGTTTCATAGTTATTTTGAACTGGCATATCCCCTTGTTCGCATTGAGGCCGTTCCATTTATTAGCAGACGCATATATGATGCATTCACTTTGTAAAAATCGACCACTTGAATGTAAAAATACCCTATGGCCTAGGGCGCACCGCATAGCTATCATTATGCCCAAGGAGTACACATCATGGAACGTTCACAACTGCCCGCTGAATTCCTCGAATCTACGCTCACACCGCCATCAATCATCATGAATCCAGGTCCCTGCTACGGCGACGCTGTAAGGCATTTCGCGCTTTCGGAAGGCATCGCACGGACGAAAAAAGGCCGCTATTTCAACATGTGGATCGGCGGCGGCGACAGCCCGCAGGCGTATATGGTGCTTGCGACAAGCGACGACGGCATGAAAACGTGGTCGAAACCGTGCATGGTCATCGATTCGCAGGACCCGGGCACACCGCTTCGCCGGAGCGTTCTTGTAGGCAATATATGGATAGACCCGCGCGGACGGCTGTGGGTGTTCTTCACCTACTCCATAGGATCCTTCGACGGCCGCGGCGGATCATGGGCGATGATATGCAATAATCCCGACGCAAAAAAACTTTCCTTCAGCAAACCGTTCCGCATCTGGCACGGCGCAACGCTCAATAAACCTACCATACTGAAAAACGGCGAATGGCTGCTGCCGGTATCGCTCTGGGACCGCGGCAAAATAAACACCGACGAATGCCGCGAGCTCTATCACGAGCTGGACTACATGCGCATGGCGAACTGGTTCGTTTCCACTGACGAAGGAAAGACATGGCAGCGGCGCGGCGGCGTGAAGAACCCCGATCCGGATTTCGACGAGCACATGATTGTTGAAAAGAACGACGGCACGCTCTGGATGCTCTGCCGCAATGCGAAGGGTCTTGTCGAAAGTTTTTCATCCGATGCGGGGCACACATGGACTGAACCAAAGCCGTCATTCATCAAAAGCATGAACGCGCGTTTTTTTCTGCGAAGACTCGCCTCGGGACGCATACTCATCGTCAAACACGGCGCGATTATCAACGAGACGCCGGGCAAGCGGTCGCATCTTTCGGCGTTCGTCTCGGATGATGACGGTAAGACCTGGAGCGGCGGACTGCTCCTCGACGGACGCGACTCGGTCACCTATCCCGACGGGTTTCAGGAGGACGACGGCAGTATCGTCATCACCTATGACCGCGACCGGGGCGGCGAGCGGGAAATACTCTGCGCGCGTTTCACCGAGGATGATGTACTCAACGGGAAAGTCACATCACAACGCGGCATGTTGAGTCATATCGTGAACAAGGCGCGGGGACCGTGGCGTCAGGGATGGGAATGGAGATAATAGCGCGGGACATATTCATCGGCATCAAAAAGATTAAATGACGATATAACAAAAAATAGTACGCGCATGGATGCGCATGGAAGAAAATACCCCCGCGCTAACGCCGAGCGCAAGCGGTGCTGGACGCACCGCGAAAGCGACATCGCTCTATGAAAATATTTTGCGTGCAATGTTCAAAATAGAAGGTATATTATATGACTATGTTACTCACCGACAAAAACCGCCTTCATGATTTCTATTCCGACAATCGGAAATGGCAGGGCATACCCGGCATCGAACGGACAAAGAAAGGCCGGATATTCGCAACCTTCTACAGCGGCGGAGTAACCGAAGAACTCGGCAACTATTGTCTGCTCGTAACAAGCGACGATGACGGCAGGACATGGAGCGAACCCGTTGCAGTCGCATACAAGGGCGATGATTATCGCTGCTACGATCCCTGTCTCTGGATTGATCCTCTCGGCAGGCTGTGGTTCATCTGGAGCGTTATGCCGGAGCATGCCGTATGGGCATCCGTATGCGATAACCCCGATGCTGAAGAACTTGTGTGGTCTACACCAAGGATAATCGGCAATGACATCATGATGAATAAACCTACCGTACTGTCTGGTGGCGAATGGCTGTTCCCGATAGCAATATGGAACACGGGCGTACATGTAGTTCCGGGAGCCGTGTCACATGATGAACTCCGCCGGTCATTCGTGTATCGTTCGACCGACAATGGACAGCATTTCACCCGTATCGGCGGCGCCGACGTACCCGAACGGACGTTCGACGAACATATGGTGCTGGAGCTTAAGGACGGCCGTCTTCTGATGCTGGTACGCACCGCCTACGGCATCGGCAGAAGTTACTCAAGCGACCGGGGCGTATCGTGGACACCGGGTGAAGACAGCGGTATTAAAGGGCCCAATTCGCGGTTTTTTATCAGGCGGCTTCGCTCGGGAAATATCCTCCTCATCAATCACCATAACTTTTCCGGCAGAAACAATCTCACGGCGATGCTGTCACGCGATGAGTGCAGAACGTGGGAAGGTTTTCTCATGCTCGATGAACGGCAAAGTGTGTCGTATCCCGATGCGGTAGAGACTGACGACGGCGTCATCTATGCCGTATATGACCGTGAGCGCGGCGCCATGTATAGTAACGATGTAGTGCCCGGACAGCAGGCCCGCGAGATACTCATGGCGCGGTTCACCGAACGGGATATTCTTGCGGGCAAAATTATCGACAAGAACAGCGCACTTAAAATAACCGTCAGCAGGCTCGGGGGGATATCATGAGCGGACAGAGTATACTCGCATCCGATTGGAACCCGAAAGCGGCGGCAGACAAAGTACTCGCGGGACTTGTGAAGATATCCGCACCGGTGGTCAAAGGCGCACATGACGCGGAGATGGCCATCGTCAACGGCAAAGCGTATATCGTCTACGAGGCGAACGACAAAGAACCGGGCGAGAGTGCGGCGTGGCACTATGTCTACGCGGCGCTGTCGGTTGTCGATGTCAAAACGGGTGCTGTAGAAAAGATCATTCCATTCGCACGTTCCGGCCAAGAATATGAGAATGAAGCACTACCGCCCGGCGCATGCTTCGTGCCGCGCATCATACAGAAGGACACTACAACGCTGCGCTGTTATTTCGCGAGCGAAGACCCCGGCAAACGTCAGGCGCAGACGTGGCATATCGATTTTGACATGAAACGAGTGATGTTCATCAACCGCATCTTCCGGACAAAATTGACAACATCGGCCGGAACGTTCGACATGCAGCCGAAATATTTTCATGAAGACGCCGCACGTCAGGGATTTCCGCTTCCCGCGGCGGATTTCGGTTTCTACATCTTCGATTCGTTCAAGCGCTGGGACGGAAAAACGTATGTGGTGCTGAACAATTACATCGCCGGTCAGAATGCGCTCGCAACGCTCAATGACGGCATGGACACGTTTACCGTGATCGGCCATTACAATGAACCCTGCAAGCCGAAGATGACCGAGTCCGCCGTGAACCGTCTTCCCGACGGAACCTGGATGGCGATATGCCGGCAGGAAGGCGGCAATAATAATTACCTCATCACGACAAGCACCGACGGCAGGACATGGAGCCGCGGCACACACCGCGACCATGTAAAAACCGGATCATATTCCAAACCCACATTCGACTGTATCAACGGCGTCTATTATCTCGGCTGGCAGGACGCGGCAGCGGTCAACGGTGCGAACCGGTCCGTGTTCAATGTGGACGTATCCATCGACGGGAAAACGTGGGAACGAAAATATCGTTTTGAGACAGAAAAGTCGTTCCAATATCCGGTGTTCCGCGAATATCAGGGAAACGTCTACCTTGCCGTCACGCAGGGCGACTATTCGGACAGCCGCAAGGAACGGATAATGTTCGGGCAGTTGGAATAAGCCGCCGCATATCCGCGCACTGCCGCCCGGCGCAATGTAAAAATACCCCACACAAAGGTAAAACAAACCCGTAGCATACAGTGGTACATCCTATTACTATTATCAGCAAGGAGACATTATGAACCTTAGAGAAAAATTACAAACGAACGGATCGGTACTCGGTATCTTCGCAAAGACAAACGATCCTTTCTTCATCGAGATAATCGGCAAGACGGGTTTTGACTTCGTCATACTCGACTGCGAACACGGACCCAACTCGCCGCGCGACGTACTGCCGCTCATCATGGCGGCGAAATCCGGCGGCGCGGAACCCATCGTCCGCGTGGGGGAGAACAACGCGCTTGAGATTCAGCGCATACTGGACATCGGCGTTGCCGGCGTGCAGGTGCCGCAGATAAACAACGAGACCGAGGCGCGGTCGCTCGTATCACACGCAAAGTTTCATCCGCTCGGCATGCGCGGCATGTGCCGCAACGTGCGTGCCGCCGATTATTCGTTCATCGAAAAAACGCGATACTTCGCCGAACAGAACGACACGCTGGTGGTGGGACACATCGAAGGCATGGAAGGCGTGCGGAATCTGCCGTTACTCCTTGCGGTGAACGGCATCGACGTGTATTTCATAGGACCCAATGATCTGTCGCAATCCGTGGGGCATCCGGGCGAGGTGGATCATCCCGAGGTACAGCGTGCGATAGCGTCGGTCATCGAACAGTGCACAGCAAACGGCAAATATGTCGGCATCTACGCCGATAATCCCGCCGAGGTAAAGCGGTATCGTTCGATGGGCGTCAACTACATTGCACTCTCCGTGGATGTGGCCGTGTTCGCACGCGGCATGAACATGCTCCAGACACAGTGCGCGTGACATACTGATCGTCCCGTCTGATAGTGCGAAGCAGAACGCGTATCAATCACCGACGACTATCAGACGGCTTATCTCAAAGGTGTTCTCCGGAACATTGCTTATCATCCCCAGTTCAATGGTCTGCAGGCCTGCCGCTTCCAGCCGGGTATTCGCGTTTCCCGCGCCCTGCGCGACGAACTCAGTGAACGGGACATAGATGACATGCCACTCGCCGTCCGCCGGGAGAAGATCCGTCTTCCAGAAGTCGACCGCCGATGTCTTGGCGGTGCATCGTACCCAGCGCGCGCCCTTCGCTATCCGCGCACGTATCAGCAGACCATTATCGCCCGAAGAAAGCATTCCGCTCACCGCGAACCGGGGATAAGACCAGTCGCCTTTCGGGAATCGCACGTGCATCGTCCATATTCCCGAAGCAGCCTCGAGTTCACAGCTACCGCCGCCCGCGATATTCTTCGTCCACCGTGAAAGATCGGTGACCGGCAGTTCCTTTTTAGACCGGTGACGTGAGAGATATTCATCCAGGGTGCCGTCCATTACCACCGGCAGGGCAAGGACAGAAGGCTTCGGCAATGATGCGTCATCGTTCATAATCTCTGCCGCTATCTTAAGAAAACGTATCTCGGAAATATCGACGGCTTTGCTGACATCGATTGCGTTCCAGGATATCTCGGTACTGCCGGACGGCGCGACCACGGCAGACTCGGCCGGGAACGAACCGCCTCCGGCCGGCAATTGCAGCAGCCCTTTCACGGACAGTTCTCTGCCGGACAGATTATTCACTTTTACGCGGAGCGACAATGCTCGTGCGGTCTCCCGGGATATTCCATATTTCGTTGCAGCCGGTGTAGATGGAAAAGAATCTTCAACCAGCTGCAGGACAACCGGAGATGCACGTCGTTTTCTGACATCAGGATTTTTCCCCAGCATATACAGACGCATGGCCGATGTTTCTGCGGTAAGCGTTTTCGCGATATCCGCAGTCCGCGCCGTGACATAGCACATTCCGTCCGGAATCGGTATCAATCCGTTTTCCGGTATAAGCGTTCTGCCGTCGATGCCCGTAACGCCGATAACGGGAAACGGGACTGCAATGCCCGGAGTACTTTCCCCGCGGTAGAGCACGATCGTCGCCGTATCACTTTTTTTATCCATAAATACGCGGGCCATTCTGACCGACGGATGAAGTCCCGTGATATCGCCCGCATAGTCCTTTCCCGACAGCGCGCTGATGCAGTATGCATATGCCGCCATGCTCCGCAGCGGTGTAACTTCCTGTCCCATCATGCCGTAATTCAGTTTTCCCAGCACCTGATAGACCATAATGTAGGGGAAATAGCGGGCCACACCGCACGCACGGCTCTCCGCCGCTTTCGCCGATATCTCAAGCGCGCTCTGCATGTCGTGCTTCTGCTCCGGACGGGACGGGCCTGCAGGCCATGCCCAGCCGCATTCGGTGTGCCAGAGCGGTATCGACTCATGTCCGTACTTTTTTACCCACGCGCGCGTCCGTTCCACCAGCGACTCGGTTTCGGGCGCGGTCCGGTATGAATGAAAACTGAACACGTCGCTGTCGTCAAGCATCCCGTTCTCACCGCAGGTGTCGAACCACTCGCCCGGCGGTATGAACGCGGTAACCCCGGACACCACCGGAGCCGCGGACGATGATGTCGCGAACGCATAGCTCGCCGTCTTCACCTGCACGGCGTAGTAACTCCCCGGCCGCTGAAAAAAATCGGGCTCATTCTGTATCTCGGCACCGCCCCATACCGCCGCGTAATGCGGTATCATCTTCCGGTACATCGCCACCGCATCGGGTTGATGCTGCGGCCATTGCAGGTTCGGCTGTCCGTATTTTTTGCCGGAATTATATTCCGGTGCGCCGTGGATGACATCGAGTACGGGTATACGATATTCTTTATACATGCCGCGAAGATCCTCGTATTGGGAATTACGGTTCCAGTCCCACGAATCGAGGTTCGAGTGTATGTGGCCGACGGCGATGCGTTCCCGGGCGATGGCAATGCCGCACCGCGACATAACCGACACGAGCAGCTTCCGGTACGCCGGACGGCGTTCTATCCAGGTAAGTACCGGGTCCATGCCGAAAAACGGATCGGGCTCACGCGCCGGTTCAAGCGACACGACACCGAAACGCTCACCGCTTTGAAACGATAATTCATAAAATCCGCGGCGCAGTGTCACCGTGAGCGTATACCTGCCGTCGGCTTCCTCGGCAAGCGTCTCCGTTCCGACATTCGCGCCGAGATAATCGGAAATGGTACCGGCCAAACCCGCAGGTTTCATGCTCCCTGATTTGAGCGAGAACACAATTTTCGACGGCTGTTCCGGCGTAATGAAGAATTGCGTAATATCCTGCGGTATGAATCCGGTGTTCACCCCGGGCAGCATCTCAGCCGGGACTGCGGCGATACTGACGCACAGCATGCATGCCGCAAGCACATAGTTCATTTTTATAGCCACGTTCTCCATCCTCGTTGCAGTTTTTTGTCGCATTCAGAAAGTACTGCTTTTTGAGGCTGCAGTCAATGGACGTTTAACCCCGACTTGCACTTTTCGCCCGCGGCGGAATATGCTCCAGACACGGTGCGGGTGAAGGCTGCCGGATAAAAAAAAAACGGCCCCGACGTTGCCGCCGGAGCCGTGATACAGACAATACTGACGACTGATTCTTACGCAGCCGCAGCCGGCGCCTTTTTCTTGTTCTTCCCGAGCACGAACACAAGCACGATTGCCCCCGCGGCCGCAACCAGCAATAGAATGCCGAGCACGGGCCGGTAGAAGATCCATGCTATCGCAATGGTCACAAATGACAATGCGAGAGCTACCAGGAAAGAGACGAGGCCGATGCCGGCGCCGAGGAGCGAGCTCAGGAACGGCAGCACTTCGGCAAGTGCGACGAGCGGCGAGAATATCATGCTGAAGCCGAGTCCCATCAGCACAAGTCCGCCGACACGGATAAGCCAGGTGATGAGCGTGTTCTGCTGCTTGGACTTCGTGATCATGTCATCGGCGGAGAGTGTTCCCATCGAGAGCAGTTCCATCTGCTTGCCGCGCTTTGACATGTACTGCGTGAGACTTTTGCCCATCTGTTTTGCGATGATGCTCACATCCTTGCCGGGTGACTTGACGCTGTAACTTACCTTGTAATCGCCGACAGCGGGATTGTCGGGATCGGCGCCGATATAGATGATGCTTCCGGTAACTTTCGCTTTCGGAATACCCGCAAGCGCCGCTTTTGAAATGCTGAAGCTCTCGGAACCGCCGATGCGTGATATCAGCGACTGACTCAGCTTGAAATCGCCCACGGCAACGTTCTCTGCCTGAAAATTATCCCCCCGATAGCGCATCTCGCCGGGATTCTGATGTCCTTCCTGCTTCTTGAATTTCGATGAATTATGAAGCGTGTCCGACCAGCCCTTGCTGTACGTATATGTGGTGGTGGTCTCGGTGCTGCCGCCCACTTTCTTCTTCGAATCGCTCTGTGACTGCTCGATCCACTGATACATGCTCACCGAGCGGGTAAGCGCGATGGCATTTGCCGACACACCGAACTCATCGTCGCGAAGCACGTCGGCGGTTTTTGCCGAACCGACGATGTGTATGAGTTTACCTTCGTTTGCCGGAAGCGCCTTGGCGTCCTCCACACTCACGACCACCTTCTGCATCTCCTGTAATGAACGCAATGTCCCGACAGCGCGTCCCTCATTCCACCAGAGCAGCGGAAACGCACCGATGAACAGCACGATGCCGAATAACATCGAACCGATACTGCTTTTAAGTTTGCTGCCCCAGGACTGTGTTGTAACCTCGGTCACCGAATCGTTGTTCTCACCCATGATATACTCCTGCTTTTTTTACGATACTGGGCGATGTTGCGGTGACCGCCCGAAACCTTGATGACGCCTTTACTGCATTACCGGGAACACACCTCCGAACAGGATTAATACCTTATAATGTTTTTTCCTAATACCATACAGAGATACTATATATTAAACCTCAGCGTTTGTCAAAATAAATCCGTTGCTTCCGGTTATGCTGCCGGCATTCACATAACTGGCAATACCGGCGCAATGGGGTATACTGCCGTTATGCCGAAAAAAAGAAGCACAACGGCGGGAAATCTCTTTCAGGAACTGCTTGAAACGATAACCGCGCTTACCGGTGTAAGCACCGTCATCTATGACCGTGCCCGGTTCACCGTACGCGCCGGACGCCGCCAGATTGACTGGACATTCGACGGCCATCGTTCTGCTTTCTGTACGCTTGCCCGTTCAACACCGGCGGGAAGATGCGCCTGCATCGCCTCCGATGTGGATGAAGCGGTCGCCGATGCCCTTACACGCGGCGAACCGTATCTGCACACCTGTCATGCCGGTCTCATAGAAGCGGTGGTGCCGGTGATGTACCGCGGTGAACACATTGCAACGGTGTTCTGCGGTCAGTCGCAGGTGAACGGCGCTCCGGCCTCGCAGAAACGATGGCTTTACCGGCGCGCAAAAGCGTTCGGCATCGACCCCTCCGCACTTTACGCCGCATACCATTCGCTTAATATGACCGATACGGATAAACTGCTTCGCATCGGAAAACTATTATCGCTGGCGCTGACACAACTTGCCGAGACCGAAGACCGCGCCGCATTCAACCGGACGCTCGCACTCACCAGAAACCCGGCCGTACGCGAGATTGCCGCATACGCCGACGCGCATTTCCGTGAACAGGTGAGCATCGGCCGTCTTGCAAAACGGGTGCGGCATTCAACAGCGTATCTGAGCAGACTGTTCCACCGCTCGATGGGAAAAACGTTCAGCGATTATCTTGCGGAGCGGCGCATCGGCTGGGCAAAACATCTGCTCGTCACAACCGGCCTTTCCGTAGCCGATATCGCGGAGAACGTGGGGTATCTCCGGCAGAGTTATTTCGCGCGGAAGTTCAAAGCGCTCACCGGGCTCACGCCGCTTGAATACCGCCGCAAATACCGCCGGACAAAATAGTGCAAATTCCGGGACAATAACGGGTATAGAAAAATAATCCCCGTCCCGCTATATTACCATTGTAACGTAACCTGCACGGAGGCGTTCAATGGCCGCAAAAAAATACATCATCGACCGCGGCTGCAAATTGTGCGATGCCTGCTACTGGGCATGTCCGCAGAAAGCCGTCTATGCAAAAGACGACCGCTGTCATATCGATCAGGCGAAATGCATCGGCTGCGGGATATGTTATCAGAACTGCGCGAACGAAGCGATCAGCATTCATGAAGAGAACGATAAAATATCATCCACAGGAGAGACAGTATGAACACGCTGAACATGAAGAACGGCAGAGTGATAGACCCGGGACGCGAGCTTGAATGTATCGGCGAGTACGATGTGCTTGTCATCGGCGGCGGCATGGCGGGTTTCGGCGCGGCGCTTGCCGCACAGCGCATGGGATGCAGGACGCTTCTCGTCGAACGCGAATCGAGTCTCGGAGGCCTTGCGACCATAGGCCTCGTGAACATACCGCTCGATTTTGCGGCGGGCATCAGCAAAGAAATGCTCGCGCGTCTGGACGCCGTTGAAGGACACTGGCACCGGAACAGCGACCCGGAGAAACACAAACTGATACTCGATCGGATGATCACCGAAGCGGGCTGCGATCTCCTCCTTGTCTCACATGCGGTCGACACCATTGTCGAGCACGGTACGGTGCGCGGTGTGGTACTGGAAAGCAAAACCGGACGACAGGCGGTACTCGCCAAACGCGTCATCGATGCAAGCGGCGATGCGGACATCGCTCACTTCGCCGGATGCGAGATGATGCAGGGACGTCCGTCCGACGGCAAGCATCAGGCGTGCTCGGTGGAATTCCGTCTCGGCGGCGTTGACTGGGATAAATATAATGAATGCGATCTGAAAAAAACTGACCCCACCTGGATCAACCTCATCGAAAAAGCGGTTGCACAGGGCGATATGCCCTACATGATAGACAATCATCTCAACTGGGTGACGCATGTTCCCGGACGGCCGCAGCATTGCGGACAGGATGAGATCAGCATGTGTTTCGCGCATTCACGCAACTGCAAACCGCTCGAAGCGAAAGACCTCACGCGCATGTACGTGGAAGGACGCGGACAGTCGGACATACTCTGGAAGTTCATCAAAAAATGCGTTCCCGGTTTCGAGCGTTCCTATATCATCGACACCGGAACTTTGCTCGGTGTACGCGAGTGCCGCCGCGTTGTGGGCGAATACGTCCTCACGACACTCGACTTCGCGCGCGCAGAGACGTTCGATGATACGGTATGTCTCACCGGCCATCACTACGATCTGCATAACCCCGACGGACCGGGCAACATCAAATGGGCGGAACTGGTCATCGACGGCAAAACACGGTATGTATCCACGCACGGTAAAAGCGGTTCGTGGCCCCCTCCGGGCGGATGGGACGCGATATCCGACGGTTTCGGACGCACCGGCGACGCGTTCCAGCGTAAAGCGCTACCGAGTTCCATACCGTACCGCTGTCTCGTTCCTGCGAAGATCGATAATCTTCTTGTCGCGGGACGGTGTCTCTCCACCGAGTTCATGGCGCAGGCGGGCTGCCGTCTCGTGCTCACCTGCTGTAATATGGGTCAGGCTGCCGGGACTGCGGCGGCTTTATCACTCAAGCACGATGTAACTCCGCGCAACGTGGACCGGAAAGAGCTTCAGAAAAAGCTTATTGGGGACGGATGCGAGATCGGCCAGAGCTTTTTCGGAGGTCAGAAATAATCGTTTCTTGCACATCGCTGGAATTTAAAATAACGGCTTGACGCCATGTATATGTTGCATTACACTATATGTAATGCTCCGAGTCGGAAAAGGAGGGAATTTGTTCGTTAAAATTCTAAAAAGTACCGGTGCCATTCTTGCCGGATTTGCTTCAGTTGCCGTTCTGTCAATTCTTACCGATATGGTGATGGAGAAAACCGGTGTTTTCCCGCCGCAGAACCGGATCGAAGCTTATATCTGGTGGATGTATCTGCTCGCGCTTGTCTACCGCACCGTTTATACCGTGTTTGGGGGATATCTTACCGCCGTTCTTTCCCCCGATAAGCCCATGCGGAATGTAACGATACTCGCGGCAATCGGAACGGCCATGGCAGTGCTTGGTGCCGTCGCGAACTGGGATAAGACATCGGCATCATCTGCGTGGTATCCCGTGCTGCTCGCGGTCTTGTCATTCCCCAGCGTTTGGCTTGGAGGATTTCTAAGGACAAAAACAGCGAGATGAGCATGACTTGAGCGTAATACGTATCGGACGGAGCCGGCTCGTTTGCGGATAGCCTTGCATCACTTCCACAGACCAAGAATAATCGCTGAAATGACGATTCCTATTGTCTGATAGCCGGCGTCGATGAAATAAAGCGCCGGTTTTCCCTGGAAGAATATCTTTCCCGATTCCGTAGTCCATATAAAGAAAATGGAGATCTGCAATCCGATGACAGCCGCCTGCAGCGGACCGCACTGCCAGGGCGCGATTTTGATGAAAAATGCCAGTCCGACTGTCATGATGAAGGTTGAAACAAACATGCCGATCATGGAACCGGCCATGGATGCAGCCGATGGCTTTTTACTCATATCAGCCCCGACCAGCGCCGCCCATTTTTTACCGAAGAGCGGAGTGTACCAGACAAAAGCGATGATGAAATTGATGACTGCAGCTACGAGAATTGCCGGATAATTCAGGATTGCGAACGGGTTTTGTGACGGATCGATCATTGGAATCCTCCTGGGTAATATTCAGAAAATATAATAATTCTGAACACTATGTCAACAGAAGCAGTCACTTCCCCGCAGCAGTCTTCCGCTGTTCAAGATGTTTCAGAAGATACGTGTCCGGCGGAGCAGTCTCGTACGCGGTGCGCCAGAGCGACGACAGGAATTCACCCGCCGCATACAGCCGTGCATCGATGAATTCCTTCGCGCCGGTATTGCCGGCGTTCGTGAACGCACCCGTCTTTTCAAGCGCATAGAGAGGCTCGACCAGATCATTATTATGTTCGATAAACCGCATGGCTTCACTGAATATTCCCGGCCGCCCTTCACTATCGACGTTGGTCGAATATATCCGTGCAGTCAATGCGCGCGGCAGCATTTTTTCAGCAGTGATATCCGACTTTTCTATATATCCGCCGTCGATGAGCTGATGGAATGAACGTGCTGTCGTGTACGCTTTCGGATTATCGCCCGTCCACCCGTTGAAATGCTTCGTGGTGTGCAGCGGTTGCGCGGCGTCGCCCGCATAATGGCCGAGCACGCCCATATAATAGATCACGCTTGCCTCTGCATTCGCAATCTCCGTTGGCGTACCGTAACGGCGGTATGCGGCCAGATATGAAAATGCCGACGAGAGCCGCGCATAGTTTTCTGTTATAGCCCACGGCAGAAAGCCCGGCCACTCGCGCGTGTGATCGCGATTGCGCTGTTTGTCGAGTCCGGGGATTGCTCCGGGATGTGACGTACGCGCGGCGGCGAATGCAACGGCAAAGTCATAGCGGAACGGAGATATTTTTACAGGATCGAGTCCGTGCAGCGGAAGATATTCGATATCAAAGTAGTGATCGGTATTGGCGACATGCAGGAACGTATATTCCGGCGAATTACGGAAACGGTCCGGCTCACCCCCGAGAAAGAGAATCCGTTCGCTCGCATCCGGTGCCGCGACAAACGATGGAAAACCCTGCGGAAGTCCGGCAAGTGCCAGCCGGTTGACGATACGGTGTCCCGTATAATCCCAGGCGGAAAGCGGCAAAAACACACCGCAGAACAGAAGAATAACAACGGTAAAGGATTTTCGGATTTTGTTCATGATATATCCTCACTCCTGTATATACATATGCCCGTACAAATTTGAAAGCAGTATTATTACCGGACAGCGGGGCACGGTTCCCGAGCGTAGTCGAGGGATGCCCCGCTATCCGGTATTTTCATCATCTAAAAGATATACTTTTCGCTCGACAACCGCTTTTCTATCTCGCCGAGTATGCGGTCCTCTTCAGCCTCGCCGTCAGCAACGAAGGTGACGGTGAACCGGATGAAATGCCCCACATCGTCCCACGGCACCGACGATATGAGCTTCTCGCGGATGAGGAACTGCGAGAAATCCTCCGCGGTGGCGAATGTCTTTCCCGACGCTGTGCCCTTGGGCGCTTCAACGTAGAGATAGAACGTGCCGTCGGGCATCTCGGCCTTGAATCCGAGCTTACTGAGAAGCGCCGTGAACTTCTTCATGCGCCGCTTGTACTTGGTGACGATGGCTTCGGTCATCTCGGTATGTTCGAGCGCGTAGATGCCCGCCTTCTGTATCGCCATGAACTGACCCGAATCGATGTTGTCCTTCACGGTACCGTATGCGCTGATGAGCAGCGGATTTCCGCAGACGAACGCGAGACGCCAGCCGGTCATGTTAAACGCCTTTGACATGGAATGTATCTCGATGCCAACATCCTTCGCGCCCGGGACGGAGAGGAATGACAGCGGCTTTCCGGTGAACGTAAGCGCCGCGTATGCCGCATCCTGCACGACGATGACATTGTTCTTCTTCGCGAAATCGATGACTTCCTTGTAGAACTCAACCGTCGCGTTCCTGCCGGTGGGATTGTTCGGATAGTTAAGCAATAATATCTTTGCACGCTTGGCGATATCCGCCGGAATACTCTTGAGATCGGGCAAGAAGTTATTTGCCTTGGTAAGCGGAAGATTGAACACCTCGCCGCCGAGATACTTCGTATGCGTGCCGAGCACCGGATAGCCCGGGACGGTGAGTATCGATACATCGCCCGGATTGATGAGCGTAAGCGGAAGCATCGCGAGTACGGGCTTGCTGCCGATGCCGTGTATTATCTCCGTATCCGGATCGAGCGTGACGCCGAAGACGCGCTGCATATATGACGCCGCGGCCTGCTTGAACTCATTGATGCCGTTGTCCGAATAATAGCGGTTCTCGCGCTTACCCGCCTCTTCGGAGAGCTTCTGCACAACACCCGCGAATGCGCCCTCGTCGGGCTCGCCCACCCCCGCGTCGATGAGCGGGATGTCGGGATGGTTCTTTACCGCTTCACGCTTGGCGCGCTTTATCTTCTCGAACTTGTATATCGTGGTATCCTTCCCGAACTTGATTCCGCCGATGCGTTCGGAAAATAGGCTCTGAATGTAGCTGTCCATTTTCGTTGCTCCTCGAGTATTACGGATGAGGTGTATAGTACCATAAATGGAGGGAAAGGGAAGACACGGACGTTCTCGGCTTTGACACAGATCATGCATGAGGCGCTCCCCTGCCCTGTGAAACGGGGTAGGGGTTGGGGGAAGGGGCGCGTCCCGCATGCGACAAGGCAGGGGGATATGAAAACGCCCGTTGCGTCTTTGCGTCTCTGCGAGGAATCATTCTCTCGCAGAGACGCAGGGAGCGCAGAGATATACGTGTACTGCATGAATACCTCCATCGTTTTCTGCACGTGATAATGCCTCACTCGCAGGAGTCAAGGGCTGCGCGAGTCGCCGGATACGGCGACCCTTGACTCCTGCTTCGTTCGGCATTCTGGGTTAATAAAAAAACGATGGAGGCATTCATGCAGTACGATCTCAACATCACTGAAAACCGAATTTCAGGAATTATTGTTTCAAAGGCTATTGAAATTCATTCAAAACTCGGGCCGGGGCTGCTCGAGTCGGTGTATCATAAAGTGCTGGTGCATGAATTACGCAAAGCGGGTCTTGCGGTTGAATCGGAAACAGTTATCCCGGTTGTTTATGATGGTATCGAATTTGAATTCGGGTTTCGGGCGGACATCATCGTTGAGAAAAAGGTCATCATTGAGGTCAAGTCGGTGGAGAATATTCAGCCGGTGCATAAGAAACAGTTACTGACGTATCTCAAAACCACCGGACTGAAGCTGGGGCTGTTGTTGAATTTCAATACCGCGTTATTGAAGGAAGGAATTGTGCGGGTGGCGAACGGGGTGTAGGGGCGCATCCCGCAAGCGACAGCGCGTCCAATATCTGATTCAGGTAATATCACAAGCGGTACTGTGTCATTCGGCATAGCCTGATTGGACAGCGGGGCATGCCCCTCTGTCCAATCAGGCTATGCCGTGACAATTCACGGGTCTCACTTTCCCCCAATCCTTCCCTGTACACGGACATTCAGTGTTTTACATGTTCTGTTTTTCCAGAGATGTTATCGCCGAGTGGAATTGGAATGTTGCATGATAAAAGCAGAAAGCAACACAATGTCAATGTAGTCTTGGTAATCAACGGATTCGTCGGGATACCTGCATGTATTTCGTGTGTTCGTATCGAGGTAACGTGGGTTATCCCATTATTTTTTATCAACATCTTTCTCTGTGATACGTTTGATTTCCCTGTCAAAATCCGATAGATATTCCTTATCCTGAGCAATACGATACTTATCATATTCTTTCATGGCAAGCGCAAGTGCAATCTCGTGACTTATTGCTCCCGCGTTAGTAAGAATCTCATATTCGCTGAATTTCAGAAACGCATTCAGTTTTTCCACCCAATCCTTCATGTACATCGGCTTATTGCGAACCGCCTGCAATTCCGCGTAATCAAGGTACATGGATACAATTCGGTTCAAGTGATCGAGCTCTTGTTTATCTAGATAATTCTTTGCCACCGTTACATCGCCCGGAAGTATTTTTCCCGAAGGGCCTTTTCGCCACGAGGACAGCCCCATGTGCGGCTTTTCACTGTCAACGCGGTCCGCAATGATCTCCGCGGCGGTTTTTCCGGTTATGGCAAAGTGAAGCTTGTTCTGTACAACGGCAAAAAACTGCTTCGTATCCGCCGCCTTGGGTGAATAATCAATCGATGTCGCGTAGATATCTGTTATCTTCTGATACGCCATCCGTTCACTCGCGCGAATTTCGCGTATTTCTTCCAGCAAATCGTCAAAATATCGCGTACTGAACCGCGAACCGTATTTGAATCGGTCACCGTCGATGGCGAATCCCTTGTGTATATATTTTTGCAGTATTGTTATAGCCCATTGACGAAATTGCGTGCCCCGCGCGGAGTTTACCCGATAACCCACGGCGATGATAGCTTCAAGGGAATAGCATGTAACGGTGCGCGTCACTTCCCGGCTGCCCTCTTTTTGAACTACCGAGAAATCCTCGGCAGTTGCCTTCCGGTCAAGTTCGCCTTCATCGTATATGTTTTTCAGGTGAAGCGATATATTATCGGTGCTGCATTCAAATAGTTCCGCCATGCGTTTCTGCGGAAGCCAGATGTTTTCATTTGCATAGAGGACTTCTATATTGATGTTCCCATCCGCGTTTTGGTATATGGTAATTTGGTCATCGGGGATTTTTCTATTACTTAGCATTATACACCTCGAAAAGATTCATTACTATTCACAATAGTCATTATCAATTTCTTCAAACATTCTAATTAGCTCTTCGGTTTTTTTATGTATGAAATATATTAATATCTTTATTTCTTTGTCATGCAACTTGATCTCATCATTAAAATATGATTGTAGTTTATTTATCGGGTAATTAATTTCTTCTAGATTATATTCAATTCCTGGAACATTGCCCAACAACGATCGTTTATTTAACTCGCTCTTGGCCTTTTCTATATTCGATACAATCTCATTAAGATTAATTAAGCTCAATTGTTTATAATCAATATTACTTATGCATTCATATACTTTGCCTATATTATAATTAAAATGACTAAAATACGCCTTCAGCTTTGTATTCATAAATTCCTCTTTGTGTGTTTTTTCTTCCTTTTCTAGAAATAGAATTAAATCATTAATATATTTCGATATTATTTCTTTTTGTTTATCAATAAGTTTTAAGATGTCAATATCAGAAAACGTTGGATCCGATTTATTTGGGCAATAACTTACAAGGCGAAATTTTAGATGAGTCATTCCACAGTGTTGGATATAGTTGAATGATTTATTGTCTCCTCTATCTCTTACAGGATGCCCGGTACTACTATTTCTAATCTCGCGAATTTTCTTTAGCTCATCATCAAGCGCTAAATTATTTCCTAATGAAGATGCAATGTGTATTACTGCATCTTGCTGTAAAAACATTGCCTGCATAACACCATATACTATCACATACGAAAAACCAGTTGAATAATTATTATTGGACAACGATATGTATTCTCCAATTGCGTGACTGGTGTCTTCTATAGTATCTAGGGAAGAACATAATGTATTCCAAGTCACTCTATTTTGTAATATTATATTTTGTCGTCTCGGCTTATTGATCATAGTCCGAATCGAATCTATGCCTTTTATTAAATTTTTCATAGAATACTCAGATGACTTAATTCGAACAATGTGACGCATTTTAGTTAGTGGTCAATTGAAATTGCAATTTCTTCTTTATCGGCTTTTTCTTATCATTTATATGAAAAAAACCGAAAGGTAATATTCTTATTACATTTTTATATGCTTTTGTAAAATATGAAATAGTACTGGAACAAATATTCACGCCTTCCCCTCCACCACCTTTATTCCTGCGCTGAGCGTAGCCGAATCGTCCTCCTCCGTCAGCCCATACGGCTCATACACCAGCGCATCATTCTGCACGTCAATCGCGTCTATCTTCTGCTTCAATACCTCCTTGCCACATTCTCCCGCCGCAACCATTCCCGATATGATATTGTCGAGTTCCTGTATCTCCGGCAAACCATGTTTCCGTCTGTTGCTGATAATATACGCCATTGTGTTATACAACTGTTCATCCGACTCGATGAGCCAGCGATTAAATTTCTGCGCCCAGAGATGGAACTTCTCATCATCCTGTATTCCCAAACTTTTCTTGTATTGCATCGATGATAACGCTTTTATGGTCTTAACCACATCAGGCACGGCATCAGCGGCACATTTCAGCAGTATGTGTACATGATCAACGCAAATATTGTATGCATAGATTTGATATCCATGTTTTCCGATGATCTTTGCTATTTCGCTCGTGATTATCAGTTCCGCCGCGCTGTCAAGTCTGAGCGGCTCTCCTCGTTCCACGTTGTACTCAATCATCCGCTGAGAAACGCGTGAGTTATGTGTCACTAATGTGATATGCCATAATTCCATAGAATCAGAATCTCCGCGAGATGTCTGGCATGGAAGCAGACGAGTTACTTGGCAAGGGGGGTTGAACATCTCGGCGGGCAAGAAACAAGTCGAGATTTCTGGCAAGGGGCTGAAGCCCCTTGTTCTAATAATCGTTGTGTCTTTTGTCATATGCTTGTCCTTTTCCGCCATTCCATAGGACAAGGGGCTTTAGCCCCTTGCCAGAACCACCCCGTATTCTCCCGCCATGCTACCCCTTCCTCTCCACCACCTTTATCTCCTCCTCCGTCAGTCCATAATAGCCCTCGATAAGCAGCGATTTAATACTATTATTGTTTATAAGAAACGAACTATTTATCATGTGCCGGAGAATCGTTCTATTATGATACCTTGCTAACCAATAATATTTTGACAATATACTGTCATCGTTATAATACGCTAGACATCTCATAATAACAGATTTATGCTCCTGCAATAATTTCGGATATGCATCATTTATTTCCTTATATGTTTCCATCTTACTTGATGCGAACCCCAATCCGTTAAAAAGATAATCGCAATATGTATGTTCAATGCCTTTTATATCAGTATATGTGCTGAAAAAACTTGTCTTTATTGAATCCCATGTCGAATCATAATAATCTTTTTCTGGCGTTCCAATATAATTACTGTCTGAGATTAAAGCTTTTGGGTCATTATTGAAAACATCGAACACTGATTTATCTACGTATATAAGTGGCGGCATGCCGTGTTTTTCCGCGATAGCATGCGCTTTAATTAATGCTGGTCCAAAAATAAGATTCTCATCGGACGAATAAAATATTTTCCCATGAACAATTGATCCTCTAATAAAAACACCATGCCTTTGAAATAATTCATACTGCAGTGTTGTCATAAAATAATAAATATAATAAAGGGTGTTTGGCTTTATTTCATCAACTACATATACAACAGTATCGGATAAGCTGAAAGTATATTTGATTTTTATATTTGAAGTCGTCATATCTTTGAATGTTTTAAAAATATCGTAATTTATGTTAGCGCAGTTATCAGATATTCTATTTTTTGTGCCTAATAAATCAAAATAAAATATTAATGCATTTTTATACACAACACTTTCGCTCACGCCTTCCCCTCCACCACCATTACCTCATCCTCCGTCAGCCCGTATAGCTGATATACCAGCGCATCAATCTGTGTGTCAACTACATCAATTTTCTGCCTCAATATGACCTTATCACTATCTTTTGTCATCAAATATTCATTTTGAACTGTAAGCATTTGATCAACTAGCAGTGTTAATTGATTTTGTTCAGCTGACTGAGAATCTATAAAAATAATTGGCAATTTTTCAAGATTAATTTTTTTTATTTCAGCAAATACGCGTCCTTTTTCTGGAACTATGTGTTGGTATATAAATATCATAAGTTTTGAGTTCAAAATACCAAGTAAATACCGATTATCATATTTCATATCTTTTGATTCAATATTGTAAATGTTATTCAAGTTATAATATTTCATTTTATCAATAGTTGCACGAATTACATCTGACGTTTGCCGAAGGATAATCTTTTCACGTTCAAATGGGGCATCTGGCCTTGGCTCGGCGAGCCATTCACCATATTTTATGAACCTTTTCTCTTTTGGAGCAATTACATATCTGTCGATATCTTTGCCAATTAGATATTGTTTATATAGCTCATTTTTCTTTTTTTCGCTATCGTATGGCCTTTCATCAACTATTGTTTTTGTTTGTTTTGGTTTTCCCTTTCCGGTTTGATATGGTTTTATACCCATAGTACAAAATGCAATATCTCCTAATTTTACAGAACGATCAAATACCTTATTTATCAACTTATCATGTTTTGAAAAAATGAACTCAAATCTCTTGTTATTTAAAAATATTGTCTGATTGGTCGTCCCTTTTTCAGGACATAAGAACAATTCACGATCTCGTATTGTGCTATATTTTAAATCGGCCTGAATGTTCGAATTTTCAACAATAAAGATACAGGTATCCCCTGTATCTGCCTGCTCAAAGACCTTATAATTTAGAAGGACTAAATGCTTTACTGTTGTTTTCTTCAAGATTATATTTCGAATATTCATAAAGTAATGCTGATTTAAAAATACCGCAGGAACAATAAATGACAATAAACCATCAGTTCGTAAATATCGCACTCCTTTTTCCATAAAAAAACAAAAACTATTCAACTGATACTCATACGATGAATACGACTTACATAGATATTCTTTCTCAGAATCGCTAAGTAATCCTCCATATGGCGGATTCCCAATCACCACATCAAATCCACCCGCCGCAAAAACAGCGGGAAACTCCTTCTCCCAATCGAACGCATTCACCTTCCGCATCTCTGCAGTGTCGAACATATCCATCTGCTTGTCTTTATAAAAATCACTGCCGATGAGCGAATTCCCGCACTTGATATTGTTCGACAAGTCCGGCAGCATCTTCACGGAACTGTACGTAAGGAGCGTCCCCGCGCTTTCCGCGTTCTCGCCCTCGAGTATCTTCAGCACCAGCGAAAGCTTCGTAACCTCAACCGCCTGCGGGTCTATATCCACGCCGTAGATATTGTTGATGAGTATCCGTTTCTTCTCCTCAATGGTGAGCCTGTACCCTTTGCTGTATTTATAGATGCGCTTTTCTTTGATCGCCTGCTCGATGTTCTTTTCATCCGCATAATACTTGTAATGCCATTCCAGCAGATAATCATACGCGCCGATGAGGAACGACCCGCTCCCGCACGCCGGATCGCATATCCGGAGCTTCGATACTTCCTCTGGTGTTTTACTCGTCACCTGCCCCATTGTGTTCGCTCCCTCTCCCTCTCTCGTTCCTTGAGAGAGGGAGAGGGCCGGGGAGAGGGTGAGTGAGCCCACCGTATTCTTCACGATATATTCCACAATATACTGCGGCGTATAATACACCCCGCCCGCTTTCCGCACTTCCGGCTTTTCTTCGATCTTCGCCAGATGCGATTCAGTGAGCCGTATGGTTTTGCCGAGGAACTGTTCATAGATATTCCCGAGTATTTCCAGCGGCAGCACCGAAAGCTCATACGGACAATCCGGATAATACAGCGCGGTGATGATGTCCTTGAGCACGTCGTCGTCGATGACCGCCGTGTCTATTGTCTCATGCGCCTTGAACAGTTCGCTGTTATATTTCTCGTTCGCGGCTTTGAAGATTGCTTTTATCTTGGAGGACAAGGGGCTTAAGCCCCTTGTTCCCTTCTTCTCCGTGCCCGTCACCGCATTCAACAATATCCCGTACTTCTCAACATCCTTATCCTCGGCGATGCGGAGGAATATTATCCGGTCGATTATCTTGGTAACGGCATGATTGAGCTGATAGATATCGAGTTTCTTGTTGAGCTTGGCGATGTTCTTAGCGAGATCAACGCGGAACCCTTCGATGAGCGAGAGCAGCCCTTTGTCTACGCTTTCACTTCCGCGCTTGGATTTGGCCTCATGGACATACTTGTCGAAACTTCCTTTTTCTATCGCCGTTTTGGAGAACGTAGAATAGATGAAATCCAATTGCTTTTCGTAGTCTTCGTATGTGCAGTAGAATATCCGCCCCACGCCGGACTTATCGATCTTTGCCGGTTTGATGCGCGTATCATACACCGCGAATTCCTCGAAGTCCGTGAGAATGGACAGCGGCAGATTCGCCGTATATCCGTACCGCCGCACCTGATACGCGGGGTCGTGTTCGTCCTTAACGGATACCGAGGGCTTTTTCGCCTCAACGAAGAATTTGCGTTCCTTGCCTATCTTGAAGCAGTAGTCCGGCGCTTTCTGCGCACCGGCTATCTCGATAGAATCTTCTATTATGACATCACGGTACTGTTCGCTTTTCCCGCCGTCGTTGTCGATGTCCCAATCGAGCAGTTTGAAGAATTTATTGATGAAATCCTGACGTACTTTAGCTTCTTTATAACCCTTTTCTTTATACTCAACGATATTGTCACGGAATGTGGCAACGAGTGTGCGTAATGCGGCAATCCTTTCTTCGTTTGTCATCAAGGGCGCTCCTGACTCACCGGTATAAGTGTATGCTAAAACGCCATATTCGGCAATACAGTTTTGTGAAATTTACTACGCGCTATTCGCCTTCGGCTCAGCAACGCCATGCGCGTATCACCCTTTATATACAGCCTTTTCATCATTTGGGGATTGCGGAGGCCTTTTTTTTGTCTTATCTTTATCCAATCTCCGGGAAAACCATTTTCTTTGTCAAGAAAACCATTTTCTTTGGGGGTGTGGGATTGATTGTGTAAATGCCCCGCGTTCTATTTCACATTCGAAATAGTTTGTACATCAATTGTGGTCCCATTATATATCGGCACTCTTGGACCGAACAATATAGCAAATTGATTAAGCGCACTTCCCCAATCACGGATCGGCCTTGTCCACTTTTCAGACGCACGTTTGATCGATAGGTACAACATCTTAAGCGCCGCATCGTCGTTTGGAAATGATGCTCGGTTTTTTATCACCTTCCTGACGCTCATGTTCAATGACTCGATTGCATTTGTTGTATAGATCGCTTTGCGAATATCTGGAGGATATGCAAAGAATGGCGATATACTGTTCCAATTGTTTTTCCACAGCAAGCCGATCGTCGGATACTGTCGTTCCCATTTCTTTGTGAATGAAGTAAGTGCTGTTGACGCAGTCGTTTCACTTGTGGCAGTATATATCTGTCTCAGGTCATCCGCGACCGATTTGCGGTATTTGCGTGACACATATCGCAGAGAACTCCTGACCATATGAACAATACACCGCTGCACCTCGGTATTGGGGTATACGGCGTGCACTGCTTCGGGAAATCCCGACAATCCGTCAACGCAGGCAATGAATACATCTTGAACACCACGGTTTTTTAAGTCAGTAATCACTTTTAACCAAAACTTAGAACCTTCGTTCTGTTCAAGCCAAATACCTAATAATTCCTTCTTTCCGCTCATGTTGATTCCAATAATCAAATGTGCCGCTTTGTTGCAAACGTGTCCTTCATCGCGGATTTTTACCCGCAGCGCATCAAGATACATGATCGGATACACGGCATCAAGCAAACGGTTTTGCCATTCATGAACATCATCCATGACGCCATCGGTAACCGCGGAGATAAGCGTCGGGTCAACATCAACGCCATACATCTCTTTAATATGACCCTGAATATCTCGGGTTGTCATCCCCCGTGAATACATCGAGATAATCTTTTTATCGAACCCCGTCCAACGCCGTTGACCCTTCGCGACGATACGCGGCTGGAAGACACCGTTGCGATCACGGGGGACCTCAATATCGATATTGCCTTGCTCTGTGAGTACCGTCTTCGGGTAATCTCCGTTGCGCGAATTCCCGGAGTTGATACCATCCTTGGAGTATTTTTCATACCCCAGATGATGATCCATTTCCTTGTCCATCGCCCGTTCAATGAGCCGCTTTTTGATGGCAAGCATAAGCCCATCTTTTCCAGTTATCATTTCTGTGTTCGTGCCGTCATACTCATCCAATAGTTGATCAAGAAGGTCATTAATGATCTTGTCCTTTGGTTTCAGTTGTTTGACTTTTGACATCTTCTACTCCTTATTGCATTTTATGTTTTAGGAGTATTTACACAATCTTTCCCACACCCCCTTTTCTTTGTTGAGAAAACCGTCCGCTCGGTCGAGAAAGTCTTCCGCTCGGTCGAGAAAGTCTTCCGCTCGGTCGAGAAAGTCTTCCGCTCGGTCGAGAAAGTCTTCCGCTCGATCGAGAAAGACATCCGCTCGATCGAGAAAGACATCCGCTCGATCGAGGTCAAGAAAGTCTTCCGCTCGGTCAAGAAAGTCTTCCGCTCGGTCAAGAAAGTCTTCCGCTCGGTCAAGAAAGTCTTCCGCTCGGTCGAGAAAGCCTTCTGCTCGGTCGAGAAAGTCATCCGCTCGGTCGAGAAAGACATCTGCTCAGTCGAGAAAACCGTCCGCCACTTGGTCGAGAAAGCCGTCTACCCGCGTGCCCATGATATATTCTTCGCTAACCCTACGAAAGGGAAAGCCTTTGCGTGTTTCCCGGAACGAAGCGCGCGAATACCACGCCTATTAAAAGGCGTGTGGTTACACTCGCTATTTTCCGGCCTTTATCGCCAGCGTGAACTTCCGCGTTTTCACTTCCATGCTGCCGAGCGAGAACCGCATACGCTTATGTTTCCCGTTTCCGATATCCACCGTGACCGTTGCCTGTGCCGGCGCCGAGAACAGATTCATGACAAAGAGCATCGCCTTATTGTCTTTCACACGGAGCGACGTAAGCAGGTTCTGATTATCGCACCAGACAACAGGTTTGCGGCCGCCGAGTTCGCGGACGAGATAGCGCATCATCGCGGCATGTTCTTTGGTGGCGTTCTTCCAGTGCATACCGAGCCATATAACCGTTCCGCCGCCCTGCATCTCACGCGACCAGCCGATCTCCGACTTCGTAGTCTCTTCGGAGGCGATAGGTTCTGCGTGGTCGGGCCGCTTTACACATTTGAACAGTCCGCCGTTCATGAAGACAGTATTTACTCCGCCCACCGTTACGATGGGACTCTGCACCGTGATGGGCTCTATGACAGGCGACCCGATATAGTCGCGGAGTATCGTGCAGGCGTTAAGTTTTTCGTCGAGATACGGGACAACCGGAGCGAGCAGTATGCTTCCGCCCTGTGAGACGAACGAGACAAGACGTTTCTGAATATCGGCGCTCATCGACACGGATGACGGTACAATAAGCGGCGTGGTTAACGTCGTGAGCAGTTCATCCGATGAAAGATCGGCAAAGTTCGGCGATAGCGACGCGTACTGCGACGAGAGCAGTGCTCCTTTGATCGTGAACTCCCATGCCTCGGAATCGGAATAACCGATCTCCTTGACGCGGTTGAAACTGTATTTACCGCGCGGGAGCTGCCATTGCAGGCCGATGTTCACATCGGAAACACGGCGTGAACCGGCCATCCACGCATTCCTTTTCAGGAACGATCCGAACCGCTGAAGTGCTTTATACGACGGCCGGACTTCGCCGTTCGCGGATACCGGAGCGCCGTAATCATATATCTCGCCGGTAACGCCGGTGCCGGCCGGATTTTTCCCGCCGGTGAAAATATAATAGTTTATTCCTTTCATGCCGAATGCGCAGTTGGTCATGTAGCACGCGGAAAGATCCTTCCCCGTTATCGGCGGCCAGTCGGAAAGGCTCCCGGCCGGAAGTTCAAGCACCGACGGCGGAAAGCCCATACTCCGCAGCATCTCAAGCGACATGAACATGTTCGCGGCATACTGCGGGGTCGGATTGTTCTGCGCCCATTCGAGGTTCAGATTATAATAGTGGTCCGAGCCGAGGATGAACTCCTTATTGCCGAGCGCCGCCACAGTCTCGCGGAAATATGCGTTCATGTTCGGGTTGCCCGAGTTATGACATATCGTGCAGTCGATGCCGTAGCCGCGCATCCAGCCCGCAAGCGTCGACGAGTATTCGGCGATAGTCGTGAAATAAAACTCGTCATAGTCCTTCACGCGCCGCGCATCGGATGCTGTTTTCGGCCCTGTCGTCGGGCGCACATCGGCGAATGCCGCAAACGATGTGTTGTACGCAGCATTCAGCGGAGCGATGGTGCCGTATCTTTTTTTCAGAAACTGCGGATAGCGCCCGTCCTCGCGGCCGAAGCCCATGGTCTCGGGATTATAGTCCCAGCCGCCGAACCATTCGTGTATGCCCATGAGTTCATTGTCTATCTGCACCATAGCAACAGCACCGTCTTTCGAGCGCATATGTTTGGCGATGCGCGGACAGACGGCGTCGAACCAGCGTTTGGTCTTTTCGAGAAACAGCGGATGCAGATACGATATCGACGAGATGCGGAAGGGTTCCCCCGCGATATTCCGTGCGCGGAGTTCGGGATAATTATCGCACAGCCACGGCGGGAGCCCGTCGTAGCGGAGTTCCGAATACTGATACGGACCCGGACGCGCGATGACAAACATATCGAGCGATGCGCAGAGCGAAAGGAATCCCTCAAGATCGCGCTCGGGTATATCACCGAAATGAAAGTCGCCTTCCTTCGGCTCATGCAGTATCCAGGGCACATAGGTGGCAACGCAATTGCCGCCGGCCTTTTTGAAGAGGATGAGACGCCGTTCCCAGTCCGCCTTCGGGACACGGAAATAATGGAATTCTCCGGACACCAGGAACGCGGGCTTTCTATCGATATAGTACGTGCTGTGATCCCACGTGAGCGTTTTCATGGCATCTCCTTCAAGATAACGTATGGCCATGAACATTACACAACGGACGGGAAGAATGTCAATCACGCGCTAGGACTATTACTTCGGATATTTTGCGTATTCTGTACATACTATTTACCAAGATTTACTGTCGCTCTCGCGGTGCATCCGGCACCGCTGGCGCTAGCGAAGCGCGGGGATACATCATGATCCCGCACATCCATGTGCGTGTTCTCGCTGTTATACTATTCTTTACGTCAATTGGGTTGCGGGAGATGTCCCGCGCTAGGACATCCACGGAACACGCACATCCCATTGCCGCAGAATGCCGTCAAGTGACCGCATATCGTCATGTTCCGATGCCAGATTGTGTGTCTGATAGGGGTCATGTTCCATATCAAATATCGACTGCGGCTTGCCGGACAGAACACGCTTTTCAGCAAAAGGCACATAGTAGAGATGCTGCAGCGTGCGCACGCCAGCGCCCCCGCCGGTCTCCACAATTGCATGCTCATCCCGCGGCGAAAAAAGGTCCTGCCCGTGAAAATGTCCGGGGATGGAAATACCGGACCTTGCAAGTACGGTCGGCGCGATATCGACAAGGCTCGCGACAACATCGTTCCGGGCCGCTTTACCCCGCATGCAGGCATCGGGACCGCGCATGATGAGCGGAATGCGTATAGACTCTTCGTTCGGCCCGCCTTTCTGAACAAGTCCATGGCTGCCGAGATTATCGCCGTGGTCCGATGTGAATATGATAACGGTGTTCTCCGCAAGGCCGGTGTCATCGAGCGCGGCAAGCACACGCCCGAGGCAGTCATCAACCCAGGTGGTAAGCCCGTAGTAATCGGCGATACAGCGCCTCAGATCGTACTCCGGCGGAAGATCTTCGGTATACGGCAGATGCAGATTGTAATACCGGTAATCCCAGCGATATACCTTGAACCAGTGATCCTGATCCTTAAGCCGCTTTGATGCATCGACATTGGGGCGCAGCGGGATCGACCGGGGATCGTACATCGAAAGATATTTTTCAGGCGCATCGCTCATCGGGCAATGCGGCGGGGATATACTGTAAAAGAGAAAAAAAGGCGCATCATGCGGCTGGCGTAAAAATGATTCGACGCGCTCAGCCTCATACTCCACACTGAATCCGGGAGGCGAGAATTCCGGTCCGCCGTTCTCGGTAAAAAGCTGCCCGGTATGCGCATGATGCACCCGCGGGATAAGCCAGTGATCGAACCCGATGTCATTCGGCCATGAATGGATATGCCACTTTCCGATGACGGATGTATGATACCCCCCGCTGCGCAATAGTTCCGCTACTGTCTGCGCAGGCAGATGCGGACGCCCCGCCGACGGATATTCGGGCATATTGTTCCCGCCCTCGTTCGCGCCGGGGATATTCACATTACCTACCCCGCCGGTGCAGGTGCGATTGTACTGACCGGATAGCATCACCGAGCGGGCGGCCATGCACACCGGAAAGTTCGTGATCGCCGTTTCAAAGCGCACGCCCTCGGCTGCCAGACGATCCATGTTCGGCGTACGGATGACGGCGTTCCCGTAGCAGCCAACCTCGAACGCCCTGAGCTGATCGCACATTATGAGAATGATATTCGGTTGTTCAGCCATAGTCTCTCCTTGCGTCATACATGGGTATCGCACCGTAAGAGTTCGGCAGGAGCGATACGCGCATATCTATAGTATACTTCGGAACCCGCTGCAGGAGAATTGAAAATACAGGGAATTCATGTACTATCAGTTCATAGCGCGGGACTATTCCTGCAACCTGATCTGACAAGAAAGCAGCATATGAAAACCGTAACACTTGCCGCCCCGTTCGACCGCACCATCATCTCGGCACGCCGCTTCATACGCAGCGATTTTTCCGACTGGCATATCCCGTACGTCCCGGAACAGCATGTGATATACCTGCTGGTATCGGGGGAACGCCGCGCATGCTGGGATGATGAAATAGTCACCTTGAGGCAGGGGGATATCGTACTGTTTCCGGCGCACATATCATTCGACAATCCGCTTCCGGAGGCCCCGTATGAAGCGATATCAATAACGTTCTCCGCACATCGCGGCGATTCGACTACCGCCGCATCAAAGGGGCTCACCATCAACTGGCATACGCGATCGAAACATGCGCGCCTCGCGTCATACTTCGAGGAGATCGCATTCGCAGCAGACTCGCCGGACATCTTCGCCCGCATGCGGTTACCGCACATACTCGCCGCTCTGTTCATCGATCTCGCGCGGGAACATGCCGAACCAGACAGGAATTCGCGCATCGCGTTCATCCGCAAAGAAATAGATACCGATCCGTCGCAGCCGCGGACGGAAGTCTCCTGCGCAGAGAAGGCGTCGATGAGCGTCAGTACGTTCAAGCGTCTCTTTTACCGTGAATGCGGCATGTCACTCAAGGAATATCAGCTGCGACGCCGCATCGCCGACGCATCCGCCATGATAGCGTCTTCGCCGAAAAAAACATTTCACGATATCGCGCTGTCGCTCGGCTTCTATGACGAGTTCCATTTTTCACGGATGTTCAAGAAGTTCACCGGCATGGACCCGCGCGCGTACCGGAACACCGCGCTGTAAACATGCCTGACGCGCTTTGCCCGCTACCGGGCGGACACTGAACGTTCCCTGAACGTCTGCGGTGTGGCACGGACGCGTTTTTTGAATTCACGGATGAAGAATGAATCGCTGGCGAACCCGGTGCGTTCCGCAATCGCGGACACGCTTAATCGGGACGAGGCGAGCAGCTGTTTCGCCTGCTCGATGCGCAGTTCGTTGATATAGTTCGGCAGCGACATCCCGGTCATCCGGTTGAACTTCACCGACAATGACGTCCTGCTCATCCCGGCCGTCTCGGCGAGTGCGGCAAGCGACAGCCGTTCGGCGACATGCTCGCGTATGTACGCGAATACGGCGGCAAGCGAGCCGTCATGTGTATGCGCCTCGTCGACGCTTCCTCGCTCGGTGATAACCGCCGCCATGAGCGCGCGAAACTCGGCAATGAGATGGTCACGCGGTTTCGATGCCTGTGAAAAAGCGTGGACGACCTGCAGGAAATGGATGAGCATACGCGAGAATGATGCTCCGGTCAGGTGCAGTACGGGCGATGCGCTGTCCGGCGGATAGAACGGATCGAATATCCTGAACGCGGTGACCGTGAGCTGTCCGGAAATCGTTGCGGAGTTCTCGAGCGCTTCCGGCACGAAACGTATCCCGATGTATGAGAAAGCTTTTTCCGCGCGCTTGATGCGATGGAGCAGATAATGGCCGACAAATACGATATCGCCTTTCTGTATCATGAGCTCGATGCCGTTATGCTCGAATACGCCGTTCCCCTCGACGATGAGTATTATTTCAAGAAACAGATGACGATGCGCCGTCGGCGTCACGGTACGGGCCTGCTCGGCTGCGAAGACGTTCGGCACAATGCGTATATTTCTGCCCCGCGCCGTGAGCGTTTCCCCTTCCGCATTTGCGGAAAAGTATTCGGCGGCCAGTGTACGGGACAATGTGTCCACATCCACATCGGGGATATGGAATGCCCTGAAAAACGGGTCGAGTTTCGTCTTCATACGGCGAGTATAATCGATTTGAGGGGATTGAACAAGCGCTTTCCGTCTGAAACGTTGTGCAATAGTTATGTACGATTGTGCAACCGCATCATGCTCATATACAGTATATTGTACGCGAGGTGACACCATGAAAACAAGCACGGTCAAAGACAAGATGAAACGCGGGGAAAACATACTCTGCGTCGCAAGCCATTACACAACACCGGCCATCGTCGAACTGATCGGCAAATTCGGCTTCGACTGTCTGTGGATATGCAATGAACACGTGGGCATCAACCGCGAGACGCTGGAAAATCTCATACGCGCCGCACGCATCAACGATATGGATGCGATGGTGCGTATCGTCCGGGGGCAGTATGACGACCTCATACAGCCGCTTGAGATGGGCGCGAAAGGAATCATGATACCGCATGTCCTTACGCCCGAAGACGCGGCACGCATCGTCGCCGACACGAAATTCCCGCCGCAGGGCCATCGCGGCATCGACGGCGTGAACCCCGACGCCGATATGGGCTTCATGGAAACGAAAACGTACATGCGCTTCGCGAATGAGAACACCTTTATCGTTCCGCAGATAGAGGATATGGAAGCGCTTGACCGCGTGGAAGAGATCGCGGCCGTCAAAGGCATCGATATTCTTTTCGTCGGGCCCGCGGACCTGTCGAACAGCATGGGGCTTTCCGGCGACATCAAACATCAGCGCGTGCAGGATGCGATCAAACGCGTAGCCCGCGCCTGTGAAAAGAACGGCATCTATTGCGGCACGCCGGGTATCGATGTAGAATATACACAGCGGCTTCTGGACATGGGCGTAAAGTTCATCGCGGCCGGAGGCGATTACGGCATTCTGCGCGCGGGCTTTACGAAACTCCGGGACATTTTTGAACCGCTCGGATTTCCGCTTCGCACGATGAACGGCTCACCATCAACGTACGCGGATTGAAACATGACGATAAAATTATTTCCCGCACTGCCGCTCCTTATCATATTCTGGGCAATGCAGGTAAGCTCCGTCCTCTTATACAGCATTCCTGAAAAATATAAGCCGTGGAACATCGCCGGCTTTATTGCGGCAACCGCCATCGTCATTCCCAGCATGTTCGTCCTGAAAGAGATGTACAAGATAATCCCGCCGGCTATTGCGTACGGCATCGGCATCGGCGGGGCGTTCCTTATCGCTCAGCTGATCCTTGCGCTGGCGTTCAAGTCTAATTTCACGATGCTGCAGTACGCGGGTATAGTGATCGCAGCCGGCGGTATGATGCTGGTTGCGATAAAGATATAGCACTACATATCACATATATTTCCCCGCGCTCGATGAGCGATATCGAATTATATTCGGATCGATAAGGAGTTTACCATGAGCAAACGCGCATCCGCCAGACACGGCATCGTACACCGCGAGGAGAAGTCCTATCTCGGCTATTTCGGCTGGCCCACCGTCTGCCGGACACCGGAGGGTGAACTCATCGTCGCGGCATCAGGATTCCGTAATTCGCATATCTGCCCGTGGGGAAAGACAACGCTGTTCCGGAGCAGGGACGACGGGCAGACATGGTCGATGCCGGAGATCATCACCGACACGCCGCTCGATGACCGCGATGCGGGCATCATCTCACTCGGCGGCAAGAACCTTCTTGTCTCGTGGTTCACGAGCGACATCCGCGTTTACATGAAAATGTATAAAGGTTCGTCGGTTTGGAAAAACGCCGTTGCGCTATGGAATAAAGAACTCGAGCACTGGCAGGGTTCATACACCCGCATGAGCGATGACGGCACCTCGTGGGGCGAAATATACCCGTCACCGGTGTCGGCGCCGCACGGCCCCGCACTGCGTCCGGATGGAACACTCCTCTATTTCGGAAAACGTTTCGCAAATATCGTAAAAGGGAAGTATCACTACAGCACGCTGGAATACGGCAAAGGGGATATTGAAGCGTGGACGAGCAAAGACGGAAAGAAATGGAAACAGCTCGGCACGGTGCCGCTGCCGAAGGACTGGCTGCATGATAATTTCAATGAACCGCACGCGCTTGATCTCGGAGGCGGACATATTCTCGGGCTTATCCGTTACAATGATTATTCAAAGAAAGACGCCGAGGGATATGTATTCACACTGCTGCAGACGGATTCATTCGACGGCGGAAAGACCTGGAGTGAAGCAAAACCGCTCGGCATCCACGGCGCTCCGCCGCATCTGCTGCGTCATTCGTCCGGCGCGCTTGTCTGCGTCTACGGCTATAGAAAAAAACCGTTCGGCCAACGGGCGATGATAAGCCGCGACGAAGGAAAGACATGGGAAACCGATATCATCATCAACGACCGCGGGCCCTCCGGCGATCTTGGATATCCTTCAAGCGTGGAATTGGCTGACGGCAGCATATTCACGGCGTACTATCAGCAGTTTAAAAAAAATGAACCGTGTTCGGTGCTCTACTCGCGCTGGAGACTGCCGCCGGCCTGACCCGACTTCTTCCGGCGTTTTTCTTCATAGAGGATGGAATCTGCCGCGCTGAGTAATGCGTCAAGTGTGTCATGCTCGGTCTTCGGTTCAGACGAGCCGATGCTGAACGAGATCTGAAACGGCCTGCCCGATGAATTGTTCCAGACCTGCGCCAGTTTGTTCAGCCGCTCACGGATATGCTCGATATCGTGTTCATCGCGGATACGGGCCATGGCGACGAATTCATCCCCGCCGATCCGCCCCACGATATCGCTTTTACGGAATCCGTCGGTCAGTATCTTTGCCGCTGCGGCTATTGCCTCGTCACCGGCTGCATGTCCCCAGGTATCGTTGATCACTTTGAGCCTGTCAAGATCGATGAAAAAGACCATGTGCCGCTCACCGTTTCCCAACGGCATCTCCATCTCACGCGATGCGACATCCAGAAAGCCCCGGCGGTTCAGCAGTCCGGTAAGTTCATCACGCTGCGCACGATAGCTCAATTCCATATTATGCCGTTCAAGCATTACGAGCGCCTGCCTGAGCTGCGCTTCAGCATCATCACGCATGTGTATCAATCGCTCACCGGAAAGCACAGCACCTACATGTTTCCGCAGTGATTCGATAAATTCGCCGTATTCGAAGGAAAAATCGAGCGCCCAAAATCCGTACATACGTCCGTTCGATGAAACCGGCATAACAAGTATCGGCAGCTTCGAATGTTCCGGAACCGAGGAAAGTAATGCATCCGCAGGAATGACCGTACCGCGATTTTCCTTTACATCGCGACAGTCACGCGCATGCATGATCGTCGTCAATGACGGCGGAAACGCGCCATCTTTGAACGAGGGAAGGACCGCGTTCTCTGTATTGAATTCCGCAAGGAAACAATAGGTAGTTCCGAATCCGGGAAGCCGTTTCATGAGCAGTTCCCGCAGATGGTCACTGCTGAACTGCGTGATGAGCTCTGAACCGAGTTCCTGAAGCTGCCTGAACTGACCATACAGCGCTTTCCGCGACGCATAGTGCGCTGCAAGCAGTGAATCATGCGAACGCTGTTCCTTCTCCGTCGTGCCGACCTTCGTGTACACCGCTTCGGAGCAGCCGCATGACCGGCGCACCACAAGACCCGACGATACCGTGGTCACCATCGGTACCGGCGCACCATCCATCATACAATAAAGCATCCGGCCCGCTTGAGCGCCCATTGCGGCGGTCTCCTGATTCGCGGTGGTAAGCGGAACGGCATGATACATCGCATCCTCGTGATTATCGAACCCCGCGATACTGATATCGTCTCCCGGACGTATGTCGCGTTCAATGCATGCACCCATTACGCCTATCGCCATACTGTCGTTTGCGGCAACCACCGCATCGCAGATTCCGCCTGCGTCAAGATATTTCAGAAAAGCGGACCGCGCCCGCACCTCGTTAAAATCGCCGGGAATGACCTGTGATGGATCAACGGTGATTTGATGCCGCTGCATTGCCGCGCAGAATGCGTTATAACGTTCCGTCGCGTTGATGCTTTTCGGCGGGCCTTGAAGAAACACAAAGCGTTTGCGGTTATGTATCCGGACGATATGATCGATTGCCGCTGTTATCCCTCCGGCATTATCCATGACTACAGAAGGAATGCCGGTGAGAATACCTCCCAGCGCCACCACCGGTACGGAAAATATGCGTGTCAGCATACTCCGGATATCATCACCGGCATAATGATGTGAGAGGAGCCCTGACGCCGCAACGACACCGTCCACACCTCCCTGCGCCGCCAATCGGAAAAACGACTCTGCCTGCCCAAGTGAACCCGGGTCAGACAGGTCCATGACAACCAGCGTGTCCCCGTGTGCAGAACAAACGGACTGCAGGCCTTGTACGAACTTGCTGGAATGGCCGTTATTGTCGAGGACGCTGAGCAGCAATGCGATCCTGTTGTGCCGCTGTTTTGTTTCACGTTCCTGTGCCATACGAAAAGTATATCGCCATTTTCAATGTTGTCAAACCGCCGCAAAGCATTCGGTAAAAAAAAACGGCACAACGACTTTCGCCGCTGTGCCGCTTATAACGTATGTTCGATCAGCTTTCGAGATTAAGCCACAAAAGCTCTTCCGGCGTCAGTTCCACCGTCAGTCCCTTGAACGAATCCTCGGTCTCGCGCGGCGTGCGGGGGCCGATGAGCGGAAACGTGGGAAACGGCTGGCAGAGCACGTAGGCGCAGGCGATGGTGACGCCCGATACGCCTTTTTTCTTCGCAAGCTCGAGTGCCCGTGCCTGACGCTGGAAATTATCATCACTGTACCAGCAGTGTGAAAGGCTCTTGTCGGTATGCAGATCGGGCCGTGCACGTTCCGGAACAAAGAACCCGCGTGCCTGGCTCGACCACGGCATGAGCGGCATCTGTGTCTTCTTGAGCCACGCGCGTGAAACGGGGTCCGAGAACGAGAGCGAACCGCCCCAGACCGGATTCACCATACGCGCAAGGCTCAGATTGTTGCTGATGGCCGAGAAACTTTTCAAGCCCTTCTTTTTCGCGTATTCGTTCGCCGCCTCAATGCGTTCGATAGTCCAGTTCGACGCACCGAACGCGCGCATACGGCCGGCCTTCACATGTTCGTTGAGCACGTCGATGAACTCTCCAACCGGTATGTCGATGTTGTCGCGATGCATCATATAGATGTCGACGTAATCGGTCTTCAACCGCGTGAGACTTTCAAGGAACTGTTTGTTCAGATCCACCGGATTACAGAACGGTGTGTGCGCGCCCTTGTCGAGGATGACAACCTTCTCGCGGATATTCCGGAGACGTATCCACTCACCGAGATTCGATTCATGCTTGCCGCCGCCGTAGATGTAGGCCGTATCAAATGCATTCCCGCCGAGTTCATAGTAATCGTCGAACATGATGCAGGCCTGCGATAGTACCGATTGATTATCAACGCCCATGACCAGGCGCGACACCGGCTTGTCGATGCCGGGAACCTTGCCGTATTTCATCACGCTGCCTTTTTTCACGGCAAGCGGTCTGCGGTGTATCGTCTGTGTCCAGCCTTCGGGTTTCTCGGCGTCATATTCCATGCCGATCTGCTCGCGCCACATATCCTGCATCTTCAGATTGCCGAGCGTATCGTTCCAGCTCATCGCCGGGAATTTCGCCTCGCGGTTTGTGATGTTATCGGCAACCGTGTCCGCTTCGATGCCGTAGAGCCATTCATTCGTCTCGATGAGTATCTCGCGCGGTGCCGGTTCTCCTTTTTTCGTTACGATGATCTTAACGGTTCCGCCTTCGCGTGCGGGGACCCACGGTGTCGGTATATAAATATTTCCGTTCGTGCCGAAAATGCGCACCGAGTTATCGAGATTCACCGACACACCGGTCGAGAGCGATGCGACGATGTTCCCTTCGAACTTGAGACTTGCCGACGCCCATTCGTCCGCGCGGCTTTCGCCCACATAACCCGAGCCCTTGAACTCTATCGGTTCGGCGAAATCCCTGCCGAGTGCGACACCGGCGACGAGACGCGCCATCGTGGTGCAGTAGCCGCCCACGTCGAGGATGCCGCCGCCGCCGAGCGCGTTATTGAAAAGACGTCCGTTGGGATTGAACCCGCCGTGGAAACCGAACGACGCCTGGATGAAACGCACATCACCTATCTCTTTCGCTTTCAGAAGCTCTACAAGCTTCGCCGTCTGCGGATGGCAGCGATACATATACGCTTCCATAAAGAAGACATCGTTGCGGCGTGCCGCTTCGATGACGGCAAGCGCCATATAATAGTTGAGCGTCACGGGCTTTTCACACAGGATGTGCTTGCCCGCTTCGGCGCATTTGATAGCCCATTCGGCATGCAATGGATGCGGAGTCGCGATATAGACCGCATCGATATCCTTGTCAGCCAACAGCGCATCGTAACCTTCGTGTCGGTGCGGTATATTGTACTCTGCACCGAATTTCTCGGCTCCTTCCTTGGTTCTGCTTGCAACGCCGACAAGCTCCCCTTTTTTCGAATGCGCAACGCCGCGCGCGAACGCCTTAGCGATCCCGCCGGTGCCGATGATACCCCAACGCAGTTTCTTCTCGCCGGTAGCCATGATGAACTCCTTTGTTCAACGTAAATCTTTTGTTCCCGGATGCCGCTGCCGGACCGGGTCTTGGCGTTAAAGGTAATGATGAAGCCGCGGTAAGGCAATGATTTCATGCGACTTTTATATGGAAAAATATGCTTTTTTCTGGACAATATTGCTCAGACCACCCGCGCCTTGACAGCAACAGGCGTATGTACTATACTATGTGAACAGTCACATTATTGAGGCATTTTTGAACATACGCGATATCGCAAAAAAAGCCGGCGTCAGCTACATGACGGTAAGCCGCGTCATCAACGGTTCACCGCTGGTGAAGCCGAAAACCAAGCTGAAAGTCGAGACTGTCATCGCCAAACACAACTATATACCGTCGCACTCGGCGAGCATGATACGCAGAAAGACGTCGAACGTGCTCGGGCTCATCATGCCGAAGCTTGAATATTCGTTCTTCGAACCGTTCATCAACCGTCTCTGCGCGGCCGCACGCGCGAAGCAGTACTCGCTTGAGATATTCTTCACCGATTTCGATATCAACGCCGAGGAAGCCTGCGTGCATGAACTCGCGGCCCGGCGCGCCCGCGGTATCATCATCATCGGCGCTCAGGTGCACGACGCGGTGCTTTTGAAGATCAATGAATACGTGCAGAACATCCTTTTCATCGGTCTGCCGTACCCGTCGATTCGGAGCAAAGTGCGCTTCAGTTACGTCGGCTTTGAAGACGATGCCGTTACCCGAATCGCCGCTGAACGGCTTGCGTCGAACGGTCACCGGAACATACTGTATGTTTCATCAAAGACGAGGCCGTACAAGATTACCGGCATCGATACACAGCGTCTGGTGGGATTCAAAAAACACGCCGATGCACTCGGCATGCGCATTGCCGGGACGATTGAACTTAACAATGACGATTACGACGAATTGCTGTCTCCGGAACTGCTTCGTTCCACGATGCGTGACAATGCCGTGACAGCCGCATTCTGCGAGAACGACTTCGCGGCGATGAAGCTCTATCGCGCGACGCATGACACCGGCATACGCATTCCGGACGACCTGTCCGTAATCGGCGTGGACGACCTCTTCTGCGCGAAATACCTCACACCGCCGCTGTCGACCATCGCACTCCCGTATGACAAGACCGCCGACGACATCATCGCATTCTTCATGACCGCAAACCCGAAACCGCTTCGCAATTATTACGAGCCGGTCTACCGCGACCGGGCATCGATAAAAAACATCGCCTGAGGAGGCCGTTATGAGGTCCGTTCTATCACTCACACTGCTGCTCGCCATACTGTTCACTCTAGCCGCGGCGGATGCGCCGTTCACGTTCAAGGACGAACTCTCCGATGCCGCGTCGTTCAGCTACATCTGGAAGCCTACATCGTTCGGATGGAAAGTCGCATCCGGTGCGCTCACCTACACGCTCCCGCCGCGTGAGTTCGCCGTGCTCCGCAACGCGCCGCTCGGCAGAGAGGTCTCGGTGTCCGCAGCGATGACATTGCGGGAAGCAACCGGCGCCGAATGGAAAACCGCCGGTGTCAGCATCTTTATCGATAAAAAGAATTTCTGGCATCTGGCGCTGGTGGAATCTCCCGACACGCAGGGTAAAAAACATTTCGTGGAACTGGTCGAGATGCTCGAAGGCAACTGGCTTGCGCAGGGGGCGAAGGAATCCAGACTCACACCCGTTCCCGGCACCGGAAGCGCCTTCGTCTGGGAATACGGCAAACCGTACCGCATGACGCTCGAGATGACGACGAACGGCATCACCGGCATCATCACCGCCGAAGACGGCACCGTCGTCTGGAAAAGCGGATATGCATTCACGGCGAAAGCGGTCACGTATGGAAAGCCGAGCCTCGACAGCGGCGGATTCGCCACAGAATACCGTTCACTCTCCGCTGCCGTAAAAAACACCGTCACCATCACCGAAGTTGCGCGGACCTATCCGGGCTATACGTCACTGACACCGCAGAAGCTCACCGGAAAAGCGACAGGATTTTTCCGTGTGGAAAACATCGGCGGTCGCTGGTGGGTATTCGATCCGAACGGCAGCGCGTTCTTCGGCATCGGCACCGACCATATCAACTATCGCAGCCACTTCTGCGAGGCGCTCGGGTATGCGCCGTATCACAGCAACGCGGTGAAAAAATACGGCACTGAAGAGAAGTGGGCGGATGCATCCGTGTCGCGACTGAAAGAATGGAATTTCAATCTTGCAGGTGCCGGTTCGGGAAAATCGGTATTTTACAAAGGGCTCACGCATGCCATTGAAACCGGACTCGGCGGTGCGTTCTGCCGCTTCGGTGACGACTATGTGCTCACCTACCCCACGAATAAAAAACCCACGCCGGGTTCGTTCTTCCCCAACGTTTTTCATCCCGAGTTCCGCGCATTCTGCGAGCTCTCCGTTGAGGAGCGTTACGCGAAAGACAAAAATGATCCGTGGCTGTTCGGCTACTTTCTCGACAACGAACTTGCGTGGTACGGCAAGGATCAGCGCATAACCTACGGACTCACCGAGGAAACATTGAAGAAACCGGCCTCACATCCGGCGAAAACGGCGCTCATCGACTGGCTGAAAAATCGATATCCTTCGGTTGAACAGCTTAACGCGGCCTGGGGCGCGACTGCGCCGTCATATGAAGCGATACGTGCCGGCACGAACGGTTTCACCGGAAAGAACACCGTGACCGTTGAACACGACAAAACAGATTTCGTCCGGCTCATTGCGGATAAGTATTTTGAGATAATATCGTCATCGATACGGAAATTCGACAAAAACCACATGATACTCGGCTGCCGGTTCGCGGGAGGAGCATCGCCCGCATATGAGCCGGTATGGGAAGCCGCGGGAAAATACTGCGACATCGTGACATTCAACTATTATGGAAGCGTCGACCTCGACACCGGCGTCACGTTCACACATATATCCGGCGGGACCATGACACTGCCGGATCTTTTCACGAAATTCCACGGCCTCGCCAAACGCCCGCTCATGATCACCGAGTGGGCATTTCCCGCATATGACAGCGGCCTTCCCTGCAAACACGGCGCCGGCATGCGCGTGAACACGCAGACGGAACGCAGTTACTGCTATGAGGTATATCAGAAAATGATATTCGGCCTTCCGTTCATGGTTGGCTCCGATTATTTCATGTGGGGCGACGAGCCCGCGCTCGGCATATCAGCCAACTTCCCCGAAGACTCGAATTACGGCCTCGTCAACGAGCAGGATGAACCGTGGGAACTCCTCGTGAAAACGGCGACGCGCGTGAATGCGATGGCATATCAGATACACGCCGGCAACACTACGGAGCTTAGCGTCACAGCCGGAGCGAACGGAACGTTCACCGTCGAAAACCGCGGCAATATTTCGGCCAAGGCGGATATCACACTCGTCACCGACGGCGTCGCATCCGTGAAAAGTTTCACCATCGACGCGAAGAAAAGCATATCGATACCGCCCGACACCGCGGCGAAAAAACCGGGCGGTCATGTACTCGCCTGCATCGCCGACAAAAATGGAACGCTCGTCGAGGCGGACAGAAGCGACAACATCGCGTCGGCAGTCATCTACACCCCGGGCGCGGTTATCGGCGCACGCAAACGCATTCCGTTCGTCATCGCGAACACGTCGTCGAAACCGATGCCTGACGGCGTACGAGTCATCAGAATATCGAACATCGCCGCGGCGGTTGACTGGAAAAGCGTGAAAGACAACATACGCGTCATCGATGCAGGCAACAATGACACGGCGTTCCAGATCGATCTCTTTCCCGAAGGCGGCGAGATAGCCGTGACGACAAAAAAACTTGCGGCGTATACATGTGAAACATTTTTCATCGTCGTCGGTGAAATGCCGAAGCAGGTAAAACCGGGAATAGCATTTGAACAGACCGGCAACGCATACACTATCGACAACGGCGTTCTGAAGATGACAAAAGCAGAAACCGGCGGCGGCAGCATTTTCGACCGCATCGAGATGAACGGCACCGAGGCGGGAAAATTCCTTCCGCTCATATGGCAGTCATCCCCGCAGAACTTCTGGGTGGGACCGGACAGGATAGAATCGGTCACCGCATATCAGGGAGCGGTACGTCTTACGCTCGATATAACGGCGGTACTTTCCGGCGCCGGTGACGTGACGACGGAAGTCGACAAGGACGGGAAATTCGCCAAAGCGCAGACCAGCCCGAAGAAATTCCGCATACGTTCACGCATCAGCGTGTATCCGGGAAAAAATTATTTCACCGCAGCGTGGCTGTCTGTTGAGAATATCGATACGACTGCCTGGAAGATGAACTCATACTTTTTCCACGCAACCGCAAACATCGGCGGTGACGGCAAGGATGATGAGGCGAAAAAGAACCGCTGGTATGACGCGACGAACGACCTTTCATACGGCGCTGTGTCTCCGGTAAAAGAGATCGCCGTCAATTTCTGGAAGGACAAGGGCGGCGGTCAGCATCCGGATATTTTCCGCAGCGTGGGCCTGGACCTTGCACCCGGAGTGAAATACGCGGAACCGCAAATCCCGGTATACGTAGGCTGCGTCAAAGGCGACCTTGAACCGTGGGCAGCTTTCGAACAGACGCTGAAAAGCTCATCAACGATGTCGATACTGACATTCTCCCTGGAAACAAAATAACCTATGACACAGAACGAACATCCGACAACCGAACACAGGCAATGGACCGCACGATGGATACGCGATGCGGCGTTCAGCGATTGCATGCCCATCGATGTGTTCCACAAACAGCTCACGCCGAAAACGCTTCCGGAACACCGGGCGGACCTGAAAAACCGCCGCATGTTCGTGCGCCGGACGTTCGTAGTGGAAAACATCGACAAACCGTATATCGATATCAGCGCTGACGATTACTGCAAGCTGTATGTGAACGGCACGTTTGTCTCGCAGGGACCGGCTCCGGCGTATCATTTCAATTATCGCTACAACCGCATCGACCTTTCCGGCGTTCTCAAACCGGGCGAAAACGTCATCGCTGTTGATGTGTATTATCAGGGATGCATCAACCGCGTCTGGCAGAGCGGTGATTATCGTCAGGGACTCATCGCCGAAATCGTGAACGGCGGAACCTGCATCCTGAAAACCGATGCGTCATGGAAGTATATCGTTCCGGCACACAGCAGCGGCACGACCGTCGGCTATGAAACTCAGTATCTTGAAAACATCGACGAACGGCAGTTTCCTATTGGCTGGACAGCCCCCGGTTTCGACGACAGCGCCTGGCTTTCGGCTGATGAAAATCTCAATGACGATCACACACTTTCACTTCAGGAAACACCGCAGCTTGCGATCTACGAACTGAAACCGGCGGTTGTGAAGGAACGCAGTGCCGGACATTTCTTTATCGACTTCGGACACGAGATCACCGGCCAGTTTACGCTCAATGCTTTTGGCGAATCAGGCGACACAATCGAGATACGTCACGGTGAAGAACTCGACGCCGCGGGCAATGTCCGTTTCGCGATGCGCTGCAACTGCGCATATCAGGAAACGTGGACACTCGCCGGACGTGCGCCGGACAGGCTTCAGTATTACGACTACAAGGCGTTCCGGTATGTCGAGATCATCGCCTCGAATCCGCGCATCCGCATGGAAGATTTTGCCGCGACGGTGCGCCATTACCCGTTCGATGAAAAAAACTGCGCATTCAAAAGCAGCAGCGAACTCCTGAACGGCATATTCCGCATCTGCGCGAACGGTGTACGTTATGGTTCGCAGGAATTATTCCTCGACTGCCCGAGCCGCGAAAAAGGCCAGTATCTCGGCGACCTCACCGTCACCGCGCATGCGCATCTGTATCTCTCCGGCGGCGACGGGCGGCTCTTCAAAAAAGCGCTTCACGATTTCGCCGATTCGATGACCATCTGTTCCGGGCTCATGGCCGTTGCTCCGGGATCGTTCATGCAGGAAATCGCCGATTATTCGCTCCAGTATCCGCTGCAGCTCCTTACTTATTACCGCCACACCGGCGACCGTGCTCTGCTTGAAACACTTTTCCCGAAAGCAGAAGCCGCACTCGGTTATTTTAAAAAATATGAACGCGCCGACGGACTTATTGAAAACGTGGCGGACAAATGGAATCTTGTCGACTGGCCGGAGAATCTCCGCGACGGCTACGATTTCAATCTCGACCCCAAAGGCGCCGGCAGCGGCCCCCATGCGGTGCTCAACGCGTTCTACGTCTCAGCACACCGGGCGATGAATGAGATACGCCATGCGCTCGGCATCCGGCCGACGAATGACGATGTACGCACCGCATCAGCGTTCATCGACGCGTTCTACCGGTACGACAAAAAATGCTTCGTCGATTCTACGGTGTCATCGCACGCATCACTGCACGCAAACGCGCTCGCACTGTTCATCGGCCTCGTCCCCGCGGAGGCTGTCGAGAGTGTGATAAAACTTGTCCGCACAAAGCGTTTTTCCTGCGGCGTATATATGTCATACTTCGTACTGAAAGGCCTCGCAAGATACGGTGAATACGAGCTCATATACGATCTCCTGACGGGCAACGACGAACATTCATGGGGCACGATGCTTGCCGAAAATGCAACGGCATGTTTCGAAGCGTGGGGCAAGGATCAGAAATGGAACACAAGCCTCTGTCATCCATGGGCGTCATCGCCGATTCCATTGCTCATCGAGGACATCATCGGTCTCTCACCGGCAGCCCCGGGATGGACGACGGTATTATTTTCACCGCATCTGCCGGAGAATCCGCCCGATTTCAGGCTCTCGCTCAATGTGCCGTCAGCCGTTATCGTTGTTGAACGCACCAGCGATGACTTCAGCATCACGGTGCGGGCGGGACACGCTCCGGTCACGCTTATCACGAACGGCATCGAGTTTGAAGACGGCAGCACATCGGCGATAATCCCCGCCGGTGAACGTATGACGCTTACCATCGAACCGGAAGAACGATACCGCCGATGAACATACATACACGAGGAACAATATGAAGGTGACTCCGCAATCACTTGCGATGCTGATGCTTTCACTGGCTGTCTCCTTACCGGCCGATCAGAAGCGCGAGAGCGTGGTGTGTTATCTTTCCTGGTTCAATGAGATCGGCGGTTTTACCGGAAGCCGTGCATGGCGGCCCGGCGGATACCGGTATCAGGAAGCATCCGAGAACGATTGGAATTATCCGCTGCCGCAGACCGCATTGCCGACCCGCGCCCCCGACATCGGCAGCGATGAGTTCTATCGCCTGTTGTTCGAATCGGCGCGTGCGACACAGCATGTCATGAAAAACGCCGGTTTCGATATTGTCACGTTCGATATGCTGCCCATGCCGAAATACGATCCGTCACAGCCGTTGTCGGATACCAATATCCCCTTCGCACATTTCAGGACATATCTTGAGTGGATACGTGCCGCCGAAGATACGGGTATGCGTGTGGGACTTATGCCGGACATTATGAACAAATCGAGCGATTATCCCGAGGGAAGAAAGCTGAATAGAGATGAGTGGATAAACGTACTCGGCGGCGCGCTCACTGCGATACAGGACAAACGCCCGCTCTGGCGCATCGACGGGAAACCGGTCGTCATCCATTTCGGCAGCGACATCGTCTACGGCGGACCGGCACCGGTGTCGGCTGACATAAAACCTGACGGCGGCTGGCGCGACGTGCTTTCAGGACTCCGCACGAAGGGTTCATCGCTCTTCTTCATCGCCGACGCCAGACCGCACGATTACATACTCCGCTGGGGCGATATCTCCGACGGGCTTCATATGTTCGCCCCCGCGGCACCAATGGCATTCCTTGCTGACTATCAGCGCGATATCTCCAAAGCGCTGTCGATTCCGTTCGTGTGGACCGTGAGCCCCGGGTATTATCGTCCGGGGCTGTCGTATACCGAGCCCGATTTTGCACGCATCGATGCGACGTATCGAGCGGCCATGCAGAGCGGCGCCGAACGAATCTATTTTCTAACCTGGAATGATTTTGAGGAGCGCACCGACATTGCGCCGTCACCGCACAAGGGCTCATATCTGCTCGATGTTGTCGCGTTCTATAATCGCTGGTTCAAAACCGGAATGAAACCTTCTGCCGCACCGGAAAGCGTTGTACTGGCTTATCCGTTCCGTATTTCAGCACAGGTAAAAACAAAATCGCCTGTATGGGGCAAGCGAAATGCGCATGAAAAACTCGACGGCTCGTGGAGCTCACCGCCGTATGAACCGAAAGTATTTTACTGGGCGAACGTATCTTCGAAGCAGACGCTCACTGTCGAAGGCATCGGCACGGCGGAACTTACACCCGGCGTTTCGTTCGGTTCGTTCACCGGCGTAAAAGCAGGGACGATGACGGCGGTACTGAACGGGACAACGCTGACCCTGCCGGCGGTAGATGCCGACGAGGGCGATGAGAATCTCGACTTCCGGTATGTCGACCTGAAAAAACCGCTGCCGATAGCGGTAAAAAAAATAAAACCGAAACTATTCACCGCCGTATCTGAACATTTTGAATCATTTGCCGACAGCACCGCATGGAAGAATACGAATTACGGCGGCTATATACTGTCCGGTGAAAACGAGTTTGCGATCGGCGATAATCCGCTCAAAGACAATGTGAACGGCAGTGAGCGCTGTCTCCACATCACCTCGGCAGCGAATACGCCTCTGGGGAAGTTCAGTATCAACATGAAGGGAATGACGGAAGGCTCGTTCAGTTTCAAAGTATTTTCGCCATGCCGTTCGAAAAGCGGTCCGCCTTACGGTTATGCGACATGGTCGTTCGGCAACAAAAGCGGGGCGCTCTTCCACGGCGATTTCTATGAATATCTGAACCGCATCACCGCGGCGTCGGGAAACCGCGAGCCGTTCGGCGGATACGCTGTCACCAATCTCGGTGCACTTTCCGGTACATGGCATACGGTGAGCGGCGGCTGGACGAAGGACGGACGTGTGACCGTATCCCATGACGGAACAGCAGTACTATCGAACGCGCCGATGCGTGCGGCGCTCGGCGGCGGCATCTCCGTCTTCACCCTGTCGAGTGCCGATGTGGGCGACGGCAAACGCACGTCGGATATCTATATAGATGACATTACGATTGAAACAAAATAACAGGAGACTCGTATGATGAAATGTATTGCACTGCTCACGACGCTTGCAGCAATCATGTTTGCAGAGACCATAACCGACCTGACGCCGTGGGAAACCAAGCCGCCGGCGAAACCGCAATTCGACATCTGGATCGAAGGTGAATCATTCTCCGAGCAAGCCGGCGGCGAACGCGCTTCCGACGGGGACTGTTACGGCGGTAAATGCTGGAACATCTACGGTCCGGATAAAAAGGGCTCGGTGCAGTACGAATTCTCCGTTGTAAAAAAAGGCCGGTATCTTGTCAGTGTCGCCGGACAGCAGATCGGTGCGGGGTGGACATCGCCCGTGTCATATGCAATCGACGGCGTCTGGGTGGACGCAACAAAAGCACCGTCATCGTCCGTTTCATGGGGCGCGGCAAAAGCGGTAAAATGGACACTCCTCGCACTCGCCGACCTCTCCGAAGGCAGCCACACGCTTGCCTTCAAAGTAGAGGATAAACGTCCGATGGACAACAACACCGCATACCGCATCGATGCTATCGCATTCCTTCGCGATCCATTCAGCAAGGCATCAGGGCCGCTCACCGTCATCACCGGACGTGCGGGCAATGTGTATACCGAGGATGAGCCGCTTACATTCAGAACAAAGACCAGGGGCCCGGAACGGAAAGCGCTCTGGCGTGTGACGGATTTTTACGGCACTGAAACGGCACAGGGCGACTGGCTCATGTCCGATGCACTCACGCTGCCCGATCTTCCCTGCGGCTACTATCGCTTTCACTACAAAGACGAAAACGCGGCTGAATTCTCCGAACCGATACCGTTCGTCAGAGTCATTTCCCCGTCGAAACGAAAAAGAAATACCGCAGGCTTTTTCTGTGTCGACACCGCGCAGAGCTGGCTCGTATCACCGGGAAGACATCCGCTGTTCCCGCCCGACACCTTCGTGGTGACGAGTGACCTTGTTAAACTTGCGGGAATAGACACAATACGCGACCGCTACAGCTTCAATCAGCTCAACCCGTCGTCGAACGAATATAAATGGGATAATGTCTACTCCAGCAACGCCGCATTGCTCAAGGCACGAGGCATTGAAGTGGACACCGTATTTCACGATGCGCCGCAATGGACGAAGGGAAAGCTCACGAGCATGCCGTACGACCTCTTCGCACTCTACCGGTTCTGCAGGGAATCCGCCGCACGCTACCGCGGTACGATAAACGCGTGGGAGTTCTGGAACGAACCCGACATCAGTTTCTGTAAAGACCCCGCGTGGGATTTTGCCGCGGCGCAGAAAGCGGCGTATCTCGGCATCAAGGCGGGAAATCCGGACGCATCGATGCTCATCGCTTCGTCAGCCGAAGTGCCGCTCCCGCGCTTCTTCGACCTCGCGCTCGAAAACGGCACGCGCGACTACTTCGACATCATGAATTACCACATCTACAAGAAGCTCCATGAAATAGCACCCGCGGTGGAAACGGTCACCAATTTCCTCATGCGTCACGGCATCCCCGGCAAGCCCATGTGGGTGACCGAGAACGGCATCGGGCATGAAGGATTCGGTAAACGCAGACCGCTCATATCGAACAGCAGCGCGGCCGAATATGACGACGACCAGGAACGCCTGCATGCCGAACACCTCACCAAATCAATGGTCATATTGCAGTCGCTCGGTGTCGCGAGGGATTTCTTTTTCGTATTCCCGCCGTATAACGAGAAGGACGGCGGCAAAGTGTGGGGCCTCTTCCGCTGGGACTTCACCGCGAAACCGGCGTATGCGGCCTTCGCCAATCTCACCGCACGGCTTGCCAACGCGGTGTATAAAGGGCGCGTCAACGCAGGCGACGGTGTCTCCGCGTATCTGTATGAACAACCCGATACCCGGCAGACGCTTGTGTTCTGGAGCGACTCGAACGACAACCGTCAGTTCAGTGTGTCAACAGGCTCCGCAAGCATCAGCATCTACGACATCATGGGCAAAAATGATACTGCCGCTTCTGAAAAAGACCGGGCATCATTTACCGCACAGCGGTACATTCAGTACGCCGACGGATGCCGCGGGATAAAACCATCCTCACTCCCGCCGTCATTCCCCGCACAGAAAAAAACATCCGCGGAACTCGATATCGTTTTGCGCGCAACGCTGTCGGACGGCTTTTCAATACACTCGAAAACGACCGCACGCATCGAGGCTGACGGCGGAAAACTGTCGCTTGATGTTTTCAATTTCGGGTCCTCACCGAAAACAGTTGCGCTGAAGAACCTCAATGACGCCACCTGCAGCATCGATGGGCTCCCCGCTGCGGTGAGTGTTCCGCCGCAGTCGTTCATCTCCGTGCCGCTTTCGATTCATACGGCAACGTCCGAGGCAACGGCAGTATCTATCGGCGGTGCTGTCGGCGCTAAAACCGTGGCGCCAATAGTTATCCCCGTGTTCACCGTGCTTGCGGGAAATCCGGCGTTCATAGCGCGAACGCTGCCCGCAGATGAACCTTCGCGCTGGCGCATCAATGCATCGGGAGAGCTGAAAATCGAACGTGACGCATCTGAAAATGCGGTGCGCTTTGACGTGCAGTTCAAACCGAACACCGACTTCTGGGTGTATCCCGAGTTCATGCTGTCGCTGCCAAACGAAAGCCTCTCGAACGCCGTAGGCATGTCATTCGATATTAAATGCGGCGACATCAGCCCGAAAGGGTTCGCCTACAACTATGTCATGCTGGTCGTTGAAGGCGTCAAGGAGACGGGACGGTCGTTCAATCTCGCATATCCGCCGCCGACGAAGGAATGGAAAACAGTCAACATCAATTTCGGCGCCGACGCATCGAAGGAATTCAAACCCGCGGACACCAAAGTGATACGCATCGGCATGAACCCGAAACAGGAAAAGTTCACCTATTGGGTGCGCAATATCACGGTGTATCTGCGCAAATAGCAGAAGGATAATCGCGTATCGTTTATTGCGTTTTTTCAATCTTTTGCTATAATGCGCCCATTGTGTAAACGATACACGAAAGGCCGAAGTGGCGGAACTGGCAGACGCGGCAGATTCAGGGTCTGTTGAGTGTAATGCTCATGCAGGTTCAACTCCTGTCTTCGGCAGAACGATAAGCCCCTCTTTTCCACATGGAATCGAGGGGCTTACTTTTTCGAGTACAGATAATTCCCCCGGTTATTCATATGTATCGCCTGAATAAGCGCATGTACGTCCGGATCCCGGGTCTGCTGATCAATCTCATACAATTCATTCGATTTTACCAGAACTTCGTCTTTATAAGCGCCCCTGCCCTTTCTGATAAATTCGATGGGGACTATCTCGATTTTCGATAAAGACCGCAGCATTGCTTCATTGAATGGTTCGCGGAAATAGTTGGTCACACCGTCACGTCTCACCACGCTTAGCAGATACCGCCGCATATCATGGTAGAACATGACATTGAGAAACTCGGTAATCTGATGCTGCAATACATAATTGCCGTATTGATTCAGACCTGCGGCAATACCGAGACACTGAGCGAAATAGCGATTGGTATATCCGGTCAAAGCATCGAGCAGCACCCAGTCCATGATAAAGTAATATTTCGTGGAAAAATAAGTTTCTTTCAACGCTGTATTCGTCTGCATCGAGAACCGTATATCAATAAGGTCCCGATAGGCTTTTTCTATATCCCGAAATGCGCTGAACCTGTTATAGTGCGCCCGCACCGCTTCCCTGACCTCGGTGTCGGAGACGTCATTTACATGAGCGTCATTCCGTCTGCCGCATGCAGCTGACAGCAGAACAACAACCGCCACGAGCGCAAATACTTCCCGGGAATGATGTGCGCGCATCGGCATATACCACTGCCGTTATTTGATGTTTCGTATCCGCTTGGGCATATGCGGATGCGTTTGAAACAGTTCCACGAATTTGGTGATGAACGTATTATCCTCATGCGTCGTCGCCATGTACTCGGCGACATCAACCTTCTCATACAATTCTTTGCCGGCAACCAGAAGCACAAGCCCGTTCTCCGCACCGTTGGGCGATAGCATCTTCCCGATGTTGTCACACGTATATTCACATCCCCGGGAATAGAACGACTGCAGAAACGGAACAATCGACGACAGGCAAAGCCAGAAATTCTTCGATGCATGATTGCGCTTCACATGCCCGAGCTCATGCGCCATGATGAAATGAAGGATATCCTTATCCTTCATCGCCATTTCGAAAATTGAGGAATAGATGACGATATAATTCTTCAGTTTGAAACGGGTGGCATATGCGTTCAGAACGCCGTCAGACTGCATTACATAGATGTTGGGCATTTTCCTCATGGCAAGATCCTGCAGCATCTGCTGTGCCGCTTTGAACACATCGGGAAACTGCTTTTCAGTTATCCGTATGCCGTTCCCCCGAATAAACCCTATCATGAATATCTTTCTGAAAACAAAAAAGAGCACGATAAACCCAACGTATATGAACATGATGAGCACCATCTGCATGGTCCCCGCACCGCCCATGGCCCCGCCTGATTTTGACATCACGGATGACAACGCGAACACTGCGAGCAGACACAATGCACTCGCCAGGATTTTCAACAGCAGTCCGATTCTTTCCATCATGTGAACTTTGTACTTTTTCATGGCCGCACCCTCGTTATAGATTTCAAAATCGCTTGAATATCATATTATCATTGAATAACTATAATTCAACGACTGATACAAGCGCAGTGTCGCTTCAATATTGTTTTATTTTCCGCAAACTGTACAATACACACATGAGTACCGTAGATACGACACATAGGGACTAAAACAAGCTACATGAAAAACAGAGTTATCGTCTCATTGGCTATCGGCACCCTGCCGAGCATCGTTATTGTGGTCATAGCCGCATTCGGCATGTCCTCGGCTGCAAGCGGTTTTTGGGGAATGATGGGCCTGGGTATTTTGCTGTCACAGCCGCTTATCTTTCATGCAATGTATAAGCTGTCGGGGATTGCGCAAAGCAGTGTCCTTTTTGAAAGTTCGGTTTTTCTGCTCTCTTTGTTCGCCGATTTGATTGTAAGCTATCTGGCCGCAATCATCGCAGGACTGCTGCTCCTGACGGTCATCAACAAAGAAGACATTGACAAATCGACCTTTAGAAATGTAGTCATAACGCTTATCGTGTTTTTAGTACTGAAAATAGCGCTGATATTCATCGGCAACAAAGTGACGTGACCGGAGCACGATATGAGAATCATACTCGGCATCAGCAGTTCCATCTCAGCCTATAAAACACCCGATCTGGTACGCCGTTTCAGCAAGCGCGGCTCTGATATGTTCTGCGTGGTGACACGCAACGCCCGTCATCTCGTCGGTATCAAGGCGCTTGAGACCGTCAGCGGCAACCGCGTTATCATGAACCTGTTCCGGCAGAAAGACCCGCTCACCCATATCAATCTGTCGCGAGCGGCCGACGCACTCCTCATTGCTCCGGCAAGCGGCAATATCATCGGGAAGCTCGCGAACGGCATCGCCGATGATCCGCTCACCACCATTTCACTCGCATATACGGGACAGCGCTTCATCGCACCGGCCATGAACAGCGAGATGTGGCGCTCGGACGCGGTAACACGGAACATGCAGACGCTTCGCAACGCGGGCTGGACGGTCATCGATCCCGAGGCGGGCGATCTTGCCTGCGGCGTACACGACGTGGGACGGCTCGCATCGCTTGACACCATCGTCGATACGGTTCTCGCGCACGGTGAGGATCTCCGCGGCAAACGCTTCATCGTCACCTCGGGCGCTACGCGGGAATGGATAGATCCGATACGCTATATTACCAACCGTTCAAGCGGCAAAATGGGAAAAGCGATATACGAGGAACTCCGCCACCGCGGCGCAACGGTCACATATATTGAAGGACAGGTGACACACCCGGTTCGCGGCGCTGTGACAGTAGACACCACCGAAGACCTGATGAACGCCATTCTTGAACGTATCGGGAATGCGGACTGCCTCATCATGGCGGCGGCCCCGCTCGATTTCAGGCCGGCAACGCGCCACACGCAGAAGCTCAAGAAGGCCGGCGTGACATCGATAGCGCTCACCGAGAACGACGACATACTCAAACGGGTGCGCGAACGCGATACAAAAATAAAAGTGGTTGCATTCGCCGCGGAAACGGAAAAACTCGTTGATAATGCGCGCGCGAAGCTTTCGGCAAAAGGCGCGAATCTCATGATAGCGAACACCATAGCCGACGGTTTCGGAACGGATGATAACGTGATAACGGTGATCCGCGAAAACGGCGACATCACCGAGCATGAACGCATGACGAAAACATCATGCGCGAAAGTAATCGTCAACGAGGCGAAAGCGCTCCTCTCATGAACGAAATCGCCGCGATCTGTGCCGCCGCCGTATTTACCGCGGCCATGCTGACTATCGCCGTCCGCCGCCTCATCAGCATACTACGCGCAGACAAATTCCATCGCGCGCATTTCGCCGTGGATCGCATCTACCCGCTTGCCGAAGTCGCCGCCGCATTCCGCCTCGACGAACGTCACTTCCTCACGCTCATGGACGTGCTTGAGCATCACCGCTATTTCACGTTCTTCAACCGGCGCGGAGTAACGCTCGTGAAAGACTATTATTCATCGTATGAGCTGAAACGGCTGGTGCGATTATTGGCGGTGAAAAAGAAATTCGCGTAAACTCAACGGGCCCGGCGCGCGCGCATTTTAAAGAAACGCACCAGGTCATGGACATAATCGCGGTCGGTGGAGAGCGGCATGGCATCCACGGAACTGCGCTTGAGAAACTCGGTTCGCTTGGCGATGCGCCGCTCATTGTACATCGTATACTGCATGCGTGTCTCGCGGTCGAAGGTGTCGATGGTCATCGTCTCGCCGGTCTCGGCGTCGGCAAGCTCAACAATGCCGGCGGCGGGGAGTTCGCGTTCCCGCGGATCATCAACGGGAATGGCGATAAGGTCGTGCCGGCGGTTGGTCATCCGTATCTCGCGCGACGGTTCCGCATCGAAAAAATCCGAGATAAGAAACACAACTGCTTTTCGTTTCTGCACCCGGTTCACGTATTCAAGTGCCGCGCTGAGCGATGTCCCCTTATGCGCAGGTTTATGATAGACAATCTCGCGAATGATATTGAGAATATGGTTTTTGCCTTTCTTCGGCGCAAGGTATTTCTCTACAACCGAGGAAAAGAGGATGAGTCCGACCTTGTCATTATTCTTGATTGCCGAGAATGCAAGCGTTGCGGCTATTTCGCTCACGAGATCGCTTTTCGCGCGACCGCTGCTGCCGAATGCCGTGGACGCCGAGGTGTCGACCACGAGCATGACGGTTAGTTCACGTTCCTCGCGGAAGCGTTTGATGAACGGAATCCCATAGCGCGCGGTGACGTTCCAGTCCATGTCGCGTACGTCGTCACCGGGGACGTATTCGCGCACCTCGTCGAACTCCATGCCGCGGCCTTTGAACACGGAGTGATACTGACCGGAAAGGAATTCATCCACAACACGCGAGGTTTTAATCTCCAGGCGCCGGATATTTTTGATTATTTCTTTATGATCCGCCATAATCGTTCATGATTATACCGTGTGCAACTCCATTTTGCAACGGCAGCCGGCGTATCAATCCGATAAACTATTGACATTTTTTTATATTGACGGACAATGACTAACGTTGACATCTTTTACGACAGGAGTGCTCACATGAAGAAATTTCTCTCGGTTTTCGTACTGCTTTCCGCTCTTATTCTTCCGGTCATCGCACAGGAAGAGGAAGTAACGGAAACATACAAAAAGGAAGCGATGGCGTTATACCCGTTCCGCGACGATTCAAATCGCTGGAAGGACGAGGGCAACAAGATCACCGAAATTGTCGAAAGTATTCTTATCAATATGAAACGCTTCAAGATCGTCGACCGGCAGAATCTTGATAAGGCGCTCAAAGAGATGGAACTGCAGCTCACCGGCATCACCGAGCAGCAGATAGTACAGATGGGAAAAGTACAGGGTTACAACAAGGCCATCACCGGCAGCATCCTTGAAATAAAGACCATGCGCGACGATGAAGGCAAAACCCCGACCATGAAGGCGGTCGTCCGCATACTCGTGAAGGGTATACAGATCGAGACCACGGAAGTCTTCTTCTCAAAAGAGATCGAGGGTGAAGGCAGCGCAGAGATCAAGAAAGGCGGCAACGAAGCGGCAAAAGACGCTGCGTTAAAGGAAGCATACCGTAAGTTCGCCAATGAACTCGTCATGCAGATGCGCAATCAGTTCAAGATCAAGGTCAAAGTGAACAACGTGAAAGCCGGTAAAGTCCAGCTCCTCGTGGGTTCAGAGACCGGTGTTCAGCAGAACTGGAAGTTCAAAATTCTCGGCGAAGGCGAAAGCATCGTGGATCCGGACGGCAAGGTGCTTGAAAAGATACAGAATCAGAAAGCGACCGTGAAGATCGACAAAATCGGCAAATCATATGCACTCGCGAACGTGGTTCGCGGCGGTGACGTGAAGAAAGGCGACATTGCTGAAGAACTCGTCATGAGCGGCGTGAAACTCGGCCTTATGATAACGTTCGATCAGTTCAAAGTAACGCCCAATCAATCTTCTAATTTTTATTACCGATATAACACAACTGATTATCCGCTTACACTTCAGGTGACGAGTAACGAATACACGCCTGGAATATTTCTCCGCGGCTATTATACGGGAACGGGCATTTTTCAGCCGGGATTTGACATCGGTATCCTTCCGGGAAACTTTTCAATGATAGCTGCGGAATTCCGGTTTGTTCCCGGATTTAATTTCGATATCCTCGGTGAAGTAATTCAATTCAGCATAGAACCGTTCGTCGGAGTGGCGGGATGCTATGCTTCTCTGGGAAAGGTAGAGGCTCCTCTCGGGATGTTTTATCTGAACTCTGACGGTATTAAATATATTCCAAATGGAAAGCCAATCTGGCTTGCGGGTTATACGCTCGGCGCGGGTATTTCCGCTCAGATACGTGTGACATTCAGCGATTATTTCGGTGTTTCGTTAGGCGCAGGATACAAGTATTATCTACCCATCACGCAAGATACTTTCAACAGTTGGTTCGCGATGTCCGAGAACAGTGACGGCGAATCAGTCGATTTGGGTAAATTTCCAGCAGATTCAAAACTTCCGACGGCGAATCTGTCAGGTGTCTCGTTTCAGTTCGCGCTTGAGGGTTATTTCTAAATCATTGACCGGTAAATTACAAAAGGCGTCGTGAGCAATCACGGCGCCTTTTTTGTATCCAGTTAAAGCCGGAAAAATGGAAAAACAATGATCACAAACAGCACGCTCGAAAAGATTATGCCGCTGCTCCTGCGGGAAGTAAAAAAAATGCCGCTGCCTATCGTCACGGAGATACGCATGAACAACGGCACACCGTATCACATCCTCATATCGACGATGCTGTCGCTGCGGACGAAGGACACGACCACGCGCGACGCGTCAATACGCCTCTTCGCACGAGCCGACACGCCGGATAAAATGCTCACACTGTCAAAGGCGGAAATAGAAAAACTCATATTCCCGGTGGGCTTTTATCACAACAAAGCGGTTCATATTATCGAGACATCACGCATCATATTAGAAAAGTTCGGCGGGAAAGTGCCCGACACCATAGATGAACTCCTGACGCTGAAAGGTGTGGGCAGAAAAACCGCAAACCTCGTGGTAAGCGAGGCGTATGACAAGGACGGCATTTGCGTGGATACGCATGTGCACCGCATATCAAACCGGCTCGGGTATGTGAAGACAAAGACGCCGTACGACACCGAAATGGCGCTCCGTGAGAAACTGCCGAAAAAATACTGGCGGAGCTACAACGATACGCTCGTCACCTACGGCCAGAACCTGTGCCGGCCCGTATCGCCGAAATGCGGCATCTGCCCGGTGACGCAGTGGTGCGAATATTACAAAAAATTGAAATAAACTTCGGGAGTGCTGTCAATGCAAAAGCGCATCGTCTCGTTCGATTTCCCGCTTCCCCGAACGCACGCCGGCATCGCGCTCGGCAACGGTACGTTCGGCGCGCTTGTCTGGGGAACTGACCGCATCAACATCACCGTCAACCGTGCGGATTTCTGGGATCACCGCGGCGCCGAGTTCATCACCGAAGGGATGACGTATGAAAACATGAAAGCGGCCTACGACCCCGCCGATCCGGGGAAAGTACAGTCCGTTTTCAAGGAGCGGCGGCAGAAACTCCCGGAAGGTGTCCGCTATCCGAGCCGTCTGCCGATGGGCCGTTTCGAACTTGTTCTAACGAAAGGTTTTATACCCGTGACCGGCATCCTCAACGCAGGCGACGGTGTACTGACCATCATCGTTGCAAAGAACGGCAAACGTGGAAAGATTGTCTGTGCGCTTCATCCGCAGAAACCGGTACTGATCATCGATGATACCGCGAAACTTGTCGCTAAAATCGCCGTTCGTCCGTCGTGGGAATGGCTGAAAGACGAGATGACAAAATACCGATTCAGTCCGCCGACGGTTATCACCGGAAAGAACGTGAACGGCTGGATACAGGAATGTCCCGATGACCCGGCCATGGCTGCAATCGCTGAACGGAGCGGAAGCTCTATTATTATCGCTATGAATTGCGGTAAACATGCGCCGGAAGCCGAAACCGCCGCACGAACTGCGATCCAATCCATCACAAATAAAGAAACGTTCATGCGCGAGGTGAAGTCCTGGTGGCATGCCTACTGGAAAGGTTTGCCGTCCATTAAAATCCCGTCGGACTATTTTTCATCGTTTTTCGATTATGCCGTCTATCGTTTCGCCTGCGCAACAAATCCTTCCGCCGTACTTCCGTGCGCGCTGCAGGGACCGTGGGTGGAGGAATATCAGTTCCCGCCCTGGGCCGGTGATTACACAGTTAACGAGAATATTCAGCAGATATACACGCTTGCATTTCCAATCGGACGCTACGAGCACCTCAACCCGCTCTTCGACTGGCTCGATAGTATATCAGAACGCATGCGGGAGAATGCTAGGATACTCTTCGGCATCGAGAACGGACTCACGCTCACGCATTCGGTTGACGACCACGGCGCCGTACTTATGGGCGGCTTATGCACCATGGGCGCGCTCGATCAGGGCTGCACCGGATGGATTGCGGGTCTCTACTGGCTTCGCTACAAATATTCCGGCGACATAGAATTTCTCCGCACACGCGCATATCCGTTCATGAAAGGCGCCATGCGCTGCTATGAAGCGATGCTTGAGCCCGACGGCGACGGCTTGTCGCTCACGCTGTCGGTATCGCCGGAATACGGGCAGCCGCAGCCGTCTGATGACAGCAATTTTTATGAACGCCTCATCCGCAACGGGAAGAACGCATCGTTCCAGCTTTCATGCATACATCTTCTTGCCGACGCGCTCATCGCTTCAGCGAAGATTCTCGGCGAAGAACCGAAGCCGGTCTGGCTTGAGATGAAACAAAAGGTACCGCCGTATACACTTGTGGGCGGGCCGGACAACAGACGCATCGGCATATGGGACGGTCAGGACCTCGCCATACCGCACCGGCATCACTCGCATCTGGCAGCGATATACCCGTTCGACACCATCGGCGGGATCACTCCAGAGAAAAAGACCGTCATCGATAATTCAATCGATCATTGGATCAATATGGGTCTTGGGGACGCGAGCGAATGGGGGCTTCCGTGGGCGGCGATAATACTCGCGCGCACCGGATTCACCGAGGCGCCGTATCAGTATCTCAAACTCTGGCGTGAACTCTTTGTAAACGAAGGGCGCACCTCGGTGTACATACCGCGCTCGTGGGGCTTCACCGTGCATGTGCGGCGGCGTATGTATCCGGACGGGCTGCGCATGAACCCGCATCAGGGCAATATGGCGGTCAACGGAAAAACACTCGGCGAGTGCGAGATCATGCAGCTTGACGGCATGATGGGGGCCGCGTCGGCGCTCATCGAGATGCTCGTGCATGCGAGGAACGGCGTGATATACATATTCCCCGCCGTGCCGACACGGTGGAAGGATGTCTCATTCACCGATGTGCGTGTGGAAGGCGGATTTCTTGTGAGCGCGTTGCAGAAGAACGGTTCGCTTGCATCGATACGCGTGAAAAGCCTTAACGGCGGAACGATAATGCTTGCGGCTGAAAATACACCGGCGATGCTGCTGAATAACGGGAAGAAATCGTCGGCGGTGCGTTTCCCATTATCGATCAGTTTGAAATTGAACGAAACGATAGAACTTACCGCATCAAAAAAGCGATAATGGCACCTGCAACTGAACTCTCAGCTCGAAGTATGTATCGTACGTTCAAGTACACGTTCAAGAATGCGAAACATATGCAAAATGCTTTTTTCGGCGACCGTCAGCGCGGGCATGAACCGTATCGTGTTCGGCTGCGGCGCATTGATGATGAGACCGTCGGCAAAACACGCATCGCGCAGTTTCGCTGTATCTATCCCCGGCATATCGAACGCGATGAGAAGCCCCTCACCGCGGATATTGCATATCGGAAAGCGGGCGGCAAGTCCGTGCAGCCGTTTTTGTATCAGTGCGCCCATCGTTTCGGCTCGTCCAGATAAATCACGTTTTATGATCTCGCCGACAACGGCAAGTCCCGCCGCCATCGCAAGCGGCTGGCCGGTGTAGGTGCCGCCCTGTTCTCCGGGAGTGAAAATATTGAGCGCTTCGGGGCAGAGCATGGCCGCAAGCGGAAATCCTCCGCCGATGCCTTTGCCGAGCGTAAGGATGTCGGGGATGATACCATGCCGCTGAAACGCGAACAGTCTGCCGGTGCGACCGAGACCGGTCTGTACTTCGTCAAATATCAGGAGCACATTCCGTTCCCGGGTAATACGCCGGGCCGCTTCAAGATATGCCGCATCCGCCGGATATACACCGCCTTCTCCCTGCACAGGCTCAAGCATAACGGCGCATACGGAATCATCGACAGCGGCATCGAGTGCGGCTATATCGTTGATAGGGACATGCGTGAATCCGCTTACCTTCGGTTCGAAGAGCGGTTTGAATGCCGCCTTTCCGCTCGCTGACATCGTCGCAAGTGTGCGGCCGTGAAAACTTCCCGTAAGCGTAACGATGCCGTAGGCGCCATTCCTGTGCAGTGCGCCGTATTTCCGGGCGAGCTTCACCGCGCTTTCATTCGCTTCCGCACCCGTTGAGCAGAAAAACACCCGGTCAAATCCCGAGTGCTTCGCGAGCAGCTCTGCAAACTCCGCCTGAACGTCATTATAGAACGTGGGACTCGCGTTGACAAGCCGTCCCGCCTGCCGCGCGAGTGCGCGTTTGAGCACACGCGGGGAGTGTCCGAGCGCGTTCACCGCCCATCCGGCGATGAAGTCGAGATACCGGCGGCCGTTGGTGTCCCAAAGCCAGTCGCCTTTGCCGCGCGTCATCACCGTATCGGGCTTTACGCTGACCGAGAGAATATGTTTTTTCGCTTGAACCAAAGCTTCATCGTTCATCATGTGTATCCTTGCTGCAATACCGTTCGCCGCTGCGGCGCTATTTCTTTGCTGCCGTATACCGCACCGTGGCAATCTCGTCAAAGGTGTTCGCGGCAGAGCGTCTCTTCGCCGTCATCGCCACATCGTCACCGGTGATGACTACGACAAGATAACCGAAATCGTCAAAGTGCGTTATGTTCTTCATCGCGGGCTCAGCATAATTCGAGCCTTCCCATTTGCGTATCGGCGCGCCGGCACCGCCGGAAAGCATCTGATAGAATTCCCGCCCGTTGGTAAGCGTTATCGAGCCCGCATCGAACCAGTGGTCATGCCCGCAGAAATAGGCATACGAACCGGCGGCGGAAAGCGCATACACGAACGCATCTCGTTCGGGGACACGGGCACCCTTGATATCCTTGCTGTACGCATATCCGTCGGCATGCGCGCCTTTTCCCGAAAGCGGGTACAGCGGCACATGCGTAAAGGCGAATACATGCGGCAGCGTATTCGTCGCGAGAACGGACTGCATCCACGCGACATCGGCGATACCGGTACGGCCGGTTATGTACACGTCAAGACCGATGAAGAGCGCATTCTTCCGGCTCACCGCATAGGTAAGGTTCCTTTCTTTTTCAGGACCGTTCTGCGGCATAGCAAAATCCCCCGAAAAGGTGTCATTCCACGCCGCAGCGTTGCTGCCCGATGATACGAGATCGTGGTTTCCCCTGACCGCATATACCGGAATACCGGCATTTTTGAGCGGCAGCATGAATTCCGATGCCCAATTGCTGAAATACGCCATCATTGTCGCATAGTCTTTCGGCCCTGTCACCAGATCACCGGGAAAGATGACGAGTTCGGCTTTTTCTTTGAGCACGGCATCACGAAGCTCGGATAAAACCATGCGGTTGATGCCGTTATCGCTTCCGCGGCTGTCACCGGCGACCACAAAGGTGAGTATGTCATTTGTCTGACAAAAAACCGAATAAATTATTGATACGCAGAGAATCAGTATCCGATGCATCATGACAATCTCCTTGCAATTCAGCGAATGATATCTTATACAGCATATCACGTATTATTTCCACATCCGTGCTGCTGTTGACGATTTTTTATAAAATTATAGTATAGATACAATTCCGTTGACGATGTTATTCGCACCGGGTAATCACGAAGAAGGAATCTCATATGCATGAATGGCTTTCACAGCAGATCGCATCGATACCGTTTGCGGCGGTGATACTGCTCGGCTTGTGTCTCGTACTTTCCGCCGGCGGTTTCTACCGCACGGTTTATTTCATCAGCATCGGTTACGGGCTTTCCATCGCCGGGATGGCGGTCGCCAATGTCATTCTGTTTCATGCCAATCACAGCTGGCTCACGCTGCTGCAGGCGGTACTCCTGTTCATCTACGGCGCACGCCTCGGCACCTATCTCATGGTGCGCGAGTTCAATGCCGGCTTCCGCAAATACATGGAAGCAAGCCCCTACAGCTCCCGCGAGCCGAATGCCGTCATCAAGATACTCATCTGGATTACCGTGGCGCTTCTCTATGTGCTCATGGTATCGCCGAACCTTTTCGCCTGGCAGAAACAGCTTGCGTTTTCCGCTTCATCGACACTGCTGCTTCAGATCATCGGCTGTGCGGTGATGATCGGCGGGCTTCTCCTTGAAGGAATCGCCGATATGCAGAAGAGCATATTCAAAAAAAGCGAACCGAAGCGTTTCTGCGACAAAGGGCTTTACAGCATCGTGCGCTGCCCGAACTATCTGGGTGAAATGATTGTATGGACCGGAAACTTCATCGCCGGCATCGGGTTTTACACCACGCCGCTTCGCTTCATCATAGCGCTCACCGGATATGTGTGCATCGTCCTCATCATGCTCGGTTCAACACGCCGGCTTGAGCTGTCGCAGGACAAGCGCTACGGGAGCAATAAGGAATATCAGGCATACTGCAAACGCGTTCCCATCGTACTGCCGATTGTGCCGTTGTTCAGCCTGAAAAAGCTCAAGGTGTATCTCGGCTGATACGGCCTGTACGTACCCGCATCGACATGATATAATCAAACCGGTACAGCGGAATGCAAAAACAGCCGCTTCCGGTGTTACACTTTCATGAAGGAAAACGTGTCGCTATGGACTTCGATCTTGCCGCGTGGTATGAACGCTATGCCCCCATGGTGCTCCGCCGCTGCCGGTACCTGCTCGGCAATGAGGATGAAGCCGCCGACGCGATGCAGGAGGTGTTCATGAAAGTCCTCGATAATCGCGAACGGCTCACCGGGAAGTATCCGTCAAGCCTCCTCTTTACCATTGCAACCAATATCTGCCTGAATATACTCCGCCACAGGCGCAGACATCCGTCGGTGTTTGACAATGACGCGATAAACGCCATCGCCGCTGCAGACGATGTTTCCGGCGCGGTTGAAGCCGGCGACATGCTCGCGCGCATCTTCGCCGATGAGCAGGAGATGACACGCACGATGGCCGTCATGTACTACGTCGACGGAATGACCTACAAGGAAATAGGCCGCGAAACGGGATTGTCGATATCGGGCGTACGAAAGCGGCTGCTCGATCTTGGTAAGCGCGCACGGGCTGTCGCGAAGGGGGCCGGCAATGAAAAAGCGTGACCGCATACCCGACATACTCATCGAGCGTTATATACTTGGCGAGGTCAGTACTGACGAACGCAGGCGCATTACAGTGCGGATGAAACAGGACGTTGCATTCCGACAACGAGTCGATAGCTTAAAAATATCAGACGACAACGTGCTGAAGCACTATCCGACAGCGCAGATGACGAAAAAGATACGTTCGCGAAAAACACTATCACTGCCTCGTATGCGTCCGGCGCCGCATATACGATCGATGATACTCCCGCTTGCCGCTGCCGCACTGGTGCTGTTCATCGCGGTGCCGGTATCAATGAAATACATACTGCAGACGAACCATACGGCTTCGGATACTGTTGCTGCGAACAGGATAAAAGGCTCTCCCGAACTCGTACTCTACATCAAACGTGTGAACGGTGTTACGCCGCTTATAAAAGATGAACGGTTTGCCGCGGGTACGGTTGTTCAAATCGGCTACAACGCCGGAAGCGCGCGTTATGGGATGATTTTTTCCATCGACGGCAGAGGAATGCTCACGCCGCATCTTTCAGGCAATCATGGCGCGACGCTGACGCCGGGTAAAACAATATTCCTCAATGAATCATATAAACTTGATGACGCGCCCGAACACGAGACTTTTTATTTCATAACATCGCGCGAGCCCATCGATGACCAGTCGGTGATGCGTATCGCGGCAATGATGGCGAAAGGCGGCGACGCAGTCTTCAAAGGCTATGCCGTACATACGATCCGTATACAAAAAACCGAGTCGCCGGCGGGACATCGTTGATGCGTACGCTGTTAATCGGCTTCATCATCGGTATCGCCGCACTATCCGCCGCACGCAACGGGACCGATGAACGGGCCGGAACACGGCGTTTCGGTGTTTTTGCCGGAGCGACCAACGGCGGCGCGAACCGCGAGATGCTCCGGTATGCGGCGAGTGACGCGCAGTCTCTAGCGAAAGTATTTTCCGCGATGGGCGGCATGGCGTCGGATGATCGCGTACTTATCATCGAGCCGGATACGCTCACCATATCGAATGCGTTCGCAGAGATGTCCCGTGCCGTGGGAGCGGTGAAATCGCGTGTACAGCGGACGGAGTTCGTCTTTTATTATTCGGGACATTCCGACAGCGAAGGTCTCATACTCGGCAGAGAGAAATACGCCTATCGCGATCTCAAGCGTGCCGTCAGCTCAATCGGCGCCGATATACGCATCGTCATCCTCGACTCATGCGAATCCGGCGCGTTCACCCGGTATAAAGGCGGCATGAAACAGCAGCCGCTGATAATCGAGAAGACACCGGGCATCACCGGATATGCGGTACTGACCTCGAGTTCCGCCGATGAAGTATCGCAGGAATCCGACATCATCGGCGGCTCGTATTTCACGCATCACCTCATCGCGGCATTGCGCGGCGCGGCGGATATCAACGGCGACCGCAGTGTGTCGCTCAACGAGGCGTATCAGTATACGTTCCGCGAGACACTCGCAAAAACATCACGCACGGAGGCGGGACCGCAGCATCCGTTTTACGACATACAGCTTACCGGTTCCGGAGAAGTTGCGCTCACCGAGCTTGCGCGCACCGACGGAACGCTCATCATCGCGGGCGATATTTCCGGACGGGTGGCGGTGCAGGGTGCCGACGGCGCCGTCATCGCCGAGACCGTGAAGAGCACGGGAAAGCCGCTTGAGATGGGACTGGAACGCGGTTCATATACGATACGCGTTCGTAACGGACGTACCGCGGCGGAATCATCATTCATCATTGCAAAGGCCGACCGGCGGACGGTGACCATGAGCGACCTCAAGCCGGTGGTGCTTGAAGAAACTGCGGTGCGCGGCACGCGGACGCCGCCTGCAGCGATACCGTTCAATGCATCGCTTATCCCGTCATTCCGGGCCGGCAGGGATTACATCCGTACCGCCAACAATCTGGCCGTGGGGCTTATCGGCAGCGACTGTGACGTTCTTACCGGCGCGGCGATAGCCCCAGTGATGAACCTCGCGTACGAAGAAGCGAACGGCGTGCAGCTCACCCTCGGTTTCAATGCGGCGGGGACGCTGCGGGGACTTCAGTGCGCGTGGGCTTTCAATTCCGCCGTCGATGTATACGGCGCACAGTCGGCATTTCTTTTCAACAAAGCAAGAACGGTGAACGGCATACAATTCGCGCTCATCAATATCGCCGACGACGCTGCCGTACCGCTGGGACTCGTGAATATCATATCCAACGGGCAGATGCACGGCGCAATGTGGTTTGACGAGTTCAATATAGCATCGTTCGCATTCAAAAGCGGCAGCAGATACGTTTTCACGTTCACGCTCATCGGATTTGCGCACGACAAGGTCACGCAGGCATTGGGCATCGGCGTTGAACTGCCGGCGGATCCGTTTTACCTGGGATTGGACGCGAGTGTTGAATACATTTTCGGAACGAAAGTCCGTACATACACCGACGCAAGCGGCGAGCACAGCGACCGTTTTACCGCATCCGGCTTTCACGTACGGCTCATCGCCGGCATGAAGTTCTATGAGCATCTCGGCATATTTGCCGGTTTCACCTACCGCTTTCTGGGCGGTACCAACTGGGATCTAGCCTCGCATTCGCTGCCGTATGATTTCAACGACACGGCTTCAGTCCGCCATATCCCCGGATTCGTCATCGGCATGCAGTTCTGACAACCGGTGCAATCTCAGCATAGACCGGTGTTGCATATATAACAACACTGCATGGAGATTTCATGAGAAAAAGTAAAATCAATGCGCTTCTTTTTACGATACTCGTTGCCGCATCGCTTTCCGGAGAAACGGGATTTTCAATCAGCCTGTCATCACTGTCGGGCGGAACGTCGAATTCCTCAGCCGGATTAGGCGCTGATTTTATCTGGCGTTCACCGCTCGGTGACGGTCCGCTTTATGTCGGCTGTAACGCGGGAGCCCGACTGTACGGCCCATCGGCACAGACGACGGTAAGCAATCTGCTCATCGCGGCGCCGGTCACCGTCAACCTCGCCGTGCAGCCGTTCAGCGCTCCGCTCAAGATACGTATCGGCGCGGGTGCCGGAGCATATGTTTCGTATCTGTTCTTTGCGGACGGCGGCACATCGCTCGGACTTGTCCCCATCGTCGAGCCGTTCATCGAAATCGCCGTATCGCTCGGAAACCTCGACATCGTCTGTATACCTTCCTACACCGCTATATTCGACATGATAGCGCCGAGCGGAACATATGCACAGGAGATAACATTCCGTGCCGGCATTCTTTTCGGTACAACACCGGCAGCCGATGCACGGCGGGAGCAATAATATGAAACACATCGCGGCACTGTCATTTACGGTAATCACACTCGTATCCTGCAGCGCGAATTTCACCGCGTTCATCGGTCAGGGACGTTCATCGCGATTGAGTTCGGCGGTGACGCTTGCATATTCAGGAGCAACCATGAATGCATGGCTGCAAAATCCGGGACTATCGTATATACAGGCATATGTACGATTCAAAGATGATCTGCCGCCGGATGTCATATTCGGCACCGATCAGGAACTGCTCGATGGCGTTGATAACCCGAAATACATATCAGGCGGAGACTGGATGGGATTCATAGGGCTGCAGCGTACGGGTGCGCTGTGGGTGGCAGCCGGTACCGCAGAGACATCATCGGGAAAACCGAGCATCAGCCGCTCCTGGAAAATACAGACGCTGAATGCACCGCTCAAACCGGAGACATGGTACAGGATACGCACGGTCGTCGATTTCGGTCAGCGCACGTTCACGGAGTTCATGATATCCGGCGACGGACTGAACCAGACGGTGGACCTCAGCACGAATATGCTCGATTATCCCAATTACATGCCGTTCGACAAACGCACGATGACGTATTATGTACACGCGATGCGCGGCAGGGACATGGCGAAGGAATCCGGAGCACCGGCAGTGTATTTCGACGATATCGAGGCCGGCATCATCAGCAACGGCGTTGACCTGCCGGTGATTGTCAGCGATCTTGAAACGCAGACATCGGTCGGCGCGCAGCCCATTGTACTTCCGGTGATACGTGTCAGTAATTATACGCAGGGACTCTGGTATCTGGAACGTGACGAATCGCTCATACGTATCGAACGTCAGCCGTTCGCACGTTCGGGAAATGCCGTGATAGCGTGCGATGCAACGCTGTTCTGACCGCATACACCCAACCCGGTGCATCACATAGCGCGGGACATATCCCGCAGCCCAAGCATTTATAGGAAATAGTATTGCATGAAAATCACGCACACGGATGTGCCGAACATTGATAGACGCCCGCGCTGCCGCCGAGCGCAAGCGATGCTGGACGCATCGCGAGAGCGACATTAATGCAGTGATAATATAGTACGCGAATGTGCAAAATATGACCAGAGTGGTGTTACATTTATACAACTCAATTGGAGAACGCCAATGCGTACACATAAAAAACACGCCTGCGCCGTCATTACAGCCGTAACCGCGGCATTATCGCTCTGTATATCATGCTCCGGGGGCGTCAACCCGATCAGCCCATCCCTGACGGATGAATCGGTCTCATTTCCCGACCATGCGGTGGCATTCGGTTTCACACCGTTCCCCTATGCATACACGGCCGAGGCTGTCAGCAACGTGCAGTATGTCATGAGCAACAGCACAACGATATACGCATTCCATCTCGATAACCCGGTGCCGTGGGAGGAATGTTATCGGGGCACGGCGTTCCCGGCGTGGAAGCAGAACGAATGGAACACCATGAAAAGCAGCGTGCCGGCGGGGCGCGATGTCTACCTCGCGCTCATTCCCGCGAAGACCGACCGCCGCACCATCGCGTATCCCGTCGGCCCGGATGCGTCTACACCGGGAGTCTATCCGCCCGAGTTCGCGGGACCGGAGACAAATCTGAACAACCCCTATGTCAAATGGGCATATCTGCAGTATGCGGTGCGCGCCGTGAATCATTTCGGACCGCGGTATCTGAATCTCGGCATCGAGATGTCCCTGCTGTCGCTCACCCATTCCAACGAATGGACGAATTTCGCCGACCTGTATATCTACACCTACACCAACCTGAAGGCGCTGTTCCCGCAGCTTCAGATAGGTTTCTCATGCGGACTTCAGGACCTGATGAACGCCCGGGTGGCCGCTCAGGTGAAACCGCTCGTTGAGATGAGCGATTATCTCGGCATAAGTTTTTATCCCTATGCGTCATCGTACGGCGAGCACTACGGATCGCCGCCGCTGGGTCCGCCGCCCGGGCAATGGCTGAACCCGCTCGCGTGGCTTCGCACCTTTACAACACGTCCCGTCGCCATATGCGAAACCGGCTACACGACGAAAAACGTCAGCGTGAGCGGCAGCGGCTATGCGTTCAATTTCAGCGGGAACGGGCAGCTGCAGCGGGATTATCTGCACGACCTGTTTGCTATAGCCATACGTGACGGGTATAAATTCATCATCAATTTTGAGGCCGCCGACTATGACCGGCTTAACATACCCGCGAACGACTTCAGCCTGACATGGCAGAACGTCGGCGTCTTTGATTCGAACATGACACCGAAACCTGCATGGTCAACGGTGACGAATTTTACCGCACATTTCAAAACGAACTGATCAATAAATAACATTGGAGTTTTATATGAAGCATGTTTTTCGCACCGTGGTACTTTTTCTGACTATCACGGCAATGTCGTTCGGCGCGGGCCTCGGATTCGCACCGCTCGAGAACAGCCTGAGTCTTCGCACAAGCGCGGACGATTTCTGCTATTGGGATTTCAAGCTCGGGTACGATATCATCGCCGTAGGACCTGCGGTGCTCCTGACCGCAACGCCGGAGATCGACTTCGTTTTCCGTCCGGTGAACAACCGCATGATGAAATTCTTCATCGGCGCCGGTATTTTCATGGAGAATTATCTCATCGGCCTTTCAATGCCGCTCGGTGTGGAGTTCTTCATACCGAAGGCGGAGAACGTAAGCATCAGCGCCTATGCGAATCCCGCGTTCTTTGTTGTCGGCTATTTTCAGATGAAGCTCAGAAGCGGTGTCAGCGTCCACTACTATTTCGACGATCGGCATACATCCGTCACCAATAAATAGGCATCTACATGAATCGCACGCTGCTTATCATCATCTGCGTTGCCGCATGGGCCCTGTCATGCGCGCAGAACCCCGCCATGCCCGGAGCCCGTCCGTTCCGCATGGGATTTACGCCCTGGCCGTATGAGTTCACCGCCGTCGCCGTGGAGCGGACGTACAGCTTCATCGCGGCGCACGGGGACATCATCTCGCATCACCTGGACAATGGCGTTCCCTGGGATGAGATGCTCACCAACGGTGCGTTTCCCGCCCCGGTGGAAAAAGAGATCGCCGACAGATTATCCCGCAAGCGCAGCGGACAGAAAATATTCCTGTCGCTCAATCCGCTCGAGCTCGATCGGCGCAATCTCGCCGGATACTGGAATACCGCCACGCAGATGCCGCTCGCCGGACTGTGGAAAAGCCGGAGTTTCAGCGACTCCAACGTCATAACCGCGTACATCAACTACTGCAGAAAAATGATCGACCGTTTTCAGCCGGACTATATGGCGTACACCATCGAGGCGAATGTCGGTTTCTCGAATACGAACGATGCACTGTTCACCAATTACCTCGTACTCGCGTCGAATGTGTACACCACGCTGAAATCCGCATACCCGGCGCTGCCGGTGATGCTCACCATCGTCGCAGCAGACTTCAATGACGGATTCGAGGAGCTCAAACCGCTCGATGAAAAACTCCTGCAATTCTCTGATTTCGTAGCCGTAAGCACCTATCCTTATTTTGATCCGGACAATGCGCCGCAGATCGCCGACACTGCCCGCATAAAATCCGGCTGGCTCAAAGAGATCGCCGCACTTGCACCCGCAAAACCGTTCGCCATAGCCGAGACCGGATTTATCGCCGAGACATACGATTCGCTCGGGCTGATGATCCCGGCGAACAGCAAGTGGCAGGCGGATTATATCAACCTGCTGTACCGTGAGCTGACCGATTTAAACGCGGTATTCGCCGTCTGGTTCGTACCGCAGGATTATGATAAAGGGTCGAAGCAGCTGGCATCCATGGGGATACCGGCGTACGACTACTGGCGCGACACCGGTCTTCTGGACGGCACCGGCACCGCACGTCCTTCGCTCACCGTCTGGGATGAGTGGTACCGGCTGCCGAAAAGCCGATGATATTTCGTCGCGCATCGGATGATACGAACAATGGAGTGTGGTCGTGACTGGAAAAGATGAATCAATACGATGCTGCGGTGATATCGTTGCATACTACATAGCTGTTCTGGCACTGACGTTCTGTGCATTGTCATGCGCATCGCATCAAAATCCTGCCGCACCGGCGCTCCCGAAAGATGCACCGGCTGCAGCTTACCGTTGCGAGGCGATCGCATCATCCGTGTATAACGATGACGGACGCGATCTCATCGAACGGCGCGTACGCATATACCGGCCCGACGGCGGAAAAACCTATGCGCAGTTCATATCGTCCAACAGCAGCACGGCTCGTCCGGTAGTCGTCATGACCATGCCGTATAAAGGCATCGACTGGAGCGGCGAGGAAGTCGATACACGATGGGCGGGCTACACGCTCGACGCCTCCGGTCAGCATGCCGATGTCGACGGTCCCGCGTACGACGGCACCGGTTCTGTCGTCTATCAGAGATATGTACTGTCGCAGATTATCGACGAGGTCAGACCGCATATCATCAACCGGTTCAACGTGCTCCTCATCTACGGCCGTTTCTATGCGGGCGGCAGTGTCCGTGACGATATCGAGGATATGAAAGCGGGCATGTGGCATCTTGCGGAGATACCTGACGCCGACCGGACACGCATCGGCGTATTCGGCACATCGTGGGGCGGATTCGAAGCGCTCTATGCCGGAGCGTTTGCCGACACACGCGCCAGGCCTCTTGCCGTTGCGGCAATCGCCCCGCCGTCCGATTTTACAGCGATGTACAACCACATTGTCACGCGCACCGGCGACGCGCGCACGTTTCTCGAACCGTACCGCCGGCGCATCCTCGCTGCAAGCGGCGGCATCCCGGGCCTCGGCAGCTTTACCGGCATGCGTCATATCGACCTCACCGCACTTCCGGCCGATACACTCGTCATGCACGACGAACTCGACAATCTTGTCCCGGTGACGCAGACAAAGGATTTCATGACTTCGGTGAGCAGAAACGCATACTATTGGTATCGATCTGCCGCACCCGATACTGCCGCATATACGCACGGCCCCATGCTGGAAGAGCCAGTCGTTTCATCGGCATATCTTATCGGATGCACGTATCTGCATCGCAGGCTCGCACCGCCGGATCTGCCCGTTATCATGGAGCTCTACAGCAAGCCGGCGTTCGACAGCAATCTCACCGCATTGCGCGCGGCGAAGTCCGCATCACGCGATGTGTCGTTCGCGCTGCCGCGGCTGAAAGAGTTCTGTGACAGCCGATTGTATCTCTACAACATCGCCATCGACCCACCGGAACTCTGCACCGGCGCCGATGCACTTGCGCGTTCGGTGAATGCCGTCTGGGGATCGAATTACACATCAACAAATATCGAGGCGGGAATAACCTCGCTCCTGACACAGTAACCCGCTCAGAGAACAGGAAATTGTATCATGAACACTACATCAGCCAACCGCATCGGTATTCATCAGCATCACCGCTCGTCTCACATGAGCCATCTGCTCGCCGTTGCTGCCGCAGCTCTGATCACGGGCTGCACCGGCAATCCGGCTGCACCGTCGACAAAAGGATGGGCGACTTGGTCGAAACTCCCGACCCCCGTCTATTCGGGCCAATACATGATCGACGGTGATCCTTGTGTGATCAAAGACGGATCGATTTACAGAATGCTCTTCACCGGGTACGATCCCGTCAAAGGCGCCATACATGCGGGGCCGGTGCTCTGCGAAGCGGTATCTACCGACGGCTTACACTGGAAACGCGTTTTCACAGCGCTCGATCATGAAGTCGAGGGAAAGATACTGCCCACCGATGCCGGCACCTGGGATGAAACACACGAAACCTGCTTCATGATGAGAGCGGGAAATGAGTATCGATTGTACTATTCGGGATATGTTGAGCGCGGCGGTTTTGCCCGGTCATTTCCGGTATCGCTCGGTCTTGCGCGTTCAATCGACGGCATAACGTTCACCAAACATGCGGGGCCTGCGATGACGAACACGCCCGACGGGTTCGACCACGACGGCATCGTAAGTCCCACCATCGTCGAACACGGCGGCAGTTACTATATGATATATACGGCATATAATTATTACGGATCAAATGCATCGGGTGCCGTGCTTGCGGGTGCCGTATCAACCGACGGCAGCAATTGGAATAAACACCCCGTCGCGGTATTGTCGCCCGACAGCCGATATCCCTGGATGGCGAAAGCTCCCGCTGAGCCGGAGCTCATCAAAGGCCCCGACGGATGGTTCTATCTGTTCGTTTCCGGTGTCACTTCCAATGACACCATGGCTATCGGCATCATGCGTAGTCATAATCCGTTCGGTCCGTGGGACATCAACCCGGAACCTATACTCACTTCGTCACCCGGCTGTTTTGACGCAAAAACCATCGTCGCTCCCTCGGTACTCATCGAGAACGGCATCGTACGCATGTGGTTTGCCGGTTTCGATTACGCAAACCATATTCAGATAGGATATGCGGCGGCATACTGGCCGTTATTTGTGCCGTAATGTTGGTCCCCGCCGCGTTGCCGGTACCGCTTTTATCCATGCTTTTTTAGCTTTCGTCTATGGGTGATACCGCCGCCGGCGCATAAATTCATAAGCAAGCCGGAAACGGCAAACCATACGAAGGACATACTCAATGAGCGAACGTACGATCAACATGGCTGTCATCGGCTGCGGTATCATCGGTGAAGTACACGCATGGGCGGTAGTGAAAAGCGGCAAAGCGAAACTCGTCTGCACCTGCGACATCCAGCCGTCACGCGCCGAGGCGTTCGCGAAAAAGTACAACTGCAGAGCGGAAACGGATTACCGCCGTGTGCTCGCGGACCCGTCCATTGACGCGATAGCCATCGGTACACCGCATTGCGAACATACCCACATCTTTCTTGACGCCATCAAGGCCGGAAAACACGTGATCTGTGAAAAGCCGCTCTCAACAACGCCGGATAATATCTACGCCATGATTGACGCTGCAAAAAAGTCACCGTTGGTCACCACCGGTGTTTTTCAGCACCGGTTCTCACCGATAACCTCGGTTATCATGAAACACCTCAGCGCCGGCGCACTCGGAAAGATCACCGGCGGCTCACTGACGTTTCAGTGCCGGCGTGCCAAGGAATACTACGCATCAGATCCGTGGCGCGGCAAATGGAAATTCGAGGGCGGCGGTCTTCTCATCAATCAGGCGATACACACTATCGACGCGCTTACGCTCTTTTTCGGAAAACCGGTTGCGGTAAGCGGTCATGTAGAGCGCCGTCATATGGATACCATCGAGGTCGAGGATTTTGCGGAAGGCGTCGTTGAATATCAGAACGGCGTGAAAGTGAAACTCCTTGCGGAGAATATCACCGAGGAAAAATGGGATCCCACGGTACGCATCGACGGAACCGGAGGGTCGCTCACCTTCGCGGCAGCCGCAAGCCATCGCGTACTGTCGCTCACCACGAAGGACGCATCGTTCCGTCCCGAACTCGATAAAGCCGAGCTTGAGGAAAAGGCGCTCTTCACGTCGGCTCCGGGCAAACAGGAGTACGGTTCATTCCATGATCTTCAGTTCATGGATTTCATCAACGCCGTCATCGAGGGCAGGCGCGCCCGGTATGAGATCGAAAGCATGTCCATCGCCAATGAGATAGTATTGGGCCTCTACCACGCCACTGCTACCGGAAAACGCACCGAGTTTCCCATTTCCGGATACAAGCAGCCCGAGCTCCCGCTCACACCGAAAAAAACGGCAGCAGCTAAAAAAAGCAAAACGGCATTAAAGAAAAAACCGGTTCAACGTCAAACCTCGCGCGGGGCAAAACGCGCCTCGAGCCGGAAGCGGTAGACCTTTCCGAAGCCGCTTTCAGAGAGTCTTCGTGAAAGTACTGCAAGCCTAGGCTCAGCGAGTTCGTACAGTCCGCGGTTAAGGAATGCCAGCAGAATCGCATAACCGCCGTTCTCCCGTGTGAACGATATGTCCACAGCGTGTTCGTCATCTTCATACGCTGAAAAACGCAGTGTCTCTTTTTTGCCGCCGCGTTCCTTCGCGTAATGAAACTCCACAAAATGAATGTCTCCGTTATATTCGATGAAGAACGGCAGCATTATCTGACCGTCTTTCGGTGACGGTTTGTTATAACTGAGCGTATCGGCCATATCATGCGCATTTTCGTCCTGGATAAGACCGAGCAGAAAAGCCAGCAGCGCGAAATAGCCGTTGTTCCCGACATATGCAGCCATCTTTTCAGGTGCGCTCCGGTCGAGCGGAATTATCGACGCTTCAGCATAGAGTTTTTTCAACGCATCAGCTTTGATATCTTTTCCGGTCTGCCCTTTCATCCTGAGAAGCGTATCGCGCAGACGGAGCGGGACTGCGTGTGAGAAAAATAGCTCCAGCCGTTCCGCTGAAGGGTATATGCCGCGCGCTATCAGCGACATGAGGAGCGCCTTTTCCGCCATGCTCATCGCCGGAAGATGTTTCGTAATCGTCGCAAGATACTCCGCGTTCGCCGTGTCGGCTTTTACTCCATTCGCAAGCAGTATGGCGCGTTCATCGGGAAATGCTGCTGTCGCTCCGGATGCTGTTGCTGCGGCAGGGGCACTTTTCTGTTCTTTTAAAAGAGTGAGTTCTATTCTGCTGCCTACGGTACTCACCCGCGCCCGTCCGCGATCGGGATAGTCGGCCGGAATATCCGCGAGCACGTTTTTACCGAACACATGAATTATCGCCTTATCCGGCGAAAGCCTTCTGATGAGCGTGTAGGCAACCGTTGATCCGGGTACCGCTTTCGCGCGCACCGTATTGTCATGCACTACACCGGAGTCGAAGTAGATGACACTCACCTGAGCTCCCTACCGGAAAAATATTCTGTCAACAAGATCAACAAACCAGCGGAGTATCGGCCGCGTCAGATATATGGTATGCTCGGGGCATATCTCCTGACAGCAGTAGCATCGTATGCATTTTTCATAATCGTAGCGGGGAATGCCGCGCTTCACTCCGGCGGGCCATGAGAGCGCTTTCGGCTTTGTGGGACACATGGCGACGCATGTCCCGCATTTTGTGCAGCCCCGGGAACGGATATACGGTTTCGGAACGGCAAGCCGCGTGAGCGTCCCTGTAACACCGTTCGAGAGGAACGGATGCAGCGGACGATGCTCAACTTTGAATGAACGGTCGCGCATGTCGTCAAGTCGTTCACCGCGTACGGCAATCGATGCAATGGCGCTTACACCGAACCCGTGTTTCGCACCGAGCGAATTCGTCGGCACCACTTCGGGATCAAGACAGATGAGCATGCAGGCTATCGAATCTATGGCTATCGGATCGTTGGAAAACAAAAGCGCATGCATCGGTTTCGGATTACCGCCGCGCGGACCATTTCCCTCCATCGCGACGATGCCGTCCATGATGTACAGACGCGGATTGACACATGCGTTGAGGTCGAGAATGAATTCGGCGAACTCGAGCGCGCCGGGTATCTTCACATGCAGTTCGCTTTTGATGAGTCCCGGCAGGCAGCCGAATTGGTTCTTAACGGCTCCCGAGAATCGCTGAAAGCCGTGTGTTTTCATTTTCGGCAGGCTGATGAGCCCGTCATGTTCAGTCACTCCGCGGGCGATCGATAACCTCCGTGCCTGAATGCCTTCAAAAGCGACATCAACCGCCGTAGAGAAATCCGCACCCGCAATATCCGCCTCGCGCATGGCAGCCGCTATCCCGGTACGGCCGATGACGGCATCGGTTGATCCGAATCCGGGCGAGTCACCGGCTGAAACCTGCACGCCGGTCACATCGCGAACCGCTTCGGCGACCGCGCGCACTACTGACGGATGCGTGGTGACGGCGCGCGCGGGGTCATCGGCGGCAAGGAGATTGGGCTTCAGAACGATGCGTTCACCGGGTTTCACGAATGTCTGCATACCGCCGAGAAGCGCCAGACCTTTATCGACGGCACGCTTGACGTCGGGGTAGTCGTAGGTTTCGCAGCGGACGAGTGCGACGACGGCGGTTTGCTTTGCGGGAATAGATGTCTTTTTATGCAGTATGCTCATATATCGCTCAATCAACTACGTTTGTCGCTTCTGCAATGCATCGTGCATTGCTCGCTAAGTGCCATCCATGGCACCGCTCGCCTCGGGGCATCCAGCCCCACGGCTGGCGCTCGGCGTAGCGCGGGAGTTAAATCTTCTTTCGCACATCCATGTGCGTGCCTCGCGTAGATATAAGCCATTTCGCGGTATTGGGTCGATGGAATGATCCCGCGCTAGGCCTGTTTCCCCTTTTCCTTCCACTGCGTTATTATCATCTCCACCTCGGCTATGGAAAGGTTCGTGTTGCGGACTATATCCGCGTACTCCCATCCGTTGCGGTAGAGATCGATGACTAGCTTCTCTTTTTTCGCGTCGATCGTCCGTGACGGCCGTACGGCAACCGCACGTTCACTGCTCTCCGCGGTGACTTTCTCGGCGCCCTGATATGCCTCGAGGATGAGCGATTCAGCTTCACGCAGAAGCCCTTCAAGTGTCTTGGCCATCTTGTCGGCGCGTTTGAGCGTATCCTCGATATGCTCGTCCTGTTTGCCGTAGTAATCGCGGATGCGCTGAAACTTCTCGCTCTGTTCGTTCATGAACTCGAGCATCTGTTCAACCTGTTCGAAACGGCTGATTAGGAGCTTAACCTTATCCTCATTCTTGGTGAGTACGCCGGTATCTTTTTCTATCTCGCGTATCTTTGCCGTGAGCCGTTCCTTCTTGTCGTGTATGTCGGTGAGCGTTATCTTGATCGCGTCCACCTGTCCGGCTATCTCCCGCGCGCGTTCCTCGGTCTCGTATACGGTGGCAACCGCGGCGTCGATATCCTGCTTTTTCTGCTGTATGGTGTCGTACTTGACCTGGATGTCCTCGGCGAGCGCAAGCACCCGCTGTATCTCCGCTTCGATGCGCGGCACATTCTTGTTCCCGTCCTCGATGCGCCCTATCTGCGATTCGATATCGCCCGCCATGCGTACGAGCAGCTTCACCTTCTCTTCCGTTTCTACCAGCGAGGTCTTTTCCTTCTGGAGCTGCACCGAATATCCCTTCACTTCGTCGTGCATGCGTTTGAGTTCGTTGAACTCGGACATGGTCTTGACGAGTTCGTCCTTTTCCTTTGCAGTGGTCTTGATGAGTTTCGCGAATCCGTCGAGGTCTTTCTTGAGGTGCGTGCGCAGACCTTCCGCGCGGTCCAGGAGCTTCGCCTCTTCCATAAACGCGTTCACCTGTTCGTCTATCTTCGCAAAACGCTCCTTGAGCATCGCATAATGACCGGCAAGGTCCTCGTCCTTCGCCTGCTTGAACGTCTCCATATCCTTCGAAAGCCGCGAAATATCCTTGATGAATTTGCCGGCGCGCTCATCGAATTCCGCGAGCATGCGGTGCGTACGCGCCTCAACATCGCCGTCGAACAGTTCGAGGCGATCTTTCATCTTCTGGTCTATGGTCTTCATGTATTCGGCGCCCTGTGCGCGCGCCTCTTCCGCGGTTGCGGCGATGACCTTCTCTACTTCACTGATAGATGCACGCAGACCGTTGATGCTGCCGCCGATATGTTTCGACTCGTTTTCATATTCAGCAGCGAGACGGAGCCGTACGGTTTCCATTTCTGCGCCGGTCTGTTCCATAAGATGCGCAACGGTGGTGTTGAGACGTTCGTTCACCGCGGCGATGATGGCCGCTTCCTTTCCGTCGATGGCGGAAGTCATTGCTTCCATCCGCTCGTTGATAGTGCGCGTACCGGCGGCGGTATGCTGCTCAATCTCGGCAGCGAGCATATCCTTCATGCCGGACACCATGCCCGACAGTTCGCGATAGCGTCTTTCCAGCGCCGTATATCGTTCTTCCTTCGCAAGCGCGATGGCGTTCAAACGTTCCTCTATCGAGGCGAGCATTGTGTCGCTCCGCTCGGTGACCGATGCGTGCTGCTCGGCTATCTTTTCCACGAACGCCGACACCTCGCGTTCGCCCTGGGCCTTAATGTCGCCGATGACATGCGCGAGTTCCGCGGTTTTCGCGTCGTACGCGGCGGCAAGCGAGATAAGCGTGCCGTCGAAACGCTCCTTGAACTCAGTCTCCCGCGAGAGCATGCGCGACGAGGTCTCGGTGAGCCGCTCGTTAAGCTGTTCGATGCTTTCATCAAAGCTTTTGTGCAGACGCACGACGGTGGGCTCAAGATTATCCTTGAGCGCTTTAATCGTCCGTTCCAGTTCTGCAAGATGCTTTTCATTATCCTTCACCGCAACGGTGAATGAATCCTTAATCGAAAGCGTGCGTTCTATCTCGTCTTTCGCTTCACTTGCGACCTGGGTTACTTTCTTTTTCATAGCGGATATGTCTTTGTCGATACGTGACAGATCGCCGCCGTACCGCGCCTGCAGCTGTTTCGCCGCTTCGGCGATGCGCACGTTCATGCCGGTGATGCTCTCATTGAAACGCTCTTCAAGCCGCGCGACAACCGGCGCTATCTCGCCTTTCAGATGCTCGATCTCCTGTGAGACCGATGCGAGCTGCGCGTTGCTGTCCGAACGTACCGCGGCGAACAGTGTCGTCTTCGAAGTACGGATATTGTCGACCTCTTCGTTTGCCTTTGCCAGCAGCGCGGCAATTTCGTTCTGTGCCGCATCGATATCGGCGCGGACATTACCCGAAAGCACTGAAACCTCGTCTTTAGTCGATGCTATTTCATGACGCACCGCAGATAGTTCTTCCCGATAGCGTTCCTCGGCCGCGCGGGCATTTTCCGCGAAGCGTTCATCCATTTCGGCAACACGGGCGCTGAACCGTTCATCGAGCTCCCTGGCCGCCGGATCAATGACCGATCGCATATCCGCGAGCATCGTGTCGATGTCGCCCCTGGCCGCGGCAATATCGCTGCGGACATCGCCAGCAAGGGCGGCAACATCGTCTTTCGTTGCGGCGATATCGGTCCTGACATTTTCGCTGAGCGCCGCCACCTCATCCTGGGCCGCGGCGATATCATTACGTACCGCGGTAAGTTCTTCCTTATAACGTTCCTGGGCTGCTCGCGCGCTCTCAGCGAAACGTTCATCCATTTCGGCGATGCGGACGCTGAACCGTTCATCGAGCGCTTTGACCGCGGGGTCAATGGTCGATCGTATATCGGCAAGGAGCGAATCCTTGTCCTCGGCGACTTTCGTGAGCGCATCCGATGCCGATGCCGCAAGCGACGCCACCGTTTCCTTCGCAAGCATAACCGCGCGTTCGACGGCGGCGATATCGCTGCCCTGCCGCTCGGCTGCAGCTCTCACCACACGTTCCATCTCGGCAATCTGCCTGTCGCGTTCGGCCTCTATCTCCGTGCGGCGTTTCGCATATTCCCGTTCAACGAGTACCGAGAATTCCTTCACCAGTTCCTCGCCGCGGCCCGCCATGCGCTCATCGAGTGTATCAATCTCTTTCTGCACCATAACTGATGCGTTGTTGATTATCACGTTCAGCCGCTCGCTGATGGCGCGTTCGGTCTTGCGAATATATTTGTCCGCACCCTCGAGGCCGGACCTGATATCGCTGCGTTCCTTAAGCACGGATTCGAGCGTTTTCTCGATATGCGGCCGGAGCGTATGCATTTCCTTCTCGATGCGCACGCCAATATCGCCGGTAATCGCGTCAATGCGTGACAGCGCCTCGCGCGACTGCGCCTCGGCCGATGATTTTGCGTCTGTTGCAATCATCTTGAGTTCGCCCTCGAGCATCTGTATGCGTTCCTCGAATTCATGTTCCTTTTCAGCGAATGATGCACTGAACGATGTCTGCGCTTTGACAATCTCTTCCTGAAGTCCCCTGACCCCGGCTTCAAGACCTTTGAAATGCTCACTGTCGAATACGTCGCGGTGTTCATCAATAATGGTGTCCATCGTCGCAACGCGCTCTTCAAAGTCCTTGCGGCGCGATACCGCGGCTTCATATTCCGATTCCAGCGACGCGCGCGCTGCAGCCAGCGTGCTGTCGATGCCGTTGAGGCGTGACGTGATGCGCGCCTCCCCTTCACTGATGGACGCATCGATGCGTGCGGCGAATGTCTCTTTCATCGTATCGACGGTTTTAAGATTCTCGTTCACGAGCTGCTTAATCTCGGAGAAAACCGCGTTTACCCGCTCGTTCATGATGGCGCGTTCCTCATCCATAAGCGCGAGGCGTTTGCCCACCTTATCCTCAAGCCGGCGCGCGATTGATTTCAGATATCCGGCCGTTTTCGTTTTCGCCTGTTTTATATAATCGGTGAAATGAATGCCGGCCGCGGGAGCGGACACCGCGGATTCTTCACCGTCGATGAGCGCATTAATCTCACTGAGGTCCTGCGCCAGACCTTCCGACGCTTCGCGCATGCGCAGTGCATGTTCGTTATACTTATTATTGACCATCTCGGTGATGTGTGAATGTTCTTCCGCCACCATGCGTGACGCGTTCACGATCACGGCAACTTTATCGTCATATTCCTTTTTATACTGCTCGTGGGTACGCCCGAAACGTTCTTCGATACCGTTTACACGCTCGTCAACCCGGGCATCGAAACAGCCCAGATGGCCGCGCACCGTTTCGCCGACCATCTCGAGTACCGCTTCGCTTTTCGCCCGGACCTCGTTCTCAAATACCACACGCTGTTCGTGTATGCTTTCCTCGCGTTTCGCATATTCATTCATGACAGCTTCAACGCGTGTCTCCACCTGTTCAAGCAGCGTTCGCATGCTGACGACGACAGCTTCCTTTTCCTGCGAGATCGCGTCACGAGCCTCAACGGATGAATCATCAATCGCGGCGAGAGAGCGTTTGATGCTGTTCTCGAATGTATCATAGGTCTCACTGATGAGCGTAAGCGCCTTTTCACGTTCCGACGCTATGTCATCGGCGATATACGCAGCTTTTTCATCCAGCGCGGACGCGAGGGTGTGCGCCTGTTCCTTGAATGCGGAAAGCATGCCGTCGCGTTCCACTTTCGCGTCGTTGAGCGAATCGTTGATCGTCGCGATGATGCGGTCTTTCACCTGGGCTATGTCTTCGTTGAAACGCCGTTCGGTATCGCTCGTAATCTCGGTGAGTCTGGTGCTCAAACCCACAGCAAGCGCCTCTATATCGCGCTGAATGCGGGCCTGCGACTCGTCGAGAAGCGCATACCGCTGCTCGATGCTTACGGATTTTTCCTGTATACCAGCGGTAAGTTCATTATATTTCTCAGAGAGTTCCAATTTGGCGCGGTCGAAAATGCCGCGTATACGCTCGAAATTCTCGCCGGCGATGCGTTCGTTGAGCGCATGCATCTCCTCGCTGAACGTCTTTTCGCGTTCGGCCACCGTGGTGACGAATGACGAAACCGTATTCTCGATGCGGCGTTTTTCCTGCTCCACCATGTCGTTATATGCCGCGTCTTTTTTCATGAGATTATCGGCAAGCAGTTCGAATCGCTTATAGAGCTCCTTTTCGAATTCGGCGAATTTGTTGTTATACGAGGTGATAAGATGCTTCTGCAGCGACCCCATGTTCTTCTCAAGATCGAGCACGTTGCGCTTGATATCGTTGATGCGTCGGTATGTCTTGTCAATCTTGCCGCGTTCCGAAAGAACGATATCTATTTTTTCAAGGACATTCAGATATGCGCGTTCGATATCCTGTATCTGCGTGGAATATTTTTCTATCCCCGCCTCATAATCCTTGTACGACTCATAGCGGTTCGATATGCGCCCGAGTTCGCCTTCAAGTACACGGCTCAGGTGATCCGCTTTTTTTACGGCAATGTCGAGTTCAATGCTGTTGTCGTGAAACTGCTCAACTTTCTGCTGAAAAAGATGATCAAACTCATCGGCGCGTGCTTTGAACCATTTATTTATCTTGTCGAGTGTTCTGCCGCCTTTGTCGAACTGGCGGAAAACAAAATAAACGACTACCGGACTGATGACGGATAGAGAAAGCGTGATCGCTTCCATAGTTTTCTCCCTCCCAAAAGAGAAAATCGGCGTGGTGCAGGTTTGCCGTATTATCTTCATTCTATGATATGTTAACTTGATTGTCAAGGCAAAAACGGCCTAAAGATTCCATGAACGCTTGACTTATTGCTAAATATTTATTAAATTGTTAGCATATTTCGAGATCAAGGAGCACCGCATGAAACGCCGTGAAATAATGACTACGCTTATCAGGGACAAGAAAGTACCGGAACGGATGGGATTATATGAACACTTCTGGCCGTTCCTGTTCCCGAATACCTGGAATAAACAGGGCTATCCCGAAGGCAAAGATCCCGTAGCGCACTACAACTTCGACCTGCGGAATATCGGCGGATGGTTCAACTCTCACGGTGAAGTAAAAGGCGAAGAAATAATCCATGAGGATGACGACACGAAAGTGGTGCGCAACGGATGGGGAGCCGAGCTTCGTTATTGGAAGAAAAAAAGCGGCACGCCGGAGCATATCGGTTTTACGATGAATTCAAGGGAAGTGTGGAATAAAAAATATCGCGAAAACCTCCTGTCACTCGACGTGAAACGTTTCGGCGATCTTGCCGCGATGAAAGCCAATTATAAAAAATACATGAACGAGGATACGTTCACGGTCTTCGCCAATCTGTTCATATTCGAGATGATGCGTGCGAGCATGGGCGACGTGGTCATGTCCGAGGCGGCCGCGCTCGATCCGGACTGGATCACAGACTACTGCAGCGTCATGACCGATTTCATGATAATGCACTGTGATTATCTCTTTCGCGAGGTGGGCAAACCCGACGGCATGTTCATCTATGAGGACCTCGGCTATACGAAAGACGTCTTTTTCTCGCCGGCGATGCACCGCGAGCTCATCCTCCCCCATCACAAAAAATTCTTCGGCTTCCTCAAAGACCATAAACTCCCGATAATCATGCATACCTGCGGCAATGTAACCAAGCATATCCCGGCAATCATAGAATCGGGTGTGGACTGTCTGCAGCCGATGGAGGCGAAAACCGGCATGAACGTGGTGGAACTCGGCAAGCAGTACGCCGGAAAGCTCGCGTTCATGGGAAACATCAACATCATGGCGCTTGAGACGAACGACCGTAAAAAAGTGGACGAGGAGATACTCCCGAAACTGAAAGGCGTCCGCGAAAACAGAATACCGTATATTTTCCATTCCGACCACTCAATATCATATGATGTCAACCGCAGCACGTATGAATATGCGCTTGACCTTTTCTGGAAAAACTGTAAGTATTAATGCAAAAGGCCCCTCGCTTTGTATAAAAAAAAAGTCACCATAAACGACATCGCCAAGAAAGCGAAAGTCTCGCCCACGAGCGTTTCGCTTATCCTCAACAACCGCAGCGATGCGCGTATCCCCGCCACAACGCGTGATGCGGTGCTTGCGGCTGCCGGTTCGCTCGGGTATATCGTTAAACCGAAAAACACAGGCAACGCACGGACGATTATGTTCGTGCACGGGAATATCCACAGCAGCAATATCGGCACCTCGTTCTTCTCCATGGTGGCGTCGGAGATGCGCACCGCCGCCGCGAAATACGGCATGCACATAATCGAAACGGAGTTCCAGGATGATGACTCGCTGCTCAGATTCAACGCCATGCTTGCGGCGTCTCCCGCGGCGTTCGTCTCATACACGGGCGCTTTCTCCGCGTTTTTGAAGACACAGCAGGTAAAAATCCCTCTGTTCACATTGCAGGGACAGGACGATCCTGACGGTGCGGTGAACTATATCGTCGACGACTACATGGTGGGCGAGTATGCGGCGAAACATCTGCTCGCGCAGGGATACCGCAAAGCCGGCATCGTGTTCCCGAAAATAACTCCCCGCTGTGCGGAAGACCGTTACGAAGGTTTTACCGCCGCATTCAAAACCGCGGACTCCGCCTGCAAACTCCATGAGCTGGCCGATTACAGCCACGCCGCCGTTGAAACGTTCATGATGACCGTTCCGCTGACATGTGATTCATGGTATTTCTTCAGTGACGCCTGTGCACTGGCCGGCATGCGAAGCCTTCTGCGCCGCGGCGTTGCGGTACCGAAAGACGCCGGCGTTATCGGAACGGACAACCTGTACTGGAGCCGTTTTTTCAATCCCTCGCTCACCACGATGGATCTCAACGAACGGGTATTCGCCGAACGCATCATCGACGATGTGCACGGATTCCTCGGCGGGAGGTCATATACACCGCTCACTGTCCGCATCCCCGTATCACTCATCGAGCGGGAATCAACTGCACGCAGGAACAAAGCCGTCTAATTCGCCGCCACTTCCCTCCGGACGAATGGTATGATATAGTAACGGTATGGCGCAGATAAAACGCATACCGCAAACATTCCTCGCACTCGTGGAAGAATCGCTGTCGGCAGATCTTATCGATCCGGGAGAGAATAAACGTTTCGTCGACGGGCTCACCCATCGCAAGGTGCTGCCGTGGACGGTCATCGCCCAGGCTTACGACGGCAGGTACGGCATTCAGCCGGATGGCCGCACCATGACGCGCACTGAAGAAGGCGGTGCGTTCATCGTGGGCGCGAACACATGGATGACCATCGTGCATCACGCCGCTGCTAAAGGCGGCATCATGAAAGGACGGTGGGTGCATATTCACTTTTCAGTCTTCGGCAGTTTTGATTACCTGTCGTTCTTCGATCTGCCGCTCACCGTAAACGCATCAATCGGGACTGCGGCGGGAGCCATCATCATCGAAATGCTCTCCGACCCGTACACCGATACGGCATCACCGTTCCCCCGCATAGCACGGAAAAAAGCGCGCGCATTCCGGCTGCTGGATCTTATAACACAGGCGGCACCGTTTCGCAGTGAACGCGCCGGCTTTCTGCGGCATGCGCGGCATCTGGGCCCTGCGCTCGCGTTCGTTAAAACAAAGATGGGCACGCATTTCGAGGCAAAGGACATCGCCGATGCCGCGGGACTCTCGGTATCGCACCTGCATGCGCTGTTCAAAAAGCATCTCGGTGTCACGCCGATGGACCATGTGCGCGACGTGAGGCTCTCGGAGGCGCGCTACCGCATCGTCGCCGAACGCGACACGCTTGCCGATATCGCCCAGCGGACGGGGTTCTCCGATCAGTTCCACTTAAGCCGCGCGTTCAAGGAAAAATACGGCATCTCGCCGTCCGACTTCCGCCGACAGCACGACGCGTCGATGTAGCACTACTGCCAGTCGAACACCACGCCGATGAACTTTTCTTTATCATTGCGAAGGCCTTCGTACATGGCCGGAGCGTCCTCGGGTTTCGCCGTATGCGTATGGAGCGGCTTAATCGCAAGATCGCCCGAGGCTATCATACGCATGACTATTTTTGAATTACGCTCGAGTGAATGTTTTACGAATTGATCATGCTGCACCGGATAGCGCCATTCATGCGCACCCTTGACGGTGATGCAGCCGTTGCCCCACAGATGCGACATATTGAGCATATCGGTGACATTCGTCATGTGTTCGCCGCGCGGACTGCCGAGCAGTATCGCCTCGCCGAGTTTTCCCACAAGCTGCAGATTCCCGGTGAATACGCTCGGTACGCCGCTCGCCTCGATAAGCGCCGCAACTCCGGCATTATCGGTAATCTTCATAACGGTTTCTTTTACATTTTCCTTCGCCGGATTTATCGTGTAATCGATGCCGCACGCTTTTGACAACGTAAGCCGCTCTGCCGAGGTATCGATGCCGATGACCGTGGCGCCGGAGCGCTTCGCAAGCTGCGCCGCAAATATCCCCACAAGTCCCTGCCCTGTCACTGCGACATGGTCGCCGAGCTCAATTTCGGAAACGCGAATCGCCGTCATTGCTATCGTCGCCATACGCGTGAAGGGCACATATTCGGGCCGGATGTTGTCGTGAATTTTTATCGCGATATCGTACGGCTGTATCACCTGATACATCGTGTGATTGCCGTAATGGAAAACCATATCGCCAATCTTGAACGCGGTGGTATTCGGTCCCGTCTCAATGACTTCGCTAACTGCGGTGTAGCCGTGCGTGCCCGGAAGCTTGAACCACGATTCGCCGCCGGAAAGACAGGCAAGCTCGGTCCCCGGGCTTATGAGTGTATAACGCTTTTTCACCAGTACGCATTTATCGCCGAGCGTTTCTTTCACATACGGTTCTTCTCTGACTTCGACTTTCCACGGTGCCGCAAATATAATTTTTTTCGTTGTCATAATGAACTCCTTGTGATTATATAATACGAACGAATCGTTTCCGGGGTATGTACCGGACTCTGATTTTCATGGTGAAAGCTATAGCGGGATTTATCAGCTTTTGGGCGGGATTCTATACAGCAGCCACATCCGCGTGCGCGACATCCAGTTGAAAAAATTGAACCTGTCAACCCATAACGGAAACGAGCGATGAATCAATTGCGCAACGGGAAAAGCGGCAGTTTCTGCTGCGGATAATTGCGTACCGGTTGTAAGATATAAAAAGCCGGTGCCGTTCGTCGACAGCACCGACCGCAGCGCATCCGGTTTGATGCTGATGAATGACGCATTGCCGGGTTGATAGAACTGATACGAAAGATTCCCCGGGCCTTCATACGGCGACGATGACGAATAATACACCCGTTCACCATTCGCAAGCGGACGGTACAGCAGACGCATGACAACGAACTCGGGTTTGAGTATCATGAATGAAACAACAATAAGCGCCACTATGTTCACCGCGTATACTATGCGCATCGGCACACGATTACGCGCATTCCAAAGCGCCGCGAAAAAGCGCGGTATGCGCCCGTTCTTTGCCGACAGCGCCAGCGGTATCGCATATATCGCGACGAGCGCGACGGGAAAAAAGAAACGCAGTTCCTTGTGCCCCACCATACTGTGCCCGATAAAAAAACCGAGCGTTATCCAGGTGAACAGATGCATCGGATGTCGCAGCCATGCGGCAACGGCAAACACCGTGAGGAGCAGTGACACCGGGAAAACAGGATGCGCGCTGAGCAGATAGAAGTATGCGTAGAACGGATAGGTACGGAAATTGTTGACCACATTATGCAGTATCTGCTGATTGAAATATTCCCACGGGATGAAATAGAAATGTCCATACCCCCACCAGTCTATGAGCGACCCGAGGCCGGTTATACAAATTATACCTCCGGCTATCAGCGCGGCGGGGACGATGCGGCGGCGGGTACTACTTCGCGGAGCGATGAGGACGTAAAGTACGAACGGTACGATAGCGAAGGCCGTCTGATACCTGAAAATAAATGCGAATCCGAGCAGTATGCCGATGATGCTTGCGCTCGCGGCGGAAATCGTCTGCGGTACATCATCATTCATGACGAGAAACACGGCGAACGCGGCGGTGAGAAATATCATCGAGAACGCTTCAGATGAAGTTCGTGCTGCGATATACGGGATATACCAGATGAGCGCCATCACCCTGACGGTGAAACGCCGGAGCTTTTCATCGGCGATGCTGCGGTACGTCGACAGCATGAGCAGTGCGACAGCGATAATAGTCATAAGCCCGCCGAGAAGCCGCATAGCGGTGAGCAGCTGATACGAATCCGTCATGCCGAGAATTCTTCCCGCGCGTATGAAATGGTAGTAAATAAACGGCTGTATCCACTGGCGTGAATGTGCGGCAATCTCCCACGGCATGGCCTCAGCCGGAAGTTCGCCGAGTTTATACTGCGCAAACGCTATTGTCTGAAAATGTTCGTCGGGATGATGCGCCTCCTGACTGAAGACGCAGGCGAGTACGACACACACCGCTGCGACAGCTAACCATGTGAGAAAGAATGTCCGCCACGCGGCATCGTGTAATCCGGTGCGCTGCATGAAACTCATGGCACGGGCGGCGACACCGGGGTATTCTGTTCGGACGGCAGCACCGTATCGTTCATCGCGGCGATGACGATACGCGCGCACGCCTCCGCATCCGATAACGCTTCATGATGATTGAGCGAAATATTGAGTTTACGGCAGACGTCGGGCAGTTTTGTTGGAAATATCTTCCATTGAATGCGCGCAAGTTTCACGGTGCAGACAAACGGAAGCTTTGTCCGCGGCAGCCCCGCCCTGTCGCAGCACGCGGCAAGCACATTGGCGTCGAACGAAGCATTGTGGGCGGCGATGAATCCCGCGCCGTCAAATATCGATGCGCAGGCCTGCCACACCTCGCCGAACTCAGGCTCGTTGGCGACATCGGCCCAGGTGATGCCGTGGATATAGGTGAAGACGAATGAATCCCGCGGCGGGCGTATCATCCGGTATTCACGTGCGGTTATGACACCACGCTCAACACGCACCAAACCTACCGCGCAGGCGCTGTCCTGGCCGTAATCGGCGGTCTCAAAATCGATAGCTACGAATACCGACGCATTGCGCTTGGGTATCTCGCTCCGTATCTTCGGCTTTTTAAGTGCTTTTTCCACGTGTGTTCCGCTGTTTGATCGTTCTCAGGTATACTATAACGCCCGGCGGTTTTTATCAATAGATTTATCGAGCATTGTTCACACGGAAGCCGCAGACTTATTGAAGCTTTGCCAGGATATCCTTTGAGCTCTGGTGATTCACGCCCTCTTCCATACCGACCCGCTGGTAGAATTCGCAGGTAAGGCAATTCCCTATCTTCGCCGCAAACGCGCCCTGCACCTTCCCGCCGCATAATGTACCTGCTATCGCCCAACAGGCGCGTCCGCCGTTAACGCCGCGGTTTATTCCGTTCGTACGTTGTTCTGATGCTGCGGGGCATATGCCCAGCTCGGCAGCTTTTACACCGCCCGGCTCTCTGCCGCATTTCTTGAATTCCCAGCAATTCATGTAGCTCATAGATGTGCTCCTTGTCGTCCTCTTAATATAACAAGAATGCTAGTGATTTGGGAACTAACCTTACCTGCACTGCAATATGTCATACGGACGTTACATCCGCCGGCACTTCATACCTATGCGGAATTACTGCGGCGGTTTCAGTCTAATGCTTTCCAGAATTTCCTGCGCGCATTCCGCCGGAATATCATATCGACGAACGGCAGCCAGGGAGAACAGGCCTTCTGCCACATGCGGTACAGCGGATATTTTGAGGCGGTTATGGACTCGGTCATCACGGTACTTCCGATGAACAGCAGTATGAGTACAAGGCAGCCGACGCCGCTCCAATGCAATGTGCCGGATGCGCTCACCGCATATGCATACACGACGACCCACTGCGCCATTTCACAGACATAATTCGGATGTCTCGAATATCGCCATAACCCGAACGTATTGAATCCCGCCTGATAGCGTTTCACTCCGGCATGCATCGGTTTTTTTCTGGCGCGATGAAAACTGAAGAGCTGGTTGTCGGCAACTGTCTCAAGCGCAAGAAACGAGGCCTGTGCGGCGAACAGAATGATATCGAGATGTCCGAGCGGACGATCGTTTATTCCGACAATATACAGCGGCAGTGTGAAGAAAAAAATAAGACTCAGCTGATAGATTGAAATAAAGAACAGATTGAACAGCTCGAATGCGATACGGTTCGGAATGCGCTTGCGCAGATGCTCCCATCGATAGTCCTCGCCGATGAATCCGCGTTTGATGGAAAACGCATATCCGCCGCGCCGGCCGAAATTCCAACTGAGCCTTATCCCCCAGGCGATTACAAGCGCCGCCGCAATGACGAAGCGCGGATTGTGATAAAAGTCCTTCATCCAGACGAGCACATAGGCCGGAGGCAGTATTGACCATAGACGGTCGACGGTGGAACAATTACGCGTCAATAGACCGGTAATAAAAGAAAGAAGTATGGCGCATCCGCAAATGGTTATCGTAATAGACAGTGTTGTTGACATCGGCGCAGTATATGCAATTTCAGATAAAAAACAACAAATATATACCCCGCATCTTGACTCCCGCAGATTGAATCGTATTCTATTACTATACGTATCGACAAACCGCTACAGCGTACAGGAGTCAGCATATGAGCGAAAAAATGCCGCATAAAAACCACACTGCGCACCTATGCCATCTGCGCAACATCGGCTCACTTGAACATGATTATCAGCACTTCGCATCGCTTGTTTCCGACGGCCGCTATCTCTGTGCAACGTGCGGACGTGTGGCGAAAAACAGAAATAATCTCTGTAAACCGAAACCGCTGCAAAAGAATACGCGGTGATTAATGTATTTCACAGCCGCTACCGCTGTGTCTCACCGCCTTCGCTATGCGGTAAGCGTATAAACCTTTCCGGCCTTTGCAGAGAAGATGATATCTCCATTATCATTCCGGAATTGCAGCGGTTTTCCGCCTTCGGTAACGCCGGTTACCTTCATCCCGCGTATACGGCATTCGCCGATGCACGATGATTGCAGTGATATCGCAGAAGCCCTGCTGTCGGCCCAGGTGATGCCAACCGTGTAACCACCGCGTGCGCGAAGTCCCGACACGCTGCCGCTGTCCCACACCGCGGGAAGCGCCGGGAGTATATCGATGGCGCCGTCGTGGCTCTGAAGCAGCATTTCGGCGATACCGGCGGTGACGCCGAAGTTTCCGTCAATCTGAAACGGAGGATGTGCGTCGAACAGGTTTGCGTACACACCGCCGTGTTTACCGTAATTCATTGCGGCGTCCGGCTCAACGAGACGGAGCATATATCGGAGCATCGCCAGCGCGTGATCACCGTCGCGAAGGCGCGCCCAGCAGTTCACCTTCCAGGCCATCGACCAGCCGGTGGATTCATCGCCGCGTATGATGAGCGACTGTTTCACCGCGTTCGCAAGCTCCGGCGTTTTTCGCGGCGTAATCTCATCACCCGGATAGAGTCCGTACAGATGCGATATGTGACGGTGATGCACCTCAACGTCGTCGAACTCTTCGTGCCATTCGAGGAGCTGTCCTTTGCTGCCGATGCGGTACGGAAAAAGCTTCTCGCGTTTTTCCGCAAGCTCCTTCCGCAGCGCTTCATCGCATCCGAGTTGTTCTGAGGCGGTGATGACCGATGTGAAAAGCTCGCGGGTTATCGCCATATCCATCGTGGTGGCCATGCCCACCTGCGCGACAATACCATTGTATGAAAACCGGTTCTCCGGCGATGTTGCGGGACAGGTGACCAGACGGCCGTTTTGTTCCACCAGCCAGTCAAGCAGAAACAGCAGCGCTTTTTTCATGATAGGATATGCCTGCTTCAGAAAACGTTTGTCCATTGAAAACAGATAATGATCCCAGAGATGGCGGCAGAGCCAGGCGCCGGACATCGGCCAGTTCGACCACTGCGGCTGGCCGGCACCGAAATTCCCCGCCGGCGCCGTCTGGCGCCAGAGGTCCACGTTATGATGCGCGCAGAATCCGCGTGCGCCGTAATTGATACGCGCTGTTTTCTCGCCGGTGATGCTGATGTCGCTTATAAGATCGAACAACGGCTCGTGGCAATCGGCGAGATTCGCCGTTTCTGCAGGCCAGTAGTTCATCTGTGTGTTAATGTTCGTTGTATAGTTGGAACTCCACGGCGGCGTAAGCTCGTCGTTCCAGATACCCTGCAGGTTCATCGCCTGCGTTCCGGGACGCGACGCCGCTATCATCAAATACCGTCCGTACTGGAACAAGAGCTCGATAAGTCCTTTGTCACTGCCGTCATATGAACGCAGACGCACATCAGTGGGCTTGCTGTTCTCGCCGGTGTTCAGATCGAGAGACACGCGATCGAACAATGAGCGATGATCCTTTATATGCTCCCGTTTCATGTCATCATATCTGCCGCGCATCGCATGTTTGAGATTCGTTACCGCGATGGAACGGTGATTCCTTCCCTGCGTTGCCGGCGACTTCTGAAATCCGTTGAAGCTGGTGGCGCCGGTGACGAACAGCTCGGCCTCATCGGCGGCGGTAATCAGCAGTCCGCCGTTCGCCACGGAGACCTTCCCGCCTTTCGTGCGCACCGAACAGACGAGCGTGAACGACATGCCGTCATTGTCGTCGTAGATGACCGGCGTTCCAGTTTTCAGATAATGCGGGTCTGACTGCACCGGCGCTTTCCCGCTCAGTATCAGCATGCCGTTTTCTATGTCGGAGGAGAACTGCAGTTTACTGGTAAGACGTATGCGCATGGATACCGAACCGGGAACCGCAGCGCTCACACGCATGACGAACGCATCGCGCGGGCTGGAGACGAACGACTCGCGCAGATAACGTACACCGCTATGGATGTATGACACCGTTGAAACCGCATCCGAAAGACTGAGCTCGCGTGCATATTCCAGCGGCTGTCCATGGCCGGTGGTCATGTACATATCGCCCATCGGCTCGAACGCCTGCGTCCACGGACCCTGCATCTTTTTGCAGAGTTCCGTTGCGCGGGCATAATCGCCCGAGAATACTGCGGCGCGCACATCGGGCAGCGCTTTCAGCGCCTCGGGATTGTTCCACTCGCGCGGTTTGCCGGACCAGAGCGTATCGTCGTTGAACTGAATGCGGTCTTCGGCCGCTGTTCCGAACACCATGGCGCCGAACCGGCCGTTTCCGAGCGGCAATGCCTCGTTCCAATTCCGCGCTTCGCCGGCGTACGTAAGTTTCAGATTTTTCATGTCATGCTCCCGATGTATTTCGGATTATGCATCATTATTATAGAAAGCGACGCTGTTTTGTCAAATGTATTTGACTTTATCAATTACCCTGTGTATATTATAGCCACTGACGGTCGCATGCGATCCATTGGAACGCATCAGGGAAGACGGTTTAACTCCGTCGCGGTCCCGCCGCTGTAACCGGTAACGAAATCCGCATGATGTCACTGGGGAGACCCGGGAAGACGCGGACGTAGAATGACCCGGAAGCCAGAAGACCTGCCGCCAGTATCGATCGGAAACGTGTTCCCGAGGAATATGGAATACGCACCGGATCGCACATACACATGTAAAGTAAAAACGGACTTTTCATGGCATATTATTGCCGGAGAAGACCTATGTTCCGTTTTTCATCGCTTATCCTTTTATTTACCGCATGCGCATGCCTGTCCGCAGCTTCCAAGCGCATCATCTCGCTCGGCCCGGTCATCACCGATGAACTTTTCAGCATCGGCGCTGGTGACGAGATCGTCGGCGTGACGACATACTGCATCCACCCCGAAGCGGCAAAGAAAAAAGAAAAGATAGGCGATACGCTCACGATGAATACCGAGAAGATTGTAAGCCTCAAGCCCGATGTCATCATCGCCACGGGGCTCACGCATCCCACGCGTGTACAGAAGCTCAGGGAACTCGGCTTTAACGTCGTGCATTTCCCGCAGGCCGCTACATTTAATGCCATGTGCGAACAGCTTCTTGAACTGGGAACGATAAGCGGACATTCCGCCGAAGCAAAGCGCGTTGTTGCCGCATCGAAAAAACGTGTGAACGATATATACGCACAGACGAAACTGCGCGCACAACGCGGTGTCTTTCTAGAAATAGGCATCGCGCCGCTCTTCGCTGTTACGACGAATTCATACATCAACGACATCATCCGTTATGCCGGCGGTTCGAACATCGCATCGCATTTCGGCATCGGCATGATAAACCGCGAAGCCGTCATCGCGCTCAACCCCGATGTCATTATCATCGCCACCATGGGTGTTGCAGGCGACGATGAAATACGCCAATGGAAAAAGCACACCACGCTTACCGCCGTGAAAAAGAATGCCGTGTACTGCATCGAACCGTACGGCATCTGCAGTACCACGGTGGCGTCATTCCCGTCGGTAACGGCATCGCTCGCAGCGCTTATCAATAATGGAGCAAAGTAGTACATGCGAAAAACCGGTTACTGGACGCTGGTCATCGTTGTGCTCGGCGCGGTTCTTGCCGCTGCGGCAATCGTGTCGCTGGCAGTCGGCGCGGTATCCATCCCGCTCTGGTCGCTGCCGTCGGTCCTGGCGGGTGCGGATTCCGTTGAACGCAATATCCTGCTCAGAATACGCCTGCCGCGCATCGTGCTCGGATTCGCCGTGGGCGGCAGTCTTTCTGTTGCGGGCGTCATTCTGCAGGGCATGTTCAGAAACCCCCTCGTCGAGCCGTACACACTCGGCATATCCGGCGGCGCGGCGCTTGCCGTATGCATCGGCATCGTGTTCGGATTTTCCCGCGTGCTCGGAACGTACGCGCTTCCCGTGGCGGGTTTCGCCGGAGCACTGCTCGTCGTTATTCTCCTCTATACGCTCAGTATGCGCCGCCGCGCTGTGCGCATCCAGCATCTCCTTCTCACCGGCGTCATGATAAGCTTCGTCGTCTCCTCGCTCATCATGCTCTTCATGGCCGTCGCAAAGACCGACGACCTGCAGGGTATCGTATTCTGGACCATGGGCTCGCTCGATCGCTCCGACACCGTACTCATGATTATCGCATTCGTAACGTCCATCGCCGGTCTTGGCGGAGCACTCGTTTTCTCGCGCGACCTGAACGCGCTCATGGTTGGTGAAGAGGATGCAATGCATCTGGGCGTTAACATAGAGTTCGTCAAACGGGCGCTCTTCATCATCGCCTCGGTGCTCACCGGCGTCGCCGTAGCCGTGGGCGGCGTTATCGGTTTCGTGGGTCTTCTCGTGCCGCATATCATGCGCCGCATCACGGGAAGCGATCACCGCGTGCTCATCATCGCATCGTTCCTTGCGGGGGCCGCATTCCTGATACTATCCGACACCGTTGCACGGATGATCATCGCACCGCTGGAACTTCCCGTCGGCGTCATCACCGGTATCGCCGGCGGCATACTGTTCATCATTCTGCTGTCACGGAAGCGTGCAGCATGAAACCGTTCGTAACGATTGACAATCTTACCGCAGGATATGACGGTGATTTTACCGTCTCGCTGAACACCGCGCTCCCGGGCGAAAGCATCATCGGCATCATCGGACCCAACGGTTCGGGAAAGACAACGCTGCTTCGGGCTATAAGTCGCGTACTGCCTGCACGCACAGGCTTTATCGCCATCGGCGGAAAACAGCTTGCACGAATGGATGCAAAAACACTCGCGCGCACCGTATCCGTGGTATCGCAGGATGTCGCCGCCGAGATGATCACCGTGCGCGATTTCGTCCTCCTCGGCCGTATGCCGCACTTCGCGCCCATGCAGTTCTTCGAATCACCGCGCGATTATGAGATAGCATCACGCTACATGAAGCTTACCGGCGTCGACGTACACGCCGACAAACTTCTTTCCGCCATGAGCGGCGGTGAACGTCAGCTTGCGTATATCGCGCGGGCGCTGGCACAGGAAACGCCGCTCCTCCTCCTCGATGAGCCAACGTCGCATCTCGATATCACGCATCAGGTACGGCTGCTCGATCTCATCCGCCGGCTGAAACGCGAGCTCAAGCTCACCATTGTAATGACGATTCATGATCTGAACCTCGCATCGGAATACTGCGATATGCTCGTGCTCATGAAGCATGGACGAGTACACGCGGAAGGTACCCCGGAAGAGGTGCTCACGTATCAGACTGTGGAAGCGGTGTATGATACCGTCGTCATCGTAAAGGAAAACCCGCTGTCGAAAAAACCTTATGTATTCGCCGTATCGGGAGACAGCATACAGGATACGGAAATATCAAAACATGCATCAGTCTCGGTCCGAAGGCGCGGTCACGTGACAGCGCCTTCGGACCATTCCAAAAAATATCACAGGAGAAAAAAATGACACTCAAGGAATGCCTCGCGGCGATAAAGCCGTCGGATAAGAGCATCGCACTGAAGATTCAGCACAAGATCGATTTCAAGACAAAACCGGTCGGATCGCTCGGCGCGCTCGAAGCGATCGCGCATAAGATGTCACTGGTACAGGAAACACTCGACCCTGCAATCATCGGCAAGCGGCTTTTCGTCTTTGCGGGCGATCACGGCATCACCGCCGAGGGCGTATCCGCGTTTCCCGCCGAGGTCACACCGCAGATGGTGCTGAACTTTCTCTCCGGCGGGGCCGCCATCAACGTACTCTGCCGGCACGGCGGCATCGAAATCGGCATCGTCGACATGGGCGTCAATTTCGATTTTAAAAACGCGAAAGGCCTCATTGATAAAAAAATCGCACCGGGCACCAAGAACTTCCTGAAAGAGGACGCCATGAGCGAAACCGAGGCTCTAGCCGCGCTTGAGGCCGGCATCGCCGTTTTCACGGACGCATACACGAAGCAGCGATTTGATATCGTGGGTGTCGGCGACATGGGCATCGGTAATACCACATCGGCTTCCGCCATCATTGCCGCGGTTACCGGCGCATCGGCCGCGGATGTCTCGGGTCGCGGTACCGGCCTTGACGATAAAGGTCTTGCCAATAAAATAAGTGTGCTCGCCGCAGCGCTGAAAGTACGTTCACCGAAATCAGGCGACGGCATCGATATACTCAAAAAGGTCGGCGGTTTTGAGATTGCCGGTATCGCCGGATGCGTCCTCGCCGCGGCGGCACATCGCGTTCCGGTGATGCTTGACGGCATTATATCAACCGCGGGCGGACTCATCGCGTATACGCTCAATCCGGCCGTCGGCGATTATCTTTTCTGCGCTCACCGCTCCGTCGAGCAGGGACAGGCGAAAGCGCTTGCACATATGAACCTCACGCCGATTCTCGACCTCGGCATGCGTCTGGGCGAAGGCACCGGCGCGGCAATAGCCATCGGCATCGTTGACGGCGCGTGCAGGATAATGCGCGAGATGGCGTCGTTCGAATCCGCAGGAGTCACGAACAAGGAGTAGTTTTTTTTTTCGCGACCGCACAAAGCGAGGGAAGCCCGTGCGAATCGGGCGCTGACCCGCAGCTGTAAGCCGATGAAGCTTCTGCCACATGCCATTGTCCGGCAACGGATGAGAAGGCGGCAGAACGCAGGCGGCAAGCCAGAAGACCTCACCGTGCGGATATACAACACACCTTTCGAAGGTAGAAGGAGATGTACCAATGACGATCGTAATCACAAGCAGTTGATAATCCATCAGAGCGCAACGGACAAGGACTCATGAGCCCTTATCCGTAAAACATTGAGCAACACAAAAATTTATGGAGTCATGAATGAAAGCACAGATCATTTTCGGAATAACGATAGCATCACTGCTGGCATTACCGGCGGCAGGTCAGGCGGTGAAACCGGCAGTCGTAAAAACCGCTATCACTACGACCGCATCAAACAACATATCGAATACCGCTGCGTCGGCGATATCGAACAGCACCGCAAGCACGAATACCACGGTGTCGAATGCAGCAGCACCGGCGGTAAAAAACACGGCCGCTGAAACGACAGCAGAAGCGCGCGATGTTGTTGTCACCGCAACACGGCTTGAGACACCGCAGTCGCAGATTGGCGCGAGCGTCACCGTGATCACCGCGGATACGATAAAAAAGACCGGCGCACGGGATGTGAGCGATGCGCTTCGCACGGTGAGCGGCATCACTGCGGCACAGAGCGGCGCGTTCGGCGGAATCGCATCGGTATTCATGCGCGGGCTCGGCTCCGAGCGCACACTCGTCATGATCAACGGTGTTGCTGTCAACAGCTCAGCCGACTTCAGTCACTCGTTCAATTTCGCGAACCTCCCGGCAGATGACGTCGAACGCATCGAGGTTATCCGCGGACCGCAGAGCACGCTCTACGGTTCTGATGCGATGGCGGGCGTCATCAATATCATCACGAAAAAGGGGAAAGGGGCGCCGCAGGCAACCGTATCACTGGAAGGCGGAAGCTATGCGACATTACGCGGCGCGTTTGATTACGCGGGAAAAATAAACGATGTATCGTTATCGCTCGGAGGATCACACCTTCGCTCCGAAGGTATATCGAAGGCACTCGTCACCAACGGAACTGCCGCCGAGAACGATCCGTATCACCTGACGACGGTAGTCTCGCGCGTTGAATACAAACCGTTTGACAGCATGCGGCTCTTCGGCTCGCTCCACTATACACATGCGAAGACTGCAATTGACGACAACTCGTTCAAGGATGACCCGAACTATTACAATTTCGACGAACGGGCGGCGGCGTCTCTCGGTATTGCACAGCGGTGCAACGACCTCTGGAATTATTCGCTGACGGCCGGGTATGTGTTCAACCGGAACGAAGCGATCGACAGTGCTGATACCAACGAGAATACAAGCTCATGGTACGTCTACCTTGGAAATACTGTTCGGGCGGACTGGCAGAACAACATCACCATTGGCGATCTGGATACCGTAACGCTCGGAATCAACGGGGTTCTTGACACCTCATATTCGGCATCAAAAGCATATGACATGAATTGGAATACATTTCTCGTTGAATATCAGGAAAGCATATTCCCGATCCGTTACCAGCTTACTGCAGGCGGTTATGCTCAGAATCATTTCTCGCTCTGGGGCATGCTCAACAATACAACCGGCGTCAGATACGACTACAGCACGAATTTTGGCGGAGCGCTTACCTGGAAGACATCGTTTGCACTGACGATTTCAAATATCGGCCTTACGGTCAAAGGTAATTACGGCACGGGATTCAAAGCCCCGACGGCGTATCAGTTGTATTACACCTCAATGGGCGGCAATAACAACCTGAAACCGGAAGCACTCTGGAGCGTTGACGCGGGCCTACGCGAGGAGATCGGAAAATATTTCACATGCGAAGCGACCTATTTCTATACCGCAAGCAGCAATCAGATTGCCTGGGAAACGACCAACTTTATGACCTATGCGGGTGCATTCAACAATATAGCCTCCAAAATAAGCCGCGGCGCAGAGGCATCGTTCACCGTTTCCCCGATTGATGAACTCGCATTCACAGGTTCCTATGCGTACACCGATTCCTTTGACACTATCACCGGCAAAAGGTCCGACCGCATTCCGCCGCACAAAGCGTCCATCAGTGCAGTCGGAACTCTCACGAATATCGGCTTCGGCGGATTAACGCTCACTTATGTAAGCGAACGCCCCGACGCCGGCGCCACTCAGATGCTCAGGCACTATTTCAAGCTTGACGCATCGGTCACGTACACGATAGAGCGCTGGGAATTCAATCTGCGCGGAGAAAACCTCCTGAATCAGCAGTATATGGAAGTAACCGGTTACGCTACACCCGGTGTTTCGGTATACGGCGGTGTTAAAGTGAAGCTCTAGCAGACTCAATGCCGCTTCGAAGGCGCGAATATATATTCGCGCCTTCGAAGCGGATATCGCTCAAGGAATCATATCGTTTGTCGAAAATCAAAGCATGATAACCGGTTATCTGCGAATTATATTTGTTTTCTTCATATTATTTTATTCAGTAAGCGCGCACGACCTTTTTGAGCTTATCGGTCAGAACGGCAAAGTGTCCGTCACGCTCAACGAAGAGTCGAATTTCGACATGAAAGAGGGTCTTCCGTACACCACGTTTACCATCAAGACTACCGCGAACTCGCATCTCGTACTGAAATCTGATTCTGCATATATCGTCATCGGCGAGAACACCGAGCTCGCGCACCACGACCGCATGTTCAGGATTGATAAAGGGACAGTGCATGTACGCTCGTCCACACCGACCAACACCGAGTTCAAATGCGTCGTCGACCGGGAGCTGTACACGATATCGGGGCGCGGTTTCACCATTATCAAAAGCAACCGGACGATGATCGCGACGGTGAAAAACGGCGCCATAATACACGTAAGCGGCGACCTTGATCTTGATTATATGCTCGAAACGTATCAGCAGTCGAGTCTTTCCGACGGTCTGTCCGCCCCCGAGGAAGCGAGTGCCGCCACGCTGAAGACGGTCGCCAATCTCGACGGAATCATCGACGCGAAAGTGAACGCATCGATCGCCAGGGACATACGGCGGTATTCATTTCAGGTATTCAAGAAAACACAGTACGAGACAACGGTATTCCGCGTAGTCCACCGCAAACCGGGGACGAACGTTTTCATATTCGCGCCCCATGCCGACGAACAGTCCGCGGCCATCGTCGCCGAACGGTTCAAGGATGCCGTCATCAACAACGGCAGCATCACCATAATACCCTATCCGGTGAAACCGGCCGCCGCCATGCTCGAACGCCTTCACATCTTCGATATGAACCGCGCGTTCAAGGAAAAAATGCCGGACAAGCCGAACGAGATTGAGCAGATCGCAGTCCGGTACAAGCAGATGCTCAAGGAATATAACATCCACCTCGTGCTCAACATGCACGAAGGACTCGGCTGGCATGTGAGCGAGCGCGACAAGGAAGACCTCGGCCAGACCGTGGTGTATGACGACAAGAAATTCGATGCAACCGCCAAACGCGCCATCGATAATATCAACAAACGCATCGAAGTGAAGGATTTCCGCATGCTGCCGCTCTATAAGCCCATGCCTGACACCCTCACCTATTATGCATGCAAGCGGGGGCTTGATGCGTTCGGCATCGAAGTACAGCGCGAGATCACACTCAACAAAAAGATACTGCTGCAATATGCGATGGCCGAGGAATTCCTCCGGATCTACCAGCTCAAGTAACCATCGCCGTCTTCGTTCACATCCGAAAAAAGTAATCAAGTAAAATCACAGATGCTCGACAATAGAAGCAGTACGTTCTTTGACATCATCCGTGACGCCACTCACATGGTGACGTCAATGGCGTACGCACGTTTTCATGGATGAAAACGTGAATGCATGATCAAGGAGGATGCTATGATCATCAACCACAACATGAGCGCGATTAATGCTAATCGCTCGCTCAAATTCCGCCAGGTCGATCTTCAGAAGGACGTGGAGAAACTCTCCTCGGGCCAACGGATCAATCGTGCGGGGGACGACTCATCGGGACTCGCCGTATCTGAAAAGATGCGCTCGCAGATCCGCGGACTCAGGCAGGCTGAACGGAACACCGAAGACGGTATCTCGTTCATCCAGACCACTGAAGGATATCTCGATACGATATCCGGAGTGCTCAACCGTATCCGTGAACTTGCGGTGCAGTCGGCAAACGGTATCTACAGCGATGAAGATCGCATGCAGATACAGGTGGAAGTGTCGCAGCTCGTCGATGAACTCGACCGGGTCGCTTCACACGCCGAGTTCAACAAGATGAACATGCTCACGGGCCGTTTTGCGGTATTCACCGGCCAGAACACCCCCACCGCGTCTATGTGGCTCCACATCGGAGCGAACATGGAGCAGCGTGTGCGCGTGTACATCGGAACGATGAATTCGCAGGGCTTAGGCCTCAAGAACACGACGAACAATGCCGAGACGGCAACGTTCATCAGCGTGTCAACCCCGCAGAAATCCAATATGGTAATCGGCATGGTGGATGAAGCGTTGAAAAAAGTGTTGAAGCAGCGCGCAGACCTCGGGGCGTATCAGAACCGCCTTGAGTTCACCGCGCAGGGCTTGATGATCGGGTATGAGAACCTGCAGGCTGCGGAAAGCCGCATACGCGACACTGATATGGCCGAAATAATGGCCGACTTCACGCGTAACCAGATCCTGAATCAGGCGAACACCGCTATGCTCGCGCAGGCGAACACGCTCTCGCAGAACGTGCTCAGACTGCTCCAGTAGAAACGGTCTCGTACCGGATGCAAAAAAGAGGATGCCGAAAGGCATCCTCTTTTTATTTATTGTCAATTATTCCTTAAAGCTCACGGTCTATTTAAAAACCCGTCCTTATGCCAATCCGCCGCATACTGCCCCGACCCCGGCTTATACTTGGCTCTCATTTTATCCGCGAGGTCCTTACGCCCGATTTTCTCATAGTGCGCAATAGCCCCGTCAAGCCTTCCGCGCAGGTGATACGGTCCGCCCTCCGCGATGACCTTCATGAACGGGTCTTCTTTACGGTCGGCGCACTCCATCTGCTCATCAATCCAGCATTGCAGTATGGCGAGTCCCTCGTTCACCGTTTCCGGTTTCGCATCGGCGAGATTTTTTGTCTCATGCGGGTCTTTGAACCGGTTGAACAGCATGAGCTCAGGATATTCACGCACCGGATCACGATACGTCTTGATGAGGATATGCTCCTTGAATATAACGGCACGCATGGCGCTCCATGCCGCGTTACTGACGACAAGATGGTCGCGTCCCGCTTCCGTTCCGCCGGTAAACGCATCTTTAAAGCTCACGGCGTCCCATTTGCCGGGAACTTTCTGACCGAGCAGTTCAACAACGGTGGCGGCGATATCGAACTGATAGTGAAGCCCCTCATACACGCGCGGCGTGATGCCCGGCCACTTGACTATCATCGGTACGCGATTGGTGATGAGATCCGCTGTCTGATGATCGCCGTACACGTTCAGTTCGCCCTGGTTCTCGCCGTGGTCCGATGAGATGATGATGGCGGTATCGTCATAGATTCCCTGCGCCTTGAGTTTCGCGATGATCTTTCCGACGGCATCATCCGCAAAGCGGACGCCCACGTCATAACCGTCGATATGCTTCTTAAAATCGGCAAGCGTTTTTATCTCATTCGGTTCGCGGTCTGAAAATTTATGGCTCTCGCGCAGATTGTTCGCCGCACAATGCTGGCCGTACGTATTATTGTGTTCATCGATTATCGCCTGCGTCATCCACGACGGCGGAGCATCCTTCTCGAACGGGTTGCCGTACTCCGCCGGTGTGCGGTACGGCGAATGCGGATCCCAGATATTAAAATGCAGATACCAATTATCTCTTCCATTAAGAGCATCGAGTTTATCGAGTGCTTTTCCCGTCACCTCGCTCTGTATCTCCATGCCGCCTTTGCCGCAGTCGTAAATATCATGAAAGCCGGCGTAAAACCACCAGGAATCATGACGCCCGGCGAATGAGCTTACAAGGCAGTTATGCATGCCCGCCGCCCTGAGCACCTGTACGAATTTCTTATACGGATATGTGTTGCTGAAGCTCCTGCCCGGTCCTTCCGGATACGGGTCCGCATAGGTGCCGCCGTGACAGAGCGCACCATTATGCACGCCGAACCGCCCATGGTGCAGCGCCGAACGTGACGGCAGACAGGGCGCATCCGGGACGAAACATGCATTGAAACGAACCGCGTCGTCCGCGATGCTGTCGATATTCGGTGATGTAGTGCGGTGATACCCGTAGCATCCGAGATGATCCGGCCTCAGCGTGTCGATGTCAATATAGACGATGCGCATACGATCTCCTTGTTTCATATATGGCATATTAAATATTCCATATATAATATAATTGTATTTCGATAATTGTCAAGCAGAATTGCCGCACTATTCTTGTAAAAAAACAATGGATGTCATATAGTGATTGCATGCGTCCCGAGGATAACGACTGTATGAATATCACTTCACGGAAAGCGCCGATATGAAAAAAAAAGTACACAGCACACCACCGAACGTACATCCCGTGACATCGGAGCCCGCTGAAAAGATTCTCACCGTCATCGAATATTTCGCGGCGCGGACTGCGGGTTCGTACGGACTGAATGACATCCATCTGCAGACGCACATCCCCAAAGCAACGCTCATGCGTATACTTGGAACGCTGATACGTCGCGGCTATGTAAGCAGAAGCGGCAAGTCATATACCGGCACATTCAGTCTGCTCATGCGCGGGACCGGATTATCCGATTTTTTCAGCAGGGCCGAATCGGTCATGCAGGAGCTGCTCGCACAGACACGTCAGTCGGTTGAACTTCTTGCCGTTCGCGGCACTGAACTCTTCTGGCAGGAGAAATATGAATACCCCGACCTGCCGATACGCATCATGGCGAAGAAAGGATTCCGCCGTTCATTGTATGAACTCGACGCCCCGTCACGCACGTATCTGAACAGTTTTACGGTTGACGACATCGCAGCGCGTTTTGATACATCGAAGTTTTACCGAACCGGCGACAATAAAAACGTGTCCTGGAATGAAGCAAAGGCGCTCATCACTGCGGCAGATACCGTTACCTATGACAACGAGGGCAATAAGAACGGTGTTCGCCGGTTCGCCGTCCGCATCACCCCCAAAGGAAGCGATGCCTGTTTCATTCTAGCTATTGCCGAGCCCGCCACACTGCAGCGCGATGAGGAAAAAAAGGTTGCCGCATATCGTGCGCTTCTGATACAAGCAAAAGAAAAACTCGAGGCCGGCTGAGACAGTGCTGTTTATCGCCGGTCATCCGCATGCGTCGCCGGCGATGCATGCGCGTTACGGTATCCGGTGGGAGTTGTTCCCGTATTTTTCTTAAACACATTCGTAAAATGCTGCGATGACGAGAATCCCAGATCAAACGATATATCGGTTATCGGTATACGCCGGTCGGCGAGCAGCGTTTTCGCTTTTTCGATGCGTGCCCTGATGACATATTCCATCGGAGAAAAACCGGTGACGCGTTTTACCCATGCAGAAAACGCCGTCGTCTTCAGCCCCGCGTCATGCGCGAGCGCTGTGAGCGCCCAGTCCTTCCCGGGCTCTTCACGCATAACCCGCAGTATCGCGTCAATCTGCGGCGGCACCTCATGCGCCTGAGTGAATGATGCAGCATCTGTTTTACTGCAGGAGACTTGACGTGCACATATGAGCAGAAGTTCATCGATAAGCGCATTCACACGCGCCGCGGAACCTATCATCGGCGCGCTGAGCTCCCGGTACATATCGAGAAAGACGGCATCCATCCGTTCGACTCTGCCGATATGCGCCGACGGCATCCGCGTGAATATCATGCCGAGTTCCTTCGCCGTTTCTCTGTCGATGCCGCTCCAGCCGCCGAGTGTGAGCGTACCGTTTTTTATAAATCGCTTGGGTTTAATGATGACCCAGGCCAGGTGTCCCCTGCCGATGACGTTTTCCCTGCCGCCATGAAGCTGCCACGGCAAGGTGAGCGAGGCCTCTCCCGGACGGATACGTACATGGCGGCCTTCCACGGTCCATTCGAATTCACCCTCGAGCACATAACATATCTCGATGCCGGGATTATAATGCGCCTGCAGGCCGCGCGTCGCCGCAGAACGTTTATGCATGCCGAACATGAACAGATGCGGGAACGGCGCAAGTTCGTGTGCCCCGGGCGAAAAGATGCGGGGGCTTACCGCATGGATGTTTTTATTTTTTGTTCCGGCTTTCATGAGCCGATGCGCACACCGAGTTCAAGCGTGTATGAACGACGCTCCCCGGGACCGAGTATCGTCAGCGTGCCGCGTTCACGTTCCTTCGCCCGGCCTTCAACGCGGCAGTTCCCCGGCTCAAGCCCCACCACATACGCGCCCTCGCCGGTCATCTTCCATTCGGTGAATTCCGGAAGTTCCTTCGTATCGTATGAGACATACACGCCCATGCCGCCGTTGAGTTCTTTATTATGCAGCATCATCGTTGCTATACCGTCATCCGATGGTTTCATCGTATGATAGAAACACTGTTCCTTATACCCTTTCACAGGTGCGGTAAAACTGTTCCATTCCTTCTCGCCTGCCTGTGCAGCAGCATCACGCGGCGTAGTGCGGATGACAGGACCGGCAAGCTTCGTCGCCGCATCGACCACCGGAAAACCGATGTTGATGTGATACAGCATCATGTGCTCGGTCGGTCCGTATCCGAGATTTTCAACGGTATCGTGAATCGTCAGATGCGTTGAACCGGCGGTAATCGATATTCTCCGCGTCAGCGCGATGTTCTCACCGAACAGACGTGTTTCGCGCATCGTTCCCTGGACGAACAGCCGGTATTCATCGCCGTCCCATTCGCCGCCGTAGGAGACGTTCCGTGCCGGTGTAACGGACAATCTGCCGTGCAGACCGAGCGCAACGCCGTTGTCCGAAGAGGGCGCGCCCGCAGTGGCAAGTCCGCAGGTGGTAAGCAGGCCCGCGTAAAAGCCGCGAAGCCATCCCAGTCCTTCAGGCTCATAATACGCGGGATGCGAAAATCCGGCCGGCAAAATACAGGCAAGCGGGATACCGTTGTAGTCCGCGTAACCGATGTCCATGCCGCGGTCGGGCAGCACGGTGAATCGGAGCGATCCCGCACGTACATCAAGCGCGGCAACACCTTTTTCCGGACCGTCGCGAAGCTCACATGCTGTCACACAGGCTATCTGGGCGATATCCCCCACCCTGCGGAGGATATCGCTGCGGCTGTATTGTTTTCCCTGAAAGAGCATATGTTCCCTCGTGTTCTTATAATATCGTAACGATATATATGTTCCGGTTTTTTAGCAAGTATTTGACTAAAACAGATACGTCGATTATAATCTACTGATGACCGTATGGGACAAAAAAGCCGTGTTGAATATCGTTGCGGTGGCGCTGTCGACCCTGACAATGATACTTACCGTATCGTGCAGCAATATGACACTCTTTGAAGCATCGACCAGTAATCTTGATGTGTATGAACCGAACAATACTATTGAATCTTCTACGGAACTCAGATATTACAGTTACTCAAAATCGCTTGAAAATTATGATAAAAATTCACAGGGCAGAGTGGGATATCTTACCAACGGCGATATCGACTGTTATAACGCGAGAATATCCAGCAATAATTGGGATAATAACAACCGAATAAGCACATTGTTCCCGGAGTCAAAGATCGTCGTCACACATCTGTTCGGTCCTGCGTTTTTTGTTGCACTCGTCTGCCGTGACCCGAACAGCTGGTCGAATTATCTCGTTCTCACCAATGCCTGGCTGAACGACGCCTCAAAACGACTGTCGTATGATACTCCGCTGTCAAACACCGTGCCCGCTTTTTCAAATTACGAAGAAGTCATGGTGTATGTTGTCCTTGCATCAAATAAAAGCGGCAGTCCGTCGGGCTATTCGGCTATCAATTGTTTTTCAAATTATAATGTGCCCAGGTGATGCTACAACACATTATACGGGTATGTTCCTTGCTTTAAGCAGTATTTGAAATCTCAACTGATTGAAATATCCGCCTTTGCCGTGTTTTTGTTGAAATCTTTTACTGCATGATGTATCATCATGTCAAAATGTATCAATTTGATACATCGGCGATTTTAGAAAAAAGAAACGCTTGATGCAATCGCCCGTCATACCCAGCTGAAAATATGACAATGCCTTCTTTTTCATGAATATTACGGCCTTTTCGTTTATTCCTGATTATCGGGAAAATATCAAATTGGCATGGACTTTGCACTATTTATGGCGATTTAGTTGTCTATCGTCAGACTATTTTGTCTGCGGTAAATAATAAAAACTACACAAGATCCAAGAGGAGGATTCGCAATGGCCAAGCAACTTCTTTTCAACGAAGAGGCACGGCGGGCACTCGTTCGGGGCGTTGACGCTCTGGCGAATGCCGTCAAGACCACCCTCGGTCCCCGCGGCAGAAACGTGGTTATCGAGAAAAAGTACGGCGCACCGACCGTCATCAATGACGGGGTGACTATCGCCAAGGAAATCGAGCTTGAAGATCACTTCGAGAACATGGGCGCACAGCTCGTGAAAGAAGTGGCAAGCAAGACGAACGACGTGGCCGGTGACGGAACCACCACGGCAACGGTGCTCGCGCAGCTTATTATCCGCGAAGGCATCAAGAACGTTACGAGCGGCGCAAACCCGATGGCGATTAAACGCGGCATCGAGAAAGCGGTCGACGAAGTCGTGGCGTACATCAAGAGCGAAGCAAAACAGATCAAAGGCAAAGAAGAGATCGCACAGGTTGCGACCATCTCCGCGAATAATGACCGGAGCATCGGCGACCTCATCGCAAACGCGATGGAAAAAGTGGGCAAAGACGGCGTCATCACCGTTGAAGAAGCCAAAACGATTGAAACGCACCTCGACGTTGTCGAAGGCATGCAGTTCGACCGCGGTTTCACTTCGGCGTATTTCGTCACCAATGCGGACAATATGGTCTGCGAACTCGATGACGCCTACGTCATCATCCATGACAAGAAAATATCGAATATGAAGGACCTCCTGCCGCTCCTCGAAAAGATCGCGCAGACGGGCAAACCCTTCGTGCTCATCGCAGAAGAAGTGGAAGGCGAAGCACTCGCCACCCTCGTACTCAACAAGATGCGCGGCGTACTGAAAGTCTGCGCGGTGAAAGCCCCTGGCTTCGGCGACCGCCGCAAGGCCATGCTCGACGACATCGCCATCCTCACGGGCGGACGTGTCATCGCTGAAGAGCTCGGCATGAAGCTTGAGAACGCTCAGATCTCCGACCTCGGCCGCGCGAAAAAGATATCGATCGATAAAGACAATACGACGATCATCGAAGGCGCAGGCGACCAGAAAGAAGTTCAGAAGCGCATCGCTTCCATCAAGAAAGAGATCGAGAACACCGATTCCGACTATGACAAGGAAAAACTCCAGGAACGTCTCGCGAAACTCGCGGGCGGCGTTGCGGTTGTCAATGTCGGCGCGGCTACCGAAGTTGAAATGAAAGAAAAGAAAGCACGCGTTGAAGACGCCCTGTCGGCAACCCGCGCGGCCATCGAAGAAGGGATCATCCCCGGCGGCGGCATCACGCTCATCCACGCGATGGCGAAACTCGATGCACTCAAGCTCGGCGGCGAGGAACAGATCGGTGTCGGCATCGTACGCCGCGCTGTTGAAGAGCCTATCCGCATCATCGCGCAGAACGCGGGTCTTGACGGCGCCGTCGTTGCGCAGCAGGCCAAAGAACAGAAAGGCAACATGGGATTCAACGCCTACAGCGGCGAATGGGTCGACATGCTCAAAGCCGGTATCATCGATCCGGCCAAGGTGACGCGCTTTGCACTGCAGAACGCATCATCGGTTGCCTGTCAGATCATCACCTCCGAGGTCCTGATCGCCGACAAGCCGGAACCCAAGCAGGCGTCACCCGCACCGGGCGGCGGCGGCATGGGCGGCGGCATGGGCGGCATGGACGGCATGTACTAAACCGACAACAGGATTAAGGAGAAACACAATGGCTTCAATAAAACCGCTTGGCGATCGCGTACTTCTGAAAGTGCTCGATCAGGAATCCAAGACTTCGAGCGGCCTCTATATTCCGGATACCGCTCAGGAAAAGACCCAGAAGGCGGAAGTCATCGAAATCGGTCCCGGCGGGACTGACAAAGACGGCAAGCGCCTGACGATCGACGTGAAAAAGGGCGACATCGTGATATACGATAAGTTCGCCGGCGTCAAGATAAAGGACGGCAACAACGAATATCTCATCGTGAGTAACAATGAGATCGTTGCAGTCATCGCGTAAGTAATTGCGGATAAAGCACCGGAGATTACGAAGTCTCCGGTGCTTTTTTTTATCGATCGTTCGGGATCTATGTATTGGCAATAATAGAAAATAAACATGCAGCTCGGGAAGGACACGCACATGGATGTGCGGAATAAGAAAAAACTCCCGAACGAGCGCCGAGCGCAAGCGATGCCGGACGCATCGCGAAAGCGACAACAATATCCGGAGGGCATTTAGCATTATGAGTACCAAGGAAACACGTTCATTCGAGGCCGAGACAAAACAGATACTCGACCTCATGATACATTCCATCTACACGCACAAGGAAATTTTCCTGCGTGAACTTATTTCCAACGCATCGGACGCCATCGACAAGGTGCGTTTTGAATCGCTCACCAATGCGGCGCTCCTGAAAGGCGACACGGAATTCAAAATTGAAATCATATTGGACAAGGCGAAGCGTACTGTCACGATAAAAGACAACGGCATCGGCATGACGTACGATGAAGTGGTGACGAATATCGGCACCATCGCGAAATCGGGCACAAAAAGTTTTCTTGAAGCGCTCAAGGCCAACAAGGAAGGCGGCACGGTTGACCTCATCGGCCAGTTCGGCGTGGGGTTCTATTCTTCGTTCATGGTATCGAAAAATGTCATTATGCTCACCCGCTCTCCGCTCGATGAAAAAGGTGTACGCTGGGAATCCACCGGCGACGGGACCTATGCGATAGAAACTATCGACCGCGAAGTCCGCGGCACAGAAGTGATACTTGAACTCCGCGACAAGGAAGAAGGCGACGACGGCGATTATGTTGACCCCTATACGATACAGAGTCTCGTCAAGAAATACTCGGACTACATCCAGTATCCCATCGTCATGGATATGCCGGTTTACGACGAAAAAGACAAGAATAAACATGAAATAAAAACGCTCAATTCCATGGTGCCGCTGTGGAAACGCAACAAGAACGACATCAAGAAAGAGGAATATGCGGAGTTCTTCAAACTGCATTTCCACGAGTTCGCGGACCCCGTTGAAATAATACACACCAAGGCGGAAGGCACGCTTGAATATACCGCGCTTCTGTTCATCCCGTCAAAGGCGCCGTTCAACCTGCACTTCGCAGAATTCGAAAAAGGTATACAGCTCTATTCGAAGAACGTCTTCATCATGGACCGCTGCAAGGAACTGGTACCGGACTATCTCAGGTTCGTGCGCGGGCTCATCGATTCGCCGGACTTCTCGCTCAACATATCGCGCGAGATACTGCAGCATACACGACAGCTTGCCACTATCGGCAAGAACATCGAGAAAAAAGTGCTCGAATCGCTTGCGGACCTTCTCATCAAGGAACGCTCCAAGTATGAGGATTTCTGGAAGGAATTCGGCGAGGCGATCAAAACCGGTCTTTACTCGGATCCGGCGGCGAAGGACAAACTGAAAGACCTCATCATGTTCGAATCGTCAAACGGCGGCATGGCTACGTTCAAGGAATACGTCAGCCGCATGAAGGACGGACAGAAGGAAATTTATTTCGGCGTTGGGATGAGCCGCGAGCAGATAGAAAAGCTTCCGCAGATGGAAGCGGTGCGTGACAAGGGATATGAAGTGCTTTATTTCACGCAGCGCGTTGACGAGTTCATGGCGATGCACATCACCGACTACGACGGCAAAAAACTGCATTCGATAAGCAAGGGCGACATTGAATCGCTCGAAAAAGATGACAAGAAAAAGGAAGCTGACGAAAAGGAATACAAGGATATTCTCGCCGCGATAAAAGAAGCACTCGGCGAAAAGGTCTCCGAGGTGCGCGTGAGCAAGCGCCTGAAATCAAGCCCGGTGTGTCTCGTGGCTGCCGATGACGGTGTGAGCTTCGCCATGGAACAGATGATGGCGCAGACACAAATGAAAAAGATGATGCCGCACGCCAAGAAGATACTTGAACTCAATCCCGACCACGCGCTCTTTCAGGTGCTCAAGGACGAGTTTACGGCAAATAAAATATCGGACCGCTTGAAGGATTACAGCCTTCTTTTGTATGAACAGGGATTGCTCATCGAGGGATATGCGCTGGACGATGCGGCTGATTTTTCACGCCGGATGGCGGATATCATGGTACGGGCAAAATAGGAAATAGCGGAAAACACGCGTTTAGGCTAATAAATCAATGATCCGGCCGCGCATGGCTGACAGTTCGCGTTTTGCAACACGGTCCGCGCCTTCTTTGCGATAGCCCGGTTCGATGTTCTTGTCTTCATCGGCCTTTGCGGCTTTCATTGCATCGACCTGGAAACGGCTTTCCGTTTCGTCGCTGTCGAGGCGCTTGATGTGCACGATGCGGCTTTGCCCGTATGACGGCCAGACGAACATCGTCTGCTGGTTGGCCAGATTGATCTGACTGACACCGCTTGATAACATCATAATCCTGCTCGAAAAAATTAAACTTTCATTATAATTATCGGATTTCACAAAAAACGCATAAGTGATTTTTCCCGGTTATGGATGTCGTTTTCGTGCAGAAAAATGTCCTTTTCCGCCAAGACAGCACCGCAATTCACGAATATCATAGGTACATCATCACCACGAGGAGTTTTCCATGAAAAAGATAAAAATAGGTCTTATCGGCGCGGCGGGATTCGCCGATTCGCATCTGCGCTCGATAGCCTGGTGCGCCGAACAGGGATTGTGCGAACTTGCCGCCGTCGTCATTCGCGACAAGGACAGCAATCTGAAGCGTGAAGAGGAATTCACCGCGCGCGGCGTGAGGATATATCGGGCGTATGAAAAGCTCTACTCATGCGAAAAGGGGAACATCGACCTCATCGCGATACCCTGCGGCATCGACCAGCACGCCGAACTTACGATACGGGCGCTCGACGCGGGCTATCATGTGATGTGCGAGAAGCCGGCCGCCGGAAGTTATGCGGACGCGCTTGCCATGGAAGCGGCGGCGAAACGTTCCGGAAAGAACTGCGCCATCGGTTATCAGAACATCTTCTCACCGTCGATACAGCGGCTGAAAACGCTCACGCTTGAAAAACGCTTCGGAAAGTTATTGTCGGCGCATACGCACGGACTGTGGCCGCGCTCAAGTGCATACTACGGACGCAACTGCTGGTCGGGAAAGATATCGTATGCGGGCAAGACCATATTCGATTCGCCGATGCAGAACGGCATGGCGCATTTTCTGGAGAACATGCTCTATGTCTCCGGCAGTATGCATGATGAGAGTGCCAACCCCGCCGACATCTACATGGAAAATTATCACGCCAAGGATATTGAAAGCGCCGACACCCAGTTCCTGCGCGTGACCACGGATACCGGCGTGAAAATCGTCTATGCTGCTACGCACGCCTGCATCACGACGGAAGGCCCGCTTGCCGAATACCGCTATGAGCGCGGCATTGTACGCTGGAACTCCAACGGCATTAAAGCATATGAAACATCCGGCGCGACGGATACGCTTGTCGAAGAGACACCGAACGGAACGGTATCGATAAACCATCTGGTGTTCAAGGACACCATCGAGGCCATCAACGCCGGCCGCGCACCGCTCTGCACTATTGCAAACGCCAAACAGCAGGTGCAGTGCATCGAGACGGGATTCGCCTCCTCGGGCGGTGTTACGAAGGTTCCCGAACAGTTCACCGAAAAGACCAAGGCGCTTAAGGAAGCGTACGGGAATCTTGACGTGAGCAACGCATGGCATGTGACCATCACCGGCATCGACGATGCGGTACGCAGTGCCGCGCGCGATAATAAAAGTTTCGCCGAACAGAAACTGCCGTGGTCGAAACAGGCTGACATCATCCGTATCTGAAACACGTTCCGGCGTCTTTACAAACCCGATTAAGCCGATACAATAGCGGTGTTCACATAAGGAGTACCGCATGGCGCACTATGACATCATCTATTACACCGGCACCGGCAACACAGCGCACGCTGTGGATGTAATACAGCGCGCACTTCAGCAAAAACGGAATACCGTATCGGCCGTCTGCATCACCGCGCATACTGCAGTACCGATAAAACCGCTCGGTGAAAACACCGTCATCGCGTTCCCGGTATATTCATGGATGGCTCCGCTGTCGATGCGGCGGTATCTCAGACATCTGCCGAAAGGAAAAGGCCGGATATACGTACTTGCCGTACGCGGCGGCATGCCCGGGAAAGATGAGGCCGGCGGATACGGCGGCGGGGCGCTTGAAGAAGTGGAACACATCCTCGTCCGTAAGGGTTATGACGTCTGCGTTACGGCGGACGCGGGATATCCCGACAACTGGATGCAGTTCATCCCTCCGCTCGGCAAGGATGATGTCACTGCAACATGCTCCAAGGGCGACCGCGAGACCGGTGTATTCATCGACAAGCTTCTGTCCGGCAGCCGTTCAGTATACCGGGCAAAGGCATTGCCGAAAACGCTGACCGGCATCATCGCCGTGCTGTTCCGCGCCATCGGGGCACGGGCGCTCGGCACCTGTTTCATCGCCGACGTAAACTGCAACGGATGCTCGCTCTGTGAAAAGCACTGCCCCACGGGTACCATCGTCATGACCGGTAAGGACAAACGGCCGCGCTGGCGTTTCTCCTGCGAGGCCTGCAACCGCTGCATCAACATCTGCCCCATGCATTCGATACAGTTCTCGCTGCCGTTCATCATCATCGGCTCCGTCGCAACGGGACTCATGATCTGGGGCGGCATCGCCGGATATAACGCACTTGCACCGCATCTGCCGATCACGGGCATGGCCGCCGCTCTGGCAAACATCGGCGCCGTCATCGCGGCTGTTGTTCTTGCGCATGTGCTCGGGTTCACGGCGATATACCGTTTCTGTTTCATGCTGACGGGCATCACGAGCGTGCGCCGGTTTTTCTCGAAAAGCCATACGCAGTCGTACGGGCGTTATGTTTCGCCGGGATTCAAGCCGGGGAAAACGAAGTAAGTTCAGGAAACCTGCGCGCCGTATTCATTCTTCAGCCGCTCCAGAATATACGTATCCCGCTTCACCCAGCGCGGCATTGTTTCGGGTGACTCCTCTAGCCTTTGTTTATTATTGGCCAGTGCGGCATCAAGACTAATCCACACCGGTGTAAAGCCAAGCGCTTTTTCATAATCGTCAAGGTTCTGCTGCCCGAACGCCGTATCCGAGCTGCACAGGTAATAATATGACGTCATCTTGAATACATCATACTCGCGTTCTTTCGGCCGGTCGTATTCTATCACCTTTCCGTATCCGGCAATGATCTCGAGCATTTGGATTCCGCATTCCTCCCGTAATTCCCTGCGCAACGTCGACTCGTGGTCTTCGCCGTCATTGATGCCGCCGCCGGGGAATTTATAATCTCCGTTCTTTTTCGAGAGAACCATCAGACAGTTCCCGCCATTCCGGATGACAGCCCGAACGGCCTCGCGATAAATTGCATTTCCGTTGATGTTGATACCGTCTTTTACCAGGAATTCCTTCAGCATTTCCATCTGCATTATCCGCCGTGATCGTATTGATTCATATTCCAATTTTATCATCCATAATCGAATGATGTAACGCGATATTCATTTTATTCCGCAACATCTTATCCGCATACTAGGCGATATGGATGAAAATGTCAATATAATATTCCTCCATGCCTGCTGTCCTTCGCTCCTTCGTTCACTGTTCAGTTATGTCGAATGCCGCAGAGCAACGTACGCATTCGATAAATTAACAAAGTTTGCAATACCTAGTCGGACAATGGAGCATGCTCCATTGTCCTCCGCACTGCGGTTCCTGTTCAGCGATGTTGTGTGCAGGAAATAACTACCTCTTTCCGTATCCGGTTGGAATCAATTGCCGGAAAAACATTTGATAGGACAAGGGGCTGAAGCCCCTTGCTCTCAACGTCTCCGGGCCTGTCATCATGTATTCGCCTGCGCCCCGGGCTTTCATTTCCGTTCAGCTATGTCGTATACCGCCAAACAACGTACCACAATCCCCGCAGCAACGCCGCATCAATTCCCACACAGTTTTCAACCCCAGCCTTCGCCGCGCATTACTCATTTGACGACTCCAGTGGGTGGGGGGATAAGATTTACAATATCTATTTTAAATAGCCTGTTCATTATTAAGGGCATAATCTATACTCCAGTTCAGTCCAAGCCGCAGACAACATCTTCCCTCCCCTAAACGCCGTACCAGTACGAATATGCTGCTTCTGCCAACACCGAATTTTGCAGAACCATCTATTCGTATGAATCGTATCACTAAACATCCCATAGAGTACAAATATACTCATCGGAATTCAGCGAAAAAGTATATTTGTACTCTATGCATCCCGCCGGTTTCACCTGATAATATGCGCATGGATATATCCTTCGGGGTATGTTCAAATACATTGTATCAGGAGCCGGTTATGGCGGAAGAAAACACAACAGTAACGGAAGTACGGAGAAAAGTCTCAAAGGAGGAGAACGGCGACAGGAAAAACCTCGCCTCGGCGGTTGAACTCATCGCGGCGGCAACCACCATGGGCGCGAAGTACCGGCCGGCAACGGCCGATCTTGCGCTTGCCAACATCAAAAAGGTGAACTGCGCCGCCGTTGCGGCTATGGACGAGGTGCGCAGGCTTGAGCCGACGCACAAGACGGCGCAGAACGAACGCAGAAGCGCGTACAAAGAGCTGAAGCACATAGCGTCGCGCGTACTCAAGACGATGAAGTCCTGCGGCGCCGCGAAGAAGGAGTTGAACGACGTATCGGCATTGCAGGGCAGGGTGATGGGTTATGTGCAGAAGAAAAAAGACGGCGGACGGTCCACCGCGCAGACGGGATTCGCGAACCGCATCGGCTATTTCCGCGACCTTGCCGCCATGCTCGCCGCGTCAAAGGTCTATGCAACGAACGAGAACGATCTCACCGTGGCCGCGTTGAAAAAGCGCGCGGATAATCTTGCCGCGCTCAATGAGGCAACAACCGTGGCGGCATATCCCCTGCATGCCGCGCGACTCCACCGGGACACGGTGCTGTATGCACAGCCCTCGGGTCTTGTGGATATCGGCATACGTTCGAAACGCTACATTGAAGGCGCGTTCGGTGCCAACAGCGCCGAATACAAAATGATCCGGGCTATCGTGTTCAAACGCCGTGATATCGTATCTGAAAGCGGTCTGCAGGATGAAATAGAGGCCCCGGCGGCAGCACCCGAAGCAAAGGGATAATATCCCCGGATATTTCATCATGATGGTGCGGTATCTGTGTTTTCTGATATAACCGGATACCGCACCTTTTTTAATCGGGCACCTGCAGTTATTAATAAGGCATTTGAAGTTGTTCGTGTGGCACATGCAGTTGATAATAAGGCATAGGCAGTTATTACTATGCCGCTTCCAGTCGTTAATAAGGCAATGGAAGTTGTCAGTAGGGCACTTGCAGTAGTTAATAAGGCGTTGGACGTTGTTAGCAGGTCACTTGCAGTCATTACTATCGCGGTTGCAGTTGTTGGCAGGGTATTTGTATTTCAAGGGACAAAGATATATTTTTGGGCAGGCGGGAGCGCCCACTATGGTTTGATGTTTTTCAATAACCCGCGGGCAACAACCTCATGCGCAACGGCGTTCGAGCGATAGAAAACAACAACCGGAATGTGCACTACCACCATTCATTTTTTCAACGTGCGATAGTGAAGGGAAGAAAAGTCTTTCGAGAAATCGGCAAATCTGTTTGAGCAACACAGTCAACAATCGGAGAAAAAACGGATGTTAGACGTGAAACCAAAGAGAAATTGATATGTGGTATGCGAGTTATTTGCCGATTTCGAAAAAGACTTTTCTTCCCGAACGATAAGCGCGTGCCTTCGGCCCGCGGCCGCCTATCGATACGAATGCAGCCCCGCCAGAAAATAATTCACACCCAGATACGTGAATATCACCACCAGAAATCCCGCCGCCGCGATGATGGAGAGCTTCCTCCCCTTCCATCCCCGCATGAACCTGAGATGCAGATACGCCGCATACACAAGCCACGTGATGAGCGCCCAGGTCTCTTTCGGGTCCCAGCCCCAGTACCGCCCCCAGGCACGTTCCGCCCAGAGCGCCCCGGTGATGATGCCCGCCGTGAGGAACGGAAAGCCGAAAAGTATGACGCGATAGGTTGCCTGCCCCGTGTCAGCGTCGTTTCGAAACAGATGGATGACAGCCGTGATGAACGATATACCGAACGCCGCATACGCGAAGAAGCAGAGGAGCACATGTACGGTGAGAAGCGTGCTCTTGAGCGCCGGTATGAGCGGCTTCACTTCCGGCGACTGCGTTGACGCGAACGCGAGCAGCATGACATTGAGAAGCGATATGCCCGTCGCGATGAGACGCCCCGTATCGGATCTCATGAGTGCGAAATAGCCGAGCCCGATGAACAATGAGAACAGGAGCATCGTCTCATACGTGTTCGCCACCGGTATGCGCGCGGCGATGACGGTACGGAGCACGACGGCACCGATACTCGCGAGCACTGCCGCGCCGATGCATCCGCTGCCGATGAGTGCCGCAATCCTGTTTTTTGTAACCGCCGCAACGGCATTGACAATGGCCGACAGCAGGAACAACACAAGTGTTATTGAAAATAGCGATGAGAAAATCTGACTCATGCGTTTGCTCCGTTTGTTTCTTCCCCGGTTTTTGGGATATCGTTATTTTTTCGAATACGTTCGAACACGCGGATGCAGATACCTATCATAAGCAGCAGAAATCCGAAGTAGACGATACCGATGCCCGGATCGCGCTGCACGAGAAAACCGGTCCACGTGCCGTTCTGCATGTCGCAGGAATACTGATATACCGTATAACCCCGGTGCGTCAGCGGATGATTCACGCGGATGATCGCGTCGCGCACGATACCGCTGCCCTCTTCGGCGATACGCACCGTGCTCGCATATTCCTTCACCATGCCGTTCGTATAATAGTCGATTGCAAAATCGGCAAGGTAGATGAAGAACGGCAGCCGTTCATAACTCCCGTCCTCGCGCACTATCGTGTTGAGCGCCTCGGAACGGTATATCTGCATGTAACCGCGCGAACCCGCCGTGAGACTCACGAGCGCGCCGATAGCGATGACAGGAATACTCACATGCAGCATCAGAAAACCGATGCGGCCTTTCGCCGGCGGCAGATGACGGATGACGCAGACAAGTGTGAGGAGACAGAATATGATGAGCAATGCGGCATACCACCATGAAGCGTACACGGCTTTCACCGCAATCGCCTGCGGAAAGAATGTCGCCCCCGCCGACGCCGCAATGATGACGCCGAGCAGTATGAGCGCCGCCGGCATCGATGCGATGCGATCGATGAGCTTGCGTATGTCCATCTACCTATAATTCCCCGCGCCACTCTCATCAAGAATGGTGATGCTCGATATCATCTTGAGACGCGCATCGCGGAGTTCCCACGCAAGTGTCTTCTCGCGGGTTATCTCGATGACCTGCGCCTGGTCCTTCGCGCCGCCGTGGCCGCTCCAGTTGCAGATGACCGTGTTGCCGTTGGCGAGGCGCTGAACGCCCGCCACGAAACCGAGCGATACACCGGGTATGTCGTTCTGCTTCACTTCCCAGACTATCTCGTTTGCCGCATTCACCTCGATAAGCCTGTGTTCATCACCGCACGCGATGAGCGTATTGCCGTCGGCCAACCGCACCGCAGCGTATCGTCCGCCGGGGAATGTGCGAATGCATGTTCCGGATGCGTCATATTCTTTGGACACTCCGCCGCCGCGCTGAAGCGATATGAGATACGTACCCTGCGGCGTTTTGCGTATCTGGCGGAACTGATTGTGCGCGTTCCCGCCGTTGGTGATGATGAACGACAGACGCTTTGTCCCGTCACGCGACATCTCGCATACAAGACTGGTGCCGTTGGTGTATGATTCGCCGATGAGAAAGAATCCATTATCGAGCGGCTGACACGCATGCACTTCGCTTGCCGGAGCTGCCGTGTATTCCCACGCGGTGGTCTTGTCGGGCCGCACTTCGCGTACGCCTTTCTTGTAGGAGAAAATCACATTGCCGTTTTCAAGGAGCCACGAGTCGCTTGTCTCGTCGGCTATCGGATATTCCCATTCGATATTTCCGTCAACGCCGACTATCGCCACCGAACCCGCGTTGCAGCCGCTTTTCATAAAACGATGCGACGGTGCAGCGATGACGGCTGCGCAGACTATCAGCAAACTGAAAATGATGTGTCCGGAACGCATGGTAACTCCTTCGATGGTTTTATAATGAAAGCAGATATTCCACAAGGTCGTCGATCTCGGCGGGTGTGAGCTGTGCCGTCTTTCCGCGTTTCCCTTCCTTGTTGCCGACGGTGATGACTTCTTTCACGGTGGAGTAACGGCCGTCGTGAAAATACGGCGCCGTACGCCAGAGTTCGATGAACGTGGGCGTTACAAATGTCCCCTCGCTGTCGTATGGCCCCATCGTCCCCACATCGTGAAGCTTGAGGTCGGTGAAAAGCGGCCCCGTGTGACAGGCAGTGCAGCCGACACCGGGACTTTCAAAAAGTGTTTTGCCGCGCAGTGCTTTTGCGCTCAGTTTACCATTGACAAGATACGGACTCGGGTCGGATTCCATAGCCTTGAGATATGCATCCATCGCTTCGGCGACGGGCTCGGGCTGCACGGTGAATAGAATGAAGCGTATGCCGGAACGCACGGCGACATCCGCCGACGCGCGTATGCCGTGACTCATCACCGGCGAGCGGCGGAACGAGTTGAGAAGACTCCGCGCATTTTTAGGATTACCCATACCGTCGTTCATGAGGTCCCAGTTGAGCGCGTCAACGCGTCCGTCCGGGTGGCAGCTCGAACAGCTCTGCCAGTTCTGGAGACACAGTTTCGCGTCGTTGAAATACATCTCACCGCGTCGTGAATCGGTAAGCGTTACGGTGTCGCGCAGCGGAAGTATGTTAACGCTCGGTGTAGAATTGATATTACCGATGAGCGCAAGCGCGTCACTGAAGTATCCGGCTGTAATAACGCCGCGTTTGGTGACCAATATCGAACGCGGGCCGTTCACACCGAGCGCAATGCGCTGACGGATGCCGCGCATAAATGTAAGGTCGTATGAGAGCGCCGTGCGGTTCATGGCCTCCAATTTCGCCGTCATCCGCCCGCGGTCGATGATGCTCACTTCATGTGTGCCCGCATGCGCGACGAATATCGTTTTCCCCGACGGAGATAGCGCCACCGCATACGGATTTGCCGCGCCGCTTTCGGGGTCGTCGAGCATCACGGTGGCGTAGGTGTTTGCAGCTCCGGGCTTAAGCACCGTAAGCGCCGCAGTGTTCATCCAGCCGCGTTCGATCTGCGTGGTGGGAAGATCGAAGCGCGCCACATTGTGAACAGCGATGATGCTCCCATCCGGTGCTGCGGTAATGTCACGAAGCGCCGTACTGCCGTTAGGAAGCGCTATCGTTCCGGTTACAACGCCGCGCTCGATATCCACCGTGGTGATCACCGAATGTACCGAAGCCGCATTCGCCGGCATGTCGGGCAGATGCTGCGCGACGTAGAGGACACCGCCGCTTACGGCCGTTGCCACCGGTTCGCGGCCCACGGAAATACGTTTCCGCTCTTTGCCCGTGGCGATATCAATGAATGAAAGTGAACCGGCATACCGGTTACAGACGACAAGCGTTGTGCCGACAACACGCGGAGCACATGCGCCGCTTGGAAGCGCCGTAGTCGCGGTTATCTTCATCGACGCCGTGTCAATCGTATACAATACGCCCGACGGCAATCCGCCCGTGACGTACAGTGTCTGCCCTGAAAGCGCGAGGCCCGTCGGTGCTGACGGCAGCGACACACGTGCGGAAACGATGCGCGTACCCAGATCGTAGACAAAGACCGATTTTCCATTTTCATTAGCGATATAGACGATATCTCCGTTCCCCGCAAGCGCCGTAGGAAGCAGCATGTCGTCGGCCCAGGAGGAACAGACGATGAACACCGTAGCGCAGATAATGTACAGCATCAATCTCATAGTATAATCCTAGTGCAGAGCCGCGGCGACACGGAAGCCGACATTGAACACGCGCTGATACGGACGGTATCCCATTCTGAAGAACGACGTCGCACGATACGGTCTGTCGCGCCAGGAGCCGCCGCGAACGGTCTTGAAAACGCTGTTGCCGCCGACATCGATAAAACCGGTAAAATCAGAACGTGTCCATTCCGCCACATTGCCGTGCATGTCCTTAAGCCCCCACGGATTCGGTTTATAGATGCCCGTGAGCGAAAGTATCTTATTGGCGTCGTTGAACCGCGCGTCTTTGGGGATGAAATCCACGTACTTGTTCGGATTGCGTATCGGTTTCGGATTTACACCCTGCACGGCGAGTAGCGACACCGATTTGTCGGCGAGATTCGCATACGGCGAGAAATCCATGTTCACATCACCGAAAAAGAACGGCGTATCGGTACCCGCACGGCAGGCCCACTCCCATTCCTCTTCGCTCGGCAGCATCACCGGCACACCCGCCTTCTGAGAAAGCCATTCACAGAACTTAGTCGCCTCCTCATATGAGACGCGTATCACCGGATGCCTAGGGTCGTTCGCGTCGTAACCGCGCGTCGTGTGATCCTTCGACTGCTGATCGATATAGCCGTTCTCGTGCGATGGGTCGAACGCATGATACTGCGCCAGCGTCACTTCGGTCTCCGCCATCCAGAACGCGTTTGAAACGGTCACTTGCCGCTGTACCTCTTTATTCCGCTCGCCGGATTCTCCGCCCATGCGGTATGTCCCCTGCGGTATGAGCACCAGCGTCATCGTTACGCCGTTGCCGAGATCCACCGTTTTCGTCCTGTTCTGTCCCGCGTTCTTCTGAAGCTCTGCCGCTTCGTTCCGGGAAAGCGGCCATCGCTGCACTGCGGGAGCGGGAAGCATTTCCGGCGGCGGTGATGGTGAGATGAAATTCCGCATCGCATACGGATTGATTATCTTTTCATAGTCCACACTGCAGCTCGTATACTGCGCAAGCATCGCCTGGCGTTTCTCGTAGAAATTCGAGACCGACGCCCGGTATTCCATCCACGAACCGATGCACGGTACGTTGAGGTCTATCCACGTGATGATGCGTTCCCATCCCTCGGCGTCAAGCGTCACACCGTGATGTCCTTTCTTCAGTTTCTGCACAAGCTCGCTCACGTCCGCATGATATTCCAACGGTTCCGGCAGATGATAATCACTCTCGGGGCCCGGCCGCCAGACATACGGATGCAGTTCGTTGTATGACTCGGGAAAGTTATTGATGAAATTCCCTTTCCTGAACGTGAAGTTCGGGATATTCGTCTTTGTTCCATTATGGCAGCCCACGCAGTATGCGTCGAGCACCGGCTGCACCTCGCGTTCAAAACTGAAGCCGCGCGCCTGACCGTACCACGGGTCTATCGTCACCGGCTTTTTGAGCGATGCGGTCGTCCGTTTGGGTATCGTCGCCGCGTTCTGCGATTCGTGACAGCCCACGCAGGACAGCGTCTCGCCCGGCATGGCGGTGAACCAGCTTCGCATGAGCTGAAGCGCCTTACCCTCGCGGTCGAGCGGCTGCACGGCGATGGGCGTGTTCGCCGGAACGCTGAAGAACGCCGAGCCGTCCTCATACACCGGCACCGTGCCGAGTATCGCTTTCACTTCCCAGCCGCCCTCGTACGCCACATCCTGATGTCCGCCGATCTTGTTGTACGTATACACATAGGTGAACAGCCGGAGCTTGCTCACCTCGCCGCGCGGAACACCGCGCAGTCCGCCGCCCGTGTAGACGTCCTGCAGATACACAAGCGCGTTCGTCTCGTTCGTCTTTATCTTGTCCTGTATGACCGGCGGTTTCTTAGTTTTCCTGAGCGGTATCGGCTCAAGAAGCGAATAGCCTTTCTCTTCCTTGATGAGCTGCCGGTTGCCGTGCACATCGACAAGATAAATGCCCCACGATTCGGACGGTGATGGTTTTGATGAGACGATGAAATATTTATCGCTGAGCGGATACGGGTGGAGATATTTCGGCCAGCTATTGTTGACTATCTGGTCGTCGATGATGGGTATCACTTTCTTTTCTTTTGCGCCGACACGCTGTATGACGCCGTCCGCCTCGAAACGTCCCTTCGCCGGGTCATACAGTATGAGTTCGCCCATGCGCGACACGCCGTGATGCCCGCTCACAATGCCGATGAGCATGGTCGGGTGATTCGGTATGGGGCGCGAGTAGAACAGCGAGTTGGGCCAGAACGAGCCGCTGCCGTAGAGTTCCGTCTGCGATGTGCCGTCGGGATTCATGTGCATGACGATGCGCGTGAAGTAATGCGCCGTGTCGGTGTATTCCCATCGCGTGTACATGATCTTCCCGTTGTTGAGCACCGTGGGATTCCAGTCCTGCTCCTGATCGAAACACAGCCGCCGCACGCCGCTGCCGTCGTCGTTCATGATGAAAAGATTCGCCACCGGGTCCGCTCCCGCAACGCACGGAACGCCGGCATACACGCGCGTGGACGCGAACACGATTTTTCCGCTGGGAAGATAGCATGCCTCGGTATTGTGAATGTCGGGATAATCGCTTTTGCTTAAGACGCGCACCGACTTTGACGCAAGGTCCATCTCGTACACCTGCCATGCGGCGTTCACGTCGTCGGGCATGGAGAAAAGCATGCGGTCGGCGTCGAAATGCAGATCGATATCGGCGAGCACGCGATTCGATGCGGGTTTATACAGTGTGGTCACCGAACCGTCGGGTCGTACCGGCGAAAGGATCGCTATCTCGGATGAACGGCCTCCGCCCATGGCGCCGCCGATGGAGCAGTTGCCCTGCCAGTTCGCGGGAAGCCGCGGGTCACCCTGCTGACGAATGCAGAGCAGTTTGTCGAAATCGAGAAGCGGATTGAGGAACATTATCTTTTTACGGATGTCGGTGTATGCGTTGATGAGCGCGTCCTTGTCGCCTCCGCCGCCGGATGAAAACGTTTCTATCTTCTGTGACCAGGCTGCCGAACGGTCTTCTCCGAGTGCCTGAATATTGGCGCCCACGAGACGGTCACCGCAGCAGTCCGTCCTGTTCCACACGCGTATCGATTCGATGTTCTTTTCAGCGCCGAGATCGAGTTCCCACCAGCCGGGAATTTTTTCCGTGGTGTGCGTCACCGAGCCGGAACTCCATGCCCCGTCGGTACGTCCGTCGATGGCGCGCGCGGCATCGGCGCCGCTCGCCGTGGTCGACTGCGAGGCTTTCCCCTGCGGCGCGATGTTCTTCCCCTCGCTCTGCACTTCCACTTCGGCGAGCGAGAGCGTGTTCTGCTGTTCGATGCGTATAAACCGTGCGCGTACCGGAGCATTTTTCTGAGCGGCAATATCTGCGGCGAAGAGCTCCATCGGTTTCGCCGCCCGCGACGACACCAGCGCATAGTCGCCCGCGCGGTACCGGTTTTTCAACGCGATGAGCGATGCGTCGATAACGTTGAGTGCCGCGGTATATTCGTCGCTCACACTGCCGGTAACGGATGCTACGTCGGTGAGTACGGCGCGCAGCGGGGTTGTATCCACAGCGGCGGCGAGGTCGAGATATTCCCGCGCGTAACAGGTCTGTTCATAGAGCGAAAAAAGTTCCTTCGCCGATGCGCTGTCATTGCGAAGCGCCTTCTCCACCAGTATCGCAAGCTGCGGGTCATAGTCACCGAGATTCGTCATCACCGACGCAAGCACGCCGCGTTCAAGTGACGTTGCGGTGGATGTGAGCCAGAGCAGATGTCTGCCGTTCGGAAGGTCGCGCTCGAAATAATCACACAGGCGCGGATATTTACCTTTAATTGTCTGCCAGACCGCTTCGGTATTATAGGCGTTCGCACCGGTGGTGATGTTCATACCGATGGAAAGATCGTTCTTGTTGGTGGTATTGTACACTTTCAGCAGCACCGTGTTCGTTTTCGCCTCCAGCGTAATGTTGGTTTTCAATTCCATCAGTTCGCCGTTCGCAGATATTTCTTCAATGACTTTCTGTTCATTAATCCAGAGCGCAATCGCAAACGCCTTGCCGATGTACACATCGAGCGTGCAGGGCTTGTCAACGGCGATGGTGCGGTAGAAATATGCCACCTGCTTCGTATTTACCTTATGTCCGTTATACGGGCGGTTTATCCACGATGACCTGCAAGTCCACTTCGGGTCATTATTATCATAGACCGCTTCGAGATTGATGCCCTCGCGTTCCGGTTCGGGAAATTGCGTATTGGTGAATGACTTTACTCCGAGCGATTCGGTGCTATACCAGTCGCCGAGTACTACTTCGACGCAGGATGAACGTCCGGCGGCAAGCGCATCGAGTATGCGCGCGCGCGTGGCGAGCATCGTCTCCTGCCAATTGCCTTTTACGGCGGCAAGCGAGTTCGGTGCGGGCGGTTTCAGCGACGGGTCCACCGGGATGAGCATGAACTTTTCCGCGGGAAGTGATGCTGCGAGGATAATCGAGAATACGAGTGCCAGAGTGTTCCGACGCATACTATTGTACTCCTTTTCAGAATTTACATAACCCGCGTATATTATTCCGCAAACCATGTTGTCGCTTTCGCGGTGCTTCCTGCACCGCTTGCGCTCGGCGTTAGCGCGGGAGAATATAGACTCTCTATTATTGTCTCGCATCCTTGCGTTCATTGTTGCAATCTCCTATTCTGATTTGGTTTTTGAAAACCCGCGCTATGCCTCCGCTTTCATATAGCCGTAGCCGAGCCGTTTCGAGATACGCTGCGCATGGTCCGCGACAACAGGACCGAGTTCCCGCATCACATCCTTCGTGATGCGGAATGACGGCCCGGTGATCCATATCGCCCCGACGGGATATGCGAGATGATTGAGAACTGCCGCGCCGATGCACGACACGCCGTCATATTCCTCGGCGTTGTCGATGGCAAACCCGTTCTCCCGTATGCGGGCAAGTTCCGATAAAAAATCGCGCTCGGTAACGATGGTATGGTCGTTATATTTTTTATAGGTGATCCTGCGGCACATCCGCTCCTGTTCATTCGCAGGCATTGCCGCGATGATGGCCTTGCAGGGTGCCGAGGTGTGAAGCGTAAGCATCGTTCCCGCGTCGATGAGAAATTTGAAATGATGCGTACCCGGTATCTGCTCGAGCACCACACCCATGTCGTCGAGCATGCTGCCGATGAGTACGGTCTCCCTGGTTTTGTCGCGCAGGTCCTTCATGATGTCGATGGCGTTCGCGATGAGATTATCGCCGCCGTTCGCGTGGAAGCCGAGTGACAGTATTTTTTTTGACAGCGAGAACCGGAGGCTTTTCACGTCGCGCACAAGATATTCGTTGGCGAGCAGCGTCATGACGATGCGGAATACATTGTTCTTCGGGTACTTGAGCGACGCGGTTATCTCGCTCACCCCGAGGCCTTCCGGAGACGCCGCTATCAGCTCAATGATGCGGAGCGCCCGATCGAGGCTCGGGACTTTGTAGTCAGCGGACTGATTTTTCGATGCTTTTTTCATGTTCTACCTATAGAACATCGTTCTATGGGTATAGTATAGATAATTACGACGAAACTGTCAAGGCAGCATATTCCCGCTGAACTATGTGCAATCTGCCCCGCCGGAGACGCTCACGCATTTTCATACCGCATATTGTATACGCCGCCATTCTGTGATATAGTAATCCCGCATTTGCAACAATCAACATTCGAAAAGGTTACCCATGACAGCGTCAGAACTCAAAAGCACATATCTTTCATTCTTCAAAAGCAAGGGCCACGCGATAATCAAAAGCGCATCGCTTCTGCCGGAGAACGACCCCACGGTGCTTTTCACCACCGCCGGCATGCATCCGCTCGTACCCTATCTGATGGGAGAAAAACATCCCATGGGAAACCGGCTTGCCGACGTGCAGAAATGCATACGCACGCAGGACATCGACGACGTGGGAGACAATTCACACACGACGTTCTTCGAGATGCTCGGCAACTGGTCGCTCGGCGATTATTTCAAGGAAGACGCCATACGCTTCAGCCATGAATTCCTCACCTCGAAGGAATGGCTCGGCATCGACCCGAAAAAACTCGCGGTCACCGTTTTCGCCGGCGATGCGGACGCGCCTTTTGACGACGAGGCGAAACGTGTATGGCTGTCGCTCGGCATACCTGAGCACAAGATAGCGCCGCTTCCCAAATCCGACAACTGGTGGGGGCCGGCGGGACTTACCGGTCCGTGCGGTCCGGACACTGAGATGTTCTACTGGCTCGGTGACGGTTATCCTCCCGAATCAAGCAATCCGGGCAATGACAAGAAAAACTGGATGGAGATATGGAACGACGTGTTCATGCAGTACAACAAGAACGCGGACGGCACATTCACCCCGCTCGCGCAGAAAAACGTTGACACCGGCCTCGGTGTTGAGCGCGTAGCGTGTCTCCTGCAGGGAAAAAAATCAGTTTATGACACCGAACTTTTTCAGCCTATCATCCGCGAGATAGAGCGTCTTTCGGGGGCGTCATACAGCGACACGTCGAAACAGACATCGTTCCGCGTCATCGCCGACCATCTGCGCGCGGCGACGTTCATCCTCGGCGACGACCGCGGGCTCACACCGTCGAATGTCGATGCGGGCTACATACTCCGCCGCTACATACGCCGCTCGGTGAGACACGGACGTCTGCTCGGCATCAATGAACCGTTCTGTCAGGTGATTGCGTCATGCATCATCGATATCATGCAGATGGACTGGCCCGAGCTTCTCGCACACAAGGCATTTATCCTTGACGAATTGAATAAGGAAGAAGAACGGTTCTCGAATACGCTCGCGCAGGGTTTGAAAGAATTCGAGAAACTGGTGAACGGACTTGAGATAGCGTTTCAGAAATCCGGCAAGCGCATCACCGTGATCTCGGGCAAGAACGCGTTCAAGCTCTATGACACCTACGGCTTTCCGCTCGAGATGACCGAGGAACTGGCCAAAGAGCGCGGCCTTACCGTGGATACCGCCGAATTCAAGACGGCGTATGAGAAACATCAGGAGCTTTCCCGCCAGGGCGCCGACGCGAAATTCAAGGGCGGCCTCATCGATCATTCGGAGGAGACCACGCGCCTGCACACGGCGACGCATCTCCTGCACAAGGCGCTTAAGATCGTGCTCGGCGACCACGCCAACCAGAAAGGGAGCAATATCACCGCTGAACGCCTCCGGTTCGATTTCACGCACGGCGCCAAGATGTCGGAAGACGAAGTGAAGCGCGTTGAACAGATCGTGAACGAACAGATAGCGCGCGGACTTGATGTCGTCATGCAGGAAATGTCATTCGACGAGGCGAAAGCGGCCAACGCAACGGGCCTTTTCGAGTCGAAATACGGCGAACGGGTGAAGGTGTTCACCATCGGCGATTTCAGCAAGGAAATCTGCGGCGGCCCGCACGTAAAGAACACGCGTGAACTCGTCGGCTTCAAGATACAGAAGGAAGAAAGCTCGTCGGCCGGCGTACGCCGCATACGCGCCGTCCTGACTCCGGCGGCCCCAAAGTAACACGGCAATTCGAACACAGCAGGTTTGACTTATAGCCGACTTGCAGTATACTTCCCGTCCATGAGGTCACGTATGATGAAAACAATTACCGGCGCGATACTCGCAACGTCCGCATTCCTAATCATCTCCTGCGCAACACCGCGCGATATCCGCACACTCAACAATGTCGCCGATGTCGTTGAAAACCTCAAAAAGAAACCGTCGGGAGAGGATATCGCCCGCCTGCTCGAGTCGGCCGAGAACGGAAACCGTGAAGTACGCGCGGAATCGGTCTACGCGCTCATGTCGTTCGTAAAAAGCATATCGAATGATACGCCCTATTTTGATAAAGCCACGCGCATCGTATTGCGGCTCGCTGAATTCGATTCCGACTTCAATGTGCGCACCATGGCCATGCACGCCATCGGCGTTTTCCGTCCGGATAAAGCGGCGGCGCTTCCGGTCATCACCAAAGGTCTTTCAGATGTCGCGCGGCCCGTGCTCATCGAGGCGACAAAAATTGCGGCTGTCTATCGGGACGATACGCTCATCGTTCCGCTTCTGGTAAATCTGAAAACAACGGGCAGATGGCTGAAAATGGAAACCATACGCACCCTGGCGCTCTATAAGGACAAACGCGTTGACGCGGCGTTCCTGCAGATAAAGAACACCGACGAAGACACCGGCATACTTGCCGTTCTCAGCGAAAGCATGGCGCAGCGTTAAGGCTGTTTTTTCCGTCCGGCAAGCGCGATACGGATGACCGCATACAGTATCACGGTCAGAACGATAAACACTATCAGCACAAAGTAGCTCGTACGGCCTTCCGCTTTCAGCATACGTTCATCACCGGCTATCAGGGCTTTGTTGCTGACGATCCTGTCCTCAAGAAATACCACCACTTTTTCCTTCGCATGCTCACGGAAACCGTACACCTTGGCGAGTGAACGGATATATGCGGCATCATGCGTGAGGCGCTCGATGTCGCGCGTAAGCCGTCTGTTGTCCTCGGTGAGACGCTGTATCTCCTCTTCCATGACGGCGGTGCGCGCTTTAACGCGGGCATGATTGATCGCACCGCTTTCGCTGAAGACAAAAAGATAGAGCGCCACGGCGACATAGCCCGTGAATGCGATCAGTATGATGAGCCGGCGGTCCATGCTGATCAGAAATCCCAACGGGCACGGAACTCACTGCATGCATCGCCCTTGGAGATTGCCGAGACAATGGTTATCTCGCGGGTTTTACATCCGTATATCTCAAGCGCCCGTTCCATCCATCCGGCGATACGCTGCTCGATATATTCATTGATGCCGTTTAAAGACAGGATACGGATGATTCCCTCATGATCGGAATTCACTATCGATTCCATTTTCGAAGGCCGGTAATAACTCGGCAGTATGATACTGCCGAGTTTGAGGATAAAATGCACCGATCCGAATTTCAAAAAGGTGCGAAAAATCCCGTGAAGTCCGATATCCGCCGACATGCGGCCCACCTGCCATGCGCCAGACGGCTTGCCGTCAAAAAACATGTCGCACATGATACGTGTCGGCTCGAGGAACGCATCAACAATCGGATACCAGTTCTTGTGCGGAATCTCGTTCTGGTAAACCGCGCGTGCCGTCGACGAGAGTGCGTCAAGCCAGCGCGCAAACGCGTCATCTCCCAGCTCCTTTTTAATATATGCCGGAAGCGAAGCCACTGCGGCGCCTTTGACGAGAACATCGTTACCGGTATCCTGAGCCGTCGATTGCTGCGCAGTCTTCGATGTCGCGTCACCCGAAAACGTCTGCGATGCGTCGATACGATACTGCACGACGATTGAATCCACCGCATTGACGCTGTTGGTGGACTGTACCGTTCTATCGAGCAGCATCTGCATGGACTGATTGAGCTCTTCCGCATTCGTCGCGAGCTGTCCCATGGTAGCGGTTATTTCTGATGACAGTTCCTTCAACCGCGTTATTGAAGCGTCGTTCTCATCCGAGGCCCGGTTCAATCCTCCGAGTATCTGCTGCGTGCCGGCAAGCCCCGTTTCAATGGCGGTATAATCGTCCTTCACCTTTCCGGTTATGTTCGCCACAAGCGTCACCGCCTTGACGATCTCCGCTATACCCGCGGCCTCCTCCTCGGTTGCATTCCTTATCTGCGTGATAATCGACGCCACCGCATCGGTTTCCCCGGTCACCGTGTCGAAACGTTCGGCGGTAGCGGCGAGTTCCGCGGCGGTATTTTTTACGCTCTCAGCCGTCTTTTTAAGCGAGCGTTTCGCATCATCCGCCTGTTTGTTCGATGCGTCCGAAAGTTTGCGTATCTCTTCGGCGACGACGGCAAATCCCTTACCCTGTTCGCCCGCGTGTGCGGCCTCGATTGCAGCGTTCATGGCAAGCAGATTTGTCTGCGACGCGATGTTCCCGATGACGGCGACAAAATCGTTGATGCCGCCTATCGCTTTCAGCACCTCGTTCATATTGGCGCGCGTTTTTTCCATCATCGCCCGGCCTTCCGACGATGTTGTACGGAGCTTTTTCGCCGAGATATCCGCATTGCCGCTCACCACGGTGATGTTCTCCGTGGTTTTCGCCATTTCCTCAATGGAAGCCGCTATCTGCTCCACGCTCGCGGCCTGATCGTTGATCATCACCGTGAGCGCATTGGTGCGTTCGATGACATTGTTCACCGCGCCGACGATCTCGCCGACCGACCGTTTCAGCGTATCGTTGTTCGCCGCGGAGTTCTCGACGAATCCGAACTGGTCCTTGATGCTCGCGTCGGCCTTTTTCACGGCAACGGCCATATCATTGATAATGGTGGTCCCGGTCACCATATCCGTGGAGACACTGTCGCTTAAAAGTTTTGACGCGGATACGTGCTCCTTGATGTCAGCGAATGTCCGCCCGAGATTATCAATGAACATATTAAATGAAGACGCCAGTTCACCGGCTTCATCCTTCGTGTGCACGTCGATACGCTGGGTAAGGTCTTTCTCTCCGGCGGCGATGTTCTTGAGGCGCGATGCGGCGAGTCCCACCGGATTGACAATGGCGCCGGCGATGAAATACGCAACGACCAGCGCGATACCGGCGACTATCAGCGTCACCAGCGCGATGAGAGAACCGATACGCGTCATATCCGAACGCGTATCTTTGCGTTTCACCTGTACAGCGGCGTCGATATCGTCGATATAGACACCGCTGCCGATGATATATCCCGTGGGTTTATGGAGCATGACAAACGAGAGTTTGGGTTTCGCCTCGGAAAGCCCGTTGCTCACCGGCTTGGGCCAGCGGTAATCAACAAAACCCTCACCGCTCTTTTCACACACCTCAGCGAATGCGACGAACAGGTTTTTCTTCACACCCAGCGCACAGTTGTATTCCGGCGAGTCCATCACCTTGCCTTCAAGTCCGGGAAGCGTGGGATGCATTATCATTGTCGGGAACGGTCTGTTGGTGCTGTTCACCCAGAAGTAACCCACGCCGTTGTCGTAGCGCATCACGCGAAGCTCTTCGAGCACCGATTGCATCGACTGCTGCAGAGCGTCGTCCACATAGATGCCGCTGCCGATAATCCAGCCCCATTGCTTGTAGAGTTTCACATACGATATTTTCTGCCGATCCTCGCTCAGACCTGCCCCAAGCGGCTTAGGCCAGAGATAATCCACATATCCTTCGCCGTCTTTCACACACGTCTCGCGGAAGGCGACGAACAGGTTTTTTTTCACGCCCAACGCGCAGTTGTACTTCGCGTCGGACATTGCTGTTCCTTCAAGCGACGGTATGGTAGGATGCATTATCATCACCGGATACGGCTCTGATGTGTCGTTGATCCAGACATACCCGGTCCCGCTGTCATAGCGTATCTTCCGTATCTGCTCCTTCGCGATGCGCTTCGCATCCGCGCTGTTTTTCGCCGTTCGGGAGCTGTCGTTGGCATATGTTTCGGCGATTTCCACGGCGGCCTTGAGTCTGCTCCCGAACTGTCTGCCTACATACTCGCGGTTCGTGGAATTCCGATACACGCTGTCGATGATCGTATACGCCGAAGTAACATGGTTTCGCAGCTTCTGCCGCACCACAGCGGTCGCATCGCCTTCGAATGAGGATATATCCTTCTCGGCATTTGAACGAATCGACAGGACAACGACAAGTATTATCACCAATGCAAAAATACAGATTGTTGCAGCATTAAACAGCATGACTTTTGAGCGAATATGCATTGGTATCTCCAGAACGTAGTCGAATACTCATTAAAGAAGATTATCATTTTTATTATCGTCATCCGGCAATTGAAAATAAAGAGGCCCGCCGTTCACGGACAGCGTATGCCGTCTTTGGCTTGACATGGAACACCATCGCGGTTGACAAAACAGGCCTTTCTTCCTATAATCCCCTTCATTCGGAGGATGCGCTGCATGGAACTGAACGACGCGACAATTGCAACGGTTGCGAAGCTTTCGCGGCTGAAACTCGACGACGATGAACGCGCGAAACTCGGCGCGCAGATCAAGGACATCGTCGCCTTCGTTGAAAAAATCAATGAACTTGATACTGACGCCATCGCCCCCACCTATCACGCCGTCGATATCAGTGACGTCACCCGGGCCGATACCGTAACACCGTCGCTGCCCGTCGATGTCATCATGAAACTTGCGCCCGAAAGCGACAACGGGCATATCGCCGTCCCCGCTGTTATCGAATAATATCCCGCACACTGGATACCACATGCAGAACCCCTACCGCACACGCCTGTTGTTACTGCTCGGCACGCTCGCGCTGCTGATAACCGCGGCCATCATCATTCCGCCGGTCAGAAAAGCATACGAAGACAAGAAAAAGCCCCGCACGCTCGTGTTCCGTCTCAAAGAGGACACGGTCACCCGGTTCGATCTCTTGTTCGACAACACGGCCATTACCGCGGTGAAAACCAACGGCGGCTGGCGCATCATCGCACCTGCCGAATATCCCGGTGATATGATGGAAATGACGGCGAACGTGAAAAACTTCAACACACTGTCGATACTCACCATCATCACCAACCCGGCCGGCGACTACGGCCTCGACAAACCGACGGCGCAGTTCTCCATCTGGGAAGGGAAAAAACAGCATACGATAGTTGTCGGCAAACGGACGTTCGACGAGGAAGGCTATTACATCCGTTACGGGAAGGAATATTTCGCCGTTGAGGCGATCTTCATCGACGCGCTTAAAAAATCAGTAAAGGATCTGCGCAACAAGGATTTCATGGATATCGTATCACAGGATGTGATTGCGCTTTCGATCGACAACGGCATTTCCTTCAAGCGCATCTCACGGACGAACTGGAGCTGTGCCGGAGTACCGGTCGCTGATACGATAAAGATAGTCGATTTCATTCAGCGCATCGAACGTCTCAAGGCCACCGGCTTCGCGCCCGATGACGCCAAGCCGGAATTTTACGGCTTCGCCTACGGCATCACCATGCGTGTCGCGCTTGAGGATGCCACCTCGCGCGAGGTGCGGTTCGCCAAACGCGGCGAAACAGCATACGCAATACGCACCGGCGACCCGGTGATGTACGAGGTCGACGCGTCGTTCATCAGCGAGCTCAAACGTCCCGCATCGTTCTATCAGCGTGAGAAGACCGCGACGAATGCAGAGGGAACACCGAAATGAAAAAAAAGGTTAAAAAAGCGGCGGCAAAAAAACCGCGCATCAATATTGCCAACATGATCACCCTCTCGCGCATGGCGCTGGCCCCCGTAATAGCGGCAACGTTTTTCCTCGATCGCGCCGGCATGCCGCTCTTCTATGCGCGCATCATCACTATCGCGCTTATCATCATCGCCGAACTCACCGACGCATTCGACGGATACGCCGCGCGGAAGTTCGGACAGGTTTCCGACATGGGTAAAATCCTCGACCCGTTCGCCGACAGTTTCTACCGCTTCACCATATTCGCCACGTTCATGGCAACAGGCTATTTTCCGCTGTGGATACTGCTCGTATTCTTCTACCGTGACTCAATCGTGAGCACGCTGCGCATCCTGAGCGGACTTTCCGGCGTGGCGCTCGCGGCGCGCATGAGCGGTAAGATCAAGGCATGGGTGCAGGCCGTCGGGACCTTCGCCGTGCTCGCGCTCGATCTTATGCGGTTCAACCCGTTTGTGAATTTCGATCGCATGTTCGGCACCGCCATCCCGTATCAGCCGATCATGTTCTGGGTCTTTGCGGTTGTCGCCGCATATACGCTCTATTCCGGGATCGACTACCTTGCCGGATCGTACAAACTCTGGGGCAGGCTTATCAAGTCGTAACGGAGACCAATGACACGCATCACCAACGACGAAGCGCTCCGGCTGTTCCGGCTGCCGCTGCTCGAACTCGGGAGACTCGCCGACGACGCCCGGCGTGAACGTGTCGCCGATCCGTCAGTCGTAACGTATCACATAGACCGCAACATCAATTACACGAATCAATGCACGTGCGGATGCGAGTTCTGCTATTTTTACAAAGAGCAAGACGGTTATCTGCTGACGAACGATGAGCTTACGCGGCGGATGCGTGAGGCTGTCAGTGCGAACGCCGACCAGATACTGCTTCAGGGCGGACTTCGCGACGACAAACCGTTTGCGTTTTATGTCGACATGATCGCGTCACTGCGTGCCGAAATACCTACACTGCACATCCATGCGTTTTCACCGCCGGAGATCGTCCATTTCGCCCTGATGGCGAAAAAATCGTTTACTGAAATCCTTACCGAACTCAAAGCCGCGGGAATGAACAGCATACCCGGCGGCGGCGCCGAAATTCTGGTGGACAGTGTGCGCAGCCGCGTATCGCCGAACAAATGCACGGCGGACGAATGGATAGCGGTGATGGAAGCGGCGCACGGCATCGGCATGAAGTCGTCGGCCACCATGATGTTCAACTTCGGCGAGACCATCGCCGACCGCATCGAACACCTCGAGCGGCTCCGTACGCTGCAGGACCGCACGCACGGATTTGTGGCGTTCATAGCATGGACATACGAAGGCGAGGGAAAAAATGTGCGCGCGGCGTCGATGCACCGCGGCGACGAATATCTGCGCATGGTGGCGCTTGCGCGCCTGTATCTCGACAATTTCACGAACATACAGTCGTCGTGGGTGACGCAGGGACTCAATCTCGGACAGATAGCGCTCTACTTCGGCGCGAACGACATGGGAAGCGTCATGCTTGAGGAGAACGTGGTTCGAGCCGCGGGCGTGTCGCATACAACGAACGAACCGGCTCTGCGCGCGGTCATCGAGAACGCGGGATTTAAACCGGTATTGAGGAATTTTTATTATGAAAAACGCTGAAACGACCGTCAAGGTGGACCGCCGCCGCGAAAAAATTCGCGCGCTCTTCAACCGCATTGCGCCGCGGTACGACGCGATGAACCGCATCATGACATTCGGTATTGACCGCGTGTGGCGGCGTCACCTGGTGCGCGAAGCGGTGTCGTTCCTTGTCCGCTGCGGCGAAACGCCGGCGTTCCTCGATATTGCCACCGGCACCGGCGACATAGCGCTTGCCGTCAAACGGCGCCTGCCCCAGACACGTGTAACCGGCATCGACATCTCCGACGCCATGCTTGTCTTCGCCCGCGCGAAAATGGAACGCGACGGCATGCGTCAGGTCATCTTCAAGCGCGCCTCGGCGGAAACTATCGGTTCATCGAAAGCCGTCTTCAACGCGGCGGCGGTGGCGTTCGGATACCGCAATGTACGCGACAATGACCGCGCGCTTAAAGCGGCGGCAAGCGCGCTCAAACCCAATGGGCGCCTCTATGTGCTTGAATTCTTCAAACCCGACAATCTGTTCACGCGTATATTCCAGACGGTGTATGTCCGCTGCGTGATACCGGTCATCGCCCGGTTCGTCGCGGGTGCGGCGTCCGATTACGCCTATCTCGGCAATTCCATCAACGACTACGACACCATCAAAGCATTCATCGCCCGCGCCGAAAAAAACGGCTTTTCCTTTTTCTCGCGCCGGCGTTTCATGTTCGGCGTGGCCGATCTCGTCGTCATCGAACGGAAAGCCGGCGGCAGGGCTCAGGCCCGTTCCCGCACCGCCCGGTAAACATCGAATCCTTCCTTCGCGATAGCCGATATCGATACGCGGTGATATCCGGCAATTCCCGTGTCGAGCGTATCGTTGAGGGGCGCAATCCATTTTGACGGCAGCGCTTTTGCGCCGAGCATCATCCCGACAACGGAACCGACCGTGGCTCCGTTGCAGTCCGTGTCCAGGCACGCTTCTACCGCGCGGCAGACGGATTTTTCAAAATCACCTTCGCCCCAAAGCAGTCCCAGAGCGACGATCATCGCATTACTGTTCGTATGGCACCAGTGATGTCCGTTCTTTTCATTCCATTGCGTATGAATCCGCGATATCGCCTCCGCGTAACCGATGCCTTCAGCATGCCAGCCGATAACCGTTTCTATATCGCGGGCAAGACGCGACTTCGCCGGTATCTCGGACAATCCGGTGCGTATCACGTTCATGACGTCCCGTTCGAACGGCGCTGCCGCGAGCATGGCGGCAACCCACATCTCGCCGTAGATGCCGTTCTTCACATGCGATATCGACGCGTCGCGGAACGCGAAGTCGGCGGCCAGTTCCGGATAACCCATCGCCGCATAACCGAAAAAGTCAGCGCGTATCTGCGCGCCAATCCATTCACGATAGACGTTACGATACGCAGCCGATGCGGGCGCAGTGATGCCGACGGAAAAATTCTTATACGCCACACGTTCGGCGGTGCAGGTGTGCAGCAGCGGAATGTTCTGCATCCAGAAATCCGCCATATCATCGGGCGTAAATCCGGCGCCTTTCTGCTTCATGAGCACAAATCCGGTGACGGTATAGTTCGTGTCATCATCCTCCACCATGCGGTTCACATTGTTGATGAATGCGCCGCCTTTGACGTCATACTTTTTTGCGACGGCTTCGGGGATATCACTGTGAAAGTAATCGGCAAGCGGAAAACGCCCGAGGTCCTTGAGATATCCCCACATCCGTTCGGTGCGCCAGCCTTCGACGGGCTTGCCGAGCAGACACCCCGCGCATCTGCCGAGCCATGCGCCGAGTACGTTATCGAAAAGCACATCATCAGGAAGACTGATGTTGATACGCCGGGGACCGTCGGGGCGTTCGGCGCGTATACCGGCAAGATCCGACGGTTCGCGGAACTGATAGTCCTTTTGTACCGGAAGCGCTATCGTTGCGTCGAGAAATGCGCCGGCACGCGGCTGAAGCGTCGGGTCATTGTCAAGGTCGGTCTTCAGGAGCGTATCGTATTCTTTCTGAACACCGGTAAAATCCCTGCCTTCGTCGAGACATTGTTCACGTTCGATCGCGAGATCGCCTTTCGTTATCGAAAGCCATTTGTGCGGCATGACTAGCTCCTTGTCATAAATGTATCCATAGAATACCTACGATGCGGCGCCGAGTCCAGCCGGAATCGATTATTTTACTGTCGTTTTCGCTTATCGCTGTCGTTGCTTTTCCATCGATTTTACAGTATTATCCGGCCATATGGTGCGCTGGTGCAGATATTCACTGCTTCTCTGTGCGGCTGCTTTGCTGCACGCCTCCTTCCCTCCCGGCGAGACGTTTATCTACGACTTTTCAATTGAACTCGCCGACATGAACGTCAGCGGAAAAATCGGCACCATCGAGGTTGAAACGCTCAGCAATTCCATTGCCAATGGACGCGAGATATGCCATGCGGTAGTGCGGCTGCGCTCGATAGACGTAATACGGATATTATACCCTTTCAGCAACTCGTTCTATTCATCATTCGATACACAGACATTCCTCCCGTACCGTGTGGAGAACGATATCCACCAGGGAAAGTGGACGAACCGCATCGTCACCGTCATCAATCCATCGAACAATACCGCGCACTATTCAGACCGGCGCAATCCGTACGGCAAGACGCTGTTCCTGCCGCCGTTCGTCATGGACGTGCTCACCGTGATATATTATGTGCGACGGCACGACAAAACGAAACCGCTCGATTTTGTCTGGCTTGATTACGACAGGCTTCGTGACGTACAGATCACCTTCAACGAAGGCGGGAATATTAAAATGAAAGCGCTCGCCCGCGGCGGCATTAAAACCATCGAGGCGCATGAGAAGGTCATCTATGGATTCACCGTACACCTGGCGAAGGATTTCGACTGCATACCGGTGGAGGTTACCGTGCCGGCGGTAAAGGTCTCGAAATTCCAGCTGTTCGCGAAAGCGCATCTTTCACGTTATATCCCCGGAAAAAAATAAGGAACTCGCGATGAAGACCACAGTACTGATGATGCTCTGCTCCGTCATGCTGTTACCCGCGGACGACACCATGGTCCGTCTGCCCGGCGGATCATTTTCGATGGGTTCAACGCTTGAATATACCGAGAAACCGATCCGTACGGTTACCCTTCCGCCGTTCATGATTGGCATTCATGAAGTGACCTATCGGCAATGGAAGCAGACCTATGATTACGCATTGAAGCGGGGATATACGTTCGACAACACGGGTACGGACGGCGGGCATTTTCTCGATATTGAGAAACACGAGGACAACGAACCGGTAGCCGGCGTCAGCTGGTTTGATGCGGTAAAATGGTGCAATGCGGCGTCCGAAGCGGAAGGCCTTGCGCCGTGTTATTACACCACCGCGGCGAAACGCGACGTATATCGAAAAGGAGCTATCCAGGTATCGCCCGCATGGGTGCGCTGGGAGGCCAATGGCTACCGCCTGCCCACGGAAGCCGAGTGGGAATACGCATGCCGCGCGGGCACAACCAGCCGTTATTACTGGGGCGATTCCATCAGCGGCGCTCACGTCTGGAACTACGCGAACTGCAGCGGGCGGACGCATCCCGTGGGACTGAAACACCCGAACGCTTTCGGAATATACGACATGTCCGGCAATACCGCGGAATGGTGTTTTGATCTGTATGGATTCTATGCCGTGAAGGACATCGTGCATCCCAAAGGCGCACTGTCCGGCGATTATCGCGTGGTGCGCGGAGGGGGAATTGCCGATCAAAACAATGCGCTTCGGTCCGCCTCGCGTAATTATCTCGCGCCGCTTACGGCTTTATATGACAACGGATTTCGCATCGTACGGACAGTGAAATAGCTGTTCAGACCGCACAATGCTCTTGCCTTTTTTACTTTTTTTTATATACATAGTTATATAAGTGTAGGATATGTTCTTTGAGATGACAATAAACCCCTTGGGCAAGTAACAAAGGACCTAGCGCCGGCGGCGACATGCCGTCGGGGTATCTCTAACGATACCAGCCGAGTCTGGCCATACGCGGATGTGCAGGCATTTCCCTTTCACACCTCTATTCACACCCCTTTCTGTATATATCCAACCAAAAAGTCCTGTCCATTGCGTAGCGCAGCGGGCCCAAGGGTTTATTATATTTTCCCGCGCTATGTCACTTTTATACATCCACACCGCTTCCATTCATTCACCACTCGTCAATTAATCATTATATTTATTTCAATTATCCGCGGACATGAACCGGACTGAGACGATAATCACCCGGGATGACGGACGATTTTCCTTCATCCTCCGGAGTGGTAATCGCCTGATGGCATGGTATAATGACCGCTCAATTTTCGTCAAGGAGCACATGAAATGAGTAAAGCGAACATCGGGCTCATCGGCCTCGCGGTGATGGGCGAAAATCTCGTACTGAACATGGAAAGCAAGGGATTTACGGTAGCGGTATACAACCGGACAACATCCAAGGTCGACGACTTTGTGAACGGCCGCGGCAAAGGTAAAAAGATCGTCGGTACGCACGACCTGAAAGAACTCTCGGCGGCGCTTGAAACACCACGCAAAGTGATGATAATGGTGAAAGCGGGTAACGCCGTTGACGACACCATCGAGCAGCTTCTGGGCACGCTCGAAAAAGGCGATATCATCATCGACGGCGGCAATTCGAATTATGAAGACACCATACGCCGCACAAAATATGTTGAATCCAAGGGACTCCTCTATATCGGCACCGGCGTTTCCGGCGGCGAAGAGGGTGCGCTTACCGGCCCGTCCATTATGCCGGGCGGTTCGAAAGCGGCATGGGCAACGGTAAAACCGATATTTCAGGCGATATCCGCCAAAGCCGACAATCAGCCTTGCTGTGACTGGGTTGGCGAGAACGGCGCGGGACATTTCGTGAAGATGGTGCACAACGGCATTGAGTACGGCGATATGCAGCTTATCTGCGAAGTGTACCAGATAATGAAAGACGTGCTCAAGATGTCATATGATGAAATGCATCAGACATTCAAGCAGTGGAACGAGGGCGACCTCGGCAGCTACCTCATTGAGATCACGCGCGATATTCTCGCATACAAGGACACCGACGGCGGTCCGCTTGCTGATAAGATACTCGATACCGCCGGTCAGAAAGGTACCGGCAAATGGACCGGTATCGCTGCGCTCAATTTCGGCGTACCGCTTACGCTCATCGGCGAAGCGGTGTTCGCGCGCTGTCTCTCGGCGGTGAAGGACGAACGCGTTGCAGCATCTAAGGTCTACAAGGGACCTGCGATATCGTTCAACGGCGATAAAAAGAAATTCCTCGACGACCTCAAGAACGCGCTGTATGCATCCAAAGTCGTATCGTACGCACAGGGGTTCCTCCTCATGCGCGAAGCGGCTAAAGAATACAAGTGGGACCTCAATTACGGCGGCATCGCGCTCATGTGGCGCGGCGGCTGCATCATCCGCTCGGTATTCCTCGGCAAGATAAAAGAGGCATTCGACAAGAACCAGGGGCTCAACAATCTTCTGCTCGATCCGTTTTTCAAAGACAAGATGGCGAACGCGCAGGCCGGCTGGCGCAATGTGGTCGCGACGGCAATCGTGAACGGCATACCGGTGCCGGCACTCGCCACCGCGCTCAATTATTTCGACGGCTACCGCAGCGAACGCCTCCCGGCTAACCTCCTGCAGGCGCAGCGCGACTATTTCGGCGCGCACACGTATGAACGCACGGACAAGAAACGCGGTGAGTTCTTTCATACGAACTGGACGGGCCGCGGCGGAAATACGAGTGCATCAACGTATACCGTGTAGCCCCTATCCCCACGCCGCCTCGACTACGCTCGGCGCAGCGCCCTTTCTCCGCTTTGCAGGGAAAGGGAAAAATAATATTATGGAGTATTTATGGCACTGAACATCCTTCCCGCAGAAAAAGCGAAGCACGATTTTCTGGCGCTCGGCGCGCTCGTGACACGCCTCGACCCGGGCATCATCCCGTTCTCGATGGCAAACAAGTATGACCTCCACGTTTCCGGCGGCGAATACAATGTTGCCGCAAATCTTTCGCGCTGCTTCCGCATGCGCACGGCCATCGCGTCGGCTATGGTCGATTATCCGATCGGCGTGAAAGTTGAAAATGTGGTCCGCGAAACGGGGGTTGTCCCGTATTACGTACGCTTCAAGCACGATGGCGTCCGCGGACCGAATATCGCGCAGGTGTGGAGCGACCAGGGCAAAGGCGTTCGCGCCCCGGTGGTGTTCTATAACCGCTCGAACGAAGCGGCGGGCCAGCTAAAGCCCGGCAGTTTCAACTGGAACGAGATATTCGCGGGCGGTGTGCGCTGGTTCCATTCCGGCGGCATATTCTCCGCGCTTTCAGAAACCACAAGCAAACTCGTTATCGAGGCGATGCAGGCGGCAAAAAAGGCCGGAGCGATAACATCGTTCGACCTTAATTACCGCGCCAAGCTCTGGGCAGTTTCCGGCGGCGCAGAAAAGGCGCCGGAAGTGCTCCGCGAAATTGTTAAGAACGTAGATGTCCTTGTGGGCAATGAAGAGGATCTCCAGAAAGGTCTCGGGCTCAAAGGACCGGAAGTTGAATCAAAATCATCGAAGCTCGATCCGTCAACGTTCTTCGGCATGATGGAATCGGTGGTGAAATCATTCCCGAACATCAAGGCGGTGGCAACGACGCTCCGCGAAGTGCATTCGACGAACCGGCACTCATGGGGCGCAGTGCTCTGGCTTGACGGCAAGAACTATGTAAGCCCCACCTGCGAACTTGACGTGTACGACCGCGTTGGCGGCGGCGACGGCTTTGCGGCAGGGCTCATGTACGGGCTCCTATCAGGCAAAACGCCGGAAGAGGCCATCAAACTCGGATGGGCTCACGGTGCACTGCTCACCACATTCCCGGGCGACACGACCATGGCAACACTCGACCAGGTTGAATCGTTCGCGAAAGGCGGCTCGGCCCGGATCCAGAGATAGCGTTAATCATCTAAAAAGCCCCCGGATATCCGGGGGCTTTTTTATTTCCTGCGGATGACTTGCGTATTCATGAAAAATCATTATAGTTTCAGCTATCAGCCAGAAGGAGACTGCCATGCTTACCCGAAGTCTTGATAAGGCGCGTGATGCGTTCAAAAATAAATCAATCGATGCGACCATCGCGGCGCATTCACCCGGCGCGCGTGCCGATGAATCGCACAAGGCCGGCGGTGAACACATCAAAAGCGTCGTATACGGCGGACTCGACGGCACCATCACCACGTTCGCTGCCGTCGCCGGTGTGACGGGCGCGGCGCTTGCCCCCGCCATAGTACTCATCATGGGATTTGCCAATCTCATCGCCGACGGTTTGTCGATGGCCATCGGGGATTATCTTTCCACGAAAGCGGAAAAGGAATATGAAGCGGCGGAGAAAACGCGCGAAGAGTGGGAAATGACGCATTATCCCGACGGCGAGAAGACCGAACTCGTCGAGCTTTACATCTCGAAGGGCATGCCGAAAAAAGACGCGGCGACCATCGTGAACACCATCGCGAAACACAAAAAAGCGTGGCTTGATATCATGATGGTGGAGGAACTCGGCATCATCCCCAACAATGAATCACCGATGAAAAGTGCGCTGGTGACATTCGTCTCGTTCCTCGTGTTCGGCTTCATCCCCATCGCGGCGTATGTCGTGTCGCAGTTCGTTCCGGCGTTCCGCGCGCAGACGTTCGTCGTCGCGTGTATACTCACCGGCGGCACGCTGTTCCTGCTCGGTGCGCTGAAAACGCGTATCACGGGACGAAACTGGTTTTTCTCCGGCCTTGAAATGCTCGCGGTCGGAAGTGTCGCGGCGGCGGCGGCATACGGCATCGGTTTTCTCATATCGGGACTGGTGAAATGACGTTCGTATTCGCGGAAAACGCTGACCATAATGCCGAAAAACCTTGACAATATCCGACGACACTGTAGAATGCTCACGTTACCCGTTTAAGTAATTATTCATTCCGGAGGACATCATGGGCTTCAGTCTGCTGCCGAAAGAAGTAAAATTTTTTGATATGTATGACGCACAGGCGCAGCATCTGCGCAAGGCCGCCGTTTTCTTCAAAGAAATCGCCGAGAAAGGCGCCTGCAGCGATATTGACGTGCTCAAGATGCACGATATAGAGCATGAATGCGACAATACAACTCATGATATCATCAACGGACTGAACCGCAGCTTCATCACACCGTTCGACCGCGAGGATATCCTTCAGCTTGCTCAGGAGCTTGACGATGTAGTCGACATCATCTATTCGCTCACCAAGCGCATGCATGTATATAAAATAAAAGAAAAGAACAAAGCGCTCGTGCAGTTCGCTGAATACATAGACCAGGCGACTATTTGGCTCGGCAAGGCGTTAAGCGGACTGCGTTCGATGAAAAATTCAAAAATAACACACGAAGCCTGCATGGAAGTGAACCGCCTTGAGAACATGGCGGATCAGCTTAAAGATGCTGTCATCGGCGAGTATATGGAAAAGTCCAAGGATGCGATCAAGCTTATTAAGTGGAAGGAAATATTTGAAGGCGCTGAAACGACACTCGACATCTGCGAGGATGTCGTCAACGTCATCAGCTCCATTCTAGTCAAACAGGGCTGATCCATGGAAGTGTTCATCATCATTCTCATCGCATTCGCGCTTATTTTCGATTTTATCAATGGATTTCATGACTCGGCAAATTCAATAGCCACCGTTGTCGCCACGCGCGTGCTGCCCCCGCAGCTCGCCGTACTCTGGGCGGGCTTTTTCAATTTCATCGCGCTCTTCATCTTCGGTCTGCATGTCGCAAAAACGGTGGGCAAGGGCATTGTCGATGTCGGTATCATCGACACGAATATCATATTCGCCACGCTTGTAGGCGCCATCATTTGGAATCTGATTACCTGGTTCTTCGGCATTCCATCAAGCTCCTCACACGCGCTCATGGGCGGGCTCATCGGTGCGGCGCTGGTGAAGGCCGGTCCATCGGTACTCATCTGGGGCGGTATCATCAAAACGGTAGTGTTCATTTTTGTCGCCCCGATACTCGGTCTTGTCCTCGGGCTCGGCATAGGTGCGCTCGTGTACCGGCTGGCGAATAATTTTTCACTGCATCAGGTTGACGGCGTATTCCGGAAAGGGCAGCTATTATCCGCCGCGTTCTACAGCATCGGCCACGGCGGAAATGACGCGCAGAAGACCATCGGTATCATCATGGGCCTTCTCATCGGTTCCGGCATGATGGGTGCAAATGACACGATACCGAAATGGGTTATCTTTTCATGTTATACCGCCATCGGCCTGGGCACCATGTTCGGCGGCTGGCGCATTGTAAAGACGATGGGGCATAAAGTCACCAAACTGCGCCCTGTCGACGGTTTCTGCGCCGAACTCGGAGCGTCGGTAACACTGTTCATATCGACATCGTTCGGGATACCGGTCAGCACTACGCATACCATCACCGGCTCCATCATGGGTATCGGCATGCTCAAACGCCTGTCTGCAGTAAAGTGGACAGTTGCCGGGCAGCTTCTCTGGGCCTGGGTGCTCACCATACCGTGCGCAGCGGGAATGTCGGCACTTGCATACATCATCGTACGTATGTTCCATCACGTCGCATAGCGTTGCCCGATTAATGCTTATTTGAGCATATATTTCGTAATCTCGGATTGACGTAACGCGTTTTTTTCATATCTTTCATAAGAGATAATTTTCCGTCAGATATCACCAAAATACACTTCCGCTACTTTCCGTGCTTTCAAAATATTCTGTCTACGGATGCGACATGTATCAACTGCGCTCGTTCACACTCAGAGATGTCCTGATTCAAAGTTCCCTGCGTTACAATAAACTCCCCGCGGTCGCTTTTTTTGAAAAACAACCGGTCACCTACGCCGCGCTCGGCCGTGCCGCTGCCGCGTTCGCCGCTGTGCTGCGTGCACGGGGCATCAGACCCGGTGACCGTGTCGCGATAATTTCAGAAAACCGTCCGGAATGGGCTGCGGCATATTTCGGGATAACCGCCGGCGGGTTCGTGGGGATGCCGATACTCACCGATTTCAGCCGCGATCAGATCGTCAACATTGTCGCGCATGCCGGATGCAAAGCGGTAGTACTTTCTGAAAAGATGCGCACGAAGCTTGAGCATGCTGCACTCCCCGAGATCATCCCGATAGAAACATTGTTTTTCAATATCAATCCGCAATCAAGCTGTGCCGATGACCATGAAAAAAGGCTCATGAAAGAGCTTCCGCCGCTGAAAGAGGACAGTCTTGCCGTCATTCTCTATACCTCGGGCACTACCGGCCATTCCAAAGGCGTCATGCTCACGCACCGTAATCTCGTGTGGGATGCGTGGGCAACGCGCTCCATAATACATCTGCGCAGGAACGATTATTTTCTGTCTGTGCTGCCGCTCGCGCACACGTATGAATGCACCATAGGTATGCTCGCGCCGATAATGCAGGGTTCGTTCATCTCGTATATGGAAAAACCGCCGTCTGCATCCGTGCTCCTGCCCGCGCTTGCGACGCTGAAACCCAGTGTTATGGTCACCGTTCCGCTCATCATGGAAAAAATATACCGCGGGAGCATCAAGCCCGCGCTTGAGGCGATAAAACTGTATAAACACGTATGGCTCAGGCCGCTCCTGCACCGTCTCGCCGGAATGAAATTGAAAAAGACATTCGGCGGACGCATCCGTTTCTTCGGCATCGGCGGCGCGGGACTCGATCCCGAGGTGGAACAGTTCCTTATCGACGCGCGTTTCCCGTACGCCATCGGCTACGGGCTCACTGAAACGGCACCGCTCATCGCCGGCTGCGCACCGTTCCATACGACGTTATCCTCGACCGGCCCCGCACTTCACGGCGTATCACTGCGTATCGCCGACCCCGACCCTGTCACCGGCGACGGAGAGATTCAGGCCCGCGGCGAGAATGTCATGCTCGGATATTACCGTGAACCGGAAAAAACCAAAGAGGTGTTCACAACCGACGGCTGGTTCCGCACGGGAGATCTCGGACATTTCGACAGCAGAAAGAGACTGTTTATCCGCGGACGTCTCAAAGCGATGATTGTGGGTTCATCGGGGGAAAATATATACCCGGAGGAAATAGAATCGCTCCTCAATGCGCATGAACATGTCGTTGAATCACTCGTCTATAAGGACGGCGGCGGACTCACCGCACTCGTGCATCTGAAATCAGAGATTATCGAACGGCTCGGCGCCGCGGTACAGGACCGGATAGAAGACGCCGAAGACATACTCGATGCGATACGGCATGCGGCAAACGCACGACTCGCCGGTTTCAGCCGTCTGGTCAAGGTAAAACTGCAGCATGAACCGTTTGAAAAAACACCGTCCCAGAAAATCAAGCGTTTCCTCTATCCGGTAAAGAGAACGGTTAAAACGCACTGACGCTCAGCGAAGCACCAGCATCATATCGCTGATATGATACGTATTCGTCAGCGACATGCTGAGCCCGCCTATCTCCATGAGGCGGACAGAATCGATGTCCTTTATATCATCGAGCGCAACGAATACCGTATGCCATTTATTATCCGCCGGAAATATCGGCTCCTTATGACCGAGTGTTTTTCCGTAATCCGACAGAAAGTTTATCATTACCGTCGCCGGCTGCTCCGCCCTGCCGCGAATGATAAGACCGCGTATGCCGCTGAAGCTTTTGTCTTTGAGTATGAAGAACGGAAATATCCATTTGTGTCCGTCCTTCCTGAAATCGATTGAAAAACGCACGCCCTGACCGCAGACCAGATCGATAACCGCTCCGCCGGCCCAGTTGAAATAACGCTTATCCGTTGACCATCGTGACGATTCACCGACGGGAAGCCGTTCCGTGTTCGGATATGTTTTCATCATATCGGCAAACGTTGTCTCCCGCTGCAGTTTCACCGCGAGCACCGCATCGGGTGTCCCGGGGCATTTTGCGTCAACATAGAATATGCGCGGTTCGTTTCCGGTGAGATACCGTGCCGCATTCACACGCCACTGCACATCACGGTACGACATCGGCGGGACATCGATGCTGCCGGTCTGAAATACATCGTTCGCCATGTTCGACTTCACATATCCGCTGAGCGAAACGTTCTGCGGATCTCCCGACAGATTGTTCACACGGACCTCAAGGAGCATATCGGCGCATTCGTCTTCAGAGACGATATAGTTTTTCGGCGTGGAGAATATCTCACGGCCGGCGACAATGCGCCGCTGCAGGACGATGGGTGAAAGCTTTGGTACCGGTCTGTCGGCGCCGCGGCTCATCTGATACAGGCGATACGATGCGGTATTCGTCGTGATGTGCTTTTTCACATCCGCCGTGTCGACGTGAAGATAGGTGATGCCTGCGTTCAGCGATATCTCAGAACCGCCCGCGGCTCTGTCGCTGCCGTCGATTCCGGTAATTCCGTGTACCGTGAACGGAAGCGTTACCGTGACTCCGGCTCCCGAAGGGCGATACACGACAATGACTGAGGCGTTGGCCTTGAAAAAAACACGAGTCCAGCCAAGCCCGCTGTCGGCGAGTTCACCGGCATATTCGGCATTGGCAAGCATCGCAATCGCATTCGCATAGGCGACGAACGGACGGAACGGAGTGCCCGCGCTGTCAAGAAGCCCCCAGCAGCGCACGTCTTCCAGCACATGCTGCAGGTAAAACGCATAGTACCCCGAAAGCCCGCACGCTTTTGACTCGACGATCTTAAACACATGACCTGCGGCCGTACGATCGTCTACTTCCGGTTCCGGCCGTGATGCGCCTTTCGGTACGGTGAAGTTGACGCCGGATTCCGTGTTGACAAGCGGTATCGACGGCCTGCTGTACTTCGCCGTCCATGAACGATATGCGGATATGATATCGATATATCCCTGCGCGGTGTAATCATCCATCACTTTACTGTGAAAATGAAATGAGAACACATCGACGTTCTCCATAAGGCCGTTTTCACCGGCAAGATCGAGAAACGGGTGATCCGTACGGGAGATCTCGGTGCCGCTGACAAAATCATTCGCGGTGAGCGCACGTTCATCGTCGCGTTTGAGCGATTCGCCGGTGAATCCGCAGGTGCTTACCGGGATGGAGCTCTGTTCCCGCTGAAAGAGATACCGAATGGCTTTCACGAGCGACACATACTGGTCCACCGGTTTGTTGCCGCTGTACGACGCCGCATCAACCTCGTTCCATACCTCAAGCATCGCCGTCGTGTCCGCCCAGCGGGCGCCGAGTGCGCGCCACACATCCGCCATGACGATGACATCACCGGGGATATCCCGGTCACCCTTCGACTCCATCCAGGATACCCCGCCATGAAACATCTCAACCGTTCTGATGCCGTTGTGTCCGTATGCTTTTCTTATAGTCTCCGCAGTTCCCTCCGGCTTGAACACATCGCGTAGCGGTGCGACATCACGGATACCGAACCGTTCACGCACGCGAGCTATGCCGATGCGCTTGAGTATCGCCATCACGGCGTCACGTGAGATATTTTTCTGAGTCTGCCATGTAAGACCGCAGTCCATCCCGAAGAATGTATCCCGCGGTCCGGCAAACGTCGCTACTGATCCGATACCGAATGTCTGTCCCGAACCGGGTATTGCTATTTCATAATATCCTTTCGGCACCGTTATCGCTACGCGGGCGATATCCCCGTCGATGACCGCATTGATTCGCGCGGTCTCATCACCGCTGTAATTTCTGATGACGCAGGGAATGGCATCCGCGCCGCCGCCGTTCGATATTCTGAATGACAGCACCGACGGTGTGTCCGGCGTTATCCAGAAATCCGTCATGGAAACCGGTATCAGGCGGTATTCAGCGGCATGCACCGCAATGCTCATAAGTGCAAGAAGCAGTGGTACGATTCGCATGGCAGCTCCCGCGATGATAATAAATCATGTCATACTATATAGTATAGCGCCGCATTTATAAAGCGTTCATCTTTCTGTCTGCGGAATTTGACACATACACGGCGGCGCTATATGCTTCCCGTATGTCGCCGATTATCCGCTACAACGATCCGCGCGGGCGTTACGCGTACCGTCATTATCATTTTCCCGACGGAACGAATGCCGTCAACAATATCATACATCTGGTCCGCGTTGAAAACCATAAAGCAAGCGATGCGGTTCCCGCACACCGCAACAATGGAAGCGAGATTGAATTGCATTATATCGCCGAGGGTTCGCAGCGGTATACCGTGGGCGGACGGCACTATTCGCTGAATGCCGGAGACATACTCACCGTGCGTCCGAACGAAACGCATCACGGCGGGCTCTTTGAGGAGAAACGCACCGGCTATTATCTTTTCATCGATATTAAATCGCACCGCGGTGATTTTCTCGGATACAGTGTACCGGCCGAACGGCTTCGAAAGGCTGTTGCGGCGTTCCCGCGGCTGTTCAGTGCGCCGCGTTCAGCACAGCGCGACTTTGACCGCATTCTCGATGTTTACGAAAACAGGACGCTGCTTCCCGCATTCCGGAAATTGAAACTGCAGACACTCTTTATGGACCTGCTGCTTTCGCTTGCAGAGAACGCGAGATCGTCACGAAAAAAATCAGGCACACCGCATATTATCGCCGCTCAGCACTTTATCGAGGCGCATATCCGCGAACCATTGACCGTCAAAGACATCGCCCGACATGCGAAACTCTCGGTATCCGTCCTCGGCCACCGGTTCAAGCATGAAACGGGTGTTTCGCCGAAAGACTATCTGTTGCGCAGACGCGTCGAAGCGGCTATGTATCTTCTCCGCGATGGCCCGATGAACGTAACCGATATCGCGTATGAACTGCACTTTTCGTCAAGTCAGCACTTTGCAACAACGTTCAAGGCGCTCTGCAACAGAACACCGATGCAGTACCGGACGGAGCACCGGCGCCGCCGACGCACTTGAATATATCACCGCGCGGAATATACTCTCCCGTATCAAACGCACGAGGACACGGCATGCACATACGATCGGTCATGAGCGGCAACGTATTCCAGACTTCCATGAAAACCACACTGCTCGAGATATGCCGCATCATGGAACAGCACCGGATAGGGTCGGTGGTGATCGTCAAAAGTAAAATGCCGGTGGGCATCGTCACCGAGCGGGACATCGTGAACGCCATCGCGGAGCACGGACCCGATGTCATGAACCGTCCCGCAGCCGCGGTGATGAAATCGCCGCTCGTCACCGCCGATCCGCGCAGTGAGATAACCGAGGCGCTGCAGGTCATGATAGACCGTCGTATCCGCAGGCTCCCCGTGTGCGACAAGAAAACGCTCATCGGCATCGTCACCTACGGCGACATCATGCGCGTGCTGCAGAAAGAGATTGCCGATGTGAACCTCAAGGCGCATGAGCTGAAACAGGAGGTCTCGCGCGACGGACTGACGGGGATGTATAACCAGAAATTCCTCAAGGTAACGCTCGAAACGCAGATCGAGCGCGTACGCCGCTACGGCGGCATGCTGACACTCCTTATGATAGACGTGGACTATTTCAAAAAAATAAACGATACATACGGACACGACGCCGGAGACACGGTGCTCATGAAAACGGCAAACCTGATCCGCAAGAACACGCGCAAAGTGAACATCGTTGCGCGGTACGGCGGCGACGAGTTTGCCGTCATCGCGCCTATCAGCGATGTCGAGGGCGGCCGGCGTTTAGGCGAGCGGCTCCGTGAGCTGGTGGAGCGAACCAGATTCCGCTACAATGAACACATCATCCGGGTGACGCTGAGCATCGGCGTTGCCGGCTGGGACAGAAAGATCGTTTCAGGGAGGGAGCTCGTGCAGAAAGCCGACAAGGCGCTGTATCTGTCTAAGAAGGCGGGAAGAAACGCCGTCAACGTGGTCTACTGAGCAGCGGGCTAGAGAAAAATCGTTGCGCGCGGGGCATGCGCTTCCCCGTTTCTGAACGGCACCGCTTTTACCAGCACCATGGTTGTGTCATCAAAGAGCGGCCCGATGCGATCGCGGTTCGACAGTTTCATAAACAGATAGTTGAGATTTTCAAGATACCCCCGGTCGGGATAGTCGCGCAAAACCTCACCAAGCAGTTTTTCACTGTCCGCATCCGCCGTCCCTTCGCCGTGAAACTGCTCCTCAAGCAGGCCGTCGGACACGAAAAAGAGCGTATCATTCTCTTCAAGGACAAGTTCGGTAACCAGATACCGCGAGTCCGGCTTTAACCCGAGTAGAAGCCCGTGCGGCTGATAATAGGATTTTATCGTCTGCCCGTTGAAATAGAAGGGAGGAACACCTCCCGCATTGGCAAGCCATGCTTTCCGCTTACCGGTATCGATGACGGCGACGAACATCGTCGGATACCCGAACTCGTCATTCGGGCTTTCACAGAGTTTTTCATTGATGTTCTCGAGAAACGTCCCGGGCGCCGGAACGTCATCATGGAGCATATGTTCGAAGCGGTATATATAACGCCAGACAAGATTTGCGCTCATGGACGCGGCGATGCCGTGCCCGGTACAGTCCGCGAGTATGACCGCGAGTCTGCCGTTCTGTTCACGGACAATGAACATGTCGCCGCTCAGGTTCTCAGACGGTATATACATGGCGGCAATGTCGTACCCATCGGGCATCGGCAGATCCTGCGTTATCATCCACCGCTGCAAAATCTTTGCCCGTTCGATGGATTTTCGCGAGGCGTCGACTATCTTCTTATTTCCTTCCTCGAGCGATATATGACGTTTAATATCATCATTGAGCGTTTTAACCGTCTCGGTATATTCGCGGAAATACACGGCTATCTGCCGTTCCGTGGGGATAAAAATGAATCGGGCCTCGAGCGCCAGCAGGAGCAGTGTCAGCAGCAGCAGCGCGTATTCTGCAGCCCGTATGACATCTATCCTCGCGCGCGCCTCGCTATCATACATGAAGGTAATTTCATCCATGCCAACAAGAAACTGCGCTTCATAGTCGAGTATCGGTGCGGCCGCGGCGTGAAGCGTTTCGGCGCCGGCGGAGCGCTCGGCTTTATCGACGAGATTGGTCACCGCGTCGAGCATCGCCAGCAGATACGGCTCGATGCGGCGGTATTTTTCTGCTATCGCACTGCTGTTGTCTCCGGAAATGCCGATAGCTTTGTCCCCGTGAATCAGCCCGTGGTGAGAAAGCTGTATGAGCCGTGCGGTTTCTTTCAATTCGGCAAGATATGTCCGCCGGCCTTCCGGCGCAGCGCTGACAATACCCATGGCTGATTTTGTCAGCTTCTGACTGAGCATGCGCTGCCGCCCCGCGATGTTCACCACACGGCCGTCGTCGTTTCTGCGGATGATAGTGCACTGGATTACCGTCTGGCTTATTATACTTACCAGCGCGATGAGGCTTAATGCGAGTATATACCGGCGCCGGAGCTCCGTTGCAGGATTTGTGCCGGCGGCGAGATGGTCTTTCATCCGTCCCCCGTTTCGTGTCCGTTTTTGTATGCAGCCGGGCGCTTCGAATGCAGACAAACGTTATACATATAGTATACGAATGTGGTGTATACCGGTCAAACGCCCCGGGGATGTTTCACGTGTAAATGAGCGCCGATGATTTCCTGAGATTATCGAACGAACCGGCGAGCTGCGATTCTAGAAGGTGATCGGAATAATCGCGGCCGAGTTTCGGGCCGCCAATCTCAAGATAGCCCACGACCTCGTCTACCGGCCATTGTCCCTCGGCCACCATGGTGAAGACGCGCTTGAGGTCCACAATACCCCTGCCCGTCTCCTCGTCGGTGAAACCGAAGGTCTTGTCGAATGCGCTGTCGGTGTTTTTGAAATGAAATTCGCACATGTAGGGGATCTCCATGGCGAAGAGTTCATAGTTGTCGTGAAGCACACGGCGGTTCCTGTCCGCCACACCGTGCGATATATCGCCGCAGAGATACACCGGCACGGTGAACGGGTCGGTACGGTGATGACCGCCGAGGGTGCGGAGCATATAGTCTATCTCCTCCGGCAATGACGGCGGTTCGGCGTGACACGACATCGGTTCGATGGTAAGCGCCTTAAGGCCGCGGTATTTTGCGTAACCCATAAGCTCTTTCATGTGCGAAAGATAACATTCAATGCCTGCGTCCTTCGCCGATTCACGGTCCCGGTACGCGGCGCCGGGGTTAGACCCGGCATAGTCGGCACCGAGCAGCGACGCAATCTCTATGAGGCGTTCATAATTCCTCCGCGCCACTTTTTCGATCGCCTTTTCGCCGGTGAAAAAACCACCGAGCTCGCGATGCGACGTGAACACGCTTTTTATCGTCACGCGGTGCGCGAGCGCATTGTCGCGGAGACGCTTGAAGTAGTCGTCCTCAAGCGAATAGAGCTCGAAGAAACTTCCCAGCTGCATATACCGTATCTCATGGCGTTCGAGAAAATCGAACAGCCAGTCATAGCTGTAGCGGTATTCCACCGGATCGCTTTTTATGCCGATGCTGCAGACCGTTTTTGTATCGCTCATACTGTTTTCCTTTTTGTTATTCGGCGTGTATCCGAAAAATAGCTTTATTGACGAATTCTTTTTTACCCACAATCGTATCAAACATGGCCGCACCGTCTCTCAGTGCAGCGATATGGCTGATGAGCGGCGCGCAGTCGATGCCTCGGCCCATAAACGAAAGCGCCGCGGTCCAGTCGTTATGGCCGGCGGGCGTCACTTTCGAGTTCCAGGTGCCGAATATCGTAAGTTCTTTTCTGAGTATTTTGGTGAACTCGGCTTCGGGAATGCCGAATGTCCCTTTGATATTGCCCATGAAAAGCACCTCGCCGAAATCGCCGGCACTCCGCACCGCGTTGAGGAATGTTTCGGGAAAGCCGCACGCCTCCACGACATGATCGGCAAGACGCCCGCCGGTAACGCTTTGTATCGCGGTAACCGGATCGCCGTCTTTCGGGTTCACGGCGGCAAAGCCCATCTGCCGGGCTATGGCCAGTTTCCGTTCATCGATCTCGACGACGATAACCGTGCCGCAGCCACGCACACGAAGCCACTGCGCGGCGATATTGCCGATGGGACCGCCGCCGTACACACAGCCGATATCGCCCGGTGTTATATGGAACTTATTCACCCCGTGAAGCGCCACCGCGCAGGGTTCTGTCATCGCGGCATGTTCGCTTTTAACGTAGTCAGGGATGGCGATGAGATTTTCTTCGGGCGCATAGACATACTCGGCAAAACCGCCGTCGCATCGTGAACCGAGATAGTTATAGTTCTTGCAAAGCGCATAATTCCCCGTTTCACATGCGGCACATGTTCCACAGGGAATGAGCGGGAACACCGCCACTCGGTCACCTGCTTTAACGCGTATGCCGCCGGTCTCTGCGACACCTGCAAACTCATGCCCCATGACCAGGGGATAATGATATGCCTTACCATGGAATCCCCGCTCGATATCAGACCCGCATATGCCGGAATATGTCACCCGCACACGTATCCATCCGTCATGCGATTGAAGGTCAATATCTCCATATTTCAGTGATTTATCGCTGTGAAGTACGAGCGCTTTCATTGATTATCTCGATTTATGCATACGATTCATGTTTATATAGTAATATCACTTGCTGGAGAAGTCAAGCATTTACAATCTTTTTTATCACTTATGGCAATTTTTGATTGACTTTTATCGTTTTATGATTATTATTAAGTATATCAAAATTCGGGAGCATAAAATGAAAGCAGCAATTCTTGAAGCACAGAACAAAATAGCGATAAAAAACGTAGCAGATCCGGTCTGCGGTGATAATGAAGCCATTCTGAAAGTGAAAGCCTGCGCCGTATGCGGTTCCGATGTGCGGATCTACCATTATGGTAACGACCGCGTAAAGTATCCATCCATAATAGGACACGAGATAGCCGGTGAGATAGTCACTGTCGGGAAGAACGTAAGCAAAGTGAAGGTCGGCGACCGGATAGCGCTTGGTGCCGATGTGCCGTGCGGAGAATGTTACTGGTGCGCGAACGGCATGGGAACGAACTGCTCAATCAACTATGCCATCGGCTATCAATTCGCCGGCGGTTTTCAGGAATATATGACGCTGAACGATACGATACTCAAATACGGTCCGGTGACAAAGATGCCCGATTCGCTTTCCTTTGAAGAGGCTGCCATCGCCGAACCGCTCGCCTGCGCCATCAACGGCCTTGAGCTCGCGCAGTTCGCACCCGGCAAAAGCCTCGCCGTCATCGGACTCGGTCCCATCGGCTGCATGATGCTCGAGCTGTCAAAGATGTACGGCGCAAAAAAGGTGTTTGCGATACAGCGATCGAAGAACCGACTTGCAATGGCGAAGACATTCCGCGAGGACGCGCGTTTCATCGCCAGCGCCGACGAAGACCCGGTTGCAGTCGTGCTGAAGGAAACGAACGGTGAAGGCGTTGATTGCGCCGTAACCACCGCCGGCACCACCGAAGCGCAGGAAGCGGCGATACAGATGATACGCCACCGCGGTTTCGTGAACCTGTTCGGCGGGCTCAAGAATCAGCCGAAGCTCTCGATCGACTCCAATATCATCCACTACCGCGAGTGCTACGTGATGGGAAGTCACGGGTCGCTGCCGCGGCATCATGAGCTTGCCGTATCGCTCATCGCGCAGGATATCGTGAGCGCGAAAAAATATATTTCAAAAACGTTTCCGCTCGATGAGATATCGTCGGCATTCTCATATCACGAAGAACGCGGCGGACTGAAAGTCATCGTCACACCAAACGCGGCGTAGTCGTTCCCCAAAGAGGAAGGAAAAATGGAAACAATAGCACCGCATGGATGCGGACAAAAAATAAGAATGAATGCTTCGCCGCGCAACGCAGAGCGCAAGTCATGCCGGATGCCGTTGCGGAGCCGTACCCGGCGACCACACGAAAGCGACGACACAACGGAAGAAATCTCTTGCTAAAGAAGACGGATTTTCACAGTTATGATATTAACAGGAGCAACTGATCATGAATACCGTAAAACTTTCCCCATCGCTCATGTGCGCGGATTTCATCGATATGCGTTCCGCACTCGACGTCTTTCAGCGCGAGGGCGTGGACTATCTGCACATCGACATCATGGACGGCCACTATGTCCCGAACTTCACGCTCGGCATCGATTTCTGCAAAGCCGTCGCGCGCTACACGTCAATACCGCTCGATATACATCTCATGATCGAGAACGTGGACGAATACATTCCGTCGTTCGCCTCCATCGGCAATGCGCTCCTCTCGATACACCCGGAAACCTGTTATCACCCGCTGCGTTCACTGCGCCTCATCAAAAGCTCCGGTGCGCGCGCGGGTATTGCGATAGACCCGTCGATGCCGCTTGAAACGTATAAGCACATGCTGCCCGAGGTGGATTTTGTCTGCATCATGACGGTGAACCCCGGCTACGCGGGACAGGAGCTCATACCGCAGACGATAGAAAAGATACGCGAACTCTCGGCGCACATCGATGAACGCGGGTATGACATCGAGATTGAAGTCGACGGCAACGTGAGCTGGAAGAACATACCGGTGATGGTGGACGCGGGAGCCGACGTGCTCGTAGCAGGGACATCAAGCCTGTTTGACAAATCGGGCGTTCTAAGCGATAATCTTTCCCGGATGCGCGGCATGCTCGGACAAAATAAGTTGAGCCGCGTTGCGAGCGTATGTTGACAAAAGAACGGCATGATACGATACTCAGATTCGCAAAGAAGCAGCGGTATGTTTCCACGAAACAGGTGGTTTCCATTCTCAACGCGAGCGAAGCGACGGTACGGCGCGACTTTCAGGACCTTGAGACGCGCGGGCTGATACGCCGTATGCACGGCGGCATAGAATATGCCGGCGCTGAACCTGAAACGCCGGCATCGGAACGCATCGACGAGGAACCGCTTGACGTACGAAAGAACATCTTCGCCGAGCAGAAACGTCTCATCGCAAAAAAGGCCGCGTCGCTCGTAGCACCCGGCGAGACGATCATCATCGACGGCGGGTCAACCACATATTATATGGCTGAGTTCCTCGCCGACACCGAGCTGACCGTCATCACCAATTCGTTCGCCATCGCCAACGCGCTCCGCATGAGCGGATCGGTGACCGTTATCCTTCTCGGCGGCATGGTGTACCGCGACTCGCAGATGATGATCAACCCCTTCGGCGACACACTTCTCGCCAACTATTCCGCGTCGAAGCTCTTCATGAGTCCGCAGGGCATCGACGAATCCGGCATCACCAACACCGACACGCGGCTCATCGCCACCGAACGCCTCATGATAGCGCGCTCGCGTGAAGTGATCGTACTCGCCGACGCAAGCAAGTTCGGTGAACGGGGCAATCTCGCGGTGTGCGGATATGATGTGGCGCGGACGGTGATCACCGACAGCGGTGTGCCGGAGGAGACGAAAACGATGCTTACATCGAAAGGTGTGAATCTGCTCTTGGCGTAGCGAGGCCCGTGCTAGGGCGCATAATATTTCGGGCAATACGCAAAACAGCGCCCGCATGACAGGCAGCGACCGCGGTCCGGTTCATAATCTTTGCGCCGCACGCGCCGCGCGAGAAACGCAAGCGTTAGGCCGAATGCTAGACCGATGAATCCGCCCGCAATCCACCCTCCGATAGAGAAACCTTTGACGATATCCTTTGCCTGTGCGGCAAGTTCTTCCGGCGATGTGCCGAGCGATCTGAACGCCTGCGACTGTAGCGTGGTCTTTGCGTTCGGGTCCGCATCCTCGATCGCTATCTGTTTCGCTGTGGCCACGGTAAGATGCGTTGATGCAAGTACTGGTGCGAGTCGCGACACGAGAAACCCGCCGATTAATATCATCACCGGTATGAGCGCGAGTGTTCCCGCCATAGTGCGTACGCCGTTCTTCGGCGCCGGCGCATCGGGGGGTGTCGCAACCTCGATGGCGTCAAACGGACATGAGTTCTCGCAGAGACGGCATTGTATGCATTCGGTCGGGGTGATGGTCACGTGCTTGATCGAAAACCGCGAAACAAAATTCAGTATCGCACCGTAGGGGCAGAGAAAACGGCAATACGGCCGGGCGATGAAAACACCGAGAACGAGAAAAAGTCCGCCAAGTACGAGCCGCCACACGTCGCCGGTCATGCGAAAAAAGGACACGAACGGATCGAACCGGCATATGATATAACCGGTGCCGGTGGCCGCAAAAAGGACGGCGAACGCGAGGAACACATACGGCAGCATGCCGAGTGCCGCGTTGAGCCAGCGCGGCAATGCGACGGGACGCACCGCCACGACATCCTGTACGGCACCGAGCGGACAGACCGATGAACAGAACACACGTCCGAAGAGCAGCGTGAATATTATCGGTATGATGAAAAACAGCGCCGCGGTAAGCGGTATCGCATATGCGTTCTCGAACAGAAGCGATATGATGTTCTGTATCGACCCCACGGGACAGATGCAGCCTTTCCGGTAAAACCCGAAATAGATGAGCGACCCGAGCATGACGGCAAACAATCCGCGGCGATTGCGTATCCTTATAGCGAACAACGCCGCGAGCGAACAGGCGAGTATGAGCACACCCACATCGACATACGACATGATGACGCTTCTCGGCAACGGATGCTGATACACCGGGGCTTTATACGCGGTCTCGAACTCGGGCTGCGGAAAACGGTCCTCGCCGGCAAGCGACGCCGCAAGGCCAATGACGAGGATGAGCGGCAGGAATACGCGCAGCAGCAATCGTATCTTCATGATTTGCGTTCCTCGCCTTTTATAATATACGGTTTGTCCGACGGTATGCGCGAGATTGCCCCGGACGGACAGACGCGGGCGATGGCGCATGAGTTGCACTGAACGCAGCGGTCATGACGAATCTGCAGATACAGCGATCCGTTGCCGAATGCCGTGCAGCCCTTCACGCATTTTGAGCAGCCGATGCAGAGCGGTTCGTTTATCGTATACTCAAAGTACGGGTCCTCGACGAACGTGCGCTTGATCGCTCCGGTGGGGCACACCTGATTCTCCGCCGCCGAGGTGAGTGCATTCGCGTCGGGCCGGAAAAAACCGAAACAGAGATTGCAGTAGCCGCACATCGCATAGCGGTGCACGCATTTTACCGCCGACAACGAGAGCACGCAACTTGTGGCGCACAAACCGCATTGCGTGCATTTCGCCGGATCGATCTGCCACACGGTGTTCGTATTCTTTGTGCGTACCGCCGCCGCCCCGAAAATACCGGCAAGCGCCGCCGCGATACCGCCGCGGGTGAGTACCGCAAGAAAGCCGCGCCGTTTTTTCACTGATGGGGATTTCATCGCGCCTTCCCGGTTCTGGTTTTCGCGAGCATCGCCGCGGTCTTCTGCGCACGGCCATCGGTACAGGTGAAAACGTCGCTGCATATTTCACAGGCGTTCTTCTGAACACAGCCATTCTTTTTCGCTGCTGCCGATTTTACAACCGCAACACCGCCGAGTGCCGTTATACCGCCGGCAATGCCGATACGCGCGAGTGACCGCAGAAATCCTTTTCTGTCATTAGTGCTCATCGGCTACTCCCGGCGTTATTCGTTTCCTGATATGTGAACACCCGCACCGCATGGCGGTATGAATCGAGCACATAAATATCGCCTGCTGCGTCTGCGGCGACATCACACGGTTTTGTGGCCGGATGAAAATCCTCAGGTCCAGCAACGAGTGCGGTGAATGTACCGCGAAGGTCGTAGGTCTTTATGCGAAGGAGCCCTTTTTCACTCGTGACGAAACCCGCCGGCAGCATCGCGAAATGAACCGGATTACAGCAGCCGGTGAATCCGTCTATCGTCATGCCGGGATGTCCCCACGACGCGGTGATGCGTCCGTCAGTGCCGTACCGCTCCATCGACAACCGCCCGGTGTTGGCAACCCATATGCCTGACGGTGACATAGCTACACCTCCGTACGGACTCGGAAACAAAAGACCCGGCACGCGTTTCTCCTCGTCGCGCCGTCCGAAAATACCGCGAAGCGTACCGGCGCGCGAATAATGCCAGACCACACGACAGCCGAAATCCACTGCCGCCACGGCATCTCCCTGCACCGCAAGCGCGGTTATCTTCGTCTTCCGGTCCGGTTCGCGCCACTGCGATTTGAACTCGCCTGCTGACGAATATACGGCGATGCGGTCGCCCATGCCGAGAAAAATATCGCCGTCAACTGCGATTGCTGTTGCGCCCTGCACGGGAAACACCCTGGTTTTCTCACCGGCACGTGAGTATACCGCAACGCCGTCGTCAGAAAGTACGTACAGCATCTGTTGTGCTATCGTGACCGCATGCGCCGATGATGAAACATCGATGGAACGTATCTCGCGGTACTGTTTCGCATTCGTTGTCCTCAGCGCAGACATATCATAGGGATACGGATTTTTGTCCGTCGCATTCGGTGCGCGCGTAAGTACAAAAAAGCCCAAGACGCCGATGCCCCCGGCGATGACGATAAGTATGAATACAAGCGGCCCGTTCAGTTTCATCTATTCCCTCAGGTCGATGCAGATAAGACGTTTGAGATCACGCAGGAGCATACGCCCCGAGACCAATGCCAGCGGCCCCCAGGAATCACGGCCGGAGAGGAGCTTCGCGCGGGCGAGACGTTCATATTTTACCGTACCGGCGCGAGACATGGTGAGTACGCCGCTGTCGTCGAGCAGGAACAGTTTGCCGTCGGCTATCATGTACGGCCCGAGCCCGAAACGGTCTTCGCGCCCGCTCGCATACACCGTCCGGCCGTCGGGCGTCATGCAGACAAGCTCGCCGCGATGACCGCCGCCGTCGGGGGGCATTACCGTGAACAGATGATTCTGATAGAATATCGGCGTCTGCTGCTCGCAGCCGAATTCCTCTTTTGTTTTTTTATAGATAAGCGATACCGCATTTCCGTTCACACGGAACATCGCACTCCCTGCACCGTAACCTGCGGTTATGAGAAACGTATCAGGTCCGGTCTGTACCGCCGAGGGAGCGCTGACCGACGGATTCCATTCGCGCGTTGAAAAGACGATACGCCCGCGGTCGGCGCTTTCAGCCGACACGCCGACGATGCCGCCGAGTGCGGGATATACATACACGCGTTTGCCGGAAAGCGTCATCGGCATCACGGATGCATGCGACATATCCCATTTGTTCACATTGGGTGCCCGCCATACCACCTTTCCCGAAGCGCAGTCGACACCGATGAGCAGATCCTTCCCGCCGGCAGCTATCACGGCGATGTTATTGTCGATGAGCGGACACTGACCGGTATACCAGAGCGGCACCTTCGTCCCCTGTTCACGCGGCAGATCGATGCCCCAGAGAAATCCGCCGGAGACGGCATCCACGCAGAGCACATGACATTTCGGCCCGACGGTGAGCGCATATTTCGCGGTTACCGCGGGCGTTGTGCGCGACATGCCGTGATTTCGCTTCACATCGATCTTATACGTACGACGCCATATCTCGGCGCCATTGTCGAGCGAGAAGCAGCGCAACGCATCCGCCCGTTCCGTTTCATTGTAATCGAGCACATACACGCGGCCGTTCATCACCGCGGGTGCGGCGTACCCTTCGCCGAGGTCGACGCTCCAGAGTACCGGCGGCCCTTTCGGCCCCCAGGAATTCTTCAAGCGTATATCCTCTTTGGCGATATTATCAAAGTCGGCACCGCGGAACCGAGGCCACGATGCGGTTATCGGCGACGATGTTCCGCCGAACTTTTTAAAAACACCCGCTATGGTCACCGTCTCGGATAACGCCTGCACGCTTTTCTTTATATTCATCTCATTGGAAAGCGGAATGCGATACGCGAGGCTGATGCCGACCGGCTCCACTGAAAACCACCAGACGAGTGTGACGGTGCCGAGTACGGCGGCTATGACGGCGGCGAGTATCGGGATATGGCGTTTTGAAAGAATGGTGCGTTTTTCGGTTGCCATGATGTCACCATATTACCCTATACGCAAAAGTGTTGCAAGCGATGCGGCGCATATCGCTGACCCTCTGCCCGCGGCACGTCAGTAATGTCTGTTTATCCCGCCGAAACCGATCACTCTGCCGGCCTCGGTCATCGCAATGAAGTTCTTGAGTCGTTTCGCGAATTCTTTCGGCCGCTTCCGCGCACCGTCGATATACGCGATCCGTATCTCTTTATAGTTCGACGAAAGTCTCTTGAAATTCTTCCATGCGCGTTTGTTCGCCTGAATCGCATTCTGAATATCCCTGGGGATGACAAATGAATCGTTCTGAATGTCACCGAGTGCCGCCAGAACATCGCGATGAACTTTTTTCCTGAGGATCAGCGACCGCAGTCTGACTTTATTGGACTGCGAATACGTGCTGTGCGGCCTTCTCGGGGTGAAGCGCTGGGCGAATCGCCCGTCGTCAACCGACCTCACGGTACTGTCGATCCAGCCGAAGCAAAGCGCCTCCTCCACCGCGTCGTTGTATGCAATGCGCGGTTTGCCGGTTTCCTTTTTATAGTATATCAACCACACCTCATCCGCCTTTTTAAAATTCTTTCTCAGCCATGCCCGCCATTCCCGGCGGGAGGTTGCCAGAAGCGAATTGCTCTCTGTTATGACAGTCGCGCCCATGCCTATTCCTTGTTCACCGCTGCGAAATATCTGCTGCGATTATCAGTATAAAAAATACTATATCTGAATCCGCCGCATTTTCAACGGTCATTCCGCTGAGAATCCTTTTTTGATTTGATTATTATCATGGAATAGTTATATATATTCATATCACATTTATCCGGTGGATCTATGGAAAAAAAAACAATTCGTTTATACATCGTATATCGCCGCTGCTCCGGAAAAAATATGGAATGCGATCATCGATTCCGGGATCACCGGTCGGTCATATGTTCCGCAGGGAGTTTAGCCATGAAAGTGTATCTGGTACAGCACGGACAGGCCAAACACGAAGATGATGGCGCGGGCAGACCGTTGACAGCGAAGGGCGTCGAAGAAACGGCGGCCATGGCGAAAATATTTGCCGCATCCGGACTTGTCTCCATCGACATCATATTTCACAGCGACAAGCAGCGTGCGAAAGAGACCGCGGGGATTTTCGCCGCCGCGCTCCATCCAGCAAAAGGCTTACGGGAACTTGACGGCATCGGTCCCACGGACGATGTGGAGCACGGCATACGCACGATCACATCCGTGAACGGGAACTGTATGCTGGTGGGACATCTTCCGCATCTGTCGAATACCGTTTCGAAGCTCGTGCTCGGCGATGAGGATACAAAGATCGCCGCGTTCACGAATTCCGGCGTCATCTGTCTTGAAAAAAAGGAATATGACAGCAGCTGGTATATCGTGCCCGCGCTCTCGTTCTGAGGCAGCAGTGTTCAAAGACAGAACGGATGCCGGCCAAAAACTCGCGCGTGCACTCGGGACGTATCGCGATTCCGGCGCGCTGGTGCTCGCTATACCGAGGGGCGGCGTGCCCGTCGGGTATGAGGTGGCGGCGCATCTTCATCTGGACCTGTCTGTCATCGTCGCAAGAAAGCTGCCGTATCCGTTCGATCCCGAGGCCGGCTTCGGAGCTATAGCTGAAGACGGAAGCACATTCATATTCGACAATACCGACCGCCTGGTGGGAGAACCGGATATCGGGAGGATAATCCGTGAGCAGCGGCGGGAGGTCATGCGGCGTGTTCGTGTGCTTCGGGGCGACGGTCCCATCCCCGCCATCGAGGGACGCACGATAATGCTTGTCGACGACGGTATCGCCATGGGGGCGACGATGCGCGCCGCCATTCTCATGTGCAGGCATTTGCTGGCGAAACGTGTCATCGTCGCCGCTCCGGTATCCGGTTCAGACGTTGCGAAAGCCATCGCCCGTACTGTCGATGAGACAACAATACTTGAGACTCCGGTGAACTTTCACGCCGTGGCGCAGGTCTATGAGTCATGGCGCGACATATCCGACGATGAGGTCGTTGCGATTCTTCACACATGGAAAACGGATCGTGCCCAGGGGCGCAGTTAATGAACTTGACGAAAATATTCTGCAGAATTATACTGGCAGACAGGGCGAGGCGGTCCAATGAAAAAAGGGAAATCAAGATCATCGGCAGTGCGGTCCATGCCGCGGATGTCCGGCCGCAAGCGGCGGGTTAAAGCGGATCGTTTACGGAAAGCTTCCCGCGGCGGCGGAACACCGGAACGGCGGACACAGTCGGAGCGCAGACACACCGATGAGGCGATCGCGTTGCAGGCGCAATTCATCGCAAATGCATATGATGCTGCAATCGGTCTCGATGACAATTTTATCATCACCTACTGGAACGACGCGGCCACAGCGATGTATGGATGGTCCGCAGCTGAGACTATCGGGAAAAAATCGTATGACCTGCTGCGCACCGAGTATATCGGCGACACTAGGGAGACGATGACTTCCCGGCTGCGTGATGCCGGACGCATACAGGCGGAGGTCATTCATCAGACGAAAGACGGCCGAAGATTGTTCGTGGAAGTGCGTTCTGCCCGGGTGTACGGGGAAGACGGACGACCGGCGGGATACATCTCGATATGCCGCGACCAGACCGAACGCAAAAAGATGGAAGCCGAGATCAGCAGTCTTGCCCGTTTCCCGTCTGAAAACCCGAATCCGGTTCTTCGAATTAGCCGCGCAGGCGTCCTGCTCTATGCCAACGAGGCCGCGAGTCTGCTTCTGAACCAATGGGATACCGCCGTGAACAGTGTCATACCCGAACCGTGGCGGCAGACAGCGGCAGACACATTTGCGCGTGCAGTAAATACATTCTTCGATATCGATTGCGGAACACACAGCTACAGTTTCGTACTGGTCCCCATTGTTGAAGCGGGCTATCTGAATCTGTACGGAAATGATATCACCGAGCGCAAACGGGCTGAGATGCTGCTGCAGCAGCGCAGTGAAGATCTGCATCACGCCCAGGAGATCGGCACAATCGGCAGCTGGAGACTGAATGTCCTCAAGAACGAGCTTGTATGGTCGGACGAAAACTACCGTATTTTCGGAATGCCGATAGGTGCGCCGCAGACCTACGACACCTTTCTATCGATAGTCCATCCTGATGACCGCGCGTTTGTCGATGCAAAATGGAAAGCGGGGTTGGCGGGAGAGGATTACGATATAGAACACCGTATCGTCGTGGATGGTGCGGTCAAATGGGTGCGCGAAAAGGCGTTTCTGGAGTTTGACGCGAACGGAAGTCTTCTCGCCGGTTTCGGGATCACGCAGGATATCACCGCGCGCAGGCTGGCGGAGGATAATCTTCGCAGAAGCGAGACACAGTTCCGTCTGCTGTTCGAGTATAATCCGAACCCGATGTATATTTTCGACGAGGAAACCCTGCAGTTCACCGCGGTCAATGACGCCGCGCTCTTTCACTACGGCTATACGCGCGAGGAGTTTCTCCGGTTGAGCGTGCTTGACATACGTCCCCCGGAGTATCGCGATGAAACACGGACTATAATCGCCGGACAGGACGGCGCACATGCGGCATCTGTCGGATTGCACAAGCACCGGAAGAAGAACGGCGTCGTCATCGACGTGGAAGTCACCGTCAGTTCTATCATGTTCAACGGCAGGCACTGCCGGCTCGTGATGGCGAACGACGTCACCGAACGCATATGCATGGAGGAAACACTGCGCGAGAGCGAAGAAAAATATCGTCTGCTGTTCGAGAAAATGGCAGAAGGATTCGCATTATATGAACTTCTGTATGACGATGCGGGACAACCGTCGGATTGGCGCATCATTGAGATCAACGATGCATACACACGGCACACCGGCATGACCCGTGAACATATAGTAGGACATCGCATCAGTGAAGTGTTTCCCGCATCGATACCGGAATATCTGCCGCGGTTCACGCATGTGGTACAAACACAGACATCGATAGAATTCGATTCATTCGCTCAGCCTGTGGGCCATTATCTGCACGTAGTCACCTTTCCCGCCGGAGGCCGGCGATTCGCCAATATCGTCGTAAATATCACCGAGCGCAAACGGTCGGAACTGGCGCTGCATGAGAGCGAAGAGCGGCTCCGCACGCTCTATGAGTCGATGACCGAGGGGCTCGCCATCCACACGGTTGTGTATGACGGGGATGCGCCGGTTGACTATATACTCACCCATGTCAATGCCGCATACGAAACGATAACGGGATTTCAACGGGACCTTGTCGTCGGTAAAAAAGCATCCGAGCTCTACGGCACCGGAGAGCCGCCGTTCCTGGACGTGTATGCGCGGGTAGCCGCGTCGGGCAGGCCGGAGCATTTCGATATCTTTTTCCCGCCGATGGGCAAACATTTTGATATCTCGGTTTTCTCCCCCGGCACCGGTAGCTTTGCGACGGTGTTCAGTGACATTACCGACCGCAAAGCCCGGGAGGCTGAACTTTACAAGCACAACCGCACCCTCAAGGCGCTCAGTAAAAGCAGTCAGGCGATGATGCGCGCCGTGGATGAGTCTGCGTATCTCAACAGTGTGTGCGGCATTATCGTGGAAGACTGCGGATATAAGCTGGTATGGATAGGGTTCGCCGAGGATGATGAGCACAAAACGGTTCGCCCCGTTGCGCACGCCGGATTTGAGGCGGGATATCTTGAGTCATTGCGTATCTCGTGGGCGGACACCGTACTCGGGCGCGGTCCCACCGGAACAGCGGTCCGTACCGGTACGATAAGCGCCTGCAGGGATATGCAGACAGACCCTCAGTTTCAGCCATGGCGTGATGATGCCATTCTGCGCGGATATCAGTCATCCATTTCTTTTCCGCTCATATCGGGAAATAAAAGCTTCGGCGCGTTGACCGTTTATTCTGAAAAAACGGATTCGTTTTCCCAGAATGAAATCCGGCTGCTCACTGAATTGGCAAATGATCTGAGCTATGGAATACAGGCTATCAGACTCCGGAAAGAACTTGAAGCACGTGACGCGGAGCTGGAGCGTCATGCCGATCAGCTCGCCACGGCATACGCTGAACTCGAAACGTTCTCCTATTCGGTCTCTCACGACCTTCGGGCGCCGCTCCGCGCCATCGCCGGTTTCGCCGATCTTCTGAAAAAAAAATACGAAGCATCTCTCGAACCCGCCGGAAGAGAACATCTCCTGCATATTATCGAAGGCACGGAGAAAATGTTCCGTATCATCGACGAACTGCTGCGCCTCTCAAAGGTATCCCGACAGGAGATACATCGTGAGTCTGTCGACCTCTCTGATATGGTGGCGAAAGTACTGGTCCCGCTTCGCACAGCTCACCCGGACAGACAGGCGGATCTTATAATCAAGGAAGGAATCACCGTAACGGCTGATTCGGGTCTTCTGCGGATAGCTTTGGAAAATCTGCTGTACAACGCATGGAAATATACCGGAAAATGCAAACATACGATTATCGAATTCGGTATTACGGATTTTCAGGGAGCGCAGACATTGTTCATCCGGGATAATGGCGCCGGGTTCAATCCGGAACAGGCGGAACGTCTGTTCAAGCCGTTTCAGCGGCTCCATAGGGAAAGTGATTTTCCCGGCACGGGAATCGGTCTTGCTATCGTGAAACGCATCATCGAAAAACACGGCGGATCTATCTGGGCGTCGGGAGAACCGGGTAAGGGCGCGACGTTTTATTTCCGCCTGCCGGCATAAGGCACGGCGTACGAATGTGAGGATACGTTGTTCACTGCTGTACCATTGTCGACGGGAAACGATTCTTTCTGCGGGGTGATGTTATGCCCGAAATGACTGCACGGATACTGCTGGTTGAAGACAATAAAACCGACGCACTGCTGCTGCAGCACAGCCTCGCCGAAGTAACGGCTGCCGATGTTGCGCTGACGTGGGTTGAATGCATCGGCGACGGCTTGGCGGCATTGCGGAAAAACACGTTCGATATCGTACTGCTCGATCTCACGCTGGCCGACAGCTCCGGTCCCGACACGTACGCGCGGATTCAGAAAACGGCACCGCATCTGCCTATCGTCGTTCTCACCGGTTCTCTCGATGAGGCCGCGGGCGTCGAGGCAATCCGCAGGGGCGTGCAGGATTATCTCGTCAAAGGTGTCAGCGGAGGCGACATCGTCACGCGCTCCATACGCTACGCGATCGAGCGCAAAGATCATCGCCGAGGAGAAGGCTAAGATCCTCGAGCTCGGTCTTCTGCACGCCGAAAAAATGAAGTCGCTGGGAATAATGGTTGCGGGGTTGGCCCATGAGATCAACAACCCCAACCAGTTCATCGCCACGAGTATTTCATTTCTCAGAGACGCATGGATGAGTATCGAGCCGATCATCAATGAGTATCTCCTCGCCAACGATGATTTTCTGGTGGCGGGAGTGTCGTACAGCGGCAACGCTTCGAGTATCAGAGAATTGTTCGATAAAACGGCGCAAAGCACGTGGAAAATTAAAATGATCGTAGACAGCCTGCTCGGGTATTCACGGAAGGGGTCCACGCTGCTCACCGATACGGTCGATGTGAATCAGGCGATCGACAACGCGCTTACGCTGGTGGGCGGGTCGCTCAAAAAAAAATCCGCCGGGATCGTCATGGAACGCGACGGTCATCTGCCGGCGATCCGCGGCAACCGGCAGCAGATAGAACAGGTGTTGGTAAATCTTTTCACCAACGCCTGCCAGGCGCTTACCGGCACCGGGCAGCGTATATTCCTGAACACCGGGAGGGATGCGTCGGGAAACATACAGATAACCGTACGCGACGAAGGATGCGGCATGTCCGACGATGAGCTTAAGAATATCATGACGCCGTTCTTTACGACAAAACGTGATTCCGGCGGCGTGGGCCTCGGCCTGTTCATCTGCTCCAACATCGTCAAAGACCACAAAGGTACGATCGTTTTTTCAACGAAACAGGGGGAGGGCACCACGGTACAGGTGTCGTTCCCCCCGGCAGTATGACTGTGCAGCTTTTTTACAGCACAATGCTGTTTTCCCAGACGCCGTGGATATTGCAGTATTCAAGCGCGATGAGCTCGCTGAAATCCGACGCTGTAAGTTCTGCCACGAGCACCGGCTTCGCGTATGTCGGACCAAATTCGGCCGATGCGATATCGACCAGCTGCTTCGTGTCTTTCTTGACACCGAAGAGACGCACCCATTTGATGTGATGTTCCACGGTGTTCGGATGCGCGACATCCTTACCGACGATGACTTTCACCGTCGTTGCGCTCAATTCGATGACGGGCACATGTTTCTCTTTTCCTTCCACGCTCGCGTTCTTGATCAATGATCCGAATTCCATACCGATACTCCTTGATGTGATATATTCGAAGACCGCCGCATGAACGACAGCCGTTCGTCCGGGATATAATAAATAACAATTTCGCGAGAAGACACCCGCGCTCCGCTTCTGTTTAAAATAATCATTCCGCATAAAGAGTCAATGTCCGCGTTCCTGTGCCGTATCCGGCGACATCTCAGGTTATGCAAAATTGTCAGCGGAATATTGTGAACGGCTTGACCGCACAGTTCCGCATGTCTATATTATAAAGATTACATCAAAGCGGTGCAAAAATATATTTCTATCCATGGTCGGCCGGAGGTTCGGCATGAAAAAAACGCGTCCGGTGAATAGTAATTCCAGGGAGAATTATATGAAAGGTAAAACCGTTCTTGTCACCGGGGCGACTTCCGGGATCGGCAAGGAAACGGCGGCAGGTATCGCGGGAATGGGCGCCACGGTGCTTGTGCACGCCCGTGACCGCAGCCGGGGAGAGACTGCTGTCGCGGAGATCATTGCGCGAACCGGCAACCGTGCCGTGAAGCTCCTCGTGGCGGATCTGGCTTCATTGCGCGAGGTCAAGTCACTCGCGAAACAGGTACGATCCGAAACCGGCACACTTGACGTCGTCATCAACAACGCCGGCGGTTATTTCTCGAAACGGCGGATTACCCCCGATGGATTTGAATGGACGTTCGCGCTGAACGTTCTTGCCCCGTTCGTGATCAACGGCGAACTGCTTCCGCTCCTCGCGAGATCGGGCAAGGGACGAATCGTCAATGTCAGTTCCGAGGCACAGCGGATGGGGACGATCGTCTGGGACGATCCGATGCTGAGTAAACAGTACAGCGGCATAAAAGCATATTCGCAGGCGAAGCTCGCGCTCATCATGTACACGATCACCCTCGCCGAAAATATCGGCCCCAGACATGTTACCGCAAATGTACTCCATCCCGGATTGGTTAAGACCAATTTCATGTCGAACTCCACGGGACTGTTCCGCTTTTTCGGGAATCTGGTGATCAATCTCACGGCATGGCCGGTGGAACGGGGCGCCGAAACATCGGTGTATCTTGCCACATCCGATGAGGTGCTGGGGGTGACGGGAAAATATTATCACCTTCGCGGAGAAATACAGCGCAATAAAATTTCCGATAACGCCGCGGACCGCGAAAAGCTCTGGAATCTTCTGGAACAGTACACCGGGGTAACATACTGAACCGTTACGCATGACCGATGCATGTGCCGTCGGGGGCTGTGATCGCCGGCGATGCAGGCGGATAATATCGTAAGGAGATAATGTATGAAAATTGCAGTACTGGGAACGGGCATGGTGGGACAGATTATCGCCGCGAAACTTGCCGATATAGGCCATAGTGTCGTCATGGGCACCCGGGACCCGGCCAAAACGCTATCGCGGAAGGAAGAGGGCACACCCAATGCGGCGCATATTACGGATTGGATGAAATCCCATGCCGCAATACCTGTCGTACGCTATGCGGAGGCGGCACAACACGGTGAGATTGTCATTCTCGCCGTCAACGGGGCGGGGGCGCTCAGTACACTTACCCTTGCCGGCGCGCAGCACCTCGCCGGTAAAACGGTCATGGATATAACCAATCCGCTGGATTTTTCGAAAGGCATGCCGCCGTCGCTGTTCGTGTGCAATACCGATTCACTGGGTGAAGAGCTTCAGAAAGCATTCCCTGAAGCACGCATCGTCAAGACGCTCAATACCGTTCGAGCGGACCTGATGGTGGATCCGGCAAAGCTTACCGGCGAAGCGATAACCATGTTTGTGTGCGGAAACGATGCCGGTGCGAAGACCGCGGTAACATCGTATCTCAAAACATGGTTCGGGTGGAAAGACGTCATCGACCTCGGCGACATTACCTCGGCACGCGGCACCGAGATGCTCCTGCCGATATGGCTGCGTATATGGGGCGTTTTGCAGAGCGCGGATTTTGCGTTCAGAATAGTCCGCTGATGGCTGTCGCCGGATATCAATAAATCATGGAGGAAATGATGATCGATCTAATGAACGAGGAAATGATCAAGGCGGTATTTGAATCATTGCCGGTTGAGATCACCGTCATCGACGCCAACGACGAGGTCATCGGCTGGAATAAAAACAAGACCAGGCTTTTTAAAAGGCCGTCGACATCGCTGCAGTGTAATTTCCGGGAGTGTCACCCCAAGGAGAGCCTTGCCAAGGTGGAACAGATCGTGAATGACATGAAATCCGGAAGAAAGGACAAGGTGCGTTTCTGGTTCGACCTGACCGTGGGGCAGGGCAAGCATAAAATCTTGGTTGAATTTTTTGCCATACGGGACCAGCAAGGAACGTATCTCGGCTGTATGGAATGCACCCAGGACATCGAAGAGATCAGACATCTTGAATGCGAAAAACGGCTTCTTGATTGACATCGCTGCGGATATCGTCATGGAGCAGTAATCAGGCATCACATGTAATTTTTCATAACACGGCAGTCTCGTCTTCACTGCTGCGCCACCGTACGTTCGCAGGTATCAGCCGTCAATGAGCGAATCATCGTCCGCATCGTCTTTGATCTGTTTCCCGAAAACACGGTTCCGCCGCAATGCAAGCGACACCAGACTGCCGATCGCATCCACGGTATTTTCAGATACGCCGTCGGCGCGCAGCGCAAGTATGCCGACCGTGCCCTTCGGCGTCTCAAGCAGCTTGTATTTAAGCTGGCTGTCATTCTCTTCAACAAGCACGTTCACCGATGTCTGACGCAGTTTACCCGTGTCCGGCAGGGTTACGTTGTCCGGATATCCTTTACTGAGTGAAACGTGTTTCCAGCGTTTATTCTTTCCCGGCACATGGACACCGCAATAATCGAATCCGAAGATGTGCACTATCGAGTCTGCTATAGCCACAGCGCCGCGGGGGCCGTCGGGAATTCCCATGAGTTTCTTTGAAAGGGCATAGAGCTTTTCCATTTCCGAACTTTTTTTCATAACCTCGCCGGCCCGCTGTTTTACCAGAGACGAAAGTCCGCTGACGATTATCGCCGCGATGGTAAAAACGAGAAAAGCCGCAATGTCCTGCGGATCACTTATTCTGAAGCTGCCTACCGGGGTGATGAAAAAAAAGTTAAAGCTCAGTGTCCCGGCAATAGCCGCAGTAAGCCCCGGCCCCATACCCAGAAACAACGCACAGAGCAGAACCACGACGACAAGTGTCAATACGACAGTCGTGTCCGGAATACCCGGCACAATAAGCGTGTACAATGCCGTTGTACATGCCACGCCGGCAAGCGGAGCGCAGTATTTCAGGATAAGCTGTATCGGACTTTTCTTCATCGCAATACTCCTCATCGTTACCGAATAATAATATTTAATAATGGTGAAATAGCAAGTTCATCCGTCCGCCTTGACGTATTGCTCATGCGCAATTATACTGAACAGCATGAACGCAGAAAATACACTACCCGTAACCGCATGGACCGCGCATGGATAATGCGCATACACGCAAACCGAGAATAGCGTACCTTACCACGGGGGTAGACAGCGGCGGATATGCGGCACAACTCCTCGCCGGCTTCAATGCGGTCTGTGAATCGGCGGACGCCTCAGTGTTCGTGTTCGGCGTGCCGCTGGGACCTTCTGTCGGGTTTTTCACCGCGAACTATGACCTTATCGAACACGCCGATATCGACGGCATCGCCATCACCACGAGCGTCATCACACATGTGCTCTCTCTTGACACCGTCGCACATGATATAGTCCGCCGTTACCGCCCGCGTCCTATCGTGAGCATCGGCGCGGAACTGCCCGGCATACCGAGCATCGTCATCGACAATGAAAGCGGCGTCACTGCATCGGTGGAGCATCTCGTCCGCGTCCACGGCCGCCGTCGCATCGGTTTTATGCGCGGCTATGAGCGGAGCATCAATTCGCGGGTGCGTTTCAACGCTTATCGTACGGCACTTGCGCGGTGCGGCCTCGCCTTCGATGAATCGCTCATACTGGAAGGCGACTTCGCCCGGACCAACGCCCGTGAGGTGTTCCGTGCCGCGCTTGACCGGGGCATGAACTGCGACGCGTTCATCGCCGCGAACGACCCGATGGCGCTCGGCATCATGGACGCCATGCGCGAACGCGGACTCACCCCCGGACAGGATATCGCCGTCACGGGATTTGACAATCGCGAAGACGCCATCTTCAATGATATACCGGTCACCACCGTCTCGCAGCCTACGGCCGGAATCGGCGCCGCAGCCGCGCGGACGCTCCTCTCGCTCATGCGCGGAGAAACCACGGCTCCGCCGGTCGTCACGCTCGCCGCCCCGTTTCTGGTGCGTTCATCATGCGGATGTTCGGAGTACAATTTCACCGCGGAGGGCAGCACCGAGATCGACCGCCGGAAACCGGAAGCAATCATCATCGAACAGGCGATGCACCGTGTCGCCGTAGAGAAACAGGCGCGCATCCTCCGTCTGGTGAGCGGAGCGCTTATCTCATCGTTCGATACGAACCGTATCCGTGATGTGCTTATCGCTCAAATGCCGAATCTCGGGATATCATTCTGCCTCATGGCGCTCTACGACGACACGCAGGCCGAAACATCACTGCCGGAGATGACGACGACGGGACTCACGCTGCCCGCGGCGGCGACGCTGGTGCTCGCATACGACGCATCAATGCCCGAAGATACCCGGCGTCCCGATCGATTGATACGAACCGAGGATTTTATTTCCGGCGAAATCATGCCGCTCTCATCGCGCCGCTCCGTGATACTCCTGCCGCTCTACTTCGGCGACCGCAGACTCGGCATTCTCGCGCTCGACATCGCCTCGTTCAGCGATTTCGCCTTCGACATGCTGCGCGATCAGGTGAGTGCCGCGCTCTACGGGGCGCTCCTCAACCGGCGGCGCTCCGCGGCCGAGCTCAAACTCACCGAGGCAATGGAAAAGCTCGCGGAATACAACAAGGAGCTTACGCATCTTGCACAGCGCGACGAACTCACCGGACTCTATAACCGCCGCGGCTTTCTTGACCTTGCAGAACATGCGCTTCGCTCGATGAAAAAGGGGCATGTGCTCTTCATCATCGACCTTGACGGACTTAAGTCCATCAACGACAATCACGGCCATCTTGAAGGCGACAACGCCATCGTTTCCGCCGCGCGGATATTGAGCGAAAGCTTCCGCCAGTCGGATATCGTAGCCCGCATCGGCGGCGATGAGTTTGTCGTGCTCTCGCAAAAGATGTCTCCCGCCGACATCGCGCTCATACGTTCACGTATCGAGACGAGTGTCGACAGCCGCAACCGTACGGGCGGATATCCCTACCGGCTGTCCATGAGCATCGGCACCGCGGTGTGGGATGAAAGCACCGGTTCGCTGGACGATCTTCTGTCGCGCGCGGATGAGCTTCTCTATCACGAAAAGCAGGAAAAGAAAAAACGATAGACCGCGCGTACGATTACATGCTATGCGCTTTTTTTACGACCGCTTCGGCCTTGAGCCAATCCGACAGCGCGTCTCCCGGCAGGCTCTTCCGCTGACGTTCCAGATAGATATCCTGCGCCTTCAGTTTTATCTCGTCCAGAAATTGGGTGAGATCGGCCGTGGCTGCCTTCTGAGTTTCTTTCTTTTTCGTTGCCATAAAACTTCTCCTGAAGAACTATTTTCTGGAACAATAAGCTGTGTCTTGTTCCGACAGATTGGTTGAAGAAGTGCAAGAATTAGCGATCCATTGTCTGTGCATATCACCATATTACTTTTCCATTTTTTGTCAAGACCTCGCGTTACGCAGCATGCGTCACGGCCGCCGCTTGATGACAGATTATAATCGTCAGTCGCTCATATCATGCCGCTTGACGGAATCGGTATGCGTAATATACTTTGATTCACAACATACGCTGACAGGACGTTCATGCAGCGCACACACCGCATCGCCGGCCTGTTCTGTGTAATGACCGACTACGAATAAACCGAGGTACACATGAAATCAATCACACAGATCATCACCGCGGCGCTGCTTTGCTGCGCGCTGTCGCTTCACGCGGAAAGCATCACCATTGAATCCGGCTTCGGCGATCCCGCCGCGTATAAGGAAATCCCCAAACGGGATTTCGTCAGCGGCGTGCTGCCCGACGGCTGGAACGATGAATCCTCATGGAACAAGGCGAATTGTGTCTACACCTGCGAGAACGAGGACGGAAAAACATTTCTGCGTATCGTCTGTCCACCGAGCGAACGGGCGAAAATTCAGTTCTTCCATAAGCTGAACGAATTCGCCGAGCGGCGGGCGTTCAGGGTGACCATTACGGCGAGAAGCAAAACATCGGCGGAACTCAAGTTCTTCATACAGGCCATGGGTACATCGCGTATCTACGCTGCGGCGGGCATACGTCTGGAGAACGACTGGAAAGAATATACCGAGACAATGGCGGGCGGCCCCAGCGACTCGAAGAATGTGGGCCTCATCATCCATTCGCCCAAACCCGGCATGGTTGAGATTGCGAGCTGCAAACTCGAGGAGATGCCGCTCTCCGAATATGTGCCCAAAACCAGCGTACCAACGCCGCGTACCGAAAGCAAAGGATGGATGGAACGTTTCGAGCGCGACAAAAAGAAGCTGAGCGACCTGAAACCTGATTTCATCATCATGGGCGATTCCATAACGCAGGGCTGGGAAGGCAGCAGGGAGGCGTGGGAAAAATACATCGCACCGATGAACGCCTGTCAGTTCGGCATTGCCGGCGACCGTGTGGAGCATCTGCTCTGGCGCATGAAGAACTCGACGCTTGGAAAGGATTTTCAGCCGAAGCTCGTGGCCATACTCATCGGCGTGAACAATCTCTTCAGCGCCGACGCACTTGATATCGCCGCGGGAACACGGACGCTCGTCAATGAGATACGGTCTGCCTCGCCGCAGACCAAGGTACTCATTCTCGGTGTGTTCCCGGTGGGCGAAAAGGCCGACGATGTGCGCCGCAAACTCATACAGAACGTCAACGCCAATTATGAGAAAATCGCCGACGGCAAGGATGTATTCTTTTATAATTTCGGCGACGCGTTCCTTGAACCCGACGGGACAATCGCGAAAACGACATTTCCGGATTTCGTCCACTGCTCGCCGAAGTCGTATCTGTTCTACGGCGAGAAGTTATCCGAGAAGGCGAAAGAAATACTGGGGAAGTGAACCGCGGACCGGAGGCGCCGTTCTCAGGAAAGTATCTCGGCGATCTTCCGGGCGATATCATCTTTCTGAAACGGTTTCTGGATAAAGCCGCGCACGCCGAGGTCAAGGATGTGCTGCGCCTCGCCCTCAAGACTGTATCCCGACACGAGCAGCGCTTTGATATCGGGATTGACAGCCCGCATGGCCGTGAAGACCTCGCGGCCGCCCATCTTCGGCATCACCATATCGAGGACCACGATATCGATGCTGCCCCATCGCTTCGCATAAAGGTCAATCGCCGACCGGCCGTCATCGCATATCTCCACCGTATGCCCGAGCGCACGGAGCATATCGGCGATCAGATCGGCTACATACCGCTCGTCATCGACGACGAGTATATTCACGCTGTTCTTCGCCGGAACATGCACGGCTGAAGCGGCAGTTTCCGATGCGCTTTCATGTTCCGCAACCGGCAGATACATCGTGACCGTGGTCCCCCGGCCCTGTTCGCTCTGAGCGACAACGGCGCCCTGATGGCTTTTCACCGTGCCGTACACGGCAGCCAGTCCCAATCCCGTGCCCTTGCCCCGCTCCTTGGTGGTGAAAAACGGTTCAAAAAGATGACGCTGCGTTTCCCCGTCCATACCGATGCCGGTATCGCTCACGGATATCGCCGCATACCGTCCTTCGGGAATCGTAAACCCGAATGCATTCTCCGGGAGTTCTGTCACCTCCGTGGAAAAGGTGAGTACGCCGCCTTCCGGCATGGCGTCACGGGCGTTCAGCGCGAGGTTGAGAAGCGCGTTCTGCAGCTGCGTGGGATCACCCGTGATGCATGACGGATGCGCCTGCAGCACCTGCCGGATGGCGATGCGCTTGTCGATACTGTGTTCGAGCAGCGCCACCGTCTCGCCGATGACCCGGTGCACCTCCACACTGACGGTGAGGTATTTACCCTTCCGCGAAAAGGAGAGCAGATCGCGCGTGAGATCCGCCGCGCGCCGCGCCGCCTTGCGTATGCCGTCAGCGTAATGGTTCAGGCGCGGGTCCTCAAGCCGGTCGGCCAGGAGATCCGCGTAACCGAGAATGGCGGTAAGCTGGTTGTTGAAATCGTGCGCGATGCCGCCGGCAAGCTGACCGATGGCGTTCAGTTTTTCGGATTGCCGCAGACGCTCCTCGCCGAGACGAAGGGCCTCCTGGCCTTTTTTGCGCTCGGTGATGTCGCGCACCGAGACGAAGAACAGCGGGCGCTCCCCTTCGGCGAAACGCGAGCAATGGACCTCGACAGGGAATTCGGACCCGTCCCTGCGCCGGTGCATACCCTCCATAAAAATACTCTGTTCGGCAAGAACGCGGCGCCACACATTTTGCATGAACGCCAGTTCGATCCCGGGTCTGATATCGAACACGGTAAGATGCAGCATCTCATCGCGGCTGTATCCATAGATATCGCACGCGACCTTATTGACATCGACGAATCGACCTTCCATATCGTGAACGATAACAGCATCCGACGCCCCGTCGAACAATTTACGGAAACGGTCTTCGCTCTGCTTCAGATCGTCCATCGCTTTTTTATAATCGGATATCCTCAACTGCACCTGACGATGCAGCTGCCTGTTCCAGAGCAGGATTGTTCCCGTTACCATAAGGAGCAGCACGACAAGGACGAGCGCGCCGTAAAATATCCGGCTCTGCAGAATGTTCACACTTCCCAATGATATCCATTTGCGTTCAATCGCCCTTCGTGTATCAGGACTGATCGCGGCAAGTCCCTTTTGCAGTATACCATGCAGTTCCGGCCAATCCTTTCGCGAACCGATACCGAGACGTACCGGATACCCCACGTTCCCGGCCACCCGAAGATTCACGATTCCATTCTTCTCGATGAAATACGACGCGGTGGCAAGATCGACGATGGCGACATCGGATATCCCGTATGCAACGTTCAATAGAGCGAGGAGATCGGACTTCACCGGTTCGCAGCGGACCTGCGGATATGTCGCCGCTATGTGTTCAGCCACCGCATATCCCTGCACGACCGAAACCTTTTTGCCCGCTAGGTCTCTCAGCGAGAGGTCGTCCCTGACACTGTTCCTTACCAGAATGACGTTCGGTATCTCCACATAGGGATCGGTAAATGCAAGATATTCGCTGCGCGCCGGTGTCTCGGTAACCGCATTGACGATGGACACTTTGCGTTCCTTCGCCAGGGCGAGTATGTCGGAAAAAGAAGCTGCCCGTATTATCCCGAACCGTATCCCGATATTTTTTTCGATGAGTGCGATGTACTCGTTCGCAAGCCCTTTGGTTCTGCCCTCTTTCGCGTCATAAAATTCATACGGCGCATAGGACGGGTCCGGAGCGAAGAAAAGTTCATTACTGTGCTGCGACAGCCACCGACGTTCATCCGCAGTCAGGACTGCCGCTTTTTTACTGTTCGTTGTACATGAGATAAGAAAAAATACCGCGGTTATCGCCGCTATCAGCACGCAGCCGGCGCGATATAAAATACGGAAGTTGTTCTTTCCCACCAATACACCTCGGATGCCGCATATACAATGACGCTATGCTCAACGACGATGTGTTACACTATTCTGCCGTCACTGCTCAATGAGGAGAAGTATACACCCCCGGACGATATCGTCAATAGCCGGGGCTGCGCGGGCCGGAAACACGGTGCTCAGAAAGACATTTCCTCCCTTCACTATCGCGCGTAGAAATTAAAAATGAGTGAAGGCGAGGATATATATCCTCGCCTTCGTATGGTATCGTCTCACGTTCCAGTTTATATCGCCCCCCATTTCTGTGATTATTTTAGTATGTTATTTATATATAGCTTCGAATTTTCCCTGCGGAGATATCGTATGAAAAACGAAAAAAAACAGTTATCCAAGGAACACCATGAAAAGCTTCTCAACGCATTGAAAGCCCGATTTGAAAAAAACATGGACCGGCATAAAGGCCTTGCATGGGCTGAAATACAGGCAAAGCTTGAAGCCGATACGGAAAAGCTCGTGTCACTCAATGAAATGGAACGGACCGGCGGTGAACCTGATGTTATCGGCTATGATAAAAAAACGGACGTATACCTCTTCTGCGACTGTTCCGCGGAAAGTCCCGCCGGCCGCAGAAGTCTCTGTTACGACCGTGAAGGACTGGAATCAAGGAAAGAGCATAAACCGGAAAACAACGCCGTCGATATGGCGGCGGACATGGGCATTGAGCTATTATCGGAAACGGAATACCGGGAATTGCAGAAACTCGGGAATTTCGATACGAAAACATCAAGCTGGCTTAAAACACCCGCTGATATCAGAAAACTCGGCGGCGCCATCTTTTCCGAATACCGCTACGGTACTGTTTTTGTTTTTCACAACAGTGCACCATCATATTACGGCGCAAGGGGATTCCGGGGATTATTGAGGGTATAAAAAAAACCGACAAGGGAGCATCCCTCGACTACGCTCGGGAACCGTGCTCCCTTGTCGGGAAAAATGCTATACTACGCACCCTTCCGTCTCGTCCTCAGTTCACAATCCTTGTTCAAATCGCAGCCGATCTTGCCGGCCAGGCAATCGATTTCGGCGTCGATGACCTTAATCTTGTCCCAGACGGGGTCGACCAGCGGATTTTCCGTGTATACCGGTTTGCCGTTCTGCCGTACCACACGCGCCGGAACGCCCACAACGGTGGCGTTGTCCGGGATGCAATGAAGGACGACTGAATTCGAGCCTACTTTCACATGATCGCCGATGGTGATATTGCCGAGGATTTTCGCGCCCGAGCCCACGAATACGTCGTTACCGAGCGTGGGATGGCGCTTTCCCGATTCCTTGCCGGTGCCGCCGAGTGTAACACCCTGATACAGTGTCACATCATCGCCGATTATCGTGGTCTCGCCGATGACGACACCCATACCGTGATCGATGAAAAAACGTTTGCCAATCTTCGCGCCGGGGTGAATCTCCACGCCGGTGAGGGACCGGGCGATCTGCGAGATGAACCGCGGCAGAAACGGAACGTGCAGTACCAGGAAAAGCCTGGCGATACGATAGAAAACCAGCGCGTGAAATCCGGCATAGGTAAAGACAACCTCAAAAAAACCGAAGAATCCGCGGGCCGCCGGGTCACGGTCGAATATCGCCCGTATCTCGCCGATGAACACCAAAGCCATGAGCAGCCAGAAACCGGCGTATGCGGCGATGAAAACGCCGATTACTTTGAGAATATCAAGCATTTCAATGTACATTTATTTACCTGCTGTTTGATTAGTCTGATTATAACAATTAATATACCGCGCGTCAACGAGAAAAAGTAAATTTATTCGCCGCGGATATTGCCTTTTTGCCGCCGGTGTGTTAACATAGTATCACTGCAAAAATAATTTTATCCAGACCGCCCGCACGCCTCGACGGTGTGTGAGGTGGCTGTTTTTTCTGCCAGCCGCGGAGTTAGTAATGGCGTTCGTGCATCTGCATGTGCATTCACAGTATTCAGTGCTCGACGGCGCCGCGCGCATCGACGACATCATAGCAAAGACAAAAGAATTCGGCATGAACGCGGTGGCGCTCACCGATCACGGCAACATGTTCGGCTCCATGGAGTTCTTCGTCAAAGCGAAAAAAGCCGGCATCAAGCCCATCGTAGGCTGCGAAGTGTATGTCGCGCCCCGTTCGCGCCACGAGCGCAAAGCCGATCTCGCCGACAGCGAACTGAAATCGGCGTTACACCTCGTGCTTCTCGCGAAAGACAATGAAGGCGTTTCCAATCTCAGAAAACTCGTGAGCCTCGCCTACATCGAAGGCTTTTACCGCAAACCGCGCATCGACCATGAACTCATCGAAAAACATCACGGCGGTCTCATCGCGCTTTCGGCATGTCTTGCCGGCGAAATTCCGCAGCGCATTCTCATGGGAGATATGAAATCAGCCGCCGAGACTTTACTATGGTATAAATCCATTTTCGGCGCCGATTTTTATCTGGAGCTGCAGGACCAGGGCATAGCCGAGGAAAAAACAGTCAACCGCGGATTATACACGCTCGCCAAAGAGCACAACGTCGAGATGGTCATCACCAACGACGTTCACTATGTGGCAAAAGAGGATGCCAAGGCGCACGACGTACTCCTCGCCATTCAGACTCAGGCGAAACTCACCGATGCCCGTCGGCTGCGTTTCGACGGCGAAGAGTTCTATCTCAAGACCGAGGAAGAGATGCGTGTCATGTTCCCGCGCATGAACCGCGCGTTCAAGAACACCGTAAGCATCGCCGAGCAGTGCAACGTTGAGATGGTGAAGAAAGAATACTACATGCCCGATTATCCCATGCCGGAAGGCTACGATAAGTCGTCGTTCCTCCGCAAGATGTGCGAAGACGGACTCATGCGCCGGTATAAAGGCACCGTGCCGCAGGAGGCGTATGACAGACTCACCATCGAGCTTAAGACGATATGCGAAATGGGCTTTGAAGGATATTTTCTCATCGTGCAGGATTTCATCAACCATGCGCGGAGCAAAGATATTCTCGTCGGCCCCGGCCGCGGCTCGGCTGCGGGAAGCATCGTAGCCTATGCGCTCAACATCACGGAAATCAATCCGCTCACCTATAACCTGCTGTTCGAGCGGTTCCTCAACCCCGCGCGTAAAAGCATGCCGGATATCGACGTGGACTTCCCGGACGACCGCCGTGAAGAAGTCATCCAGTATGTCCGCGACAAGTACGGCAACGAAAACGTTTCGCAGATAATCACCTTCAACACGCTGAACGGGCGCTCCATCGTCCGCGACGTATCACGCGCCATGGACATACCGCTCATCGACGCGGACCGGCTGGCGAAACTGATACCGGGTAAATTCGGCGAAGAGGACGAGAAGGAAAAACTGCCGAAGATTGCGCTCACATACAAGACCGTGGAGGAATTCCGCCAGGCGATAGACTCAAACGTGATGTATAAACGCATGTACGATGTGGCGGTGAAGCTTGAAGGGCTCATCCGCGCGGTGGGACTCCACGCCGCAGGCGTCATCATCTCAAGCCGCCCTATCATCGACGTGGTGCCCATCTATCGCGACAACCGGGACAAGGAAAATGTGTCGCTTGCCTGTCAGTATGAGATGAACTATGTGGAAAGCGCCGGCCTCATCAAGATGGACTTTCTCGGCATCAAGAACTTACGGCTCATCAAGGATGCCGTCGGCGACATCGCCGACCGGCATGACGTTGTCATCGATATCAACAATCCCCCGCTTGAGGACGACGAAGTATACGCACTCTTCCGCCGCGGCGACACGCAGGGCGTGTTCCAGTTTGAAAGCGACGGCATGCGCAGGCTCCTCATCAGCCTCCGTCCCACGGCGTTCGGCGACCTGGTTGCCGCCGTCGCGCTCTACCGTCCGGGTCCGCTCAAAGCGGGCATGGACAAAATGTACGCCAACCGCAAGAACGGTCGCGAAAAGGTCATATTCCCGCACGACGACCTGAAGGAAGTGCTCGGCGAAACGTTCGGGGTCGTCATCTATCAGGAACAGATCATGAAGATCTCGCAGGTGCTCGGCGGATTCACGCCGGCCGAAGCGGACGATCTTCGCAAGGCCATGGGTAAGAAGAACAAAGAGATGATGGCGAAGATGAAGGATAAGTTCATCGCCGGCGGCGTTACCAAGAAATACGAGAAGAAATTCCTCGAAGAGATCTATGAGACGATGGCGGGATTCGCCGAATACGGTTTCAACAAGTCCCACTCCGTCTGCTATGCGTTCGTCGCCTATCAGGAGGCGTATCTCAAGGCGCATTATCCGCTTGAGTTCTATACGGCGCTTCTCAATGCCGTCATCACCGACACGGAGAAACTCAATCTCTATGTGAACGAACTGCGCGTAAAGAATATCGGCATCATCGCACCGTCGGTGAACGAGGGACACGCATTCTTCACGCAGAAGGACGGCAAACTCGTCTATGCCATCGCGGCGCTCAAGGGCATCGGCACGAAAGCGGCCGAGGTCATACAGGCCGAACGTGAGAAAAACGGCGCGTTCCGTGATATGCAGGATTTCGCAAAGCGCGTGAGCACCGAGCATGTCACCAAGAAAGTATACGAGGCGCTTATCAAGGCGAATGCGTTCTCCTGCTTCGGTCTCACGCAGTCGTCGCTCCTCTCATCGCTTGAGACCATAGTCCAGTACGCCAACAAGGTGCAGAAGGAAGCCGCCACCGGACAATTCTCGCTGTTCGGTTCGGACAATGCCGATGGCGAACAGGATCTGCATATCGGAAAAGCCCAGGAACTCGATCCCACGGCGCTGCGCATGAACGAGACGGAGACCGTGGGTTTTCCGCTCACGCATCATCCGTTCCTGCGCTTCGTGACGCGCATCGATTATCAGCGTTATAATTATACGAACGACATCAGCGGCCTGAAAAGCGGCGAGAACTTCGCGCTTCCGTGCGTGGTCAATGTCGTCAAGCACACGCAGTCAAAGACCGGCCGCTCCATGGTAATCCTTGAAGTGGGCGACCTTGTGGGCTCCGTGGCGTTCTTCCTGCAGGAACGCGATATCAAGACCTATGAACGTTTCCTCGAACAGGACAAGGGCCTCCTCATCGAGGGATATGCGGAGGGCGAAGAGCGCGTCTTCACCCGCATCAAGAGCATGTATTATCTCGACGACGTACTTGACGGCAAAGTGCGCGTAAAGACATCCATTCAGAAAAAACGTCCGCCCGCCGCGGCCGCAGCGCGGCCGAACGCCCCCACACTCGCCGACAGCGGCAGCATCAACGTGAACCCGAACGCAAAACGCATCAACCTCTATCTGAACGAGGAGATGATCGACGAATCTGAGATGTTCCATCTGAAACAGCACCTATCGAGCAATCATGGCGCGTGTTTCGTCTACCTTCACCTGAAAAGCGAGTCGCACGGAGAACGTGTCATCGCGCTCGGCGACCATTTTTGCGTGACACCCGCGGAAACCTTTCTCAGCGGATTGCGAAGCAACATCCGTTCGCTCATCGACGTGCGCGTAGGATAATTAGCCGAACACCGCCGGATCGTTGCCGAGATCGGCAAACAACAGTTCCATATATTCCTTAAGCGCATGCATCTCCCGCTGTTCGAGCAGACGGAGCACGGGTGCAATAATCCTTTTCGTCTGCATCCGGTAATATCCTGAAGCGGTTATATGATAATAGATGATATTGAACAGGACCGGTTTGATATTCTGGTATAATAGGGGTTTGCGCAGCTGCGCAAGCGTATTCTGCCGCTTTTCGGTTTTCAGCTGACCGTATTCCCGCATCGCTTTCTCAAAAAGATCCGTCCGTCCTTTCCATGCGGCAAAATGTCTCAGCGCATCGGCATTCGCTTCCGCGAGCTCTGCCTCAAGCATATCCTTGTCGAGATAATACGGCGATTCAAGCGCATCGATCTTTTTCAGAGCGACATAGAACAAAAACCGGTGATCGGGTTCCGGCTCGATTTTTGAGACCGCCGCCGGTTTTTCATGCTTCTGCTGCAGATATTCTTCCGCTTCACGGAATGAATCTTTAAGGCGGATGAAATCCTCGACGTACCGGTCCGAACCGGCGCGGTCGGGATGCGTTTTCAGTGCAATCCGGCGATACGCCTTCTTCAAGCCGGCGATATCGGTGATGCGTCCGGAATCGATAAGCGGTGTGAAGATATTTTCCATCACAACGCTTACGGAATATCAAGAGCGATGTTTCCCGCGACGATATCCGCAAGTACCTCGACGATGAATTTCCGTTCACGTTTCATGACACGTTCGCAGAGCGTATCGGCTGTATCTCCGGGGATCACCGGCACGCGCGCCTGCGCAAGAACTCTGCCGGTGTCGTATTCACCATCCACCAGATGCACCGATATGCCGCTCTCCCGTTCGCCCGCGGCGACTACCGCGGTATGCACATGCATACCGTACATACCCTTGCCGCCGAATTTCGGAAGCAGCGCGGGATGCGTATTCAATATCCTTCCCCGGTACGCCGCAAGCGTCTGCTCTCCGAGCTTTTTCATGTAGCCGGCGAGAAACACCACATCGGTTCCGTTCGTCCGTAATGCGTCTACGATAGCAACATCAAGCGCCGCAGAATCGGGATGCGAAGCGCTGCTCAAATGATAGAGCGGTATGCCGTGTTTTTTCGCCCGCGCCGCGGCACCCGAACCGCTGTTGTTGGTTATGACCATGGCGACACGCGCCTTAAGTACTCCGGATTCAACCGCGTCGATAATAGCCTGCAGATTCGTTCCGTTGTGCGATGCGAACACGCTGATGTTCATGCTACGTTCCTTCAAACCGTCACCGATACGCCCGTGCTATTTCCGCGTACGACATCGTTCCGCCGTAGATATCCAGCGATGAGCCTATGGTGAAGTCAATACGGTTTTTGCCGAACTCCTTCACAAGCTCGATGTCCGCCATGGATCTGATGCCGCCGGCGTAGGTGGCGGTTATGGGCGACAGATCACCGAGCATCTTGAGCAGTTCGATCTCGATTCCGCTGTTCTTGCCCTCCACGTCAACCGCATGCACGAGGAACTCATCGCAGTGCTCCGCGAAGAAACGCAGCGTCTCCCGGTCTATCTTTCGATTCGTATAGGAGTTCCAGCGGTTGGTCATGATAAAGTAGTCGGTACCCCTTCTCCTGGCGCTCAGGTCAAGCACGATACGCTTTCTGCCGACAGCGTTCGTCAGTTTGGCAAGATTATCCAGATCCACTTCTCCATTGTTGAACACAAACGATGTCACGATGACATGCGACGCGCCTTTATCTAGATACCCCCTGGCGTTCACATCGTTGATGCCGCCGCCTATCTGAAACCCGTTCGGATACGCCGCGAGTGCCTCAAGCGCCTGTGCCTCATTGCCCGGCCCGAGCATTATCACATGTCCGCCGTAAAGCCCGTCGGCCCTGAACATCTTCGCGTAATGACTCGACGGTTTTTCAGAGACGAAGTTTTCCTTCACCGCGGCGTCGGAAAGCGTGCTTCCGACAATCTGTTTCACCACACCGTTATGCAAATCGATACATGGTCTGAATTTCACGGCTATTCCTCAGTGATCAGCGCTTGGCGATTGCCGCGCCGAAATTCCTGCACTGTTCGATGGCGGGTTCATCCGGGTTCCAGAGACATTTCAATCCCTGATCCGCGAGCGCAAATCCCGCCTGCTCCAGAATGCCGTTTATCTTCGCCACGGATTCACCGCTCCAGCCGTAACAGCCGAACGCCGCCGCCTTTTTATTTTTGAATTTCAATCCCTCGATCATCTCGAGGATGCCTGCCGTCGCGCTCGTAATTCCGCGTCCTATCGTGGGCGAGCCGACAAGTATCAGCTTCGACCGGAACACTTCAGTGATGATATCGTTTTTGTCCGTCTTGCCGATATTGAATAGCTTCACGGTCACCGCGCTGTCCGCGCCCCTGATTCCGGCTGCGATGTTCTCCGCCATGATACGCGTACCGTCCCACATGGTGTCATAGAGTATGGTTATCTGATTTTCCTGATAGTTCTTCGACCACGCGAGATATTTCTCGACAATCTGCACCGGATTGTTCCGCCAGATGACCCCGTGGCTGGTCGCGATGATATCGATGGGAATATTAAGCGCGAGCACTTCGTTAATCTTCTTTTCCACAAGCGCGCTGAACGGTGTAAGTATGTTCGCGTAGTATTTGATGCATTCGGCGAACAGTTCCGCCTGATCGACAAGGTCGTTGAACATGTGCTCGCTCGCGTAATGCTGGCCGAAGGCGTCGTTGCTGAAAAGAATATTGTCGCCGGTGAGATAGCTCGCCATGCTGTCCGGCCAATGGAGCATCTTCATCTCAACAAAAACAAACTTCTTCCCGTTGCCGATATCAAGCGTGTCGCCGGTCTTCACCGGACGGAAATTCCAACGCTGGTGATAGTGTCCCGTAAGCGATTTCACGGCGTTCTCGGTACAATATATCGGGGTGTCGGGGATATGCCGCATGAGCTCGGGCAGCGCGCCGCTGTGGTCGCTCTCCGCGTGATTCGCGATGATATAATCTATCTTTTTGAGATCAATCTCTTTTTTCAGATTCTCAACAAATTCTTTCGCATACGGTTTCCATACAGTATCGATGAGGACAGTCTTTTCCTCCTGCACAAGATACGAGTTATAACTTGAACCGCGATGCGTGGAATATTCGTTGCCGTGGAATTTCAAGAGTTCCCAGTCTATTTTGCCCACCCAATTGACATTATTTCTGACATGTATCTTCATGGCGCTTTTCCTTTTTACACAATTCTACCGCCCGCGAATGAATTGTCAAGCCGTGAAACGCGGAGACGCTTGCGGAAACACCGGAAATGATCCGAAGGCTATCTCGTTTCCCGTTCAGCCCGTTTGCCGCCGAACCAATGGATTGTCCGCGTGTGTTTTTTATACGTCCCCGAATGCGGTATATGCGCGGGTATGAATATTTCCTTTCCCGGTGTTATTCTGTATTTTTTCTTATTGATGCCGACGGTGTATTCGCCCTGGACAACGGTCATATATTCGCCGTACCTGTGCGTATGCTCCTCCGATATACCGTCCACATTGCATTCCCAGTATATCATCTGCGACCCGTCCGCGCCGTCATACACAAATCCCTCAATCTTGTCACTGCTGTGATATTCATTGCCGATTTTGTTCGACGGGCCTTTCATTTCAGGCGGAAAGCTCGTATACGTTGTTATTGACATATTTCCCTCACCGATAATGGATTAGACTTTCCTTTTGCACCGTTTACCATTACAAAAAATATAATGAACTATAACCCATGCGTCAAGCGATTATTTTTCATTCCAGTGACATGCAATTGTTGAACGCGACATATCAGTTCCCTGCCACTGCATCAACTACCGCCTCAGTTTCTGACTCTAGGACCTCCGTTCCGGCAGATTTCCATTCGTCTGCTAACGACACATAGACAATAATAAAGTCGCATAGAATGACATACCGGATCATTCTATGCGACATTGCTTCCAGCTGATTGTTATGCGGAAACCGGCTCCGATTCCTTCGCAACCTCATTCACGAATTCAAGCTCCTTCTGCGAGAAGACTTTATCAGAATCGAGGATGATGATAAACTCGTCGCCTTTTTTCCCGATGCTCTCTATGAATTCACCACTCACGTTCATCCCCACCTTCGGCGGTGTTTCTATCTGCGACGTATCAAGGCGTATCACCTCGTTCACCGCATCTACCAGCGCGCCGACGACGATGGTATCCCCGTCGTACGCCGTCTCCACGATGATTATCGCCGTGTCCACCGTGCGGTCCGTGCAATCCATCCCGAACTTCAGGCGGAGGTCGATCACCGGCACCACGCCGCCGCGCAGGTTGATGACACCCGCCATGAACGGCGGTGTCTTCGGCACCTTGGTCACCCGAGCCACCTCGAGCACTTCCTTCACCTTGAGCACCTCGAATGCGAACTGCCCGCTGTCGAGACCGAAGGTGAGATACTGTTTCGACTCCAGCGTTGTCATTGTTTTGGTTCCCATAACGGCTCCGTCTCAATACTTTTTGAACGATTCATCTTCGGCGTCTATCGGATTGGACAGTTCGTATGCAAATCCTTTTGCCTTGTTCTTCGCCGCAACACCCGCCGTCTCCTTGATCTCAATATGCTTTGCCTGTGTATCATGTCCGTTATGATGGACGGGTGACAGCGGTTTGTCGTGGACGGATATCTTTTTCTTAGACGCATGGTCAATCACTGCAGCACGGTTCGTCTTGTCGCTGGTGAAGAACGTGATCGCCTCGCGCATCTGCACAGCCTGAGACGCGAGCTCTTCCGATGTTGAAGCCACTTCTTCAGCGCCCGATGCGTTCTGCTGGACGACACTGTTCAGCTGCTGTACGGCATTGTTAATCTGCTGCGCGCCGTTGTTCTGTTCGCCGCTTGCCGCGTTTATCTCGGCGACCAGTTCCGCTGTTTTCTGGATGTCGGGCACGAGCTTTTCAAGCATGGTCCCCGCGCGTTCGGCGACCAGGACGCTCGATTTTGACAATTCGCCTATCTCACCGGCCGCTTTCTGGCTGCGGTCGGCGAGTTTCTGCACTTCGCTCGCGACCACCGCAAACCCTTTGCCGTGCTCGCCCGCCCGCGCCGCTTCTATCGAGGCGTTGAGTGACAGCAGGTTCGTCTGCCGCGCGATCTCCTGGATGATGCTCACCTTGTCGGCGATCTCTTTCATCGCTTTCACCGTCTGTTTCACCGCTTCGCCGCCGTCCCTGGCGTCCGACGCGCTTTTCTTGGCGATCTTCTCTGTCTGGCTCGCATTGTCGGTGTTCTGACGAATCGTCGCCGTCATCTCCTCAACGGAGGCCGATACTTCCTCCACACTCGCCGCCTGTTCGCTTGCCCCCTGCGACAGTTCCTCCGCCGAAGAACTGAGCTGTTCACTGCCCGAAGCGACATTATTGGCCGACTGACTGATCACTTCTATCGGCCTCATCGTGGAACGAACGATCACGACACCAAGGACGACGGCGAGTATGAAGCCGGCGATCATGGAAATTATCATGACGATCGTCGACAGATTCGCCAGTTTTGTGTTGCTGTCGGACACATCCTTCGCCGCGACAACGTTACCTGCTGCTATTTCTTTCATCTTGTCGTGCACCCGCTCTGCCGATGGAGAAACGTCCGAATCCCATACGGCGGCAGCGGTCTTTGTCTCTCCGCTCTTAAGAAGCCCTGCATATTTCATCACGTTCCCCACATACGCTTTTTTATATTCGCTGAAGTCGGCGTACAATTTCCTGTCGTTCTCGTCAATGAATGTCGTTTCATAGAGCTTTTCAACCTTGGCAGATTCCATTGCCAGTGATTGCACTTTCCCAAGCTGCTCATCTATCTCTTTCGTCGATTTTGCAAACGCCATCTCGCGTACTGACCGGTGCGCCTGTTGAAATGTATCTACCATAGTCACCACATATCCAAGCGGAGCGGTGGTCTTCTCATAAAGAAATGTGTCGGCATTGTCTATTCGTTTCATCTGCGTGATGCCGATGGTCCCCACGACAAGTGAAATGACGATCATGCAGGCAAATCCCAGCACCAATCTCGGTAAAAAATTCATTTTCATTTTCAGACTCCTTTTATTCTATTCTCACGGGCATACGCCCGCTACGGCACTCCGACCCGCGTCACGACACTCCGATGATATTTCGTATCGCCATCCCGCCTCCCCGATCCGCTGTGTCGATCGTATGCTGTATTATCATGGTTACATCTAAAATGAGCGCCACCGTGCCGTCGCCGAGTATCGTAGCACCGGCGACCTCGTCGATGCCGCTGAACGAACTGCCGAGCGATTTGATCACCGTCTGATGTTTGCCGAGAACGTCATCCACCACAAGCCCGATACGCCGGTCGCCGATGCGGATAACCACCATGCGTTCGACCGCAGGCCGTTCACCGCCGATGCCGAAGCTTTTTCTGAGCCGTACAAACGGGATTATCTCTCCGCGAAAATGTACCACCTCACTGCCGTGACCGGAGGCAACGATATCCTCGGTGAGGTCCACGCATTCATCGATGTTCGATATGTTGAGCACGAAGTGGTCGTCGCCGATACGCGCAAGCAGGCCGTCGACGATGGCGAGGGTGAGCGGGATCTTGAGTGTAAACATAGTCCCTTTCCCCGCTTCTGAACGTATCTCTACTGTGCCGCGGAGTTTTTCCACGTTCTTCTTTACTATATCCATGCCTACACCGCGTCCTGAGACGCTTGTCGTTTTTTCCGCTGTTGAGAAGCCGGGAAGAAATATCATCTGTTCGATCTCGTGAGCAGAAAGTCCCGCGTTCTCCTTCACAAGTCCGCGTTCAACGGCTTTCTTCAGAATGCGCGACCGGTCAAGTCCACCGCCGTCGTCGGACACCGTGATGAGTACATGCGCACCCGCATGTTCGGCCGAAAGGCGGATCGTTCCCTGTGCGTCCTTACCGACAGCCCGTCGAGCTTCGGGCGTTTCAATACCGTGGTCGGCGGCGTTCCGTATGATATGCATGAGCGGGTCTTTCAGCGCTTCGATGATGTTCTTGTCGAGTTCGGTATCATTGCCCGCGGTCACAAGATCGATGTCCTTGCCGAGGTCTTTTGCAAGATCACGCACGAGCCGCGCGTATCCGCTGAACATCTCTTCCACAGGGACCATCCGCATTGCCATCGATGTGTCGCGGAGCTCGTCCGTGAGGCGAGTGAGCATCTCCACAAGGACGTCACTTTCACCGCCGTTTTCGGAAACCCGTTGATTGAAGCGCGCGGTAAGCGTTACCATCTCGCCGGCAAGGTTCACGAGCGAATCGAGCTTTTCGCTTTTCACACGGATGCTCATCCTGGCTGTGTCATTCTGCCGTTTGGACCGTTCGCTGCGCACAACGCTCTGTTCGGCAAGCGCGGCGTCGACCGCTTCAGGCGCCACCAGCCCCTTCTCCACGGCCATCTCGCCGATAAGCTTATGCCCTTCAAGCATCGCGGCAAGCATCTCGTCCGTAAGATCGCCGCGTTCCACGAGGATGTCGCCGATGCGTTTATAGGTGGCATCGCCGGGATTCATATCTGCACTGTCGATGAGGTCGATGGCAAGGTCACTGTCATCTTCGACGAACACGAAAATCGTGCGTATGTCGTTGTATGACCGTTCAGTTGTCAGCAGTATCGTCCATGAAGCATAGCAGCGTTCCGGATCCATGTCGGCAAGCCGCATCGTACCCGGGCATCCCGAGACGATGACCGTGCCGAACGTATGTAATTCATCGAAAATGGGCACAAGATTTATTCCGCGCAGGAATATGGTCTCATGCGGCTTGAACGTGATCCGATAGGTCGACAAGGCGTTTGTGTCATGCTGCGCTGCCGGTTCCAATCGAACATCTTTTCCGCTCGCAGGGATGATGTTTCGCAACCGGAAACTCAATGACTCCGTGTCCGTCTGAGGAACGGTTTCATCACCCAGGAGCAGCCGGATGTGATCACATGCGGAGAGGGTAAGATCGATGATGTCTTTGGTGACGGTAACGGCGCCCGTGCGTATCATGTCGAATAGGTTCTCAAACTCATGCGTAAACCCGGCGATGCGGTTGAAACCGAACATGCTTCCGGAACCTTTGATCGTGTGCAGCGAGCGGAATATCGTATTGATGATCTCTCCATCCGATGGCGCATGTTCCAGGTCGATGAGACAGTGTTCGGCTTTTCCGAGAAGCTCATGCGCTTCTTCTTTGTATGTCTCGCTGAGTCTGCTGATGTCCATGGCCGTTATCCCTGTGCCTATGCGGCAGCGGTTTCGACGTTATCGGCCTGGGCATGAAATCCCCAATGACCGATACAGCAGCCGATACATTTTGCGTAGGACAGCACTGCCGCGGGCGGCATGGTGCTGAAACGCAATTTCGAGCCGCGTGACGATATGGAACGTGTGAGCGCATGAATAAGCTGCAGGAACGACAAGTCGACTTGTGTGATGCGGCTCATGTCGATCTCAACCTGCGCCTCACGAGATGCTGCGACAAATACCGCATGTATCTCCTTCGCGCGCGCGATGGTCGCCTCACCTTCAATCCGTATGGTCAGTGTGTTTTCGATTTTCCCCGTTTCGATGATAAACATGGTGTTCTCCTTGTATATATTCGCCCTAAAATAGTCCCGCGCTATCCGACAACTTTCTTGACGGTCTCTTTCAGTTTATCCGGCGTGAACGGTTTTACGAGCCATGCGGTTGCGCCGGCCGACTTGCCCTCGTCCTGCTTTCCCTGCTCCGATTCCGTTGTCAACACGATGACGGGCAGGAATTTGCTTTTACTATCCTTGCGGATATTTTTGATAAGTTCGATACCGCTCATCCCCGGCATATTGATGTCGGTGATGACAAGCTTCGGCGTGAAAACCGAAAGCTCCCTGATCGCCGTGATACCGGAATCAGCCTCAACAATCTCGTACCCGTCCTCGGCCAGCGTGAAATTCACCATCTGGCGCATCGACGGTGAATCGTCAACGATAAGAATCTGTGCTCCCATAACCATCCTCCTCATGATGCGGCGTTCGCCGCGAGTGTTTTATGCAGAATGTCTTTTTCTACCTGCATCGTGTAAAAACCGGAAAGATACCGCGCAATGTCGCCGGTATGTTCCGTACCGGATGTACGTCCAGCCGCATCGCTTGCCATGGTGCCGGCGATCTGCTTCAGTTCGTCGCCGAAATCAGTGAGCGGTCCGATGACGTGTTCAACGCGCTGGCGGATGATGTCGTGCGACTGCATGGATATCACGATGGCGTTCGTATCCGCCGCCAGCGCCTCGGTGTCCTTCTTCAGCGTATGCAGCTCGCGTTTTACGTCCTCGATCGTATTATTGATGGCCGCGAGAGTCGAATCGAACGCCGATTCGGCATCGGCAGTGTTCCGGCTGATCGTTGCTGCACCTTCGGTTATCTCCGCATGCATGCTCCGTGCGGCATCCATCACTTCCTCAAGGATGCGCCCTATCTCCCTGGCCGCGTTCTCGCTGAGTTTGGATAATTTCCGTACTTCGTGGGCGACCACCGCAAAACCTTTACCGCTCTCCCCGGCGCGCGCCGCCTCGATGGCCGCATTGATGGCGAGCACGTTCGTCCGGTCCGCGATGCCGCCGATGCTCGCGATTATCTCGCTGATGTTCTCAGCCTGTTCGATGATGCGCCCGATGCCGTCGAGGTTCTTTTTCGTTATTCCCGTGGTGGCGCGGAAATTATCCATCAATCCGCGCATGACATCCTTGGTGACGTCAAGCACGGTGCCGCCCGCGGCAAGGCCGTTGCCGGACAGTACGCCGAAGACATCGGCGGTCTTTTCGGACTGATGCCGCGCCTTTGCGTTGATATCGAGGAAACTTTTCGAAAGATCAACGGCCGTCGTCTCTATCTGCTCGCGTACCGCGGTAAGCTGGCCCACGAGCACGCCGATGCCCTTGGTCCGTTCGTTGAGCATGCCCGCAACGGGGCTTACCAAGACTGATAATTCCTCTATCTTTCGCTCACGTACGGCGATCTCGTTTTTGAGTACAGCCATAGCCGATTCGGTCTCCTGCATATGAGCGGCACGGGCGAGTGACACCTTCGCTTCCGCGGCCTGCATTATCTTCCGGCGTTCGTCGTCAAGCGCCGCGCATTTCGCTTCGGCCTGTGCGCATTTCTTCGACGCGATGATCATAGGGATGAGCGTGATCGTCGCAGCGGAGAGTACTGCGGCCATACGAAGCGGCAGTGAAGGGATTACAGCTGCAGCAAGTGCGAGTGCCGCAACACCGCTGAACGGCAGTATGTGCCGGGGTAGCGCTTTCATAATCCTCCCGAAGAATCAGCGTCATGGACATTAAGCGTCATATCATTATTTGCCGGAGTGGACGGTGTTCTGACGGCTTCAATAAAACATGCACTGCACAGTAATCGCTGCCGGCCGGCTGCATCACGGAACGTATACAGCCGCGCCGTGATCTTTTTGCAGTGTTCACATTCATGCATTTCCATGGGTGACCCCTTCCGGCGGTGTTCCGGCAGTTATGCCGCTGTCGTTTGCGGCGAGGATGTCATCGAGTATAGCAAGAAAACATTTACCGCATACGATGGTGTAGCGGCTGTCGTATCGCCGCACGTCATAGAACCGGACACCCGGAGCTCCGCAGCAGTCACATGTCTTCTCATTCATGATGTTCTCCCCGCACAACCGGCTCAGCAGCATGCTGTGCGTTATTATCACGTACATCGATGGATATGACATTGAAAAGCTCAACGATACAATCATTGCAGAGCCACGTGTATTCCCGCGCAGCAGCAGAGACATCATACAGGGCGGCCGATGTGCTCCCGCAGCATTCACAGCATCGTGATTTCATAATGGCTCCTTGCCTGCCTCACGCAGAATTGCAATACATCTCTAGGGTTGCAAGATGCGTGCCAGCGAAAAAGAGCACGGGCGATGTTTTTTTTACTGATGTCGGAACAGAGGTGCCCGAATTCGGGCGGATGTGCGGGCAGATAGCCCGGAATCAGGCGTCCGGCGCTGCGGCCGTTATGCGGATATCACAGAATGTTCAACTTTTCAAGTTTCCGGTCGAGTGCCTGCCGTGATATTTTTAACAATTTAGCTACTGCCGTTTTATTATGCTGATTCGCGGTAAGCGCCTGCTGAATTATCTCACGTTCAAGCGCTTCAAGTCCGCCCTCCGGAATTTGAAGCGGCGCTGATTCTGAACATGGCGCAGCTGCGCTCTGTATCGGAAAATGCTTTGCTTCAAGCATTTTTCCATCGCAGAGAATGAGCGCGCGTTCAATCATGTTTTTAAGTTCCCTGATGTTCCCGGGAAACCGGTAATGCTTGAGCTGTTCGAGCGCCTGCTGATCGATGCTGGTATCGGGTTTTCCCATGGCGCTGCCGATCTTTTTGCAGAAATGCTCCGCCAGCAGCGGTATGTCCTCGGTGCGCTCGCGGAGCGGCGGCACCGCTATTTCCAGCGTATTGAGACGGTGAAAGAGGTCCTGCCTGAAATTGTTCTTCGCGACCATATCACGGATATCGGCGTTCGTGGCGGATATGATGCGCACATCGAACGGCATCTCCTTATGACTGCCGAGACGTTTGAACGTACGCTCCTCGAGTGCGCGGAGAATTTTAGCCTGCATCGCAAGCGGCATATCGCCGATCTCGTCAAGGAATAATGTGCCGCCGTCAGCCGCCTCAAAACAGCCGGCTTTATCGGTCTCCGCTCCGGTGAACGAGCCTTTTACATGGCCGAAGAATTCGCTTTCCATGAGCGACTCCGGTATGGCGCTGGCGTTGAGCGCATAAAAGATGTGTCTGCTCCTGTCGCTGGCATAATGGATGGTGCGCGCGATGAGCTCTTTGCCGGTACCGCTTTCCCCGGTGATGAGCACCGCCGTTGCCGGAGATGCGGCGGCTTTCAGCGCCAGATTCATCACCGCTTTCATCGCCTCACTTGTTCCGACCAGGTCGCCCACGAATGACCTGAGCTCGTCGGATGCGAGCATGTACGCATTCTGCATTTCCTTGTAACGGGAGTTCAATTCTATGTATTTCCTGGTGCGCTGGATGGCGCCTTTGATCTCGGAAAGGCTCAGCGGTTTGAAAAAAAAGTCGAATGCCCCCAGACGCAGCGCGGTAAGGACGCTGGTGTTGTCGCCGTGACCGGTCATCATGATCACTTCGCATTCGGGGTTTTCTTTTTTTATCTGTTCGAGAATGGAAAAGCCGTCACGCCCCGGCAGACGTATGTCAAGGATGGCGATATCGATGCGTTCTTTCGCGAAGACGGCGAACGCGTCGTCCGCATTGCCCGCCTCGAAGAAACGGTATGATGGTCCCTCAAGATTCGTCACGATCTCTCTGCGCAGTATCTCCTCATCGTCAATGACCAATACGCCGATGCTGTCCATATCAACTCGCTTTTACAGCCGACGGCAGGCTGATAATGAATTCCGTGCCGACGCCGACATCGCTCGTAAGCCGTATTTCGCCGCGCATCTCTTTTATGATACCATAACTTATGGAAAGACCAAGCCCTGTTCCCTTATCCGCCGCCTTTGTCGTGAAAAACGGATCGAATATCTTGCTTATCGCATCCGGGGCGATACCGCTGCCGTTGTCGCGGATGTGCAGCTCCACCGCTGCGCCCTCCGTCCGTACCGCGATATCGATTCGTTTTTCGGTCCGTCCGGCGGCCTCGACGGCGTCACGAGCATTGGTAAGCATGTTGATGATGACCTGTTCGAGGCGAAAGGTATTGCCGGTTACCAGGCATGCGGCATTCTCGGGCAGCCGCACTGAAACGGCGAATCCCCGGTTCGCAAGCTGGACGCCGATAAGCGATAACGCGTTGCTGACTGATGTGCGCACATCGAACTCGCTTTGCATTTCTTCTTTCTGGTCGCGTGAGAACAGGCGCACATGCTCAATGAGCTTTTTCATACGTTGTGTGTATGAGACCATGTTTTCAAGATTATGCACGACCTTTTCCCGGTCAATGTCTCCCTCGGCGAACCGCATCAGCATGCCTTCCGCGTTCATTGACAGCGCGGAAAGCGGTTGCGTCAGCTCGTGTGCGATGCCGGCAGAGAGCTCACCGAGCGAAACGAGTTTCTCCGCCTGCATCATCTTCAGCCGCTGCGCTTCAGCCACATGGCGGTCGGTGACATCCGCTGCAAGCCCCGCAACACGAATAACATCTCCATCCGCATTGCGGACCAGAAACGAGCGCAATCGTACCCATCGGACCTCGCCGTCCGGCCGGCGCACCCTGAATTCCTCGTCAAGTGGTTTCTCGTAGAAACGCTCCGGATGTATGAAATCAACATGCGGCAGATCCTCCGGCAGAACTGCACGGTCTATGATGCTGCGATTTGCATGTACCATATCGATGGAAACGCCGAAAACAGATGCGATGACCGGGCTCATATAGAGCAGCTTGTCGCCGTCTTTTTCATAAAGAAAAAATATCTCCTGTATGTTTTCAGCGATCTGTCGGAACCGTTCTTCGCTTTCTCGCAGATTATATTCGGCTTTTTTGCGCTCAGTGACATCAACAACAAGATTTAAAATAGCGGGAGATCCATTGAACATAATACGCACCGCTTGGACTTCTGCGGGAATCTGAGCTCCGGCCATGGTGCATATCATGAATTCTTCGACGTCAGCCATCGGTGTTGATGCCGACAGTGCCTGCCGTCGTGATTGAGCCCGTCCCCGATATTCCTGCGGTATGAAATCGTAGATATTTCTGCCGATGATGCTTTCATCATTCAGCACGCCTATCATTCGGGAAATTGCGTTATTGGCATAAACGATGGTATCTCCCTGTGAAACAACAATGCCGATCGGCAATTTTTCCACAAGCACACGATATCGTTCCTCACTTTCTCTCAGCTCATTTTCGATGCGTTTCCGTTCGGAGATATCACGGACGATCGCGAGCAATTGGACCTTCCCCTGGTATTCTATCCGTGTAAGGCCCACTTCGGCATGAAACGGTGTTCCGTCATGACGGCAATGCAGCCATTCGAATGACTGCGGTTTTCCTTCCAGTGCCAGCGATATCAGTTCCAGCGCTTTTACACGGGAAGTGCTTCCGTCGGGCTGCTGCGGCGGAGAGAATTGATCGGGGGACCGATCCAGTATCTGTTCCCGAGATGCCCCGAAGACGGCGAGTGTCCGCTGATTGCATTCGATAAAACGTCCGTCTTCCATAAGGAATATCGCATCACTTGCCACGTCGAACAGCGTATGATACTTGGCCTCGCTCATTTGAAATGCCTGTTCAACGCGTTTGCGCTCAGTGATGTCCTGAAGCGTGAACTGCAGAAATCGATGTTCGCCGGTCTTGAAACTCATCAGATGGACTTCGGCGTCCCACTGTTCCCCGTCGGGCCGCTGATGCCGCCACTCAAAGATGACCGATCCTTCATTGACAGCCTGCGCGATGTAGATGGGCGCCTTGACGGTGGAATGTGTGCCGTCGTATTGCACGGGTGCCGAAAAGTCTACGGGCGTTTTACCGAGAATATCCTCGCGATTTTTGTAACCGTATATCTGCACCGCGGCGGGATTGCAGTCGACATATCGGGAATTATCGTAATCGATAACCACGATAGGCACCCGGGATGTATCGAAAATCCGTTTGCGGAACAACTCGCTTTCACGAAGCTCCGCCTCTTTCCGCTGCAGATCGACATAGCGGGTCTCAAGCAGTTCGACCATGCCGGCAATGGAGATACGAAGCGTATCCAATTCGCCGAAGAACGGGCCCGCCGATGCAAGCGTTCGTGTCGCCACACCATGTTTGATGTCAAGCGTATGCCGCTCAAGTACCGTTATCGGTTTCAGAACAAAACGCCAGAGCAGCGCGTAGAGCAGTAACGTCAGCAGGAGCGTGGCGATGGTGATACATACTATGATAAGCAACCGCGTTTTTGCCAGTCGTTCTTTCAGGAACTGGACCGTGGTATACACCTGTATGCTGCCGATGATATCCCCTTCATGCATGATATCCGCAGTACGCGTGAGAAATGTTCCCGACAGCGGCGGATGCTCTATGGCGACCGGTTCCCATGCTGCATTCCGTCCGCGCGCAAGAACGACCGATTCGGGTTTTGTCTGGCTGACCACGACGGCGTATACCGACCGTTCCTTCATGATGCTTTCGACTGCCTGTGCTATCTGTCTGCCGTCGAAATTCCACAGCGGCAGGGCGAGTGCTGTTTTTGCCTGTTCTGTAACGACAATAAGGAGCGCGTTTATTTCCATCCGCTCCTGCCGTTCATACAACGTATACCCGATGGTGCCGGCTGCCGCTGCAAGCAACAGCACCGCAAAGACAATGACCGCGACGACGACGACCGCAATGGATGTTCCCGTCTGTTTCAACGCGTACCCCCGTATTGTCCCCTGAATGCCGGCATCAACAGTGCCTGTTTCACGGCGACAATCCATATCGTTCCAGCAAAGCATGGTGTTCGTCGGCAAGCTGTTCAAGCGCTTTCTGGAACTGCTGTATCAGCGTGTCCGGCGTTTCCCTGCTGAACGCATAATAATTCGGGCTGTCGGACAGGACAAAGAACACCCGGAACCCATCCTGATCAAGTTTATTATTGCGGATGTACTGCCGTAAAGTCTGCTCGGTATGCGCGATACAATCGATCCGTCCTGCCCGCAGCTTGTCAAAGTTCTGTTCCATGGCCGCAACACCGTCGATCTTATCCGGTAAAAAACCGGACTGAAGCAGATATTTTTCAAGCACATCGTCCTTAATAGTGCCGATCCGCAGTTTCTTTGCGGCATCAATCGTATCGATTTTCAGGATTTTGTCGGTTCGGCCCATGAGTACATTCTTTACGGTAAAGATAGGTCCGACCCACTTAAACAATCGTTCCCGTTCACGGGTCCGGGTCATTGAAAAAAGAACACAGTTGCTCTGACTCTGAACAGTGTGATAGCCCCTTGCCCAGGGTACAATCTTGATCGTCTGTGACGGAACTCCCATCTGTTTCCATACTAGCCGGAGCATTTCGACGGATATCCCCTTAAGTTCACCGTGTTCAAGATAATTGGACGGAGGAATGTCTTCGCACATATAGATGAGCTTTTCCGGACCGTTGTCCGCTTGAGCGCCGGATTTTTTATTTTCCGAACCGAGGCAGCATAGTGAGAGCGCCAGCAGGATGAGAATTATTGACGAACGGCCGGTCAAATGATCTGCTATCGTGTTCATATTCCGCTCCACCGCAATTCTCAATACACCGCTTCTACGAATAATATCAGAAGGAGTATTCTGATCCGCAAGGCCGGAGCGAATCAGTACGTTATGATTATACATCCGCGATGAGATGCGTCAATATCCATGTCACTCATATCGAGCCGGCAGCACAGTGACGTACAATTGCTGCGCGCGACATATCGCACCTTATCGGCACATGATCACGCATGATTTCCATTTTTCATAATGCCCAAAACAACAAAAATATTCCAGCATACGCTCAGCATACACCGGCTCATGCTGTCCGTAAGCTGTAACGCGCAACCCATACATCAGCTCGTACAATACATGCACCGGCATACGCAGCACACGCACCTGTATGCAGTTGATGGTGAGCGCGTATAAAGAACATACGCCTGCTCGAGTACAACATACGCTTTCTCGCATGGTGCGTACACCGTCTCGTCCGCAGCGTATGATGGAATATGCGGTGCACCTCCCATCGTACGTCGTACATGCACATGGGTGCAGCGAACGGCGAGAACGTACAAGGTCTGTACGCTGGAATATGTTGAACGTGCGCAAGCCTGCCGGCAACATGCGCCGGCGTATACACAGCGTGCGGAGACATTCCCGGTAATCCGGAAGGGCCGGAAGATTTTCCGGCTGTCTTCTACGATGAGCACACTGTATTTTTGTGTCTGTACGACGTTCCGGCGGGTACATACGCGCGATGCTGCAGTAATCCGACGGGTTGTTCGCATGCGCGCACCGGAGTGCACCGTCAAAAAACTGGTGTAGGCACAGCTCATACCGGCTCCTGCACCCAGTACACGGTCCTGATAATACTGTACGCCGGAATATTATCGCAGCATACGGCGTAACGCGGGACATATCCCGCAACCCAAAAGGAGTAAAATGACGATATATCAAGTGAAATACACGCATGGATGCGCCCGAAAGAGCCGCCGCCCGGATGGCGTAGGCGGCGAACAACCGCGAGAGCGACAATAATGCACAAGAAAGGCCCGGGCAGGAACGTCTTCCTGTCCGGGCCTTTCAGCCGGTGTTCACGCTACGCCGTCTTCTTTTCGGGTTTTGCGGCTGCGGGGACTTTTTCGGTTCCCGTTCCGCGCGTGATCGCTTTCCGGAGCGAGCGCAGTTCGCGGGAGAGCTGCTTGTCGCTTCCGATGGTGCCGATGATGAGTTCCACCACCCCCGACGCCGCCGCATAGGCGGTCTGCGTGGTGGCGCGTGAGCGGGCGGTTACATCCCGGCAATCGGCCTCCATCCGGATCTGCGCATCCTCTGCGGCAAACGCTTCATCCGTGAGAACTTTCAGCATCGCCGCTTTTCCCGAGGGGTCTACGCCCGCGGCTTTCACCGCCTGAGCGTTGGTCGTGAGTACGTTGAGAATCCGCATCGCGAACTCTCTCTTTTCCGTTTCGTTGAGTGATTTCATAAATCACCTCCTGTTATATTTTGTAAGATTTCGTAAAAAATCATCACGCGCGCTTCACTCGGCAGAATATACAGAATGGGGTTTGATATGAATACTATACATTCACAACTTGATGACACTACACTCATCAACGGTATCCGCCAGAACAACATGAAATGCTATCGCCTCTTCCAGAGCCGCTATTTCACCTACATCAAACATCTTTTCAGCCGCTGGGTTAATGATGCCTCCGACGCCGAAGAACTTTCCTGTGACGTTATGATGAAAGTCATCACCACCATCGACCGGTTCGACGCGGCAAAAGGTAATATGCGCCTGTGGATATACGTCATCGCCATCAACACCCGTAACGACTATCTCCGCAAACTCGCCGCCCGCGAAAAGGAAGCGAAAGTAGTATCGCTTGATGAACCCGTAACCACCGGGAGCGATATGCTCCGCATCGATTTTCTCGTCGACACGAGTTTGGACAGCTCTGAATCGTCATCATCTTCTGTCTATACCTCCAATCCCGCACTTGAAGCCGCGCAGGAAGTCATCAACGGACTTTCCGCCGACACCCGCTATATACTGCAGATGCATGAGGATGTATATACATCGTCGGAAATCGCGGAAACGGTACACAAGCCGGAAGGCACCGTGCGGAGCATCTGCTCGCGCATCCGGAAAGCAATCCGCGCGGCGTATGAGAACGTTATGAAACGTGATGTTCCGGCTGCTTATGCCGTGGTGAATGAAGCACGCAGGCGCGGTCTTCCCTCGACTACGCTCGGGAACCGCGAGGCCGCGCCTGCGGATGACAAGCATACTGCTTCCGCAGATGGATGTGATGTGAGCATCGCGTCAGTACGGACAAGGGAGCATGCTCCCTTGTCCGTACTGGCGCGCGCTTTCTCCATAACAACGCTTATCCGCAAACTGCTGTCATATTTCGGAGCGGTGTACAAGCGCACGGCGGCAGCTTGAAAGATATACGGTCACTTCGACTCACTTCGACTACGCTCAGCGCGAGTCGCTCAGTGACCGGCAGCGGGTCTTGCATCGTATCACGGGCAAGCACAATAAGGGGGCTCTTTTCTTTAAGGGTGGGTTACAGTGCAGCGAACGAGCCAACGCGTATTGTGCGCCGGGCGCAGCGGGGGTGTTTTCTGAACGCGTCTGCGTTGTGCGAGCATAGCCTACGCGATAACGTGCAATGCTATTATTATGCCGGCAAAGCAATAACGTGGAAACATATGCATGCGAGTTACGCTGACGCGTAAAGAAAATACCCCCGCAAGCCCGTATGCGCGAAATACGCATCACGAGTGAGCGAAGCGGTAGGGCGGGCGGGGCCAGTTGAAGTGTATTTACATCACTATGGATTTTGATATAATGAACGGGCTACATGGAGGCACACATGTCCTATTGCTCACCGCCGCTGCACCGAACTCCGCATGTCCTCTGCTTCTCAATCATTGCAGCCGCCATACTGGCGCTCGTCGGCTGTTCCGACCGCAATCCCGTAGCGGTATATCGGGGAGGGATAATCACCCGGGCCGAGCTGAGAGAACGCATGCGCGGATACGACACGGCGCGGCAGACTGATATTGTAGAGAACATGGAGCGCCAGAAAAACGAGATTTACGCGATCATCGACGAACGGCTGTTAACGGCTGAAGCCCGCCGGCGCGGCATCGACAAACAGAAACGATATCTCGACCGCCTGCAGCAGAAAACGGCCGAGCTTAAGCAGAACGTATATGTGCAGAACATTTTCCCGGCGCGCGTTCATCTGACGGGGCATGACATCGACCTGCTTTCATACCGCTACACCATCGGTTTTATTTTTGCCCCGATGCCGGCATATCTCCCCCCCGCACTGCGTGACCCGATTCTTGCCGATGTAACTAAAATGTGCGCGAAGGCGCTATCCGCAGGCGCATCGAACATCAGCGACCTCACCAATCTCTGCCGTCCGGACTGGCGCGTAGTGGAGTCGATGCCGTCGTTCGACTATTACGCCATCGATGCTGATATCGCCAAGACGGCTATGTCCATGAAGCCCGGCGAATTCAAGTCTGTCGATCTTCCGTTCGGCACCGCGCTGATACAGCTCATCAAACGTGAGAAAAAGTCAAAAGAGGAGATTGCTGCGCTCAAGCACAATGCGGACATCCGCGCACGGCATACGGGACTTAAGATCAACAGCATGCAGCAGCAGTACGCAGACCGCATTCTGAAAAAAGCATCTGTTACACGCTATTATGACCGTCTGAAAGAGATGCCGCAGAGCAACGACATCATCGTGTCCGGCGCCGTCACCGTGACCGGTTCCGATTTTTATGAATTGATGACACGCCTCAAACCGGATCCATCGGCACCGCTGTTTGCTATGGATGAATACCGCAAACTATTCGAACAGTGGGGCTTGCGCTGTAACGCCGTTGAAATGTATGCCGTCCGGCAGCGGCTGCTTGCGAAACATTTCAATGACATGGCCATTGACAATCATCCGCTCGTAAAACGAACGCTTGCATCCGCCAGAAACACAACGCTGATACAGACGCTGCTGCAGGACATCCGCTCGACAGCCGCTACGAACACCGGCGACACAGCGATAGCCAACACAGCGATAGCCAGCACAGCGGCGGCCGATGCTGCAGAACGCCAGTTCCGCGACACGATACGTGTTGAAGCAAACATTCATTTCTATATTGAAAACTTCCTCACCGCAATTCCGTTCCCTCCGAAAAAAACGGCGCCTGCACCCGCGGTACAGCCGAAACAAAAGCGCGCTGACAGCAGAAATCCATTCCTGTCGTTCTATGAGGATGTGATCCTCGGCGGGCAAAAGGGAATGACCGAACGCGCGCTCAAAAACCTCGCTCATACATATGGAAAGCTCAGCGGCAAAACCGGCGATGACCTCAAGCGGACTATCGCGGCGAACGAACCCGGTATACGGCGCGCCAATGCAATGCTCATCCGCGCATTCAAACTCAAGCCCGGCACCGCTTTCTGTCTGCGCGTGTTCACCTTCTATCATGAACAGGGCGACACGAAACGCGCGACGGAATGGCTGGTCCGCCTCGGCGAGATACCCGGATTCGACATGCGTGTACTTGAAGCAATGCTCAAAGAATCTGATGAAAAACGGTATGCGGTGCTCGAGGCTATCGGATATATCCCTGATGCGCGGATTTTCCCGCTGTTATTTTCCATGCTCACCGCGACGACGAATGATCACGACCGTATGATGGTCATCGACGCAATCGGAAAAACGCGGGACATGCGCGCCGTGCCCGCGCTTGAGCGGTTTCTGAAGAACAACAATGAGCTCTGGGGTGTGCGCGTTATGGCGCTTGAAGCGCTTCGCACCATAACCGGAAACGAATACACGAATGTTCACATAACGCCGCGTTGATGCGTTATACCGACCAGTCCGCTATCAAGGAGCTTCCCATGCAGGATTATAAAAAACACTGCCTCCGTCTCGCGAAGGCACGGGTGCTGGTTGTCGGCGATCTCATGCTCGACCGTTTTGTCTACGGTGACGTAGCCCGCATTTCGCAGGAAGCGCCTGTCCCCGTGGTGCATGTCCGGCGCGAGGAACAGTTCCTCGGCGGCGCGGGCAATGTGGCGCGCACCATCGCCGCACTCGGCGCAACCGCCGGACTTGTGGGCGTCATCGGCAAGGACAGGGAAGCGCAGGCAATTGTCGGCGAGATGGAACAGTTCGGCATCGCGCCCGACGGTCTTGTCATCGACACGGAGAGGCCCACCATCACCAAAACGCGCATCATCGCCGGCACGCAGCAGGTGGTGCGCATCGACAATGAAGATGCGGCTTCCCACGGCAAGGCCGCGCGCGATTCGCTCATCGGCTACATCGAACGCAACATCGGCCGCTATGACGGCATCATCATTTCCGATTACGCGAAAGGAGTCATCACCCGCGAACTCATCACCTCAATCACCAAGCTCGCGAAAAAAAACAGACGCTTTGTCCTCGTGGACCCGTCGGTGAAGCATTTCGGCTACTACAAAGGCGTCACCTCCATGACGCCGAACCTCAAGGAAGCGGCGGAAGGCGCGCGCCGCGAGGTGGACGCCAACTCAAAGGAAGCTATCGCCGCACTCGGACGTCATATCAAAAAAACGCTTGCGCTCCCCCATATGATGATAACGCTCGGACCGCAGGGCATGGCGATATTGTCCAACGAAATAAAAGGCGGCAATCCGTTTTTCATCCCCACAAAAGCAAAAGCGGTGTATGATGTTTCCGGCGCCGGCGACACCGTCATCGCCGTTCTCGCGATGGGACTTGCCGTCGGTCTGCCGTTTCTCGACGCATCGTTCATCGCGAATTATGCCGCGGGTGTCGTCGTGGGCAAACGCGGCACCGCAACGTTATCCATGGAAGAGCTTATCGACGCGTTGAACGGTTAATCTCTCTTTTACGATACATCGCAAGGAGTGCCCGTTGACGTATACGCTCGCATTCAATTCATTCAAGGAATCGCTATCCGCCGTTGAGCTCTGTCGTCTCGGCGAACGGGCGATACGGCATGCCGACCCGCGCGCGCGTGTGATCCGTGCACCGGTTGGTGACGGCGGCGATGGCACCATGGAAGCAATGGTTGCCGCTGCCGGCGAGCGTATCATACAAATCCCCGCATTGAATCCGCTGTTCCGCCCGATACAGGCGCCTATCGGTTTTATTCATAACGGACGTGTTGCCGTCATCGAAATGGCGAAGGCGAGCGGCCTCGCACTCATCAGCGCGCGTGACAGGAATCCCCTGAAGACAACGACCTTCGGCACCGGACTATTGATGGACGCCGCGATGAAACGGGGCGCTCAGGAAATTATCCTCTGCATCGGCGGAAGCGCCACGACGGACGGCGGCATCGGCGCCGCGGCCGCACTTGGTTTTGATTTTCTCGACAAAACCGGCTGCAGCATACCGCTCACCGGCGGCGGGCTTGCGTCGCTTGATCGCATCGTGCCGCCGAAAAAACGCGCGCGCGTCATTGTCCGCGCCGCATGCGATGTGCGCAATCCGCTCTACGGAAAGAACGGCGCGGCGTATGTCTACGGGCCGCAGAAAGGTGCAACACCGGCGATGGTGAAAGAACTCGAAGCGGGTCTACGCCGTTTTGCGCGTATCGTGCAGCGCGACCTCGGCATATCGGTTGCCGACCGTGAAGGCGCGGGAGCCGCGGGAGGTTTCGGCGCGGGCATCATGGCGTTCTTCGGCGGACGGCTCGAGCGCGGCATCGATCTCGTGATGCGGATGAGTAACCTGGAACAGGCGATACGCCGTTCCGATATCGTTTTCACCGGGGAAGGCGCCGTTGATTCGCAGACGGTATTCGGCAAAGCGCCTGCCGGAGTCGCCGCGCTCTGTAAAAAGCACCGTGTGCCGTGCATCGTCATCGCCGGCGGCGTGAACGAAGGAGCCGAAGTGCTCTACCGTCACGGTGTAACAGCGATGTTCTCCATCGCGCCGGGACCGGTGACGCTTGACAATTGCATGAAGAACGCAGCATCATATTTTTCACGCACCATGACGGCCGTAACGAGAGCAATAAGGAAGTAAGCCATGAAGACGATCAACCTCATTCTCGGCAATCACAATCACCAGCCGGTGGGCAATTTCGACTTCGTCATCGAGAACACGTACAAAAACGCGTATCAGCCGTTCCTTGAGATGCTGATGAAATATCCCGAGCTCGCGTTCACGTTCCACTACTCCGGCTCGCTCATCGACTGGATGGAAACGCATCACCCGGAGCATATGGACATGCTCGCAACGCTTGTGAAAGCGGGACGCGTGGAGATGATAAGCGGCGGCTATTATGAGCCGATACTGCCGGTAATCCCCGAACGCGACGCGGTGGCGCAGATGCAGATGCTCAACCGCTACATCAAAAAACGTTTTAACTACACCGCACAAGGCGCGTGGATAGCCGAGCGTGTCTGGGAACCGCATCTGGTACGGCCGATAGCAAAAGCGGGATTGTCGTATATCGTGGTCGATGACACGCATCTGGTATACGCGGGTGTCAACGAGGACGCCATGTTCGGCTATTTCACCACCGACAATGAGCATGAACGCATCAGCGTTTTCCCCATCTCGAAGGCGCTCAGATATGTCATTCCGTTCAAGCCCGTCAAGGAAGTCATCGAACAGATCGCATCGTTCGCCACGGAAAAAGGCGACCGGCTTCTGGTGCTCCACGACGACGGCGAGAAATACGGCGATTGGCCGGATACGTACGAATGGATATACACCCGCGAATGGCTCAAACAGTTCTTCAATGCACTCCGCCGCGAGACGTGGATAAAGCTCACCACCTATTCGGACTACATGAGCAGCTATCCGCCGCTCGGACGCGTGTACCTGCCCACCGCGTCGTATCAGGAGATGGGTGAATGGGTGCTCCCCGCAGAACCGCAGCGTGAACTTGCGGCGCTGAAAAAGAAAGCAGCACCTATCGCCGGTGCTGAACGATTCCTCCGCGGAAGTTACTGGCGCAATTTCTTCGTGAAATATCCCGAAAGCAATAATATGCACAAGCGCATGCTCGCCGCGTCAAAGCTTGTAAACGATATGCCCAAAGGCGACGCAAAGGACGAGGCCACACGCGAACTTTTCATGGGTCAGTGCAACTGCCCGTACTGGCACGGCACATTCGGCGGGCTGTACTGCAATCACCTGCGCTATGCGAATTATTCTCATCTGATAAACGCGTCGCTCATCGCCGAACGTGAAGCGAACGGAAAAAGCTGGCTCACGGCGGTTGCGGAGGATTTCGATCTTGACGGCAGGGATGAGGCGGTAGTCTCCACGGAGCTGCAGACGCTCATCACGCACCGAACGTCGGGCGCCCTCATCGAGTGGGACTATAAGCCGTCGCCCATCAATCTTATCGATACGCTCGCGCGCCGCGAGGAGGCGTATCATGAGCAGATACTCCGCCGCCCCGTCGACGGACATGCGGCAACGGGTGACGGCGTACAGTCGATACATGAAAAACCCAAAACGTTCGATCCGATACTCCGCACCATGCTTATGTTCGACAGGAACCGCAAGGCTATGTTCGTCGATCATTTCATCGATGCGGAAGTTGATGCGGCCGCCTGGCGCGACATGCAATGGCAGGAAACGGGCACGTTCGTGAATACCGATTATGACGTATCGCTGAATAAGAAAAAAACATCCGCCGATATCGTTTACACGGCAAACGGAAGCGTGAACGGCAGAAAGGTCACGCTGTCAAAAACGTATACCGCGACCAAAGAAGCAGGACTGTCAGTTTCATATGTATTCACCAATAATGACGATACCGCCGTCACCACCGTATTCGCCTGTGAATGCAATATCACCCTGCTCGCTCCCGACGCGGAAGACCGGTTTTTCTACATCCCGTCGAAGAAAAAACGCACGCGGCTGGAAAACGACTGGAAGATGAACGCCACCGGCACGCTCCGCACGGCGGCGCTCGGCGTTGCCGATGAGGGATATAAAAAGATCGCCGTCGAGCTTCATGCCGATGAACCGCTAACGTTCCTGCACTCGCCGGTCATCACGATATCAGACGCGGTTGACCATTTCGAGCAGGTCTATCAGCACTCGAACATCACGGTGCTCAAGCCGCTGTCGCTTGCGCCCGGAGCCACGGCATCGTTTATACTCACCGTAAAGCTCTTTCCGCTATGAACATTATCCTGGAGAACGGCATGCAGTCGATTTACATCGGTTCGATAATATTTTTCAGCGGGATGATCGTGAGCAGATTCATCGCCCGCGCGGCACTCGTCAAACTCACCGACGGGGAAAAACGCACACTCATCGACGGCATGTCGCTCGTGCGCACGATTCAGATCGTACCGGTCATCGTGCTCTTCTGCATTCTCGTCGTATTCATGAAACTCTTCGCCGGCCGCACCGCGCTTGTCGCCGGTATTTTCATAGCACTGGTGAGCGCATACTACATCGCCTACAACATCTTCGTCTACCGGAGACTCACCGCCATGAAGATGCCGCCGCATTACCGCCGCATGCATGTTGTTTCAGTGGTCGTCAACGCCGTGGGCATCATCATCTTCCTCACGTTCATCATCATCGACCCGGTGCTGCATCTCATGCCGCATCCGTGACGGGAACCGTTTATGCAGACAATCATGCTCACCGCCGTGGCGCTTCTGCCGCCGGTGTTCTTTCTTTTCTACGTGCTCCGCAACGACCGGCTTGAGCCGGAACCCGCCGGGCTTATCCTCAAAGCGCTGCTGCTCGGTGCAGCCTCCGTGTTCCCCGCCGCCGTCATTGAAGCTGTTGTGCTGAAAATGCCGCCGTTCACCGCAGGCGGCCTTACCGGTGCGGCGCTGCAATCGTTCATCGTCATCGCTCCGGCGGAAGAGGCGCTCAAGCTTGCGGCGGTGCTGCTTTTCATCTGGAAGCATCCGGCGTTCAACGAGGAGAACGACGGCATCGTGTACACCGTCGCCGCGTCCATCGGATTCGCCATGTTCGAAAACGTGTTCTATGTGTTTCAGCACGGCATCGGCACCGGCATGATGCGCGCGATGACCTCGATACCGATGCACGTATTCACCGGAATACTCATGGGCTATTTCATCGGGCTTGCGAAATTCGACACGGACACCGGCGGTTCGGGAAAAATCTTCACCGGTTTCGTTATCGCCTGCATCATCCACGCCGTATATGATACATTCGCATTGTCGGGTACTTCACTGGCCGCGCTCATCATCCCGCTGGTCATCGTAACCATCATCGCGGGGAATATCGCGTTGAAAAAAGGACGACTGCTTTCGGAAAAACGCTGGGGAAAAGCACCGCCGCGGGCGGCCGCAGCACCAGCGGCTGTTCAACCCGCACAGACTGCGGGCAGAGGCACGTGGAAGATTGTCATCTCGCGTTTTCTTTTTGCCGTCAGCGCGATCTTCTGGGCGCTCATCATCATCGGCGTGACAACGGGAACAGCCGCGGCAAAAGGAAAGTCATCGGTCACGGATGCTATTCTCGGCGCAGTCATCATCACGGGTCTTCCCGTATTTATCGGAGTGATACTTGAACTGTCGCGGAAACGTCAGCTCAGACGTGTTTAGGCCCGGTTTTTCTCATTCGCAATAATCATACGGTCAAGATAATCATCCAGAAGTTCAAGCCCGTATTCCCGCACGATATCCATTGCGGTTCGTTTTTCCGTGTTGCTGAACATGAGCGCGGGCCCTATATCCGCCGGAATATCGATAGTCACTTCGTCGCGATATTTTTTACGTATCGCCGGAAATGTATCGCGATTGAAATCAAGATGCACCATGACATAGTCGAGATTGATGCGGGCCGATGGATGCGCGGTATAGCAGTCAGACAGCGCCACCGCTCTGCCGAACGGATCGAGTATGCCGCCGCCGATGAACGGAAGCGCCGAGATGAAATATGAACGGCAGTGATACGCCCAGAGTTTCTGCATTAAACCGCCGTGGTACATCGACGCGAAGCAGATGATCCCGGGTTTCTTCGCCCGGTATCCGTCACGTATCATGTCGAAATTGAGATCAAAACACACCGCGCCGCCGAGAAGTCCCGCGGGAGAATCGGCGACCACCGCACCCTTCCCCGGTGTCAGCCCCGACGTGATCTCGCCGTCGGTGAGGAATGTCTTGTGATACACACCGGCAATTCGACCGTCAGGCGTCACGAAAGCGATGGAATTGTGCACGCACCCGTTCTCGCGTATCTTCACTGAACCGGCAACGGTACATTTTTCCTTTGCGGCGAAATCGAGATAGAGCGACAGAAATGGTCCGGGTGCCGTTACATCCTCCGCGGTATCAATCGTCTGTCCGAACGCCTCAACGCCTTCGGACAGGACTATGAGATCGAGTCCGTAGCCGCGCATGGACTCAAGTGCGTCGGCTGTCTCCTTCAGGACGATATCACCGGCGTCTTTTGCGCCGCGGCTTGCCCGTGTACTGAACAGCATTGCTGCGGCATTGCAATATCGCGACATAAAACACCTGCCTGCTAAGATTTTTCATTTCAGATAGTGGAACGTTTCCGCATACTTACGATACCCGAGTTTTTCGTAGAGCTTCTGCGCCGGAATATCGACGGACAATGTGCTCACGGTGAACCGCGTATATCCTTCTTCCCGCATGCGGCGGGCCACTTCCGTCTGCAGCCGTTTGCCGATTCCCTTTCCCTGGTGATCGGGATGAACGGCATTGTTGCTTATCTCGGCAATGCCTTTTTCACGGTGAAGCTGATACGTGGCATATCCCACCGTGCGGCCCTCATATTCCGCGACTATCGTGCAATACAGGTTTTCACGGCAGAACGACATCACCGAACGGCTCTTGTAATCGCGCCATTCCCTGCCGCCAAGCTGTTCGCCGAAGAATTCCTCCTGCATCTTATCCATGCTCACACCGTCAAACGCGCGGCCGGTTATCTCCCCAATCGACGGCATATCCGTCATACGTGCGGGCCGGATAATCACCTGATCGCTATCCCAGGGCAGGAACGGTCCCTGCGCCGCAAGAAGTTCCGCGAGCTTCACGATATCGCGCACGGCGGCGGAGAGCGACGCACAGTCGATATTTTCAATTCCATCCGACGGGGTGTGATAATACGGACGGGGCGAGAGCGCGTTTGTCATCCATACATACGGAATGCCGTACTGATATGCGGCACCGCTGTCGCATCCATGCGAGGCATTGTCGCGGATGATGCGCCGATACCGCTGTTCAAGCGATGCGTTTTCAATTGCGCGCTTAAATACACCCGGCCCGCCCATGATAAGCGCCGGTGTTGAAAGTATACCGCCCACATTATCCGTATCGATGAATGCGCGGATACGGTCGATGCTGCCGGCGCGCTTTTTGAAAAACGCCTGCGCACCGCGCCCCGTACCGTCGTCACCGCCGTGTTCTTCGCTGCCGCTCGCAAGAAAAACGATGCCGAGCGGGTGTGTGCTCCGCCCCAGAACCGACGCAGCGGCAAGTAATGCCGCCACGCCGCCTGCGTCATCCGTTGCGCCGGGGCATAGCGATGCCGTGTCATAATGAGCGCAGAGCACTATGTAATCGTCGCTCACGCCTTTCACCGTTGCAATGACATTCCGCGAAACGCCGGTACCCGTCGTGTCCGACCGGACTTCGGCGGTAATACTTTTACCGCGGTTTTGCCACAGAATTCTGGCGGTGCTGAATGGAACCGAAAGCACCGGCATGCGTTTGAGCAGCGGCTCGCGTATCAACTTCGTGTTTATCTCATCGCCGCCGTTCACCACGATGAGCGCCGCAAGACCCCGGTCTTCGAGTGACCGCGCGAGACGGTTACGCGCGATGCCGCCGCCCATTGCGGTGATGATTCCCACCGCGCCGGAAACGGACGTTTCGTCGATGATGATATGTTCGTCGCTGCCGAGAAACACCAGCGGTCCCGATACACTTCCCGCGGGCGAGAACTGCATCGGGCATGCGGTCAGTTCATTGCCGTCCCCGATGCGAAGCGAGGCGCCTGTTACCGTACATGAGGGAGATTCGAATTCTTCTATAGCGGCGGATATCCCTAACCGGGAGAACCGTTCCTGTATGTATTCAGCTGCGCGTTTCTCCCCGTCACTGCCGGGCGCCCGCGGACCGATAACGTGTGACAGATGCTCAACGGTTATTCGCAGTGATTCCATGTCATCGTTCAGGTTTGCCATACTGTCCTCTCAAATCATCCGTACGTTTCCGTGCCTGTATGCCGATTTCATATCAGGCGAATATCCGAGTCCCGCATTCCCGTTCAGAACACCGGTCCTGATAACACCGCCGCTGCGCGAAAAAAAATCCGGCAGCGCCTTCGCCTCCGCCGTATTCGCCGACGGGATGAACTGAAACACATTCGACTCAAAGCCTTTGACCGTAGTGATGCGCGCCGCGAAACCCGCACTCGCGATGAGCGACAATCCCGGATTCGTGAGATCCTGCACTGCGTAGGGCAGTTTCTTCGCCTCCGCCATTGCCGTATAGATGAGCGCCGATGAAAGCCCCTTGCACACCTTGAGCGCGAATCCGCTCCAGCCGTGACTGAGCGCAACGTTCATCGTCTCGATGTCGACCATACCTTCGTCCACAAGCACGGGTTTCAACCGCGATAACGCGCGCATATCGTGCGCCGACTTGACGATATCGCGAGAGGTCGGCTGTTCTATGTAGAGGAGTGCCTCGTGCGCCCGGGAATTTTTCGCCTTGAGCTTACGCAGATATTCCAAATCGAAGGCCGGCGCATCGCACATCTCGTTCTGGTCGATGGTGAGAAAATACTCCGGCATGTTCAGCCGCGCGAGCGTTTTCTCAACGCATTCCGCAACCGCTATCGTGCGCGCCGCATCTTCATCTACCGATTTGCCTTTGAGCTTGACCTTAAAACAGAACACGCGGTCACGTTCTATCCACTCCTCAAGCGAGACCGGATATCCGTCGGCAGGATCGTCTTTTGTCACGTCGGTTTTATACAGCTTGTCCGCACCGCCGACGAGATGAAACACCGGCAGTTCCGGGCGATAGTCACGGCGCAGATATTCGGCGATACAACGTCCGCGGAACTCACTGCCGAGATAACGGCTCACATCATTATCCATGGCGTCCGCGCCGTAGAGATCATACGAGGAAACACCGGCGGCGATACCCATTGCGTCGTGCAGCGCCATATCCACGGGCGACGCGCACACGAGCGCCGCGAGAAAAGGAAAAGATTCTCTGAGCGAGCACTCCCGAGTCACCTCATCGCAGAGCTCTTTCATGTGCGGTTTGCTTTCCATGTAGATATCAACAGGATGACCGAAACCCGAAAACCCTTTCACATAGGAAAGATATTTCCGGCTCATCAGGCGCATGGCCGCGTCCTTGGCCTCATGTGATATATGCAGAGACGGAAACGCCCAGAGATCGGACAGCAGTATCTGCCCGCGTCCCGTGCCCGTTTTCCCCGCTTTATTCTCAACGGTAACCGACACAGCCGCTTTTGTGATTGCCGTCACCACGCCGCCGCCGAACATGAGCGGTGTGCGGAGTTTTTCTTCGGTGAATGTTATTGAGGCGGCTTTGATGGTGATGTAGTTGGGTTTCATGATTACCTCAATGAACAAGGGGCTAAAGCCCCTTGTTCCCTCCTGCTCCTACTCCTACACATACATCTTCTTCGCTGCAGCAGCATATTCCTTCTCGAACAGCGCTCCGCTGTAGCCCGGATCACTTTCAGGAATATCGGCAAGTGCCACAGCCCTGCCGCCGTTCTCACGCGAGATGCGTGCCGCGAGCATTATCTTCACCGATTCGGTTATCACCGGAACCGGCGCAAGTCTGTTTGTTCCGGTTTTCATGAAGTCGATGATACGCGAAAGAAGTGCCGCGTATATCTTCGAGACATCGATGCGGAAATGATAGGTTGATTTTGTTGTCTGGATGACGACATCGAACGGCTGCCAGGTGCCGCTGAATGTATTATAGGTCGCGGTAACGCCGTTTGCGAACGTGACGAAAAATGTTTCACAGACCTTGCCGCCGATGGACGAACGCCCGGCGAATTGTGCCGACACTGCTCCCGTACCGAGCAGCCCCCCGAACGCCTCGACGATATGCACCGCATAATTGAACTCATCCACACCCGACGTGCCGAACACATTCATCACGCGGCCGATATCCGCTTCGCTCTTTGCGGCGAAATCAACGATCTCCTCGGCGTAACGCACCGATGACGAACCGAGCAGCACCTTGCCTTCCTTCGCAAGCGCCTCGATGCGCCGGCAGTCCGCGAGATTCCCAACGATGGGCTTATCGATGAACACGGGCTTGCCTTTTTTGAGCACCGGCAGGGCGTGCGTAAGATGTTTGTCCCAGTTGCAGTCGTGGATGAAAACGATGTCGCACATGTCGGCGAGTTCCTCCATGGACGTACAGCGCTTCTCAAGGCCGTATTTTTTTATGAATCCGTCAACCTCGTCGTCGCCGCGGAATCCGTCGTTGAAAATACCCACGTACCGGGCGTCGCTGCCGTTTGCGAGATAATCGGCGAACGCCTTGGGATGTGACGTGTCGATGTTGCAGGCTCCGATGCGTATCATAAGCAATACTCCTGTTCGTTAATCGATAGTGTTTTTCCCGTCGCAATGGATTCATTCACTTTGTAGCTGATGACAGCCGCGCGCGCCGCCTGCAGGATACCGTTGGGCGCCTCGGCATCATTGATGATTGCGTCAGCGAGTCTGTCTATCTCAAGCGCCTGTCCTTTATCCTGTTTTGCCGCTGTCTGGGTCTGCTTCGCCTGTCCGTCGAAACCGAAATAATCGAGCGATGTAAAATCGTTTATCATAACCGCTTTTCCGCCACAGACGATTTCCGTCGATTCCTTCGGGAACGTCGGACAGCCGTCGCTGGCGATGAGCGTCGTCGCGATTGATCCGTCGGCGAAGGTGATCGTCACGATGCCGCTGTCGGGAATCTTCACCGCCGCCGGGTCGAGAAATGTGCCGCCCGATGCATAGACTGAAACCGGAGGCGCATCGACAAGCACGCAGAAAAGATCGAAGATATGGCATCCCTCACCGATGAACCGTCCGCCGCCCACGGCCGGATTGTGCGTCCAATGTGTTGCGGGAAACGGCGCCTGAATCCGGTGGTAGATGAGCATTTTCGCGGATATCGGCTTGATGAGTTCGCGCGCCCTGACCACAAGCGGAGCCATGCCCCGGTTGTATCCCACAGTGTATTTTACGCCGTTCGCTTTCACCGCTGCCGCCACCTCGCGGCATTCGCGAGCGTTCATCGCCATGGGCTTTTCGCAGAGTATATGTTTTCCCGCGTTCGCCGCTTTCACGGACAGAGCCGCATGCGCATCATGCGTGGTGGTGATGAAAACGACATCAACCGCCGTGTCGCCGAGAAGCCGGTCAATATTATCGGTCGCATACGCCGCACCGGTTTCAGCGGCAAGCGCTTCGGCCGCTTTTACATTGATATCCGCGCATGCATGAATGCGGTACTTCTGATTGGCCTTCAGATTCGGCACATGCATGGCTTTTACAAAACCGCCGCAGCCGATAAGACCGGTATTTAATTGCTTTGTCATAGATGCTTCCTCGCTTATGATATGCCATAATCTAGCTATATTCATGTCATTTAACAATAGAGCAATTTGACAATAATATACAAAATACTGACATCGATAGAAACGTCATCCGCCCCGTTTTTTTGATTTTTCATGATTTCAGGTCTATAATGACACCAGCAACGGAGGAACACATTATGCCGGATACGATAAATCCAATTGCCCAAGCGCTGGGTTTCACGACATCGAATAATCTTAAGATGAACGGAACGGTGAACGGGATATCGGTCACCGGTTATTTCCAGTATCCTGAAAAGGCCGCTGCTGCCGCATTCACGCTGACCGCCGCAATCCCGTGCCCTGCGTCATTCACCATACGCAAAGAAAAAAAGTCCGACGTCTTCTTCAGAAAAACCGGCTTCGTCAAGGAACTCACGTCGGGTGACGCAGTGTTCGACGCGCTGTGCTATATCGATACCTATGACAATGAATTCACGTCGCAGTATATCAGCGACAGGAACAGACGTGAAACGATACGATCACTGTTTGCCGTCCTTCCGGGAATATCGCTCAAGGTCACCCGGAAAGAGACAGCTGTTTCGATACGGCCGTGCACTCCGGATTCCATCAGCGCGTCGCAGGTTCAGGCGATTATTGAGCTTATGCCGAAATTGACGCAGGGCGTGCTGTCGCTGCCGCGTTTAAATGACAATCGCGCAAAGATTATCGACGGCGCATTCATCGTCACGGCGGCTGTCGCATGTACTGTCGGCATACTCGCACTGTGTATCGGTGCAATCCGGTATACGGTCGACGATCTTTCGTTCGCGGGAACCGGTGCGCTCATCGGCGTTGCGGTGTTCGCCGCATTCAGTATCATCGCATTTTTCGCCGTACGCGGCAGATCGTCATCTCCGCGCGTATTTCTCATCGTCGCGCTTCTTGGGCTGTTCGGCTTTCCTTCCGGCGGAGCGGGTATCCCCATCCTCATCAATTGCGCCACTGATTCAGGCAGGGCTCTGGAATATGTGATGCCGGTCACCGGCTTGTCACGGACTTCGGGAAAAAGCGGAACATCATATTATATCCATACAGGGCATTGGAAAAAGCAGACCGGACTTACATGGCTTCGCGTGCATCGCTCGACATTCAGCAACACCCGCGTGGGCGACCGTGTAATACTTTCCATAAAACCGGGCGCATGGGGACATGAGTGGATAGAGTCATACCGGATGGTCAAGTAGAAAAAGTAATTCCCGTCGGAATCATCTATTCAGGCATGTAGTTCATGAGCGTACGCATCGTCGCAAGATACGACGACTCGGGAAAAAGGTTTTCCACGGTTGCGACAATGCGGGCAGCCTGCTGCTTATGGAAGAGTTCGCGATGACATTGGAAGATGAAATACAGTATCATATCGGGTGTGACGGAAAGCTTTTCAAGCTCGCCCAGTGATAGCGACTGATATGACGCAAGCGCTTTATCGTACATCTTTGCGCTGAAGTATTCCTGCGCAACACGGAAATCGGTCATGACGCGCGGTGTTTTCTCCGTATCGCCGTCGGCTCGAAGCGCCGCTATCTTCGCCTCGGTGCGTTTATGGAGCGGCTCGCGTTCTTTGATGACGCCCAGATGCTCGGTGACGAAATTCTTCACCGACGCGTAATACATCGATGTACTGTAGCGCGAAAGGAATTCGCTTCCCTCGGCCACGGTCTCTTCAGAACGCTTGAGCATGGCAAGCGCGAACACGATATAGTAATCCGTCATCTCGCGCGCATCGATGATTGAACCTTCCGGAGCTTTCGGCGGCGACAGCCGCGCGCGCCGGCAGTATTCCAACAGCGATGTATAGCGCATGCTGCCGGTGTACGAAACCGTTGTCCGCATGAATATATTCCAGTCCGTCGTCGACTGCCCTGAACGTTTGAGCTCTTCCTCGCGGCGCTTGTCGCTGTCGGCAATGCGGCTGTTCACATTATTGATCACCGTTATGAACACCTGCGTATTGCCGCGGCCGTCCGTCAGCGATTTGAGGAGTTCCCGCGCGCGTGTATAATCGCCGGTCTGTTCCGCATCAAGCGCCTGGCCGAAACGGTTCAACGACACCGCATCAAGCGGCTCGGATGAATCGGTGTTCTCCGGAGCTTCCAGTCCGGGAATGATACCGCGAAGGCTTGCGATGACCGCGCGCATGAGCTTCTTTTCAGCGGCGATGACATCACTCCCCGCCGTAACGCGTCCGGTACCCGCCAGCGCGCCGCTTTCAACAAGCATGATTTTATACACGATAACCGACGATGAGCCGCTGAACAGATAGCTGCCGACGATCAGATGGGTTGCGCCGATGAGCTTTCCTATCCTCGGCGCGGTTTTCTCGTCCATAAGGCCGGTTTGTCCGAGCTCCATCTCAGTAAGCGCTTTATTGAGCTGTGTCCGCTCAAGCAGGAGCAGATTTTTCACCCGTCCGAGATCGGCGGTCAGCAGTTCGGCAAGCGCTTTCCCGGCGTACGTGTATTTCCGGTCCGGTGACAGGTCGTCAAACGGCAGAACAGACACCGCGAGTGACGCCGCGGAACAAAACGATGCGAGACAGCAGAATACGGCAATAATTTTCTTCATGAATACAGTATACCGTTCAGGAATGCACTGTCAACAGAACGCAGCGCCGCTACTTCGAACGATGATCCGCCGGCGCAATCGTAAACCGCGACATATCAGACACGAACATCTCCGACAGCCAGTCGTATATGGCAAGCGACAGCGAACCGTTGTGAACACGCAGCATAAGCGAATACGATTCTTCATACCGCTTTGCATTATGATCGTCTAGCGAACGACGCGTGTGCCAGCGAGCCGACGGGCAATGTATCTGCGTGAGATTGGCCGCCACCGGGCGCACACCGGCAACCGGATGCGCGGGACTCAGATGCAGATGACCCGAGAACCACCACACCGGCACCTGTGACGACGCGATTGTCCGCATGGTGGCATCTTCCAGATACAATGTGGGATCGCGTCCCGGCGTATAATAGACAAAATCATCGCTGATGCTGCCGGCAAGCGGTATGTGGCAGAACGCGATGACGCCTCCGCCCTGAACGCTGCGCTCCGACACCACGGAGCGGAGGAATGCATCACCGCCTTCGGGTAGTTCCTTCAGCGCGTCATGCTCGTGAATAACCGCATGCTTCGAAATCGTTTTTTCATCCCAATTCGGCAGCATAAAAAAAACGTAGGTGTACGGTCCGACCTGTTCGCTCCAGTACGGCCGATCAATGCCGAAAAACGAAGAGAACTTTGCCAGCTGCCGCTCACGCAGGTCATGCGATCCTGACCGCCAGATGCGCCCGTAGGTTTCTTTGGTATCGTGCACTTCAAATGAGAATTCGTGATTACCGATAACAACGGAATACGGTTTTGCACTGCGTTCAAGAAATGCCCCGAGTTTTTCGTATTCATAATCCGTCCCGTAGCATGCAACGGTATCGCCGAGAAGAATCACATGATCGACGGTTTTGAGAACCGGCGAGTTGACGATGCGCTCAAGTATGTCCGGTGAATGCGGGATATGAATGTCCGGCAGGAGCAGCAGCTGATAATTGCGTTTGCCGGCAAGCGATGCGGACAGCGGCGTCGGCAGAACAGGTGCAGTAAGCATGGCGGACACTATATCGCAGATGCGTTTATTTACAACCGCATCATGCAACGCGCGTATACCCCGCCGCCGCTTGACAATACGCGTCTTCATTTTATAATACCATACGCAAGGAACAAATATGGCGATCAATGTTCATGACAAATACCGCGTCAGTACGCCCACCGTCTGGGACAAGCTTTATTTCCCGGCCATCATCAAGGGCATGCTTCTGACGCTCAAACATTTTTTCGATCCGCGCAAAGTGACCGTTCAATACCCCGAGAAAAAGATGCCGGTGGCCCCGCGTTTCCGCGGCCGTCACTGTCTCAAACGCGACGAGAACGGCAAAGCGCGCTGTGTAGCGTGTTTCGCCTGCCAGTACGCCTGCCCGGCCGGCGCCATCACCATCACCGCGGCGGAAATATCCGACAGCACGAAGAACGATTACGTGAACGACGAGAAATATCCGCTCAGGTATGAAATCGATCTGCTCCGCTGTGTCTACTGCGGCTTCTGCCAGGAAGCGTGCCCGAAAGGCGCTATCTATCTCGAACAGAATTACGAGATCGCATCCGACGACAAATCTGAATTCTATTTAAAAAAAGAGGACCTGCTTGAACCGAAGGGCGGTCCGATAAAATTCGTCCCGTAAGGCGCGCGACAATGAACTTTTTCACAACACTCACCGTGGAACGATTCAACTCCCTGTTCGTCGGAAGCGCGTTCCTTTTCTTCGCCGCCCTCGCGGTTGCCGCGGCGCTCGTGGCGGTGTTCTCCCGCACGCCGATGATGTCAGCGGCCGGGCTCGTGCTCTCGTTTTTCGCAGCCGCCATGCTCTACTTCATCGTCGATGTCCAGTTCATCGCGGCCGTGCAGCTCATCGTCTACACCGGCGGCATTGTGATACTGTTCCTGTTCGTCCTCATGTACGTGAATCTCGGCAGCGAAACCGTGTTCCACATTACCTCGCGCACGAAAAAGCTTCTCGCGGCGCTCATCGCGGTAACGCTCCTCATGGTGCTGTTTCTCGGCGTCATATCGGTTTATCGTACACCCTCGGTGATACAGCCGGCCATGGCGTTCACCCCCGCCAATTTCGCAGCGGCGTTCTTCTCCGGCGGGGCTTTTGTCTTCGCGCTCGAGATGCTGGGGCTGCTCCTCTTTATGGCAATGGTGTTCGTAATCTATTTCACCGTCGATAAAAAAACTAAAATCTCCTGAACACGCCCCCGTGCGGTTCGCATTTCGGGCAGTTCACTTTCGCGCCGAAGAGCGAAGCAACGGCGGCCACCGGATACAGGAGCAGTCTGAGATCCGCCTGCACCAGCGGCACGATGTACGCAGCGCCCGCAATGATGAACCAGTAGCGGCTGTGCACGATGCCGAGCACGGCGGCCACGACCATGAAAAACACCCATACGATATGCGGCAGCAGATAAATAACCAGAATGCCTTTCTGGGAAAGACGTTTACTGCCGCCGCAGAGCCTGCATGTTGTTTGCTGCGCATTATCCATAATTACTCCTCTTCTAATAAAATTATACGGGACGTTTCCCGACCAGAATATCGAACGACAGCGTTACCGGACGTGTTTCTGCGCTGAGCAGCGCTTTCTTTTCAGCCGGCACCTGCTGCAGAAGCGGCGTCATAAGAACGACATGCGACAGCATATCAGGCGCAAGCAGAACGGTATGCTCGACATGCGAAACGGACATCAGGTTCATGCGTGACGCGAATAAATCCTTCACCGCGGCGTTGCTGTAATATTCGGCGTCGCTGCCGCTGTAGATGAGCTGCCTGAATTCCTGCAGGTGATTATCCGCCGCTGCCACTTTTATCACCGCGCCGCCGGGCGCGAGCACGCGGGTGAACTCGCCATAGTGGCCGGGAGACAGGATGTTCAGGATACAATCGGCAGTACCGTCGGCGAACGGCAGATGCGCAATATCCGCGATGCAGAACAGAATGTCCGGATAATCGCGGGAGGCGATGTGTATGCCGTCGCGCGATATGTCGATACCCGCGCAACATGCCGTACCGCCGCACATCGGCATGAGCCGTGCGAGAAGTGTTCCTTCGCCGGTGCCCGCGTCAAGTATGAACCCGTCGGCACTGCCGGCATCCCTTATGATTTCGGCAATCTTCCGTAAAAGGCCGTCAAATAATCCCCCGGCGATGCATGCCTGGCGCGCATCGAAAAGTACTGCGTCATAGAAATCCTGCTGTCTGCCGGTGAACAGATTGACATACCCGGTCTTCGCGATGTCAAAGGCATGGGCATTGACGCAGAGAAGACTTCTCCCGACAACCGGCGTGAACGCCCCGCCGCAGTGCGGACAGCGAAGACGGCGTACGTTTGTGTTAATCAGCGTGATCGCGCGGTCGATCTTCTTCATCCACGGACTATATGCTATCGCCTGGAATCGCGCAAGAGATTTATCGTATTGTAAAAACACCGGTTGTTATATATACTTTAAAAACACTATGATCATCAGGCAAACAGTATATGGCTACACAAGCCGGCTCGCTTGAACAGGAACGACAGCAGGAATATCGACAACGCGTTATTGTGGTAATGACCATCGTTGCCGCGGCGTTTCTGCTGCTGTTCATCCGGCTGTTCTATCTGCAGATTGCATTAAACGCGCACTACACAAAGCTCGCGAAGAACAATCAGGAACAGCTCATCCCCATCCCCGCGTTCCGCGGAGAGATATTCGATGCCACCGGAGTGCGCATCGCCTACAATCAAAACACCTTCGGGCTGTATCTCGTGCCGTATTACCTGCCGACGAACTATTTCGAGCGCGAGGAACTACTGCACCGCACCGCGCGCGTGTTCGACATCGATCTTGACAGCATCAAACAGAAGATCAAGAAGACCCGGTATTCAAAATTCGACATCATCGATATCGCCGAGGACGTGCCCGCCACAAGGCTCGTGTATCTCGCCGAACACAACGAGGAGTTCCCGGGCATCTATTTCAAAAGCAGACAGCTCCGGTTCTATTCATACACCAATACGCTCGCGCATGTGGTCGGCTACGTGGGAAAGATAAGTCCGCGCGAGTTCGAGACCAAACGCGAAGAGGGATACCGCCTTGACGCGATACTCGGCAAGGACGGCGTGGAGCAGTCGTACGACCGGGAACTGCGCGGCCGGGATGGTTATAAAAAACGCATCGTCGATGCGCGCAACAGAATAAAGGAAGAACTCACGCCCGTTGACGGTCAGCCGGTGCCGGGGAAGAAACTCGTCCTGTCGATAGACTACCGCATCCAGCGCATCGCCGAAAAGCTCATGGAAGGCTTTTCGGGCGTCGTCATCGCGTCACGCCCCACCACGGGAGAGATTGTCGCGCTCGTCTCAAGTCCATGGTACGACCCGAATATGTTCCTCGGCAAGGTTGACCGCGACACCTACGACCGCATGCTGAACGACCCGCTGCATCCGTTCTGGAACAAGGCCATCGCCGCGCGGTATCCGGCATCATCCACGTTCAAGGTGGTCGTGTCGCTCGCGGCGCTCGAGGAGGAAAAAGCCGATCTCTTCAAGAACACCTACTGCAGCGGCGGGATGATGCTCGAGAACAAATTCTTCAAATGCGAGGGCGAACACGGATTTCAGAACCTGCTGGTCGCCATACAGAATTCCTGCAACACCTATTTCTACAATCTCGGTTACGAGATAGGTCCGAACATCATCAAAAAATATTCGCTCATGTTCGGCTACGGAGAAAAAAGCGGCATCGACCTTTTCAATGAGACCGTCGGCATGGTGCCGTCGCCGGACTGGAAGCGCGAACAGAAGGGCGAGTACTGGTGGGACGGCGACACGCTGCAGTACGCCATCGGGCAGGGCTATATGCTCGTCACACCCATCGCCGTGCACAACATGATGTGCGCGGTGGTCAATGACGGCGTCGCCTACCGCCCGCACGTGGTCAAGGAACTGCGCAGTTCCGAGACCGGCGACATCGTGGTCAACAATGACCGCAAAATACTGCGCACGGTTCAGATGAAAGAAGAGCATTTCCATACGATTAAACGCGCGCTGCGCATGGTGGTCACCGGCGGCACGGCACGCTACGGCGCATACTCGCCGCGCATCGCCATTGCGGGAAAAACGGGAACGGCGCAGAACATCCACGGCGAGGACCACTCATGGTTCGTCTGTTACGCGCCCTACACGATGAAGCCCACCGATGAAACCCTCGTGGTGACGGTGCTCATCGAACACGGCGGCGGCGGCGGTCTTGCAGCCGCACCCATCGCCACCGCGCTCATCCGCGGCGCGTTCGAGGGCGAGGATGCCGCCGGCATCAAATCGGCCATCATGGAACGCTGGCGAAGCGAACGTGAACGCCGGCGCGCGCTTTATAAAACCGAAACGATACTGGGAGAATGATATGCTTGCCGGAACCAAGCCGAAACGGGCGCTCTTCATCTTCGATTACCTGATATTCTTCTCCATGCTGTTCCTGCTCATCACCGGCGTACTCGCCGTGTATTCTGCCAACTTCAGCAGTCCCGGGTCCGGCCGGTCGATACTCTATATCAAACAGATCATATTCGCGGTCATCGGCCTCGGTGCGGTATGGATAATGATGTTCATCAGCTACATCAAGATCGCCGAGCAGCGCATCATCATCTACGGGATCGGGATAGCGCTCCTGGTGCTCGTGCTCATCCCGCATGTGGGACGCATGGTGAACGGATCACGGAGCTGGCTCTTCGGCGTGCAGCCGGCGGAGTTCGTGAAGCTCCTCATGATACTGGTCTTCTCGGGTTTCGTTGATGCCATGGGCGATGAGATAAAAACACTCAGGGGCTTTTTCAAGGCGCTTGCCATCGCCGGCGTTCCAATGGCGCTCATCCTCATACAGCCGGATTTCGGGACGTTTCTCGTCTATGTGCCCATAACACTGGTCATACTCTTCATCGCCGGAGCGCGGCTTCGCTATCTTGTGGGTCTCATCGCCATCGGCGTGATAGGCCTTTCCGTGCCGATGTTCCTGTCGTATTCCCGCATGGTGAACTCAACCGATAACGTATTCTTCATTTTCTTCTCGCATCGCTCCTATATCATGTACCTGGCGTTCGTTTTCATGTTTTTCGCGGCGCTGCTCTTCGTCATCAACCTGTACGCCAACAGCAAAAAGATAAACCGCGTCGCGTACATCTTCTTCGTGCTCTTCTTAAGCGTGAGCGCAGCCGTGGCGCTGGATGCGGTGCTCAAGGAATACCAGAAACAGCGCCTGCTCGTCTTCATCAATCCGGAGTTGAAAAAACTCTCATCAGGCTATAATATCATACAGTCGCTGATAGCTATCGGCGCGGGCGGCTTTTTCGGCCGCGGATTCCTCAAGGGGAGCCAGTCTCAGCTCGATTTCATTCCCCAGCAGATGAACGATTTCGTGTTCTCGAACATCGGCGAGGAATGGGGATTCGTCGGCGCGGGGCTGGTGCTTCTGGCGTTCTTTCTCATCACGTTCCGCGGCGCGCGCATCGCCTATCAGTCGAAGGACAAGCTCGGCGCGATGATCGCCGGCGGCATCACGACGATGTTCCTTTTTCATACGCTGGTGAACATAGGCATGGTGATGGGCATCATGCCTATCACCGGCATCCCCCTGCCGTTCGTCAGCGCCGGGGGAAGCTCGCTCATCACATCCGCGGCGGCGGTGGGTGTGCTGTTCAATATCGATATACGCCGGTATGTACACGGCGAGGGCAGTTGACGACGTGCGATTCCAAGGAATGTAAATAATGGCTGACAAAAAAAGCGAAAAGATACTCATCATCGACGACAACGATGACTTCTGCCAGTTCATGAAGCTCCTCCTCGAGACAGAAGGCTTCATGGTGTTCACGGCGAACAACGGCGAGGACGGCGTGCGCATCGCCTACGATTATCTCCCCGACTGCGTGGTGCTCGATTATCTCATCCCGTACGTCTCGGGTGTTGAGATTGCCAAAAAATTCAAGTCCGACCCCGTGCTCCGGAACATCCCCGTGATATTCCTCACCGCCAACGACAGCAAGGACGCGTTCATCGAGGGCATCGACAGCGGCGCGGACGACTATGTGGTGAAGACGAACGACTTCGACATCATCAACACGCGCATCAAGGCGATGCTGCGCATGAAGAAACTCCAGGACACGAACGTCTTCTACATGCGCATGCTCGAGCAGGACATACTGTACGCGGGGAAACTCCAGAACGCGATTCTCCAGCACGGACACACCGACATCCCGCAGACAAGGCTCGTCGAGGTCTATAAGCCCTATACCAAGGTGTCGGGCGACTACTACGACGTCAAGCGCCTGGCCACCAACGAAAGCGTCATCATTATGGCCGACGTCGCCGGACACGGTGTTGCGGCCAGCATGCTTACCATATTTGTGAAATCGTTCTTTGACAACAATGCGGTGGACAAACAGGGACGCATCGTCACCCCGGATGAATTCCTCACTAAGCTCAACAAGCTCTTCGTGTCGGAGGGTTTTGACGACAGCTTTTTCACGAGCATATTCTACGCGCTCTACAACAATGAGACCGGACGCCTCCTCTACGCGAAAGCGGGACACCCGGCGCCGCTCGTCTACCAGGCGAAGACGAAAAAGATCATCGAGCTTACGGTGAAAGGCATGCTCATCGGCGTTGTGGACACCGCCGAATACCGCATGGAGGAGATCACGCTCGGGCAGAACGACGTTGTCTTCATGTTCACCGACGGTATTTTTGAGATCTTCGGCGCGGGCGACGAGATCTTCGGCGAGGAACGGCTCCACCGCATGTTTCAGAAGGAAATGGACGACGGGACGCTCCTCACGGATGTCCCCGACATCATCATGAACGCGGTGCGCCGGTTCTCCCGCGACAATGAACTGAAAGACGACGTCACCATGCTCTTCCTGAAGCGGGAGTAACATGCCCGCTCCCGCAACGACCGAGATACGCGACATCAGCGACCTCTTCCTGCCGCAGGCGGCCGCGGCGATGCATGACGCCATCGTGAATGCGGACGGCAACGAGGTGTTCTTCGGCGCCGTTCTCAACGATCAGGCGCTCGTATCATATATCGAAGTGCTCGCACGCGGCAACAGAACATCGGTGCCGGTGCTCATCAACGCCTCGCTTGAATTCGATCTGGTGATACACAATCACCCGACAGGCAATCTCACGCCGTCGGACGCGGATGTGGGAATAGCCAGCGAACTCGGGAACGCGGGCGTGGGTTTCGTCATCATCGACAGCGCCGTTTCCGCCGTATACGTTGTGGTGCCGCCGCTCGTGACACCCAAGGCGCAGAAGATCAACATTCCGGATGCGCTCTATCTTTTCACCGACGACGGAGACCTTAAAAAACTCCTGCCGAAATATGAATACCGTCACGAACAGACCGTGATGGCCGAACGCGTGCTCGAATCATTCAACGAAAACAAACATCTCATCGTCGAGGCGGGCACCGGCGTGGGAAAATCACTCGCCTATCTCGTGCCGGCGCTCCTCTGGGTGAAAGTGAATAAAGGGCGCATCGTCATATCCACGAACACGATCAATCTGCAGCAGCAGATCATCATGAAGGACATCCCCGATGTGGTACAGGCGCTCGCCCCCGACGTGAAATACGTGCTTGTCAAGGGCCGCGGCAACTACGTGTGCATACGCAAGGTGAAAGCGTTCATCAAAAAAGAGGAGAACGTACTCGACTTCGACATAAAAAGCGAGGAAGAGGAGTTCATTCGGAGCATCGACGAATGGCTCTCGCGCACCAGCGACGGCAGCGTGAGCGATCTCGCCTCGCGTCCGAAGTCGCAGTTCTGGGAGCTCGTGCAGTCGGAAGGCGACAGCTGCACGAAAATGTCCTGCGCGTCGTACGCCGACTGTTTCTATTACAAAATGCGCAAACGCATCAACGCGGCGCAGATACTGGTGGTCAATCACCACATCCTCTGCGCGGACCTTTCCATCCATGCGCAGACGGGCGGACGCTACAGTTTTCTTCCGCGCTACGAAAAGGTTGTCATCGACGAGGCGCATAATTTCGAGGAATCCGCGAGCGCCTATTTCGGCACCGACGGCAGCAGAAACGCCGTCATGAAAAACCTGAACTACCTCTATCAGCGGCGCGGCACGAAGCAGTTCGGCTATATCTGGAGCATGCGGCGTATCATCGAGCGCGATACGAACACGGCGCTTCAAACGGCAAAGGACTTCCTCGAACTCGTCGACCGGACGTTTATGGGCGACCACGCGCACGCACGCGACACGGTGGAACGCGTGGCGAAGGATTTTCTGTCATATTGCCGCGAGTATATCACGGGGACATCCGAACACGGTTACCGTTTCCGCGTGAGCGAGGCGTTCGCAAAAACCGAGCACTGGCAGCTCGGGAGCACGATACTCCGGGGACTGGTGAGCGCGCTCAATGCGCTCGTGAACACAGCGGAACTCGTGAAGACGCGTTTCACCGACATCGCCCGTGAATATCAGATAGAACACACGCAGATAACCAACGGCGCCGACATCTACATCGGCAGACTGCGGTCGCTCGTCAGCGGGCTGAACGCGGCAGTCGACTGGCAGCCCGACGAGTACATACGCTGGTTCGAGGTGTTTCTCTCGCGGAAAGGCGCGCTTTACCTCAACTGGCACCTCACGCCGGTGGAGGTCGCCTCATATCTCGACAAGCATCTCTACAGCCGTTTCGAATCGGTGGTACTCACCAGCGCGACACTCTCAATCGATTCGTCGTTCGACTTTTTCTCAGAGCGGCTCGGACTCACGCGCATCCTACCGGAACGCTTCATCGCCGAACAGCTTGCATCCCCGTACGATTACCACAACCACGCGCGGCTGTACATCGCCACCGACGTCGACGAACCCGTCGGCAGCGGATTCATCGGTGATATCGTCCGCTACGTGAAACAGGCCATGACGATAACCCGGGGCAGGTGCTTCGCGCTTTTCACCTCGTTCGCGACTCTTTCGGCAGTGTACAACAAAACGCGCGACGACCTGGCGGCGATGGGCGTGAACGTGCTCACGCAGTCCGGAACGCTCCATCGGAACACTCTGCTCGAGACGTTCCGTGCGTCGGCGAACAACATCCTCTTCGGTGTCGATTCGTTCTGGGAGGGCGTTGACGTTGTGGGCGAACACCTTGAGATGATCATCATCCCGAAAATACCGTTCGTCGTGCCCACCGACCCGATAACCGAGGCCCGCCAGGAATACATCGAGGCCAACGGCGGGAACGCTTTCATCGATTACATCACACCGCTCGCGGTCATCAAATTCAAACAGGGATTCGGGCGGCTTATCCGCAGCAAAACCGACCGCGGCGTGGTGCTCCTCCTCGACAAGCGCATGCTCACCAAAAACTACGGCGTGAAATTCCGCCGCTCGCTGCCGGACGTGCCCGTGGTCTCCGGGTCCATCAACGACATCATGAACGACATGTCGTCGTTCTTCGGGGCGTGAGATGAGCGAGAAAGCGATGGAACGCCTGCTCGCGGTGAGCGAGATTGTGCGCACCATGGATGAAACACTGCGCCCGCGCGCCGTTGACGGCATGCCGGGGGGGCTTGTGACATTCCCGCCGGACGACAAACGCGATATCGTCATCGTGGGCGATCTTCACGCGAACACCGACAATCTCAAACGGGTGATGCATCACGACCATCTGCTCAATCGCATACGCGCCAACGAGGCCGTACTCGTGCTCCTCGGCGATGCGTTCCACGAGTCGCGGGCGAGCCACCTTGACGAGATGGAATCATCGCTCATGATGCTCGATCTTCTTTTCAGGCTCTTCGTCGAGGCGCCGGCAGGCGTGCTGTATCTGCGCGGCAATCACGATTCGTTCTCGTCGACGTACATGAAAGGCGGCGTGGCGCAGGGCATGGTGTTCCGGCTCTATCTCAAGCGTAAACGCGGCGACGAGTATGTGGCGCGCATGGAGGATTTTTTTCAGCTGCTGCCGTATTTCATCATGCACCCGAAGTTCGTCGCCATGCACGCGGGCCCTCCGCACGGCGGCGTGAAACGCGAAGATATCATCAACATCCGGGCGAACGAATCGGTGCGCCGTGCGCTCGTGTGGAACCGCATCAACGAGCTCAATCTGCCGCCCCATGAATCGCTCTACGGCAACAGCGACCTTGAGATGATGCGCTCATCGCTCGGCTGTCCGCCGGATATCCCCGTCATCGTGGGGCATAACCCCATGCGCCGCGGCATCGACGGTGACGGCGTGTGGGAAAACCTCCACGGCTGTCACAACCACGTCATCCTCACGAGCGATCAGGAGCGGCGCTGCCCGACAATCGTATTCCGCGGATCGGGTACCTATGAGGTGATATATGTGTGAGGCTGCGCAGTCTCATGTCACTGCGGGGAGGGTTACGGTAAGCACCGTGTAACTTCCCGGCACGCTTTCCGCCGTAATGTCGCCGCCCATGCTTTTGATGATGCCGTACGAGATGGACAATCCCATGCCGGTACCTTCGCCGATGGGTTTGGTTGAGAAAAACGGCGAAAATATTTTTCGCGCCACGTCTTCGTTCATCCCGGTGCCGTTGTCGCGTATACGCATGACTACATGTGCGCCTTCATGCGACGTGGCGATGGATATCTCCTTGCGGAATTCGGTTCCTGCCGGCAATGTCCTGTGGTCAACAGCGTACTTTGCGTTGGAAATAAGATTCAACACCACCTGTTCGAAACGGTAGAGGTCCCCGCTCACCGGCGGTATCGTTTCATCCAGCGACAGCGACAGCGTTATCTCATGCAGACGGTACTGCGTGCCCACCAGATTTATCACATTGCCGATGCCCTCATTCACGGAAAAGCTGCTGCCGGGAGCCGCTTCGTGATCGCGCGCAAATGTCTTGATGCCTTCGATGATCGTCTTCACGCGCTGGACATACGCCGACATCCCGGCGACCTTGTCGAGCACGTATGCAGCATCGCCGTGCCTGAGCGCGATGTTCTCAAGCGCCATGGAGATTGCCATCATCGGCTGATTGATCTCATGCGCTATGCCGGTGGAGAGAATTCCGAGCGTGCTCAGCTTATCCGCCTGCAGAAGCGCCTTTTCCGTGTTCCGCTGATCGGTGATATCACGCGCCGTCGATATGGCGCCGGTAACCGCTCCGGCGTCATCCACCAGACTGTTGCACCACCATGCCAGAAGCCTTTTTTCACCGTCTCTGCGCCGCTGCCAGCTCTCCACATAGATAACCTTTTCGGAACCGCGAAACAGCGGAGCCACCACATCATACGTGGGCTGTTCACCCTCGAAAAAGTACGACGCCTCTTTTCCGATAAGGTCCGGGCCGTAGAATTCAAATCCGGCATTGTTCGACCACGTAAACACCTTGTTATTATCCACCTCAGCGATGATGTCGGGGATGGCGGAAAGTATCGCCTCCTGGCGCTTGGCGAGCGTCTGAAGCTCACGGGTGCGCGCAATGACCTCCCGCTCGAGGTCCTGATGGAGCTGCTGCAGACGTGAAACCATGTTATTGAAAACAATCGCAAGCTCACCTATCTCGGACTCGCCAGACGTCTCGATGTGTACGGTAAGGTCACCGGCTGCAACCCTGCGGGCCGCGTCGCTCAGCTCGTTGATGGGACGGGTTATCTGCCGTGCAAGCAGAAAGATGAGCGCGATACCCGAAAGGAGCATGACAATCCACAGTATGCTTTGCCGCAGAATCTCTTCTCCCGCCGGGGCAAGCGCCTTCGTACGGTCCATGGAAAGTACGATAGCTAAAGCGACATTGAGATCGAGCCGTATCTGCCGGTGAAACGCAAGGACGGGGCGTCCCTTGTTATCAGGTCCGTCGTAGGGCCCGTTAATACCCGACAGCGCCATCCTGATCGGGGTGAACACCGCCGTTACCGGCACGGTCTCCCGCCCCGGTCCGGTGACGGCTCCCTGTTCACGAAACAGTGTCACGGCGCCGTCGATAGCGCAGGCCAGAACGAACGTCCATTTACGTGAGGTGATATCGTTAAGCGCCGTTTCAATATGACGCAGCATGTTCTCAATATCCATTTCGGCAACAATAATGCCGATGATTCTGTTCTGCCCGTCGGTGGATGTGACCTGGCGGATAATCCGTATGTGCGGGGTCATATCCGCCGGTCTGTACACATCGACGGCTTCAAGATAGCCGGGGATGATAAGCCGGCGAAACCGGTCGGCGGCAATGCCGATATCGCCGATATTCCGTGCGCCGTAAAAACCGCCGCGGACGGCGCGGATGGAAACACGGTCGGCATCAATGATCGCAATGGAATCTATCTTGGGATTCCATTTCAGGAATTCAGCAAGTTCATCGTCAAGAACACGATCGGCGTCAGCCCCGACGCTTTCGATCATCCGGCGGCGCATCGGTGATGTGGCCAAACCGCTGATGTCGATACGGCGTTCATTGAACCAGCTCTCAATACGCTGATTAAGAAGACCGGAAACAATCACCATGTCGTTCAGAATTCCTGCGCGATATGAGGCATATTTGCCTTTCATCGGAGTGCCGGGAATGCCGACGATCTCCAGCGATATCATGACACCGAGAAATGCAACAATGAGGATACTGAACACCAGTATAATACGCCCTCTGAAGCTGACAGGCATGAACCGTATCGGCAGCATTGCTGTTCCTTTATTCCCGGTATAGTTTTTCGGCGGCATAGTCAAAACGGCCGATCTGCCAGCGTATGCTTTCTTTAATGATCTCCGGAACACGATGCACATACACACGTTCGCATATCCGCTGCCATGACGCATCTTCGGGCAGAAGTCCGTTCTGTTTCATGAACACGAACTGCCGGTGTTGTATACCGCGCTCATCGCTGAAATCGAGGGAAAGCATGGGGAATGACGGGTTGTCGATGGTCTCTTTGCGCATGAGGCCCGTCCATTTGGCATTCGCTTCAACAGGTGACGAACCGAGAAACGCGATTGCCGCCAGCCTGTCCCAGATGAGATTCGTCCGTACATTCCGTTCATCACTGCGGGCCCAGCTCACTGCACGGACTACCGCGGCGAGCACGGCAGCCTGAACCGCGGGATTACGTGCGGCAAAATCTATGTCCATGGCTATGTATGAAAAACCTTCAGAACGCGATATGGCGGCGCTGCCGGGAATGGCAAGAATGGCGGATGCGGTGGGCTCCCATGAGACGATCATATCCACCGAACGTTTCCGGAAAGCGGCCTCCATCTCATCGGGAGGCATGGGTATCGTGATGATGTCATTGATCGATAGGTCCGCTGAATGAAGCGCAAGGTCAAGCGTGAAATGCGCCGTGGTGTTGGGCGGATATCCCACGCGCCGCCCCTTGATTTCCGAGGGCGTAAGTATCCGGTTCGCCACGATGGTGTTGTACCCCTGTCTGCAGACGGCAAAGATACCGATACGGCTGCGCGTCATGGCTATATAAGCCGGTATATCACCGAGCACCATGACATCAAGACGCCCGTCGGTATAGGGAAGCATATCTCTGCCGTTGCGGAAACGATGCTCGCGCAGTTTCCATCCGTCAGCCGCGAGCTGCCGCTGTAAAATCAGATCATGGAAAAGACTTTCGCTCGTGAAAATTGCATTCGGCTGCGTAGCAACATCGATGATTTTTGCGTCACGGGCATTGCCGTATGAATAGCTGTCATAGTTAACCGACACCGGTATTCGTTTCGGCAGATATCCGGTGCGGAAAAACGCCATATAGAATAACGTGCCCGCAGCAGCGGCGAGCAGGATCGCTATCAACAGGCGTTTATTCATGATACATGCGGCTCCATTCTTTTTTCATATTGTCGCCCGAGTGCAAATATTTCAAGCATTATCCTCGTACAGTATATCTTCCGTCAGATATTTCGTCAAATGAACGGAGCTTGCAACACTGTGCCAGATGTTATACTATAGCGCTACTATGAAAATCGCAGTCGGACTATCCGGCGGCGTCGATTCGTCGATAGCCGCACTCATACTCAAAGAGCAGGGACACGATGTCATCGGCGTCATCATGCAGATATACTCCGGGGATCTGCCGGGGGGCGAGAACAAGAACGCCTGCTACGGACCGGACGAGGAAGAGGATATCGCCGCGGCTGAGAACGTATCGAAAACCATCGGCATCCCGTTCCATGTCATCGATCTGAGAAAAGAATACCGCGCCGTCGTGCTCGATTATTTCCGCAGCGAATACGCCAGAGGGCGCACACCCAATCCGTGCGTGCGGTGCAATGCGCAGATGAAATTCGGCTTTCTCATCTCTCGCGCGCACGAGCTCGGCATCGATTTTTCACTCTTCGCCACCGGTCATTATGCGCGTGTCGAGAACGCCGACGGACGATACATCCTCAAACGCGCGGTCGACGGAAAACGCGACCAGTCGTACTTCCTCGGTTTTCTCACGCAGGAGATACTCGCCCGCGTATGTTTCCCGCTCGGCGCCATGGGCAAGGACGCGGTACGCGCGAAGGCGAAGGAATACGGCCTATTCACGCACGACAAACCCGACAGCCAGGATTTCGCCGGCGGCGACTACAAGGTGCTCATCGGCGATCCGGGAAAGAGCGGCGAGATAAAAGATGTGAACGGTAATGTGCTCGGAACACATAACGGCATAGCCAATTATACCATCGGCCAGCGGCGGGGGCTGGGCATCGCGCATGCGACACCGCTCTATGTGGTGCGCATCGACGCGGAGACGAACAGCGTCATCGTCGGGAATGATACGGCACTGTTCCGCGCCGGATTCACCGCAAGCGATATGAATTACATCGCAGCGAAGCCTGCGTCATCGCCGAAACACATGACGGTGAAAATACGTTCAACGCATGAAGGCGCGGGATGCACGGTGTATCCGGAGGAAAACAGGGTACGCGTGGTCTTTGACGAACCGGAACGCGCGGTGACGCCGGGACAGGCAGCCGTCTTTTACGACGGGGATGAGGTCATCGGCGCGGGCATCATAGACTGATCGCGGAAAATGCGCCGCGTCGTTATCCGCTTTTCTTCCCGGTACGTTTTCCACGCCACGCAAGCGGCGTCATGCGGAATTGCTTTTTGAATATTCTGAAAAAATACTCCGTATTCTCATACCCGCACTGCGCCGCTACAAAATGCACCGGGAGCGCCGTTTCGGCAAGCAGATGCCGCGCATGCTGAAGACGTCGGGCGTTGATGAGCTCGGGGAATGTCTTTGCATACAGCGTACGTATAACCTCGCTCGTACGCGACGGATTCAAACCGAGCGTGCGGCAGAGATCGTCGAGCGAGGGATCGCGATTATATTTCGTTTCGATGAACCGGTCTATCATCTGCCGGCGGTTCACCGGCGCATCATCCGCGGTGACCGCCGCTGCGGATTCTATGTGCGCCGCAAGCAGCGACAGCACGGCAAGATGTTCATGCATCATCCGTTCGTCGATGCGGGGTATGCCTGAACGGTCACCGCTTCGTACGCTCCTGCGAACCGCCTCGGAGAGCACCAGCGGGATATGCGTATCGTTCTTCGGAAGAAAGATGCCGGCGAAGAGCATGCCTTCAATGCGGCCGTACCGGTGCAGCGGAATGAACAGTTCCAGAAAACCGGCATGGCACCGTTTGCAGCCGCCGTCGGGAAAACGGGTGATCTCGTTCTGCAGTCGCCTCAGGTCGAACGCGCTGCAGCGGATGTCGTTGAGCGCTTTTTCACTGCGGCAGAACGGATTCCGGTCGTGATAAATCCTGTCGGACGGGACGACGGCATGAAGCGCTCCGGCATAGTCATGGACGCAGATGGTCACACCGAGCCGCTGTTCGTATGCGGATATCATCGTCCGTACGTCATTCATGCATAAAATCTATATGAAACCCGTGAAAATGCAATCGGAGAAAAGTGCAGTTTTATCGCTTCAAAATGCATTGACCGCGCGCAGTCGCGATGTTATAGTTATACCATACGCACAGCAGCGGGAACGCAAGTCCCGGCTGAACATATGAAATGGAGAAAACCATGAGTTCGTATACGCTTACACAGTCTATCCCGCTCAATGAGACGTATGATGTCATCGTGGCCGGCGGCGGACCGGCAGGCTGCACCGCGGCGATGGCGGCCGCACGCGAAGGGGCGAAGACACTTCTTCTTGAAGGAACAGGCGCCCTCGGCGGCATGGGAACGCTCGGCCTGGTGCCGGCATGGTGTCCGTTCTCCGATCTTGAAAAAATGATCTACCGGGGTCTTGCCGAGAAAGTGTTTACCCGCGCGCGTGAGACCGTCATGCATGAACCGAAAAACAAGATGGACTGGGTGGCGATAGACCCGGAACATCTCAAGCGCGTCTATGACGACATGGTGACATCGTTCGGCGCAACGGTACTGTTCCACTCGTCGGTATGCACCGTGGACGCGGCGGGCGGAGCGGTGAAGACCGTCGTTGTATCCAACAAAAGCGGGCTTACCGCATATCGCGCCAAAGTATTCATCGATTGCACCGGTGACGCCGACATTGCGGCGTGGGCGGGCGCCGAATTCCACCAGGGCGACGAAAAGGGCGAGACGATGCCGGCAACGCACTGCTTCATCCTTTCGAATGTGGATGATTACGCATACCGTCACGGAGAGAACCTGTACGCCGGCAATAAGAACAGCCCGGTCTACAAGATCGTCACTTCGGGAAAATATCCGCGTATCAAAGACACGCACATGTGCAACAACATCATCGGTCCGGGAACGGTGGGGCTCAATGCGGGACACATCTGGGACGTGGATTCAACAGACCCGGCGAGTCTCTCGAAGGCGCTCATGGAAGGCAGAAAGATTGCAGCCGATATCCGCGATGCGCTTGCCGAATATCATCCCGCATTCAGAAACTCGTTCCTTGCATCAACCGGATCGCTCCTCGGCATACGCGAAAGCAGACGCATCGTGGGCGACTACAATCTCACGCTCGAAGATTACCTCGCACGCAAAAGTTTTGACGATGAGATATGCCGCAACAGCTATTTCATCGACATACACACGGCTAAGAACGAAATAGAGAAAACGAAAACAGAGAACGTCGTGGAACACCGCTTTGAACGTTACAAGAAAGGGGAATCGCACGGCATACCGTACCGATGTCTATTGCCGAAAAGTATTACGAATGTCATCGTCGCGGGGCGGTCCATCTCCTGTGACCGCATCGTGCAGGGAAGCGTGCGCGTCATGCCGGTGTGTCTCGCCATGGGTGAAGCCGCCGGCATCGCAGCCGCGTTCGCGTCGAAGACCGACGGCGATGTGCATCACATTGACGTGAAGAAACTCCGCGCGCGCCTTATTGCCGAAGGCGGATATCTGCCCTGACGCACCCGCGGAAACACTTCCGAGCTTGCATTTTATGTTCGATATGCTACCATGCCCCTCGAATACGCATCCGCTGCAAAGCCCGGGTGGCGAAATTGGTAGACGCAACGGATTTAAAATCCGTTGGCTGTAACGGTCATGCCGGTTCGATTCCGGCCCCGGGCACATAAGAAACTACTTTTTATCCCCTCGTATTTCCACACGGCGAATCTTTCCGCTGATAGTCTTCGGCAGTTCCTTTACGAATTCGATAATGCGCGGGTATTTGTACGGCGCGGTAACTTTTTTTACGTGTTCCTGCAGTTCCTTGACCAGCGCATCGGAACCGGTGTAATTCTTGGTGAGTACGACCGTAGCCTTGATCGCGAGACCCCTGTCCGGATCGGGCACACCGGTGATGGCGCATTCCAGAACGGCCGGATGTTCGAGCAGGGCGCTTTCTATCTCGAACGGCCCTATCCGGTAACCTGAACTTTTAAAGCAGTCGTCCGCACGGCCCACGAACCAGTAATAACCGTCCTCGTCGCGGTACGCCACGTCTCCCGTGTAATACGCCCCGTCGTGCCACGCCCGTTTCGTGAGCGCTTCATCCTTGTAATATCCGTCGAACATCCCGACGGGTTTTTTCCTGTCGGTACGAATCACTATCTGACCTTCCTCACCTGTCTCCACCGGCCTTCCGTTGTCGTCAAAAAGGTCGATATCATATCCCGGCGTCGGTTTTCCCATGGAACCCGGTTTTGCCTTGAGCCACGGATAGGTTGCCACCGCCACGGTGCATTCGGTCTGTCCAAAACCTTCACGGAGTTCAAAGCCCGTCATCTTCAGAAACTGGCTGTACACTTCAGGATTCAGCGGCTCTCCTGCGGTGATGCAGTACTTCAATCCGGAGAAATCATAACTGGACAGGTCCTCTTTTATCAGATAACGGAATATCGTCGGGGGTGCGCAGTAGGTGGTGACCTTGTACTTTGCGATAACCGTGCACATATCCTTGGGCACGAACCGGTCGTAATCGTAAACCATAATAGCCGTTCCCGCTATCCACTGACCGTATATCTTTCCCCACGCGGCCTTTGCCCATCCCGTGTCCGCAACGGTGAAATGGAGACCTCCAGCCTGAACGTTCTGCCAGTATTTTGCGGTCACAATATGCCCGAGCGGATAAGTGTAATTATGCTTTACCATCTTGGGCATGCCGGTTGTGCCTGAGGTAAAGTACAGAAGGAATATATCGCTGTTCGTCGTCGCTTCAGCTCCCGTGGGCCGTGCAAATACGGGTGAAGCCGCTTCGATGGCCTTTGACATATTGGTCCAGCCGGGTCTGTCGGTGGTGATGCACGCCTTCTGGGTAAGTGTAGGCGATTCTTTCTGCGATTCGTCGATGGCGTTCATGATGGTCTCATCGCCGACGCTTATTATCATCTTTATCCCGGCGGCGCTGTTCCTGTATTTCAGGTCCTTGACCGTGAGAAGATGTGTTGCCGGTATGCAGGCGGCGCCTATCTTGTGAAGCGCAACGGAAAGAAACCAGAACTCGTAGCGGCGCTTGAGGATGAGCATGACCACGTCGCCCTTCTTTATGCCGAGGGCTTTCAATGCGTTTGCGGCCCGGTTCGACTTTTCCATAATCTGTTTAAACGTAAAAACGGCCTCAGCGCCCTTGTCATCACACCAGACGAGTGCCGTCTGATCCGGCGCCCTTCGGGCCATTTCGTCTACAACGTCGAATCCGAAATTAAAATTTTCAGGCACGTTCACTTTGTAGTTTTTCACAAAATCCTCATATGAGCTGAACGTTCCGGGTGCGTATATGTCGAGCAGATCTTTTCCGGCAGGTTTATGTTGTGACATCATGCGCCTCCTACAGAATTACCGCGATGAATTTAGCGGGCTTATTGTTCAATGCAATCATGGCATGCGGCAGACCGGAATCAAAGTACAGCGAGTCCCCCGGATTGAGCGTCATCTCATTGCTGCCGATGATTATTTTCATGGAACCTTCAAGGCAATAGTTGAATTCCTGACCCGGGTGGCTGTTGAGATGTCCGGGCTTATCGCCGGATCTCGGTTCAGCCTGGACTTCGAATATCTCCATTCGTTTATGTTTGAAATTATAAGCCAGATCCCGGTAACTGTACTCCTTGGTCCGTTCGATATTGGGGGCGGTGCCTTTTCTGACCAGACTGAATGACTTCATATGCGGTTCATGACCGGTGAGTATCGCCGTGAGCTCCACATTGAAGTGTGCGGCAAGCTCGTAGAGAAAACTCACGCTGATATCGGTCTTGCCGCTTTCATAGTTCTCATAGTCCTTTACCGGTATTTCAAGGACCTTCGCGACTTCTTCTTTCGATTCTCCGGCAATATCCCTGAGCGCCTTGATGCGTTGGGCTATCAGCATTATATTCTCATCCATAAAAGCCTCCTTAGAATTAATGATCCGACACGTGCGTTATGGGGGATAGTAACCTATGATACAATTAAAAACAATCATAAAAATAGATTCGTACGCCGGCGATGAATGCTTTTTATTTGACGCAAACCGCATGCTGCGGTATACTTGACGAATACGCGTTACTGCATAAAACTGAAATGTATGTGCAAACTGCGAATGCAAGATGATGCGCCAACATGATATATCGGTGAACCGGTGGAATCACGAATTATTGTAACCGACCTTGACAGGACACTGCTGCGGACGGATAAAACGATATCGGCGTTTTCCGCCGATGTGTTCAACCGCTGCATCGAACGCGGTATACATGTTGTTTTTGCAACTGCCCGCCCGATGCGGACGATACTTCATTACCGTGAACAGATACCCGCAGAGGCGCTAATTCTGCATAATGGCGCCATTATTGTCTGCGGTACGGAAACGATATTTCACAGCGGCATTGAACCGGATGTCGCGAAACATATTCTCTGCGCCATCGCGGCCGATCATCCGCAGGCAACCCTGTCGGTCGAGATAAACGATACGCTCTATGCGAATTTCGATGTTCCGGAAGACTGGAATGCATCGAAAGCCGTCATGACCGATTTCAATGATCTGCCGCCGTTTCCCGCAGACAAGATAATCATCGGCGTATCGTCGGCTGACGACATGAAACGGTATAACCGCTATGTGCCGGAACACCTGTATCTCGAATTGAGTTCCGGAAAGCTCGGGCTTATCATGAACCGCAGTGCGTCAAAGGCCGGAGCGCTGCGTACACTTGCGGGGCATTGCGGCTGGAAATTGTCGGACATGACAGCATTCGGCGATGACTGTAATGACCGTGAGATGCTGCGTGACTGCGGTACGGGCGTCGCAATGCAGAATGCGCTTGATGAGATCAAAGAATCTGCCGATCATATATGCGGCGACAATGATAATGACGGTGTCGCACGGTGGCTGCTTACGAATGTACTCAAGGAGCGAACATGAAACATTCCCGTATATGCTTTATTTCTCTCTGTATTGCCGCGCTCATGACAAGCTGTGTCATGGTACGTCCGCCCGCCGAGATAGAACAGACGGGCGTCGGATATCGGGGCGCGTGGCCGCTGCACGATCTCCTCGGTAAGGGGCTTGCGGCTTTCGCGCAGGCGAACGGCGGCAGAAAAATAAGCGCGCTCGCGTCCTGTTACGATGCCGGGGGAACGTTCAAAATTCCCGACAACCTTGCGCCGTATGTCGCCGTCGAAAAAACATCGGTCTACTATGATAACGTAAAAAACTCTGTCATCACCAGCAGCGTGCTCACGATGAGCGGATTTGAAGGAAGGACATTCGAGCATATCGAATTCCTGTCCGCAGGAGCGCTCATCGAAGGTATTGTCGGACACCGTATACGGAAAGATGCCGGAAACTTCGCGCCTCATTTTGCGCGTGACGCAGCCATTGCCGCTGCACCATTCGGGGCGTCGGCCGTCATCGCGTCGAATGTGATAGGCATCGAGGGAGAACGCGTCATCGTTGAGTTTTTCGCCGAACCGTTCATCACACGGCAGCGTCGTATTGCCGTCACGATGAATGCATTGGGTGATGCGAAGTACGGTGCTGAATTCAGGGAAGCGCTGCTGCGCTATCTTCGTGAGAGCAATATGGAGATCATACCGGCGGCCGGCAAGGGCGATTACCGCGTTGAAGCTGAATGGCTCGGCACGCGGACACAGACGAATGAGAACAATGCGGTGCGGCATCGCGCGAACGGAACGGTACAGATTTATGCCGATACACTGCTCACCACAAAGAACTTCGCCGCGTACGGAACGAACACGGACGTATCTGCGGCGGAACGGTCGGCTGTTCTCGGAGCGTCGTCAAACGCCGGTGCCGCGGCGGTGCGTGAAATACTGCATTATGAATTGTTCAACCGGCGGCGATAACCGATCTACGGTTACAGGGAGACCTGACGTACGATACGCAGGTGCTCCTTAATCTCATCGTGATACGGCGCAAGCTCGAACGCCTTCATGAGATAGCGTTTGGCGTTGATCGAGTCGCCTTTTTTATGGTACGCCCAGCCGAGGCTGTCGAAATACGCGGGGTTCTCCGGGGCAAGGTCAAGCGCATCCCGAATTTCCTTAATCGCTTCGTCGATGTCGCCGCCCGCTTCCGCCATCACGAATCCGAGCGAGTTGTGAGCATTGGCGTTTGACGGATCAATCGTGAGCGCTTTCTTCAAATGGCTCACCGCGAGCGCATAGTCTTTGCGACGGTGGTACACATACCCGAGCGCCGCATGCACCTGCGCGTTCACAATACCCAGCTTAAGCACCTCTTTGAACTCAAGCTCCGCAAGTTCAAACATCTCCCTGACCGCATAGATGTATCCGAGCAGAAAGTGCGACTGCATGAGTCTGAGCGGATTATCGAGCTTCACGATAATCTCATCGAACACTTCGATGGCCTTGTCGTATTCGCGTTCGTTCGCGTATGCCACCGCAAGATAATATCCGGCCTCGGTGTTGGTCCGGTCATGCTTATAGATTGTCTCGAATTTATCGATGGCGCCCGTATAATCGTCATCACGAAGCTGTTTGACGCCTTCATTAAGAAGCGATACGAACTGTTCCCGTCCTATCATACTAACCCCCGCATGAGCGGCGCAATGTCATCCGCCGGCGTTTCATACCGGAGCGAAAGCGGTGTGACCGAGATGTAGCCGCCCAGCACCGCGCCGAAATCGGTATGCTCATCCCGGTCGCCGTCGGGGATAGCGCCTGAAAATGTCACGACACTTGTCGATCCGTTCGTCTCTTTTATTGTGAAATAATCTTTGTAGATGCGCCGCGCGATAACCGTTTTGCGAACGCCTTTTATCTTATTCGCGGGAAGATCGGGAACGTTCATGTTGAGAAAAATCCTTTTCCCGTTCGTATATCCCTCCGCATACAGCTGCTTCACCATCGCGCGAGCGATACCGGCGGCGGCGGTGTAGTCTGCGTCAGCACTGTAGTTATTGAGCGATACCGCAAGACTGGAAACATCGCCGATGCACGCCTCGCGGGCGCCGGCAACGGTCCCGGAATAGTGTATGTCATAGCCGACATTCATTCCGCGGTTGATGCCGCAGACCACCAGATCGATCGTGTCGTCGGTGATTAGCCCGAGCAGCCCGGCGCGTACACAGTCGGCGGGCGTGCTCGCCAGCGCATAGGTGCGTTCATCGAGCTTGATCATATCGAACGTCTTTCCTATCGCCACCGAATGCGAACATCCCGAGCGTTCCTCAACCGGCGCCACCACATACACCGGCGCAACCGTTGACAGCGCCGCGGCAAGCGCCTTAATGCCCGGCGCGTGAACGCCGTCGTCATTGGTTATCAGTATCGCCATCGATGCCGCCGTGTTGCAGAATATATTTCGGTTAACATAGTATACGGCAGTCTATTTAAAATAGCAATAAAAAGCGGCGCTGATGTGAATTATCGCGGTGAATCGGACCTGGTGCCGGAAATCTCGCGCTGCACCTTCATCACTTCTATCATCTGATACATGGTGATGACGTTCATCTCGACGAGGATATTCGATATGTTTTTTTCAACGCCCATAAGGAGGAGCTCCTCCTGGCGGCGTTTCGCTTTGCTTATCTCGGCCTCGGTGACATAGCCCATTTCAAGGAGGAGTTCCGTGAGCATGTCATAGGCGCCCACTTTCTCAGGTATGCGGCGGAGCTTATTTATCTCTTTTTTCAGATGGATGACGTTCTTCTGCATGCCGGTGAAATTCTTCGTCGTGAGCTGGAGCCGCTTGGCGAGAATCTGAAGCAGCCGGAATCCGATGCCGGCATGCTGCTGGATTATCTTATCGAGGAATTTACCCGGAAGCTCCGTGAGCGTTGAATCCATCAGCACCACACCGGTGGCGTTACGCGGCTCTTCGAGGAGCGCGGCGGATTCGCCGATGAAAATACCGCTTTCCGTGAGAATAGCGACCTCGATCTCGTCCACATATACGCCAATCTTCCCCGAATGCAGGATGTAAACGTCCCTGCTGTTGTCTCCCTGACGGAATAACACGGAACCGCTGGCATAATGTTTCGGGCGGATGATAAGCTTTTGTGTTTCGGCCATGATGTACCCGGGGGCTGATTTGCCGGTAAGGCGCTCCCCGTATGATTGTCGGCGTTCTGAACGGTAAAATTAAGGGGCCGATCACCTGCCGGACGGTGCGGCGGACTGCGAACGACGCAGTAATACAATCGCTAAAATAAGGAAGACGATATTACTCAGCCATGCGCCGATGACGGGCGGAAGAATATTAATGTTCGCGAGCGACGTGCCGATGGACATGACAACATAGAACGCGAGCAGAAAGCCGATCACGAGCGCGAAACTTGCCACCAGTACGCTCTGCGATGAGAACCGGGCGAACGACGCGGCGAGCAGCACGATGATGATGCTGATGAACGAAAACGCGATGCGGAAATAGAAATTCGTCTCCGCCTCGGCCGTCTTCCCGCCGATGTCGCGCATCTTCTCCACATAGCGCTTATTTTGCGCGAGCGTCATCATGTTCAGGTCAGCCGTCTCGCGGGAAAAGTGATACGGCTGTTCGGGAAGCGTGAGCTGCATATTCGAAAACGGCGTCGCGCTGACGACGTGATTGCTTCTGAACACGGTGACAATGCCGTTATGAAATTCCCATGCATTGGATGCGGGGAGCCATACCGCGTCGCGGAACGCGAATTTTTCGGACAGCTCATTGTTGGTGACCGTGAGTACGAGTCCCTGCTGCATGACCCCGGTGCTCACGCAGAAGCGTTTTACAAAGTACATCCTGCCGTTGCGCCCGTAAAACGAGATATTATCGTTGCAGTCGTAATTCTTATTGCGCATATAGAAATTATCCGTAAGCAGCGCGGCACGCTGAGCGAACGGCGCGGCTATAAACTCCCATGCGGCTATATTGACGGCGGCGAAAATGACGCTGACGATGAGCAATATCCGTATAAACCGAACAAGTCCCACGCCGGAATTGTACACGCTGATCATCTCGTTATTCTTCACCATATTGCCGAGCACGAACGTCGTGGAGAACATCACCGCCACGGGAATGAGATATGAAAAGATGACAAACGGAATGCGGAGAAGATAGTACATACCCACAAGATGCAGGCGGTCGGGAATCTTCACATAATACTGTATCTGTGAAAGAATTTCGGAGAACTGCACAATAACGGCAAAAAAGATGATGGTGCCGGCGAATACTTTCAGAAATTCGACGAGGAGATATCGCTCGATGAGTTTCATTCTTCAACGGTGATGTTGAATTTTTTCGCGAGTTCCTCTATATAATTGCCGATCTCCGTATGGAGCTCCTTTGAAAAATCAAGAAGGTCCTGCGGTTTCGATTTACTCGATTTTCCCATTCCGAATATCTTCGCGGCCGAGCGTTTTGCCTTGATGAGATCGTCGATCTTCTCTTTCGGATCGGTGATGAGATATGACATCGACGCGGTGAGACGCGCGAACATGTACAGCACCCCGTCGTAGCGGAAATTCGTATCCGTGTCCGGCCCGAACGTCTTCACTTTCTCGTAAGTCTCTTTGCCGTTCTGCATGAAATCAATGGCGCGTCCGTAATACTTCTTTGATTTGGTCAGAAAGAACGGGATGAGCTCGGCAAAATGCTGGTCCGGATAAATCGCCGCGATATCCTCGAGGAGCCACGAGGCGCGCAGCGCGCACATCGCCCGCTTGAGCGTGGGGAACACGTTCTTGCGCTGATAATTATATCCGGTCATCGCGAGAAAATAACTCGCCGCACCGGTTATGAGCGTACGCGGTTTCGCAAAATCGATGTCGCGCCCGAAAATGACCTTCGCGTATTTTATCCTGTTCGGTTTTTCCGCAAGAGCCGTTTCCCGATGCGACTGATCCATCTCAAGGAAGTCTTCATTGTATGCGGCGTAAAAGCACGCGGGGCACACCGAAACGATGTAGATGAGCGGATTAACCTTGCCGTATTTTTTACTGACCTCGTAGGTACGGCGCAGGTCGTTGCGCAGCCGCCCGGCGATGATGCGCCCGCCGCCGGTATACATGAGTTCGTTGTAGAACTCCTGTTCACAGACCGGACATTTGCGCGGACTTTTCTCAAGATAGCTTACCTTGAGGTTTTTTCCGTCGTCTTCCTGTTCCGCTTCTTTTTTCGCCACAGAGAGCCCCGTCCCGCGTTCAGATTATCGTTTGACGTAGTAGTAGCCGGCGGTGGCCACAATATCGAATTCCTTTTTCGTCGCCGCCATGATGCGCGAGAAGAGCAGATTGAGGCCGACACTGTCGCTCCCCATGTGCCCCGCGCAGACGATATTAATGTACGACTTTTCACACCGCTCACGATGCTTGTCCGGTATGTGCATGACCACGAGCGTACCGATGCCGGCGTTCGCAAGCTGCTCCATCTCTTCTTCGCTGCCTGAAGTGCCGCCGGTCATGTGGAAATATATTTTACCGCAGCGGTTTTTCTCCGATCCGTTGAACAGCACCGGCTTGCTGTTATTGGCCGACGCCATCTGAAATTCGGGAATTTCGTTGAGCATGTCGAGGATATCGCCTACGTTATACGGCTTCTTCTCCTCGACCAGTTTTGCAAGGAAGTTATCAACCTGATTATCCGCAACCGTGTGCATGCAGCACATCGGTATGCCGAGCAGTTTCGCATGGTCCACCGCGCGCGTGTGATTGACCGGCGCAACGCTTCTGCCCACCTCGCGGATGCGCTTGCCGAGAGCACCTTCGGCCTGTGTTATGGGCACGCCGTGACTTCTGAGTATCTCCGCCTGCATGTCCATGACTTCATAAAAATTAGCGTACGCGCGGCCTTCGGGATGATGCGCGATGACGCAGTCGATGCCGGCGCCCTTCTCGTTGAGACGGTCGGTCAAAAGCACTTCGGGCGCTTCCATATCGACACCGACGATAACCTTTTTTATCTCGGTCCGTTCATCGCCGTTGAGCAGCCGCGTGTCAATGTAGGGGTTCCACAGCGTTTCCTGATCGAACAGCGCTTTCTTTTTCGAGTCGGAGATTTTTTCAAAATCTTTTTTTCTGCGCGCAAGCTCGGCGGTGATGAATTCCTTTCCGCGCGGATCAAACTCGATGCCGACGCCGATAGCGGCCTCATGCAATTCCTTAAGCGTAAGTCTGGCCATGCATCGCTCCGCAGAACATATGATGGTAGGTACTATACCCATAAAACGGCGTTTGTCAATATCGGCTGGAAAAACGGGCGAAATATGCTATCGACATACTGGCATTTTTATCACCGCTGCGGTATAATGTTATGCGGATGTCAGCAACAACGGAGATTGCGCTATGCCAGAGATTGCAATAATCAAACAAACGGCCAAACGTCTGCGTATCACACTCATCGCTATCCCGTTATTCGCTTTTCTGATACATTTCACTATAACGCCGCTCCTGTTCGGCAGGCTCAGCTCATCGCCGATACTGGTCATCTATTACGTGATTCTTTTTGCGGTGACACTTTCGATCAATTTTCATTTTATCAGGAAATGGGAACGCGGCGGACGCGTTCCGCTCGGGATCATCTATATCCGGGTGCTTCTGGCCGGTGTTTTTCTGGTGGGTATCGGCAGTCAGGTAGCGCTGCTCCTTGACGGCACGATATCGCTGCAGGTCATCGCCATACGCTTTTTCTGGATGTTTGCGATTGCCGCGCTCATCTATTTTTTAAGCATCGTCGGTTTCATGTATTCGGTACGCGGCATGCCGGCGATGTATCTGTCAGGAGACCTTCGCATACCGCTGCGCGATAAGTTATTAAGCATCGTCTTTTTCACCTTTTTGGTGTCCATGACCATCGTCAATGTGATACATTACCGCACCGAGATGCGGATCATTGCACATCAGCAGCAGATACTGATGGCTGGTCAGGTGAGCAGGCTTGAGCGCATTGTCAACCGCGGCATCAATGCCTTTACCGCACACGCACGCCATAATGCGGAAACCGCCGCCGCGCTTATCGGCACAAAAGCGGGCAGCACGCGGGCGGGATTTGAAAAAGCGCTTTCATCGGGCATTTCTCCGCTGTTCGAAGCGGTAGAGGACATCTCCGTGACCGCTGCGGGAGTACTGCTCGCTCCGGCTGCGCAGAAGAACAGTGAAGCATCGGTAGCATGGGAATCATCCGGCGGCAATATTTTTCTGCGGACACCGGACATGACATGGTATGATCATCCGGCATACCGGCAAGCAGAGGCATCAGGCGGGACTGCCGTTGCTGCTTCAAACGGCGTGCTTATGATCGCGGCGCCGATAATGCATCAGGGGTTCGCCGGCGCATTCATCACTATTGTCGATGTGCGGACGGTGGCGGCGCGTACCGCGGCCCTTCCGCTGCCGCGCAACAGCCGCATCACCGTATCGATCGGCGGAACGGTGATCGCAGCGAATACGGCCGCACAGACGGGAGTGCAGACCACGGCGCTGTATGACGCCAATGTTATGGGAATAGTCACCAATAAAACGCACGGCGAGAATGAATTGAATTCCGGCGATGCGAAATTCGACGGCAAACCGGGAATCGCATTCGCTTCTATAGGACCGAAAGGCATACTGATGACTGTCATCACCATGCCGAAGACTTCACTGCATGCGACCGCGGAAATAGACAATGCAGCGCGCCTCACCGCATTCACGCTCTGGATAACCATTATGATCGTGGGCACGGTGATCATCATCGCGCTGAATATATTCCTGAAACCGCTGGAACGCGCCGGTGCGCTTGCGAAAGAGCTTTCCGCGGGACGCGGCGATCTTACCAAGCGCATCGCCGTGGGTTCGAACGACGAGATTGGCGCGCTCGTGCATCATTTCAATAAGTTCATCGACAAGATGGATTTCATCATCGCCGGGATAAAAGGCGGCACCTCGGGGCTCAACGCGAACCTCCGCTCCATGCACCAGGCGATGCAGGAGACGTCGACGTCAGCCGCGGAAGAGATAGAGAGCATCGAGCTCACCGTTGCGAGCGTTGAACAGATTATGAGCTCTATTAATCAGGTGAGCGGCGTCACACAGCAGCAGAAAAACGCATTTGCGAGCGCCAATGTCGCCATCGAAGAACTCTTGAAATCCATCATCAAGATCAGCGACCATATGCAGAAACAGGCGGTGGCGATATCCGAGACGTCCTCCGCCATAGAGGAAATGACATCGAACATTCTGTCGGTAGCCAAGAACGTCGGCAATGCGGATGCGTATTCAAAGCGTCTCCTCGCCGAGGCAAAGGCGGGCGGTGAAAAGGTGGAAGACCTGGTGGACGCCATACATGAGATCGAGGAATCGTCAGCGCAGATCAACGAGATAATCAGTGTCATCCAGGGCATCGCCGAACAGACGGACCTGCTTGCGATGAATGCCGCCATCGAAGCCGCGCATGCTGGCGATCAGGGAAAAGGGTTTGCCGTTGTCGCGGACGAAATACGAAAACTTGCTGAGAACACCGCGGAGAATTCGAAATCGATAACCGTCATCGTCAAGGAAATCGGCACGCGCATCGAGCGGACCGTTTCACTTGCCGTGGGGTCCGGCCGGTCGCTTGAGGATATCCTCGAAGTATCGGGCAGCACCGCGAACATCATCTCCGAAATAAACGCGTCAAACAATGAGCTTGAGGTTGGCGGACGCGATATTCTCGAGACAATCAAAAACCTCAATGAGATCACCGGCGAGGTGAAGGCGTCCGTTGAGGAACAGATGCAGAGCGGGAACGTGGTTGAATCGCAGGTGACGCTGCTCGACCGCATAACGTCGGAAGTGGCCAACGCCATCGGCGAGAACGCCATCGGTGCGAAAGAGATAACATCCGCCATGGAACGGCTCAATGCCATTGCGCATAAGAACCGGGAATCGAGCAGTATGCTCGCATCATCGATAGAAGAACTGAACAGCAATTTCACCCAGTTCCTCGGATCGGTGAATGCATTCCGTACAACCAAGGATACCGAGAAACCCGCTATCGAAGGCGATACGGTAGGCGCTCAGCGGATGCTCCCGACACCTGAATCCGGCGACACGGAGCAGCACTAGCTTTTATTCTTACCTGGTTGGAAAAACGGGCTCGTCGTCGAATTCCGCATCAACGGGATTGAAGCCTGGATCTCTGCTCGCAATCGCTTCACGCAGTATGTTCTTGATGCTCCAGAAAAGCACCTTTGCCTTTGTCTTCGGTATTCTGTTCGCCGCCACTCCCGGCTCAAGCCGTGAGCGGTGGAGAATGCTCCGCGCATAGCGGCGGCCTATCCCGGAAACAACATCTTCCTTCATGAGGAATTCCTGAATGTTCTCACTCGATGATTTCAGATTCCTGAGCAGCATCTTGAAATTGAACATCTTGGTGAGCGGGTCGACGCCGATAGTGGGCAGCCACGTCTCGTCCTTATCGATGTACTGGACGCCGCTTGTCCGGGTTTTATCGACAAGATACAGGTTCCCGCTGGTGGTTTGAAATATAGCCCGGGTATTTGCGATCTTCGGTGTTTCCTGACTGAGCATGAGCACGCCGTGTTTCGCAAGATTGATGGTAAACGCGTCACGTGACAGCTGAAAGTATATCGTCTTGCCGCGCCGGACAATCTCAATAATCTTCTGTCCGCGCACAAGGCTGATATCTTCACCAAGCGCAAGATCCCTCAGTGTAACGCCGTCGATATACGCATACTGAAGCTCTTTCTTGAGCTGGTTTATGATTATCTGTAATTCCGGTAATTCTGGCATGTTGTATCCTCCTTAAAACTAGTGTATCTCATCCGGCACGGCATTCACGGCATGTGCCGAAAAAATATCCCTGTACAGATTCTATTGCATGGCCGTCCATCGTCTCGTGATTGAGGTTCGGGCATTCAAGCGCAACGTCATATATTTTTTTACAGACATTGCAGTAAAAATGGTGATGCGTTGCGGTGATGCAGTCGTAACGGGCTTTCTCCTTATCTATATCAATTTCCTGTAGAAGCTTTGACGAAACCAATGTCTGCAGATTGTTATAGACGGTCATTTTCGACATTGAATCGAATTTCTGATGAAGCGCCGAATAGATGTCTTCAGCTGAGGGGTGACTGTGGTTATCCGCCATAAATTCAAGAATGGCAATACGGTGAGTTGTCAATGGCAGTCCAGCGGTCTTTAACTGCTCGCAAAATTGGCTCATTTTTGTCCCTCTGTTATAAATATTATTGTTTTATAACAATTATAATATAATACCGGTTATAATATAAGTCAAGCGACATTTGGCAGATTTTTAGATAAAAATCAAAAAATACGGATTACTGGTCAAAAAACATTAAATATTTGCATATTTTCAAACAGTGTGTGTTTATCAGGTAAGCGCTTTCTCGATAGCCTCACGTACCGTGTTTACGGGAATGACCGACAGCCCTTCCGCGGTTGCTTCATCAGCATTTCCCGCAGGCACCAGTATGCGATGTATGCCGAATTTCTTCATTTCCCGCACGCGGCGGCCGACAAAACGGACACTGCGTATCTCGCCGGAAAGCCCGAGCTCGCCGATAAAACCCGTATCGCGGGAGATGGCGACATTCGTAAGTGAAGACACAATGGCCATGGCAACGGAAAGATCGCTTGCCGTTTCGCGTACCCTGAGACCCTGCGCGATGTTCACATGGACGTCCTGATTTGCGAGCGCAACGCTAGCGCGTTTTTCAAGTATGGCGCAGAGCATGAGGAGACGGTTCTGATCGAACCCCATGGCAAGCCTCCGCGGGTAGCCGAACACGGATGTGTTCACAAGCGCCTGCTCCTCAACGCAGAACACGCGGCTGCCCTCGATGACCGGCGCGAACACGGTACCGCTGCCTATTTCACGGTTGCGGTCGCGCGCGAAAATACCGGAAGGGTCCTCCACATCGGCAAGGCCGGTCTCCCGCATCTCAAACACGCCTATCTCGTCCACGGAACCGAAACGGTTTTTTACACTGCGTATGATGCGGTACTGCCCTTCCGTATCGCCTTCGAAATAGAGCACACAGTCGACGGTGTGTTCAAGTATCTTCGGCCCGGCGAGCGTGCCTTCCTTGGTGATATGCCCTATGATGAAAACGGTGATGCCGGCTTCTTTGGCGAGTTTCAGAAGCATTGCCGCCGCATTCTTTATCTGCGCGATGCTTCCCGGTATCGAATTGCTGTCCTCGGTATAGAGCGTCTGCAGTGAATCGACCACGATCATTGCCGGTTTCTCGGCAATGACTTTTCTTACAATGCGGTCGATATTCGTTTCGCCCGCGAGAAAAAGTTCTCTGCCGGAGACCTTGAGACGCACCGCGCGCATTTTAATCTGGTGCGCCGATTCCTCGCCGCTGAAATAATACACCTTTGCACTCGCCGCGACATGCGCCGCGGACTGGAGCAGCAGCGTTGATTTCCCTATGCCCGGTTCGCCGCCGATGAGCACGAGACTGCCTTCAACCGCGCCGCCGCCGAGTACACGGTTGAGTTCCGTGCTGCCGAGATCAATGCGTTCGTTCTTCGGCGCGGTGACGTCGCTGATGCGGGTGAGCGTTACGTCACCGTCTCCGGTGTTACGCGAGAACTTTTTCTCCTCAACGGCAATCTGCTCCTGGAGTGTGTTCCATTCACCGCAGGCGGGACATTTCCCGGCCCACTGCAGCGCGGTATGACCGCATTCCGTGCAGACGTATGTTGCTTTTGCTTTCGGCATGCGGTGGTTATATACCGGCTGTGGAAAAATGCAAGAATAGTAGACAGGCGCCTGACGATGTTGTACACATGGTGCTATTACGTTTCATTCAGGGCGCCCCCCTGCCCTTCCATGGACATGGGCGTTTACATTCCGTATCCAGAACGTACAGACGGACTGCTTCGTATGCAGCCCGATACGAAAACGTGTAACCGTTTCCGGAGTGAACCCGGACGGAGCATCCGCTGAGAAATAGACCGTACGCGTTGACCAATTCGTTGACGGTCTCATATAGGAGAACTGATATGTCCGTTCCATTGCCCCCTGCGTACACAGCGTTATCGCCTGTGCCGAGAGAACATCGTCATCCGATGTTTTTATCTCGAACGATACGCCGTCTACCGCACCATCCATGCGCACACCGGCGGCGCCCAGCATGAACTCCGGATACATCCATCCGCCGGCGGCATTGAAACTCGCCTCAAAACGGATCGCATGCTCGGCATCATCATACACGGCGAGCATAGGCCCGGAGGCGTACGTGCTCCAATGAGCAGGATTCTCTGCGGACAGGGGGCGCTGCATATACGATGGGTTGCCGGTAAACGGAACGGCCACCGGAATATATACCCGCGGCACGGGCTGTTCACCGCAGGCGGCGCCGAACGATAACGCGAATGACCTGTCGGCGGTGATGGAAATACGAAGCGGAATATTTGTGAAGCTCATCGGCGGAATCTGCAGGGCCGAAGGCATCCCGCGTATCGCATACCCGCTGCCGGCTGCATTCAGCGCAACATTTTTTTTCACCGGAGAGAAGTTATACACATCAAGCGAGCATTCTGCCGCAGGTGCCGTGACGAGTACCGATGTCATGCCGTTCGGGATGAAACCGGCGCCCGGATTCCAGCGGAGTACAATCTGCGTTTCATCCGTGTGCGGTGCAGTGATTTCCGGGAACGGCGCTTCAACCCGCATACCGGTCAGCCCCTGAATATATGACGGATATCGCTGTGCGGTGAATCGGTACAGTCCTTTTTCAGGAAATACTTTCTCCGCATAACCGCAGATATCCATCAGCTTCAGCTCCGGAACGGAACTGCGCAGTGAAAACGTCCGGACATCATCGGAATCGTTCCAGAAAACGACAGTCTGAGTGCGGTCAGGCATGTCATACACAAACCCCGGAATAGTACTCCCCAACGTAACACGTCCGGCATAGCGGGCGTTTTCAAGACACCGGGAAAGCGCAGTAAGTGACGCATATGCCGGTTTCGGGGTAAGGTCGCTGCGGAAAAGGCCCCAAACTTTTGCTCCTACATAATACGGCAGCAGCGTATAGAAATAATTCCGTTTCACACCGAGTGACTCAAGTGTGACCATGGATTTCACGGCATGTTCCGCCTGCATGCGTTCCTGTGTGTCGTCATGTTCGCGGTACGTGCCGTCAGAAGATGATGCGCCCGCGGCAGCACCTTCATACGCAAGCCCGTTCTTCGCAATCCATAGCGGAACGGTGCTGCCGTGATGTGACATAACGGCATGCAGCATCCGGATGGTTTCGGTATACGTATGCGCAGGCTCATACAGCTGCAGTGAGAATGCGTCGGCATACCCGGAGATGCCGTTACGGAGAGCGGTTTCAAAAAATGATGTTGCAAGCGGATGCTGCATCGTTCCGGCTGACAGCGCACCGCCCGCTGCCGATCTCATGCCGAGATACCGTACTTTCTGCCGTGCTGCAAAATCCCAGGCGGTAAACGCAGTGTCATCTTCACTGCAGGCGAATTCCCATGCGGCATATATTCCGCCATATGTTTCACGAAGCGCCCGCGCATTCGAAAAAAGCGCCGATAGGTCTTCGCGACGCGCATGACTGCGGGCATCATGGATAACAACCGATACCCCGAGACCGGCATTGCGGTATGCTGCGGCGGCAGAGACGATATCCCTGTCGACGAAAGCGCTGTTGCTGCAATGGATGCGCACCGTTGATGCGCCCATACTGCGCGCGAGCATGGCGGCCTGTGCCGTGTTTGAGGCATACGAATTTTCCCGCAGCGGATTATACGGTGTATCGATGCATAGCATGGGATTTACGCGGCTGTTGCTCCGTACTGCACCGTATCGGACGAACGGAATGGCGGAGGCCGTACGGTAGTTGTCGTTCGTTCCTTCGCTGAAACTGAAGCGGTAATAGCCGTCGGAAAGCATGCCGAGTACAAGGTCGCCGGAGGCAAGCCATCCGCCTTCCGCACGTGTGACGCCGAAAAAATCGGTAACGCGCCATCGCACTGCGCGCGGCGGGACTTTGTATGCGGGACGGAAAACCGGCGCGACACCGATGAATACATTCTCCGGAGCGGCGGCGAGGACTTTCAGCGGCAGACGGAATCTGGTGAGCGGTTCATGCAGTAAGGCGACAGCGTCGATGCGGTATGCATAGTTGGAATCCATCTCACGGCGTTCGTCCACATGGAATGATATCGTATGCACGCCTTTGGAGAGTTCAACAACGCTCACGAGCGTCCATTTCATCGCGAGCGATCTGCCCCATGACACAGCCGATGACGGAACGACGCCTGCGGCAAAGCGCTTACCGCCGTCAATTGCATACGACACCGGCGACACCCACGGCTTTCCCGTTTCCTGTCCCGCAACGGCGATGAGATACTGTCCTGCGGCCGGAGCCTGAAATCCGTATTCCGCCATCCCGGGGCCGTTCGTACGGAACAGAAGCCACGCCCGGTCGTTATAGCAGCCGTCGTCGCGCACAATGCTGCCGCCGGTCTGCGCGATGCAGTTTTCACCTTCTATCCAGATATTATGTTCCGGCTTCTGCGGCGGTGCGGTCTCGATACGCGGAAAATCGGCAAGCGTTTGCGCAGCTATCATTTTCAAGAACAGAAAAAGAATTATGATGAATTGTAAATGTCGCATCGGCATACCTAATCCGCAGCGCCGTTGAGTATTCGTATTCCCGCGAGCGCGATACATCCGCCGAATCCATACGCGAGTTTTACGAAACGGCGCACCTCATGGCGGACCGGAGCGGTAATGATATTCGCGCGTATGTCATGCGCAACGGGAAGCGACGCGGGCAGATGAGCGATATATCCTTCTCGCGCAAGATCGATGCATGCTGTTATCTCAATAAGCGCGTTTGCACCGAGCGAATGACCGAGATATGTCTTCAATCCGGTGACGGGAACATCGCCCCACACGCTGTGTGCGGCATTCGCCTCGATAATATCATTTTCTGTTGCGGTGCCGTGCGCAATGACAGCGTCGATATCGTTCCGGGAATACGCAAGCCGTTTCATGGCATTCTGTATCGTGCTGCCGTCGGCGCGGAATCTGATATAGTGCGACGCATCGGCTGCCTCTACGATGCGTTCCACCTCGGCATACGCACGTTGTTGCTCTCTGCTGAGAAGCACTGCGGCGCCGCCTTCGCTCATGATGAATCCGCCGCGGTTCTCAGCGAACGGACGCATGACCGTCTCCGGAGTAAGCACATCGAGCGCATCAAATCCCGCATGCATGATGCCGGTACTCGAGCTTTCCACCGCAATGACGATGACGCGTTCGTAACCCCGCTCAAGCATACGTGTGCCGGCGATAAGCGCGGTGATGCCGCTCGCGCATGCAGACTGCACGGATATCACCGGTGCGGTGATCCCGAAATGACCGGCAAGCACGCTGCCCGCATGATACGGCGGAACCGACGCGAATGAACCGTCCACATCGCCGGAATGCATGAACGCGGTGAACAAACGCTCGAACGACCGCACGCCGCCCTTGCTGTTCGCGATGATGACGGGAATATCGCGCAAATCTTTTGACGATATACCGGCGCGCTGTGCAAGATCGTTTACCAATGTCACGGCAAGTACGGCGGTCTCATCGTATGATACATCCAGTTCTGCATCAGAACGAAATCCGGTGTAGACTTCGGGCGCTATCGCAAACCGTTCCGGAATACGCACGTGAAGTATTGCCTGTTTCAGCGACGCCGCATCGCGGTGTTCCGGCGTTATTATTGAGTATGCGTTGATATATGCTGCCATGGTGCTCTGCTTTCAAGTATAGCACGGCGCCGGATAAGGCGCAAGGATGACGGCGCTGTGCGTTACGTCGGAACTGACTACTCGTACCGCACGGATCCGCAATCGCATCTTGACGATTGTGCCGTGGGACGTATACTGCGAACGGATTACAACATTGACCGGAGGCAGCGACATGAATGTTACGTTCCTCGGAACAGGTGCCGGAGAAGGATATCCCGGACTCTTCTGCGAATGCCCGAACTGCACGTATGCCCGTGTCCATGGCGGGCGCAACATCCGCACGAACACGGCTACCCTCATCGATGCCGACACGATGCTCGACATGAACGATACCTGCTTCGTGACCGCCGCCCGTATGGGTATTCCGCTCGGACGTGTACGCCATCTTTTGATCACGCATTCCGACGACGATCATCTTTCCTCGCAGATGCTCTGGTGGCGTTTTATGACACCCGGTCTCGACACAATGCCGAAAGCAGAACAGATGAAAATATCATCGCCGCGATTCACCGCCGTTCCCGACCTGCATGTGTTCGGAAGCCGCGCGACGAAACATGCGCTTATGCGTGTGCGGCCCGAGATCTTTGATACACCGTCGCGCCAGCAGATAATCTATCACCAGATCGAAGATGGAAAAAGCTATCAGGAAGGCGGCCTTACGATCAGGGCGATACGGGCGCAGCACGGAGCGCCGGGATTCTGTCACAACTACATCGTAGAACGCGGCGGTAAAACGCTCCTCTATGCCTCCGATACCGGCGGATATGACGACGATATGATGAAGATACTGTTCGAATACCGGTATGATCTCGTGATCATGGAAGGCACCTATGGTCTCGGCTATAACGGTCCGGGGCACATGTGCCTTGAAAAAAACCGCGCGTTCAGAAAGCTCCTCGCCGACCATGGATGCTTTGCCGACAACGCGCGCATGGTTATCACGCATATGTCGCCGCACTGGACGCCGCCGCATGATGAATATGCCGCCATGCTTTCCGACGAAGGAATTGATGTGGCATACGACGGACTCAGGATCTGATTTTTTGAATAAAAATAAAATGCGGGGAGCGCCGGAGGCGCGATGCATCGGGATGTTCTAATTGCGCCCGGACAGGACGGGGTATTGCTTCCGCTGCATGTCGCAAAAGTATAGCCGGCGTCATAAAAGTGCATTGTCGCGGCTGTGTCCGCCGCGTATCTTAGTGACATCGAAAACAATTGCGCTGCGGGAAAACAAAAATATGCCTGATGAAGCTAATCCCATCATGCCGTTTCATGTCGACACCGTCTGCGGCACGGGAATATCGGCATTGCCGCCGTATCTTGCCGTGCCGCCGGAAACGGTTTCCGTCAGTGATGCACGTCAGCTTTTTGTCGATGATTATCTGATCGACCACACGGACCTTACGCGCATCTATTATCCGGCGAAGCCGTATGCCGAAAATCCGGTGCTCACGCCGCAAACGGCGGTGGAATGTGACAACGGCATCTGCCCCGTGGCGGGACCGTTCAACGACGGTGTCTGGTTCGACCCGGACGACGGTATGTACAAGCTGTGGTACCATGCGGGCTGGTTCGGCGGTACGGCGCTCGCGCTGAGCCGCGACGGCATTGCGTGGGAACGTCCTCAGCTTGATGTCGTTCCCGGGACGAATCTCGTGCTGCCGCTTAACAGACGCCGTATGCGTGACGGATCAACGGTGTGGCTTGATACCGGCGCACGCAGTCCCGATGAACGCTGGAAGATGTTTCTCTTCGAGCGGGAAGTTGATGACCGCAATCACGTCCTGCGTGAACACGGCAGTGTGCTGAGCTCGGCTGACGGCATTCACTGGACGTTCCGCGGGAACACCGGGCCGTGCGGCGACAATACCGGATTTTATTTCGACCCGTTCCGTAACCGCTGGATATTCAGCATACGCGGTTTTTCAAAAGACTGGAAACGGATGCGCTGCATCGTCGAGCGTGATGATTTCTTTGACTGCCGCTGGACTACAGAAGAACCTGCTCCGTGGCTTTGGTGTGATGAACAGGACAGGCCCGATCCCGTCATCGGCTTTGTTCCGCAGCTCTATGATTTCAACGCCGCTGCCTATGAAAGCATTCTGATTGGTGTCTTCGGTGTCATGCGGGGACCGGAAAATAATGTCTGTGAAGCAAACGGCATTCCTAAGACGATCGATCTGGAACTCGGGTTCAGCAGGGACGGAGTACATTGGTTCCGTCCGTCAACCGGCCGTCCGTTCCTGCGATCATCGCGTATTGCGGGGCGATGGGACCGCGGATATCTGCATGCGGCCGGCGGCATCTGGGTCGATGCGGGCGACCATATTCGATTTTACTACTCCGGCTGGTCGGGCATTTCACCCCGGCTCTCCGGCAGTGCCAACGGCGGCCATTTTGCAGCCAATGCGATGTATGCGGGAGCCGGCACGGGTTTTGCTACGCTCAGGCGCGACGGATTCGCCGCACTCTGTGATTATAGCGGCAACGGAACAGTGACTACTCGGCCGCTCGTATTATCCGGATGTGAACTCTATGTCAATTACATCTGTCCCGGCGGAGCATTGAAAGTAGAAGTGCTTGATGCCGCGGGAAATGTCATTCCCGGGTATGGCGCGGACGAGGCGGTGATTCTTGACGGTGACGAACTTTCCGCACGGGTTCTATGGCGCGCGAATAATCGCCTTCCGGAGCATCTTAGTCCGCTGCGGTTTCGTTTTCATGTCTATCGCGGCGCGTTATATTCATTCCGGTGCGGCAATACAGCTTTAAGCTGAAGAGGATTGGAAGTCAACGGTTCGGACTATTTTTTTGCTGCATAGCATTTCATACAGTTACTGCGGCATATCCACCGCGTCAAGCCGTTTTTTTCATGGGTACAGTCCAATTCCAGGCAGAAGGATATTTCGGCGCGCTCAAAGATGACCCGGGCGCGTGTTCCGGAGACCTGGACACGTGTTTCGGAACTTCCGGGACGTGAGAAGCATGTCCGGCGCCTTGTGAAATGATATCTTCGAGCTTGAAGAAATTATCTTCTACCGCGGAAAAGCTCCGGGCGTCAGCGCCGAAATTATATTCCTTCGGGAACAGTGTGTCTTCGCGTACGGGAAAACGGACGAAGACCGTGCGGAGACTATCTTTGAACGAAAAAATGACTGCGGGATGCCAGAATATATGTATTACGACGAACGGAATATTGGTTCTAATGCGCGAAGCTTTTGGGATTCCCACTCCGCGATGGCGGGTAACAGCGCAGCGAACGAGCCAACGCGTATTGTGCGCCGGGCGCCGCGGGGGTGTTTTCTGAACGCGTCTGCGTTGTGCGAGCATAGCCTACGCGATACCGTGCAATCAACGTATGATGCCGGCAAAACAATATCGTGAAACCATATATTTGCGAGTTACGCTAGCGCGTGAAGAAAATACCCCCGCAAGCCCGTAAGCGCAGTTACGCATCCCGAGTGAGCGTAGCGTTGGGCAGGCGGCCCCTCAGAACTCCAGGCACCGCTTCCTATAATGCAGATAATCCTCATACTTCACTTCTTCGGGAACACCGTGGTCGCACGTGGGCATATAGCCGCCGTATTTTTTCATGAACGGGAATATGCGGTCCACCTCACGGTCGATGGCCTCTTTGCCTTTTGCGAGGATGCGCTTGTCAAAACCGCCGTGCATGAGAAGTGACGGATATTTTTTGCGGACTTCCACGACGTCGCAGCCCGACGCCACCTCGAACGGATTCATGTAATCCATGCCGATCTCCTGATACACCTCGATGACGGTGGCCGCCTTGCCGTCGGTGTCAAGATTGACGAAAAGGTGACGGTCCGGATCGAGCTGCCGATGTTTTGCGTTCGTAATGAGCTGCTGATAATACGGAAAGAGAAATTCGCGAATCATATCCGGTCCGATGAGCGGCCCCGCGTTATAGCAGATGTCCTCGCCGAAATAGATCTCGTCGAGCGTCACATATTCCTGATGCCGCGCGATGACGGCGTCGGCGAGGATGAACCAGGTGCGCATGCAGGCGTGTATCAATTCCGGGTCGTCGTATACTTTGTAGAGTATGCCTTCCGGTCCCATGAGGCTGCGCAGATACATGTAGCCGCCCACAAGGTTCTGGCATATCACCTGCCCTTCACCGGCGGCGCGCTGTGCGTTTGCCATGCGTTTGTCAAGATCGGCATACCGCTCGGGTGATGAAGGATTAAGCCGCCATTCGCAGAGCTCCTTCCAGGTGCGCATGTCCTTCACCGGATGGTCGATGTATTCCGGCATGAAACCGCTGCGCCGTCCCTTGAAACAGAGCACGTGACGGCCGGCAAAATCCTGCACCACTTCATAGTCGCCGCGGTCCTCGAGAATCTTGTCCTCGAACACGGGATTGAATCCCGCCTCGCACCAGCCTATCTGTCCGAGGCTGTGCTTTCCCGCCGGGTCGAACCCGAACAGTGTATGATGCGGTATATCCTGCGGCATGCCCTGCGTTTTCCATGCCTCAAGCGAATAGAAGCCGAACTCGCGCTGATAGAACGCCGCACCCGGTTTCATATCATAAAAATCACGCATCTTGCGTGCACCCGGAGACATCATGTCATAGGGTACAATCGCATGAATACCGTCCGCGACTTCTGTGCGTTCAACTGTTGCTGTCATATCGATCTCCTTGCCGTTGCTGCGGTCATGAGAATACTATACTCACGGCAGGCGTTACGGTGAATGGACGGTAACGTCGATATGATGGACATAATCGTACCTTGCCATATACTCGCGGTATGATACTGAACACGCGCAATCCATTGGCCATGCGCATGGGTCTTGAAATCACCGGCGTAGGCAAACAGCGTTCGAAGACCGGCATTACCTCACCGCGTACACTGCCCGTTTACGCCGTTGTGTATCTCGCCGACGGCTGGTATGATTTCCGCTCCCCTGCAATAAGTTGCCGGGTATCAGCCGGAGAGGCGTTCATCCTGTTCCCCGGGATATGGCATACGTATACGCCGGGTGAACCGCCGTCGCTTGAATATTGGTTTCTCTTTGAAGGCTTTATCGCCGACCGATACCGTGAGAACGGCGTGTTCTCGCCGGCGGATCCGGTATTCAAAGTAGGAACGAATAACACGATAATAGCGCTCTGGGAAGAATGCCTTACGCTCTGCAAAAAGCAGAAACCGGGCTTCCACGCCGGACTGTCGCGGCGGGCGACGTCGGTACTGCAGGAAATCGTCGCCTCAGGCCGGAGTAATCGTGCCGATGATTCGATAAGCGGCGAGATACGTGCCATCATCGCGGCCATGAAAAAACATCTGCGCGTCATGGATTTTAATTTCGACGGCTACTGCGCACAGAACAATCTCAGTGTGCAGTACACGCGCCGCCGGTTCAAACGCGAAACGGGTTATACACCCGGCATGTACTTCGCGCACATGAAGATAGGCATCGCCAAGGAACGCATCATCTCGGGCAGCGATACGGTAACATCGGTTGCACGCCTGCTCGGTTTCGATGACCCGTATTATTTTTCCCGCTGGTTCACCAAGCACGCGTCGATGTCACCCACCGATTATCGCGCGGCGTTCCGCGAATGGGGAAAGCGATGAAGGAATTCCACGTCAGTTTTCCGCGTAAGGATTTCCCGAGACTCACGCATTTCGGTTTCGAATCCGGCGGCGCCACGTCGTTCCCGCTGCCGCACTATCACTACGGCTACGAGCTTTTCTTTTTCACCGCGGGCGGGGGCGATATCACGCTTACGAAAAACGCACCGCCGGTCACGATACGGCCGTATGACCTCATCATCATCGCGCCGGAGGTGGAGCACTGCTTCATCGCACCTTCAGAGAAGCTTGCCTATTATTGGCTCGGTATGCAGACCGGAAAACGCGTGATCACTGCGCAGCATGAATCGGTTATCCATTACCGCTACGCACACCGTAACAGTCCGTTCAAGGCGCTCAGGTTCACCGAGGAGATAGACCAGCATCTTTCCGGAATCGGCGGGCACATCGGCGTGTCGCGGTACGCGGTGATACAGGCCGGCGTACGCTGCGAGTTCATCTTCAGCGACATTCGCGAAGAACTCACCCGCGAACGGATGTATGCTCGCGAGATTATTTATCACCGCGTCAGCGAGCTTCTCGCGCGTGTCACACGGCTTTTATCCGAAGGAGCCGCCGGCCCGGAGGATATGCCGTCACGGGCAAAGGCGTACATCGAGGCGCATATGCATGAACCGGCATCGCTTGCCGATATCGCACAACACTGCGGCGTACATCCGTCATATGTGAGCAGAAAATTCAAAGCGGTATTCGGCGAGACTATCACCGATTATGCCAACCGTCTCCGTGTGGATGCCGCAAAACGCCTGCTTGCCGACGGCAGATCGGTGAGTGAGACGGCGCGCGCGCTCGGTTTCGGCACCGTGTTCTATTTCAGCGCGATGTTCAAGAAGTACACCGGCCTCGTCCCGTCGTCATTCATCCGCACACGCTGACTGCGGCTCCATTTCTGACATATTCATCCATTTTATCTATACCCGAACGGCAGTACTGAGTATCTTATATTACGAATGCTAGATATTATTTATACTAATATTTCGCACACAATATTTCTCCTACGTTACCGTCGCTCTCGCGATGCATCCAGCATCGCTTGCGCTAGCGAAGCGCGGGAGTACATCATGATTCCGCGCATCCATGCGCGTATTTTTATTGTTATGCTGTCATTTTATCCTTTTAGGTTGCGGGATATGTCCCGCGCTATGGAGTAAACAATGAAACCGAATTTCCGCGCCCTGCATCTCGATCTTAAGGGAGTACCGCCTGCGATGCCGCGCCTTCTCCGGCTAATGGAGATAGCGCGGGAAAGCGGATACAATGCGCTCCTTGTGGAATGGGAAGACCAGTTTCCGTGGCGTGAAATCCGATACAGAAACGAGACATGTTATACTGATGACGAAATACGCGCATTTCATGAACATGCGGCGTCACTCGAACTTGAGGTCATCCCGCTTGTGCAATGCCTCGGCCATATGGAGACATGGCTTCGTATCCCTGAAAACAAAGAGCTTCGGGAACTGCCGCAGCATGTCGACGTACTGAATCCTCTGGCAAAGGGTGCGCGCAGTCTCGTCGAAGGACTCGTCGATGAAGTGCTCGATAGAACACCGGACTGCCGTCACTTCCATCTCGGCGGTGATGAAGCCTGGACATTCGGGCATCATCCCGACACAAAGGCATATATCGAACAGCACGGCAAAGGCGCTCTCTATCTTCATCACGTCGAACCCATCCTCGACCGGCTCGCTTCCCGCGGTGTACGGCCCATACTCTGGCATGATATGATGCTGGAGTGGGATGATGCGGCGCTGAAAGCCATCGCTGTTAAGGCGGACCTCTGCGTGTGGGCATACAATCGCTTTGACCGCAAACGAACACCATGGGCGCGGGCGCTTACCGAAGCTGAAAACTCGTCACGGCCGCCGATACTTGAAGGCGGCGGCGGTGTTCCCGCATGCGATACACTTTTCGAACGATTCCGCAAAGCCGGCATAACAATGTGGGGTGCGGGCGCATACAAGGCGGGTCTTTCCGATATCATGTACCTTGATGTTCCCGATCCGGTCACGCGCCTTACCAATATCGCCGACTGGGCGGTGATAGCAGGCCGGTATCCGTTCGCGGGATTAGTGAACACCGCCTGGAGCCGCGCCACAACCGACACACCCCAGTATCAGCCCATCGATGCGGCGCTCGACCTCATGGTAGCCTGCGGGCGTATCTGGAGCGGCAAAGCTGCAGCGTCGGGCGATCCCGGTAACCCCGATGCACCGTGGCGGCAGCACGTGCTCGATACAGCATTGTCGCTTATTGAACATAGCGGCGAGAAAGAACGCTTTGTCCGCTGCCGCGACCTTATGGAACGCCTCACACGTCAGCGCCGTGCCGGCTGGATGAACGCGATCAAGTCACGCGAAACCATCGCCTGCATGGAAGCGGACGTGCGCCGGCGTGCTCTGCTGAATGCTGATAAAATGCTCGGCTATCTGAAAAACAACCTTGCGGCGCTCGAACATCTGCGTGCGGAGATCCTTGATGTCTTCCGCGATCTGGTTCCTTCAATATGGATGGAACGATATTGTGATGAGCGTATGCAGCCGCTGCGGCAGGAATATGATGAGCTTGCCAACAGGCTGCAAAAAACAGCGACGGAAACATCCCCGGCACCGCAATGAAATGTCAGCGATAGATGCGCCGGTACTCGCGCGGGGTACAGTGGAAATGCGATTTGAACTGACGCGAAAAACAGAAGATATCGGGATAGCCGAGTTGCTCGCTGATTGCGGAGACCGACATTTGCCCGTCAAGCAGCATATCGGCTGCAGCCGCAAGCTTTTTCCGCATGCGGTATTCCTTCGGCGCCATGCCGGTGATCTCCTTGAAGCGTTTGCGGAACGCATCATATTCCATGCCGACAGAGCGTGCGACTGTTTCCATCGAGAGCGTGCGTTCGACCCCGGATGAAAGCATCCGTTTCGCCTTTGCTATCATCACCCGTTCGCGTTTGTCCATATATGCGCCGTCGGTGCGGGTTTTGATGAATGTCATGAAATCGGCGATGTCCGGCAGAAGCGCGGCGAATGAACGGGCATGCTGCACCGATGCGATGACCGTTTCCATCGCCGTCCGCATCGATGCATCGCAACGGATGCGGGAAAGATCCTGTTTAGGTATCAGATCGGCTTCCTGGAACATCGTGTACAGAAACGGCGGCAGGACGAAGTAGAATTCCCGCCAGAGCCGGTTCTTTTCGGGGAGTATCGCATGATCGATGTCCGGCCGTCTGCAGACAAGATCACCCGGCGCGATGGGTATGCGTTCACCATCCGGCCTTCCGTACATGCCGCCGCCTTCCAGCAGATACAGAAAACGGAAATCAGGATGTCCTTTCTCAATACCGTGCCGGTGGGCATGACGGGCCGGATAGCGCAGAAAACCTGCGCCGATGAAGTGCTCATCTTTTTTTCCGAAGTAGAATCTCACCCGCGGTTCGAATATGATCGGCGGATCGTTCGTATCTTCCATACTCCAATTTTAACATATTCATCCACTTTGTACATACCCGAACGGGTGATGCTGAAGTACATTATGACCATACCGGCAACGCGGAAAACTATCTGCCGGATTTTAAGGAGACTTCACTATGAACCGCAGCAAAGAGATTCGGGAACTATTCACACTTTCAGTTGATGAGATGGTGAAAGAATGCGCCGGACATCTTGTCGTCACAAACACGCTCGATGAGCTCTATGAATATCTCGCACGCAGCATGGTGGACGAGTTCGCCCGGGCAGCGCGGGAAAAACGCATGACGGGATATATCGTGCCGGTAGGTCCCACACAGCCGTACGCGAATATGGCACGCATGATCAACGATGAGCGCGTAGACCTCAGCTATGCGACTTTCTTTTTCATGGATGAGTACTGCACGGATGACGGCGCACTGGTGTCAACCGATAGTCCCATCAGTTTCCGCGGCCAGGTACGTCGTATATTCTTCGACCTCATCGACACCAGGCTCCGGCCTGCCGACAATGCCGTCGTATTTCCGTCGCCTGAAAATCTCGACAGACTCCCGGCGATGATAGCGGCTGCTGGCGGAATCGAAGTCTGCTACGGCGGCATCGGCATACACGGACATCTTGCGTTCAACGAACCGGCGCCCGGCATCAAAAATACCGGCCCGCGTATCATCGAGATTAACGACTTCACACGCACGCTCGACGCGTCACGCCATTCCTACGGCGGCAATCTCATCAACTTCCCGCGGAAGGCCATCACGCTCGGTATGCGCGAAATACTCGGCGCACGAAAACTGCTCCTCATGACGCGCAACGAATCGAAGGATTTCCAATGGGCGAACACGGCGCTCCGCATGGCCGCACTCGGTGCGCCGGGAGACGATTATCCGGTGACGCATATACGCGGACATAAGAATTATATCGTGGCGACCGACCGGGCTACCGCAACGGCGCCGAAGATTGTATTATAACGGAGGCTGTATGGTCATCGATGCACATGCGCATCTGCAGTCCGGATGTACGGACCTCGACGACATCGTGGAAAGCGGTCTTATAGAATCTATCTGGGTCATGGACCTTTCCGACGCGCACATCACCTATGCGCCGTTCGCCTCGGAAGCCGAAGTGCTCACCGCGGCAAAAAGATATCCGGGTTTTGTGGTACCGTTCGGTTATCTCGATCTGAACAATGGTTCACCGGACAGCATCGATGCGCTCCGCGACAAAGGATTCATCGGCTTAAAACCGTACAAACCGGCAAAACCGTATGACCATCATGATCATTTCCCGCTGTACGAACGGGCCGCGGCACTCGGCATGCCGATACTGTTTCACACCGGCATCGTCTCCTATGGAATGCCGGGCGAACAGAACGCATCTCTCGGACATGGATGCGGTACGATGCGGCCGTCAATGCTTGCGTCGATAGCCGAAGCGTTCCCGGAGCTGACCATCATCGGCGGACATCTCGGTTACCCATGGCTTGATGAGACTGAGATGAACCTCTACTATTACAAAAACATCTATCATGACCTCAGCGGATATCGAAAAGACATCGAGTGGTTCATACGCATCCTTGACAGAAAATGCCATGACGGCACGAAACGATATTTCAATGACAAGATACTGTTCGCCACCGATGCGATGTACGGCACGCCGGAATCGAATGCGGCGGCGCTGCGCCTGGTGCAGTACTGGCAGCTCTTCCTCGAAATGATCGGCGGACTTTATTACCGCTGGGGTGAACCCGGGGAACGCAACAAGATACTGCGCGGCAATGCAGAACAGTTACGCAGTACATTCACGAGGTGAGTCACCGCAGCCATTCCCGCACTCCGGCAGCATCGATACTGCCGGACATACACGGAACTGCTTATTTGATCAGCGATCCCATAGCGGATTCAGCCGCGCTGCTGCTGTCGAAAACAAGATACGACACCTTCCCGTCGAACGCAATCCTGTCCAAAACCGCGTTACCATAGATATCCACTGCCTTCGCATGAGCCGGCACCCTGAACGTACGTGCCGCGCAGCCTTTGTTCCCGGAGATCACGGCAACGGTCTTTCCCCGCCCCTCGAACAGGAATGCGTATGTCTTTTCCGCAAGCGGTATCGTCTTCCGGTATTCGCGTCCCTCGATGAGATCGGCGAACGCCGCATGGGCCACACCCGCGGGATGTAGCTGTCCGTCCGGCATTACCAGAATGGAGCAGGCGTTGATATCGCCGTTGAAGCAGTGCATGCTGTAGAGAAACCAGCGCTTGACGCCGTAACTCTTGAGCGCGAGCATATATTTGCAGAGTGTATCGGCCGCGTCGATATACCGGTCGTTGTTGGTGAACGGCAGCGAGTTCTTGTAGAGACCGAAGTCCAGGCGCATCTGTGACGTGTCCGACGTATAGCAGGAGCCTTCCGACATCCAGAGCGGCTTGTCCAGTTTCCCGTTTGCCGCCACAATAGCTCCCGTGGCGTCCTCGATACCCCGTTTTATCGTGTCGTTGCTTTCACCCGGCAGCGGCCTCGTCTGATACTCGTGATAGCAGACGCCGTCGCAGTATTCAAGACCGCCGGCCTCAAGAACGCCCTTTGTCCATTTGCTGCCCGATCCTCCCGCGGTGGAGTTGAATCCGTTGACATACGCATTCGGATTGGCGGCCTTCGCAGCGGTGAACGCCGCTTTCGACAGAAGCGCGAAATCACGCGCCGGTTCTTTGCTGGTGCGGTAGCCGTGCGATTTTTTCGTATCGTTCTTATCGAACGCAACGCCCCACCACTCGACGTTCCACGGTTCGTTCCAGATGTCCCAATGGTCGATGACGCCCTTGTAGCGGCTCACGACCACCTTCACATAGTTCCCGAAATCGGCGAGGTCTTTGGGCTGAAAGAATTTATCCCAATAGCCGAACGTAGTGAGTCCGGTATCCATATAATACGTCGCCCACTTCGGCGCCGTGCTCAGTTCGCCGTAAATCATGACCTTGTTTTCGCGGAAGCGGTTTATCTCCTGATCGAAAAATCGCCACTGTCCTTTCTCCGGCTCAAGATTCCACCAGCCGATATATTCAAGCCCCGCGTCATGAAGCCGTGTCCAGTTCGCTCCCACCGCTTTTGCCATACGTATATGCCGGAGCGTGGAAAGCGTGTGCACGCCGAACGGAGAATCGGGAGCATCCTTGCCCCAATAGAGCGGACGGCGGAGACGATAGACAATGATCTCCTGTACCGGCGACACGGGTTTTCCGTTCTGGTCTACCCAGACCTCGATGCGGAAACCGCCGTACGGCCGTTTCGTCAGCGCCGCGGAAAAATCGATGCGGCTTTGTTTAAGCGTCCCGCTGCCGGTGAGCGGACCTGTCGGAAGCGCAGTCTCAGTACCATAGAGGTCCGTTGCGGTCGCTTTGAGCACCGCGCCGGAACTGTCGCCGAAGACTTTCACATCAACAAGCGCTTTTTCGTCCTCGAATTGTATCTTTGAAAGTGACGCATCCGAGCCCGGTATCGAAAGTCCCACAACCGCCTTGCCGGACAATGCGAACGTACCGGCTTTCGAGAGCGGGCCCGCTTCCATTGCATCGATCCACACATCGCCCTTGCAGAATATTTTCGGCTTCTCGAATTCACCGAACCCGGGCTGGTATTCGAGCGTAACCGTCCGCCAGTCGTCACCGGCTTTGCCGAAATCCCTGGTGGCTATCCACTGCGCGTCTCTGAACAACTGAAGCGATATCGTTCCCGGGCCTTTGCATCGCACGGAAAAACCATGCCGTACCGCAAGATTGACGGGCTTGTACGTTTCGCCCCTGATGCCTATCCCCTTACCCGGCGCGAGCGATCTGACACGCAATGCCGGACAGCCGCTGGGACCGATGACATCGGGGTCGGGTGCTATGTCGACCATATCATCGGAGAGGTCTCTGTCGAAAAGCATACCGGTTTGAAGTCCGGACGGAAGCACCGGATTCTTCAGAAGATTCGCCGGTCCGCCGTCAGGATAAGCAACGCGGCTCTTCTCAATCATGCCCGCTTCGCTCAGGCGTTCAATCGTTATGCGGGCAATATCCACGACACCGGGCGCCGAGAACGTGAGCCACACGCCGGTTTTATCGTCGGTCCGGTTCACTTTGAAAACGATGGTGCGTTCGATCCAGTCGGCCGATGATTCGATGTCTATCTTTTTAAGAAACGAATACGGCGCATCGACGAGACGTATGCCGGTGGTGAGCCCGTCGATAGTGCCGCGGTAACGGATGGTGAATTTGATGAAGCCTTTTTCCGGTATCGTACCGATGTGCGTGCAGAACTGCGCCGCACCGCTCCTGATGTCGCTCACATTCATCCGGAGAAATCGGCTGCCGCTCTCCTCCATAGGCGTGCACTGCGCATATATCTCGCACCAGGCGCTGGAGTTCTCCATCCACCCGGCCGGCAGCATGCCCTTGATCTCACCTTTACCAGTGGCGGGAGCCGTGATGGCGTCAGCCGCACTGCCGAAGTCCGCGTCGAGGGCGATATCCTGTCCCCATGAGCCGAATGACAGCAGGAGCAGTGATACAAGACCGATGATACTTCGCATAAAGCCTCCAGAAATATATTTATTGCACAATGCAGAATTCGTCTTCATGACTTTTCACGGACTCCGTCAGTGACCGGCGCACATGAATCACGGACGATGAGCGATTCGGGGATGAGCACTGACGGCACCGGCGCGCCGAGGCGTATTTGTTTTTCGAGCAGTTCCACGGCGGCTATGCCCATGTCGAATATCGGGATGTGAACGTCAGTCGTCGCCGGGATGAACCGCGTCGCATCTTCCAGATCGTTGATGCCCACCACGCTCAGATCGTCGGGAATACGAATCCCCAGACGATTGCAGGCCATATGCAGATCCACGAGCATCTCATCATGATAGAGAATAACGGCGGTGGCATTGAGTCCACGCACCGCTTGTTCGACGATCTCCGGCAGAAGAATAGTGCCCGATTCAAGCGTGAGTGCTTCAAGCGCAGCCTCAGCCATCGCATTCCGGTACGCGGCAAGACGTGTACCGCCGCTCGCATGCTCCGTGGGACTTCCGATATACACAATACGCCGATGCCCCAGCTCTGTCAGATGAGCGACGGCCTGCTTCATGCCGCCCGTATCATCGCAGCAGACGGAATTCTCATCGACCCACAGTCCGGGATTGAGTTTGATCGTCGGGATATGTTCACGGGTAAGCGTTCCCTCAAGTTCCTCGCCGAGACGCCGGTCTGCCGGTATCAGTATCGCGCTGTCGATGGCGCCCGTCTCGATGAGCTTGATGTCGCTTCCCGGGTGGCTGAGGCCCAGGTTGACGGTGAATCCCAGCTCCTCGGCTTTCGTGACGATGCCTTTGACCGACGCCATGACGAATCTGCTGTTGAAATCGCTGCTCTTATCGATGAAGATGCCGATGGCGTCCTTGCGTCCCCGGGCAAGCTGCCGTGCCTGAAGATTCGGTTTGTAGTTAAGCTTGTGAGCCGCTTTCAGTATCCGCTCTTTCGTTTCAGCGGCTATCCATACACCTTCGTCCTTGCCGCTAATTATCTTCGACGCAAGACATCCCGAAACGCCCGCTTCCTTTGCAACATCGGTTAGTGTTATTCTTCTTTGTTTAGTCATTATATTAAACGCTTAACGTTAATCGCTTAATATATTAATACATTTCTGATAATCTGTCAAATAGGTGAATTTTATTGTCTTTTCTTAGAAAAAAGGTTCTGAATCTATCCGTCTGCTTCCTAGATTCCTTCCTCGAGGAGATATGCCATCATACGCCTGATATAATCGAGTTTCATGAGTTGTACCGGCTGCGGACAGCGGCTTTCACCGGGTATCTCAAGATTCATGAGACGGTCATAGCCGACTTCACGTATCGCTTTCATAAAGCCAGTCCAATCGACGGTACCGCGGCCGTACGGCATGAGATGCTGATCAGTTGCTCCTTCATTGTCGGCGATATGAAGCGCGATTAGCCGCTTTCCCGCGGCACGCACGAAAACGCCGACGTCCCCCTTCACGATATTCAGATGTCCCGTATCAAGACAGATACCGATGTTCTTTCCGTTAAACGCATCCACGAGCGGAATGAGATCATCTGCGGTCTTCGCATGCGGCGTATGGATGTTTTCAAGGGCGATGCTGATATCACGGCCGGACACATGCTGCGTGAGCGCTCTCAGCGCCGCGGTCCGCGCATCGAATATCGCCGTGCCGGATGCGTTCGCTTTGATGAGTTCATTTCCGCCGGGATGCAGCACCGCCGAACGTATGCCAAGCGCGTGATACAAATCGAGCCAGCGTTTCAAAGCGTCGATTGTAGCCCCGTTGTCAGCGGCACATATGTCCGCGGCAAGCCAGAGATGTCCCTGCGGGAAAGCAACGTGATGATCTGCGGCAAACGACCGGAAGCGGTCACCGACGGCCGCCGGATCGCCGTCGCGCGCCAGAAGCATATGCCCGTGCTCATCGGAAAATTCAAGGTCATACCAGCCGTGTTTCGCGAACAGAGGAACCATTTCCTCCGGTGTCGTATTCACAAGATAGTTCGTCCAGATGCCTGCGCGTCTCATCGATATCTCCTTTCTATGTAAAGAATGCCGACGGAAGCATGGTCAGAAAAAACTAATCACACGGCGGGTGTGATGCGCGGCCGACTCAGATAATCGTTCCGCTCTTGATCACCGTATTCTTCGGAATGATCACGATGCCGTCGCGAATGCAGTAGAGGTCGGTATCCATCTGCTTCACTTTCTTCTTATTGGTGATAATCACATTATTGCCGATGCGCACGTTCTTGTCGATGATGACATCGCGAATCGTGCATTCCTTGCCGATGCCGATGGGCGGCAGATGCTGCGCGCTCGTGCGCTTCTCGTCCGCGGCGGTCTCATAGGAGTCGGCACCCATCATCACCACGCGTTCGAGCGTTGAACCCTCACGGATGATGGACCGCACGCCGATGACCGCTTTCTTGATCGTCGCTCGCGCCACCGTGCAGCCCTCGGCGATGAGCGATTCGCTCACGTCGGCGTCGAGGAACATGCTTGCCGAGAGCGAACGGCGATTGGTGTAGAACGGTGCGTCTTCATCGTAAAACGAGAAGGGCGGATGCTTGCTTGCAAAGGCGAGGTTGGCGTCAAAGAACGAGCGAATAGTCCCCACATCCTCCCAATAGCCCTTGAACGGAAAACTGTACACCTTGTGTGTCTTTATGGCGTTGGGGATGATGTCCTTCCCGAAATCTATTTTCGAGGTGTCTGTGAGAAGATCGAGCAGTACTTTCTTTCTGAAAAGATAGATACCCATCGACGCGAGATAATTGCGCTTGGGGTCCTTGATGTCCATGATCTTTTTCTGCTCGGCGCTGAGCTTGAGCGACGCGAGTTCGGACGGGTCCGACGGCTTTTCGCTGAACGCATGAATCTGATTCTTGGCGTTCACCTTCATGATGCCGTAACCGCGCGCGGATTCTTCATCCACCGGAACGGTTGAGACGATGAGATCGGCACCGGTCTCCTTGATCTGGTCCAGCAGATGCGAGAAATCCATGCGGTAAATCTGGTCGCCAGACAGAATAAGGATGAACTCGCAGTCCTCTTTGTCGAACTGCATGATATGTTTGCGAACCGCGTCGGCGGTACCCTGAAACCAGTCCATGTTGCTGTCGGTCTGCTCAGCGGCGAGTATGCGCACAAATCCTTTTGAAAAGGAGTCGAAATGATATGCGCTGTACACGTGATTATTGAGCGACGCCGAATTGAACTGCGTGAGGATGAATATCTTTTTGAGCCCCGAGTTGATGCAGTTCGATATGGGAATATCGATCATCCGGTATTTCGCTCCCACCGGCACGGCGGGTTTCGAGCGGTCGCGCACAAGCGGGTACAGCCTCGTACCGCGTCCGCCGCCGAGAATGAGACAATAGGTGGTGTTCATCGTGTTCCCTCCGCATCAAGTTGTTTATATTTTTTCCGGCGCCGTTCATGCCGTTCGTCAGTGCTCGCCTTTTCGCCGAAAAACGCGTCGAGCATGCGGTTCGCAAGACCGGGCGCTATCTGTCTGCCGCCGAACGCAAGACTGTTCACGTCGTTATGTTCGCGGGCAAGCCGTGCAGTCTCCTCATTGTAAATGAGCCCGCAGTAGATACCTTTGATTTTATTGGCCGCTATAGATATACCGATACCGGTGCCGCAGGCGAGTATCAGTGTGTCGGCTTTTTCGGTGAAAAAAAGATCGGCGGCCTGCTTCGCGATATCGGGGTAATCAACCGCATTCGTATCATGAATGCCAGCGTCGATAACGGTAAATCCTTTTCCCGCCAGATGCGCCTTCATGCTTTCTTTGAGCTCGAAACCGCCGTGATCGGCGCCGAAGACGATTTTCATAGTAAATCCTTGATCGCGATTGTGTGATGATACTATCACACATCGTTTTTGTCAATAAATTGATTTTTCCGTAATCCTGCGGACGGCGTCATATGCCGGCATGAACGGTAGGCCTTTGCGAAATGGAACTGATCGTAAAACCCGAATGCCTCGGCGATATCGCTTATGGAGGCCGACGGATTTTCGCGCGCATAGTGCTCGGCGTGTTCGATCTTTATTTCAAGAAGCGTTCGCCTGAAACTTTTCCGGAGCACCGCGGTGAACAGATGACTCACCGTGGACTCGCTTTTCCCCGCCGCTGCGGCCACCGACGATATGGTAACCGATTCACGCGCATGCGCATGCAGATATGCAAGGGCGTCTTCGATGACAAGATTATCCTTAACCGTCACCATATTCCGCGCAATCATCGCGTCGATAAGGCGCGTAAAGATGCGGATAAAGCTCTGCATTTTGATTTTCGGAATATACGGCAGCGCTTGATAGTATCGCGCAAACGCACCGCGTTTTTTCGCTGGAATAGAGCGCGCTTCGGACTGCGGCAGCGTCTCCCGGTCGCGAAACTGACCTATCATGACAAACCCGACAAGCCGTCCGCGGATAAACACCGGAACGAGCACTTCCATGAGACCGGCATGGCAATGGTATGCGGTTACGGTCTTTCGGCGCGCGGCAATAGCCCGCCATTTCGCATCACATGATCTGCAGTCCGCGTCACGGCCGAGGTCGTTACGCAAATGCGTACAGAACGCCGACGAGGTACGCGACGCAAGTCCCGACGCGATCTCCTTTCCGTCCGGTGAGAAAAACGCGATGCGCACACCGAAAAAAGTGGTGAAGTCGTTGAACAGGTGCTTCACGCCGTCAGTGACGATGATTTCAAAAGCCGTCATGGATGAAGTATACAAGACCATTGCTGAAAAGTACATATCCGTCCGCATCTGCATACATTCACTTCCATCGCGGCAGCGGTATATTATCGTCATAGAATCAAATGCACACGGCGGAGGCCGATATGACAAAGCGAGATGTGATTAAACTGGTGCTTGACGGAAAACGTCCGCCCTATGTACCCTGGAGCTACGGCTTCACGAAAGAGGCCGGTGAAAAACTCCGTGAACATTACGGCGCAAAGGCTGATTTCAATGCATTATTCGACGGCCATTTCGCGGGATTCGGCAGCGGCACCGGTTTTTTCACCGACATCGGCAATGACCGGGTAAAGGACATATTCGGCGTCGTGTGGGACAGGAGCAGCGATAAGGATATCGGCAACGTTGAAGGCGTAGTAATCAAAGAACCGACGATGCAGGGCTACACATTCCCCGACCCGCGCAACAAGATGTTCTTTGAGAATATGGCGACGGGTATCACAAAAAATCAGGATAAGTTCCGCGTATTCTCGATAGGCTTTTCACTCTATGAACGGGCGTGGACGCTCCGCGGCATGGAAAACCTCCTCATGGATTTCTACGAACATCCGGAATTCGTCCATGAACTGCTTCATGCAATCGCCGACTACAACATCGCGCAGGTGAAGGAAGCGCTCACGTACGACATCGACGCGGTACACTTCGGCGACGACTGGGGCCAGCAGCAGGGACTCATCATGGGACCGAAACTCTGGCGCGAGTTCATCTATCCAGAGCTTAAGCGCATGTACGCTGTGGCGAAGGACGCCGGCAAATATGTGACGATACATTCCTGCGGCGACGTGGACGAACTCTTCGACGACCTCATCGGCATCGGCCTCGACTGCTTCAATCCGTTCCAGCCGGAAGTGATGGACACCGCGGCGCTTATGAAACAATATCGCGGGCGTTTGTCGTTTCACGGCGGATTATCAACACAGAAAATACTGCCGTACGGAACTCCCGATGAAGTGCGCGCCGAAGTGCGTCGGCTCATCGGGCTCGGTTCGGACGGAAGTTATATTTTCGCGCCGGCGCACTCGGTGGAAGGTGACGTTCCGGTTGAGAATCTCGTGGCGTTCATTGAGGAGATAAAAAAACAGAACGGGTATTCGGCATAACACATACAACGCGCGGAGCAGGTATCTCCACATGACCGATCCGCTCACTATCACATATTATGGTTTTTTCTGTAACGGTATTTCATTGAGTCTCGGGTCCTGCACTTCTATCCTGGTTTCATTTGTAATAGTTCCAAGCACATTGCATTTTTCACCCGTCTGCATGCCTATCTCAAAAATGGTGCGCTGAATATATGTCCCGGAATTCGGCTTCGGTGCGGGCTGTTGGATTATTTCTCTGATACAATAGCGGCTGCCCTTCCAGGCGAATATATCAACATAACGATAATGCAGTGGTTCGGCGGCGGGAATGCCCCGCATCAGAACCGGGTCTGTCCTGTTCGATATCACATATGCCGTAGCCGCATCACCTGCGACACCCGAGAACCGGGTGCCGTCACGTGTCCCGTCGCTTTTCCAGATCTGCATCGCAGCGCCGTTCGACAGCACAGAAAATGCAAGCCCCTCGTTTCCCGTCCCGGCGATCTGCAGCATGCATTCCGGGAATTGTTTCAGCAGTATCGGACTGCCGACACCCCGGTCAATCCAGATACCGGGCGATGCATACGGGTCTTCATCATTCTTTTCAGCGCTTACGGAGAAAACATCATCCGATCTTCTCTGCTGTCCTGAATAAATGATATAAAGAACGTTCTGCGCCGGAACAACCGATATCTGCGGCGGTGAAAATCCGGACAGTCCGGGGTGATGAATCGCCAGAACACCCTGCCGCGGATGGTCGCTCTTCGGCCAATAGCCGTATCCCGACATGATCTCCTCGGTCCCGCGTGAGGTCCCGTCACTGCGCCACAACGCCGAGCGGTCGGCCGTCATGGTGACCAGATACAGACGGTCCGCGGTGCTGACAGCATTGACGATATGCGGCAGCGGAATGATAAGCTCCGGCTGTCCGTGTCTGTTCTTTATTTTCCATAATCCAATGGAACCTTCAGCAGGAATAAAAAAGTAAATATCATCTTTGTACGCGACCAAGGTCCCCGCCGTAAGCAGCGGCTCGATGAAAAGAAGCGCTATGATCAGGAGACGGAATACTGACATCATTTCCTGCTCCATGTAATAAAATACAATTCCGGCATCGCATGCCTTCATTGTAACAATACGCAGGATTATGAAAAAAGTAACGGCGGTGCGTCAGCGCACATCATTTCCGTGTTCGCTGGTATCCGGAGCATTGTCCTTTTTCACACCTTCAGGACATCCGGAGATGCGGTTCGAGCTTACTGCGGCACCGGATGATGACTGGATCACGATACCGGCGCCGGCGCATGACTCCAGGATATTGCCGTCAATAACGGCGTTGGCAGACATGTATATCTTGATGCCGCCCTGATTACGATTGCCGTTCTCATTGCCGTAACGGATGATATTACCGGATACCGTTGCATTATCCGCGCGCATAACGGTTATGCCGTTACCGCCGGTGTGCTCGATGATATTGCTGATCATCATGTTGCGGACAGCAGGGTACTTATCCTTGTCTATCGACGGGGGCACGCTCGCCGATATTCCGGCGCCCGTCCCTCCGCCGGCATGAGAGCTGTAACGCACCGTATTTCCGAGAAAGAGATTGCCGCTGCCGCAACCGACAAAGAATCCTTCCCCGCTGGGGGAACGCTCGCTGCGGTTCCCGATCAGCCGGTTACGGTCGCTGCCGAATCCGAGTGCGATGCCGCCTTCATGGCAGTCGAGGAATACATTGCTGACGAACAGACAATCGGCCGCATATCGGGTGTAAAACGCGCCCTGAGCAAAATCATTTCTCGGCGAATTCGACTGGCAGATATTCGAGAATGTACACTGCATCACCTGTATGCCGCCGCATCTCACCGCCATGACCGCTTCGTTCAGAAAATTGCGCACAACGATGTTCGACAGAAGGACGTTGCTGCATCCTTTTATATACACGCCGACATTGTCTACCGCGTCCAGACCCGCTGCCGACCAGCGTTTACCCCAGTCATTGGACGTAAACGTCTGTCCGGCGCTGTTCCCGTCGAGCAGCAGCGAACACAGTACGACATCCGTGTTCCCGTTTGTGATATCACTATTGGCGATACAGGGGATCTGTACGCCTCCGGCAAGAAGCAGAACCGTTTTTTCACCCCTGCCGCAGAGTCTGCTGCCGCTTTTCAGCCGCAGGGGTTTCCGTATCGTCCAGACGCCTTCACCAAGGTCAACCTGACCGCCGTCAGCAGGAAGTCTGTCTATCGCCTGTTGTATCATTTCGCCAGTCATTGCTCCGGCATCACCGGCATGCACCATGCCCCCGAAACACAGCACGAGCACCGTTACATGGAAAAGAATTATCCGGGATATATTTGATCTTTTCATAGGTCATAGTATACCACCGTGATGTAAAACGTTCAAGTGTACCGGCGTCAGAATCATAAATAAAAAGCGATGACGTCATGGAGATGACGCTTGACGCGGCGTATTTGTTGCAATACACTGTACATACCAGCATGCAGCGAAACAGAAAAATATCCATCCGCGAGATCATACATCTAAATACCGCGTTTTTGCGTATTCACTGCGGGAGATGAAACCTATCACCGATATGGAAAACCCCAACTCCTTATTCAGTGTATCGGCCGCACAGGTGAAAGAGCTCTGGTCCAGGACATACAACCGTGAAGGCAAACCGGACTGGTCACATATTTTCCCGTATTATCACGATGAGATAGTATTCAAGGATTCCATACAGGAGATCCGCGGCATCACCGCGTTCAAGGCGCTCTGCACGCGCCTGACCGGCCGCTGCAGACAGCTGCAGATGAACATACCTTCCCTGATGAAAGAACATGATTCTATTTTCATGCAATGGGAAATGACCATGATTTTCAAGAGATTCCCCAGGTCCACCATATATGGAGCCACAAAGCTTACACTTCACGAAAACGGACAAATCATCGGCCAGAGGGATTATTACGACATCTGGGGCGATATTTTCGACAACATTCCGCTGGTCAACAAACCCTATCGCTGGTTCATGAAGAAATATTTCGGTTAAAGGATGTCCGTTGTTTAAGTACATATTGCACTACCGCTGGGCTGACATCAGACAGATGATGGATAATGACCGCTCCCCGCAGAACGAATGCGCTGCCGATATGAAAGGTAAAGTCTGCCTTGTGACCGGCGCAACGTCCGGTGTGGGGCGTGAAGCCGTCCTCGCGCTGGCGGCACACGGGGCAAGCATCGTCATGATAAACCGGAGCGTAGAAAAGTCTGAAGCGATATGCGCGGAGATACGCTCGCGTTATCACACCGAAACCGCCTTCTTTACGGCTGATTTCACCAATCTGCGCGAGGTACATGATGCGGCGGATGCGATTCTACGTGCGTATCCCCGTATTGATGTACTTATCAATAACGCCGGCATACACTGTACGAAAAAAACATATACGCAGGATCATATCGAAACCGTGTTCTGCGTAAACCACCTCGCCTCATTTCTGCTCACGTACAAGCTGCTCGAACGCATGAAGCAGTACCCGGGTTCGCGGATAATCCAGGTAAACTCGCAGGGACACCGTTTCGGCGGTTTGAATGTGAAGGATGTAAACTGGGAAAAACGCCACTACACCGGACTCCGGGGATACGGCGCATCCAAGACGGCTCAGCTTCTGACGGTCCGGGAATTCGCCGATATGCTCCGTGGAACGGGCGTCACCATAAACGCGATGCATCCGGGTGCGGTGCGGAGCGCCATCGGCGAGAATAACGGACCGCTGTACCGCTGGTTCAAGCGCACTGTTCTGGCAGGTGCGCTGGTCGATCCCGCCATATCGGGCCGGGCCATCCATTATCTGGCGGCCGCACCGGAACTTGCGTCTGTCAGCGGGCAGTATTTCAATCTCACGCACCCGGAGAAACCTGCGCCGCACGCTCTGGACAGAAAAATCGGAAAGATCATCTGGGATATCAGCATGAAAATGGCAGGATTGGGTTGATCATTTTGCGGAGAGATATGCATGGAGTATGATGTCATCGTTGTCGGCGGGGGAATGGCGGGACTTACCGCCGCCGCGTTTACCGCTCATGCCGGACATTCCGTACTGCTGTGCGATAAAGAGAACAGACTCGGCGGACTTATCGGCTCGTTCGAGCGAAACGGTTTTGTCTTTGACACCGGCGCCAGGGCCATCGAGGACTCCGGCGTTCTCTTCACTATGCTCAAGGCGCTGGGCATTGAAATGGAATTTGTGAACGGCAGCGTGTCGGTCGGCATTGAAGACAGGGTTATACGTGCTGAGACGCGTGAGAATCTGAACGACTACGAAAAGCTGCTGGCACATTTTTATCCGGATAGCCGCGCGGACATAGCGTCGATCATGCAGGACATCAGGATGGTCATGAAATACACGGATATCATGTACGGAATTGAAAACCCGTTCTTCAAGGATCTGATACATGAACCCGGATATATTTTGAAGACGATGCTTCCCTGGCTCGGCAAATTCCTCATGGCCATTATAAAGACCAATATGATGCGTGAACCGGTTGAAGAACATCTCAAAAAGTTCACGTCAAGCCGGCGGCTCATCGACATCATCAGCCAGCATTTTTTCAGGAATACTCCTGCCTTTTTTGCCATGGGCTATTTCAGTCTGTATCTGGATTATCACTACCCGGTTGGCGGCACGGGCGTTCTCCCCCGCAGACTCGAGGAATTTTGTTTGCGTAAAAAGGTCACGATAAAAAAAAATACGCGCATTGTAAAAATCGACCCGGACAAGCGTATGGTCACCGATGAAAATGGCAACGGTTATTCCTATAAACAACTGGTGTGGGCGGCGGACATGAAGTCCATGTACCGTTCCATCGACGTCAATACAATCGCCTCAGGAACAATAAAGAAAAAGACACGGCAAAAGATCGAAACGCTGCATGACGCAAAGGGCGGCGACAGCATCTTCACGCTCTATCTGGCTGTGAATATCGCTCCGGAATACTTTGCGGGCATATCCAACGGCCATTTCTTTTATACGCCTTCAAGGGACGGCGTAGGCGATATCACGAAAGGCGCGTATGAAAGACTGGTATCCGGTGCTCGCGATATCACATCTGAACGCTTCAGAAAATCCGCTGAAGCATGGATACAAAGCTATCTGCAGAAAACCACATACGAAATATCCATCCCGGCAGTAAAAGACAAGAGCCTGGCTCCCGCGGGAAAATCGGGACTTATCATCAGCGTTCTGTTCGATTATGAACTAAGCAGTATTATACGGGAACAGGGATGGTACACCGAGTTCAAGAAGTTCACCGGTGACTGCATGGTAGACACACTCTCGGCGTCCATATACCCCGGTCTTCGCGAGAGAATACTGGACGCTTTTTCATATACGCCGGTATCAATTGAAAGAATAAACGGAAGTGCTGACGGCGCCATTACCGGCTGGGCTTTTACCTGCAGCATACCGGCGGTACACCGTATGCAGTACATGACGACATCAATCCGGACCCCGCTGCCCGATATCTGTCAGGCAGGCCAGTGGTCATACAGCCCCGCGGGCGTACCGATAGCCCTGCTTACGGGAAAACTCGCCGCCGATAGAGTGCATAAAAAACTGAGATGGACATGAACGTTTACCGTCATCTCCATATGTACTTCCTGTAACTATTTTGCATTATATGATAGTATATCAGCATGCTGCTGTTTCGACTAAAACTCATCCGGTGATCATGCCGGAAAGGCGTTTGCATGAACAAAGATAACTCCGTACGTTTCATCAAGGCCACCGAGAAAATGGTTATTCCGGAAACGGTAGCGCAAGTTACCCAGGGCGCACAGATGCTGATGAAGCTTCCGGTGGCTGTGCAAAAGTATATTATGACAAAAGCCTCCGTAAATAATCCGTACATGAGTTTCATCGTGGAACCGTACGCTTTTTTTCTGGCCTATGAGATCACGGATATGGACAAGGCTTCACGGCTTGTCCCTGCGGGCTATGAACTGGCGCCGTCCTCGATGTTTCACGGAACGAAGGAACGGCCCTGCGCGATAATAGGGGCGTTCAATATCCATACGAGCGTGTTCTGGGGCAGCCGCGTGGAAATGTACCTGATAGCAGTGAATAAAAAGACCGGTATGATGTCATGGATCATCGGCGACTATGAGTCAAACACCATCAACTATGATCCCGGAAACGGGTTCAACGGAGCGAGTACGGCACATTCGGTGGTGACCACATCATTCCGCGGGGAACTCATCGTCGATGTGGCCGGCCGTGACGGAAAAAACCGCTTTGCGGCGACAGCCGATCTGGAATCGGGAAAAATGACGGCGTTGAACCAGCGGCTGTGGCTTGAGGGCAATCTCTCGGTAGACTACGGCGGCAGTCTGCATGACGGCAAGACCAAGGCATTCGGGCTGATATTCGACCCCCGGGAGATGGCGCGGGCGCTGAAGCTGCCGTTGAAAAATGTGGCGGTCGAACAGAACTCGTTCGGCGGCGGCATACTGTCCGGCGATCCTTTTGAAGCCTGCTGTTTCCCCTACACACAGCATTTCATCACCACGAGTGTGCCGAGGGAAAGCCCCATGAAAACCGGCAGCGACCTGAAAAAAGCCGTTGCCGATATGTGCGGCCTATTGGAATTGAAAGACAGTTCGGCGCCCGGGAAGAACTAATAGAACATCCGCTGTATCACGTGAGGAGACGATAATGAAAATAGAAAATGACGAGAATTACATAAAACTTGTCGAGGGGATGATCAAGCCCGCGGCAATAAGCGAACTGCTGTTCTACCAGCGGTTCACCAAGATAATACCGCGGCCTGTTTTTAAAAAGCTTCTGCTCGACATTTCAAAAAAAAATCCGCGCATGGGTTTTGTCATCGAGCCCTACAGTTTATTTTTGTTTTTCAAACTGAAGGACATTGAAAAAGCGAAGTCGATGCTGCCGGACCGTTATGAACTGGTGAAGGCGAAGATATTCGCCGACAGCGCGCCGGACTATTTTTACGGCACCGGCATATTCAATGCGCGCGCCACCACATTCTGGGGCACCAGACAGGAATCGTATCTTGTCGCCAGAGACAGGGAAACCGGACTGTTGTCCTGGATATTCATCGATGTCCTCAGCAACACCATCATCGCGATGCCGTCGAAAGGAATCGCCGATCCGAACAGTACACAGGCGTTTTTCACCACGGACTCGAAAGGCGGCATATTCCTTGATTTCAAGGAAGACAGGACAGACCGGCAGCTTGCACTGAAGGGCACGATCGTCAACGGGAAAGCGCGTGCGCTGGATCAGGATCTGTGGCTTTTAGGAAATACATCCATCGCCCATTGTAAAGACATGATGGGCCGCGATGATAATCCGTTTGCCGTAGTCTTCGACCCGGCTGAAGTTGCGACAGCCTTGGATATTCCGGTGAAGGACATTCGCATAACGGCGAATACACTGTTCCCGGATCTGATGGAACAGGATCTCGCTACGGTGCTCTGCTTCCCCTATGCGCAGCATTATATCGCCGACAGCCCCGGCTGCCGGACGTATGTGAAAGACCGCAAAGACATGATCGTAAAATACAACGGACTGTCGAAGCAGAAAGAAATGAAGACCTTCACTCCGAAAATAATTGAAAAACAATTACTTGCGGGTATATCGATTTTTATTGTAATTGTCCTGCTGCTGCATATTTTTGTATTTTGATGAAATCATGCTTGTACTATCAGAAACGGGCCGTCTGATATGCAGCAATGACGGCTCTCCGGCTTTTTACCCGAAACATGCAGCTTCGAAGTAGACCATCCCCGACCAGAAGTCATGTGATAATGATATAGTCTTCTACACTTTCAGCGATGAAACCTTCAGCGCCTTTTCATGTCCCTGTTTATCAATCGGGAAAAGCTCAATGCCGACGGCGCCGTTGTAATCCGACTTCTGTATCATCGACAGCACATTCTGATAATTGATCTCGCCGGTGCCCAGCTCATGGCGTCCCGGGTGATCGGCGATATGAAAATGCCCGATCAGCGGCAGATATTTTTTGATATTATTGATGAGGTCGCCCTCGGTTATCTGCTGATGATAGATATCGAAAAGCATCTTCACCGACTTCGATCCGGCCGCAGTAATTATTTCAGCGGCCTCGTCGGAACATGATAAAAAATATCCCTTGTGGTCGTAGCGGATATTGAGCGGTTCAACCAGAAGCGTCATGCCGGCAGCTTCAAGGAGCGGTGCGGCGGCTTTGAGTCCGTCGATGAGCGAACGCTTCTGCTCGTCGCGGGATACGCCGGCAAGCTCGTTACCCACCTGCGATATGATGCCGCGCGTGCCGAGCCGTTTGGCGACATCGATCGTCTCTTTAAGTCCGGCAAGATATTCGGCACGTTTGGATGCATCGACGAGCGATATCATCTTCGTGCAGAATCCGACGGCCTGCATATCACTTTCTTTCATGGCCTTCTCAACAGCGGCAATATCCTTGTTCCACCACGACCAGAATTCGAAGTACTCGTAACCCAGCGCCGCGACCTTTTTAATGCGTTCCGGGAACGGCAGTTCAGGGAAAAAAATATCAAGACACGGTGAATAGTGAAACATAACGGCTCCTTAACTGTCTAAAATATCCGTTCGGCTATTTCGTCCAATCGAATAGAATGCCCATAGTCTCATTGCGTTTGGTGTTCGCCACTTCATAGCCCTTCATGGCGTCTTTGGCGGCAAACTCATGCGTGATGAGCCCGGAGAGATCAAAACGCTTTGTGCGGAGCAGATTGAAAAAGAAGCGCAGTATTATCGGCGTATTCCATGTTGGGTCTTCGTGTCCGTCGTGTGCGCCGACGATGGTGATGCCCCGCGTGATGACATCGGCGGTGAGATGCTGCGCAGACGGCGTCCCCGTATCGCCGAGGATGACGACACGCCCGTATTTCCGGACAACACCGAGCGCGGATGCGAACACCTTTTCGTTGCCGGTGGAATCAATGACAATGCGCGGCCCTTCGCCGTTGGTGAGCGCTTTTATCTCGGCGGCGCAGTCGGTGACCGGTTTATCAAACACATGATGCGCTCCGCCTTTCTGCGCGAAGTCGAGTCGGCTTTTCACGAGGTCGACGGCGATGATGGTCTCAGCGCCGAGTGCATGCGCCCAGCGCACCGACATCTGGCCGATGGGACCCGCGCCGATGACGAGCACGCTGTCGGCAAGTCCGTACTGTGCCGCGCGTACACCCATCGCGCATATTTTCGCGAGCGCGAACCACGCCGCTTCCTTGCGGTCGATGCTGGCGTCGGGAAGCACCGTACATCTGCCGGTATCGGCGGTGACATACGACGCATGATTTGAACGGGTGACGACGACATCGCCTTTTTTAAGGTTCGTCACGCCCTCGCCCACCGCGTCGACGACGCCCACATTGGCATACCCGGGGAAGAACGGATATTTCACCCACCGATCCCAGTGCGAACCCGGCTCGAACAGGCGGTTGAAAACGATATTCTCCGTGCCCGTACTCATGAGCGAATATTGCGTTGCAATGCCCACCTGTCCCGCGCCGGGCTTGGGGGGCGTGAATTCCTCAATATGTCCTTCTGATTTTCCGGTAAAAACGACTCTTGTTGCCATACTCGTGCTCCTTTATCGGGATAATCTGTCCCGTCAGTAGCCATATAGTACGATGAGCCTCAGTGTAAAACAATGGACAAAACGGGAATAACCTTCACAAAATGGCTTTCCTGAACTGCGTGGGAGTTTTTCCCGTGACTTTCTTGAACACGCGTGAGAAATAGTATTCGTCCTCAAATCCCGTTGCAGCGGCGATCTCGTTCACTTTCATGCCGCGGTTGGCGAGGAGCGTCTTTGAGTGCTCGATCTTTTTTCCGATAAGATAGCGTATCGGCGATGTGCCGTATTCCTTCTTGAAGAGATGCCGGATGTAGTCCTTGTCGAGTAACACTTTCTCCGAGAGCATATCGAGCGTTATGTCCATGCTGCCGTAGTCGCGGTCGATGATCTCCTTCACCGATGCGATCTTTTCCGATGCGGAAGTACCTTCCGGCAGAGCGCCCGTGTCGAGTCTGCGTTTCAGTGTCCATATGATCTGCGATGCGAGCGCGTCGATGATGAACGCGTGATAACGATCGCGGCGGTTCATCTCGCCGGCAATGGCGGCAAACGCGTTCGCGAGCGTCTCGTCGGCATGAACGATACCGAACGGGAGCGCAATCTCTTTGCCCGCAACGCCGAGACAGTGGTGTTCTCCCGCTGCCTTGTTGAAAGCGATATGCGCCTGCTCCGGCGGATGCACGACGATGTCTCCGTGTCTGTATTCATAACGCCTGCCATTGATCTCGATATAGCCGCCGCGGTCGCACATATAGACGATCTCATAGAACGGATGCCGGTGTTCGGGACAGCGAACCGATGTCGCAATGCGGTTAATGAAGAACGAACACATTTGCATAAGTAGATTATATCAGCGGTATACCCGTATGCAAGCTTCGCTTCGGCGGAATATGTGTGGCCGATAATTCCATATTCTGTCCGGCAGCTCCATTGTGAATGCCGCTGATGTTGACAGCTCCGGCCTGCACCTGTATTATGACGCCATACATAATTACGGAGCGCACACCAACATGAACCCGGCGGCATACGAAGAACAGAACACCATACGATGGAATCATACTGATACGGCGGGCAATATACGCCTGTCTATGGTCGCAGGACTCTTCGAGGAGACCGCTGCAGCGCATATCGAGAAACGCGGCGTCGGCTTTGAAGCGCTGCAGGAGCGCGGCGAGGTGTGGGTGCTGTCGCGGATGTATATCAATATCACCCGCTATCCGTCATGGGGCGAAACGGTCACCGTACGCACCTGGCCGAAAGGCGTTGACCGCCTATTCGCCCTGCGCGACTTTCTCATCGTGGACAGCACCGGCGCACCGGTCATCGGCGCATCGAGCGCATGGATACTGATTGACTTGAAAAGCCGCCGTCCGAAGCGCCTTGAATCGATGCTCTCGAACTTTGTCTGCGACCCGGACACGCACGCCGTCGACCGTTCTCCGGCAGCACTCGCCATAAACGGCACGTCTGAATATGAAGAAACCGTCACCGCGCAGTACGCCGACATGGACTTGAACGGACACGTGAACAACGCGCGGTACATCGACTGGTCGTTCAACGCGATGCCGCAGACGCTGTTCGGTACGCACGAAGCGAAGACATTCGAGATCAATTATCTTGCCGAAGCGGTATGGAAAGATTCAATAACCGTGCGGCGCATGCGCCTGTCCGATGAAGCCTACGGCATCGAGGCGTACAACGGCACGAAAGCGGTGTTCCGTTCGCGAACCGATTTCTGGCCGCGCGCGGCACAATGAACATAAAAATATACTGTTATCATGCCGTGCGCGTTACGCGGTATTCGCTCATCGCAACACTGCTTTTTATACCGCTCCTTCTGCCATGTACCATCACTGGCGATGCCGCACACGCGGGCATCACCGGAATCGTGGTTCGCATCGTACATACGGCGGCGATTGTCATCATGTCCATCGGATTTATCGGCGGTGTTCTGCTGCATGAATTCTTCATACGCACCACGCGCATACTGTTCGAAAATTCCGGATGCGGACGCATACGGCTGTATGTCTTCGCCTATATGATGCATGCGGCAATGGCGATTCCGACCCTGATCATACTGGCGTACGTCAGATGACCGCGCCTGAAACGGGAACGCTTGAGGTCAGCGGTTTATCGTATACGATCGAGGGTACAAAACTGCTCAGCGGCATCTATTTAAAATGCTCTACCGGCGATGTGATCGGCATACTCGGCAGGAACGGTTCGGGAAAAAGCACGCTGCTTAAAGCAATATTCGGAACTCTTGCAGGGGCGGATAAACATGTGCTCATCAACAGGACGTTCCATGAACTGCCGTTCCGCTCAGGGCTCATCGCCTATTGTCCGCAGGAACACTTCATCCCCGAGAACGAACGCCTGAGCGCCATCGCCGGTATATTTCTGGCGCGTTCCGCTTCAGACACGATGAAAGATGACGAACGGATACGTCCGCTGTGGCGTCAGCGGTTCGGCATGCTTTCCGGCGGCGAAAAAAAGTATTTTGAAGTCCTGCTGCTCATGTATTCACGCGCACAGTTTCTGCTGCTAGATGAACCGTTTGCGGGTATTGACCCGATATATCAGGGGATTATCAGTGCAGCGATAATGGAAAACCGTAAGAAAAAGGGATTCATCATCACCGATCATCACTACAGGAATATCATGAATATCACGTCTGCGCTTACCATGCTCAGGAACGGCAGCCTGCATGCCGTAGCCGGTGCCGCAGACCTTCGGAAAAACGGGCTCGTATAGCATGCATCCGCTGCGGTTCCGGCGTATGTTGACTAAAACCGTGTAGTTACATAAGCTTAACGTATGTCACTCATCGGAACGATACTCCGTAAATACGATGCGGTCGATTGGCTGATCAAACAAAAAGCCCGCACGCTCCTGATATTCATAGCCATCGGCATCACGGTACCTATCATCGACGGGACGGTGACCTCGCTCATGCTCGGCCGTATCGCGTTCACCGTATATTCCGATCTCCTGCTTATCCTCATGGCGGGGATCAGCGTTGTCCTTCTTATTCGCGGAAAATATACCGCCGCAAGTTCCGCTGCCATCCTCGCCATTATCGTCGGCCTGTTTTTTTCCCGGTTCCTGAGCGCGGGAAAATACGCGCAGGATATCACCTATGAAGTAGCCCAGAACGCCATTATCCTCATGTTCGTCATCGTGTTCACCGCACTCGTCGCCGAAAAAACCGCACAGCTTATTATCACCATCGCGTTGTCGATGCTGATTGAGTTCTTCTACATCGCAATGGTGCGTTCCGGCATCCCTTTTTCACAACAGGGCGCGTTTGATGCCATCGCGCTCAGCAAGCTGCTGTTCATCGGTGTCACCGGGCTTGTATCGGCGCTGCTGTTCCTCAACAGCCGCAGAGCGATTGCGGTCGCTCACAGTGAAGGACGGATAAGCCGCGAAAACGAGCAGAAGTTCAGGATGATATTCGATTCCGTGAATGACGCCATCTTCGTGCATGACGTAGAAACCGGCGCAATCCTCGATGTCAACCGGAAGATGTGCGAGATGTACCGCTGTTCGCGTGAAGAAGCACTTGCCGGTTCCATATCCGCGTTTTCAGCGAACACGCCGCCGTACACCGCGGTCGAAGCGGCCCGATGGCTGACGCGCGCCCGTGAGGAAGGGCCGCAGCTTTTCGATTGGCGGGCGCGGGACCGCCTGGGAAATCTGTTCTGGGTCGAAGTCAACGCGCGTTGTGCGGAAATCGGTGATGCGAAACGGTTTCTGGTGGTCGTACGTGACATCTCGCAGCGGAAAACGGCTGAAGACCGCATTGCTTCCTACACCGCCGAACTTGAACGCTCGAACCGTGATCTTGAGGACTTCGCCTACATCGCATCGCATGACCTTCAGGAGCCGCTCCGCAAAGTGCGCACGTTCGGCGATCTGCTCGTAAAAAAAACCGCCGATACCGTCGGTGACGAGGGGCGGAATTACGTAACACGCATGCAGCAGTCGACAACACGTATGCAGCAGCTCATCATAGACCTGCTCGCATATTCACGTGTCGGTACGCGCGGCGGAATATTCGAGCACGTGAGGCTTGACGATGCGCTCGATGATGCCCTGGAAACGCTTGACCTGGAAATCGAGAACGCGCATGCCCGCATCGAACGTCAGCCGCTTCCCATGATAGATGCCGACCGCAGCCAGATGCGCCAGCTGTTCCAGAATATAATCGCGAACGCGGTGAAGTTCAGAAAACCCGGCCTGCCGCCGGTTATTCGCATTACCGCCGTTGAGACTGATGACGGCTTCGTCAGCATTTCTATTGAAGACAATGGCATCGGATTCGATGAAACGTACCGCGATAAGATATTCGTCATATTTCAGCGGCTGCACGGACGCGACGATTTCGGCGGAACCGGCGTGGGACTGGCAATATGCAAAAAGATCGTTGAGCGGCACGGCGGCACCATCAGCGCGGAAAGCACCGCAGGTATCGGCTCCCGATTCACGATTCGTCTGCCGCGCGTGCATACGAATGCATAGTGCCGTCCGCGGCAATTGACTAAAAACGCAATGTTGCATAAGCTGAGAGTATGTCTTTCATCGCTGCGATTCTGAAACCGTATGCCGCCGCCGATTGGCTTGTCAAACAGAAGGCGCGGACCCTGCTCATTGCCGTCGTTATCGGCTCCATGGTGCCGGCGGTCGACCTCGTCGTCTCCTGGCTGTTCATGGGTCATCCCACCCCGACGATATTCTCCGACATCTTCATCATCATCCTGGCGCTCATCGATATCGCGCTTCTGATGAGCGGCCGCTATCTCGCCGCCAGCACCCTCGCAAGCATCGCTGTGTTCATCGACGTCATCATTGCGCTGTATCTCGGCACCGGAAGGTTCTCGTCCGACCCCGTCTACGACATCACCCAGAACGCATGTAATCTCATGATTGTCATGTTTTTTACGGCGGTCATCGCGGAACGTGCCGTGCAGACCATCGGCATCGCGTGCGCATCCGTGCTGGTGGCGGGAGGATATATCGTTTTCATGCGCACCGGGGTTACGCCGGACCGTCTCGCCGTATATGATACCGTGTCGGTGGGCGCCTTTCTTTTTGTCGTCCTCAGCGGCATCATGGCATATCTGGTCATCTATAACAGCCGCAAGGCAATCGATGTAGCCCGTGAAAAAGGGCGCACCAGCAGCGAGAACGAACAGAAATTCCGCACCATCTTTGAGTCGGTCAACGACGCAATCATCGTCCAGGATATCGATACGGGCAGAGTCATCGACGCGAACCGGAAACTCTGCGAGATGTTCCGGTGCACACCGGAAGATGTGCAGACACTGTCGATAATCGACTTTTCCAGCAACATCCCCCCGTTCACCGCCGATGAGGCCGCCCGATGGTTCCAACGTGCTGTCCACGAAGGCCCTCAGGTATTCGAATGGCAGACGAAAGACCGCACGGGCAGATATTTCTGGATAGAAGCGAGCATGCAGTGCACGGTGATCGGTGGCGCAGAGCGGCTGCTCGTCGTCGTCCGCGACATCACGTCGCGAAAACAGTCGGAGGAGCGTATCGCGGCGTACACCGCCGAGCTCGAACGCTCATACCGCGATCTGCAGGATTTCGCCTACATCGCATCGCATGACCTGCAGGAACCGCTGCGTAAGGTCCGTACCTTCGGCGATCTGCTCATCAAGAAATCAGGCGACGCCGTCGGGGAGGAAGGCCGCGGCTATATCAACCGTATGCAGCAATCGATGACGCGCATGCAGAAACTCATCACGGATCTGCTCGCATATTCACGCGTGGGCACACGCGGCGGGATATTCGAGCACATGCGTCTTGACGATGCGCTCGATGATGCGCTTGAGACGCTCGATCTGGCAATCGAGACCGCACATGCCCGCATCGAACGTCTCCCGCTGCCGGAGATAGATGCCGATCGGAGCCAGATGCGCCAGCTGTTCCAGAACATCATCGCGAATGCGGTGAAGTTCAGAAAGCCGGACGTTCCGCCGCATATTCGCATATCGGCCCGGCTTGCGGACGAGGCGTGCATCGAGATCGCCATTGAAGACAACGGCATCGGTTTTGATGAAACCTATCGGGATAAGATCTTCATCATCTTCCAGCGGCTGCACGGACGCGACGAGTTTGACGGCACCGGTGTGGGACTCGCTATCTGCAAAAAGATTGTTGAGCGGCACGGCGGAACGATAGCAGCCGAGAGCAGTGTCGGCAGCGGTTCGCGGTTCATCATACGTCTCCCGCGCACACATATACCGTCATAACCTGCACGCGCGGTACGGAATATCCGCATCGTCATCAGCCCGCACACCATATTCCTGACGCAGCAGAAACGGCAATCTTTTTTGCAGAAAAAGAATTACCCGTTTATACGTTTTTTTACGTATACTATCAGTTGTTTCAAGAAATCATGGGAGCGCCCGTATGAGACAATGCCTCGTCATACTCTTACTTGCGGCAACTGCATCCGCATCCATCGCAGCGACACGCATCGCCGTACTCAACGATAATATCAGTGCTATCGACCCCGCCGTCATCACCGCGCTGAGCGCCCGTTGTTCCAATGCCGGTTTTCCCGTCACGCAGGTACGCTGCGGCGATCTTTCAAACCAGGCATTGTTCAGCCGCGAACGTTTCGACTGTCTGCTGCTCACGGCTAGCCCGTATTTCCCGGGCGCGGCAAAGGAGAATCTGCTTGCGTTCGTGAAAGCGGGCGGCAACCTGGTGCTGCTCGGCGGACACGCGTTCTCCCGTCCCGTGGCGGAACTCGGCGGCGAGTGGCTTCCCCGCGACGAATATGTGCTCAAACTATACGATAACGGCACATTCCGCGAACTGATAGCCGTCTCATCGAACGATATACAAAAATGGAAACGAAGTACAAATAAACCGGAGCATCCGTCCGCCGTATCGTTCGAGCCGGGCCGTACGGGGACAACGCTCTGCCTTGACATCTGTGACATCGGCGAATGGCAGTGGGACACATTCGCTATGGAAATCCCCGGATTCGCCGAGGGAGAAAACGCGATAGGCTTTCATGTCAGGACCACGGAAGAAACGCCGAACATCGCCGTTGAGCTCGACGAGAAAGACGGCACACGCTGGATAGCCGTTGTGGATACGGCTGATGAATGGAGAACATGTGTTCTCACCGCGGCTGATTTTAAATTCCGCGGCGGCGGCAAACGAACCGATGCGGCAAAAACCGGCATCGCCTGGAATACGGTCGGCAGGATATCATTCGGGCTCGCCGCGGGACTGACCACGCATCCCAACGGCGACCACCGCATCAGCATTGAACGGCCGGGCGCGCTTCGTGTCACATCGTCCGTGGTGCGCGATCTCACCAAACGCGTGGAGCTTCCGTTATTCGAAAACGATGTGCCGTATCATATCACCGACGGTGTTTCCATAGTACCCCTGGCCGCTGCACCGGTTCAATTCCCCGCCGTCAGCGGCTCATTCAGAGGTCTTTCCGCCGTTGCTCCGTCGCTCCTTGCAAAATCCGAATTCACGCCGCTTGCGCGGACGCTCGATGAGTTCGGCCGCACGGTCGGCTGGGCCGCGGGTCTTGTCGTAAATTACGGCGGCGCGTATAAGGGTTCGCAGTGGTTCATCGCCGGCATCACCAACCAATCGCTCTATACCGCAAAAGCATTTTTAGATCTCTTTGCCGCCTCAATCACCGCAATGGGGAAAGAACCGGCAACGCCTGCGCCGGAGCGGATGCGGGATGCCGCTGCGCTGTCATCAATCGCGCTGCGCGGTCCGGCGCTGATAACCGGCGACCGTTTTACCGAGAAGGGAAAACCGCTGTTCCTCATCGGCGTGAATTATCTCGGTCCGTGGAACCGGTTCTGCCGTCCGCTCGGTGCAACGTGCAGTCCGCGTCTCATCGAAGAGGACTTCCGTAAAGCCGCCGCGGCGGGCATCAATGCGATGCGCATCTGGTCAATCACCGGCGCGACGGCCGAAGAGCGGGAGCATATCCGCTACTGCGCCCGGAATTACGGCATATACCTCCTCATCGTCACCGATAAACGCGAACGCGACGGCGATGCATCGATGCAGTTCATCGGCACGGTTGCGGCTGCGTGGAAGGATGAACCGATGGTGCTCGGCTACGACCTGGCGAACGAGCCGTCCATCGAGCAGATTGCGGGCATGAAGATCGGCGGTGAGGAAAGTCCGTGGATCGCGCTTGCACCGTCGGAAAAATATGCCTCAGCGCTCGATACGGTGAAACTTGAAGACTCGGTGAAAAAACGGCCCACCTGGTACGGCATGCCGAACTGGATAAAAAACACCGATGAGCACGTCGCCCGTGAGATATATACGGCAACACAGCTGTATAAAAAATATTTCGACAGATACATCGGCGGCGGAGCGGATTACTCAACGTTTACCGGCGTGAGTGCGCCGCTTGTTTTTGAAGGAGCGTTTGCGGATGCCGCACGCGCCATGGACGCAACACTTGGACGCTGGATTGAACGGGCGAGCGCGGCGATACGCGCCGAAGACCGCACGCATTATATCACCGTCGGATATAACACGGTGCTCGACTGCCTTCCCGCCAATGAGCGTCTCGACTTCATCAATCACCATGTGTATCAGAAACCGACATCGTTCACCAATGTAGTCAAGAACATCACGACGATGGACCGCTTGAAAAAAGTTTTTCCTAAAAAACCGGTGACACTCGGCGAGTTCGGCTACAGCAACGGGCTCATGCTCAAACGCGGACGCCTCGACCGGTATACGTCAGCCGTCGGCGAGTGTCTGCATTACCTGTACGCATACACGAAAGGCTACAGCGGCGCATTCAAATGGATGCTCAACGATCTCACGCCCGCACTCGTGCGCGACAATGTCCCGTGGATCTCTCCGGACCTCGTATACGAGCATCGCTTCGGGATGTTTCTGTACGACGGAACGGACACGGGCCGCCCGAAACCGATCGTATACACCCTGTCGTTCCTCAACGGATACACAGCATCCGGCGGCGATACGGGAACACTTGAGATGACCGCCGCTGATAACGCCATCGGCACAGCGTATGTCTTTACCGCACCGAAGGCGCTGTTTATCGGTAATACCTCGTACTCTGCCGAGCGATTATCGTTTACGTCGGAGAAGCCCGCGAATATGATGCTGACATGGGATGAGAACGGCATACGCTTGTGCTCGAGCGCCGACGCGCGGGTGGTCATCGCGCCGTCGAAATTCGGCGGCTACGGGATGAATGCGCGCGGAAAACACGGCGGACTGCAGCGGTCGACCGGACAGCTGACGATATTCCTGCTCGAAGGCGAAACGGTGACGATCCACTGATCGCATTGATGCGGCGACACAATCCCGCATCGCGGGGAAAAATGAACGGCCCGATTGACGACGTGATACACATTACAGGAACATGCGTACAATTCTACCGTCTTGGTCAACCACGTACGTGATCCGGATATTCTTTGTCTGCAATGTGTATCGGTATGCATTCCCGCCGATTGTCGGCAGTGGAGCCTCGAGTGGCGGTCCTTTTTTCTGCAAAAGGACCTCGAGCGTATCCCCGATCCTGATGCCGTCAATTCCACCCTTAAATGAGCTTTCAAAACGGATCGTTTTTATTTTTCCGGATGAAAAGTAGATGGTAAAACCGAGTTTAGGATAGCATAATGAGGTTTGGAATACATTTATCCGTGATGTCGTTCCCTGCACCGTAATATCGGCATTTTTTTCATAGTGCTCTCCGGAAAACTTATTGGTCACCTCCATAAGCGTTTCATTCATGGTTATTTTAACATCATCCGATATATAGTTGCTGTTCATACCCGTAGATTTGGCGTAATTGTCATATAGCGCAGACACGAACGCGGCGGAAGCATTACTCGCGTTCTTACTGCGTACCGCCCTGTTGTCGCGGATGACCGTATCGATTTCCTGTTTCGTAAGTCCATGCAGATACAGTGAATCGGCAGCAGCATTCATTCTCGCGCGGTGGTACGGAAAGGAGGCCCGAAGGCACGTCAGCGTGAGCGTGTAGTTATAATTGTTTCTGAAAAATAAGATTGCAATACCCGCAAGTTGAATATCCGAATTAAAAAACGTGAACTCCTTACAGACAGCCTCGGATCCGAGGTACATACTATTGGATTCGTTTTCAACCTGAAATCCCGGAACAGCCGAACGTTTCATGCTGTCATAGATCGATGCATGATTTGATACGGAAAGGAACAGCAGTTCTCTCGTCAGTTGCCCATAGATCCCCGTTTCAGGGTTGACAAATGAGAGCAGTGAAACCAACCCGTTCGGATTTTCAATATCATAGCGTATCTGATAGTTTTGCAGGCGTTCAAACCGCAATGCTATTCCGTCATTGAATATTGTAGATTGCTCGAAAAACGGCATTTCTTTTGTCGCATACAGTTTTGCAGATTTCAGCGTCTGCTTTCCGATACTCAGATATTTTATTGCCTCCGGCATGACCCATACGGTATCATTTGTCGTAACAAACGTAATGACATTGGTATCAACTGATGAAATGGTGCCGGCATATGAAGTCCCGTTGGTTAAGAACATAACATCAGCAAAACAACCCAATGCCGCGAAAACTGTTATACAAATTATTTTCAACACCGAAGACACCTCTACGTGCCGAGAATACGCTGCTCTTCTCGTTGGACAGTATTAAAGTATACGCCGTTTATCTTCCACGTCAAGCTGCAGCCGCAACGGAACCAACGGGAAACACTGTTACCCTAAAGCATCTTCACAATAAATGAGGTTCTTCACATCACTTCATGTTATCATAACATCAGCGCTTGACGGTAGGTATCGTTTGCGGTATACTTACCACAGTGATCGCAAGTCTTGTGCTCTACAGGAACCGTCATGAAGCGTGCGCTGCGATTTTCAGGGATCATTCTGCTGCTTCTGTCGCTGTGGGTTTCAATAATATATATCGCTGACATCGCCGGCGGAGCGCGTTACTATTATTTCTGGTTCACCATACAACTGATACTTTCCGGCATCGCGCTGACACTGCTCGCAGAGTCGCGCACTGAGAGGGCATAATGGGAAATGCCCAATGGCTGTTCTTTTTCATCGTCGTCTTTGTCATCATCGCGATAGTCTCTCTGATCATAACCCGCGGAAAGATCATACGACTCGTCAAATGGCCCGCGGCAGGCATATCCGCCGCCGTACTCTCACTGATACTCACCGCGTTTGAACGGTTCGCCTCGCGCGTATCAACGCCGGGCGGTGCTGTGATCGCCGCCGACACCTGGCTCTGGGATTATCACGGAACCCACCTGAAGCTTATCGGCAACATTCCTATTGAAAACGTTCTCATTGTCTACCCGGCATCCATCATCTCCGCCATCATCATATTCGAGTGTTTCCGTTTTTTCTGGAAAGGGCCGTCGCTTGCGTGCATGATCGCCGTCACCAATCTGTTCCTGTTCGTACTGCTGATGATCGTCGAGTATCTTTCCTGCGTATATTTCCGTCTGTATGAACTTAATTTCTCCCGCATGCTCCTGCCGAATATCCCATTTCACGGCATTGCCGGCGAAGAGATCATCTATTACATCGGCTGCAATCTGTTCTCGATAGCATCATACGCAGTGCTAATGCCCGAACCGCAAAGGAATGAACAATGAAAAATCTGAAAGGGTTGATCAAGGATCTGTTCGCGCTGCTCGTCCCCGGCACCGGCGCTCTCTTGGGCGGGTGGGCGCTTCTTACGATCAGCGGGCATGCGCATCAGTTCTGGATCATCGCCGGTTTCTTTTTCGCCATCGGCATGCTGTTCGAGATACTGACCAAAGACCTCTGGACATATCCCGATCTGTTTTTCAGAATACCGTTCGTAAAGGAGGATATCAGCTTCACACTGCCAACCGCATGGTCGGGCCTAATGACGCTGTCGTTCGCGCTCACGCTGTATCTTGAGAGCGTCTTTCGGTTCACCGCAGCGCCGATATGGATATTCCCCTCGGTGATTTACATCATATTCCCGGGAACACTGGTCGCTTTCATTGTCGGCAATTTCATGGAAGCCGTCTTTCACGCCATCGACTACTTCAGATACACCGATTACTTTTTCAAACGATTCGGGCGCACCATGCTGCCGTGGAACGTACCGCTGCAGGTGGCGCTCGGCTACGCATATTTCTGGGGCGGGATCTCGTTCAGTGCGCTTAAAATCCTACTGGCGGTGACCTATGGATAACATCTTCATGCAGCAGTCGCAGCTTAACAAACGGTATCTGCTCCTCCGGTATTTCGTGGTAGGACTCGGCAGTACGGCGGGTATCAGCATCATCGCCGTTCTGCTTCCGGCACAGCGTCCCATTTTCACCGTCTATATCATCGCGGCACTCGTGTGTATGGGTGTCATCGCCGCCGTGCAGGGCGTCATGCACCTGATCATGCGCCGCAATTACGAGACCGCGCTCATCATCGTGTCGGGCTACATCGACATCATGTATCTGCTCATCCTCGACGCGGTGACACGCCTGCATTTCAACACGACATTCTCACCCGTATTCATCATCGCGCTGGTGACGCTGCAGATGCTTTATTTTTACTTTCAAGTGGCGTTCGACCAGCGGGGCATGCGTTTTGGCTCCTGGATCATCACCATATACTTCCTTGTCGTCCTTGCCGCGATCGACGTCATACTCGCGCAGCACTACAGCAATTTCAATCTCGCCTACGAGGTGATGAAGATATTCGTGGTTCTCATCGTCCAGATCTTCATCGTACGGCTCTACTCCGAACTCCTCGCGTCCATCAGGAAACAGAACGATGAGAACCGAATGCTGAATGACAAGCTCATCGGCGCGATGAAATTCATCGTGAGCGGCGAGATATTCTCCGTGATGCTCCACGACCTCAAGAACATGATGCACACCATCGTCATGTCGCTCGAAGGCATGCGCATGCATGCGGCGAAACCGGAACGCAGCGAGAAATACTTCTCGATCATCAACCGGAGCGTAGAGGATATTCAGACCATCGTCAACCAGTTTCTCACTTACATACGCCTCGATCCGCAGCGCGAGGAACCGGTGGATATACGCACCGTGGTAAGCGAAGCCCTCGATTTCGTACGCATCAGCAGAAGCAAAACGGTGCAGCTTCAGTTCGAATGCACCGGCAAGGAGGGTGAACCGCTCATCGTGACCGCGTCGAAATACCGCATATTGTCGGTGTTCCTGAACCTCATCACCAATGCGGTGCAGAGCCACGGGACGAGCACCGCGGTGGACAAAAAGATCGCGGTGTCGATAACACGCGACGGCGGCGATGCGCAGGTGACCGTGTGGGACAACGGCCCGGGCATACAGCCGGAGAACCTTGAAAAGATATTCACGGTCTTTACCACAAAAAAAGAGGGGCTCGGACTCGGGCTCCACTTTGTCTATTCCTACATCACTGAGACACTCGGCGGCGCTATTGCCGTTGAGAGCATTCCCGAGAAACACACCGTCTTCACCGTCCGTTTACCGCTTGAACTGAAACGCGGGGCCATCCGTGGCTGAACGGGTAAAACAGCATCCGACGGCACTGAATGCCGCCGAGCGCTCCGCTGCCGCCGGAATAGACGCTGCCGCACAGCAATCATACGGCGCGGTGGTCGTCGGCGCGGGTCCCGCGGGCATGCATCTTGCCGCGCAACTGTCGCAGCGGAAGATTAAAACGCTCCTCATCGAGCGGGGACGTTTCCTTGAGACGGAAAAAACATTCGCGCTGCCTAAAAACATCGTCGAGCGCTACCGGCTTGAGTCTGCGGTCAACGCATGTCACGATGACACGTATTTCCGCAGTTATTTCGGGCTTAACTTTCCGGCGGACATCGACTACTGCATCATGGATCAGAAAAAAACACTCTCACGTATCGCCAATGGCATCGATGCATCATACTGCACCATTATCGAGAACTGCGAACTGACCGCATTCAGCCGCACGCACGGCGGCATCAGCGCAAAAACCGTAGTCAATGATTACCGTTGCGTACGGTATCGCGAGGCGTTACGCAGGTTCCCTCGCGCATTATCGCGCCTCGATGTTGACGAAGGATTTTTTGAAAAGCATAACCCGTTCGTGTACGTCAACGCGATGGATGAACTTGACAATCTGGATAAATCGCGCGCCAACCCGGCCTTCACCGCATCACTTCTTGTGGATGCCGGCGGTTTTCATTCCTGCCTCAACCGATCATTCCACCGCCAGCGCACGTGCGCCGTCTGGAAATGCCTGGTGTATGAATTCGACCGGATGCCGGTACCCCAGCCGGAAATCATCTGGGATCAGGCAATACCCACAGCAACGAACGCGAATTTCTGGGTGGACGTCTCAAGCCCCCGCAGCGCCGGTGTGGGCGTTATGGTGCTCACGCAATCAACGCCGGACCGTCCCGAAGCACAGCCGTCGTCCCAGGAAATGGAAAGCTACATGAGCACCTGGCTTAATATCCGGCGGCTCAGCGGCACATTCGTCCGTGAGCGCAAGGGATACATACCGATGGCGGACTTCACGGAACCGGCGGCGTACGACAACGTGCTTTTCATCGGCGCAAGCGCAACACGCCAGATACCGGACACCGGTTTCGGATTCGCTCCGGCGCTTGAAGAGGCGGAACTTGCGGCACCCGTCATCGCTGAAGCGCTCAGGCGCAGCGACACTTCGGTTCGTATGCTGCGTAATTACGATATCGCCTGGCTTCGGTCATGCGAACAGAAAATGGCGCTCAACAAATTCCTTCAGGGCTTCCATTTTGCGGTGACGCGCGACGAATATTTTCACGAGTTCGCCGCACGATGCGCGGAATTGCCCGACAACATCATTCAGCGCCGGCTGTCGAACGACCTTACCACGGGCGATCTTGCCGCCGTCGCCCGCATGTTTCTGAAACACCCCTACCTGCTGCATCCGTCACGCCTTTCACCGGGGCGCATGCCGGAACTGAAACGCGATCTCGCCCGATTCATCTATTGTCTCATATCACAGGTGCTTCATTTTTATGTGCCGGAAGGCAGCAGCATGTTCGACAATCAGCCGCCGTGCGGCAGCGCTGCTCCGCGCATGATATCGGCGCTGCGCTCGTTCCTGTTCCGGCGTTTCCCGGAACGGCTTTTCGGCATCATCGGTTCATGCATATTCAACCCCGGCGTACAGGCTATACTGGCCGGATTCAAACCTCACCAAAAAACATCCGGAGCGCAAGGAGCTAATCGTGCCAACAAACGCTGATATCATACTCGTCGACGACGACGAACAGATACTGAGACTTACCGAGGAGATGCTCACGGATTCCGGTTTTTCGGTGCGCGCATTCAACAGCCCGCTCACGGCACTGGCATCACTGAAAGCATCGCCGGCATCCGCCGTCATATCGGATATCGATATGCCGGGACAGAACGGCATCGCATTCGCCGATGAGATACGCAAGGTGGATGATTCGGTGCCGATCATATTCCTCACCGGGATGACCTCCTATGAATATGCGAAGGAAGCCATCCGCCTCGGCGCTACCGAGTTCATCGAGAAACCGCTTAAGAACGTTTACACGCTCGTGGAGATCGTCCGCACGGCGGTACGCAAACGCGAGGAACGCAGATCACTTGAATCGGTGCAGAGCCTGTATCGCGCGCTGGTGCAGACCGGCGGCGGCAAACAGACGGATGCGTTCTATGATCTGCAGGAATTCACCATACGCGGATGGGCGAAACTCATAGAACAGAAAGACACGGAAACCGGCAATCATATGGTGCGTATTGCGCAGTACTCGGGCATACTCGCCGACGCGCTGAGCGTGCATCCCGCCTTCGCCGGATATCTCACCAAGGAATATATACAGGATCTGAAACTCGGAAGCATTCTTCACGATATCGGCAAGGCGTCCGTACCCGACGCGATACTCATGAAGCCGGGCAAACTCACGCCTGATGAGTTCACCGTCATCAAACAGCATGTTTCCACCGGCGGCGAATTCCTCGATTCATGCCTACTTGAATGGCACGAAAAATATCCCGACATGAAATGCTACTTCAATCTCGGCGCGCAGATCGCCAAGTTCCATCATGAGCGATGGGACGGCACGGGTTATACCGCCGGACTGTCGCGCAGCGAGATACCGCTCTCGGCACGCATCGTCGCCATCGCCGACGTGTACGATGCGCTGACATCAATACGCCCCTATAAAAAAGCGTGGCCGCACGATGAAGCCGTCGCGGAGATTCAACGTTCGCGCGGCACGCACTTCGACCCGACCATGATCGATGTATTCAGCACGGTCACCGACCGGTTCGCGGCGGTAAGGGCGAATTATCCCTAGCGCGGGACCTTTCACCTTACAATATACGGATATATGCCGCCATTCAGTATTTATTCGCACACGACGTGCGTCGAAAAATATACTCCCGCGCTATGCTAGCGCCAGCGATGCAGGAAGCATCGCGAGAGCGACAATAATTCACTATAGATCGGCGCTTAGCGAACGATGCCGGATGCCGTTACGGAGCCGTACTCGGCGACTACGCGAGAGCGACAATACTAGACGGCTTCACTTCACCGGCACCGTCAACTCTACCTGAATCCCTTTTCCGATCTTCACAAACTGCGCCGTACCGCGAAGTATTTTTGCATAGCGAACGACATCACGGTAATCATCATTCACCGTAACATCTTCCGTTATCTCGCTTCGTATATCGCCCGACGAGACGATCATACGTATCATATCCGCACCTTCACTCTTAATTTTCGTCACCGCAATACTGTTCCCTTCTTTCGAATATGTATACACCGCTGCCATCGCGGTATATATCGCATGGCGGAGAAGCACCTGATCGCCGCTGACCTCGACTGGCCGGTCATCGATGGTGTATGTAAAAAACTCCTTGCCGAACATGCGCATCGCCCGTTCGGTGACAAACTTGAGTGCGTCATCAAGCCGAAACGTCTCTATGCAAGTGATCGGCATGCTGACCGCATCACGCCGGTCAAAATGAGCGGGAAACTTCGCGGAACGCAGAGCGGCATTCTCACGGCGCGCTTCGGCTATCCACGCGGGAGCCGCCCCGAGTCTAAGTTCAAGCTGAGCTTCATACAGCGATTCCGGGTTCACGGGAGTACCAATCGATTCAAGCCGCTCAACGGTTTCTTCATTGAATTCCGCCGGTGTCCCATGTATGCCGACGATGATCGGATCAAGGAATATACCGGTATTCGCGTTGTGCCAGAAGTCGTAGACGAACGGTTTATTATCCTTGGCGACAACACCGTGTCTGAAATTCCATATCACCAGCTTGCGTAAATGCTGGGGAAAATCGCGCAGCCCGCCGGTGGAACCGAACAGCGATCCGCCGTCGATGCGGTCGAACAGCGTCACGAACGGCCGCCCGGCGTGACTGTCAATCGGCTGTGCGGGCGATATGCTGCAACGCCAGTAGACGGTACCGACAGCCATCTGGCTCACGCTCGGTCCGTGGGTGAAATTCGCCCGATCCTCGATGAGTCCGCCGAATACGCCGTATGAAAACGTACCCACACGCGGTATGTGATGACCCTGATTGCCGAGCACAAATAGATTGAGCATCGAGACATATGATGAACGGGATATATTGATCATCTGGTTCACATCGATGAACGAGCAGCGCCGTATCCATCCATCGGTGACGCCGCGCATACTGATCGACGCCCAGCCGGAGTCTTCGATATCGTTGCGGTGATGGACATATTTTGCATACGCATTGCCCATGAAACAGATATCTTCAATACCCACGTCATGTATCGGCGAAACGGGACGTATTTTCCATCCGTCGGAGGCCCGTGCAGGATAGCGTATCGGCTCACGGAACGTCACCCGGTTGCCGTCGACTGACGCAATGATGTGAAGCTCCGCAGCCTGGGGATTTTTTTCCAGATTTTCCCATTTCACGTCCGCCTGCCGTGGCGCGAGCAGACGTTTCATCAGATCGGCGCTGGTCACACGAAGCAGCACATACATGCCGGGCGCAAGAGCGGCGGGTGTGTTCACGGTGATGACGAACGCATTATCAGGGATGAACCCGGTGACATCCGCGACATCCGGCTGCGGTTTATCCTCACCGCGCGAACGGATATTGAAAAGCGATTTTCCCAAATGATAGTGCTTCTGATCGCTCGGCGGCACACCGGTCTCGAACGGATGAATCTGATGAATGATGGTTCCGCCGCTGATCGCACCTGCGCCCTTGATGACAATGGAACTGTTGGTAATGTCTATTGGATTTCTCGCCGCCATGGAGGTATTCATCACATACCGCCCCGCCGGAAGATAGACGATGCCGCCGCCGTGTGCCGCGCAATCGTCGATGGTTTTCTGTATCGCCGCGCCGTCATCCGTTGTATCGTCGGGAACGGCACCGTAGTCGGTGACGGTGTACTGCCTGCCGCGCACCTGTATCGTCTCAGCGCCCTGACGGTATCCGGCATATGAAAAATCGGGAAGCACGGACGCGGTCTTCTGTTTCACCGCCGTGCGAAATTCATCCCAGATTCGCGAGGGCTGCGGTTCACGCTGCGGCGCCCAGCGCGTTTTTATCACGGCTCCCGGTGCAGCACCGAACTCGATATCGTCGGCAGCACGCGCCGCGACGACGAGATGCGGCACACCGTATTTTGCGCCTTCTTTACCGGCATGGCCCGGTATTGTAAGTTCTCCCGCCGGGCAGCTGAGCCGGTAAACATCATCTGATATCGCAGTACTCCCCGCTTTCCACATCGCCGCGGCTTTAATCTTCTGCCACGGCGCCGGTATGCCTGCATTGCCCCGGCGCTGTACGAATAGATAGACAACGGCGTCTTCAGCGAGCGATATGGCCGCTCCGCTGAATGCGGCCGCGTCACTCCCTCGTTTGAACGCCATCGTATCTCTGCCGGCAAGCTGTTCGGGAAATGCGGTGAATACAAAACTCTGATCGGAGCAGCGTTTCGATTTCAAAGAAAGCGTACCGACGAGTGCGTCCGGAGGGCTGACCGCACTCATCAACGCAGCGCTCAGGGGCATGATCGGCAGAACAAGAAACGCGAGCAGTGAAATACATATCAAATGGTGATGTCTCATAGCGGGAACTCCTCAGGCAGGTCATTTATTATCGTTTCTATCGACTGAACGGTACGTATCGCAGCCGCCAGTACCTTTTTCCGGTTTTCACCGCGGAATCTGAACGACGGCATCTTGATACCGAGCGCGGCGATGATGCGTCCCTGACGTCGTACCGCGAACGCCAGCAGCGCAGCCCCGTTATGGATATCCTCATGCGCCGGCGTGACGATGAGTAATCCGGCATGCGCTGCAGAACGAAGCGCATCACAAAATCCGTCGGACGAGCGGACACCTTTGAACGCCCATGCGCATGCGCGCACACCGATACTGTCGCAATACCGGCGTATGATGTCATCGTCTTTCGCGCCGAGCAGCATGAGCCCGGTGCAGGTGGTATGCAGTTCTTCAAGCGAATCAAGATCGTCAGTCAGATGTATCCCGGCGGGACTTTTTACCCGGAGAATGACAACGCGTTTGCGCATGTATTCCACGACAAGATGACAGCTCTCATTGATCTCGCGGGACAGCGCTTCGACATGAGCCCCGGCGGCGTCAGCAAGTGCGGCTCCGGGGTTGTGATTGCGGACGAGATAATGAAGCGCAGTGCCGAGCACATAACCCTTCCGCTCCGCCGTCTGACGGATATACCCGAGGTCCTTCATCGTTTTCACGATATTCGCCGCCGTAGAATCCTGCTCATGTATACCGGAGGCTAGTTCGTGGAGCGACAGCGGGACTTTGCTCTTTGCCAGCAGGAGCAGCAGTTCGTGCATTTTGCCGATAACTTGTATCATGGCTATCCGTATTCAACGTAATTGAATAATATATTTATTATTCAATTACAATATAGTTCAAATATACACGTCTGTCAAATGGGTTCCAACCGGCGCTTATCGCCCCCGGGCCAGCACCTGACCAAGCGCATACGCCTTTGCGAGCGCGGCTTTGGCCTCTCTGGAGGTGCCATCACCGATATCGCTCGTGTTGATGATATCGACAATAGGACAGCCGATGTATGAGAACGCATCCTGGAATGCACGTATCGCGTTCACCGCGCCCGAGTCGAACGCATCCTCGCCGCCGAACGCGAACATGAGTCCGATTTTGGTCCCCTTTAAAAGGCCCGGCGTGACGCCGCCGAGCGGATAGAGCCTGTCGACAAAAAGTTTCGTCTGCGCCGACATGGTAAACCAGTATATCGGACTTGCGATTACAAGCGCGTCGGCCTTGCTCAGGAGCGGATAGAGTTCCCGCATATCGTCCGCATGGGTCACGCACACACCGGTCTTTTTCTTCCGGCATTTATCACACGCGCTGCAGGGACGTATATTCATGCCGTGCAGATAAAAGAGCGACGCATCGCCCTTCGCTTTCGCGATACCGCGCACCAGCGATTGGCACATCTGTGCGCTGGTACCGTTTCTCCGCGGACTTCCATTCACGATTACTATCTTTTTCATATACGCTCCTTCATTGTATCTTCATTTCATTTTCGATGCGCCGGTTTGCGGTCTTTTGCAGCCCTGAATTCACTCGGCGTCATCCCGGTCATCTTTTTGAAAAGCCGTGTAAACGTGAAATAATTCTCATACCCGACGATGCCGGCAATAGCGCCCACGTCTTCGTCGCTCACCCGCAGCATATTTTTTGCGCTGTCCATACGCAGGTCGATAATGTAACGCTTGATGCTTTTTCCCGTCTCCTGTTTGAACAGTTTAAACGCGTAATCCGGATCGATGTTGACATATTCGGCAAGCGCACGAACGCTCAACGGCGACGCGATGTGCTTCGAGATGTACTCAAGCATCATGCTCACTTCGGCACGCGCCGGCGTACCGCTTACCGGAGTTTCAATGCCGCGCACCGAGGCGATATTCCCGAGCATTGCAAAAAACTGAGCATGCGCGGTAAGTGATGCGCCCCGTTTGTGCTCGCGAAATGCCGCAATAATAGCTTCCATAGTATCCGCCAGGACGTTAGAATAACGCGCTGAGAACACCGACCGGTCGCGCGTAATATCTATATTCGCAAGCAGTCGCGCAGCATCATTGCCGTCGAACGCCGTCCACGCATATCCCCAGGGGTCCGACGGGTCGGCACCGTATTCGTGATACTGTCCCGGAAAAAAGAAAAATCCGCCGCCCTTCGTAAGCATATGCCGTTTCCCGTTCACATCGACATGCCCTTTCCCCGAGAGCACATAATGAAACAGAAAATAATTTCTCACAAAACGAATCGTTCCGGTTGAATGCCGGCGGTCGATACCTGCGAACATAAGCCGCACGTCGGACGGCATGTTCTGTTCGGCGTGATATTCTTCGCGTTTACTTATGGCAGACATGAGCGTATTATATCACTTCGACGATACGCTACAACTGCGCTATATCAAAAACCGGATTTAGACATAGACGGACTACACGTTCGCAAGTACATTTAAGCATCGATTCTGGAGGCTTTATGCGCGAGTTCATCACACCGGGAAATATCATGCGTGACCATTGGCCGATCAGAATGTCGGACAATATCAACCTGTATCTCGGCAGCGGACGCATGGGCGCGTCGTTCGATGCGTACGGACTCATGGGCAACGGTTTCAGAAAACCGCCGGCAAGTGAAGGAAAAACATCGCTTATGCATGCGGAGCACTGGCATCGCGGCGGATACGGCATCGAAAGCCGTCTGCATGCCGCTCGCGTCGTATTCGCCGACGGCGAACCGTCCGCCCCGGAGAATTACCGGCAGCACCTGTCCTTGTATGACGGCCGTCTCACGACATCGCTTCGCTATAGCGGATTCAGCTACACGCTTGCCTCATGTTTCAATCCTGAAAAGCGCGACATCCTTGCGATGGAGCTTTCATATCAGGCCGCGTCATCTGGTGTAATGCCATCGCTGCTGCTCTATCCTGAAATAACGCTCCCCGGGTCGTATGGCGATACGCTTGCCGGCATTTTCGAAGTAGATGGAGACGTGCGCACTGCCGCCGTAATACATCTGCGTGTCGGTACCGCTGACAGCGCCATTGCATTCCGCGTCATCAGCACCGCGGGTACTGCCGGGTTCTCAACATGTGCTGAAGGCATACGTGCAGATTTTTCGGGAATGCGCGGAAGCCATATGCTCCTTATCGGTATCGCCGGATGGGAACGGCGCGATGAACTTGTGAAGGAAATGCTCTCAATAACAAATGCGGAACAATATGCAGCAGAGGCATCTGAAGCATGGCATACACGGTACGGCAACGCAGCGATATCGGTTCCGGTGCCGGAATATCAGGCGCTCTGGGCGCGTTCGCTCTATTACACACTCGCAAGCTACGGTCCCGACAAGGCCTGCCCCGCTCCGCCCTGCGGCTGGTCGGGAAATATCTGGCGCTACGCCTTTCCACAGGACCTTTCATACATACATCCGGCGCTACTGCGGCTCGGGCATATCGACATCGCGCGATCATGGACGGATTTCTTTCACTCATTCATCGATGAGATACGCGCATACACAAAACGCATCTACAAAGCCGACGGCACCATGTGGGCGTGGGAATTTCCCATCGGTCACGGCGGAAAACTGCTCGATGAAAACGACCACGGCAAACCGAACTGGTATCAGTATGAGATACACAACGCCGCGTATGTGGCCCGCATGGCGTATGAGACATCGCTCTATCTGAATGACGCGAAATGGACGCGTTCAACGGCATGGCCCGTGGTAAAGGCAACCGCCGAGTTCTTCGCCAGCGTCGTCGCGAAGGATACGAACGGCCGGTACAGTATCGATCTGTTCCCGTCCATGGGGCAGGACGAGATGGCGGGTGAGAACAAAAAGAATTATCTCTGCGCGCTCTTCGCCGCCGAGTACTCGATAACCACCGCGCTTATTATGGCAAAGGCGATCAAGTATGACGGTGACACTTCACTCTGGCGGAAGATCGTTTCCGCGGGACTCAATTATGATGCGCTTGTCGACCCGAAAGAGAACATCGCGGCCATCTATCAGGCGCCGCTCGCCGGAACATTCGGCAGACAGAAACATCCGGTGCAGCTTAATCCGCTGGTGTTTCTGCCGCTCGGAAAACCGTCATCATACACCGCCAATGCATACCGCCGGCGCTATGACATCTGCCGGAACGCAAAAGAAAATACATTCTACGGCTGGACGCTCGCGACGTTCTGGCTTGCGTCATCGCATATGGGCGATGCCGACGGGCTCCTTGACGGACTCGCGCGCGCACGTATCGGCAATTACGTCGACGCAAACTGGCAGCAGATCTATGAGACATCACGTCCAGCGGGTTCGTTTGACGCGCCTGAGCAGTTCCTTGAAAATCCGTGGGACTACTATGTGACGAGTCACGGCCTCTATCTTCAGGCGATGAACGACGCGCTCGTGCACGATTATTTCGGGAAAACCGTTATCGGCGCGGCATGTCCAGATATATGGCGGAACGTGAGCTTTCAGAATCTGCGCACGCGTGACGGAAGCATCATCAGCGGAGAAAAGACGGAAAACAGATGGCGGATAAAAAAGTCGGCCGTATAAAGGTCAATCGCTGAGACTTATCGCAGCGCTTCCAGTAGCACAGCCAGATTTTTTTTCATCGTATCCTCATAATAATCTTTTGCAACGACGCCGTTCGCCGCCGGGTCGAGAGTGAACACGCGCACCTTCGCTTCCTGCGCCACCGTACGGGCTATCGCCTGCGGATACTGCACCTCGGCGAATACCGCTTTGATGCCGCGGCGTTTCGTGAGCGATGCAACGTCGGCGATATGTTTTGCCGAGGGTGCTATTCCCGGATCGAGTTCTATGACACCGGCGACTTCAAGGCCTAGATCGCGCGCAAAGTATGAGAAGGCATCATGGAACGTGACTATCTTTTTCGACGGCAAATCCGCTAATGCCGCTTTCATTGCGGCGGCCAGCGTTTCGAGGCGTTTCGCATACATTTCAGCATTCGCCGAAAGCCGTACTGCTTCGGCCGGATATACCGCGGCAAGTCCGCGCCCCATCGTACGCACCTGCTGTGCCGCAACAACGGGAGACACCCAGAGATGCGGATTCGATCCCGCGTGTCCATCAGCAGCCTCGCCGATACGCGCAATCCCTTTCGATGTGTCAATGATACGGAGTCCCGGATTGATCGACCGCATCTTCTCGGGGGTGATAAATGTCTCCATACTGCCGCTGATGATCAACGCGTCGGCGTGCGACAGGCGTTCCACATCGCGCGGCGTGAGCGCATAGTCATGCGGACAACCGAGCGCGGGCGGCAGCAGGAGCATCGGCTGTATCGAAGTTCCTTCGCAGACATTGAAGGCAAATACCTGCATCGGAAAGAACGAAGTGATCACTTTCTGAGAAATACCTTTTACCTGTGTTCCGCATCCGGAAAGCAGCAGACAGAACGCGGCTGTTGCAATAACATGTTCTCTTTTCATTCATGTACTCCGTATTGATTATCGCGCAACATGTTTGTCATGCATGATTGCCCCGCCGTTCAAGCACCAGTGCCGCCACATAGGATACCGCAAAGAACACGCTGAGAAGAATTATGATTGCAGGACCGGTGGATATGTCGAGATAGTATGACGCAACAAGCCCTGTTACCGAGGCAACCACTGAAGCGATGACGCTCACCCAGACGGTGTCACGCATATTCCTCGCGATAAGACGCGCCGAAGCCGCCGGGATGATGAGCATCGACGTGATGAGGAGCATGCCGATTATTTTGATGCTGAGCGCCACCATCACCGCCGTCAGGAGCGAGAACGCGAGCTTTGTCCATGCAACGCGCGGAAAACGCTTCACCGCGATATGTTCATTGAGTGACAGCAGCGTAAGCCGGTTGAACGTGACTACAAAGAAAACGGCGACGACAACGGCGGCCGCCATTAGAAGCAGTATGTCCGTGTGCGTAACCGTAAGGATATCGCCGAACAGATACTGCGAAAGGTCCCGCATGAAGGTCTTCCGGTAACTTGCTATGGCAAGCCCCACCGCGATGGCCGCGCTCATAATGACGCTGATGACGCTGTCCGGCGCAAGCGACGACGTGCGTTCAACGCGCACCACGACTATCGCGATGATGACGGCGAACACGGCCATCGAAAGCACCGGCTGTACGGCAAAAAGAAAACCGAGCGCAACTCCGGTAAACGCCGAATGCGAAACGGCATCGGCGAAGAACGCCATGCGGAATGCCGTGAGATGAACGCCGATGAGCGCGGTCACCGGGGCCACCAGGAGCACCGCAACCAGCGCGTTCTTCATGAATTCCGGCTGCAGCCAGGCGAACGGTACAATGTCGATCAGCCGGTACAGGAATGCAAATACGACATCAATCATTCGTGATCTCCGTCATGGTGATGCACGTAGAGCGCGGGCTTATTGAAAAGACGTTCTATCGTATCCGGATTAAGCGCCAGTTCCGGCGGCCCTTCACAGACTATGCCGTGATTGAGACAGAGCACATGATGGGAATTGCGGCGCACCGTGGAAAGGTCGTGCGATATCATGATGATGGTCAGACCGAAGCGCCGATGCACACCGGTGATGATCTCTTCAAAGAGTTTTTCTCCCGCGACGTCTACGCCGGCAACGGGTTCGTCGAGAATGAGTATGTCCGGCGACTGCGCGAGACTTGCGGCAAGCATGACGCGCTGGCGTTCACCGCCCGACAGCGAACGGATCTTTCTCGGGAACATCGACGCGTTGAGCCCCACGAGGGCCAGATGCTCCTCCTTCGCCTTCTGCAGCGCGTGTTCATAGCCGAACATCAAGGGACGTCGCTGGAGAAGCACCGCAAAAAGGTCTTTCACGGTAACTGTCGCATCCCCGGGCAGATCGAGTTTCTGCGGAGCATATGCAAAGCGCACTGACCGCCGATCGGTATAAAACGATATTATTCCTTCATATCTGATGAGATCGAGTATGGCAAGAATGAGCGATGTCTTTCCCGCGCCGTTGGGCCCGATAATCGAGGTTATCTTTCCCCGCGGCACGGTTGCCGAAAGATGCGAGAACACGGTGACATCGCGATAGGATACACTCACATCCTTTATGAATATAGCTGTCGTTTTTGAATCGCTGTTCATATTCGTTTCACCGACGTACATGCGCCGCAGGTGCCGCTCAGTGCAAGTGTGTGCGCGGTAACGGAAAGCCCGTTGCTTTTCTCAAAATCGCGTATCGCACCGGAAAGCGTGCAGCCGTCGAACGGGATAAAGGTATGGCAGTTGGTGCAGTGAAAAAAATGCGTATGCGGTTCGCGCAGCGGATAATAATATCTCAGCATCCCGGTCTCGGGACAGTCGGAGACGAATTCTGCTATCCGGTTCGTCTTCGCCAGGAACTGAAGCGCGCGATACACGGTAGCCTTGTTTATCGAGCGCTTGACGAGCGAATAGACCGCTTCAGCGTTCACTGGTACGGTGACATGGTCCACCGCTGCAAGCACGCGTGCCCGATGCGCGGTGAGGGGGTTTTTCGATGATGTTCGCATGAACCGCCGTGTGTTGACAAATATTTATGTGCGAATGATTCGCATATAAATAATGTATACAATACCCGGCGATTGTCAAGCGTACACGGTTATTTCGACTTATCGATCTGCCTGAATTTTATGCCGGAAATGTACACCGCGCCGTCGTTTTTCTTCTGACCGAAATTGATCAGAAGCATCTGTGAACGAAGATCGGGATTGGCGGCGAAATCGGCAGGTATATCGAATTGCAGCGTGAATTCGTTCCACGATGTTGTGACCTTGAACGATTCCTGCTTGTACCAGTGACCGCCGGTGTGTTTGTACATCGACCAGCCGTTGACGCCGCCCGCAAGGACAGTATCGGCGGTACACTTCGCCCAGAATGACAGCTTGAACGATTTACCCGGCAGCATGGGGATATGGATGGACTCGATGGACGCCCCTTTTTCCGGATTGGCGCTTTTCAGCTGCATGCACTGCTCGCCGGCTAAAAAATCGCTTACGGGGACTATCGTCGCGGGAAGTTCCGGTATCCCGTAACTCGGCCGCCAGAGTACGGGAATGTCCTTCGCCGCCATGAAATTGCCGTCGGGCATGAGGTTCTTGAAAAATTGTTCCGCCGATATCTTTACTATCGTCACGTCCTTCACTTCGATCGTTTTGGCGGGCGAGGGGTTACAGTATATTTTGAACGGCACACTCGAGACACCGCCCGAAAAAAAACAGAACGCATACTCATTCCACGAATCACCGACCACGAAGCCGCGTAGCGCATTACCGAAATCGCCCACATCAACGGACGCCTGGAACACCGGTTTCATCTCACGCACCGACGACTTCATCATCCACCGGACGATGTAGTGACTTTCCGGTTCAACCGGCAGTGTTGCGCCAATGTTCGCATAGGTGGAGCCGTCATACTCGATGCTGTACGCGCCCGACGATGTCTTCCACGGCGATTGCGGCGTCAACGTCAGCGATTCTCCAGCGACTGCCGCGGCAAATGCCAGAAATAGGATTGCCTTCATAAATATCCTCCGTTCGATTTTTAAAAATCGATGCTGCAACCGTCGATGCGCTTATTCAAAGCGAATGTATCCGAAACTCGCCCGGTTCTTATACGCATCGCCGCCGGAATTCCACATTATCTGCGCCTGCGCTTTAGATGCACCAACAGCGTCATCGACGGCGACATCAAAACCGATACCGCTGCCCGATTCCGGAGTTACCCCGAGCGACGCAAACGGCACGCGCACCGTGACCACATATCCGTCGTTCCGTATGTCGACCGTGTAACGGATTTCATCCGCAGTGAAGCGCGTCAGCCCTTTCGGCATAAGCGTCATCTGTTTTTCTTTCGGCGCGTAGGGCATGACGAACAAACGAGCCACACGGTCGTGATAAAGTCCGGCTCCCTTCATCGACACCGCAGCAGGATCGGCGTCGAAGAACAGTTCCACACAGTCCTGTTCCCAGGGATGGCGCGTTCCCGGTTCGCCTGACGGCGTTGCGTCGTTAACTTTGATGGAAACTGTCAGCGCATCATCATCCCTATAGGCGCGGAACGCTGCCGTGTGAGAAGCCTTCGCGCTGTTCACGGCGATCTGCTCAGCCGGACCCTTTTCCCGTGATGCCGCAGCGATGCGCTTCGCCGTACCGAGATCCACCGGGAAGTCGTACATTTTTCTGTTCGCATACGCCCTGATGACGGCGCTTCCGCCGCCGGGACCTTTCAGCAACACCGGTATGACAATGCCGGATGACGAACCCGGCGCCAGCACCGCTTCGGCAATATCTTCCGCTACCACGCCGCCCTGCACACCGCAGCGCAGCTGAAGTTCTTTGTTGAAATTATTCTGGAATGCCGCGGCCACAGCCCATCCACCCAGCGACGGAACCAGATGCGCCGCGCCAAACACCACCGGGACACCCGTTCCCACCTCCGCAGATGCGAGCGCCTGAATGAAGGCGTCAGAACTGCCGCCTTTCCAGGTGATGTAATACGGCTTGGTCGCAAGTATGAGCGGCATGGACGAGAGCGCCACCTTATTGCCGAACATGTCGAAAAGTTCGGCGTTCGCATCGGTCATGTTCAGCTTCACGCTCACACCGTCAGCCGTGCCGTAGCGCCAGAATGCGGCGCTGTAAGTTCCATTGCGTTCGTACACGTAGCAGATGCAGTCCGGCACCCAGCGTATTTTTTTCACCGGTTTTGCGCCTTCAAAATGGCGCGCCAACGCGTTCTGCACGACAAAGATGTCCGACGGCTGCCAGCGCGTTACCCCGAAATTATGTCTGAGCTTGCTGTGCAGCGGACTTTGGAACAGCGCATGCCGGTTGAGCGATATGGACTGCTTGAGCCCTTCACCGAGGTCGGTGAGAAAGCGCCGTGCGCTGTATTCACCGGGAACGTGCTCCTTGTCGTACCAGTGTTTGAAATCGGTGCTTTTCACATAATAGAGCTCGGTGTTCCAGAGCGGTTTGTCGTGGCCGTACTGCTTCTGGAGCGCGCGCACCGTTTCTATCTGTTTATCCGCCGGCGAGACCGAGCCGAGTTCCGGCGCATCATAGGGATGGAACGATACGATATCCGCGAACGAAAGACTGTCGAGCGCATACGCCTGTTTGAAAAACTCCGCCACATTACCGCCGAGATCGCCCGTGGTGCAGAACCCGAGCACATGCGCCGCAGGATCAATCGTCTTTATCTCCGTATATGCGCTTTTCAAAAGCGGCACATAGTTCGTCGCCGGCAGATAGAGATTCGGTTCATTTCCTATTTCATAGTGCGTTATCTTCCCTTTATATCTGGCGGCAAGATCGTGCACAAAATGTTTCCATACGTCGTCTGCCGGAATTCCCACATAATCGGCGTTCTTCATCCACTCAGGCGGTTTGATCCTTGTTGCCGACTCGCGGACCCATTCCGGCCATCCTTTTGTTTTAGTGCAAATGAATCCCGAACCGCCGACGACCGGCAGTACCGAGATATTGAATTCGCCTGCGGTGTTCACCGTCATATCGGGAAGAGAAAAATCCTTTACTCCCCGTTCGGACTCGATGGCTGAAAGATCAAACGCCTCACCCGGGTCCCAGATCCGCAGGAGACGGCACCCCATGAGCGACATCATACGCATATACTCGCGGTGGTCCATGCCATTCGCGCGGTACGTCACGTATGCATTCTGTCCTTTACCGCCGCGGGAGATGTCCATATTTCCGTTTATCCCGACAACGAAATCGCGTTCAAGGTTCACCGGTTTTGGCGTATAGGGACCGAGCACGGCTATATATCCCGGCAACACGGCGCGCGATTTTTTCCCGTCCAGCAAAGCATCAAAGATGAACGTACCATACCGTTCAAGCAGTACCGGCACCGGTATGGATCGTTTTTCACCGGCCGCGAGCGTTATCGTAAGATTGGTAAGCGGGAGACGTTTACCGTCGGAAAAATCATCGACAAGCTCAATCGAAACGTTGCCGTTCCATGGTGCCGACGCATAGTTCATACATTCAAGTGAGGCTATTGACTGCGTCCGGTTGCTGTTGACGTATATCATCCGGTCGGGTACGATGCCTATCTCAAGCAGTGTCGACGGCTGCCAGGGTGTTGCCGAAGCGCCGGTCTCCACCTGTATCGAGTCAAAGCGGATATCTGCGGCCGGCGTATCGTCTTTGGGAGCACAGCGCAGAAAATAACTGAACGTCCGTTCGCTGCCGTCAGTGGTGAACGAAAACGAATAGCGCTTCCATATTTTTCCCGCCGTGAACGATTTCCCGTGATTGATCCACTGCGCTTCGACGCTGAGTATCGCCACTTCGATGGGGTACTCATCGATACTTGCTTTGCATGACACCGAGAATGTATATGTAGTCTTTGCCTTGAGCGCGAACTCCCGCCCCCAGACCTCGCTGCGTTCCGAATACTGGTTCTGCACCAGTATGCATGCGCCGCTCTCGGCATCCTCGCGGTCGATGCGCGCGTCGATATATCTCATCTCCTTATTCTGATCCGATCGAATCATACGCTGCATTTCGAAACCGGCCATACCGAGTTCGAAGCCGCCGTTGTACACGAGATTCTCTGCATGTATAGCGGCGATACTGATACCGACGACGAAAACGGCGCTCAACAGACTGTTGCGGCAATGTGTTTTCACGGTCATCTCCCGATATGTTTTATTGATGCGCGTTCGATAAGCGTATTTGCGATGAGCAGCGTTTGCGGTTCTCCGGCATCCCGTTCGGCGATTTGCGCCATGACGAGATTGACCGCTTTCTCCGCGACAGCATCTATCGGCTGCACCACGGCGGTAAGCGGCGGCGCGGTGAATTTTGTCACGCCCGGAGCTTCCATCGCGATGACAGAAAGATTGTCCGGAATAGATATACCGAGCGAACGTGCGGTCATGCAGAACTCGGCGCCCGAACCCTCATTAGCGACAAATACACCCGTCGCTTCTTTCATCCTGATGGCGGCATCCACGAGCGTAGATCCGTCGATGTCGCATATCAGACGGCTTTCAAGTTTATGTCCCGCGCGCTCGAGCGTCTCACGGAAACCGCGGATGCGTTCGCTGTTGCCCCAGGTGGCGGCGTTGTACACTATCAATCCGCAGACGCTGTGTCCGTGGGCGATCAGGTGTTCCGCCGCGAGAACGCCTCCCTGATAGTGATCGCTCGCTACCGACGAAAAACCGCGAATACCGGTATTGTTGATAAGCACCCGCGCCGACGGATGTGACAGTTCCTCAACGATCTGTCTGCTGCGCTCATCCCACGGCATGGCGATGATGCCGTCGGGCATCTGCGAGGCAAGCGTCTGTATGGAGTTCATGGAAAAAAGTTCGATCGCCACATCATAGAGCGCGAGATGCCGCATGACGGCGGTGAAGATGAACGCAAAATAGTCCGACTGCATGCTCAGCGAAAGATTGAACACGACGGCGATGGAGGTACGGCGCGCCTGCATGCGCGGCCGGAACTGGTGTTTACGTGCCGCATCAAGTACGCTTTTCTTCGCTTCCTCCGATACACGGCCGCGGCCGTTCAGCACGCGGCTCACCGTGGCGTATGAGACCCCCGCCTCAGCGGCCAGGTCCATGATTGAATTCATCTGTTTTTTCTTCATTTCAAATCCAATACAAGCGTGTAAGTCTTACACTAGTATAATACACTATTCCCGATATGTCAAATTCAGTCACCGTAATACCGTACACTCCAGCAGTGATGACGAGTATTGATGTTTTTTATGTGCGCGTAATAAGTAATGACCTGCGCCTGCACTATCCGCCTGATTTCACGTACATCGCGATGATCTCGCCCGTATACGCCCGGTGCAGTATACCCTTTTGGTACATCGACGGTATCTCATCCGCATGTACATAACACTGCGTATCCATATCGCGGACATACATCTTCCTGCAGACCATCACGACGGTCGCTTCGGCAAATGCAACCGTTCTGCTCAGAAACACCGGCGTGAGCCCGGACTCCTTTATCTTATCACCGTCACGGCCGCTTTTCACACCGAGAATGCGGTCGACCTCATGCTGATACTTTCCGCCGAAGAACGACAGCGTGAAAAGATCGTTCTTTTCAAGGAATGAGAATGTATGCGTAGCCCTGCGGACATAACAGGTTGCGGCGTATTTCCATGATTCCATGCCGAACATGCCGAGGCTCGCGGTCATGGTATTGAAACCTGTTTCGTCACCCGACGTTATCAGCATATGCTCGTGCGCTATCATATGGAAGATCTTCCCTGAAAAATCTTCCGGTGTTATCTGAACGAGATTGTGCATGCAGGTTCTCCAGAGGCAATCGATTACATGCGGTAAAGTGTATGGCAACACTTCCGTGACGTCAAGTCATCCGGCTTGCATTTCGCTTCAACCGAACATCATCCCATTCGCACCGCGTTATTACCCGTGCTCCGGTATACAATAAACGGCGGTATTCCTTGTCAGGGTGTGATATATTTGTTATACTACTATCAGTAACGATAGGGAGGAAATGATGAAAAAGATTATCGCCATCATCATCGCCGCGGCGGCCGTCTACGCCGCCGGTGAAGACGCGGCCATCACGTACATACATGGCGCGGCAACAGTGACCCGTTCCGGCACAACGACAACCGCAGTATCAGGATCTGCGCTTCGGGAGAATGACCGCATCACCACAGCGGACGGCGCCACCGTCATCATCGCGCTTATCGACGGCACCAGGGTCAAAGTGAATGAACGGTCAACAGTAACGCTCGCGGCCGTGACCGGGGGAAAGAAAAACATTCTGTTGACACTCGGCAGCATATTCGCAAAAGTTAAAAAGCTCGGCGTGGCTGAAGAGTTCACCGTCAGTACGCCGACCGTCACCGCTGCGGTACGCGGCACGCAGTTTTTCATCGGGTACGGCACGGATAAGGGAATAGACACCGACCAGTGGCTGTGTGTGAACGAAGGCGCGGTTGCGGTACATGCTGCCGCGACGAAAGACACGGCTCCGGTCACGGTAAAACAGGGTGAGGGTATTTTCATCGTGAACGGAAAAAAAATCACCAAACCGAAACCATATGCATGGACAAAAAAGCTCAACTGGAACATGGACGCGGCACAGGGCACCGTAGAGGACGGCGGCGCGCTTAAGTCGGCATATGATATTCTGAAAAAACACTACGATTGAAGTTCAGATTATGATAAAAAACCTTAGCTTTGCAGCCCTTCTCATCGCGGCATCCATCGTCTGGGGCGCACCGCAGAAACCGCCGCAGCAGGATACACTGCTTGAATACGAAGGCGACGCGCGCCTGTTCGTCGATCTCGATCAGATAAGCCTCATGGCCGAGGCGAAAGGCCGCATCGAATCGATCGATCCGGACGATTCGTTCCGCTACCGTTCGCTCACCGTCGGCGCGTACTGGCGGCTCTTCCCGCAGCTGCACCTGGGCGGTTTTTACCGTATCGCGTCCGGCGCGACGCACAGTGACGACTGGATATGGCCGACGGTGCCGGAATGGTTTTGGCAGGATACGACCAGGCGTCCCGAGCACACGATCATCGGCGACATTACGTTCCGCCAGACCTTGCCGTTCATCCCCGGCACATGGATGGCCGAACTGAAAAGCCAGTATCAGTTCACCTATTATCATGATGATTATCAGTACTTCACCGAGCATGACGTTTATCTTCACGTCATACGTCTCAGACCCGGCGTCACCACACAGCTGTTCCTCGACGGGGAGCCGTTCGCGCTGGTATACGCCAACGCGGATATGTACATCCCGATCAATTTTAAACCGCAGCCGTTCTACGCGTGGTACGTGTATCTGGGATCGCTCTTTACGATTACTGACGACATCGCCGCCGGGCCGTTCATCGCGTATCGTAATACCGCATGGGTGACGTCTTCCGACTACAAACGCGCACCCACCACCGATGAATATTCGGTGACGCACCGCTCATTCAACATCGGCGTTTCGGTGGTCATCACACTCAGACCGCTTGAATGAACGGCGCTCATGTGCAGAATATCTCACCGTAAGATAGCGCAAGCCGCATAGCAGCTTCGCAGGTATATTGTAAGCGCACTGATGAATGATTGTTCATCCATTTGACCGCAGCACAAGGAGCGCACATATGAACCTGCAAGCAGTGAAAAAAGCCACGGCCGATATCACGATCAAGGACAGGGACACGCTGCGTGCGCTTGCATCCCGGGTGCGCGCAATTGCCGACCTTCCGGTGATGGCTGAACGCAAACGGCTCTGGTATGCGCACAATGCCTGTAAAAGCGAACGCCCGATGGTGCTCGCGTTCCCCGAAGGCGCATGGGGAGAGATGCTCACCGACAGTGACTGCACCTGCGAGGACAAGCTCCTCCGCGGCTGGGAACTCAGTCTCCGCAGAAAGATATACTGGTTCGAACACATCAACGACGACAACACCATTGAGCCGACATTCGAAATCGGCTGGTGCGTCTCGCAGGGCGGCTACGGTGTTGACATCAAACGCACGCACGGCGAGAACCGCGGAAGCTTCACCTGGGAGCCGCCGCTGAAGGACCTCTCCAATGACCTGAAGAAGCTTCATACCCGCGAGATCACCGTAGACCGCGAACGCACGTTTTCACTCCTCGACCTTGCGCAGTCGATATTCGGCGATATTCTCACACCGCGGATACAGGGCGGATTCTGGTGGTCGCTCGGGCTTACCAATGACGCCATACAGCTCGTGGGTATCGAGGGTCTCATGCTCACGATGTACGACAACCCCGGGGGACTGCATGCACTCATGTCGTTCCTCCGCGATGACCGCCTCAATGCATTGTCATACTTAGAGCGTGAGGAACTCCTCACCATCAACAACGAGAACGGATACACCGGCAGCGGCGGCGTTGCCTACACGCATGAACTTCCGCAGAAGGACAATCCGAGCGGAACACCCGTGCGGATGAAGGACCTCTGGGGTTTCGCCGAATCGCAGGAGACCGTGGGCGTATCGCCGGAGATGTTCGCGGAATTCATACTGCCGTATCAGGTGCCGCTCCTCGAAAAGTTCGGCCTCAACTGCTACGGCTGCTGCGAGCCGGTGGACAAACGCCTCAAATACATCCTGCCGATAAAGAACATGCGCCGTATCTCGATATCGCCGTGGTCTGACCAGGAGTCATGCGCCGAACAGATGGGAAACCGGTATGTGTTCTCACGAAAACCCAATCCCGCGATGATATGCGCTCAGTTCAACGAGGACGAGATACGCGCCGACATACGGCGAACGCTGTCGATAGCATCGGAGTGCAATCTCGAGATCATCATGAAGGACACGCACACGGTCATGCATGAGCCTGAGCGCATCACACGCTGGATAAAGATAGTCCGCGAAGAGATTGAATGCAATTCTGCACGCTGACATGGATGCGATGGAAAAGTACGCTGCAATTTAGCAGCAATAGAGCGCCAATTTTTTATTTACTCTTTTTTCCCATTCTCATATTTCACACCGCGCGACAGTGAGGGAGGAATGTGTTTCTTCGCATCGCGCTTAATTTGCCATAATGCAAAGTAAATAGTATCCAGAAAATAGTTTATAAAGGACACGCGCGCCACGAGGGAGCGCACGCGTCGAATCCGTCCAAGGACGGACGGCTGAGACGCATAGCGATGCGAAGAAATACATTTCTCCCGAATAGAACCGCGCGAGCTTAACGCTTCACCAGACTCCTCACCCAGCACGATCCGCACACGCACTTCTCTGCCCCCCGCCCGCACGTACCCGCAATATCGCGATACGGAAGCGGTGTTAGCGACCGTTCAACGAGCGACTGCATTTCCAGAAAACTCGCGTCGTTCGTGGATTCCCATGCGGGTGTGAGCTGACCCCAGCCGCCGGCAGACGCCGCGAGCGGCGCCTTGAGTATTCTGCTCTCCGTAAGCGTGCCGTTGTTCACGAGCGCGCTGAACGGCGCTTCGGCCATTGCGTCGCCGAAGAGTTCCTTCACGCGGCTTCTGAGCTTCTCCTCGCCTTCCTTCGACGGCACGCGGTCTTCACGGCGGTTCCACGAGAAATTGCCGTAGAGCTGCGCGTTGAGGTCGAGCCAGGTGATGATACGTTTCCAGCTGTCATCATCAACATGAACACCGTTGTGTCCGTTCGACAGGATCGCGGGAAGTCTGCTTGTATGCGAGAAATAATCCTTGGGCTTGCTGAACGGCGTCTCAAGATTGCGGTCCGCCATCTTGATCATGCCGGGAATCGAGAAGAACGTCCAGTATGATCTGGGCATTCTGAGCGGTCCGCTCGGATAGCGGTCGGAATTCTTCACGATGTAGTCGCCGAGAAGATTCACCTTGCCGTCGGCTTTGTTGTCGAGTCCGTGACAGCGAATGCAGTAGCGGTCGAGCACCGGCTGCACCTGCGATACGTAGTTGAAGCCTTCGTCCTGCGCCGGTCCCGGCGGCGGCAGCAAATCGCGCGGGGCTTTCACCGACGGCATAACGGCCGTGGGCGGAGCGGCGGTCCTCGACTCGTGACAGCCGATGCAGCTCTGGTTTTCGCCGGGATGCGAGTAGACGAACGAACGCATCGTCATCACCGCCATCGATTTAGAATCGAGCGCCTGTATCTGGAAGGCCTTCCCCGAGGGAACACGGAAAAACGCGGAACCGTCCTTCTCAACAGGAACGATGCCGAGCACCTGCTTGGGCACTTCGTCCATCACCCAGCTACGGTGCGGGACTTTCGGCGTGGGCTGATTGAATATCTCGTTGATGCGTAAGTATGCGATGCTGCCGCGGTCGATGGGCTGCGTGCTTTCATATACGTTCTGCAGGAACATCGTGCCGGTGGGCGGGTTCTCCGCTTTTATCGACGACGGTATCACGGCGGGTTTTTTCCGCGGCGCAAGCGGTATCGGTTCGAAGCAGGAAATGTCCGGGTCGCGGTATATCTCCTCGCGATACGCCTTGCCGTCGATGTTGTAGACGAGGCAGATGCGGTACGCATTATCGTACTGCACCTGACCCTGGCCGATATGACGCACATCGGAATATGCCGCGAAGAAAAGATCTTCGGTAATGGGATACGGTTCGGCATACGTGCTTTCCGGATATCCCTGACATTCGGGATACTGCACCTCGGGCGTGAGATGCACGAGCGGCGTTTCGCCTTCGTCGCCTTTGTTGGGGTCGATGAGGAGCACGGTGCCCGCATTGAACGAGTGATGCGCAGTTGCTATGGCCATCACCTTGTCGCTTCCGGGAACCGCTTTCGGTTCGGTGACAGAGAGCGGCTGCGTGGAAAGATTTTTGTAAAAATTCGCCGTGCGCGCGCCGTCGGGATATATCGTCCAGAGCGCGTGGAATTTGCAGTCGTGCCGGTTCACATATTCCCAGCGGTTATAGACGATGCGTCCGTCGTTCATCACGGACGGGTCTATCTCGTTCGCTTCGCCGAAAGTGACCGGACGGATGCCCGTACCGTCGAGTTCGCCGCGATAGAGGAGCGACGCCGGATTGTAACGGCCCGCATGGCAGCGCGCGATGTTCTGCGAGCGCGTTGACGTGAAGATGAAACCGCCGTCGGGCAGATAGCACGGGTCGAAATCCTCAAGGACGAATGTGGTGCGGTTCTCAACGCGGTCCATGCGGTCGTTCGTGGTGCCGGTGACCTGCCGTATCGATGAGCCGTCGACATCGGCCTCATAGATGAAGAACGCGCGCCGGTCGCGTACGGCCTCGCGGTGATCGGCGAACGAGAAGAGCACTTTTTTGCCGTCGAACGAAAGATCGGGATGCAGAATGGAACCCGGCGGCAGTCTGTCCCGCGTGAGGAATGACAATGTCATCGACAGGCTTTTCCAGTTCTTGAGGACGACAAGACCCGGGCTGATGCGGCTGTGCCGTGCAAGATACTGGTCCGAGTTGTGCGAGAAGAGCGGCGGCTGGCGCTTGTTGATGAGAAGATCGTCGAATTGAAGACCCGGATGCGTGAACAGCGCCTTTCGCCTGAGCGCATCGACCTTCTGCGAGAACGCGATGCAGGCGGCCGTGTCCTCTTTCAGTGCGGCAGTCTGCGCAGTATCGAGCTCACGGAGTTCGGTGTACAGCGATTCGCGTTTGTCCTTTGCGGCAAAATGCTGTATGATACGTTTGGTCACCGCAAGTCCGTCACGTACACCGGTAACCGTTTCCATGCGTTCGACCGCAGCAAAATAAAGCGACAGCCACTGGGCCGCATCATACCCCTGCGCCTGAGAAAGTGCCGCGAGCCGCGACGGAATATCGCCGGCACGTTCGCCGAGATTTTTTACAATAGCATCGATGGCTTTTTTTTCAACATCGGGCTTTTTAGCAGTCACCCATTTATCAAAATCCTTCCCGAATCCTTCCTTGAGTTTTTTCAGGTGGCGCGGATATATGTTCTCGGCGGCATTGAGTCTGCTCATTCCCGGCGGCTCCTGCATGACCATGAACTTTACCGCGCCGCCGCCCTTGGAGCTGTTATTGATGCCCACGTAGACGATGAGCTGTGCATATTCCTTATCAAGTTCATAATGGACATAGCTGTCCGCGTGCGCATAGATACCGAATGAAAATGTTTTATCCTTCACCGCGAGCGGTTTACCTTCGAACGAATTGAACTCAAGTTTCGCCCAGCCCACTTTTGACGATTTCGGCTTGAGCTTGGTAAGTTCCTTGCGTTTGCCGTCAGCATCGATGAGGTACGGTTCGCCCCAGACGGCATGCGCGCTGCCGTTACCGTTGGGCGCCGTCACCAGCAGATAGATATTCTTCGCACCGTTGAGGTCTATCGTCACCCGTTCCGCCGGGTCGGTGCCTTTGACGATGTTCTCTCCTTCATAGAGCTGCCGTACGCGTGAAGCGGCACTCGTCTCGTCGCCCTGCCCGCCCTTCGCGGTCATCATCGCCTTGAAAAAACCTTCGTCGTCCTCAACGGGCGCTTTGCCGGGCGACTGCGCAAATAATATAGAAGAGACCGACATGACAGCTATCAGCGCTATCAATGAAGCTGGAAGTGATGTGCCGTGGATATGACGATTGACGGAATGCATGGAAAACCTCCGACTAAAATGCCGGGACGCAGTGCACCTATAGTATATGCACCTGCGCCTGAACCGTCAAGGTGAATATTCTTCATAAATTTCCGGTTTTGCTTGACATTCCCTTCGTTTACTTGTATCGTTTTATAACGCGGCGATAACGCCGTGCGGAGGTTGTGTCAATGAGACCGATATTCTTTTTTCTCATCACCGTCGGAATTACGTCTGCACTCTTTTCCGGAACGATAAAGCACCGCTTTCTCGCCGTCGATGAGTCCCGTTCACAGCTTCATTATATAGATGAAAATGATCCCGCGAAAAACTGGACATTCGTACTCCCCGCAAAATACCGTGACATACAGCTCATCGGCAGCAATACCGTCCTTTTCTCGACGAGCAGCGGCTACCGCGTGTACGACCTTGCAACACGCACCATGGTGAAGGATGTGTCGGACCCAATGTTCAACGGCTGCTCATCGGTACGCCGGCGCGCGGACGGAGACACGGTAATTGCGTGTAATCAGAACGGCATCACGATCTTCGTGGTCGATGAGACCGGCGATGTGGAAAAACAGTTCGCATTTCCCAAGCTCAAAAATGTGCGTATCATGCGTCTGACGCCGAAGAACACGGCGCTCTTCGGCGCTGACAACATCCTCTGCGAAGCATCGCTCGCTGACGGAACGCTCCTTCGCACCAATGTCATCGCCTCAGCAAAACATATTTATCATGCCGTCATGAAACCGGACGATAACATTCTCTCAGCCACGGGATACGGATCGTTCGTGGCCGAAATAGCGCCCGACGGCACGGTAGTGAAAAAGTTCGGCGGCAAACCGGAACCGCAGGGACTGTCGTATCACTTCTTCGCCGGCATGCAGGTACTCGCCAACGGAAACATCGTGGTATGCAACTGGACTGGTCACAAGCCCGAGGACAGCAGCAAGAGTGCGCAGCTTATTGAGTTTGATACTGACGGCAATGTAGTCTGGAAATGGCATGATCCGGTGCGGGCCGGAACGCTTCACGGCGTCATCGTCCTTGACGGCGTCGACACCGGAGTTCTCAATGACGACATCAATTATATCCTCGGCGCGGTGAAGTGATGGCGTTTCAGCACACGACACGTACATTTCTTTTATCCCTTTTCCTTGTGACTGCCTTTGAACTAACAGGTGCAAATAGTTTGCGAGATCAATACGTTGGCTGCTATTCTTCCATCCGTCCAATATATTCAGAAGCTGGAGTCAGCGGTTTTGAGCTATTGATAGGACTATCCAGCAATGGCTATACCGCCGTTATCGCTCATCCACAGGAAAAATTCGAAGAATACTTCTTACTGAACGACCTGAAGCTACATAACGGAAAGATTGAGGCGACATTCGGCAGTGAAGATTTGCGTTACGCCAGAAAAATCAACAGCGAGATAGACCATCATTCTGTCAGCATCAGCAATTACGGAAGGATTGAAATACTTAAAAGAAGCTACCCGTATTTTCTTCATTCCTATTCCGACATGCGATATGATAATGATAAGAATTTTTACTCGGGATGTGAATTGCGTATAGTAGAAAAAGATCAACGCTCATTCGGGCTGTTTCAATGCGCTGTTCGCGGGTCACTGAGCCCATTTCTATTGATTCCAAAGCCATATTGTTATAACGATGTTACCAATTGTGGACACATATCCGCGTTATTCAGACTCGATGGTGCATATTGCACAATAGATGGCATCATCAGCAACGGCACCTTTTGGGGCACGTTAGAATATACCGATGGAAGAAAAACCAAACTGCTGTTGCCGAAAACAAATTCCATTTGGGAACGGTACGATGCAGAGGATAAAAACAGAATGCTTCAATTTGCCTATACCGGGAATGAACGACAATACGTGGATATTGCACGCAATGCGTTAACAAATGCGTATTCGAGTATAGTAAAAAAAATTAAACCGGAGTTTAATGTATATTCGAATATGCAGGCAATGAGTAACCGATTGATAGATGCATCGCATGCAATTGCAGTCCTTTATGCCAACGACACAAATGCTCAGATTGTTCAAGTAGTATTCGGCTTAACTCCGACAACCCTGTCAATTCATCCAGATTTTTCTGTATACATTGAAAAGAAATCAAAGAAAATCACAGCAATTCATTGAATACGGTGGGATTATGCAAAAAATAACCGTTTCCGCATTTCTGATTATTTTTTCACATGCACTTTTCAGCGCCGACACAACAGCTCTTTCGCCCTGCGGTATCGCCGTTGACGGGACAAAAGGCTATGTCATCCTCAGGGATACGAAAAAAATTCTGGTTCTTTCGCTGCCGGCGTGCGCTATGGAAAAATCCATCGCCGTGCCGGCGACACCGACGGGCATTGCGCTCGGTAAAAAATATCTGTTTGTCACGGGAGCAGACCCCGCCGGAACGCTCATGGTCGTCGATCCCGCTTCGGGGACTATCGTAAAGAATATTCCCGCGGGAAACGGAGCTACATATCCGGCAGTAGGACCCGGCGGCATGGTTGCGGTCTGTAACAGATTTGACGGTACCGTGTCGCTCATCACATCGGATGGAACTGCAAAAGTGGTCCGCGTTTCGCGTGAACCCGTATCATCCGTGTTCAGTCCGGCCGGCGACACGCTGTTCGTGGCAAACCTCCTGCCGACAACACGCGCCGATGCGCAGTATACGGCGTCGGTGATATCGGTCGTCGATATCGCAACCGGCGCTGTGGCGAGTGAGATTCGGCTCCCCAACGGCAGCACCGCTATCGAGCACATAGCGCTTTCGCCCGACGGGAACACCGCATACGCCGTGCACACCATTGCGCGCTTCATGGTGCCGACCACGCAGATAGAACGCGGATGGATGTACACCGCGGCACTGTCAGTCATCGACGTACAGAAACGCGCTCACGCGGCGACGATAGTACTCGACGACGCCTACCGCGGTGCGGCGAATCCGTCACGCGTGGCCGTAACTCCCGACGGATCATCGATACTCGTCGTCCATCAGGGAACGCATGAGATGTCGGTCATCGACCGTGCGGCGCTGCACAAGAAAATCGCCGCATCGACGAATGCCGCATCGCTTGCCGACGATTTGACATTCCTCGCGGGAGGAGGATTACGGAAACGCATACCGCTCAACGGTCAGGGTTTCCGGTCGCTCGCCGTTTCCGGCGGCAACGCATATGTACCCGGTTTTTTCAGCGACAGCATATCGGTGGTTGATCTTGCGTCCGGAGAATACGACGTGACAACGGTCATGCTCGCATCAAACCGCACGATGAGCATCGAGCGCAAAGGAGAGATGCTTTTCAACGATGCTTCGATATGCTTTCAGCAGTGGCAGAGCTGCGCGAGCTGTCATCCGGACGCGCGCGTGGACGGTTTCAACTGGGACCTCCTCAACGACGGGCTCGGGAACCCGAAAAACGTGCGCAGTCTCCTCAACGCGCATAAACGCTCACCGGTGATGAGCCACGGTATTCGCGCATCGGCCGAGGCCGCGGTGCGCGCCGGCATACGTTTCATCCTTTTCACCGTACGTCCCGAAAGCGACGCGGAAGCCATCGACGCATATATGCGTTCGCTCACGCCGGCACCGAGCCCGTATCTTAAAAATGGAGCGCTGAGCACAGCCGCGCAGAAAGGCAAAACACTCTTCACGGGCAAAGCCGGCTGCATCGCCTGTCATACGGGACCGATGGCGACCGACCTTAAGCTGCATGATGTGGGAACGAAAAGTCCGCGCGATACCGACAACGAGTTCGTGACGCCAACGCTCGTGGAAGTGTGGCGCACCGCACCGTATATGCACGACGGACGATATACGTCCATAAAGGAAGTCATCACCGTTGGAAATGCCGAAGGTAAACGGGGCAGCACTGCATCGCTTCCCGAAGCGGATATCGACGCGCTCGTGGAATATATTCTTTCGTTATAGCACCATCGTCGTCACCGAAGATAATCATGAGCAAAAATGCAAAACCTATGACCGCTTTGGATCTTACCGAATGCCGTGTACTTATACTCGGCGACAGCATCACCGACAGCGGCGCGTATGTATCGTTCCTCGACTATGCGCTGCTGTCGCTGTATCCTGACCGCACTACCGATATCATCAGCGCGGGACTTTCCAGCGAAACGGCAAGTGGTCTGTCAGAACCGGCGCATCCGTTTCCGCGGCCCTGCGTGCATGAGCGCCTGTCTCGTGCGCTTACACTCGTGCGGCCCGATGTCACCATCGCATGCTACGGCATGAACGACGGCATCTATCATCCGTTCTCGGAGGAACGGTTTTCCGCGTACAAAAGCGGCATGACGAAACTTGCTGATGCAGTCCGCAACGCGGGTTCGAAACTGCTCATCATGACACCGCCGCCATTCGAAGCGAAGTCCATTTCAAATAAAGTGCGTCCCGCATCGTATAATAATTTCAGTTACCTCGAACCGTATGACGGATATGACGACGTACTCGCGCGATACGCCGCATGGCTCATGGACGATACGCCCCGGGGTGCGGCTGTGTTCGATCTTCACCGGGCGATTGCCGGATACTGTGAACAGCGTTACCGGAATGATCCGCATTTTCTGTTCACACCCGACGGCATTCATCCGTCCGATGACGGGCATGTCTTTATGGCCCGTGCACTGCTCGCGTATCTCGGTGTGGACAAGAGCCCGCTCGATGCACCGCTCGGTGAAACAAACACTCGTCCTTTGTTTCAGAAAGCTGCGGCGCGAAGAAAACTGCGATCGCTGGGCTGGCAGCGTTCAATCGGGTACACGCGCGAAACACGTGTGCATGAGGACTGCATCAACGCAACGGAAGCGGAAGTTCTGCGTATGACTAATGAGATTGCGGTGCTCAGAGCTCTACTGCGGCAGTAAACAAGAATATCCATAACAACTCCGTTTTATCCATGTGATTCCGGTTTAAGCTTACTCATGATCAAAACAGCTCAACGGCGTAAGGAGATGATCATGGTTAAAGGCGACACTGATGATACGATAGATAATCGCTTTCGGCAGCGCGCATGGTATGTATTTTTTTTCATTTGCATATATATGGCTGCAGAATTGTCCGGAGCGATTACGATTGTCGATTTTTCCAGAGCCGGTGAGGTTTCACGGTTCACGCCGAACAATGCGACACTTTCGGCCGTGACGAGCTCGGTAGGTCCCGCCATGCGCGTGGTCTCATCAATAGGCGGTGTTCATCCTTCCGCGTTGATCGTGAGTAATACGGGCTGGGATCTCAGCGCGTTCGGAGAACTCACGTTCAAGGTCACCAACCTTGATACGGTACCTCTTACCGTCATTTGTCAGCTCAAAGGACCTCATCCATTATATCCCGTTGTCGTAACGAAAACGTATACGCTTGCGCTTCAGAGTAACAGGTCGGGCACGTTCCGCATCCCGCTCACCCCGACGCCGCTCTCAAATCTCTACAATGCTGCGTACTTCGCCGGAATGCCCGCGCCGAGGATGCAGGGTGCGGGACCGCTCGCGGTCGGCAACACGGCTCCGGGTACAGCGTTCGGCGATACCATGGCGGCACTCGACAGAATCACCGACATCATTATCTACACGATATCCTCACCAAGCAGGGTCGCCCGCTATGATGTAGGCAATATTGTTGCAACAGGCACACCCGGATCATTTCCCGTGGCGGCGTTCCCGTTCATCGACCGTTTCGGTCAGTTCATGAACAAAGACTGGCCGCAGAAAACACATTGTACCGAGGAACTTGCGTGGTTCCGCGAGCAGGAAGTCAACGACCTTGCCGCCAATCCCAAACCCGTATCGTGGGATTCATGGGGCGGTTGGCAGGACGGCCCCACGCGCGCTGCCACCGGGGCGTTCCGCACGGAAAAAGTGAACGGCAAATGGTACTTCGTCGATCCCGCCGGCAAACTGTTCTTTTCCCACGGTTTTAATAACGTCAACGACGGCAACTGGACAGCATTGACGGGGCGTGACACCTGGTTCGAGGAAAAACCGGCGTACGATGCCGAATTCTACAACTCTAGCGGCCTGAACCTGTTCCGTTATGTCATCAAGCAGAAGTACGGCTCGAACTACAGCACTGATTACGCCGATACATGCCTCAAGCGTCTTCCGAGCTGGGGGTTCAATACTATCGGCAACTGGTCGCAGCCATCCATCTACAATCAGCGCAGGGTGCCGTATATCGCCACCATCAGTACCGCCGGAGCTATCCGGCTTACGAATATATCGGGCGCGGTACCGGCATCGTTCCCCGATGTTTTCAATATCAGCTTCTCCAACGAGCTTGTTGCCAAGATGCAGTCCGCAGTCATAAACACATCGCTCAACGATCCCTGGTGCATCGGCTATTACGTGGACAACGAGATGCCGTGGAAGACATCGACCACCACTGCCGATGTCGCAGCTGCGGAAGTAGTGCAGGCGTACGATGCACTTCGTGGTCCCGCAACCCAGGCGGCAAAAATTGCACTCGTGAGCGACCTTCAGGCGAAATATATGTTGGTCTCGGCGCTCAACGCCCAGTGGAACACCTCCTACGCATCATGGAACGACGTATTGAATCTCAATCCGCCCGCCTACAACGCGGGGATGTATGCCGATCTCTACGCCTTTAACGATAAAACGGCGACGAAATATTTCAGCACCGTCAGCAACGTCATTAAGTCGCTCGCTCCGAACCGGCTGTATCTCGGCTGCCGTTTCGCCCTGCTGACCTGGCATGCTGCACAGGCCGCCGGACGATATTGCGACGTTGTCAGTTTCAATGTCTATGCCAAGCTCTGGACGAACAGCGGGTCGATCACCTATCAGGTGGCCGGCGACAAACCCTACATCATCAGCGAATTCCATTTCGGCTGACTCGACCGCGGCCTGTTCTCATCGGGACTCGTCCCCAGCTGGAATCAGACCGGACGTGCCCTTTCCTATTCCAACTACGTGGTGGGCGCGCTTACGAACAACAATCTCGTGGGCTGCCACTGGTTCGAGTTTATCGACCAGCCGGTGACGGGACGCTGGCACGACGGCGAGAACCGGCAGTGCGGCTTCATCGACAATTGCGATACCGTGTATCCCGAAATGGTCGTCGCGAGCAGGGGCTTAAGCAAAACGATGTACACACTCCGCTACAACTCCGGTCTTTCCCCCGACCAGATACCACCCGAGGTCACCGGCGCCCCCGGCAGTGTACTGACCAATAATTCTTTCACCGTGAACCTCGACGTCGACAAGAATTTCGGTTACTGGTCGACGAACGCATCGGCGTTCCAGCAGTTCACGACGGCGGGCACATCCATCGTCATCGACCGCACCACAACGCTGCGCGTCTACGGCGCAAGCAATACAGTATCGAGCGTGACCGACACGTTCGTGTACACGTTCGATACTGCTCCGCCGGCGGTGTCGGGTATGCCCGCGGGAATGACGACAAACCGGTCTTTCACTATCAACCTCGATGTGAATGAGAATACCGGCTACTGGTCGACAAACGGTTCGGCTTTTATGCCGTTCACGACAAACGGTGTATCCATTTTCATTGACAGGACAACTGCACTGCGCAGTTACGGCCGTGATGTGCTCGGCAACAATGGCACGACAAATACACAGACATATACCGTCATCAAGTGCGACCTGGTCGTCGACAGTATCTCATGGTCTCCGTCTGCTCCGAAACCGGGCGATACGGTGACGTTCAGCGGTGTTCTCTCGAACGCGGGTCTGTATGCTTCACCGCTCACGAATCACTCGGTAACATTCTGGGTTGACGGCGTCTATCTCTCGTACGGGGTCAAGATGACCAATCTTCTGCCCGGACAGAAGATCGTCGTGGATGCTTCTTCCGCAGTATGGACTGCAACTGCCGGTACGCATACGATTCGCGCGATGGCGGATGATGCCGACCGGATACAGGAAGCGGACGAAGGAAATAATAATCGTACGAATTATCTGGACATGGAAGCACCGCTCATCACCGGCGCACCGTCGAATTTCACGACAAATAAGTCCTTCTCCGTCAGTCTTGCCGTCAACGAGAACTATGGTTATTGGTCGACCAACGGTTCACCGTTCACGCAGTTCACCACCGGCGGGACTTCATTTCCCGTCGCGGCTACCACGACACTGCGCTTTTATGGTCGCGATACGATCGGCAACAATGGCGTCACGAACACACGGACCTATACCGTTGACGGACGCATCCCGGATTCGCCCGGATCATTTACGGTCAACGCAGGCGCCAACGCTGTTGTCCTTTCCTGGGTAGATCTGGCGACCAACGAGTCTGCGTATCGTGTATACCGCAGCATCGACGGGCTTACATACTCGTTCATCGGTACCGCACCCGCGAATGCCGCCCGCTATACGAACGACGGCCTCGCATGCGGCATGACATATTATTACCGGATCGCCGCCACCAATGCGTATGGGGAATCGCTCACCGGACCGGTAACGGCGATCACCGTTCCCCGTCTCGCCGTAAGCGGCGGAACGATAGAACTTGTCCCGGCAAACAACATCATGCGGTACACCTGCACACTTTCGAAGGACTGTATTGAACCTGTTGCTGTTCTGTTCAGAATATCACCAAGCGGGAGCAATTCATTCCTGTCGCTCGGCGGCACCATGCGCGGGCTCATGCAGATACCGTCGGGCGGCACGTACACGTACGAGTGGACGCCTCCCGAAGGGCTCGACACAACAGTACACTATGATCTTTTCACGGAGATACAGACAGCCGGTACGTCAAGCGCTCCGCATATCGTAAGCAACATCGATCTGTCGCGGCTGTTCACCGTTCAGCGCGATCTTGAACGCGTATTCGCCGTCAACAATCCGTCGCGGGGCAGTACGCCGATAGTATTTGCCAATCTGTCGCGTGATGCATCGGTGCAGATATACAGTGTTTCCGGACGGTCTGTCGCGGCACTTCTTGCCGAGAGCAACGGCACCGCACGCTGGAATCTGTCCGCACATAACGGCAGACGGGTGGCACCCGGCGTGTATATATGCCGCATCACATCAGCGACGGGTGAAAAGACCGTGAAGGTTATCGTACGATAAATAAATGTCTTCCTGCTGACAGCTCGTGGCGATAGCGAACCGATTATCGCTCCAGTAATTCCGCCGCCCTGGCATTATCGATCACCTGCGCCGGATTTTTACAGCCCGGCAGCACGGCATGCACGGCGGGATGTTTCAGACACCATGCCATAGCCCAGTGCGCCATCGGCACGCCCGCGGGTACTTCATTCCTGATCTCTTCAACCAGTTTCACATGCTGCTCAACGCCTTTTTGACCGTTCAGCGACCGCACGTCATTGGCGGCAAAGGTCGAGTTCGGGTTGAACTTTCCCGTCAAATATCCTGAGGCCAGCGGAACGCGGGCGAGCACGCCCAGGTTCTGCCGCTGACATTCCGGCAGCGACTCTTTCTCAGCGATTTTCCAGATGCGGTTATAGGCAATCTCAATAACCGAAGCGCCCACCTCGGTTGCCCGTTTGACCTGACCCGGATTGTCCATGTGTGAGACCGATATGCCGAGCACGCGGATTTTTCCCGCCTTTTGATGATTCTGCAGAACCGTCCACATTTCCTGATTATTAAATGCCTCATCGTTCAGCGAATGAAACAGATACAGGTCGACATGATCGGTCTGCAGGGCGCGCAGTGATGCTTCAAGCTGCGCAGTGACGTCGGCGGGGCTGCTTGCAACCGTGCGATCCTGGAACTTATTGTACTTGTGCCCGAACTTGGTCGCAATGATCCATTTATCCCGCTCGTTGTGTATGGCCTCGCCGATCAGTTTTTCGGAGAGGTGATCGCCGTAACACTCCGCGGTATCGATGAAATTGATGCCGACGCTTTTGGCGGCCGCCATGATTTCCACTACTTCCTGCGCCGTGTAATCCTTTCCCCATTCGCCGCCGAATTGCCATGTGCCGAGACCGATAACGGGGATTTTGATTCCTGACTTTCCTAATGTTCGGTAGATCATAAAAACTCCTTATGGTGTTATTTTATAGTCGTGTAAATTATTTTGGTCATCGCTCAGCGCACCTTGACCCAGGTTCCCTGTGCTGCTGACGTATACATCGCTTCAAGAACAGCAACGGTGCCGCAGATAGCCTCAAAATCTTTTGCAAGGACTTCTTCTGTCAGTTCGCCGCGTATGGCGGCCGCCAGACGGTCCACGCGAACGGGGTCTTCATCCAGATCGGTCACCGCTTTTGCTTCACCACCCGTCGTGCCCATGACATATCTTCTGCCGTCGTTCCAGAGCGTGCTTTTGGAGCCTGATATCTCGATACCGCCGATACCGCCGGTCTGCGTCCAGCCCACTTCTATGGTGCCCATCACTCCCGATGCGAATTTCAGATGCGCGATGCCGAAATCCTCAACCCGGGGGTAGACACCGCTTTCATTGCGGATACACGCCCACACCTCTTTGACCGGTCCGAACAATGAGAGCAGGAGATGCACTGCCTGCTGTCCGCCGTCTTGGAGCGCTCCGCCGCCCGCGAGTTTCGGATCATGCAGCCATGCGCGTTCCGGCTCATCGAACATGCGGTTATATGCTGCGGCCTGGGAATTTCTGAATTTCACACGAAGGATATCGCCGAAGGCCCCGGCGTTCACCAGCGCCGCTACGGCCTTCATGCTTCCGGAGAACGGCAGGACGTAGCCGCAAAACAAAGGCGCGGGATAGTGCGCGTGCAGCTTTTTCACCGCAGCCAGATCGGCAGTCGTGGTGACCAGCGGTTTTTCGAGCATCACCGGCTTTCCCGTCCGTATCGCTTTTTCCAAGAGCGGCAGATGCTGCGTGTTTTCCTTGCAGATGATAAAGCCGTGTATCGATGGATCGGCAATGACCTTGTCTATATCCGGCTCAAACGCGGCACCGCACAGAGCGGCATATTTTTTTCCGCGTTCGGCGACATCATCCCAGATATGGGTGACTTTGCGACCGTCGGCGGATTTCATGGTATTCTCGATGAACATCTTCGCGTGGACATGACCGGTGGACAAAATCGCAATATTGGCAGTCGACATATAGTTCTCCATAATTTTTTCGTGATGCTCAATGTATTATATCATACACATGTGCGAAACTCCTGCCCGGTGTATCGGACCGTCCTGGTTTTCCGCCCCTGTGCTGAGATGAACACGATCTGATATTCCCGCGATTTCACCAGCATGGAAAAACCGCCGGTACGTTCCGCGATCACCAATTCACCTGCGGCGTCATGCCACGAAAGCTTCACCATGGCATACTCGCCGTTTTCGTAGCCGTAGGAATCGCCTGCATCTTCATACAGATTGAATTCGGCGTCCGCACCGCGATAGACTCTGATCTCATACGGAGCATCGGGGATTGCATCTACATACTGCATTACCGGCGACATCGGAATGATGGAACCCGCCGGCACGAACACGGGGATTTTTTCAAGCGGGGCGTCGGCGCTCACTGTCTGTCCGCCCTCATACACTTCGTCAGTCCAGAAATCATACCACCGGCGTCCGCGCGGCAGATAGACGTCACGGCGTTTGACGGAATCGCGTATCGGTTCTGAATTCCTGAGATAGTACATCGGACTGCACACGGGACAGACCATGAATGCCGGACCGAATAAGAACTGGTCGATGAGGTCATGTGTGGTCGCGTCATCGGGAAAATCCAGCGCCACCGCGCGGAGCATCGTGTAACTACTCAGTGTCACCTGCGCTGCAAGCGAATAGATGTACGGGATGAGCCGGTAGCGAAGACGTATGGATGCGGCAATCGCGTCATAGAACGGCGTCCCCGGCTCGCCGAAGCGCCAGATCTCACGCGGAGCATCGGTGCCGTGCGAACGGAACATGGGTAGGAACACACCGTAGTGCATCCAGCGCGTATACAGTTCCCAATAACCGAGATCCGTACAGCCGTTGTCTTTTGGGTCCGGTTCGGTAATGGACGCATCGGTGAGTCCGCGGCATCCATTATCGTAATCGCCGCGCCAGAACCATAACTTCGGATCGTTCTTGATGAAAAAGCCGCCGATATCCAGACTCCAATACGGTTCTCCCGCCGCGCAGAAGTTGACGCCTTCGGGTATGGAACGCCTGAGCGTTTCCCACGTTGCAGAGATATCGCCCGACCAGGTAACCGTCGCGTACCGGTGCTGACCGGCGTAGGATGAACGCGTCAGATTGATCACGCGCTTTTTTCCGGATACCTTGCGCTGACCTTCATAGATGCCGCGTGCATGGAAAAGCGAATACGCATTGATCAGGCCTTCGTCTATATACTGCTTCGACTGCCGCGTGTTTATGGTAAGCCGTTCATGCGGCTCAGGTTTTACCGCGCCCGTCCAGTCCGCCTCGAACGGTTCGCTGCAGTCGCACCACCAGGAGTCGACGCCGTTTGAAAAAAGTCCGCGATTCGCCTGCTCCCAGTAGATACGCCGCGCATCGTCATCGAACGCGTTGTAGGTGGACTGATTGCCGAGCATGAGACCGCGGTCAAGAAGTTCGCGCTGGTCCGGACAGTTGCCGGTCATGATGGGCCAGATGGATACCATCAGTTTTGCATGCATGTCGTGAAGTTCCTGCGTGAATCCTTTCGGATCGGGGAAGCGTTCGGGGTCGAACGATTTCTGTCCCCAGGCGTCACCCGCCGGCCATGATTTCCAATCGAGTACGATAAGATCGAGCGGTATTTCACGACGCCGGTACTCGCGCACCACGTCCGTCATCTCCCTCGCGTTCACGTAACGCTCTTTCGACTGCACATAACCGAACGCCCATTTCGGGAGCATCGGCGCCCCGCCGGTAAGCTCATGATACCCGCGGGTGATATCGTCGAAGCGGTCGCCCTGGATGAAATAGTAATCGAGTTCATCAACAACATCGGCCCAGATATAGGAGCCGTATGCGTCGTCATGGAATGTCATAAGTGAAGAGCAGTCCACGAGTATGCCGTATCCTTTTGTGGAAACGAAATACGGCACCACCGCCTTCATGTTCTGCTGATAGAGATCCCGCGACTTCCCGCGCAGATTGCCATAGCCTTCTTCATGCGAACCTAATCCGAAAAGCGCTTCGTTTTCACTGAATACGAATTCGAGTTTGGCCTCGAAGGCATGGCGGTCGAATACACGTTCGCTCTCGCCGGCAACGGCACGGACACCGTCGATGCTCATGCCGGCTGCGACAGCCGCGTCTTTCCGGTACACATTTCTGTACACCGCTTTCGGCGTCAGCCATTTTCCGCCGCGTTCCGGCTCACGCATCAGAAGACGACCGCTGCTGTCGAAAAAGCTCATCGCACCGGTTTGTCTGTCAACGGCGATCTTCATGGCTTCTGTGGCGATGGAAATTGAACCGGCGTTTTCCGTTATGCGATAATTATTGTATGTCGAACTGGTTGTCACGATGAAGCTCGGCTTAACACCGAATGGTTTATCTTCAGTGAAGGTGATACGGGCTGTCGATCCGGTGACGAATGATATCCGCAGAGATTGTTTCCCGTTTTGCAGGACTACTGATTCATTGCTTTTCTCAAGCGCAAACATGTCATTCTCCTGTCCCGCAGTCATTCCTTCGGCGCATACAGCGCCAGTTGTATCTCCGCAAACGTGAGCGATCCTTTCCCGCGTGAGCTGTTATTCAGAATCACTTCATTTTTCCCGAAGCGGATGAGTGTCAACGGCACCGAATAGAATTTGAGCACCTCGCGCCCGGGATAGAGGGCGGCATATCCCTGATCGGGTATCGGGAAAAGCTCGGTGTCATGGTGTTCGCATTCGTTCAATAACGTGCCGTTCAACCGTACCTCGATGTTCATTCCAGTGCATTGTTCATCGGTCTCAAGCCGGAGCACCGCGCGTTCAAATGTATTTTTACCGGTATCCTCTCCGGTTATCAGCGTCAGATGTGCCGTATCTTTTGCGGGAAGTGTTGATGCCACCTGACACCACTCCAGCACGGAATAGATGCCATATGCTTTCGACTGCCGCTGGAGGAACGGCACCGTGGCGATTCCCTTGAACACCGGGAGCAGCGCTTCACGCTGGGGAAATGACACCCAGTCGGTATTGAAAAAGCTGATGCCGTCGGCACGGGTAAGATAGTTGAGCGCCGTGGCGCGGTAATGCGCTGTCTGCACGTACCGGTACTTTGAACCGCCCGGAACGCTTATCTGACGGGTGATGGAATTCATCTCGCCGTAGATGCGGCACTGCGGGGCAATTTCCTTGTACGATTCGATGCCCACTTCGGTGCTGTTGACGAGACAGTTTGATACATTCACCATATCGATGAGTCCCTGCCTGTCCCATGCGCCGACGTCGATGCCGAATTTCCGGCCGCGCTCAGGCGTGCTGAGTACGCGTACGCAGAGCTGCAGATATTTTCCGCGTGCTTTACCGAGACGGTCGAGCATGGCGCGGATGCGTTGTACGAATGCGGTCAGCACCGGGACTCCCGCTTCGGTCTCATTATCGCGGAACAGACGCCAGCAGCGCATAAAATCGAGTTCAATGCCGTCGACGTCGTAGCTGGTCGCCAGTTCTTCGATAACGGCGAAGTAATGCTCACGGACTTCGGGTATCATCCAGTTGAACAGGCGCACATCGTCCCTGCTGCAGTCGGCATGTATGTCGGTGTCGGCAAGCCAGTATTCCGGATGTTCGCGCCAGAAGGCGTTATGCGTGGGAAAGTTTTTGAACTCAACGCTGTGCAGATCGTTCATCCGGTAGGAGATGAAAAAACCCTTATCGAGTCTGCGGCAGACGGCGAGCGTCTCGGCCACCGGATCACCGCCGTCGTAAATATATTTCAGGGCGTTTTTGAAATGCTTCATCCACGCCTGATCGGTTATCGTGTCGTATGTTTTCCAGCCGGGGTCGACTTTTGACGGAAATAAATTCGTGCGATGCGCCAGCGGACAGCACATGACGGCATCCACATCGGTATCCTTGAATTTCTCAATATACGCCTCTATGATCTTACGGCTGATACCCGTATCGCAGAAGAGCATGAACTCATGATTGAACAGACAGCGGTAGCGGCGATACGGCAGTTTATTCTTCACCTGCGGCGCTGCATCGAGAGCTTGAGCAACACTCATTTTTTTACAACCTCATATTTTACATTATCGATATAGAACACCGTTTTTTTCGTCGCCATGCTGCACCAGGCGAGCCAATCGAGTACGTCGAGACTGGTTTTAGCTCGGAGACCTTTAAATTCATTGCGCGCCTGTCCGTCAACCGTGACGGCGAGGTCCCATACGTCCGATTTTTCGCCGATGACGGCGTTTATCTCGATGTGTATCCATTTGTCACGCGGCACCGTTGCCACTTTTTCCTTACCGGCCATGAAATCGCCGTCAGCAGTTATGGTGATGCTCGGGCCCGCGTTGTAACCGGAACCGGTTTTCTGCCGCCATTCATGATAGAGGATGGCGCCGTCTTCGAGATAAACATCGAACGACCCTTTCATGAATCCCGGCTTGAAGCCGTGGTACAATCTGAGCTGCGGTTTGTAATCGGCGGAATTATTATCCGCGTCCAGGAACTTGATGCTGTGTTTGCTTTTATAGGCCTGTTCTCCGCTCGTGATTATCCCGTCGTCACCTTTACCGAACGGCGACGGCACACCCAGCGCGACATTTTCCATATCCTCGCTGAAAATGTTCATGGATTGTATCTTTGCCGGCGGTTCCACATCAGTGCTCATCGGACGCAGTGTGAATTTTTTCGGAAGATCCTTCCATGCCTGGTCGCCGTACAAACCGGACTTGATTATCTCATCCCAGAACGGCACAAAGCCCAGGGCGATAGCGGGGGAATTCTCCTTCAGACGGAAATCATACTTCCGCGCGTCCACAAAGAGCGGATCGGCCACAACGGAATTCCTGTCATACCCCATAGCCGATTTCCATCCCGGGAAGGGCTTGCCGGAGAAATTCATCTCCTCCTCGTTCTGCGTTGACAGGTCCCAGTAGACATTTTTGTCGAGGATGAACTCTTTGGAGCTGAAACCGGTGTTCAGCATCTGCGCGTTCGTGGAGAGGACGATGTTCCTCTGAAAATCAAATGACACGTTCAATTTGTCGCCGCGTTTACTGATGATGTTCGCTTCAGCGGCGAAGGCGAAGATATTGTTACGGAGGATATTGTTGCTCCCGTAGTGGTGGTGATAGCCGCCGGATTTCGTGCTGTAGATCAGATTTTTTTCCATCAACAGTCCGACCGAACCCTCATCGTTATAGAGCCCCCAACCGCCGTAGGAATAGGCATTGGCGTCATGGATATGGTTGAGCCGGATGACGGTTCCCGGCGCATCGCCGAGCGTATAGATTCCCGCAAGGTCTGAAAGCACACCGAGCCCGAAATGGTGCAGATGATTGTTCTCGATGAGGTTGTTTTTCGTGCCGGACGGCATCTCATAGCGCCACGTCCAGCCCACATGAATGGGAATATAATTAAGGTCGCTGATCTCATTGTGGGTGATGACGTTGTTCCCGTTCCTCCCGATCCAGATACCGCATGACGCATACATCACATGGTCGATCGAGTGGATGAAGCAGTTGTCCACCGTGATGCGTGCCGTGTTAAGCTCGGCCTGAGCATGCACGGTGACATCGCCGATGTAGACTCCGCCGCCGCCGTGATCGAAGATGTGGCATTGCCGCACGACGTTGTCGAAGCAGCCTTTCTCGAACCACAACGCATGTGCGCCGCCGTGCGATATCTCGCAGCGCTCGAATGTCGTGTTGCGTAGACCAACGGCAAAAATAGACGCATACCTGAGCGCCACGCCGGCCTGTCCGTCCGCCATATCCATGCTCCGATCGCGCAGCGGCGGGGCGAATCCCCAGTCGGTATGCATGAAACCGATGCCGACGAACGAAAGATGTTCGACGAATGCTCCCGCTTTGGGGTCTCCCTTGAAATCAAGGAGCCGGCTGATGCGGGGAGCCACCGCGTGTATCGTGTCGATGCTTTCTCCGGGGCGGAGCATATATTTCAGCACGCCGGTGCTGCGGTTGAGATACCATTCGCCCGGTGCGTCAAAACCCTCGGCGCAATTCTCAAGAAAATAGCGGGATGTCTTTTCGCCGTACTTGCCCATATACCGCGACGGATTCTGGAACACTATCTTATGATTGGGTATGTCGACGCTTTTCAGCCAGTGTACGGATGCGTTCCATGCGTGAAAGACCGTGAGATTCACATCGGAGATATTTTCCCACTCACGGATATCCTCCGGCTTAACGATTATCTCATAGCGGAACGGTTCGCCTTTGATCTGTCCTTCGGAAGGATCGCCGGGTCCCTGCATACGGAAAAAACCGACATTGGGGTGGCGCGAGCGTACGGCGCGCCGGCCGTTCACATAGAGCTCCTGGAAATAGATGCCGGACGGAACATTTGCTTCAATCACCGCGCCGTTCTGCCGCCATTTTCTGATCTCGCTCCCGCCCGAAAGTACCGGTGTCTCGTCCTTATACGCGGCATATGTTATGGGGGCATCTTTCGTCCCGGAGTCATCCATTGTGAACACGATAGTCTCTTTGACCCGGTACGTGCCGCCGCGAAGGTACACGATGACCGGGGATGTCAGTCCGCCCTGCGCTTTCAATGCGCGCAATACCGCTTTTGCTCCGTTGACCGACGCTAACGGCCCGTCGGAATTCGCCGCGTTGGGTTCGGCAAGCGTTCCCGTCCATGCGTCGTTCCCGTCAACGGCGATATAATATTGTTTTGAGGCCTTCAGATTCACGGTGCGCACCTCGCGCGGTACAGCGGCAGCGGGTGTTGAGCCGCTTTGCGCGGATGATGCGGCCATGGCGGAACGTACGCCGTTCTCATCGAGGGCTTTCCTGAATATTTTTACCTCGTCGATGGATCCTTTGAAGTTCTGAAATCCGGCGCCGATGGTAACCGGTTTCGCGCATGTCAGCGAGGCATCGAATTCGCTTTTCATCTCTTTTTCTATATCAAGTTTGCCATTGATGAAGAGCCGTATTTTCTTCGCGCCGCGTTCATAGACGAAGGCGACATGTGTCCATCCGTTCACCGCGGCCGCGGGCTGTGACCATATGGACGAACCTAAGTTCGGTCCGCCGTTCTTTTTCTGCCCGAGCTCAACGGAGATGATCCCGCTTTCCCGCACATCGATGGCGCACCAGGTGTCGGGGTAATTGTCCACGACATTGATCATGCGTCGGCGTTTATCCTTCAGTTCAGCAAACGTGATGTCGGCGGGTTTCATCCAGAACGCTATGGTCACATCGGCCATGCCGATATCTTTTATTCCCGAAAGCGCCGTAACGGTTTCCAATGTCCCATCGAGAAGAAGCGCCGCGCCGGACTTCCCGTTCTTATCCCATTTTATGACCGGTGCGCTCGCGCTGCCGAAAGCATCCCGGGATGTAGCGCCGGACGCCTCGTTGAAGGAGAAATAGTGCTGCGGATCGTCCTGTCCTTGAGCTGCCGCGACCGGTGTGGGCGCCGCTGCTGCAATAGGTGCTGCAGGAGCTGGCTCACTTTGCGCGGATGCGGATGATGCACCCATGGCGGAACGTACGCCGTTCTCGTCGAGTGCTTTTTGAAATATCTTTACCTCGTCGATGGATCCTTTCAAGTTCTGAAAACCGGCGCCGATGGTCACCGGTTTTGCGCATGTAAGCGATGCATCGAATTCGCTTTTCATCTCTTTTTCAATATCAAGTTTCCCGTTGATGAAGATCCGTATTTTCTTAGTACCGCGTTCATAGACGAACGCTACATGCGTCCATCCGTTCACGGCGGCCGCCGGTTTCGACCATAATGCCGATCCGACGTTCGGTCCGCCGTTCTTCTTCTGACCGAGCTCAACGGCGATGACCCCGCCTTCCCGCACATCGATGGCGCACCAGGTGTCGGGATAATTATCCACAACATTGATCATGCGGCGGCGTTTATCCTTCAGTTCCGCGAACGTGATATCGGCAGGCTTCATCCAGAACGCTATAGTCACATCGGACATGCCGATATCTTTCAGTCCCGAAAGTGCCGTCACGGTATCAAATGTGCCGTCAAGAAGAAGCGCCGCGCCGGACTTCCCGTTCTTATCCCATTTTACTGCCGGTGCAGACGCGCCGCCGACAGCATCCCGGGATGTCCCGCCGGATGCCTCGTTGAAGGAAAAATAATGCTGCGGATCGTCCTGCCCGTATGCTGTTGCGCCGGAGATAAGCACCGCGGCCAGGGAGATTATGTGCAGTTTCATGATGATGCCTCCGGCGCATAGATAAAGCATTGCAGACGTACTTTCGTCCGCTGCTATAATATACTTATGAAAGTCTGCTTAACAAGCGGAAAAAACGGAAATTGTATGGATAAAGATACACCGGCGTATAAGGTTTTCACGGTATGATATAACGTGTATGCTCCGGTGTTACCGCATAATAATCAGGCATATGGATATTGCCGGTCGGAACACGAAAGCTGAAGACCGGTGCACGTGCCGCACGGTCAGGCGCATAACGTATTGAAAACGGTGTATAACATGAAAAATACCATGTACAAGCATTTTGCGCATGTTCACGTTCTGCGCGGGCCGGTGTATGGACAACATACAACGTCTTTTGTTGAACGTATACCGGTGCTTGTTCAACAAAAGACGGTGTACGTTCAACATATTCCAGTGTACAGGTCTTGTATGCGTTTACCGGTAACTCGAGCCTTGTGTACGTTGAACGTAAGCTGGTGTATGTTCAACATATTCCGGTTTACGCTGAGGTCGAGACGGATTACGCATACCATGAGCTGGAATATGTAGAACGTGTGCCGGCATTTATTGAATATATGCGTTTACCGCCGACTCGAGCCACGTATACGTTCAACATATTCCGGTGTACGGACAACAAAAGCCGGCTCACGTTGAATGCGAGCCGGCTTGCGGGCAGCGTGAGCTGGTGTACGTTGAGCGTATGCTGGAATATTTTTGTTGTTTTGGGCTCATTCCGATAACTAGTGATAGTTAGCGTACTGCAATTGCACGTCACAGGAATGCAGCATGTGCTGCTTGACGCGGCGGATAGATTGCAATACACTATATGAAATGATATGCGGCGAAAAAACAGAATCCTACGCATAGGTATGATTCAATACCGGGGCTTTAAATGAAGTTTGTTGCAGCAGTGCTTCTCTTACCTTTTCTTATTTTTGCACAAGACACGTCTTACATCTTGCTCTCACATGATAGTTCGCCAGAATATGATCGCAATGGGAAAAGCGTATTGATCTCCGCAATCACAAGATATGGAGATTCTATAATCTCACTCGATCGAACAAGTGGAAAAATTACATTACTTGCATTTGGCAAGGATGCATCATATTCGCCTGACGGTAAAAGCATTATCTACATCACAGAATACACCAATACTAATTATACTGACATTTGGCTTATGGACATTGCAGGCAACAGCAATGTCTGCATAGCGCCAAATTATTCGTATACCCGTAGAATGCCGGCATTATCCTTTGACAGGAAGATGGTCTATTATTACCGTTTATTCAATGCAGGTTCACAAATATATGGTGTGGACTTGAAAGAAAACAACATCATTGGTTTTGAATTCGCCACATTTGGACTCTCAAGAATGTATTGTACTATTGATTACAAATATCTGATTTTATCATGTCAGGTAAGCATTTCTCGCATTGATTTGAAAACAAAAATAAAAACCGAGCTAACGGGCTATAAGACCGGGAATGATCTTGAATTCCAACATTTCGCGCTAACACATGATAGTAAACAAATTGTGTATATGGGAACTAAACCTGAAACATATGAAAATGTAGATTTCTACATAAAAGACATCTACCAGAATACAAAAGACAAGTTCATTACAAATGTATCAAAAGGAAATTATTATTCCGTTGCCGTGTCTCCTGATAAAAAGAAGTTAATGTTTATGCAAGACATGGGGGATGGCTATAATTACGCATGGAAGTATTTTAAGGTAAAAAAGAATATACCTAAAATAAGGCTTTTAGAAATGAATATTGATGGAACTGACCTTCATGAAGTCATTCTCGACCCGGCAAAACTTGTGATAAAGGCACCGATTATAAAGTAAATGTATCTTAATAAACCTTATAACGTTCTTTGAAAACTAAATCATAAATCATACCGTAACGCTTCATCCGTTACAACCACGCCGCACGTATATTCAAGCATTGTTTTTGGGGTTGGCCCTTTCCGCATTTACATTCACTCTGTTTCTATCTGTTTAAGAATTATTGAAGCCCGTTTGTTTTTAACAGGATGAAGACAGGAACAGAAGAACAGGAACAACACGTATATGCCGAGGCTCATATTCTCTTTCTCTTATCGTATATGAATAATACCGCGTGAAGCATTCATCCCTCCGCTTTTCGGAAAGGATACGCACTCACGTGAGCTCGTCAAGGGCTGCGCAAGCGGACGAAATACGTCCGCCCTTGACTTCGCTCCCGTTCGTGCATAGGACAACCGAAAAACGGAGGTCTTCATGCTTCACTTTCAATCAATTACTGATAAAATCATCGCGTCGGCGTATGAGGTGCATAAAACACTCGGCACGGGGTTTCTTGAAAGGGTGTACCGCAATGCCCTTGCTCATGAAATCAGTCTCGCCGGCATGCCGGTGGAAATAGAAAAACCAATCAAGGTTCATTACAAAGACGTCATCGTGGGGGAATACTTCGCAGACATGTTCGTTAATGGGCTTGTCATAGTGGAAACAAAATGCGTTGAGCGGCTCGCGTTCCCGCACATCATGCAACTTAAGAATTACCTCAATGGTACGGACTTCCATGTGGGACTGCTCATCAACTTCGGCGGCGTATTGGTAGAACATAAAAGGGTTTTCCCCTAGCGCGGAGTTAATCCTATTACCGAATAATATTGAATGGTTATCATTTCATACGTCTTTAGCACGTCACGGGAATGCAGAATTATACTACTGCGTGTTTTAAGTCATGGGTAGACGGCAAAGCGTGCAGTTACGCGCTGACGGGAAAAGAGCTGACGTACAGAGCGGTTTTGTGTATCGTGCGGCGCGTCACACCTGCGGATGTTCGCGGACGGCGGTGGGCGATATGCCGAAATGCTCCGTGAAGACGCGGGTGAAATACAGCGGGTCGGTGTATCCGAGCGCGTATGCCACCTCGCGTATCTTTCCTGTCGGGTCCGATACTATCATGGAATACGCGCGATTGAGTTTGTGCTCCTTGATGTATCTCCCGCACGGCTGCTGCACGATCTTTCCAAAAAGCTCGTTGAGGTATCGCTGCGTGATGCTCAACCGCCTCGCAATCTCCCCCGGCGCGATGTCGTTCTGGATATTCTCGTCGATTATCGATTTCGCCACAAGGAACAGCCTGAATGCCCGGTCCGAATTTCCGCTCACGTGCGCCTCGGCGCGTATCCACTCGGGAAAATTCTGCCGGATCATGCCGTGAAAAATATCGTAGATGATGAGCGGTATGCGATGCGATGTCAGGGCGTCGTTGCGGATAAGTTCATCGTCGATGGAGGAGTATAACCGCTGTATGTCGTTCGGAAGCGTAAGCGTAAACCCCTTGCGCCGGACGAGATCGGGCATATTCCTCACGAACGCCGCGTATGCGGGGTCGATGGCGTGGAATTCTATCTCAAAGTTGTCGATAGCTACCGGCGTTTTGACGATATCCCAGCAGTGCTGGCAGTCGGGATACATGAAATGGACTTCACCGGGACCGCGCCGGTTGTCTTTCTGTTTTGTCCGGTATCCCACCACGCCGCGGCGGACAAGACTGAATTCGTAGAACGGATGCGTATGCCAGCCGGAGGACGCCGGTTTCTGATAGGTATTGCAATTGGCGTTCACGATGGTTATCGAAAAACCGCCGCAGTTGATGAACGGAATGTTCTTTACCGCATTGCGCATGGCGGTACGTTTTACTTCATCGGGAATCGCAGCAGATTTTATTTTTGACGCCATAACGGGATTATACACACACGTTGACGGAATGCAATACACCCGTTTTTCCCGGAATATCCATAAAAATTCCGTATTCCATATTAATTTCCCAGTGATTAGCAATTGCGCGCAGTCTGTTGCAGTCTTGACGTGACGGTTATCCGGAACTATACTATCCATATGTCAGATGAAAAGAGATATAGCCCCCTCATGCGGCATCATATAATTGAATGTGCTAATAACATATCCGTTTACATGCTTGCCGTCATGATCATGTGTTCGTGCTCAGGAAAACTGAAACCGCAGGAAATCCACATGCAGACAGATTCATTGTTTACCGAGATACAATTTGAAACACTGCATGTATATGCGGGTATGACTCAAGCATTGAGCTCAAGCCGGAACATGATACCCTCCGCACATCTTGAGCATTTCAGTTTCTATAAAAAAGGTATGAACTATTCTGCGGTACATAAGTTCTCTATGGATAAAAACCGGAAGTATAATGCCTATTTGATAAAGATGGAGGGAGATACATCCGGCCCGTCTGCTGTTTATATCCTTGTCTTTCAGACTGACGGCATGAAATTGATCTTTGAAAGTGAGCTCGCGGTCTATCAACTGCTGGCGTCATCATTTGAACGCACACAAAATGCGTGGATCGCCGACTTTGACGGCGATGGAATTATGGATATCGGCGTTCATAATCAATTGATCGACTTTGAAAAAAGCATACCTGAAGCCCCCAACAGCAGCGGAAGCAAACAGTTCATGTATCGCTTCAAAAATGGGAAATATGAGATGGAATCATGGAATTACGATATATTGAAAAAGTATGCTTTGATAAAGGGTAACGGGCACCGGTAAAAAATATCACCATGTTATGGCAAACGTGCTGTTCCCGATGTTCTCGACCTTCCCCGATTTAATGCCGCACATTTCAAGGATACCGATGAACACACCCTCGTATAATCTCACATTATACCCGGGCGCCGGCGCATGAACGATGACTTCCCTATCAACATCCTTGATGATCTTTCTCGGCACGACGTCGTCGCCCCGATGGTTCTGTAAAAAACCTTCCGCTTCATAGTGGATGAAATCGAGCGGTGTTTTTATATGTTCCGGAATACCGACGGTTTTTTTTATCGTCGGATACACTTTTCTTCCCAGGGTAACGATAGCGCTCTCGCCGGCAATGGATGATTTCGCATAGAGTTCCATGACCGTGTTGAAAATCCTTGTATTGTACCAGCCTTCCTGTTCCAGTCCGTTCCATTCCGTGCCCGTTTCTTTTTTTAAATAGTCATTCGCTCCGGCTTGTGCCGCCGGATACGCCGACATCAAGTGACAACCCAGGGTGATAAATTTTCCTTTGACCTCTGCCATAGAATTCCTCCACAGAAATGACTTATCAATATAATCATCGCAAATTACGTACCAATGAACGCGATGACGGCGATAAGATTATATATTTCACCGGAAAGTGTGAATGCATTCCGAATACTGTTACCGTTTTCTACATGCGGGTGCCGTATGCTCCGTCCGGCACTGCATAGGGGTGTTTAAATTATTAACATGTCATCGACTGAGTAAAGAAATTGAACACCATATCATACCGCGACCCACGGACACGAGCGTGTAAAGCCTGATGGTTATCATTATTTTCCCGAGCGGATCGAATACATCGTATCGCCGATTTCCCGCGCGGCTGAAACAATCTCCGCGTACGGCGTGTCGCAATTATCGATGAACCCTACCTGAAGGTTCTCGCCGTCAAGCCAGCGCCCCGTCACCGGCGAATCGATGTACATGAAATAATGACAGCCCACCAACTGCGTGTCGTTGAGCGCGTCGATGAGGTAACGTTTGTACGCGGCCGCGCGCTCGGCCTGATCTTTTACCGGTACATTGCCCGGGTCGAAGAGGCCCCGGTCGAGCGCGCCGAAATGGAATTCGCCGATGATGTAAGGTTTATCGCCGGCAGCACGTGCCGACATCGTCCTGCTCTCTTTCCAGCTTTTCATATAGATATTGAAACTTACCACATCGCAATAACGACCGCCGATCTCAACGACAAGCCAGTTGAGCCACGCAAAGCGGCACCCGAGATACAAATGGTTCGGCGCATATGTTTTCAGCACATCGCGCACCGTTTTAAAATACGTCTCGGCGATGGTGCCGGTGAAATTGGTGAGGTCAGTGCGGGCTTTATCCTTCGACGGCGCGTTGGTACTGCCGAGCAGCGCGTTCCACGAATCATGCGCGGTGCCCCAGACTTCGTTCAGTCTGCGTATATCACCGTAGCGTTCCCTGAGTACGCCGACAAATACCTTCTTTGCTTCCTGCGAAGGCGGCGACACTATGGTTGCGAGCGCGAGCGATGTGTCGTCATCCCAGCTTATTTCATTGTCTACATAATACCCGAGGCACCACGGATCGTTGAACGTGTTCGACAGCGCCGTCATCGTCGTGATGAGATTTGATTTGAAATCGGGATGGAATACATCCTTGAACTTCGACCAGTGTCCCGATGACCCGGCGATGATGGGTCCCGACGTATAAACGGTTGGCGTGTATGCCAGCCTGCCGCGTGAATAGATCTCCGGTGCCGACCAGTTGCCGATGGTATTCATACCCCACGCGGGTAAGCGCTGCATCGACACTTCGGTGAAGAGGTCTTTCCAGTTCTCGCCGTATTTACGAAACAGATTATAACGGAAGTAATTGAATGCATGCACTTTCTTTCCGCCGTAGTACCGTGAGATAGCCCCGGTGAAGTCGTTGAAAAACGGGCGATGTGTTTCATCCTCGGGCGGCAATGCTTGAAACCAGTGACGGCGGTCATCAAGCGGCGTAAAATTGCCGAAGGTCACATTGTCAAGACCCACCGAGAAAAAAAGTTTCCCGTCGGGGTCGACAAGCTGCCACTTGCCGTCATGTTTTTCGGTGCGGAAAAAGCCCGTTGCCTTAAGCGCCGGGCCGTCTTTCCAGCCGCCGAATTTATTCCACGACGCCGGCCGGGGGTTGGTTTTCAGCCCCGCCGCCTCAACGACACTGTTGCTCCGTAATTCATCGAGCGAGTGCACTTTTCCCGGCCAGTCCCTGTGTTTGAACTGCCCGAATCCGTCGATGAGCGGGAACATTTTGTCCGGCATTTTTTCCGGCGGAATCGGAGTGCCGCCGGCGATAATACTGCCGACTGCCGCTGTATTTTTCTTTGCCGATTTGTTCACGATGAGCGATATCGCGCGTATGTTATCAACATGATAATATCTGCCGCTGTACGGCGCTCTGCGTATGCCGATGAATTCCTTCGGGTCGGTCATGGTGCCGCCGACGGGCATGGGTGTCAGTGTTATGCGGAACATGAGTGTCTTCCCCGGATCGACCTTCATCGTGAGTTCATTGCGTCTCATCTCCTGTTTCGAGCCGCCGGTTCCTTTCGGCGCACTGTCGATGCGGCAGCGAACCGAGAGCTGTTCATCGCCGGGGTTCATAATCGGGAATGTGATTTCGCCATATGCGGAAAGGTCCCAGCCGTTCGATGCGGCAACGGTGACCACCGGGGATTCGACGCCGGGTGCGGTCTCCATGATAAGTGCGGGACCGTTCTCATTGGATGACAGCGAAACCGTTACGCCGGCGGTCGTAATCGCACCGAGCGTCTTTCCGCTGCTGAAATCGGCGATCATGAAAGCGCCCTGTGTCTGCAGCGAGGTGAGGATTGCGAGAGCGATAACCAACAATTTCATATGCATGGCATACCTGCCCTTATCGTTCTTTACAGTATACATAACGGCACGATAAATAAAAATAGAGAAACCGGAACATGTATGGATATTCAGGCTGGAACGCCGTTGCCTATACTTATTCTTGAAAATCCATTGACAGCGGCTCTGTACGTGTCTATACTGTACGGTAGTAGTACGCGTTTCTGAAAAGGAGAACAAACTATGCTCGGCAAGCCGGTAGATGTCAGCGGAGATTTTTTCAACACAGTAAACACCTACTTCATCGCCGACCGTCTTGCCGCATTCAACGCGTCAACCGGCGCAGGAACACTGTCATGGTCGCGCCACGCACGTAAGGTACGCACCGGCTTCAACAACAGCAGCGCGCCGTTCGAAAAGGCGGGCTCCTGGGAATTCCCGCCGGTGTATGATGAAAATCCCGAACTGCCGTTCGAACTTTCCTTCGCGCGTTCCGATACGCTGCGGCTCCGCATCCGCGCGCGGGCCGGTGTACGCGCCGAAGAACCATCGCTGATGCTTGCGGGAGCCGTTCCGACGGACAGCTCGTGGATCTGCACGGAAACCGCAGATACAGTACGTTATCAGAGCGCCCGTGCCTGCGTTGAGATACAGCGTTCACCGTGGAAGGTGAAAATTTACGATGCGTCCGGAAAACTTCTCACGGCGACGCAGCATATCAGCGATACGAGATCGCTGCAGAACTGTCTTCCGCTGCCGTTCTGCGCGGTGCGCTGCAACGAGGACTTTGCATACCGCATTGCGGCGACGTTCTCGCTTGCGCATGACGAAAAGATATTCGGCTGCGGCGAGAGTTTCACGCGGCTTGACAAGCGCGGGCAGTCGATTCCGCTCTGCACGGTGGACCCGCACGGCGTACAGTCATCAACGATGTATAAACCCGTGCCATTCTTCATGAGCAGCCGCGGGTACGGCATGTTCGTCCATGCATCAACGCCCATGACATTCGACTTCGGCGCGCGTTATGACGGAGCGGCAACGCTCTACCTCGGCGACGAGATGCTTGATCTGTTCATCTTTATTGGAGAACCGAAAGAGATACTGTCGGCATACACAACACTTACGGGAAAAAGTCCCCTGCCGCCGCTCTGGAGTTTCGGGCTTTGGATGAGCAGGATAACCTATAAGTCGGAAGAGGAAACGCGCGATGTGGCGAAAGAGCTGCGCTCGCACCGCATTCCCTGCGACGTGATACATCTGGACACCGGCTGGTTCGAGACCGATTGGCAATGCGACTACCGTTTCTCGCCGGCACGCTTTACTGATCCGGCAAAGATGATCGCCGACCTGCGGAAGGACGGATTTCATTTCTGTCTGTGGCAGCTGCCGTATTTTACGCCGAAGAACAGACTGTTCGGCGAGATCGTCGCGCGCGGCCTTGCCGTACTCGATGCCGCAGGCGGTCTACCGACCGAGGATGCGATACTCGACTTTTCAAATCCATCGACGGTTGCGTGGTACCGGAACCATCTCGCATCACTTTTTGACATGGGTGTTGAGGCTATCAAAGCCGACTTCGGCGAAGCAGCGCCGCTTCATGGGATGTATGCGTCGGGAAAGACCGGCTGGTTCGAACACAATCTGTATCCCTTGCGCTACAACGAGACGGTATTCAGCATCACTGATGAAAAAACCGGCGCCGGTATTATCTGGGGACGTTCGGCTTGGGCCGGCAGCCAGCGTTATCCATTGCACTGGGGCGGCGACGCGGAGAACACCGACAGCGGCATGGCGGCGTCATTGCGCGGCGGATTATCGCTCGGCCTCTGCGGCTTCACGTTCTGGAGTCATGACATCGGCGGATTTGTGAAAGTGTCACCTGAAGAACTCTATCGCCGGTGGCTGCCCTTCGGTATGCTCACGAGCCATAGCCGCTGTCACGGCAAACCGCCGAAAGAACCGTGGCTCTATAACGAATCGTTTACCGATGCGTTCCGCGCCGCGGCGGAACTTAAGTACCGGCTTATGCCTTACGTCTATGCGCAGGCCGCGGCAAGTGCGCGTGAAGGATATCCGATGGTGCGCACGTTGTTTTTTGAATATCCCGACGACAGAACATCGTGGCTTATCGAGGATGAATATTTTTTCGGTACCGATATGCTCGTCGCTCCGCTCATGGATGAAGGGACGAGTGCACGTGATGTATATATACCGCCCGGAATATGGATCGATTATCAGACCGACAGGCGATTCGATGGCGGACAATGGCATCACATCAGCGCGGGTGCAATACCCATCGTCTTGCTCATACGAAACGGATCGGTACTGCCGCATGCGGCTATAGCACAATCGACAGGCGGTATCGACTGGACGAACCTCGAACTTGTCGTCTATCGTGTTGATGACGGCGATGCTGCCGGCATGGTGAATACTCCGCAATCACCCGAAGCGAAGGCCATATACGCGCGGGTCAGCGGTAAGACCGTTTCCGTTATCGATGACCCGAGTGCCGGCGCGGTTCGATGGGCGGTCCGGCACGCACCAGTGGTGAATGTGTAACAGATAATCCCGCCGGGCGCGTTCTTGACGTAACGGCGCGTCCGAACTATACTCTGCTGTATGGTGAACGAGCGACAGCACTCTTTTTAAGCAGCCACTATGCAAGCAAGCAGCTCGAAAAAAACATATAGAATAGCCGCGCTGACTCCTTCGACGGTCGGATCCATAAGCGATTCATGGATGAACGGCATGGCCGAATATGCCGCACAGCACGGCGTTGACCTTACCGTCTTCAGAATGCGGACGGACTACCGCTACCTTACTCCGGAACTATGCGGTCGAATGTTCGACGGGCTCATCATCAACTGCGATGTGTACGAATTCGCCGCCAGCAGCGCCGATGTCGCCGATCTGTTCCGGCGTTACCGAGCGCTGGCGCCGCATGCGGTAAGTATCGGTGTGCGTGTCGGGGATGCGCCCTGCATCACTTCGGATGGTCGCGGCGGCATACGAAGTCTCACGGCGCATATGTTTGACCGCCACGCATGCAGACGTCCGAAATTCTTTCTGCGGAAGAATCCCCGGGGAGTCATCCCGTCCACCTGGCAGGACCGGTATCTTGGATTTGCCGACGAGCTTATCTCACGCGGCATGGACCCTGAAAAGCATCTCATCGTTCTGCCGAAGAACGACGACGACATGGTAGCGGCGGCGGTCGCCGAACATGACAGCGTATACGGCCCGGCCGATGCGTTCCTCGGATTCGATGAACCGATGCTGGTATTGCTGTACCGGTATTGCCGGAATATGAAACTGCGCATCGGCGTTGACGTACGGCTGGCCGGATTCGGCTATTCGGCCGGTGCGTTCTATGACTGTCACATGCCGCTGACCATCGTCGAGCCGGACTGGAGATCCGTCGGCGCGCGTTCGGTTGAGTGCATACTCCGTCTCTGCCGCGGAGAACCGGTCGACCGCGATGTAAGCACACCCTGTTCATTGACGATACGGAACAGCTGCGGATGTTCGCCGGAACTCGCCTCGTATCATGACGACGTGCCGGCGGCGCACGATGCATCTGCGGCGGAACACCGGCCGGACGGCTTCGATGCGCATGAAGCGGAACTGAAAGCCGTGCTCACCGGCGAATCCAACGAGCGTGACGTTATCATCTCACTGTATCATCATCTCCTGCGTGAGCAGGATCACCACGCTCTGGTAGAACGGCTGCCGCGCCTTGTGTCACTTATCAGGGAATACAAGCCGGACAACCCCGCGCTTCCGATGCTTGCTACGTCAATGGTGTATGCACTGGTCGACCGCATCATCGTCACGCGGCGAATGAGCAGGGAAAGTTTTTCATTGCAAGTCGGCGGTTTTGTATCCCAGCTCGGGCAGGCGGTGTCGATGCCGGATCTGCGCCTCCGGCTGGAGCATTTTCTGAGAACATTTCAAATACCCTTTTTCATGCTCGGGCTGTACGTGGAGGAGGCGGTATCAGCCGAGACTTCGCGGATGCACACCGATATGCTTGAACCTTTCTTTGTAAGACCGGATGTTACGGCTGATGATGCATCGTCCCGGACGGCAGTGGATATCGCACAATTCTTCCGCGAAACTATTGCCCGGCACGGCACTCCGGCGGCAAGGATCGTCATGCCGCTTTCGGCCAACGATGTACACATGGGATTCCAGATAGCGGAGATCAACGGCAAACTTCAGGAACCGCTGCAGACCTTCGAATTGACATCATCAGTCATCGCTTCAGCAGTGCTCACGATTCGGCTGTTGAGTCTTCGCGAACAGGTAATCGCCGAGCTCAAACGCTCGCTTGCCACACTCAGCAGATACAGCAAAAAGGTCGAGGCGATATCCCGCACCGACGAACTCACGGGATTGTATAACCGCAGGGGATTTCTCGACGAAGTGAACGAGTACTGGCAGGAGACGAACGGCGGCGGGGATAACTGCAGACTGTTCCTCATCGACCTCGACTACCTGAAAAAGATCAATGACAATTACGGCCATGCCGACGGCGATATTGCGATAAAAGGTGTCGCATCGATACTCAAACAGGCGTGCCGGGAAACCGATATCGCCGCACGCTTCGGAGGCGACGAGTTCGTCATCTTCGCTAAAAAACTGCCCGAAGCGGCTGTCGAAGGTTTTCTCGCGCGTCTTTCCCGTATCGCCGATGAGGTGAACCGTCAGTTGAACAAGCCCTATCGCGTCAGCTTCAGCCTCGGGCATACACTGTGCGTATCGAACGACGGCGGCACACTGCCCATTGATGACCTTCTGAAGGAAGCAGATGCCATGCTCTACCGTATGAAAAAAGCGCGCACGCCGAATCCATGAAGATGCACAGGCAACATATACCGCTGTATGGTGTATGCCTGCCGGTAATTCATTATCCATATACTGTTCCGGATAATCCATACCTGTTCCGTTTCCCCTATTGTATTTTCCCATTGAAATAAGCACTATACTGACATGATGCATTATCGTTCCTGCCGGAGGTTGCATGAAAATGATCATTGCCAATTCGTTTCTGCTTGCCGTTATGTCCGGGCTCATGCCCTCGTCACTTGCCGCGCAGGATACCGCCGTACCGCGCGACGGGCTTCTGCTCTGGCTTGAAGCGGATACGCTTTCAGCAACGCATAAGAACGGAGATGCGGTTGATGTCTGGAAGGCGGTTGCCGGTCCGTCGGCAGAACGCTGCGTATCGGCGCTTCCCGACGGCAGATCGGCAACGGCACCGACGTTTACCGCGGATGCGATGAACGGAAAACCGGCGGTGCGCTTCGACGGTGCCGACAATCAGCTGACCGTGCCGGGAACCATTGCAAAACAGCTTGCCGGAAAACCGTTTTCCATATTCATGTTGTCCCGTTCGGCAAATGCATCCTTCGGATTCACGGGCAATTCAGCAAACGGCAACGGCGGTGTGCCGCGCCTGTATGTCCAGCGTCAGGGAACGATATACAACGACACAAAAAACAACGCGACACTGCCCACTGCGGCTTCTGCTGCGGAGCTTGCGTATGCACAGTATGACGGTGTTTCTCAATTGATAAGTTATCTCAACGGCGCAAGATCGAAAGAGGTGCCCACCCCGAAAGTGGACGCATTCCACGGCCGCGGTGAACTGGCCATACCGTTCTGGCCGGGCAAACCCATTGCGGGCGATCTTTCACTCATCATCATCTACAATCGCGTTTTAAGCGATGCTGAACGTACCGGCATTGAGAAACATCTGCTTGCCAAATACGGCATTGTTGGAGGAGCGTCGACGGCCGCAAATCGTACGGACGCGCCTGCGGCTCCCGTAAACCCGAACCTGAAAACCGTGGTGCTGATCGGCGATTCGATTCGTATGGGATATCAGTCATATGTGAAAAGCGCGCTTGAGGGCAAGGTCAACATAGCGGCGCCCGCGGAGAATTGCCGGCACTCGGGCGTCATCGTGGAAAATATAAAAAAATGGATACTGGATGTAAAACCCGATTTGGTGCATATCAACGTGGGACTGCACGATCTCATTGTGAACAAGTTTTCGGGCGCGTTCCAGATCCCGGTAGAGACATACGCGGCGAACCTCGACATCATCTTCAAGACGCTCAGGGAAAACAACATCAAGGTCATCTGGTCAACCACCACGCCGGTCATCGATGCTCTGTATGCCAAAAACAACAGCGGTCAGACGTTCATCCGCCATGATGCGGACGTAATGACGTACAATGAGGCGGCGCGCGAAGTGATGCAACGCTACAACATCCCGGTGCTCGATCTGTACGCGTTCGTCAAAACGCAGGAGGTCGACGGTTTTTATCATAAAGACGGACTCCATTACACGGGCAACGGATCCAGGGTCCTCGGTGATCAGGTAAGTAAATACATACTGGATAATCTGGAGCCGTGAATATATAAGCCGGTAAATCCATAAGAGTTCCACGAAATCCATTGCAATTCGGCCTGTCGCAGCTTACCTTGTTCATACCGAGGACATTGCATGATAAAGAACACTCCGCATGGAAAACGACTGCATGGATCACTGCGTCTGGTGACATTATCCGGATGCCTTGCCATGGTATACGGCACCGCCATCGCAAGCCCCATGGCAACCGATTATTTCCGGCACATCGGCTTCAGCGAGATACATTTCGGCATATTGAGCGGTCTTCCGATGATAATGCTGGCGATGCAGTTCGTCGGCGCGTTCTGGAGCAACAATCTCGTCTCGCGCCGGAACGTGTATATGACGCTGATCATCTCGGGACGGCTCCTGTGGATTGCCGGCATCTTCATGCCGTTCGTGCCGGGGCTGTCGCCGGCGGTGCGGGTAGGCGGTATGATGGTGCTTATCGCGATATCGAGCATGATGCAGAACATGGGTCCGCCGATCTGGTTTTCGTGGATGGGCGATCTTATCCCGCGGCGTATCGTCAGCCGCTTCTGGGGCGGACGTCTGCGGTGGACGAACATCGCATGGCTGCTCACCAATGTTCCGCTCATCCTTTTCGGATTTTACTATAAGACATTCGGGCTGACACTGACACAGGCGTTCACGTTCGTCGCGGCACTGGGTACCGCCGTCGGCATTGCCGATATCCTTCTCTTCCACGGTGTCTGGGAGCCGGAAACCGCGCCGGTGCGGAAACGCCGTCTGCTCGAGACGCTGCTCGAACCTTTGAAGCAGCATCAGTTCAGAAGTTACATGATCTGGAATGTGGCATACTCCGCCTCCACCATGATCGGCGCCGCGTTCATGATGCTCTATGTGCTGAAGGTGCTGGGACTGCCGCTCTGGCAGGTCATGCTCATATGGATGACGCCGGGGCTGGGGAGCGCGCTGAGCGCGAGAACATGGGGACGTCTCATCGACCGTTTCGGCAGCCGTCCGGTGCTGGTGCTCTGCACATCGCTCAAGCCGATTACGCCGATAATATTTTTCATCATCACGCGTGATACGGCGCTCGTGGGACTGTCGCTCTTCTTCATACTCGACAGCGTGCTCAATGTGGGACAGAATCTTTCTACGAACGGCTTCATGCTCCGCATGGCCCCGCGTGATAATCGCGGCATGTTCGTGGCGGCGATATCCTCGCTGCCGGGGCTTGCGGGCGGTCTTGCCGCCGTTGCGGGCGGATATCTCCTCAAGCTCTGGGAAGGGCACAGCGTCATGCTGCTCGGGCGGGAGTGGAATAATTATCAGTACCTGTTCCTGCTGAGCGCATTGCTCAGAATACTCTGTGTTCCGCTGGCGATGCGGATCAAAGAACCGACAAGCGCGCGGACACGCAATGTGATCACCGCGATGTTCGAAGACTGGCCGATGCGTATGGCGGCGCTTCCCGCGTTTCTTTTCCGCGGATTGAAAAAGTAATCTACTCCGCGCCTTCGCGGACTTTGATGACCAGTATCGTGAGATCATCGGTCAGCGGTGCACTGCCGCGATGCGCCGTATGCGCCGCGACAATGCATCCGAGCAGTTCGGATGCGGTCACCGTCTGCGGGGCGTCGCTGAGCACGCGTGAGATGCCGCTGATGCCGAATTCACTGCCGTCGGAGGACTTCGTCTCGGCGAGACAGTCGGTGAAAAGCACAAGGACATCATTGCGTTTCATCGCAAAGCGGTGTTCCCTGCTGCTCTCCTCGAAAAATTCTATCATGCCTTCGTAACCCATGAAGGCGCCCTGCACGGGCATGCCGGAAGGGATGACCGGCGCAACCGATGTGATGTCTTTCTTTATGATATCGGGATGGCCCGCATTGATGTAGTGCACCTCAGTGCCGGCAAAACGGAGCATCACGCAGGTAAGATAGTTATCGACATCGCCTTTCGCCTTGATGATGCGGTTCGCCGTGGTGATGATGTCTTTCAGCGCAACCGACGGGTCGGCGGTGAACGTCCGGTACAGGATAGGCCTTACCAGCGTTGTTATCAGGCCGGATGAGACACCGTGTCCTGAAACGTCGAACAGGACCAGCCCGGTTATCATCCCGCTGTCATCGGTATAAAAATCATAAAAGTCGCCTACCGCCGTCCGCGATCAACCGCGCGTATAATCCAAAGCATTAGACACTGATCTGATTTTCACTGATACATCAGCAGCTGTACGCTCTGCCGGCCGGTTTTGTCTATAAAATTTCCGCTCCGTCCATTGTCACACGCATGCGCGGCGGGTATATTATGCGCAGGACGGAAGCGACACTATGAATACACTGCAGTCTCATTACCTGAAGGCAAAAGAAGTTCTGCCGGGCGGCGTCAACTCATCGACTCGTTTTAATAAGGCCATCGGCAAACCGTTCTATGTCTCGAAGGGACGCGGAAGCAGGGTCTGGGATATCGAAGGGAAGGAATACATCGATATGTGCTGCGCGCACGGCGCCGGTCTTCTCGGCAATGCGCATCCGGCCATCGACGGGGCGCTCAGGCGTGCGGCTTCGATAGGCTATGTGAATTCGTTTGAGACCGAATACCATGAGGAACTCGCGCGTCGCGTATGCGGATACATCCCCTGCGCCGACCGCGTACGGTTCTGCTCGTCGGGCTCGGAGGCTACGCTGCATCTCATCCGCGCCTGCCGGGCGTTCACCGGCAAAGAAAAAATAATCCGCATCGAAGGCCATTTTCACGGCTATCATGAGATGATCTATATCGGCGGTCAGCCGCCGCGTTCGGAATTCGGGCGCAACCGCAGCGAACCGTATATCGAATCGCCCGGTATTCCCAAAGAGTACGCGCAGTTCATCATACCGGTGCCGTACAACGACCGCGAGGCGCTTGCCGCGGCGGTGAACGATCATGCGCATGAGACGGCGATGCTCATCATGGAGCCGGTGAATTTCAACTGCGCCGGCATCACACCGGAACCGGGCTATCTTGCATTCGTCCGTGAACTCACGCGTGATAATGACATCGTCCTCTTTTTCGATGAGATACAGTCATCCTTCAAAAAATCGCTGGGCGGCGCGCAGGCGGATTTCGGTGTCATCCCCGATGTGTGCACCATCGGCAAGGCTCTCGGCGGCGGACTTCCGCTCTCGGCGTTCTGCGGCCGGGCGGAGATCATGGATATTTTTCAGCCCGTCGGTCCGGTGCAGCACAGCGGTACGTTCAATGCGCATCTCGTGCCGGTGCTCGCGGGGCTTGCGTTCCTGGATGAAGCCGCGAGACCGGATTTTTATCCGTCGCTCCGGTCCCTGGAAGACCGGTTTCATGCGGGGATCGATGCGATAATCCATGACTACGGTCTGTCGATGACGGTCACGCATCACGGGGCGCGGTTCAATATGCTTCTGGGAAGGACGGAGCCTGCGCTCCGGTACGAAGACACATTCTGCCACGACAGCAGACTGTTCCTGGAAATCCTGAAAAGCTGCTGGGAACGCGGCGTCTATTTTCACGACTACGGCGGCGGTCCCGCGCATCACGGCTATTCGATCAAGCACACGAACGATGATATCGACCGGGTGCTCACGGTACTTCACGATGTCCTGTACATTTATCAGAACTCGCTGCAGATGCATGCGGAAGCGATGGAGGTTCTATGAAACGATTCGCACAAAAGCATGTTTTCATCACCGGCGGCGCCATGAGCATCGGCTTTGAGATTGCACGGCAGTTTGCCTCCGAGGGCGCGCTGGTGTCGCTCTATGACCGTGACCGGAAAGCGCTTGATGAAGCCGTCGAAAAGCTGCGAACGTCGGGATATGCCGTCAACGGTTTCTGCGGTGATGTAGCCGACCAGACGCAGGTGGACGCCGCGGTTGCATCAGCGGAAGGGGCAGCGCCCATCGACATACTGGTGAACAATGCCGGCATCTGTCTCGTTACGCCGTTCCTTAACATATCCGCCGAGGAATGGCACCGGACCATCGGCGTGAATCTTACCGGCGCGTTCTACGTTGCGCAGAGCGTGTGCCGGCGCATGGCGAAGCGAAAACGCGGCGTGGTCCTCAATATGTCGAGCAAGAACGGGCTTGACGGCGAGTTCGGACACGCGCATTACAACGCGAGCAAAGCGGGGCTCGTGCTCCTGACAAAGACGATAGCCATTGAACTGGCGCATCTGGGCATACGCTCGAACGCGGTGTGCCCGGGATATGTGCGCACCGCCATCAACCTTGCCGTCGACAGCGACGCGTTCGTGGCCGAATTCGCGGAACGGTATATACCGCTCAACCGGGTGGGTACCGTGGGCGAGATCGCTCCGGTGTTCCTGTTCCTCGCGAGCGATGAAGCGTCGTTCATCACCGGACAGACATTCGTCGTCGACGGCGGACAACTGGCGGGACAGAAACCATGGCCCGAACTTCTCACACAGATAAAACTTTAATAACGGGAGCATCTATGAAAAAATATCGTACCGGTATCGTGGGGCTTTCGCGCGGTAATAAACTGGTCAAAGCACTCTCCACGCATCCGCAGATCGAGATAGCGGCGCTGTGCGACCTGAACCGGGAAAAACTTGCCGAACTGGGCGACTTTTTCACGGTTGCCGACGAAGCGCGTTACACCGACTATGACGCCATGGCGGCATCGGACCTCGATATCATCGTCATCGCAACACCCATCGAGCAGCATGCGAAGCAGTCCATCACGGCAGGCCGGCAAACATGTGCTCTGCGAACAGGCGGTGGCGTACACAATCGAAGAATGTCAGGCGGTCATCGACGCGGGCGCCCTGCCCATCGTCATGCTCGTACGAAACGGTTCGGCACTACCGCATGCGGCTATAGCACAATCGACCGACCGTATCGACTGGACAAACATCGAACTTGTCGTTTATCGCGCGGATGACGGCCAGGCTGCCGGCACGGTGAATACGCCGCAATCCCCCGAAGCGAAGGCCATACACGCGCTTGTCAGTGGCAAGACGGTTTCCGTGATCGAAGACCCGTGTACCGGCGCGGTTCGATGGACGGTCCGGCGCTCGCCGCTGACGCACGAGTAACAGAAGATCCCGCAGGCATGTATCCTAGACGTAACGGCTGTGCCGAACTATACTCTGCGCTATGTTGAAAAAAGACAGCACTATCAATAAGCCGCGCTGACTCCTTCGACGGTCAGCTCCATAAGCGATTCATGGATAAACGGCATGGCCGAATATGCCGCACAGCACGGCGTGGACCATACCGTCTTTAGAATGCAGACGGACTACCGATATCTTACTCCGGAACTATGCGGTCGAATGTTCGACGGGCTCACGGAATTGTACAACCGCAGGGAATTTCTCGACGAAGTGAATGAGTATTGGCAGGGGACGAACGGCGGCGGGGATAACTGCAGACTGTTCCTCATCGACCTCGACTATCTGAAAAAGATCAATGACAATTACGGCCATGCCGACGGAGATATTGCCATCAAAGGCATTGCATCGATACTCAAACAGGCGTGCCGGGAAACCGATATCGCCGCGCGGTTCGGCGGCGACGAGTTCGTCATCTTCGCTAAAAAACTGCCCGAAGCGGCTGTCGAAGGTTTTCTAGCGCGTCTTTCCCGTATCGCCGATGAGGTGAACCGTCAGCTGAGCAAGCCCTATCGCGTCAGCTTCAGTATCGGGCATACACAGTGCGTATCGAACGACGGCGGCACACTGCCCATTGATGACCTTCTGAAGGAAGCAGATGCCATGCACTACGGTATGAAAAAGCGCGCGAGCCGTAGCGCCGCGCACCTCAGGCATCCATGCCTACGGCTTACTTCCAATCAACGTAATATTCACGCTTATCTGATACCGCTCATGACTCACCGGATTCTCGATCTTGTCGCTTGCATAAAATCCCACCGAGCCGGTTGAGAATATCTTCTCCTGCGCGAGTGTCGTTTTCCAGAGCGCACCGTCGGGCGCCTTCAGCGTGATCTCAAGATGTTTCGGGGCGTTCGGATCGCGTTTTTTCGGTTCCATCGCAAAACTCCTGTCTGTTACATGGTGAACGTCGGCGGCACTTTGTCCGCGGCAGCCTGTTTTTCCGACTCGGCGCGTTTCAATTCATCCGTCAGACGATAGAATACCTGCGCCATCTGCGCAAGTCCTTCGGACGTTACGCCGGAAATGGGGAGTATATCCTTGACCGTGTCGATGCCCGCGGCGGCGAGTTTCTCTTTCAGATCCTCGATGATCATGGGTATCATCTCACGGTCGACGACGTCTATCTTGTTGAGCACGATGACCGACGGCTTTGTCGTGAGGTTGGTCTTGTATGCTTCAAGTTCTTTGACAAGTGTCATGTAATTCGGGAACGGATCGTTCTCATACAAGTCGATGATATACGCGAGTATGCGCGTTCGTTCGATGTGTTTGAGGAATTGTATCCCGAGTCCCACGCCGGTGTGCGCGCCCTCGAGTATGCCGGGGATGTCGGCGATGATGAAACTCGCGTCGGCGCTGATGTAGCAGACGCCCAGATGCGGCGTGAGCGTGGTGAACGGATACGGCGCTATCTTCGGATGCGCTTTTGTCAGATGCGATATGAGCGTGGATTTTCCCGCATTGGGAAATCCCACGAGCCCCACATCCGCGATGAGCTTGATGACGAGTTTGCAGGAGAACACTTCGCCGGGTAGTCCGTGCTGCGCGTAGTCCGGCGTCTGATTGCGCGATGTGGCGTAGAACACATTGCCCTTGCCGCCTTTACCGCCGCGTGCCGCGACGAACTGATCGCCTTCCCGGATAAGATCTGCCGCAACCGTTCCGTCCTCATTATAGACAACGGTCCCTTCGGGAACGGCGATGATGAGGTCTTCACCGGATTTTCCGTCCTTCATGCCGCCGGTACCCGAGTTCCCGTCGGGAGCGGTGAGCATCTTTTTCGAGCGCAGCTGATAGAACGTTGTCTCGCGCCGGTCGCAGCGCAGGACCACATCGGCTCCCTTGCCGCCGTTACCGCCGTCAGGGCCGCCTTTGGGCATATTTGCTTCGCGCCGGAACGATACCGCGCCTTTACCGCCGTGCCCCGCGGTGAATGTAAGTGTTATTTCATCTAAAAATGGATCCATTATTTAACTATACCCGCAGAAAGCGTAAATGTCAATTTTCCCGCGAACTCAGAATATATTATCCTTTCCCGTAATGCGGTCCTGCATGGTTTTCGCCGGCGGGAACCATGCAGGCAGTTGAAACAGTCTTCCCTGATTCGAATCATTATCCGGATGCAGATAGCGATCTTTTATTTCCTGGACGATCGGCAGATGCTGATCGATGAGCATGTCGCCGCTGAAGTATCGCGGCTCAACACCGAGTTTCCGATAATGCTCACGCAATCGTCCGCGCAGTTTTGTTTTTATCGCATCATACGCGCGGTCATGTTCATAGTGAACACATTCGTTCGAGCCGTCGGTCACGTTGAGGAGCGTTTCCCTGCCGTCGGCGGTGGAATAGATGTATTTCCAGGTACCGTCGATAACCGCATGGAGGCTGCCGTTCCTTTCACCGAAATCGAGCACCCCGAACGACGTGCCGCGGGCGCAGTCATTATTGTTCATCACGGATGAAAGATCGACACCGTCAGTCGGTGCGGCGGATGTGATCCCGGCGAGCGCCAGAAGCGTCGGCATGATGTCCGTATGACCCGCTATCGTCGCACTGTTCCGTCCGCCCGGAGCGATGGTCCCCGGATATGAGAATATGAACGGAATACGTGCGGGCCCGTCGAACCAGGAACGTTTGCCGAAACATCCGTGATCGCCGAGAAAGTCGCCGTGATCGGAAACGAAAAAAATTATCGTATCCTCGCGCATGCCGTTTCGCGTAAGTGTATCGGCGATACGCCCGACCATGTCGTCGACGAACTTCACGCAGCCGTGATAATATGCCCGCATCGTCTTGATGAAATACGGATCGGTGATGCTGCATTTATACAAGTTCTGCCGGATCTGCCAGAAATTATAATTATCCGCATTGTCGTAAGGTCCCCGCACCGGCGGCTCCATCTCATTGGGAAGATACGCGTACTGGTACGGCGTGGGCGGATCGAACGGCGGATGCGGCTGTATGAACGAGGTGAAAAGAAAGAACGGCTCGCGGCTTTTCGCCTTCGCATCGATATAGGCAATGGATTCATCGGCCACCCAATGCGTGGAATGATGCTCCTTCGGGAGTTGCGAGACCTGCGGAATATAGTACATATGACTGCGCGTTCCGTTGGGCTCGGGAATATAGTCCAGATACCCTTTCGCCTTGAGATACGCCATATGCTCGTCGCCACCGCTGGCCGACGCACCCTCCTCGGAAAGCTTCATGTCATGAAAACCGAAATGCTCCCGCGTGGGTTTGAAATGCATCTTCCCGATAGCCTGCGTGTGATAGCCGTTTTCGCGCAATACCTTCATCAGCGTCGGCGATGAAGGATCGAGCATACCGACCGAGTTCGAGAGCACGCCGGTCGAGAGCGCATTTCTGCCGGAGATGACCTCATGCCGCGCGGGAACGCATTCGGGACAGTTCGCGTATGCCCGTTCGAAGGTAACACCGCTCTCTGCAAGTGCGTCAAGATGCGGCGTGTGTACCCGTGTGCTGCCGTTCGCGCTGATGGAATCATAGCGCTGCTGGTCGGTCATTATCATGATGATGTTCGGTTTGCGGGACATTACGGTTTCCTTATTGAAGAATGAGACCATAATACAACGTGCAGGCGATGATGTAAAGCGAGTTTCGGCGGCGAACTGCGTTGCATACTGCTATACTACACGAAGAACGTATCGTCGCTTTCGTGATGCATCCTGCGTCACTTGCGCTCGGCGAAACGCGGATGCTGTCTTTTATTACATACTACTGCGCATCCATGCGCATTCTGGGAATATAACCTTTATTCTTTAATGTTTGACGAAGAAAAAAACGGCTTGACATTACGGAAATGCCGTAATACGATAGATATATGATAAAAAACGATACGTCTGACAACGATATGGAAAACGACACCGTTCCCGGTGATGAACAGCCCGCCGCCGCTATCGGGCGCCGTCATCTGCAGGACGATTCACCCGAGATCGATTTTCATCAACAGTTGAGTGCCGAGGCGATACGTCATTCGTTCTTCGACCGGCTGAAATATACGCTCGGCAAGGACAAATACTCCGCCACCGACCGCGACGCGTATCTGAGCCTCGCCTATGCGGTTCGCGACCGGCTCGTTGCGCGATGGATACAGACGCAGCAGGAATATTATCATCAGGACGCCAAACGGGTGTACTATCTCTCGATGGAATTCCTCATCGGCAGGACGCTCGGCAACAGCATGATCAATCTCGGCATCACCGGCGAATGCGAAATGGCGATGCGTGAGATCGGCTACAGTCTTGAGGAACTGCGCGAGATGGAATGGGACGCGGGCCTCGGCAACGGCGGCCTCGGCAGACTCGCCGCGTGTTATCTCGACTCCGCGTCCACGGTGCAGATACCCTTCTACGGCTACGGCATCCGCTATGAATACGGCATCTTCTCCCAGTCGATACGCGACGGGTATCAGGTTGAGACACCGGATAACTGGCTGCGCTACGGCAACCCCTGGGAAATGGCGCGACCCGAGTTCATCTATCCGGTGCGCTTTTACGGCAAAGTCAATCAGTTCACGGACCGTCAGGGCAGGCTCTGTCATGAGTGGACCGACACGGAAAGTATTCTCGCCATGGCGTATGATACTCCCGTGCCCGGCTACCGGAACAATACGGTGAATACGCTCCGGCTCTGGTCGGCAAAATCCACGCGCGATTTCAATCTTGCCTATTTCGACCGCGGTGATTATATCCGCGCGGTGGAAGAAAAGAACGGATCCGAAAACGTATCAAAGGTGCTTTACCCCAACGACAACACCTCGCAGGGCAAGGAACTCCGGCTCAAACAGGAATATTTTTTCGTTTCCGCGACGCTGCAGGACATTATCAGGCGATACAGAAAAACACACGACAACTTCGATGCATTCCCGATGAAAGTTGCGGTACAGCTTAACGATACGCATCCTGCCATCGCCATTGCGGAACTGATGCGGCTTCTCGTTGATGAAGAAAAGATCGATTGGGACAAGGCGTGGGATATTACACGTAATGTCTGCGCTTACACCAATCATACCGTCATGCCTGAGGCGCTTGAAAAGTGGCGCGTCGCCATCATGACGGTGGTATTGCCGCGGCACATGGCTATAATCTATGAAATCAACCGCAGATTTCTCGACAGGGTATGGACGACGTATCCGGGCGATTTCGGCAGGATGAGCCGCATGTCCATCATCGAAGAGGGCGCGGATAAACAGGTGCGCATGGCGAATCTCGCCATCATCGGAAGCCATAACGTCAACGGCGTGTCGGCGCTGCACACGAGCATATTGAAAGACAGGATATTCAGGGATTTCAACGAGTTTGAACCGGATAAATTCGTGAACATCACCAACGGCATCACGCAGCGGCGGTGGATACTCCATTCAAACCCGCTGCTCTCAAAGCTGATCACCTCGCGCATCGGCGACGGCTGGGTGAAAGATCTCTCCGAGCTCACCAAACTCAGACCCTTCGCGGATGACGCATCGTTCAGAACGCAGTGGCGCGCCGTCAAAATGCAGAACAAGGAAGCATTTGCCCGGTGGTGCGAAAAAGAACTCCATGAAAGCGTCGACCCCGCAACGCTCTTCGACTTTCAGGTAAAACGGATACACGAATACAAACGTCAACTCCTCAATGTTCTGCACGCCATCGCGCTCTATCACCGCATACGTGACGGTAAGGCGGACGACGTGCTCCCGCGGACGATTTTCTTCTCCGGCAAATCAGCACCCGGATACTGGATGGCGAAGCTCATCATCAAGCTCATCCATTCGGTGGGGCATGTGATCAATCAGGACCCATCGGTGAACGGCCGCCTGAAAGTGATATTTCTCCCCAATTATCGCGTGTCGCTTGCGCAGAAGATAATGCCGGCGAGCGAACTGTCGGAACAGATATCGACGGCGGGCATGGAGGCATCGGGTACCGGCAACATGAAATTCATGATCAACGGCGCGCTCACCATCGGCACACTCGACGGCGCCAATGTGGAGATGGTCGAGGAAGCGGGCAGCGACAATATGTTCATCTTCGGGCTCAACGCCGCGGAGGTGAGCACGCTGCGGGAAAAGGGTTATAATCCGCGGTCATACTATTGGCAGGATCCGGTATTGAAAAAGGTGATCGACTCAATTACGTCGGGTTTTTTCTCCCCCGATAAAAAGGACCTCTTTCAGCCCATCGTCAATGCCCTCCTGACAGACGACACGTACTGTCTCTTTGCGGACTTCGCCGCCTATGCGAACGCGCAGCTGAACGTGGAGAAGGCATACCGTGACACGGAACGATGGACGCGCATGTCCATCATGAACACCGCGGGTGCGGGCAAATTTTCAAGCGACCGGTCGGTGCGGGAATACGTTGACCGCATCTGGCGGACGAAGCCCATCGCCATCACTATGCCGGAAAACAAGTAAGTACACGCCGGCTGCGATGCACACGAACGCAACAAAGTATATCGCCGCTTCGCTCATGCTCATATGCGCCGCCGCATATCCCTCCGATTGGCCGACCTACAAGGGTAATCTGTATTTCACCGGCAACAATGACGATGCAGTGGACGCTCGATATGATGTCGTATTCACGGCAGTTCGCCTCGGCAGCCGGAGTTGCCGGTAAGATAAAATATCCGACTATCAGCGGCAATATGCTCTTCATCTCGGATGCCACGGCGCTTTACAGCATCGATAAAAATAACGGCAGAATAATCTGGGCGCGAACGGGCTTTCAGGAAGGCAATAAGCGTTCCGCAGTCATCGACAGCATCTACACCGACCCGGTGATAACAGGGAATCTTATCTATTACGGAACGCGGAAGACGTTTATCGCGCGAACGACAGCGAACGGCCATATTGCCTGGACGAATCTCGGGATAGAAAGTTACAGCGGATTTCCCAATTATTATGATGACAGGATATTTGTGCAGTCGCGGGATTTCAGGAAGAACACGTTCTCCGTGAACTGTCTGTCGCTGTCGACCGGATCGCTTATCTGGCAGAAACAGATCGAGAATCCGATGCAGCTCTTCTCGCCGGTAGTGAACCGGGGTAACGTCTACATGCCCACAGGCAGAAAACTTTATTGCCTCGCGTTGGCCGACGGCGCCGAGCGCTGGCAGAAGGAATATGACGAGCCGATCACATCATGCCCGGGATTCACCGAACGGGATATTGTCGTTACGCTGAGCAATCAGATAACCGCGGTGCTGTCTCCGGAAAACGGCGGGATACGATCACGGTATGATACCGGCTTCAGATCATCGCCGCAGTTCGTGTCGGTCCGCGATCAGCTCTACATCGCATATAATTACACAAAACAGGTGGGCGGTAAGGATATAACCTTCGCCGCACTCAGGGCGTATCAATTCGGCAGCAGTGCGCCGCTCTGGGAATTCCTGCCGCCGTTTCCCGGCGGTGCATCACAGCCGTGCGCGTCGAAAGGCGTGCTGATGCTCCCGGCGGGGAATTATCTCTATGCCGTCGGCACCTATTATGACCGCGCCATAACGTTCGGCAATGACGGATCGGAAAAATCCGGCAGCACGGACACGAACACGACGAATACGAATGCGCCGGCGAAACAAACGCCGGAGACCATTGTCCTTGACGATGTTCCGAAAGGCGAACACATCGTCGTACCGAACATCTATTTTGAATTCAATCAATCATACCTGCTCCGGCAGTCGATAGCGACACTCGACGAGATTGCCGCGCAGCTGAAACGCAATCGGAGGATACGTATCGAGATACAGGGTCATACGGACAATACGGGCGATACGGCATACAATCAGCAATTATCAGAAAAACGGGCGAATGCCGTCATGGATTATCTCATCAAAAGCGGTATCAGTCCGGAACGTCTGCGCGCGGTTGGACACGGCATGAAACAGCCCATAGCAGATAATGCAACGGCGGACGGCCGCGGCAGGAACAGGAGAACAGAATTCCTGATAGTAGACAAGTAGATACCGTCAGTACCGTGTGAATTGCATCGTATCGCAACAGAATTGTTGACATACGGTGCTGCTCGGCTATACTCCCGATATCATGCAAAAATATATAATTCTGATCTGGTGCTGTCTGACATTGACAGCGGAGCCTGTCAGCATCGGTCTGTCAGTCGGCGGCGAGATTTTCTTTCCCGTCGGCGATTACACTACCCCGTCAGTCGGCGGCGAATTGCGTGTAAATACATTCCTGTTTGAGCAGCTGGAAATCGGCGGCAGATTGGGATTCCAAGTGTATGATACTGACTTGCGGGTCATCGATATGTCTTCGGTGTACGCGTTCCCGCTGACGGTATCCGCCGCATGGCGTTTTCTGGGCAGCAACATCATCGCTGCGGCCGGATTAGAAACCGGGGTAATACAGTCGTATGCCGTCTGGCATGATATCAATTATTCCGCGCTTGATCCGCTGCTGCGGCCGTATCTTGAGATCGGGTATCGGCTCGACCGGTTCGAACTGCTTGCGATCCCGTATTATGCCTGGATATTTGAAAATTTTAAACCGGGCGGCGCCGTGGTCAGCCGTCCGGGAATAAAGATCGCATTCCAGGTGCGTTTATGAGAATTATCATTGCGGCCGGCGCGCTGCTCCTGCTGATATCCTGCGGCGACACGCCATTGTCGCTGCTTGACCCGGGCAGGGCGGAAGACGTGCGCATGATACGCGCACTCTGCGACACCGCCGTTCCGACAACCGGCAGTATCGCCGCGAACGTACTCGGCATAAATCTTTTCCCGCTTGATGATGTGCGTACGTTGACCGAGTTATCGAATATGTCCGTTCCCTGGATACGGCTGGACATCCGGTGGAGTGATATCGAGACAGGTGACGGCGTGTATGACTGGCATACCTGCGACGCGCTCGTGCATGAGGTGGCCAATCAGAACAAACAGATACTCGGGATAATAAATCATTGGCCCGGATGGATCAATAACGATTATGAAAAACTTTCAAACCGGATAGAGCGTTTCGCCGAAGCCATTGCGAACCGCTACCGCCCCGGCGGCGTTCTTTCACAGATTACCACTATTCCCACGAACTACGGCATCCGCTATTGGGAAATATTCAATGAACCGAATCTGCAGGGGTACGGCTGGAACGCACCCGTGAACCCGGCACAATACGCCATTGTCCTTGCGCGTGCGAATATCGGCATACACCGCGCCGATGCCGCCGCGGCCATACTCATGGCCGGACTGTCACCCGACGGCTATCCGTGGGAGAAATTCATGCAGATGATGTGCCATCTGCATGCGCTCAATTGCGTGGATATCATCAATTTTCATCCCTACGGATGGGCTGACCGGTTTCCTGAACTTATCGCGAAGATCTCGAACGTGATGCGTCCGTACGGTGTGCCGATGAAACCGGTATGGTTCACTGAATTCGGAACATCGGAAGAACAAATGCTTGATGCGATACTCATTAAAGGTTTGACGCAGCGCGGAGCGGCCGGCGGATTTTTCTGGTTCTGTCTGCGCGACATCAGACCTGACAGCGAAAAATACGGTCTTCTCAGGTATGATTTTTCAAAAAAAACGGCCTATCATCTATTTACGAATTATCTGCATCAGAACGGATGGTGAGGCGCGGAACGGGTTACGGCGCCCATTGCATCATCGATGTGCCGCCATACGTTCACCCGCGATCGACGACCGGTAATCGCTCGGCGTAATGCCGGTCATTTTCTTGAAGAACCGTGAGAAGTAGAACTGATCGGAAAAACCGAACGTATCGCCGATCTCGCTCAGCATACGATCGGAATAGAAGAGCGCTTCCTTGATACGGTTCACCTTTTCGCGAAGGAAATATTTTTTCGGCGATTCTCCGAACTGTTTCTTGAACTGTGCCGCAAAATTCTTGGCGCTCTGCCCGCTGTGTTCACCGTAATCCGCAAGCGAGAACTCGCCGTTGAGGTGTTCGTTCACATACCGGAAAAACGGTTCGAAACGGCTGTAGTCCCCGCGCCGGTGCTCGATAAGGCTGCCGAGCTGTTTGGAAAAAAGCGAGAGACAGCCGAGTGCATGCGCGCGTACGGCGAGTATATCCGGCGGGCGGGATGCTGTGCCGGCGGACAGCTTGACAAGGATATCCCGTGGGGCTTTCACGGACAGCGCACGCGCGTCGCGGAACACTTCGCAGCCGTTCATGAGCATGCGGAACTGGAAATAATATTTGTAAAGCGGTTCATTGCCGTACGCGGACATGCTCCCGCCGGCGGGAAAGAAATACACGTTCCCCGGCGTCATGATCGTTTCCTTTCCATTATACCGTAGCCGTCCGCGGCCTTTGAACACCACGTTCATCTCATTGCAGAAGCTCCGCCGCTCTTCGCTCCTGAATTGCCGGTCAAGCATCACCTTCCCGAAACCGAGGAGCGTGATGTTCATCGAATTGAATACGCCGTTCTCGTACGATTCGAGCCCTACAGAAAGGATACGGCGGTTCATGCTGCGTTGTGTGCCGAGCGGCATACTCAGAGAATAATTTTTGTCGACGGGCATGGGGCTATTTTACGGGGTATGCATGCAATGTCAATGGAAAAAGTGCAAATGCGGCGGTATTCCGTCCATGTACCGGTACGCTGTCAATGGATACTATATACTGCAAGGAGCGCATATGAAACGATATAGCATAATCCTCGGCAATCTCGGCAATACCTGCGACCGCTTCCTCTCAAGCGGCTATAAGGAATCGCTCGATAAGGACGTCATGCTCGACCAGGCGGCGTCCATTGACGGCGTGAGCGGTATAGAACTCGTCGGCACCTGGGATGTGACGAAAGAGACCGCGGCGGCCATGAAGAAAAAGCTCGCTTCCCGGAAACTGCGATGCTCATCCATCATCCCCGATCTTTTTTCGCAGAAGCGCTGGGGCAAGGGTTCGCTCTCATCAGCTGATGCGGCGATACGCGCGCAGGCGCTCGATGAGATGAAAGCCGCCGTTGATATGGCGCATGAGATGGAATGCGATATGCTCACCGTATGGCCCGGGCAGGACGGGTATGACTACTGTCTCGCAGCCGACTATATGGAAGAACGTCAATGGCTCGTCGACAGCGTAGCGACATCGGCCGCGTATGCGAAGCAGAAAGGCGTACGGCTCGCGCTAGAATACAAGATGAAAGAACCGCGCACGCATTCGTATCTAGCCCGCGCGGCGGACACGCTTCTCGTCGCCGTCGAAAGCGGCATGGACAATGTGGGCGTCGCCATAGATACCGGCCACGCATTCCTCGCCTATGAGAATGTGGGCGAATCAATCGCTATTCTTTCCCGCGCAAAGAAACTCTATCACATGCACTTCAATGACAATTACAGTTCATGGGACGACGACATGATCGTCGGCTCCGTGCGGCTCGTGGAATATTTTGAGATGATGTTCTGGCTCGAGAAGACCGGATACAGCGGCTGGTATTCGATGGACCAGTATCCGTACCGTGAGGACGGCGCCGCGGCGGTGCGTTCGAGCGTGCTGTTCGTGCAGCGCATGCAGGCGATACTTGAACGCGTGGGCAGACCTGCCGTGGAGACGCTTATAAAGAAGCGCGACCCCGTCGCCGTTGCCGCATTTATACGGGAACATCTTGTTGCCCGATAGGGCGGGCAGTGATAGTATACCAACTTATAACCGGAGATGACCATATGATATTCGAAAAAGCCCGTTTCATAAAACCCGATATACCGTTCATCCGTGAATACCGGGAGACCAATCCCGCGCCGTTATTTCGACGCACATTCACACTTTCGCGTTTTACCAAGGCGACACTCCGCGTATGCGGCCTCGGATACGGCTATTACTGGATAAACGGCAAACCGGTTTCGCCGGATAAATTTACCGCACCGGTAAGTGACTATACAAAGACCATCTGGTATTCCGTGTACGATGTGACTGATCTCCTGATTGAAGGAACGAATGTCGCCGCCGTGTCATGCGGAAACGGATTTTTCAACGAGGCTCACAAGTCGTCATGGGGTCATAATGAAGCACTGTGGCGGGACAACCCCAAATTTATTCTTGAGCTGGATGTGGACGGCACAACCGTTCTTGTCAGCGATGACAGCTGGAAATGCAGACCTGAGTCCGCCACGATATTCAATCAACTTCGCAGCGGCGAATATTTTGACGCCCGTTTATACGATCCTTCATGGAATACGATCACGTTTGACGATTCATCCTGGAACAGAGCCGTCGTCGATACCACGCCGCCGACAGGTGTATTGCGCGAATGTCATTGCGAACCGATACGTGAATGTGCGGAATATCCGTCGAAAAAAATCATCAAAACGGGAGACAAGCGATACGTATTCGATATCGGTCAGAACATCTCGGGATATGTCCGTCTCAGAATAAAACAGAACTCCGGCGATGTCATCACGATACGGTATGCCGAACAGATCAACGCGGACGGCTCGCGGCAACTCAATGATATGGAGAAGTTCTATCAGCAAAGCCCGTTTCAAACCGACAGGTTCATCTGCAGCGGAGAATCGGTTATGTGGTCGCCGATGTTCGTGTATCACGGTTTTCGTTACATTGAATGCGAGGGTATCACCGGAACTCCCACTGCGGATATGGTGAGCGGCATATTTGTGCATCAGGATGTGGAGCTCATCGGAACATTCGAATCTTCAAACGAGATGCTCAACAGACTCTATCGCATCGGGCAGATGGCGACATTATCGAATCTGTTCTATATGCCCACCGACTGCCCTACTCGCGAAAAGCTCGGCTGGGCCAACGACGCGCAGGCTTCCGCAGAAACGATGCTGACGAATTTCAACACCGTGAAGTTCTTCGAGAAATGGATGCAGGATATTTTTGACGCGATGCGCGGCGACGGCGCCATGCCGGGAATCATCCCCACCAACGGATGGGGATTTACCTGGGGCAACGGACCGGTATCCGACGGCGTGCTGTTCGAAGTGCCGCACCGTATATATCTGTTCACGGGAAAGACTGATCTCCTTGTCACAGCGCTCCCGTATTTCAAACGGTATTTCGCCTATCTGCTTTCCCAGGCTGACGCCGAAGGTCTGGTGGGTTTCGGTCTCGATGACTGGGCGCCGCCCACACCGGATCGGAAATCACGCACGCCGGCGAAGTTCATCAATGCGGTGCTCTACATTAAGTTCCTCCGCATTGCGGTGCTTGCCGCCCGTTTCAGCAACAGCGCCGGTGACGAAACGGCGTTCACGGCGGAGATAGCGCGGATGACAGCCCTTGTCAAAAAACACTTTATCGGCAGGGACGGTACATGCACGGTGAACGAACAGTGCTCCGCGGCCATGCTCATCTATCACGGCATCTATGACGACATGGCTCCCCTGAAAAAGCAGCTCATGCGTCTTGTGGAAGAAAACGATTTCCATCACACCTGCGGCATGGTGGGTCTGCGTCATCTCTACGATGCGCTCACCATCTGCGGTCTTCCGGACTACGCCTATCGGATAATCACCGCAAAGGGATACCCGGGTTACGGTGTGTGGCTTGACGGCGATGCGACCACGCTCTGGGAAACATGGCAGCCGGGGCAATCCAAAAATCATCACATGTATTCCGATTTCATGTCGTGGGTCATGAAGAACATCGTCGGTATACGTCCGGTTTTTGAAGCACCCGGATTCGCGAAAACGGTCATCTGCCCCGCATTCGTCGAAGGGCTTGATTGGGCGAAAGGGTCAGAGAAGACGATAGCCGGAAAGATCGACGTCGAGTGGCGGCGCAAACAGGGCGGTATCGATCTCGCGGTCACAATACCGGATGGAATGAGCGCGGAAGTCAGGTTGCCGGACGGACGTGTTGAAAAGCAGCACGCCGGGGGCACGTACGCATATTCGCTGTAATCAATTCAATTTCTCCTGCTTCGTTGGTTGACAGCTGAACCGCGTTAGGTTATCATTTGCCCATGCGCGATGCTGAACTAACGCTGTCAGGCCGGCACGATGCCATTTAAAAAGGTCTTCAACATATACCGCTCCGTCGTCCGTGCGGCGAAACTGGTATTCGACGCCTCGCCGTCGCTCTCGCTCCTCGCGCTGGCGGCGAACATCGTCATCGGTCTCGTGCCGCTCGTTACCGTGTATTCCACGAAGCTTTTCATCGACCACATCATTCTCCTCGTCAACACACCCTCGGGCGGGCTCGCATCCATCGCACAGCTCTGGCCGTATCTCGGCGTGCTCTGCGCGGCGTGGTTCACCGGACGCTGGCTTGACGCCGCGAACAATCTCCTCACCGGGCTCATACGCTCGCGCGTGGACATGCACTGCAACGTCCTCATCATGCGCAAATGCGCCTCGTTCGACATCGCCTTCTTCGAGAACCCCGATCATTTCGACGTGCTTCAGAACGCGCAGCGCGGGGCGTCACAGAGCGCGTGGTCCATGCTCCAGTATCTCATCAGCATGGTGCGTCAGTCGCTCACGCTCGCGTCGTTCCTGTTCGTACTCTTCAAACTGCACTGGCTCGTGGTGCTGCTCGTATTCGCCGTCACGCTCCCGCAGTCGTTCCTCGGCGGATTTTTCGCGCGCGTCCGCTGGCAGATGCAGAAGGACCGCACACCGGACGAACGCCTGCGCTGGTATTTCTCGTATCTCCTCACCGACCGTTCGGTGATAAAGGAAATACGGACGTTCGGGCTGGCCGAGCTCTTCCTCGGCAAATATCAGGAATACGCCACCCGTTTCTGGAAACAGGAGATGGGCATGAGCGTCCGCGAACGATTGGTCGATTCAGCGTTCACGCTCATCGAGGTCGCCGGATCGGCGCTTGTCTGGGCATATATCGCCGCGCGTGTCATCTCGCATACGCTCACCATCGGGGACATCGTGCTCTTCACCAGCGCGGTGGAAAGCTGCCGCGGTAACGCACGGGGAATATTCACCTCGGCCGGCAATCTCTACGGGCAGAGCCTGTTCCTGGACAATCTCTACACGCTCCTTGAAATATCGAACGAAAAGATCGATGGAGCGCTGCGGTCTCCGCATAAAAAAACGCGTCACGTCAAACCCGTTCCGGTGCCGCAGACGCTCACGAAAGGCATTGAGTTCAGGAATGTATCGTTCCGCTATCCCGCAAGCGAGCGCTGGGTTGTCGAGGGACTTAATTTCAAACTGCTGCCCGGACAGTCGACGGCGCTCGTGGGAAAAAACGGCGCCGGAAAGACATCGCTCGTGAAACTGCTCTCACGTCTCTACGACCCCACGTCGGGGACGATACTGCTCGAGGGACGCGACCTCAGAGAGTATGATCTTGCAGGCGTGCGCCGGTTCTTCTCGGTGGTGTTTCAGGATTTTGTACGCTACAGTCTCACCTTGAAAGAGAATATCGTGTTCGGCGATCTCCCCCATGCGGAAGACAGAGAACGGATGGAACGCGCGGCCGCAAACGCCGGCATCAACACTATCATCAAGCGGCTGCCGCACGGATACGATTCGTGGCTTGGACGTCTCTTCGGCACCATGAAATCGGGGGCGGACCTCTCCGGCGGCGAATGGCAGAAAGTGGCGCTCGCACGCGGCTACATGAGCGAAAGCCCCGCGCTGGTACTCGATGAACCCACGGCGTCGCTCGATGTGTTCGCCGAAGCGGAGATATTCAACGGCCTTGCCAAGGTTGCCGAGGGACGGCTCACGGTCATCGTGTCGCACCGGTTCTCAACCGTCCGCTCGGTGGACAATATCCTCGTATTCGACGAAGGTCATCTGGCGGAGCAGGGCAATCACCGTACGCTCATGAAACGGCGCGGACTCTACGCATCCATGTTCAACGCACAGGCGTCGCAGTACCGCTGATCAATCGTTATGACGCCGCGTGTGCGGCAGCCCGTGTGAGCTGCATGAACGGTTCAGACACGCGCAGTATTTGCCTTCTGATCACCGGGCGCAGCATCCGCGCGAAAAATCGCTTCCATGAGGGAAGCGCGGCGCGCATCTCGGCAAGATGGTCCGTGAGTGTCATACGCTGGAAGTGCAGCGCCTCGTTGAGCACATCGCTGTCCGCGTAATATCCGCAATGGAAATCGGATACAGCGAATGCTTTCTCAGGCAGGAAGCCGCGGCCGAGGCCCATTGCTTCGAAACAGTCATTGATATAGGTACGATACGTTGTCCGGCAGCGCTCACCGCCGCCGAGATTATAGATGCCGCCGGCAAGTTCCGGATGGTCTATCGCATGCGCGAACGCGTAGCCGGTGTCAGCCGAGGTAACGATCTCAAGCGATGTATCGAGCGGCATGTGGAACATCGCCGGATTCATCGCTATCGTCGGGTACATGACCGCGCTCAGCCGGAATATCGCTGTTCGCAGCATTGCGCCGGTCAGCGCCTCTTCGGCGGCTATTTTAGTCCCGGCATAGGCGTCATGCCCCGGAGCAAGAGCGTCACCTACGCGTATCCAGGGCGTTTTCAGCCGGTCGCCGTAGACGGAAACCGATGAGGCGAATATGATGAACGGATTCAAGGCGCTTGCACACGCGGCGGCGATGATGTTTTCCGTGCCGCCCACATTCACGCGCCGGGCCAAATCAGGCCGGATATCGGCAAGCGGCGGTATGATGCCGGCGAGATGGATGACCGCATCAACGCCGGTCATTGCAGCGGCAACCGATGTTTTGTCTGTAATGTCGCCCCAGATGATCTCGATCGCCCCTGCAAACGGTGCGAGAACACGTTCCACTGCCTTTGAACGCTTTTCAAACACACGTACGTTCCATGTTCCTTCCCTGACCAGTTCCTTCAGCGCTTCGCGGCCAACCGTTCCGCCGGCGCCGGTGACCAATACCTGTTTCATAGCAGTGCTCCTTTTCTTTCTTCTCACCTCCAGTATAGCCATGATTGGTGCCCGCGGACATAGGAAAAGATACCTGAAACAGGAGGTTTCATACCAGTATTAGTACCTGAGCCATCGCCTGTCATATTTTTGCAATAGAATGTCATATAGTTTCAATGACAAAAATGCGGTCCTGTGTTAATATAGCATCATCCCGTCATATTCGCGGGACATGAGGATGCATGATGATGCAAAAAACAGATCAGCACATACTACGATGTCTTCTCGCCGGTCTCATTGCGGCGGCATATTCTCCCAGAATATCGGCGCAGACCTTCGACTTTACAAAAACATACACACTTAACGACTGGAAACGTACACCTGCAATAACGGTGAATAGTGAACAGAATGACGGGTGCACATTGCAGGCTGCCGGCGCCGATGCGAAGCTGTATATGTACCGGTCACTGCCGTCCGGCGACTATGTCCTGAAAGTGACCGGTTCGGGCGGCATGCTGGTGGAAGTGCTTGAAGATTGGAAAAAACCGTATGCATCGATCCGTTTTTCCGGAAACGGCGAGCGAACCGAGGCCGCCGCATTCACCATACGAGGCGGACGTGTGATCTACTCGATAAAGCTGGACAGTATGAGCGGTTCGGGGAAGATCGCGTCGTTCAGCTGTGAGCGGTCTGATGCGCAATCAGGTACATTCACCGAAGCGCAGGCGCATGCGATATTCGGCGCATTGCCGCGGCATGAATCGATTCCCGAAATCGCAGCACCCGTAGAAGCGGAGAAACCCGCGATGAGCATGCTCGCATCGAACACGGGAAACGGCATCGTCTATAAGCCCTGGAACGACCGCGGCGACCGCCTGCCCGACTGGTCATATTGCGGGTATGAGGGCGGCGGCGTTGCGATACCCGTCGTACCCGTGGCGATAACCGTGTCTCCGCCGGAAAACGGTGATGCGGGAAAGGTGATTCAGAACGCCATCGATACGCTGGCACGGCGCAGCCCCGATGCCGGCGGATTCCGCGGCGCGGTGCTCCTGAAACGCGGCGTATACATCATCGCCGGAAAGATATTCGTACATGCGGGCGGTATTGTGCTTCGCGGTGAAGGGAACGATACATCAGGAACCGTGCTCATCTCTACAACAAAGGCATCGGGTGAGGATTCGGTATTCATCGAGATCGGCGGTTCCGGTGCGGCGCAGAAAACCGGCACCGGGCAGGAGATCACTACGCCCTATGTACCCGTCGGCACACGTTCATTCGATATACAGGACACGGGCGGATTCAAAGCCGGTGACAATATCCTGCTGCTGAAGCGTGTCAACGATACATGGCTGGAGGACACCGGACTGAAGGGACTCGATGGATGGAATACGCAATCGTATTCTTATAATTATCTGCGCACGATCACCGGTATTTCCGGGTCGAAAGTCACCATAGACGTCCCGCTGGTGGACGCCGTGAACAGCATCTACGGCGGCGGCAGCATTGCGGCATATGAATGGAACGGCCGCATTTCCCGCTGCGGCATTGAGAACATGCTTCTTGTCTCCTGTTACGATGTGAATGTCATGCGCGATCCGAAGGACTATCAGATCGATTTCGGTTATTTGAATATAGAACCGTTCGCTTACAACAGCGACGAGAACCACTCATGGGTGGCGGTACAGTTCGGGGCGATAGCAGGCGGATGGGCGCGAAAACTGCGCTCGTACCATTTCTCGTATTCACTGGTGCGGCTGTCGCACAAGGCAAGCCGGATCACCGTGGAAGACAGTCAGTGTCTTGACGCGGTCAGCCGGCTTCAGGGCGGACGGCGCTACAGTTTCTGCATCTATGGTCAGCAGAATCTTGTACAGCGATGCTACACCAGAAACGACCGGCACGCATTCGTGGTGCAGTATCAGGTGCCGGGGCCCAACGCCTTCGTGAACTGTCTCGCCGACAAAACATACAACTTCTGCGAACCGCACCTCTGCTGGTCCACCGGCGTTCTGTATGACAACGTCACCGTCCGCGGGCCGTTCGGCATACTCTGCGCCACCTGGCGCGGTTTTCTCGCCAAGGGAGCGCACGGCTGGGCAACCGCGAACACACTTATGTGGAACTGCTCATCCTCTCTCGTCTACGCGATGAACCCGCCGACGGCGCAGAACATGGTCATCGGGTTTCAGCCGCTCGATCTGCCCAACAAAAAAGGCATCATCTCAACTATGGAAACGATATTCAAGGGTATGGACGGAAAAAAATACTACTACGAAGACAAAGCGCTCATGGGCAATGCATACGGGGAGTCACTCGACCGTTATGTGAGTCCGCGTTCGCTCTACCGGCAGCAGCTCCGGGAACGGCTCGGACAATCGGCTCTGTCAAATATCGACATCCCCTATCAGGATTGACCGCAGCAGCGGCATCCCGTTTACCATTATCGTCAAGTGCGTCATGCGGAAATTCCAGTCACCGCGCCTTGACGATTGGCGGGAACAGGATATTATCGGATATACGAAGGAGTATTTCCGGCCGCATGGAACAATTCGCATTCTGGTTTTACACCATAACCGTCCTCGTGAGCGTGGCATCGTTCGTCTCGGCGCTGCTCCTGTACCCGCGTTATACGACAGCGTATTTCGGCTATTATCTGCTTCTGCTCAGCACGTCCATCGTATTCTTTCTGGTATACGCATTGGCTTTTTTTATTCAGCGCTATGTCCCCTCTCCGCTCACCACATACCACATCGACCTTATCATACTCGCCCTCTGCCTCAGCGCCACCATGTATGCCGCTCCGCATTTTACGCTCACGCTTATCGGACGAAAAGTAAAAAAGCGCTATTCATCGATATTCCTGCTGGTTTCCATTGCGCTCTTCCTCGCCATCGTTGTTCCGTCGATAGCGGGCTTCATCGCCGGGACCGAGACGCTCACGATACGCATTATCGACATCATCATGCGGCTGTTCTACTGCGCCTGGTTCGTCATGGCGCTCATGCATGCACGGAGTATCGCTGCCGACGCTTCAAAGCGCCCCATGCTCTATTTCGTGGCGGTAAGCGTACTCGTGCTGCCTTTCGCGATAATCGAGCAGATACTCGCCCATGGCCGGTATGCGGCATTCCTCTACGGAGCGTATCTGCTCCTCTGGAACCTCGGCATGCTGGTATATACCGTACGCGTATTTTACAGACCTGTTCCCACCGACGGCGGACTGACCAAACATTTCATCCATCTCTACGGCCTGACGGCGCGTGAGCAGGAAATCATTCAGGCGTTGGTGAAGGGGAAAAACTCGCGGGAAATAGCAAAGACGTTCAATGTCTCAAAGAAGACCGTTGACGGGCATGTGTACAACATATATCGCAAGTGCTATATCAGAAACAGGGTGGAGTTGATGCTGCTGATAAAGGAAAAGTCGCTGCAGCGGTAAGACCCGCCCGCCCCTGCTGCGCTCACTCGGGACACGCATCCCCGCGCTGGCGCGGGCTTCGCGGAGGTATTTTCCTCACGCATCAGCGTAACTCACTTCCGTATATTCCCCGTTATTGCTTTTCCGGCATAATAGCTTTCTCCACGTTGTTGCGTAGGCTATGCTCGCACAACGCTGACGCGTGAGGAAAACACCCCCGCTACGCCCGCCATGACGCGGTATACGTGGTTACTCGTTCGCTCCGCTCCCCCCCCCATATATAATGGAATTGAACGCCGATGAAATGGTGAATAACGTTCGTGCAATGGGGAATAGAGGTCGTGCACTATCGCGCAATATCCGTGCTTGAGAGAATATAAACCGTGCGCTGTGGAATATCATCCGTGCGTGAGCGCAGAACACTCATGCAGCAGGGAATATTATCCGTGCAGCAGGGAACGTACTCCATGCATCAGCGCATGACATCCGTTCCATGGGGAATAGTGTCCAAGCGATAGGGAACAATGATGGTTCAATCAAGCATATCGTCTGTGCGGTATTGCATTTACATCACCCCTATTCTTTGGCGGTCGCTTCCGGTTGTTCTATCGCCGCTTTCTGTCATTCGTCCGTTGCTTCCGTTCATTATACACTGGCTTCTGGTCATTGCGCGGCTGCTTCGTCTCATTAACCGGCTGCTTCAGCTTGTTCTGTGGTTGCTTCCACTCATTATACCGTTGCTTCGACTCTTTGAGCGGTTGCTTTTACTCGTTGCATCATTGCTTCAAGGCATTATGCCACTGCTTCGGCTTGTTGAGCCGTTTATTGCAATTCCGTGCCCAGCAGTTCTTACTTATAATTCGATGCGATGTATGCCGCAGGGGTCGTCGTCGTACTGAAATCAAGTCCAATCTCGCAGCGAAGGAGAACAGACCAACCCTGAGCAAATTGTTTTGAATTGATATTGTATTGGACCGTCTCGGAAACACCTATCGCAGTAGTAAGAAACAACGGAAGCCATTCAAATTTCCAACCGACATAGAAGCTTCCATCACACAATGCACTATACGACTCCGACTGACTAGCATTGTAAAAAAACGGATTGGGAATAAAGTGATATACTCCTGCAGACAATGCTGCTTGAATAAAAAAATCTTTCGGCTCTTTGCTGAATGGATACCAACGGACATCGGAAAAGGCATGGAGTGATCTCAGTGAAATACGTCCGGATGATTCCCACAGTGAAAAGCGGGTACCTACACCAAGCTCAAATCTCAACGGCAATGGCATACTGTATCTTACAGAAAAGTTAAAGAGCGAAGACTCATAATATGTTCCGCCTGGAATAATATCTCCGGCTATCGAGATCGTGTTCCCCGACGTCCGTAATACCGAATTGTCAGAATAAGTGAATATGCTCTCTTCCGAATCATAAAAGCAGCGAACGAAATTTATATCGTCCTGATTCAATGTAAACATCCTTCCGGAGCTATCCTTCAGCCAATAGTTATTATATTCATCACGTGTAAGGCTGACGGCCAAAACCTTAGTTCCATCTTTTTTATATATTTTCCACAGTACGTTCTGCAAGGAATTTAGTCTCTTTTCGAATTCAAGCTGCCCGCTTTTCATATTCTCATTAACTCCATGATATATAGCAGCTGTGACTACAACTCCAAGTGCAACAAGCCCCAGACTTCCAAGTTCAAGGATGATGAGTATGAAACCGGCAGCCATCGGTCCCGCATACAGTTTCTGCTGCGGCAACGTGGTACCGAGCAGGAGCAGCGCTACGGTCAACAGGAATAAACGTTTTATTTTCTGCATGACAATAATAACTCCGGTGAAGGCAGTATATGTCACCTCCGGAGACTGTCAAGAAATGCTGGGCTAATGTATTAACAGGACAGCGGACAGTTGGAGGACAGCGGGGCATGCCCCGCTGTCCTCCAACTGTCCGAGCAATTACGCCATCACTTTCCTGATATCTTCCACACTGTGTGCAATAGATATGATCTTGCTGTCATCGTCATAAAGGAATACCGTCGGCACCGAGCGTATCTGATGTTCTTCAAGCAGCGAACGTGCGCGGTCGTCCTCAAGCGCGTTGAGCATTTCGCCCTGTACCGGCAGCGAGTTTACATACTCTTTCACTGACGGACATTTGGGGCAATGCTTCGAATAGAGGAACGTGTAGCGCGATACTTTAGACGCGACGGCGGCAGCGGCCGCACCGGTGACTGCCGACGTCATCTCCGGCTGACCGACAGCGCTCATCGGAAAACTTTCCATTGATGCGACCGTGTCGTCATGCGTGATGGCAAACGCGGCCGCCTGATGCGCAGCTACGTCGAGCGCGGTGTCGAAGCCGGCATATTCCTGACGTTCGGTATACTCGGCGTGTTTTCCGGTGTTCCAGTTCTTGATGGGCCGGTAATAGCCCACGATGCGCGAATAGACTTCAGTCTCCTTGCCGCATTCGGGGCAGGCGAATTCCTCGCCGCGGATATAGCCGTGCGATTCACAGATGCTGAACGTGGGGGTAATCGTGTAATACGGCATGTGGTAATTGTAGGCTATCTTTTTCACGAGCGCCTTGCACACGTCGCGGTCAATGCTCTCGCCGATGAATGTATGGAACACCGTGCCGCCGGTATACTGCGACTGAATGGGGTCCTGCATGTCGAGCGCGGTGAAAAGGTCGGCAGTGTAGCCCACCGGAAGCTGCGTTGAATTGGTGTAATACGGCGCTTCCTTGGAACCGGCGGTGATGATGTCCTTGTATTTTTCAGCATCCACACGCGCGAGACGATACGATGTTCCCTCGCCGGGTGTCGCTTCAAGATTGTAGAGGTTGCCGGTCTCCTCCTGATACACCATGAGCCGCTCGCGCATGAAATTGAGCACCTTGATTGCGAAATCACGCGCGATGTCGCTCGTGAGGTCTTTACCGAAGAAATTGCGCACGCATTCGTTCATGCCGTTGAGGCCGATGGTCGCAAAATGATTCGCGAACGATTTGAGATAATGCTTCGTGTACGGGAACAGTCCCGCATCCATAAGCTTGGTAACCACGGTGCGTTTTACCTCAAGCGATTCCTTGGCGAGATCCATGAGGTTGGTGAGCCGCGCGAAGAACTCGGTCTCGTCCTTGCTGAGATAGCCGATGCGCGGGAGGTTTATCGTCACCACGCCGATTGAACCGGTGAGCTCATCAGCGCCGAAAAGACCGCCGCCGCGGTGGCGCAGTTCACGCTTGTCGAGCTGGAGCCGGCAGCACATGGAGCGCACGTCGGACGGATCGAGATCGGAGTTGATGAAATTCTGAAAATACGGCGTGCCGTATTTTCCGGTCATGTCGAAGAGAAGATTGGCGTTCTCATTATCCCAGTTGAAATCGCGGGTAATGTTGTATGTCGGTATGGGATATGCGAAGCCGCGGCCGTGCGCGTCGCCTTCCATCATCGTCTCGAGGAACGCCCTGTTCACCATATCCATTTCACGCTGACAGTCGCCGTACGTGAAATCCATTTCCTGTCCGCCCACAAGCGCCTTCCGGTCCTTCATATCACCGGGACACATCCAGTCGAGCGTGATGTTGGTGAACGGGGACTGCGAACCCCAGCGTGACGGAATATTCACACCGAACACGAACGACTGTATCGACTGCTTCACATCGTCGAACGAAAGGTTGTCCGCCTTGACGAACGGTGCGAGAAAGGTATCGAAGCTTGAGAACGCCTGCGCGCCCGCCCACTCGTTCTGGAGCACGCCGAGAAAGTTCACCATCTGATGCACGAGCGTGGCAAGATGCTTCGCCGGTTTGCTCGTGATCTTGCCGGGAACGCCGCCGAGACCTTCGCGGATGAGCTGCTGCAGCGACCAGCCGGCGCAATAGCCGGAAAACATGGAAAGATCGTGGATATGGAATTCGCCGTTCTTATGCGCCGCGGCGATATCCGCGGTATAAATGCTGTTGAGCCAGTAATTCGCCGTCACCGCGCCCGAATTATGGAGGATGAGACCGCCGAGCGAATAATTGACGTTCGCGTTCTCGTTCACGCGCCAGTCCGACTGCTTGAGATAACCGTCCATCGTCTTTGAGATATCAAGTACCAGGTTCTTCGCATCGCGCAGACGTTTGTGCTGTTCGCGATAGAGGATGAACGCCTTGGCTACTTTCGCATGCCCCTCTTCGATGAGCACCTTTTCAACGGCGTCCTGGACTTCTTCCACCGCGGGTATCGAGTTCGCATGAAATTTTTTATTGAGGAGATTCGCCACCTTGTCAGAAAGGTTCTGGGCCATCGCAAAATCGTTTCCGCCGCACGCTTTCGCGGCTTTGAAAATAGCTTCGGTTATTTTTTGATGATCGAACGAAACAATATGCCCATTGCGCTTTCTGATTTGGATCATGAATTTCCCTCCGATGATAGCTGCGGCAGTGATGTATAATCCCGAACGTGAATGCGTTTACACGGCAAGCAGAAGATTATGTTAACCAGAGCCGATACAGTGTATTGTATTAAATTATGCAAACATTGTCAACCTCCCTCGCTTCCTTATTATGATTATTTTTTCGAGACCGGCAGCGCTGGTTAACATATTGTGATACATATCATACAAACGCGGGCCGGTACGATATCGGGCATCTATAAAAGTACTAACATCGGTATTCAGCATACCGATAATAGTACCAAGCACCACAAAAAAGGACCATCCTTTCATGAAAAAACCTATACAAAGCACGTTTCTTGCGGTCATCAGAAGTTCAACGGTGTGGCAGGAAATACTGGGGCTTCTCTTCGTGCTCATCGCGGGACTTATCTTCCTATCGCTGATAAGTTTTTCGCCCAATGACAGCACGATGTTCTCATCGTCACCGAACGTCACCACGCATAACCTCGCCGGCGGCATCGGCGTTAAGGTTGCGTCGCTCCTGTTCGCGGGGTTCGGTTTTTCAGCATATTTCATCGCGGGGCTTCTGCTCTGGGCGGGCATACATCAGACACTGCATGGATCGCTTCGCGGATCGCTGGGCATCGTGGGAGGCATTCTCGCCGCCATGCTCGTCTTCGGCGCGCTGTTCGACCGTGTGCTCATGAGCAGCGAGACCTATTTCCGCGGCGGTGCTGTGGGCAATGCGATATCATTATCATCACAATCGCTTCTGGGCGGCATCGGTTCATACGCGCTGTTCGGATTCCTTCTGCTTGCGGACGCCATATTCATGTTCAAATTCTCGTTCAAGGATTATATCACCCGCTTTGCCGGCAGCATCAAAAACGCCGCCGAAAAGACGCTTACAGCCCGCCGTGAAGCGCAGAATACTGAAACCTCCGGAGAAATGCCGGAAGAAGCGGCCGTTCCCGTGCAAAAGCCGCCGCTCAGGATGAAAAGCGGAAAACTGCCGCCGATACCCGGGGTCGCACCGCTTCTGAGAAAACGCGAAGTGGGCGCACTTGGACTCCGTGTTCTTCCGCTGGTGGAAAAGGTGACCGTCAGAAATGTCGTCATGAAACGCAAACCCGCCGCCGAGTTCGGCGTCAGTGCGGCCGCGAAAGGCCCGATCATGGAAATGATACCCCCGTTCGACCGCGACATCTACGGCGATGAAGAGGTACGCGGCACCGTGTCAATGCCCGCCGCTTCGGCAGTATCCATTGCGCCCGCAGCCGTTACAGCCGACCCGTTCCCTATTCTTGAAAAACCTGTAACGGAATCTGTGCAAACCGCTCCGGCGGCAGCCATAATGGAAGTCACCGGCACTGTTGATGAGGAAGATCTCATTGAGGATGCGGCTGAACCGGTGGTTGAATTAGAAGAAACAGAAGCTGCGTCAGCCGATAGCGATGAAGATCAGACTGACGATAACGACATTGACGAAGCTGATGAGGTAATAGAAGAAACTGATGCGGAACCCATTGCCGCAAAAGCAGAGACACCGGTCGACGATGATGAAAACAATATCCTCATCAATGAAGTTAAGGCGCGGATACAGGAACAGCCGGGCGACCGTGACGGCAGAGTGGATACGCTGCCCGAGCGTCACATCGTTCCGAAAAAGGTGAAGGAATCGGATGTAATGCCGTCCTTGATACAGGACAATTACGATCCGCGCGTGGTGGATAAAAAATACAAAGGCCCGTCGATCGATCTGCTCAAACGTTCCATCGTCATAAACGACGGCACCGCCGGCGAGAACATCAAAGCGACCGCCGTGCGGCTGGAACAGACGCTCGCGGATTTTGATGTCGTGGCGCGTGTGGTAGGCGCATCGCGCGGACCGGTGATCACACGGTATGAGCTTGAACTTGAGGCCGGCACTCGCGTTTCGAAAGTGGCAAACCTCACGGACAACATAGCACTCGCGCTTGCAAGCGAAAGTGTGCGCATCATCGCGCCGATACCGGGACGATCAGTCATCGGCATCGAGATACCCAACAAAGTACGCACCGCGGTCCTCCTCCGCGACGTCCTTGAGAGCGAGGATTTCCGCTCGTCGAAAGCGGATATCCCCTTCGTGCTCGGCAAAGGCATTTACGGCAACAATGTGGTGGGCGATCTTGCCGCCGCACCGCATCTCCTCGTCGCAGGGACTACCGGTTCCGGAAAAAGCGTGTGTCTGTCAACCGTCATCCTGTCACTGCTCTATCGTTTCCGTCCCGATGAACTCAAATTCATCTTCATCGACAAGAAACGTGTTGAGCTTTCCATATACAACGGCATCCCGCATCTCATGGCGCCGGTGGTGTCCGACGAAAAGAAGGCTACCGTCGTGCTCCGGCACATCGTAGACATCATGGAAAAGCGCTACGAGAAGATGGAAAAGTTCTATGTGCGGAGCGTAAAGGCCTACAACGAAAAAGTGAAAAGCCTCATCGAATCAGGCGAAAAGGATTTCGAGGGCGAGCCGCTTGAGTTCTTCCCGTACATGGTGGTGGTCATCGACGAGCTTCATAACCTCATGATCGTCGCGTCAAAAGAGGTGGAAGATCTCATCTCGCGGCTCGCGGGCATGTCACGCGCCGTCGGTATTCACCTCATCATCGCAACGCAGCGCCCGTCGGCTGATGTTGTCACCGGCGTCATCAAGGCGAACCTTCCCACGCGTATCGCGTTCCAGGTGCCCAACAAGATGAACTCGCGCATCATCATCGACATGGGCGGCGCGGAACAGCTCCTCGGCAAAGGGGACTCGCTCTTCTGCTCGCCCGCGGTGCAGATGCCCGAGCGTGTGCAGGGCGCGTTCGTTTCCGACACCGAAGTGAAAAAAGTGGTCGACGAGATATCCAATCAGCTTGCACCGATGTATGACGAAGAAGTCATCGCCATGCTCGAGGCGAAAGAGGGCGACGACAGCATCGAAGAAGACGCCATCGACGATTCGCTCTGGGAAGACGCGGTGGCGCTCGTGGTGCGCACACGCAAAGCGAGCGCATCGTTCCTGCAGCGGCGGCTTAAGATAGGCTACAACCGCGCGGCACGCATCGTTGAGATAATGGAACAGCGCGGCATCATCGGACCCGAGAACGGCAGCAAGCCGCGGGAAGTGTTGTTGGCGGATAAGGGAGATAAGACGGCGTAGGGGCGGGGCCCCGCGCGGTGACGCGCGGGGAGAGAAGTCTTTTTTAAAACCGGTACATAACTCGCACTTTATTTGCGATGCAGGATTGTGTTCTACGTCTAATATATATTTTCTTATTATGTTATTGCCGTTTCTGCTCAAACAAATGTACCGGTTTTAAAAAAGACTTCTCTCCCCTTCGCTATCGCGCGTTGGATATTAAAAAAATAAGGGGATGGGTGAAAAACGGATGTTGCCGGAGATAGCACGGCGTATCATCATTTCCAGATGGCGAGGATGAGGATGCCGCTGATGCCCAGCAGAATTCCTATCCACCCCCACGGTTTTATTTTTTCCTTGAAGTAATACGAAATAAGTATGCCGAGCATAATCGGTGCGCTGAGTGTGATGGGATAGACTACATATGCAGGCAGATGGTTCAGCGCCATGAGCGTACAATACACGCCGACAATACTTGCCGCCGCGGCGATACTGCCGTACGCGAGCGCGCGTTTATCCACACGACGTCGTGCGACAACAGCCGGAATGAGCGCGATCGCTCCCGCGGCGTATGACAGGAACAGATAGACAAAAAAGTTCTCTTTGTGCGTATTGGTGAGCAATTGTCCGATACGCGGTAGTCCGCTGAGAACAAACGCCGCGGCGATGACGAGAAACCACCGCCAGCCGCCGGATTGTCCCGATGCAAACGACCCGTTCGACCACGACATCAGAAAAATAGCTGTCACGATTATCATAATACCGGCAACGGTTGTGTACCGCAGACGTGCTGCAAGGAATATCATGCTGAAAAGCACCGGCATCATGAACGATGAACGGTAAATGGCGTTTGAAAAACCGAAATGCCCGATGCGTATCGCATGGTTGAAGAGGAAAACCGCCAGCGACCCGCCGATACCGGCGACCACCGCGTACATAATTACAGGGGCCGTGAATGATGAACCCGACGCACCGCTGAATCTGAGCCAGACGGCGCACATCACCGTTGCCGCGGAGAATATGACAAATGACAGGTCGAGCGCCGGAATGCCCTTACGCGCCGAAAGTTTCCCGATCAATGCGACGGCGGTTATTCCCGCGACGACGAACAGCGTATAGAGAAAGCCCACAGAAGCTCCTTATTGTCCTATGCGGCATCATCTTCCGCCGCACAATGGATACCGCAGTATAAGTCCGCAGTCCGGCGCGTCAAGCATACAGACCAATTCTATTCTGCTTGACAATACGATGCTCGGCGATAGAATAATATTTATTGGTCTTTATAAATATTTGCGAAAGGGTCGCGTTATGATTCAGGACAGATTATCGGGATATGCGAATAATATCTATTTCCAAACAGGCTCCATTTCGCAGCTAGGAAGCCATGTGAAAATAATAATAGCATTGTTGATTTTGTTAACATCTCCAATACTTGCTGTTGAAATAAACAGTAGTAAGCAAAAAAAGTGGACTGAGCTTGATTATCTTTCATGGAATTTCGTAGCGGGAGTTGGAATTGGAACAATAGCACGCCTTGCCATTACCCCAACATTACGTATTGGCGGCTATGAAGGAGTGTTTTTTTTAGTGAGTTCTTGGATAGTTTCTGAAATTATTTTTATGCCTCTTGCCGAATATTTATATTTTAAAGACCAGGAAAATATATATTCGGGATACGGGTCTTTGTTTTCATTTCTATTCCCGTTAGTATATACAGCAATTCCTTTGCTATTATTAACTTTTAGTCCAAGTGAAGGTGCAGCAGCGCTGTTGGCACTAGGTTTTTTTATAAACCCTGCATTGTCAATCCTTGGATTTAGGCTTGGTTTATATATCGATGGTAAAAGCATATTGACTGGGTCATATAATCAATCATCACCATTCGCATTTCAAAACACATTTGGTCTGTGCTTAAAATTTTAGACTATAATACAAACCGGTAACTAACAGCAACCTGTGTCTTTTTTTCGACTGCGGGAAAGCGCCCCTTCCTCCAGCTGGCCTCGACTACGCCCGGCCCACCGCCATTCCCCGGCTGCGCAGGGCAGGAGAACACCCGTTATTAATGATGGCCTACACTCTTTTTTCTCATTTATTTCCAAGCAGGCGTAAAACATAAGACAAGACGGCGTTCGAGCGTTGGAACTACTTTATCATCATTTACTATACCACCATTATCTCATCAAGCGATATGCGAGGGGGAAATGTGTTTCTTCGCACCGCGTTTTTTATCAATAAAACATCGCATTACAACAGTCATAATTTGTGATAAATATGAGCGAGCGCCAGGATGGCGCGAGCGCGCCGAATCCGTCCATGGAAGGACGGCTGAGGCACAAACGCGGTGCGAAGAAATACATTTCCCCCAGAGCAATAAAGCGTCCTTTTCAATCCCCTCGCCTCAGCGCCTCCGGCACCCTCGGTCTTGCAAAAACAATACCCCTAATATACTATACCCGCATACCATCGATAGATCATCGGGAGCGGATTATGAAGTTCAAATGCCTCAAAAAAGACATACTGAAGGTGATAGCCGTCACCGAAGACGTTGTTGAAGGGAAGATCGTCTATAATATTGAAAGCAACGTGATGTTCGACCTCAACGAGAACGTGCTCACGCTCACCGCCACCGACAACAGCGTCTGGGTGAAGGGCGTGCTCCAGCTCTCCGAATATTCGGGCAAAGGCACGGTTGGCGTGTTCGCGAAAAAGATCGTGAGCATCATCAAGGAAATGCCCGAGGGCTTCCTTTCCATAGAGATCGACAAGCAGAACAAGATACGCATCGCTTCCGAGAACAATAAGATCAAACATACCATCATCGGCATCAAACCCGACGATTTCCCCGCGTTTCCGGACATCAAGGACACGGCGAAACCCGTGGTCATCCCGGCGAAGGAATTCGTCACGATGGTCAATAAGTGTCTGTCGTTCACCGCGCGCGATACGTTCAAACCGGTGCTCCGCGGGATATATTTCGAGAAAGAAGACAACGCGGTACGCGCCATAGCCACCGACGGCAAACGTCTCGCCTTCATCGAACGCGAATTCGAGGGCGTACCCAAGGGCGGTTTCGGCATCATCATCGAGCCGAAAGTGCTCACCGAGATGATATCGATAGCATCGGGCGAAGACGCCGAGAACGTAACGATGACCGTGGGCGCGCAGCAGGTATCGTTCGGCTGCGGATCGTTCCAATTCGTAAGCACGCTCATCGAGGGAAAATATCCCAATTACAAACAGGTGGTCCCCAAGGACTTCGGCAATTCGTTCCGCGTGAACAAGAACGACCTCATGGACGCCGTACGCCGCGTAACGCCGATGATCCAGGACGTCCGCTCCAAAAAACTCATCATGGAAGTGGGCGAAGGATCGCTCAACGTGAAGGGCGTGAACCAGGAGCTCGGGGAATCAAGCGAAGAGATTGAAGTGAACTATCAGGGCGACCCGTGCCAGATATCGTTCAACTACACCTACATACAGGACATCATGCGCCAGATCGACGCGGACATCATCACGTTCCGCTTCAACGACGACACGTCGCCGGCCATGGTCAAGGAAATTGAACGCAACGATTATTTCTATATCGTCATGCCGATGAAGGCTGAAGAAGAAGCATAACGCGAGCTTTTCTGCAGACCCGATCAAAAAAGGAAATAGGACCTATGAACGCATGGATGCGGTACAATATCGGGGATAATTGATGCTCGCGTTGGCGCCGAGCGCAAGCAATCCATGGATGGATTGCGAAAGCGACAGCAACTTGAAGAAAATATTGTGTGTCCAACCCGCACATATTTCCAGTTATAAAATACCACGGGATGTTTCCCGTAAAAAACCGTGACCATATCATCGCTTACCCTTCGCGGATTCCGTAATTACAGCACCGCCGATCTCTCATTTGAACCCGGCGTCACCATTCTCACCGGGGACAACGGCAGCGGCAAGACAAATCTCCTTGAAGCGATACATCTTCTCGCCGACGGACGTTCATTCCGCACCGCGCGCGACGAACGCCTCGTGAAGAACGGAGAACCCGGTTACTATGTCAAAGGCGTCTTCATCTCCGATAACGGCGACGAACGCCGCGTTGAAGTGTCTTCATTCGACAAAGTAAAACGCGTGGCCGTTGACGGCAAGGAAGTGCGCACACGCCGGGAGATCATCGGGCGTTTTCTCGCCGTGGTGTTCCTGCCTGCCGATGTATCGCTCATCGACGGCGAACCGTCACGTCGTCGCGATTTCTTCAACATGCTCATCTCGAACGTCGACGCGGCGTATCTTGCCGCGCTCGTGGAATATTACGGCGTACTGAAGCACCGTAACGCTGCGCTGAAAGTGCAGAGCCCCGATTATACGGTGTTCGACGACAGACTTGCCGAGCTCGGATATTTCATCATCGAACGCGCGAACGCCTATGCTGAAATCATCGCTCGGTCCATGAATGACTCGTTCACGGCGCTGTTCGGCACGGCCGGCGGCTATGCGATACGTTACGAGAACGGCGCGGGCGACATCACCTCGGCGGATTCATTCGCAGCCAGGCTCAAGGCGCAGGCCGGACGCGATGTGAAGATGCGCACCACCTCGATAGGACCGCAGCGGGGCGATTTCCGTCTGTTCGCACACGATACCGAGATACGTCATTTCTCCTCGCAGGGCGAGAAACGGCTCGCCGCGGTCATCATGAACATCGCGCGGCAGTCGGTCATCGCGCGTGAACGCAACGAGCGCCCGATACTCCTCATCGACGACGCGCTCCTCGAACTTGACGCACCAAGGCGCGCCCGCGTGCTCGATTACATGAAGGACAGGGGCCAGATGTTCATCACCGTCACCGACGTGAGCCGCGCGGGCGGTGTATCGGGAACGGTCATCGACGTGCCGGTCATAACAGGACTGCTGCCGCGTATCATTTGATTTTTCAATCCTTACACTATAGACTGTGCCCATACTTCTGAAAGAGATACTGCCATGGACAACAAAGATTTACGTATTGAACGCGCCGCGAACGTGGATGCGGTCGTGCGTGTTCCCGGATCGAAAAGCTATACGAACCGCGCACTCGTCATCGCCGCACTCGCCAAGGGGACCACGACGCTCAAAAACGCGCTTATGAGCGACGACACCACGCACATGATGCGTGCGCTTGAAAAACTCGGACTCTGGATGCAGCATGACGAGAGCAGTCAGACGCTCACCGTCATCGGCAGCGACGGTCATTTCCCGGGATATGTCGGCGAAATCTACATACAGAATGCGGGAACCGCGATGCGTTTCCTCGTCTCGATGCTCACGCTCGGCCAGGGCACCTATTTCATATCCGGCAACGAGCGCATGCTCAAACGTCCCATCGGCGATCTCGTACGGGCTTTGCGCAGCATGGGCGTAAATGTGCGGGCGAAGGATGATGAATACCCGCCGGTGATGATTGAAGGCGGACATTTCCCCGGCGGCACGGTAACGCTCAGGGGGACCGACAGCAGCCAGTATCTGTCGTCACTGCTCCTCTCGGCGCCGTACGCGGAAAAACCGCTCACGGTGGCCATCAACGGCACACTGGTGAGCAAACCCTACATCGACATGACCATCGACCTGATGGAGCATTTCGGCGCCAGCGTGAAAAATAATAATTACGAATCATTCACCGTCAGCAATGAAAAGGTTTATTGCGCCGGGGAATACACGATAGAATCAGACGCCTCGAACGCATCGTACTTTTTCGCGATTCCCGCAGTCGTGGGCGGACGGGTGCGGGTGGAGAACATATCCTACAAAAGCAAACAGGGCGACATCAAGCTCGTTGATATTTTTGAGACCATGGGATGCACCGTCACGCGCGGCGAAAACTTCGTGGAAGTATCGAAATCACCGGACAAAAAGCTCAAAGGCGTGGATGTATCGCTCAATGATATGCCCGATGTCGCGCAGACACTGGCCGTGGTTGCGCTCGCGGCGGAGGGACCCACGACCATTCGCGGCGTTGAGAATATGCGCATCAAGGAAACCAACCGCATCGAGGCGGTGGCAAACGAGATACGCATGCTGGGGGGCGGTGTAACCGTGTTTCAGGACGGATTCACGGTTCATCCGGCGCCGTCATACAAAGGCGTGCGCATCGCCACCTATGACGACCACCGCATGGCGATGGCGTTCTCGCTCGCCGGTCTTTTTATCGACAATGTCGTCATCAGTAATCCGTCCTGCGTGCGGAAAACGTTCCCGGATTATTTTTCAGTGTTTTCAACGATTTATAAGAAATAATCGTGCGTAATAAACAACAATAAAAAAAGGGAGCCGAAGCTCCCTTTTTTATGCATTTCCAGCGTTATGCTTTTTTGATAGCTTCGCTCGGGCAAACCGCCACGCAGCTTGCGCAATCGTCGCATTTCGAAGCGTCGATCTTGTAGATCGGATCGCCTTCAGAGATCGCCTTCTCGGGACATTCCGAAAGACATGCGCCGCAGGCGACACATTCATCAGTGATAATATGAGCCATGTGAAAACTCCTTGAATTTTATTCCGGAAAAAGTATAACAAAAAAATAAAAAAAGTCCATTGCTGCCGCGCCGCATTGACGCGGCAATCGCGGTACGGTATGATAGAGCGGAGGGCCAGCCCCCGGGAGTATCTCATGAGATCATACGTTACCACCGTACTGACGGCATGTCTTCTGACATTCACACTGTCGGCACGGGAAACGATATCGGTGCTTTATTTCGAGAACACATCGAAGAACACCGCGTATGCGTGGCTCTCGAAAGGTCTCGCCGATATGCTGACAACCGATATCAGCGGCGGCAGAGTTCCTCTGGACATTGTTGAGCGTCAGCAGCTGCAGAACGTGCTGCGGGAACAGGAGCTGAGTCTTACCGGCGCCGTGGACAGCGCCAAAGCGCTCACCATCGGTAAACTGCTCGCGGCGACCCGGCTTCTCTACGGGTCGTTCATCGTGACGGGGCAGACCATACGCATTGACGCAAAACTCACCGACACCACAAGCGGAAAGATACTGCGGACCTTTTCCGCTGTTGGTGAAACGGCAAAGGCGCTCGCCGTCGAACACGAGCTTGCATCGAACGTGATCACGGCGCTGGGCGGCATTCAGTCCGGGTCCGTACACCGGTCCATCGAGGCGGTCAGAAGCTACTATGAGGGACTCGATCTCCTCGACCGGCAGCTCATAACCGAGGCGCAGGTGAAATTCCGGGAATCATCCGCGTTTGATCCGTATTACATCAAGCCCCAGCAGGGAATTGAAGAATCATATGTCTTCCTGAAGGACTTTAAAAGCATCCGGTTCCAGCGCGAAATACTCGAGGCGTATGATAAAATCAGCAGACTCGACATGCGCCTGAAAGCGCCATCGTGGCGATCATTCGCGTCGGCAGCCGCCGATCCGTATTTCGTAAAACTCAGGGAACGCAGCAAAGAACAGTATGACCGCGAACTCTACGCATACACGCAGGGAGAGACGCCGGCGCAGTGCACCTGGAATCTGCAGAACGTGCTCGGGGAACTTGCGGACATGTATGAGGAGAACTTCTCGGACACGAACCGTGCGGTGCTGATGCGCCGCGAGATGATAGCCGTCGCCGAAAAATCGCGGAGCGTGTTTGCCAAAGACCCGTTCCTTCCCGAGCTTTTCTATCAGGCGCTGCTCGCCGTGCGCGACATGGGCAACTGGCAGGAAGTGAAAAAACGCTGCGAGGAGCTCATGACGCGTTTCCCGAAATACCGGATGATGTGGGCCATCGAGGATATGTATGAACAGTCGCTTAAGGAATTGTCCGCGGCGACTAACAAATAGAGAAAACGGCTGAATTACTTTTTTTTCTTCATGAGCACGAGTATGACACCAATGATGACTGCTGCCGCTCCGAGCACTATCCAGAGCCAGGCGGTCATATCGGTTTTGGTCAACCCGCCGCCGAGCGCATTCGTAAATCCACGGGTAAACTTCGCACCGGTGGTATTGAGCATTGTGTAACCGTGATACCCGCCTATCGCGCCCGCGACTGCGAGTACAATACCGATGGCGGTCAAAATCGTTTTCATATTCATGGCAACATCCCTGGATTTATTTGCTGCGGTGAAGTCCGCGCGGCATATCATCAGTATATGCAGGCAGACAGGAATTGTCAATCAATGCATGCATGCGCGGCATCAATGCATTTTTACAACGAAGACCGGGGCACATATTTTCGCATCAGAATGATAAGATCATTGATGGAAAACGGTTTCTGCAGACTGCCGTTGAATCCCGGATCACTGTCGACCGTCGACTGATCATCGGAATAACCGCTCATCAGGAACACCGGTAGTTTTTCGAAGCGCTCACGGATCTTCCGGAGGGCTTCCCTGCCGCCCATACCGCCGCGTACCGTGAGATCGAGAAACACCGCGCGGAACGGTTTGCCTTCGTCATGGGCCGCAGCGATCTTCACCACCGCCTCTGCGCCGTCACGTGCGGTGTGCACATCATACCCGAACGCGGCAAGTCCGTCATTGAGACATTCGCGCAGATAATCCTCATCATCCATGACGAGTATGCGTTCGCTGCCGCTGAGCACCGGTTCAGCAGACGACAGCGACGCTCCGGAGCGGGCGGTACTGCTCGCCGGCAGATACAGATGGAATGTACTGCCGTTGCCGGGTGACGACTCCGCCTCGATGACGCCGCCGTGCTTCTGTATGATCGAAAAACAAATGGCGAGCCCGAGACCGCTGCCGGTTTGTTTTGTGGTGAAAAACGGATCGAAAATACGCTGCAGAATATCGTGCGGCATGCCGATGCCGGTATCACGGATCGCGATATGGACAAACGACCCGGCCGGCAGCGGCGGATGCTCGTTTTCTCTGACCGTCGCATTCCCGGCGGACACATACAGTTTACCGCCCGTCGGCATAGCCTGTACGGCATTGATGACGATATTGCCGATCACCTGCGCAATCTGGCTCTCATCGAATTCCGCCGGAGCGAGATCGCCCGCAATGGTAAAATCTGCCTGCACCACCGAACCGCTCAGCGCGAACAATACACTTTTTCTGATGAGCGGCTCAAGTGCGCCCGTCTTTTTCAGCGGGGCGCCTCCTTTGGAGAACGTTAACAGCTGCTGCGAGAGCCCTTTCGCCCGGCCGTAGAGTTCAAGCACCCGGTCCAGGTGCTCGGAAGAAATCCCCTGCGGCAGATTGCGCTTCGCCGCCTCGATGAATCCGAACATGCCCGCCAGGAGATTGTTGAAATCGTGCGCAATGCCGCCGGCAAGCACGCCGAGCGATTCGAGTTTTTCAGCACGTTTCAGACTTTCGACAAGTTTCTGCCGCTCGGTCATATCCCGGGTTACGTTCAGGATATGCGGAATGCCGTTGATCGACATCACGGTTGCCGACATGAGCCCCAATCGCGGTTCGCCGTTCTTCGCGATGAATGTCGCCTCAAGATTTTCTACCTTTCCATGCTGCCTGAGACCAGCCACCAGTTTGGCGCGGTCGTTCGGATCCGCCCATATATTCATTTCCAACGACGTCTTTCCGATGATGTCGCTCTCGGTGTATCCCATGATACGTGTAAAACCGCTGTTGATGGAAATATATCTGCCGTCGTCAAGACGGTTTATGTTGATGGAGTCCGGACTTGTTTGGAATGCCGTTTTGAATTTTTCTTCGCTGTCCCTGAGCGCCGTTTCTGCAATCTTACGCTCGGTGATGTCCATAAACGACGCCATCATCTGAATGGGTCTGCCGTCGGCGTCCTTAATCATGCTCGCGGATGTCTGCACAAAAAACTTGCTGCCGGATTTACTTTTGCCCATCATCTCGCCAAGCCATCCGCCGTGCACACGGAGCGCTTCAATGACATCGGCCGCCTGTTTTCCCGTCTGCCAGAATTCCGACACCGGTCTTCCCAGCACTTCTGCCGGGCTGTCATATCCCCACATCCTGAGAAACGCCGGATTCACATAACTGACCATGCCGTCAAGATCCGACAATGCGATGGCATCCAATGTTGATTCGACGGCCCAGTCCTTTATCCGCAGCTGATATTCCGCCCGCTTGCGCTCGGACACATCCCGAATGAAAGTCTGATATGTTCTATCAGGCATCATCTTGGTCCGCATCTCGATGGCGACGGACGATCCGTCTTTCCTCCGGAGCATGCGCTCGTTGCGGACGGTTTTCCCCTGCTTAAGCTCTTCATACATGAGCGGCACACGTCGGCGTTCTTCTTCGGTAAATAGAAGATTAATCGACGCGCCGATAAGTTCCGACTGCTGATATCCGGTCAATACCACGGCGCTTTCATTCGCCTCGATAATTATCCCCGCGGGATTTCCGATGAGTATTGCATCCACGGCGAGATCGAGAAACACCTTGTGCCGCCGTTCGCTGTCGCGCAGTTCGTTTTCCGCGCGCGTACGCTCGGTGATATCCTCAATGAATCCCTCATAATAACCCGGTTTCCCCTGTGCATCGGAAACGATGCGCAGATGAAGTTTGCCGAACCACACCTCACCGTTCTTCCGGCGATAGCGGTTCTCCGCGCTGAAGACGCCGCCCGCTTCCATCGCGGCTTTCGCCGTCTCGCGCCACTTCGGCGGCTCAGCGTACACCTGCTCGGAGATGTTGGTAATCGACCGGACCACCTCTTCGGGAGAGCTGTATCCCATCATCTTCGCAAGCGCGGGGTTCACATCGATGAATCTGCCGTCGAATGTGGAATGGAAAATACCGAGTGCGGCGTTGAGGAAAAGATTGCGATAGGTGTCGTCGTTCGTCAGTGATTGTTGTTTTGTTGTTGCCGGCGGTTTCCGCTTCGACGCAGTGTGTTTTTTTTGAACGGCTGAAGAATCCTTTTTCATCCGCTTCATGGTCCCGCCTGCCCGTGTTGCATAATGCCATACCCGCAGCAGAACCATCACTACCCATCATGTACGTCCCTGATGTCTCTGCCGCGCTACATGCCCATAAGATACATCAAAAGAAGAATAAATCAAACAATCCCCGTCCCGGATTGACAATTTCATATTTACGCGGATAATTGCGCTCATCAGGATGCATCGGCAGGAGTTCACGCATGGCGGATAAAAAATATATAGCGGCAATCGATCAGGGAACCACGAGCACGCGCGCCATACTGTTCGACGCGAGCGGCAGTATTGTATCGATGGCGCAGAAGGAACACCGGCAGCTGTACCCGAAACCGGGATGGGTTGAACATGATGCGAACGAGATCCGGGACAACACGTTTGCCGTGATACAGGACGCGCTTCACGCAGCCGACGCCACCGGTGCATCCGTCGCCGCGGTGGGTATTACGAATCAGCGGGAGACCACCGTCGTCTGGGACCGCAATACCGGGAAACCCTACGCAAACGCCATCATCTGGCAGGACACGCGCACCGACGGCATCTGTTCATCAATCGGCAAAAAAATCGGCGAACCATTCATACGGAGGAAAACCGGTCTGCCGGTGGCCACCTATTTTTCAGGACCGAAAGTGTCGTGGATGCTCCGTAACATTCCCGGGCTCGGTGCCGCGGCAAAAAACGGCGATGCTGTTTTCGGAACCATCGACGCGTGGCTCGTGTGGAATCTCACCGGCGGCAAGCATATCACCGATGTCACCAACGCAAGCCGCACCATGCTCATGGACCTCAAAACGCTTTCCTGGGATAAGGAACTCCTTCGCGCGATGAAGATACCGATGTCGATGCTTCCGGAGATACGGCCGTCAAGCGACCCGTCGTTCTATGGCTATACCACGAAAAACGGTCCGTTCGGCGCCGAGGTTCCCGTTGCCGGCGTGCTCGGCGATCAGCAGGCGGCGCTGTTCGGTCAGGCGTGTTTTGCAAAGGGCATGGCGAAGAACACGTACGGTACCGGCTGCTTCATGCTCATGAATATCGGCGAGAAACCGGTTCTATCCAAGTACGGACTCATCACCACCGTCGGATACAAAATCGGGAAAGAAAAAGCCGTGTACGCGCTTGAGGGCTCGGTGGCAATCGCCGGAGCGCTCGTGCAGTGGCTTCGCGATAATCTCGGCATCATCACCTCATCGGCCGCGGTGGAAGACCTTGCCGGCACGGTGAATGACAGCGGCGGCATCTACATCGTCCCGGCGTTCTCAGGGCTCTACGCTCCGTACTGGCGTTCAGACGCGCGCGGCATCATCGCGGGGCTCACACGGTATATACATAAAGGTCATATCGCACGCGCGGCGATAGAGGCTACCGCGTATCAGACCCGCGAACTGTATGACGCGATGATCAAAGACGCGAAAATGCCCATACGCATTTTGAAAGTGGACGGCGGCATGGTGAAAAACGAACTGCTCATGCAGTTTCAGTCTGACATGCTCGGTGTTCCGGTGGTGCGCCCGGCGGTAACCGAGACGACGGCGCTCGGTGCGGCGTACGCTGCGGGCATCGCAACCGGTTTCTGGCAGGATAAAAAATCCGCCGCTGACAACTGGCGCGCGGGAAGGGAATGGAAACCGGTGATGAAAAAAACAAAACGTGATGCGCTCATGAAGGGCTGGAAAAAGGCGGTCAGCAAATCACTGGGCTGGGTGGATTGATCCTTACGGATATCACTGAGCCGCGGCGCGTACCGCAATCGCCCGTGTGGCGACGGTCTCGCTGTCAGGCGATGTCCGTGTGATGATCACGCATTCCTCTCCGGTACCGGCAAAATCGAAAACGCCGACATCCGTCCAGCCGCCGGGAGCGCGTGAACAATCGAGCGTAGTCGTATCGGTTTTACCATTATGCTTCACATCAATGCGCACCGCATTGTCATCATACGGCGCACCGCTCACCGCCATAAAGTATGAAATCTTGTAACTGCCGGACGCGACGGAAAGAACACCTTTTGCGGACGATCCCTTTTTTTTCGTCATCACCGTCGGCTTACCTTCGTAGGTGACCGCCGCGCTGTTCTGCCAGACACCCGAGGCCACGAACGTGGTGACAACGTTTTTGTTCATATCTGCCGCATCAGGCTTTTTTCCCGCAGCACAGCCTTTCATGAACTGCGACTTCACTCTATCGGTGCGAAACGGCACTGCGGGCAGCCCATCTGTACTGAAAAGATTTGCGCAGTTATTCATCGAGGTGAAACCGTACGTCACCGCAACGGGTGCAGTTATCCCGGGATTCGACACCTCGACGACTGCCCCATTAATTATCGCAGCTGCCGGAAGAAAAACGCGGTCGCTGCCGCATATGGCGAATCCCGTAACCGCAGTGCCGCCGTCCCTGTTCATGAGACCGTTTCCTCTATGGGTGAACTTGAGCAGTATCCTTCCGCCGTCTATCTTCATACGGTCAAACACCGGCCCGCAGTATTCAATCTGCTCGCCGTATGCGATGGCGCGCGCCGCAAGCGCCATGCGTTCACCGACAGGTTTTTTAGTGAGCGGATGAACGGGGCTTTTTGATCCGAATGCACCCTGATCCCAGACAAGGTCCACATCATGAATGGCGACAGCCGCGGTGTTCGATACACGGGCTGATATTTCAAGCTGGGCCTCGCGCATATATGCCCAGTTCTCGAATTTGTCCTCCGTCATCGTGCCGTTGTTGTCATACGCGTGCAGTTGGGAGAAGATGAACGGCGCGGCAGTGTCATTCCACTGCGTCCGCCAATCGTCGATGAGCGCGGCAAGCGCCGTGCGGTAGAATGCCGCTCCCGCCTCGCCGAAGCCCGCATCGTTCTCCCCCTGTGTCCAGAGAAATCCGCGCACCGCGAAATCGGTGAATGGGGCGACTTTATGATTAAAGAGCGCCGTAGCCTGATTCCACGGCTTGTACCACTGTCCCCAGGTGCCCTCATTCCACTTCGCCGGCAGTTTGGCGGCGAGTTCAGGTAAGCTCTGCGCCTTAGCCCGGCTCATCCACGCCATGACGCCGGTGGCGCCCACCGCAGAGTTCATCACCGCCACCGGTATCTCCGCGTTGCGGTTGAGCGCATTGAAAAGCGCAAGCGCGAACGTGTATGCGATGCCGGAACAGTAGGCGACATTGCTTCCCGCATTTGCAGGAGCCCAGTATCCGCGGCTGACATCATCACAAGGCTCAAAGGAGACATTGGTATACCATTGTTTGTCAACAGATGATTGATAGAAGATCCTGATATTTGCATTCGTCGCCCGAGCAAGCATTTCCTTTCCGCCGATGATGTACTGAAGCTCGAGCTGCATATTCGATTGTCCCGACGTGAACCACACTTCGCCGACAAGCACGTCCTTCACGGTGATATCGCTTCCATCGCCGGAGACAGTGATACGGTGTTTCTTGAACGATGCTTCCATCGCTTCCAGTTTCAGTTTCCAGCGTCCGTCGGCACCGGCGGCCGTTTTCCCGCTGCGTACGATGACTCCCGTGGCATCATCGACGATGGCGACGCTGATCGCCGCGCCCGCTGAGGATGCGCCCCAGATAGTTATCGGACGGTTTCGCTGCAGCACAACACTATCAGAGATTACTTTCGGAAGCGTAATGCCGCCGAAGACGTTCAGCGCGCTCATGATGGCGGCAATGACGATGGTTGCATACTGTCTCATAACTGTTCCTTGAAATACGTCTGTACGATAAGTATACTCCCGGGGCGGCATCATCGCATTACTATTCGTCCGGAAAGTATTACTTTTTCCGCGTCATGCGGCGATACTGCTGCGGCGAGGCGCCGTACACCGACGCGAATATCCGTGAAAAATGGAACTGATTGATGAAGCCGCACCGTGACGCGATATCGCGTATATAATCGTCCGATTCGATAAGCATTGTCCGTGCCCGGTCAAGCCGGTAATTGGCGAACGCCTTGGCGGGACCGACACCGAGCACACGCGCGCAGTGCTGAAAGAATGTGCTTTCGCTCATGCCGAAATTATCCGCCATCGCCTGCACTGAAAGCCGTGCCGCAAGCGACCGCGCGAATAACGCATGCAGTTGCGCCGTAAAATCACCGCCCGCGGGACGCGCGATGAAGGCGGGGGCGAGCACGCGCGCCGGATACGAACGCATCATCTGCCAGAAGAGCTCCTTTGAACGTTCGGCGATGATATGCATGGCTATCTCGTCGCCGCGTTTCGCTTCCGCCTCCATGGATGAGGTGAGCCGGTCGAACAGCGCGCGCGGCACCTTCACGCATTGGTCCGCGGGCGTGATGCCGTCGGCGAAAATGCTGCCCGCAGTGTCGGCTGAATACGGAATTGCTATCTTGACTGAATAATACGTAAGTCCGGGGGCACAGATATCCTCATGCGTATCACCGGGCTTTATCGCAAGCGCATGACCCGGCTTCAGTGTGAGACTGACATCGTTGACCGTGGATCGATAGGTACCGCCCGCGACATAGACCAGTTCGTATGACGTGTGCGTATGCCGCGCGTAGGTGAACGCTTTGTCCGCTTTTGTAATGGCGAAGGCAAACAGCTTGAGATCGGCGGAGAATGCGCCCGGCGTTGGCATAAAGTGATCGCTGATGCCTGATCTGAAGTGCATGGTTTTACTTTACATGCATGCGGCGGAATGTCAACAATTGCCGCCGTTCCGGTTCACCGCGCCATGCATTTTCAGCAATGTTTTCCGGAGTATCCGGCATGCAGGCCGGCGCTCTTGTATATATAGTATTATTGTCCGATACTGTCCGCTGTACGCATGGAGGAACCGATGAAAAAGCATCAATCGCGGGCAATGGCATATGCCGCATTGCCCGCCGCGGCCATACCGGTTATCGCATCGGTCGATGTGCTCATTGCGGGCGGTTCGTGCGCCGCGGTCGCAGCTGCCGTACGCGCGGTACAGACGAAGGCGCGTGTATTTCTTGCCGCATCGCGCACCTATTTCGGAGAAGATGCCGCCGGAACGCTCAGGCTGTGTCTTGAGGACGGCGAATCGGCACCGGGAACACCGGCGGAAAAAGTGTGGGGAACGGAAAAATACGTTCGGCCGGCCGTCGTAAAAAAAAGACTTGAAGAGATGCTCGTTACTGCGGGTGTGGAGTTTCTGTATTCATCAATTCCAACAGATATCATTGTCGATAAAAACGGCCGTGCCGCCGGTGCGGTATTTGCGAATCGCGCCGGGCGTATGGCCGTTATTGCAAAAACGGTCATCGATGCCACGGAGAACGGCATGCTCGCCCGTATCGCAGATGCGGAATTTCGCGCACGAACAACGCCGCGCATCGCGCGCTGGGTTACCATCGCCGAGAAACAGATGAAAGGCCCCGGTATAGAGTCGCGCGTCCTCAACCTGCCGCTCACCGTGTATGACAAAATGGGACGCGCTCCGATTGCATCAAAGGCGCAATGGTTCGAGTATACGATAGCGCTTCCGGAACATGAGAACTCATCATCGTCACGTACCGCCATTGAACAGATCGTTCGTGAACGGACATATCATCCCACACAGCTGTACGCATCAGAAATACCGTTCATCGTTCCCGATGAATGCATCGTCGGAAACGGCAGTTCGGAACATGCTGCATACCGGTCCAGCTTAGATCGTCTTTGGATCCTAAGCGGTGCTGTCGATATGTCTTTCGAAGACGCTTCAAAGCTTATGCGTCCCGTTTCATTCATGAAAACCGGCACGTTGATTGGTGCCGCTGCGGCGGCTGAAGCATCGATGATCACCGCCCCATCTGCTGACGCAGTTTCGGTATATCATATGCCGGGAAAAGCAGCGATACGCGGCACGATACGGGAAGCCCGATACGGTTTACGGAATGCGATAGAACAGGGAACGATAGAAGCGCGGGGCGGACTGCTTCCGGTCCTTGGCGCATACGATGTTGTCGTTGTCGGCGGCGGAACATCCGGGGCTCCCGCGGGGATAGCCGCGGCGCGTATGGGCGCTAAAACACTTGTCATCGAAACGCTCTACGGTCTCGGCGGCGTCAGCACGCTCGGCATGATCGGTTCATATTGGAAAGGGAATCGTGCGGGATTCACGAAAGCGGTGCCGGAGAATCCGATCGAAACGCGCATGGAATGGTATCGCCATGAGCTTCGCAGTGCCGGCGCCGACATATGGTTCGGCGTCATTTCATTCGGGGCTTTGATGGAGAAAAACCGAATAACTGGAATTGTTGTAGCAACGTCGGACGGCCCGGCTCTGATACTCGCACAGACGGTAATCGACGCTACCGGTAATGCCGACATCGCACGCGCAGCCGGCGCACCGACGATGTATGTCGAAGATGATTTCGCGTTCCAGGAATCACATTTCGCCCGGCGCGAGGTGGGTTCATCATACACGAACGGCGGACGCCCCTCGGTGGCCGACGATGACCCGCACCAGCTGCGAAGCGCGCTGACAAAACGTTCGGAAACACCGTTCGACTGGTCGCCGATCTTTAATACGCGCGAACGGCGTCGTGTCGTCGGCGAGTATGTACTCGACTGGCTCGATCAGATAACTGAACGCACATTCCCGGACAGCATCTGTCTCGGCAAAAGCGATTACGACAGTCATGGGTATCAGATACATCCTTTTTTTCTCATGCGGCCGGCGCGGGTAAAAGGCGGCTATGACAAACAGTTCACAAGCTATGTCCCGTACCGCTCAATAATCCCTAAAGGCATCGACGGCATGCTCGTCATCGGTCTCGGCATGAGCGCGCACCGGGATGCGATACCCATCGTCCGCATGCAGCCGGACCTTCATAATCTCGGTTTTGCCGCGGGCACCGCCGCTGCCATGTCGGTACGGAATCGAAAACCGCTTCGCTCGATTGATATCAGAGCATTGCAGCGGCATCTGGTGTATATCGGCAATCTGCCCGCATCCGTCATTGATGATGCAGATTCATTTCCGATGCCGAAAGAAAAAGTAATCTCCGCTGTCATCGATGTGCTTAAGGATTTTCTGCATCTTGAAATACTGCTCGCGCAGCCGGAAGACTCGCTGCCATTGCTCCGCACGGCGTTTGCATCCGCCGACGGTACGGATAAAGTCCGTTACGCTGAAATACTCGCCCTGCTCGGAGACGCGTGCGGTCTCGACTGTCTGATCGATGCATGCAGACACATTACTGACACATCCACTGCAATCGGAACACGGGTGACACAGGTGCGGTCGCAGAGCGATCCCGATGACGTTGAGCGCATCATCTGGGCGCTTGGATTCATCAGGGATGAGCGTGCGGCACAGGCGATAATATCACTCGCCGACCATATTCCGCCCGCTGATTTTCTGAAGTATCGAGCATTCGCAGTCTCGCTCGGACGTATCGGCGATACATGCGCGGTGGAATCACTTACCGAATTTCTTTCGAAGTATAATGACATGCTTCGCAAACAGGAAGACACTGTGGGCGGCACCGAGGATGCTGCCGAGATATTCGAGGGAAAGGAATCGTCCGGGATGGACACTGTTCCGCCGCCATCGCCGACGCTTGATGATCTTCGTATCCGGACACTCATCACCGCCGTCGCTCTGTTCCGGTGCGGCGACAGAACGCTTGCGGCCGATACGCTGAATCGCATCGGACACGGATGGAGCGGCCCGCATGCCGAATGTGCACAACAGGTATTGTCAGCTACAGTTCATTCCTGAATCTCAATGCCGGTCCATTCAGCCGGCAGTTCTCTATCCATATGTTCCTGTGTCCGCTGATAATACCGCGCTGCCACGGTATCGTCGGGACACTCCACGAGAACACGCGCGAGATGTTCGTGTGCGGCTGTAAAATGCTTTGAGAAAAACGCCGCCACACCGGCCTCGAATTCCCGTTTCGTTTTGATCTTCAAGGACACGGTTGCGTCAAGCCCTTCGGCGAGTATCTCGAATATGCGCACCGGATGCTCCTTACCGATGACACGCACGTAATCGACGAACCGATAGGTGAATGCCGTCGACGACTTGAGCTGCATGATCGCCGGATAGCTCACGAGTATGCGCGACGAATATTTTTTGTTGAGCTTTTCGATACGCGAGGCAAGATTGACCGCATCGGACAGCACCGTTGTGTCCATACGCTTGTGCTCTCCCACGACGCCGAGCATGAGCTGCCCGAAGTGTATCCCCATGCCCACCGCGATAGGCGGAAGGTTCTTGCCGGCCCGGAGCTTGTTGAACCAGTTGATTTCCTGCTGCATCGTAATGGCGGCGGTAATTGCATCATTGGACGAACGGGGGAAAAGCGCCATGACCGCATCGCCGATATATTTGTCGATGAAACCGTTGTTGTGGCGTATATGCGGGCCGACACTGGTGAGATACGAGTTAATGAAACGGAATACCTCATCCGGCGTCATGGCTTCGGATATTTTCGTGAACGAACGTATGTCCGTGAAAAGCACCGCCATTTCCGTGAGCGCATGATCACCGAATTTTATCTCCGTAATCTTTTTCTTGCCGAGCTGCGACAGGAATTCCACCGGCACGAAACGGGCGTATACATCGAGCGTGTCGCTGAGATTCGTCGCCGTTTCAAGTTTAACGCGGATAAGATATGCCATGCGGTCGTTGAGTATCAAAAAGAGAAATATCAGGAGCACGCCGGCGCCCACCCAGGGCATCACTTCGGTCACGCCATTATCGGGAAGTACGCCGTTGCGCCCGACAACAGCGCCGATGGTGCCGAGCATGAGGCCCGCCCAGCCGCCGATGAAAAAGCGCGAGCGCGCGTTACCGCGGGCGACGAGCATCCACACGGCGTAGACGAACACCGCAAGGGCGGTCACCACGAGCGTTATGATGGCGATGCGTGCGGCAATCCGGTAGTCAATCACAATCTGCAACAGAGCAGTGAGCACATTGATCGCGCACAGCCCCACGAGTATGATCTCACGTAATCGGTTCTTCTGCGGTGTTCGGTAGTAGAAAAGTGCGAACAGACTTAACGCAGAGCCCACGGCGGCAAGCGCCGGCGGCAAACCATAGGTGATGAACGCGGGGATCGACGGATGCAGATACTGAAAAGCAATGCCTTCGATGAGGAGCGGAATCACGATGAGAAAGCTCGGAAAGAACGAGAACACGATGTAATCCCAGCGGCGGGTGATGAACAGCAGCATGATGCTGATAACCACCGCCATCCCCATGATGCCGAAATAGAGACCCCAGAGCAGTTTCCTCGTGGATATATGTTCGACATACGCCTGCTCATACCAGAGCTTCATCGGCGCCTGCAGTGAGTTGATGCTGTAGAGGCGTACAACAAGGGTCACCGTTGCGCCCGGCGGAATTGCAATACCGAATGCGGGATTCGGATCGGGATATTCGCGTATGCTGAACGGAAAATAACAGCCGCCCTGTTTCATCGCTATCAGTTTTGTGCCGTTGGCGACATACACGCTGATGGTGTCTATCATCGGCCGCGGGATCTCGAGCACGAACGCCGTCTGTTTCGTGGTATTGCTGATGTCTGTCCGCGCCCAAATCGCGGAATGGGTATACCCGAAACGCGGGACATCCGAGCGGCTCTGCGTGAACCGCGCGTCCTGTTTTCCCGACAGAATATCATCGATGTTCAGCGAGGCGTTCGTATCCTCCAGCAGCATGAGCTGCCTGCCGATGCTGTATGCGTCCGATACGCTGCTGATGACGGCAAGCGGAAATACCGGCACGCCCATGAATATAAGACAGAACAGAAATCGCAGATGTCGTACTTTCATATGTCCCTACTATAACAAAATAATGCAGTATCGACAACGATTGACCGCAGCGTCATCATCATGCGCCGCGTCTGCCGAAACGATCGCGGTATATCTTCGGCGGCACACCGGCGAACTGTTTAAACATCCTGCTGAAATGGAATTCGTCGCTGAACGAAAGATCGTCGGCAATGCGGTACACCGGTGTATCCGTTTCGCGCAGAAGGAATTTGGCGGTATTCATCTTCAAACCGAGAAAATACCGGCGCGGGGGCATGCCCGTGTGTTGCTTGAACAGCCGGTCAAAATATGACGCCGTGATGCCGAGTTCCTTCACCAGCGCAGGGAAGTCGAATGTGGTATTGAGCGTCCGGCGCATATATGCAACTGCATCGCGCACATACCGGTTCTCTGCCGACGGCGTAACAGCACCGCCGCCGACAAGCTCGCAGATGAACGCCATGAGCTGATGCGCCGCGGAGTCCTTGAAATGGACATTCGCGGAATTTGTTTTACGCTCAAGCGAGGCGAATACCGCCTGCATCTCGTCATTGCCGTCGAGCGGGCCCGCCATGAAACACTTCTGCAGCAGGCTCATCGTCTTCATCTCGGCGGCTGACGGCATGAATCTGATGAAATAGAAGGAAAGCTTCCGGCAGTTTCCGCCGCGCACGAACTCATGTTCTTCATGCGGACGCGAATACACAAGCGCGCGCGTGGTTACCGGATGCCGTTTCTTCTGATTGCGGAAATCACCGGTGCCGTCAACGATGAAATGGAATTCATGTTCATCGGAATGCGCATGCGCACCGAAACGTCCCGCGGCTGTCGATATGAATCCTGATTCACTGATGCGCATGCGTTATTATAGACAGCATATGAACGATGTCAATAGCGTTCATGCACGGTCAATGACCGCCATGCACGGAAGCCGGAAACGTCGCTATACTATAGCCACAAGGAGTTCACATGAACCACATTAAAATAGGCACACTGGTGGCGGGAAACGACGCACTTCGGGTAATCCCGCAGATCATTCCGCACGGATTTGAATCGTTCTCGCTCACGTTCTGGCAGACTACCGGCAGTATCGACCTTGCCGATCTCGCCAAACGGCTGAACGTCATCTGTGCGGAAAAAAGCGTAACGATATCCTCACTATCGATATTCGGCAATCCCCTCACCGGCGAAGGCAAGAATGCCGATACGCTCGCAAGTTGGGAACGCCTCATCGACGCGGCGCATTTGTTCAACACCGATCTCGTCACCGGCTTCACCGGACGCATCACCGGAAAACCGATACCCGAATCGATACCGCGTTTCACCGAGGTGTTCGGGGCGCTCGCGGCACGCGCGAAAGCGAAAAACGTGCGCCTCGCATTCGAAAACTGCTCCATGGGCGGCAACTGGAATACCGGCGACTGGAACATCGCGCACTCACCCGCTGCGTGGGAGCTCATGTTCTCGGCGCTCGCTTCGTACGACAACATAGGACTGCAGTGGGAGCCGTGCCATCAGATGGTGATGCTCATCGATCCCGTCCCGCAGCTCAGAAAATGGGTGAAGAAAGTATTTCACGTACATGGCAAGGACGCGACCGTCGCCTGGGATGTGGTCCGTGAACACGGCATCGGCGGTCCGCAGACGTTCGCGTGGCACCGTACGCCGGGTTTCGGCGACAGCAACTGGTCGGATATCATCACCGTGCTCATGCAGAACGGTTATAATGGAAGCATCGACATCGAGGGATGGCATGACCCGGTGCATCGGGGCGACCTTGAGATGTCGGGACAGGTGAGCGGCCTGCGATATCTCAAACAGTGCCGCGGCGGGGAATTCATCCCGAACCCGAAGTGAGCCGCTTCGGACACTGAGCACCGTCGAAGTGTCCGCACGATAAAAATATTACATCGAGAGGATACCATGAAACACAAAATAATCGTCGCCGGATGCGGCAGTATGTCGAAAGCCTGGATAGAACACGCAAAGACACGCGATGACGCCGAAATCGTCGGATTCATGGATATACGAAAAGAAAGCGCCGAGGCCGCCGCACAGAAGTTCGCTGTCAGTGCCCCCGCATTCACCGATCTTGCCGAGGCGATACGCGCCACCGGTGCATCAATCGTGTTCGATGTCACCATACCCGCGGCGCATAAAAAGACCGTACTCACCGCGCTCAACAACGGATGCCATGTTTTCGGCGAAAAGCCGATGGCCGATTCGCTTCCCGACGCCCGTACGATGACGAACGCCGCCGTACGCGCAAAGAAAACATACGCGGTAATGCAGAACCGCCGTTATCTCAAAAACATACGCGCATTCCGCGAGACGCTCACTTCAGGAAAGATCGGCACACCGGGATTCTTCACCGCCGACTTTTTCATCGGTGCGCATTTCGGCGGTTTCCGCGATGCGATGGAAAGTCCGCTCGTACTCGACATGGCGATACACACATTCGACCAGGCGCGTTTCATCATCGGCGCCGACCCCGTGGCCGTCTACTGCCGCGAATTCAATCCCCCGGGCTCATGGTACAAAGGCGCCGCCGCCGCGGTGTGCACGTTTGAATTTGAGAACGGCATCATGTTTTCATACCGCGGTTCATGGTGCGCGGAAGGCCTCAATACATCTTGGGAAGCCGTCTGGCGCGTTACCGGCAGTTCCGGCAGCGCGATATGGGAAGGCAGCGGCATGCCGTATGGAGAGACGGTAGTCCCGTCTGCTGAAAAGAAATTCAAAAGCGATACCGCGCGGTTCGATGTGACGCCCGGATGGAACGGCCGGGAAGGACATAACGGCTGTCTCGACGAGATGTTTTCGGCGCTCAATGAAGGCCGGAGTCCCGAGACAGTGTGCACGGACAATATCAAAAGCGTGGCCATGGTCTTTGCGGCGATCGAGAGCTCGCGGAAAGGCAAACGGGTGCACGTGCGGTTTTAATGAAATGTAATCAGCAATCAGTTTTTAAGAGGTGCTTCTACATTCGAGAAAGCCAGCACGGCGTCGGGAAGACGCGCTCCAAGAATCTGGATTGCCGAAATTGATCGGTTCAGTTCGTTGAGTTCTGCGGTTGTAAATTTAATCTTTGCAGCGCCTATGTTCTCGAGCATGTGTGCCATCTGTGTCGTGCCGGGAATCGGTACTATCCAGGGTTTCTGTGCCATAAGCCATGCCAGGGCGATTTGTGCAGGAGTGGCCTGTTTTCGCACGGCCCAGCTTTTGACTAAGTCTACGAGCGTCACATTGTGCGGCAAATTCTCCGGCGAGAACCGTGATTCGATCTTGCGAATGTCGCCGTCTGCGAACCGTGTTTTTACATCAATAGCACCCGTCAGGAAACCTACACCAAGCGGACTCCACGGGACGAAACCGATGCCAAGTTCCTGGCAGAGCGGAATAACACTTTCCTCCGGCCCACGCCACAGCATAGAATATTCGTTCTGAACCGCACTGACGGGCTGGACTGCATGAGCGCGCCGTAATGTTTTTGGGCCCATCTCGGACAAACCCCAGTGCAGGACCTTGCCTTGTGCTTTCAAGTCATTCACCGCGCCGGCAACATCCTCAATCGGCACCTGGGGATCGACACGATGCTGGTAGAGAAGATCAATGCGGTCGGTACGCAGACGCTTGAGCATGCCCTCAACCGCCAATTTGATATGTTCCGGACGGCTGTTGAGCCCCGGCCGCCGTGCCCCGGTCTCTAGGTCGATATTCCAGCCGAACTTGGAAGTGATCACAACTTTGTCCCGGAACGGAGCCACACCTTCACCGAGAATTCGCTCCACTTCATGCGGGCCGTATGCCTCAGCCGCATCGAAGAAGGTGACACCTTGGTCATATGCCGTCCGGATGATATTGTGCATCTCCGCGCGGGTGGGAATGGTTGTCTGATAGGTGCGGCTCATGTTTTGGACACCGAGGCCGATACTGGAGACCTCGAGTGAACCGAGTTTGCGACGCCCCTCACGTACATATGATAGTGGGCTTTTTGCGTGCGAAGCTCTATCTGCGGATTGTCCGATTTTGGACTGTGCATGGGCGAACGTTTGAGACAGCAGCATCGCTGCAGCGGCCCCGAACCCGGTACCGAAAAAACTTCTGCGGCTCAGCAAAGCCGGGTCACCCTTTGTATTCCGATCTTGTTGTGAAGTACTCATAGATGATATGTCTCTCCTTAATTGTGCATTCGATTCCGATAATCCCGTGGACTTAGTCCGACCTCTCTTCTGAATAATTTCGAAAAATACGGTACATTTTCAAATCCGAGTTGATATGCTATTGCTGAGACATTCTCATCGCCTGCAGCAAGTTTATTCTTTGCCTCCGCAATGGTGTGGAGATGTATCAGTTCCAATGCCGTTTTGCCGGTCTCCTGCTTTAATAGGTCGCTCAAATACTTCGGGGATAATGAAAGCGTGGACGCCATATACGCGACACTGGGGATCCCGATTTTTGCGGCCTCCCCGTTTACGTAATACGCTTCCAGACATTCCGTAAACTTTTTTATTGTTGTCCCCGATAGAGGTTTTCGGTCGATGAACTGCCGCGCATAAAACCGCTGCGCATATTTCAGCATCGAGTCCAGGTGCGACAGGATAATGGATTTACTGAATTCGTCCTGATTGTTCCGGCTCTCCGTCTTCATCTTTTTGAAAAGCGACCACATTATCTTTTCTTCCCGCGGGGTAAGGTGGAGGGCTTCCCGGGTCTCGTAGTCGAAGTAACTGTACTTTTTGATATCGGAAAAAAGCGATGTGCCGGAAAGAAAGTCCTCATGAATTTCTATTGAAAAGCCCTGCTCTTTCAATTTCACATCATGAACGGAATAGCGCTGATTCGGTCTCAGGAAATACATGAAGCCGTGTACATGGTCATACTTGGTCTTTCCATACCAGAGGTTGCCGGACTTCAATTTCTTAAGACAGATGAAGTAAAAATTGCAGGAAAGCTCCATGTCCCGGAATGCAGGCGTTGTTCTCGATGCCTTCTTCAGGATTTTCAAACCGAACAGCGGATTATCCGGCGGCGGAACACCTTGCGCTTTGTGCAGATCCGCAATGTTTTCGAAGAGTAACATTCTTAGTACCTCGCGGCAGATTTACTCATTTCGGGGCATATAACGCTCCAAAAGCATTTTATCAAATATCAAGCTTCCTGCTGCCCAGCCACTTCACCATTTCCGGATCGCGATGGTCGAAAAAAAGACTCTTCTTTGTGTCGAGTGATGCAATTGAAGCCATATCGTCTGAACTCAGTTCGAAATCAAATATATTGAAGTTCTCAACGATTCTTTCCTTGCGGACTGATTTCGGAATAGCAACCACCTTCCGTTGGGTCAGCCATCGAACTATTATCTGAGCTGTGGATTTCTTGTGTTTTGCGGCAAGCGACCGCAATAGTTCATTCTGGAAGATGTTGTTCTTCCCTTCGGCAAACGGCCCCCAGGACTCGATCTGAACATTGTTTTCCGTTAAGAATTTCTGTGCGTCTATTTGCTGGCAGAACGGATGCGTTTCTATTTGATTTACCGCAGGGACAACTTTATTGTGTATCATCAAATCCATTACCCGGTCCGGATGAAAATTACTGACTCCGATGGCTTTAATCCGCCCGTCACGGTATAACTCTTCCATTGCTCTCCATGAGCCAAAGATATCTCCATACGGCTGGTGTATGAGATAGAGATCCAGATATTCCAGCTGTAATCTTTTAAGCGATTTTTCAAAAGCTTTTATTGTTCTCTCGTATCCCGTATCCTGAATCCAAAGTTTTGTGGTGATAAAAAGCTCATTTCTCGCTACACCGCTTTTCTTGATCGCGGCGCCGACCTCAGCTTCATTTCCATAGGAAGCAGCTGTATCGATGAGACGATAACCTGCGCTTATCGCTTCGCAGACACTTCTTTCACATTCACCGGGAGTCGTTACCTGAAATACGCCAAAACCCAGGAGGGGCATTTCCACACCATTGTTCAGTTTGACATGTTCCATATCTCTTTCCTTTTGTTATCGATAAAAAGAACGATCTACAAGTTTACATTTAAATATACTATACCGGGTGACTGATTGAAATATACAAAAGACGGTATTTCTGATACATTTCAGCGAAACGGGCATTTGCAATGGTTTTTCACCCCTGGACTGATCTGGATAGGTGGTTCCTGGTGCATCTCATATCGATAGAGATAATGTAATGTAACATATCCACCGCGTCAAGCGGCTATTATTCCTATGATGGTTCGCTTCTGCTTCTGAAACAGTCCGTATCAGGCTCGTCTGATCATCCGTTCATTGCACTGGCGACAGCGTGAACACCGTACGGTTCTTTATCTCATACTGCAGTTCAACCCACGGCGACGCTCCGGCATGTACGGTCGCCGGTATCTGCTGTTCGGTCTGGTCGACACGCGCTGCCGCGGTCATCGCCGTCACCCCGTCTTTCACCGGACAGCGGAGCACTACCGTACGAGACGCCGCATCCATCTCCGCGGGATTGACCACAATGACGATACGCCCGTCGTCGTAATATGCCGCGGCACGATATACTCCGCGAAGCGGGGTGCTGTCCAGCGGCGCCATTGCCGCATCGAGACGCCGTGCAGTCGGACCTCCCAGTGCGAAATAGTCCTCCATTACTTTGTACGCGGGGCGCGACTCGCCCTTATCGTCAACAAGACCGTAGGGATGATCATCACCGCCGGCATGGAACACGTTGAGTTTCGCGAGTCCGCATGAGAGAAGACGCGCAACCGCCGTATTGATGAGCTTCCGCTGCACCTCGGGGGTGAACTGGGGCGGGGGCTGAAACCATTCTGCGTTCTTCCATACAAAGCCGCTTTCGTTACAGTAGATCTCCTTGGAATATCCTCGTGAGTAGAGATCTCCCTCGATGAGGCCGAAGGAAAGGTCCCATCCTGCATTCTTTCCGGTATACGGATGGAATGCGATGAGATCGGCGAGCGCGAGCGCACCGCTTAAGGCAAGCGCGGAAACAAAACTCTCGTGAAATCCGGCCATTCCCGAGGTCAGTATCTTTGCGGTGGGATCGAGGCGTTTGATGACCGGCACGATCTCCTTGAAGAACGCCGCATATTCTGCCGGGGTGCCGCGATAGAACTGCTGTATGTCCGCCTCGTTCCAGATCTCATATGCTTCAATGCGGTCGCCGTATTTATTCACGAGATGCTCGACGATCTCCCGGTACCGCTGCGCATCCGGCGCACAGGCGTGGGGACGCCCGGCTTTCTTCGCTTCGTCATACCGTTCGGGCGATATCGCCGCCCACTGCGGTGTCCCTTCAAGGAGCATGTCGATGCGCGGGCAGATACCGAAATACCGGTCCATGAGCGCGTCAAGTGTATCCCACCGTTTCCCGTCACCCGGCGGTCCCGCGAACTGTCCGCGTGTGGTGCAGCGCATCGTCGTAAGGCGCCTGCCGTACTCAGCCGTGAGCGCGGTCTTTGTTCCGGGCAATGTCGATGAGAATCCGGCCCCGAGCCCGATGATCATGGGCGGTGCCTCACCCGTACGGCGTTCTATCTGAAGGGCATCGAAATATACAGGCGCCCGTCCCGGATTGGCGACAACGAGCATATCACCCGCTTTCCAATCAGGGAGGAACGATATCCGGGTGAGCTCAAGCATCGTGTCGGGCAGTATCGTTGTGAAATTTCCCGGTCCGCCGGGATCGAGAATGGTATATTCCTCGCTGAGCACGGTAACGCCGCCTACCGTAAGCGACAATCCCGCCCCGCCCATATTCGCTCCGGCACGCACGCGCAGAAACGATCGCCCTGCCGGTGGAGGCAGCGTGATGCGAACAGACGCGCCCGGTTCGAGCCCGCGGGGAAATGACGTCCCGTCATAGTCGCGGACAGCACCGGCCGGCACCATATCACTGAACTCCCGTCCTGATCCGTCAAACACGCCGATGCGGATAAGCGGCAGCGCACCTTCCGGATCAACGCTTTTCTGCGCGAAGCGATGACAGAACGGCGGCAGCGGCGGAATTTTCTCTTCTACAGGCACACGCATACTGTCATCGAGCGTAAGCGTGCCGCTCCGCAGGTCGCCCGCTATGCGTGCGAACGCGACGACCGTCTCTTTTGCATACGGCCAGACCGACGGGTTGCTGCCGTCGGCATACCATTCGTTGAGCGAGAACAGCGCCGTTTTCCTGCCGGTGCGCGCAATGAACATCTGCGGCGTTACATCCGCACCATCGATGCGTCTGCTTCGGATGAGCGGATAATACGCGCATTCCCCGTCATTATTTCTATACGGAATTATCCACCAGCCGCGCAGCGTTCCTTTAATATCGGCGGCATCGGGCAGATACCGCTTCAGCAGCGGCATCATGGTATGCTCAACGCCTTTATCGTGCATTTCCGGCTTGTAGACATATTTCATATTGAAGTGCGCAAGGATATCGCCGGTCTGCCATGCGAACTTCGGCTCCTTCGGCGACAGCGCCCACCCGCCGTCCTTTTCAGGTTCTATGGCGATGATGAACGGCAGTTTCGCACCGAGCGAAACGAGAATGCCTCCCTCGTCCGAAAAACGCTTATAGGCGGGTATGTTGGCGCGCGGAAACGCCTCGCCGATAAGCATGAACGCATCATAGTACTTTGCGCTGAATACCGAGGCGTCGTTCACCTGGTCCGCGGTAAGCCGGTCGGTTTCGATGCCGGCATCTCTGAGCCATGCGGCGGCCGTATCGAGCGCTTTGAGGTCGAGACGGAACCGCGTTTCCCGTGAAAGGGACTGCGGGTCCCAGACCGCGATACGGAGGGCATATGCCGATTGGACCGCGAGTATTATTGCCGAAAGAATGAACAGATGTTTCCGCATGAGATGCTCCCGGATGCCCGAAGATGATCAATCCTTGACAATATACGACAAATGGGTACCATGCGCAATATCGGGAATTGATTTCGTATTATCCAGAATTGCTCTTCGATGCGGGTGCATATCATCCGCACGGGGACGGCATAGGGAGATATCACCATGTCATCACCGAAGCTCCGGCGCGTAAGCGCCATGCCGCCCAATCCGCACTGGCGCATGACGGGACAGCGGCACACACACCATGAAATGATCGTCGTATACCGCGGTTCCGAAACGGTGACGATGGGCTCAACGTGTATCGTCGCAAAAGCCGGCGATGTCCTCCTCTACCCGCGCGGCCTCGATCACGATGAGGTGTCCGATCCGCGCAATCCCGTTGAGACGGTATGCATTGCATTCACCGGCGGCGTCTCCCGTGATTTTTCCCAGGTAAGCGACAGCGGGGGACGCATCCGTGCACTGGCGCGATGGCTCGTGGATGCTAATTTCCTCACGTATCCGGATATACACCGCCTGCGCTCATCGTACCTGAACGTGATACTTGAAGAATTCGGACGGCTGAAGACGGTGCCGCGGGAGAACGAGATCGTGCGTTCCGTGCGCGCTTACATCTATTCGAACATGGGCCGCCATATCGCCGTGGATGCGCTGGCCGCCGAAGCAAATATGAATAAATTCCATTTCATACGCAAATACAGATCGCTGAGCGGACGAACGCCGATGGACGATGTGTGGGCCATCCGGCTTGCCTCGGCACGTTCACTGGTTACCGACACGTCGCTTGCGTTGCGGACAATCGCCGGCATGAGCGGGTTCGCCAACGAATACCATTTTGCGCGGCGTTTCAAAGCGCAGTTCGGCGTCACACCCGGTTCGCTCAGAACTCGAGGAAGGGTTGCTGCATACTGATGGATAGAAGTACTATCCTATTTCGTCGCATACTATCGCATGAGTCGAACGACAGATCATACTACCACATCGGCATTAGTTCATGGTACTATTTTTTCTGAACCTCGAACGTTACGTTGTCGATGTAGAATACCGTCTTGCGCGTTGCCATGCTCGACCAGATCACCCAGTCAAGCGCATTCAGTCCCGCACTCGCTTTGAGATTATTAAACTCCGTACGATTCCCGCCGTCAACCGTCACGGCAAGATCCCATGACCCCGATTTGCCGCCGGTTGCTGCGGTGATCTCGATATGTATCCACGTGTCGCGCGGTACCGACGTCACCTTTTCCCCGCCGGCGATAACATCACCGGATGCATTGATGGTTATTGCCGGACCGGCAGCATATCCTGTCGCTGTTTTTTCACGCCATTCATGCCAGACAATCGCGCCTTCCTCAAGATAGACATCGAATGACGCCTTCATCATTCCCGGTTTGAAACCCTGATATAATGAGAGTATCGGGCGCCATTCGGCGGCAAGATTATCCGCATCCTGAAATTTGATGCTGTGTTTGCTTTTGTACGCCTGTTCCCCGCTGGTGAGTATTCCCGCATCCGCTTTTCCGAACGGCGGCGGCACGGCAGGCGCGACATTTTCCATATCCTCGCTGAACTGATGCATGGACAGGATCTTCGGCGAAGGCTGCATGTATCTGCTCACCGTGCGGGGCGTGAATTTTTTCGGGAGATCTTTCCACGCACCATCACCGTATAATCCCGCCTTTGCGATCTCATCCAGGAATGGTTCAAACCCTTTCTGCAGCGCGGGCGATCCTTCCTTGATGCGGAAGTCATAGTTCACTGCGTCGATGAACAGCGGGTCGGCTATGATGGAATTCATGTCGTATCCCATCTTCGATTTCCAATCGGAGAATGTCTTTCCCGAAAAGTTCAAACCGTCTTCGCCGGCTTCGTTGAGATCCCAATAGATATTATTATCGAGGACGAATTGCTTTGCATTGAATCCGGTGTTCAGCATATATCTGTTTGTCGTGAGGACAATATTTTTCTCAAACGTCATCGATTTGTTCACCGCGTCGCTGCGTTTGCTGATGATATTGGCTTCAGCGGCGAACGCGAAGATATTATTACGGTAGGTATTATTGCTTCCGTAATGCTGGTGCAGCCCGCCTGATTTTGTGTTGTACACAAGATTTTTTTCCATCACGATATCGCTGGTTCCTTCGTCGGTATACAGACCCCATCCGCCGTATGAATATGCGTTGCCGTCATGGATATGATTAAAGCGGACCTTTGTCCCCGTCGCAATGCCGAGCGTGTAGATGCCGCCCATGTCTGAAAGTTCGCCGAGACCGTAATGATGCAGATGGTTGTACTCGATGATATTGCTCAACGCGCCCGACGGCTGGCCGTACCCCCATGTCCAGCCCACGCCTATGGGCGAATAATTGATGTCGCTTATTTCGTTATGCGTGATGATGTTCTGCGAAGATCTGCCGATCCACACGCCGTGCGCACCCTGGATCACATAATTGAGCGCGTGCATAAAACAGTTATCGACCGTAATACGCGCGGTGCGCATGTCCGCTTCGGGAGGCACCTTGGTGCTGCCGATGTACACGCCGCCGCCGCCGTGATCGAAGATGTGGCATTGCCGCACGGTGTTGTCGGAGCATCCGTTCTCAAACCACACCGCATGCGCGCCGCCGTGTGAGATCTCGCATCGCTCGAATGTCGTATTGCGGAGTCCTCTCGCATAGATAGACGCATACCGGAGCATCGCGCCCGCCTGGCCGTCGGCGAAATTCGCCTGATTATCTTCGAGCGGAGGCGCAAAGCCCCAGTCCGTGTGACTGAAGGTGATCCCCTGAAATGACAGATATTCGATGAACGCTCCGGACGAGGGATCGCCTTTGAAATCGAGGATGCGGCCGATGCGCGGAGCGATTACCTCTATATGTGCTGCTGTTTCACCGGGACGCAGCATATATTGTAATAATCCGGTTTTCCGGTTCAGATACCATTCACCCGGCGCGTCATAACCTTCAATGCAGTTTTCAAGATAGTAGCGCGCGTTTTTTTCGCTGCAGAATCCCTGCGATCTGTTCGGGTTTGCGAATTTCACCGTGTTTTTTCCCAGGTCAACACTTTCAAGCCAATGAATGGATGCGTTCCAGCTGTGGAAGAGATACAGATTCACATCGGAGATATTTTCCCATTGGCGTATATCTTCCGGTTTCAGTATCTCCTCGTAATACTTGCGGTGATTCTGATGAGTACCCGGCGGAGCAACATACGCGCCGGGTTCTACGATCCTGAAATATCCTTCATTCGGGTGCCGCGAACGGATTGCCCTTTTTCCGTTCACATAGAGTTCCTGAAAATATATACCAAGCGGGATATCAGTTTCAAGTATCGATCCGTTTACCCGCCATGTTGTTATCGCGCTGCCGCCCGATATAACCGGTGTTTCATTTTTATATGCCGCATAGGTTATGGGCGTGTCTTTTGTCCCCGAATCATCCGGAGTGAATGTGATAGTCTCTTTAACACGGTATGTTCCCCCGCGAAGGTATACGGTCACCGGTGCATTGAAATTTCCCTGCGACTTCAAAGACCGCAGCATCTCTTTCGCGCCGTTGAGCGTTGCGAGCGGTCCGTCGGTGTTCGCCGCATTGGGCGCACTCAGCGTTCCGGACCAGGCATCATTCCCGTCAACGGCAACATAGTATAACTGCGCCGGTTTCACGATCACTGGACGCTCTTCCTGCTTCACCGCAGCAGCCGGTGCTGTTACCCCCTGATAGAATGATGTCATCGATGATTTCACGCCGTCTTCGTCAAGAGCTTTGAGGTACATCTTCACCTCATCAATGGAACCCTTGAAGTTCTGAAAGCCCGCACCGATAGATGCGGGTTTCACGGCGGTAAGTGCGGCATCAAACTCGCTTTTCATTTCTTTTTCAGCACTGAATACACCGTTGATATATATCAGCATTTTTTTCAAACCGCGGTTGATTACAACGGCAGCATGCACCCATTCATTCACCAGAGCGGCCGGCTTCGAAATGAGCGTTGAGCCGGCATTCGGTCCGCCGTTTTTCTTCTGGCCGATCTCTATGGAAATTGCGCCGCCCTCACGTATATCAATGGCACACCACACTTCCGGATAATTGTCCACGACATTGATTATCCGGCGCCGTTTATCTTTCAGGTCTGCAAAGGTTATATCGGCGGGTTTCATCCAGAAAGCAACGGTGACGTCGGACATGCCGATATCTTTCTTTTTCTGCAGCGCCGCCACGGTATCAAGCGTTCCGTCAAGAAGCATCGCCGCACCCGATTTCCCGTTTGCGTCCCAGCGTTTCACCGGTACACTCGAGTTTCCCGCCGCATCCTTTGCCGTAGTGCCGGCACCCTCATCGAATGCAAAATAGATCTGTTCTTCCTGACCGCATACTGCGGCGGAAACAGCCAGGGCGCACAGGAAACCAAGCATAGTATTTTTCATAGCAGTAACCTCAGGCGTACGTACAGACAGTATATTACGTACCCCCCGCATTGTAAATGGAGGGAACGGATATTTAATGGAGAAACAGTTGTTTATACAGAATAAAACTACCCGCATAAGAACGTCGCACACCGGGAACGAGTTGTATCTACTGCATGCCATGATATACTGACGTTATATGAATAACCCCGAAACAAAACAACATCAGCTGAAAGAAGCGATTACTATTTTTGAAAAGATTGCCGCTGACAGAACACTACTTGCGGCATTATCACCGGAAGAACGGACACGATTAATACAGGCGGCAGGAACGATATTCTGTCCTGACACGAAAGCCCGCCGGAGTTTAGTGAAAGCACAGGTGCGCGACAGAAAAGCGGCGAAAATGCAGGAAGACCAGACGAAACTGCAGGAAACCGGCATCCGGAAACTGCGCAGTGAAAAAGTGTTTATCACACCGAACATCACACCTCCACGTAATTTTATACAGGAGGATAGTGATGAAGCAATGCACGTGCGCGATAAAAAAAAATGTTATGTGTGCAAAGAAGAATATTCCGTCATTCATCATTTCTACGATCAGCTCTGTCCGGAATGCGCGGATTTAAACTATTTCAAACGCACCGAATCGGCCGGCCTTCACGGACGTGTGGCGCTGCTCACCGGCGGACGTGTTAAAATCGGATATCAGGCGGGGATTAAACTGCTTCGCGCCGGTGCCCGGCTCATTGTGAGCACACGATTTCCCCGTGATTCCGCAGTGCGGTATTCATCTGAAAAGGATTTTTCCGACTGGTCGGATCGTCTTGAAATCTACGGACTTGATCTGCGGCACACGCCGAGTGTCGATGCCTTCTGTCATCATATTATGAAAAAGTATGACCGGCTTGATTTCATCATCAATAATGCCTGCCAGACGGTGCGTCGTCCTCCCGATTTTTATCAGCATATGATGGATCTTGAAACCGGATCGATACATGCTTTGCCGATGGATGCAAGAAAGCTTCTTGGCGGATATGAAGGACTTCGGGGATATTATATGCTGCCGGAAGGCGAAGCGGATAACATAAAAGAATTGACGAAGCAGGATGAGTTATTTCCCATCGGCAGACTTGATCAGGATTTACAGCAGATCGATCTGCGCGCAAAAAACTCATGGCGGCTGCTGATGGATGAAGTGCCTGCCGTCGAACTGCTTGAAGTGCATCTCGTGAACGCCGTCGCCCCGTTTATTTTAAATGCGCGATTAAAACCGCTTATGACACGCACACCGGAAAGGGATAAACATATCGTCAATGTGTCAGCGATGGAAGGACAATTCTACCGGAAATTTAAAACAACGAGACATCCGCACACGAACATGGCGAAAGCGGCACTGAATATGATGACCAGAACATCAGCAGCCGATTATTTTCACAGCGGCATTCATATGAACAGTGTTGACACGGGATGGGTTACTGATGAAGATCCGGTGGATATTGCAGCGCGTAAAGTGCAGGAACATCGTTTTCATCCGCCGCTTGATATTGTAGACGGAGCGGCAAGAATAGTCGATCCGATCATACATGGGTTTAACACAGGAAATCATGTATGGGGAAAATTCCTTAAAGATTACCGGGAAACGGATTGGTGACATAAGGAGTACTTTCCTTTTTTTACCGCATGCGACATATCAGTTTTACAATCTCACTGCAGCACATGTCTTATCGGCACATAATCACGCATGAATTCTATCCCAATTCATACTCATGCGCTGATATTGAATATTTAATCGACATACCTCACCTTCATGCGTCCGCAAATTCGCTGTTAGTTCCCGCCCATTCATCTGTTACCACCTCAGCTTCTGACTCTACGGCCGCCGTCCCTGTAGCTTTCCATTCATCCGCTAACGGCTCATACGTCAGACTGAGTGTTTTCTGAATATCAAGTCTTGGAGGCGCCCTTACCGGCTCCTCATACCACGCGTCCATCCTTTGCAGCAGCTGCTTATACAGTATTACATACGCCTCCTGCACTATCAGCACAAAACGCATTTCCTTTCCGCACTTTGGGCATGCCAATGGGTCTACTTCCCATATCTTTCGTATCATCATCGCCCAATTCTTTGCGCACGTACGCTGCACATCGGTGGCGGCTTTATCGTCGTATTACGTCCGCGTGATTTGTTGGAATAGACGCCGTAGTAATTCAAATATTTTTGACGATGTTTCGGGATATGAGACGTTATGGCCGCAAGAAAGTCCGTTGCTTTATAAATCCTGAAATTACTTTTATTCCCATTATGCATCGTTCCTTTATAGAGCACCGTTGATGTTTCCGGGACGTAATGCATTGCATTAAGTGAAAAATGCGGCTTGGCAATATATCTCGCAAGCTGTTCAAACTCTTTGACACTTGCTTCATTCGATTTTTTAATATCTTTCCTGCGGTTGGCATATACCGAAAATCCGGTGTGCCAGAAATGAAACAGCTTCGCCACCGCTTCCTGATTGACATATTTCTTATAGATTACATACGCCCCGACTTCATGTTCCCAGAGCGATTTCAGGCAGTCGAATGCCGAATATCGTATCGGGGCATGTTATAGAATTACCGCCTGGTGTATATAACCCATCGGTCACGACCATATGGACGTGCGGGTTCAAGTCGAGATATTCCCCCGATGTTTCAATGCCTATCACCGCGCCGGGACGGCCGTCACATTTGAGAGTACCACGCATAAAAGCAAGAGTACATCTCCAAGCCATACGTAAAAGGTCGTTGCGTGCTGTCCGGTGCCAGTAGATATTCTTCCGCATCAGTTTCGGTATCGTGAAAATGATATGCCAGTGCGGTACTTCCATGGCTATCGTATGGGTGATGAAATCGCCCGCTTCGCGCATGTGCTTCTGCATACAGGAAGGAAATATTCCACGGTCTTTGCAGGAGAACAGCAGTATGTATTCTTCGCCGCAGTTGTCGTTGGTGCAACGGATGCGGGAAAGGCCGTATTTCGGGATGCCGCAGCGCCGGTATATATTCGTTTCCATTTCTATTTCAGATCGATAGAATCCGTAATTGTCACCGTAGGAGTCGTTATAGGCAAAGAAAAACAAGTAACTGCTTGTACAGGATTACAACGCCTCCGCCGTGATGGATCGATGGCGTCAGTGTAGTACAGAACTCTGTCGAAATCATGGTCAATATTAATTTTTATTGGATGATATTATCCGGTGCCATTGCTACCGTACAAGTCTCACCGTTTTCCATATCGACGGATTTTTAAACGGCTCGGTTCCCTTCGGCCCCAGCGTCACTCCCTGCTTGCGACCGTCCCCGTCATTATCGTTGACAAGCAGTGATATGCCGAACACGCTGCCACCCTGCAGTTCTAGGTATGGAAGCACCGCCCGAGGAAATGCCATTTCGAGCGCATACCCGTCGCTGTTCTTTTTCCACGCAACCTGTACCGCTTCGTCGAGACCGCGGTCCGCGTTCGCTGCACCGACATAACGCCCGGTGGGATTTTTGTCGAGATAAGCAACCGGCACACAGTCCTTGTTGAACCCGATCGTATAGGAAGCATCATTCGCGTCATATACCTTACCACCGTCATTCTGCATATCGAAATAGATCTGCATTGAATCCTTGTTCCAGAATTGGCCTTCTTCACCGTTGCCGGTGAAAAATACCGTATCGATCACTTTTACGGCGATGAACAGGTTCGCATCGTCCCATGCGAATGCGAGCGATGCGCTCAGGTCTAGCGGCCCCGCGCGCGGGATCTTGCCGCCGGAGAAATCGACCGACAGATTGTCCTCTGCAAGCGCATATTTCGGCACGCCCTTCCAGTCTGCAAATTCGCCGTCGACGGCAATCGCCGCGCGCGGAATGTCGATCGACGGAAGTTTTGCGCGTTTCGAAAGTATGCTGTCTCCCGCAGCCGCGGTGTATTCGATCGCGTATTCTTTGTTCCACGAGAGATCGTGCTCGTTCACCGGGAAGGCAAATCGTTTGGTCGACCGTTCGGCAAGGGCGCTCACGGCAACAGGCGCGGGAATCTGCCAACCCCCGGGCATTTTGGTGAACGTCACCGATGCGGAGAGGGGCTTGTTCATGCAGTTTTCGACGCTCATGCCGAGAATGCCCGCATCGAGATCGAACGAAAGGCGCACCGGTGCATCAAAGCCGTAGAGGTCGGCGCGTTTCAGAGCGGTGAATACCGCATCCACGGTGGTTCCCGCCTTGAAGGTGAGATACGAAGGAATGTACGTGACGGGAACATCGGCAGTGGGGATTTTATTGCCATTCGCATCAAACGCAGCATCAGCGACGCAGTTTCGCATGCCGCCGCGCACACCAAACATGCGTGTATTGAGCGAAACTATCTTCACGCCGTCTGTGCGCTCAAAAATAAATGCACGCACCGACGGATTGACATTGAGCGATGACGATGCGGTTATGTCATAAAGCGTCTGGCTCATGAAACGATAGCCGCCGAAAGAATGATAAAAATAGACGGGATTCCCCATGCCATACCGATACAGCGTCAGGCCGATGGAAAACAGTGCGTAGGGCACGCGGTCGGCGGCGATATGATGCAGGTAATTCTGAAGGATGCGCCCCGTCTGTTCCTCTTCGGTGTCGCTGTAGTAGTCGCGGTCGGGTTCTCCGGAATGTGCGATCATATCTCGCACACCGTAATACTGCTCGTCGTTGATGATTGGCATTTGAGGCGCGTAACGGTCGATGAGGGTGCGTAAACGCCTGATATCTTCGTACACCGGCGAACTTTCGGGAAATTGACGATAGGGGTGAAACGTAAATACGTCGATGTACTTCGCGGCACCCGCGGCAAATAATTTTTCAGTGTATTCAATGTCAATACCGTTGATGTTTGCTGCGATTTTCGCTTGCGGTGCGGCCGCACGTACGGCGGCCGCACCTGCGGCGATAAAGCGGATATACCGTTCCGCCGACATGAGCCGAAGGCCTTTTTTCGCCCCGCTGCGCGCATACCAGATGTTCGGTTCGTTAAGCAACTGAAAGTAATCGACCGTGCCTGAAAGCCCCCGCGCGAGCTTTCCCGTATAGGCGCTGTATCGCGCGATTTCTTCTGCAACGAGCGCTTCGTTCGGTTCCTCGTCGATTTTCATGGCTCCGATGCTGGTCTTTTTCGGCAAACCCATGCAGAGCATGACTGATTTTCCGCTTGCTTTTTTTCGTGCAAGCTGATTTTTCAGCAGCGTTACCGTTGCAGCATCCGCCCCGTCGTCCACCTCAGACTGCCACGCGAACACACGGGAAAAACCGGCGCCCGCCGCCGCGGCCATCCGTTCGTTCCATTCCTCCAGCCAGCCCGGCATGCGTCCGATGACGTTCTCAGAACCGAAGAGCGGGTTCAGACGCGTCGTTTGCGCAGTGCCGTCGATGACGCAGTATCGCATGGCGTTTTTTGACAGCGGCGGCCCACCGGGATATGCCGTAGTAATCGTCACTTCATGAACGCCAAGCGTTGTGTTTTCGAGCGTAAGCGGCATCGTTGTCAATTCATCTTTTGTCGCAGTGATCGCAACGTCCTTTTTCCAGATGAGGTTCGACAACACATCGCGTGCAGCGATAGAAGCGACGATCGGACGGACTATACCGCCGGATGCAGCTATCGCCACCATGCATTGCTGCTGCTTCCCGAATGGGAAAAGCCCGTCTTTCGACTGCATGAGGATTCCGCACTGAATCCCCGAATCATATCCCGTCATTTCGCCCCGTTCAATTTGCACGGCATCTACCCAGAGGGTATTGTCCTGAGAATCGATACGGATGTATATCGTGTTATTGAACGCGGTGCCTTGCTCGTCAATTGTAACTGGAAATGAAAAACGTTTCCATTCTGATCCTATTTCTCTACCCACCGAAAACGAACGATGTATAACCTTCCAGGTGGGCGTAATGACCAGAAAACTGATCGCCCTGCCGTCACCTGGAGCGGGTTCGGCTTTCGCATAGCATGAAAAAGTATACTGCACGCCAGGTTTTACCGCGTACCGCATACTTCCAATGCAGATGTTGGGCTCGAGGCGCATCGACGCCGTCCCTTCGTATTTATTTTCACGATCGATCGACGTCGGCGTCTCCTTTTCTGGATCGGGAAGACCGTATCTGCGATATGTCTGTACTCCCCAGCCAAGCCAACCAAGTTCAAAGCCGGGGTTGACGACGAGGTTTTTCCTTTCCGGTGCGGCGGCGACCGGTGCATCTGTACGAACAGCTTGATCGAGAGATACCCCGTCGATATACACCTCCCCGAATGGAATATCGAAGCGGATGAAGAGATCGCGATTATCCCAATCGCTTTCAGTCATTAACTTTTGAGTAAATGAATATTTTGTCCACGTTTCGGTAACGACGATGGATTTTGACTTGAAAAAATGCGGCTTTTTTGCAGCACCGGTGTAGAACAATGCAGTCACGGGTTGGCCGGCGATCTGCGAGCGCGCGTAAAACGTAAGCGTGTACTCGGCTCCACCGACGATGCTTTTTACGGATTTCTCGGTGATGATGGCAATCGATTTCGTCCCCGCCTTTTTCTCGACATCCGTATGCTTGAGCAGCAAAGATATCTTTCCGCGGACGAATCCCCCGTCGGGTGCGGCGGCAATACCGTTGTTGGAAGCGCTGTATGACGCGAATATCCATCCCTTCGGGACATCATTTGCCGTATCCTCGAAATCACCGTTCTCAATGAGATTCTCCGCGGCAAGAGGTAAAAAAACGATCAGTGCCGCACACGTGATATGTTGTATCATTCGTAGCTACCCCCCAGACATATGTATATTTTCGATCTGATGTACAATGATAATACTATGCATGCAGGACGGTCACTAAGAATCACCATTATCCCTTTTATCACATATCGTATGTTCTTTCAAAAATAACTGCACTAAAGCGCGTCATCGCAGCACCAGCACCCGAATAATTTTTACTCCCGTTGCCGACGATGCGCGGCAGAAATATGCCCCAGGTGCTATCTTCTTGCCGTTTTCCGTCATCACATTCCACTGAAGCATCCCGCTTTCGTTTCGCTGCGATACCGCCAGATGCGCAACCTTTTTCCCGGATACTGAGAAAATCGTCACTGCGGCATCCGTGGTGAGATTCGCGAAGGTGATCATACCGTTTCCACGATACGGGCTACCGAACGCGCAAAAACCGTCCAGAGAGGTACGGGCACGCATCGAGGGAGCAAGATCAATATCGGCGACAATATATGGAACAAGGGGGGCGCCGTTCCACGTGCCGCTGATAAGGACGTCGTAGTGTCGCGAGAAATCGATCGTGAGCGGCAAATTCCATGTGATACGACGAATGCCGGAATCAGGCGTACTCGTGGATCCTTCCAGCGCAAATTTCTCGATTGAAGTCCAGTTACCAGTGCCTGTCGGCGCGTATGCAAACTGTATCGAATTATCAGACGGAACGCGGAAAATGGATAAATTTACAGTGCCATTTGATGTAACCCCATTTCCGGACGCGACGACTGATGGTGTAACTCCTACAGCGTAAGCAATATTAATTTTTTTCGTAAGCGGATCAATCGATATGTTACCGCTCTGAACGGCATATTGTGCCGCCGTACCAGCGCTTTCTATTGGAAATCGAAAGTAATCAAAGTTACCAACCCCATATCCCCCATTAAAGACAAAATACACTGTCTGTACACCGGAGATGGTTGTAATGGGAATACTCTGTTCCACATATGTCTCCCAGGCCCCGGTACTTGCCACCGTAAGGGTGCCGAGAAGTGTCCCGGTTGCACTTCCAAGCCGGATTTCTACTTGTTTGCCCGCATAACTTGCAGGAACACCAATCGCCGCGATGAAGGTGTTACAACCGCCTCCGAAATCAACGTTATTAAAACAAACCCAGTTGCCGGTATCGCATCCGCTAATAGACGTTCCGTTGTTTATAACGCCGCTCATACTGCTGTAAGATTCGGCCTGAAGTGTGACTGGCGGGGAGCCAACCGAAATTGTAACTGCCGCCGAGGTATTCACTGCACCACCATTGTCAAATACCTTCGCCGTCAGGCTGTAATTCCCCGCCGCAACCGAATTCCAGATATATGAATACGGTGCAGTCGTATCCTCGCCGAGTTTGTTCGTACCCTGATAAAACTCAACTTTTGCAACCGTACCATCGCTGTCGGATGCACTTGCAGCAATGGTTATGTTAGTTGTAGCGGAGAAAAATGCACCGTTTGACGGTGAAGTGATACTCGCACTCGGCGGATTGTTGACTGCTCCACTGCCAAATACCTCGAATTCCCAGAGAGAATACCCATAATAGCTGGCCGCCCGCTGCGTGCCATACATCCGAATATATCTTCCCGTGCCGGATACGCTCAGAATATTGGTGCCCCCATTCCCGTTTGTCGTCGAATAGATATTTGTCCACGACGAAGCATCGCCTGAAACCTGCACCTGGTAGGATTTGCCGTATGCGGTTTCCCATTTCAGTATCACCTGCGAAATGGTGTAGACCTGACCCAAATCTATTGATATCCACTGGGGATCTGAATGCTCGCTCGCCCATCGTGTTGTCCCGTTGCCATCGACCGCGTTAGAACCTATCCTGCTGGTATTCTCAACGGATGAAACCGTTGTCGCTTTGCCCTGTGCGATATTTTGCATGCCGCTTGTCGATACGGTGATGACCACCGCGGATGAGATTGTTGACGCCCCACCGCTATCATACGCTTTCGCCGTCAGGCTGTAATTCCCCGCCGCAACCGAATTCCAAGTATATGAATACGGCGAAATCGTATCCTCGCCGAGTTTGTTCGTACCCTGATAGAACTCAACTTTTACAACCGTACCGTCGCTGTCGGATGCACTTGCGCTTATATTAATATTCGTTCCTGCAGAAAAAAACGCACCGTTTGACGGTGAAGTGATACTCGCACTCGGCGGATTGTTGACTGCTCCACTGCCAAATACTTCGAATTCCCAGAGAGAATACCCATAATAGCTGGCCGCCCGCTGCGTGCCATACATCCGAATATATCTTCCCGTGCCGGATACGCTCAGAATATTGGTGCCCCCATTCCCGTTTGTCGTCGAATAGATATTTGTCCACGATGAAGCATCGCCTGAAACCTGTATCTGGTAGGATTTGCCATATGCGGTTTCCCATTTCAGTATCACCTGCGAAATGGTGTATACCTGACCCAAATCTATTGATATCCACTGGGGATCTGAATGCTCACTCGCCCATCGTGTTGTCCCGTTGCCATCGACCGCGTTAGAACCTATCCTGCTGGTGTTCTCAACGGATGAAACCGTTGTCGCTTTGCCCAGTGCGATATTTTGCATGCCGCTTGTCGATACGGTGATGACCACCGCGGATGAGATTGTTGACGCCCCTCCGTTATCATACGCTTTCACCGTCAGGCTGTAATTTCCCGCCGCAACTGAATTCCAAGTATATGAATACGGTGCAGTCGTATCCTCGCCGAGTTTGTTCGTACCCTGATAGAACTCAACTTTTGCAACCGTACCGTCGCTGTCGGATGCACTTGCGTCAATGGTAATGTTCGTAGCAGCGGAGAAAAATGCACCGTTTGTCGGCGAGGTTATGCTTGCGACGGGCGGGGTCGTGATCGTTCCCGGAGGAGGAAATCCCTTTGACGCATCATCCAATACAAGTACCCAATCCGGTCCGGATATAGACGGCGATGTGAAATCCTGATTTTGCCCGCTATTGGTAATTTGCCCCGAATTAATACACGATCCATCCCGGGGATTATACCACCATGACTGTACGGCAGTTCCTGTAAGCTGGTTCAACTTTATTGAAACATTTTTGCTCACTACGGGGATATAGATAAACGCATAACTTCCGTCGGATGCCCGTGTTGCCTGTATATGGTTGTGAGACCATCCGATGGTCGAGGCAATGATATTCTGATCAGGAACGCGAGCAAAATACGGTCGCGACAAAAGTAGTTTACGGATATGGACGACATTCGATGCCCCCGGCCTATCAAGACCCACCTGCCAAGTATACAGCGGATCATGCCAGCCCTGATCAAGATTCGTAATCATTTGCCATACCGCATGATTTCCATATGTTACGCCGCATCCCCCTGCAAATATCGACCAATAGGCAGCCTCCCTGAAATCACGGTCCGTGTAATATCCGTTGGCAGCATTCCAGTTGATCGGATGATCTTCATAACGTGGTTCGCCGTCCACCACTGGTTTTGCCGGAGATCTTGCCCAGTCAACCCCCGGTTGAGTGATCGGAAATCTCGCAACGGATTGCTGCCATACATTTGTTGAATACATCTCTTCCGGTGTGTTCAAATGTCCCGATTGAAACATATTCATATCGAGCCAGGATGTACTGTGAAACCACTCTGATGAAGAATGCTTGATATTGCAGTGGAAGGTGATAATATGATTTGGATCGGTCGAATTAATTGCATTCCCAAGTGCATGAGCCTGGCTGTTATTTTCCGAACCGGCAATATCGCCCCCAAGAATCCAGATGATATTATGCTTATTTTTATACCGATTGGCAATCCATGTGCCATAATCTGTTGCCTCGGCTGTTGTATCCAGATATCCTCCATACCGGGGGGATGTTGTATTCCCCCACACCGGGAATATTCCAACGTAGAGGCCTTTTTGATACGCCAAATCAATAAAATAGTCCACATGGTCCCAGAAATCATACTCTGCAGGATCATTGGGATTATTACCTATTGTCGTTACCGGCTGTGTTGCATCTGATCCGCTGAATGCATAATCACCATACGTATTCGGATCATGAGGAAATTCAAAATCGTATATCATCACCTGAATAATAGTGAAGCCCTTTTGTCTCCTGTTCTCCAAGTACGTTTCCATATCTTGCCTATTCAGGCGGGTTATCGCGCGCCAACCGGTGTCGCCTATCCATACAAATGGCGTTCCATCGGTATGCTGTAGGAAATGCCCATTCCCAGACACCTGTATCTGCCCGTGACTGAAATCAACCGATGGACCATCCCACGCTGCGCTCACTGATATACCTCCAAATAGAATAGCCCCTGCCAACACAACTATTCTCACCGGTACGTTAAGACCACCGGCCCATGAATTGTCTGTCCTACAATTTCCGCTCATAATGGCCCTCCTCGTCTTTCATGACGCATGATTGTAGATATTCGAACGATGCCGCTCAAGGTATGAGATTCTTCCATCGCGCATTAATTTTAGTCAAACTTAGTGCTTTATGAATAGCACGTAATACTTTATTTAATATACTCAGGAACCGCGGATAAGTCAAGAAAAATTATGAACTTTTTCGTTTTGTCAGTAATGGCGGAATATATTCAAGTGGAAACGGAGGAGCCCCTTCGATAGCTGCGATTATGCGGCCGATGATGGTCTCCGCAGTGCGTTCAAGCGGCATGATGACGGCGGACAGCGGCGGCGTGGTATTGTCACAAAGATGCGAACCGTCGATTACGATGACAGCGATATCTTCTGGTATCCGAATACCATAGGTCTTCATGAGAAATAAATTGTGGTAGGTGACGCCTTCATTCAGAAACGCGATGCCGTCACGCGTGACGCAGTCATCCTTCTTCAGGATTTGAGGTGAAACAAAAAGGATCGTTTCCGCGACTATCCCATGCGCCTTTGCCGCACGCAGAAAGCCACGAATGCGGAGTCCGAAAGCGCCCGTATCCTTGTCGGCGACGATGGCGATGCGTTTCCGTCCGGATGCAATGAGATGCTCAGCTGCAAGTACGCCGGCGGCTTCGTGGTCGAAACTCACCGTATTTCGGTTCGCTTCCCCGACGCGTTCCTCAAGATAGACGATTGGCACGGAGCGTTTTTTCAGAAAGACTTCCGCATCGCGCACGAGCGGCCGCGTACGGTCTATGCCGAAAAAGAGAACGCCGCGGACCTGATCTTCGTAGCACATTTTCCGAACGGCGGCCAGATCGCCAGTGCTTGCGAACACCATGGTCAGATATCCGCGCGCCAACAGATACCCCTTCACTATCTGGATCAGTTCGAACCAGCGGTCCGGAATGATGCCGGGCGTATGCACATTGGGAATGATCACGATGTAGTTCCTAATGGCGGTGTGCTCGCGCGGCGCGACGAATGTCCCTTTCCCCTTGACGCGGTAGATCACTTTCTGCTCGATGAGTTTTTTCAATCCCTTACGGACGACGGTGTACGACACCTTGAATTTCTTACCGAGGGCATCCTGCCCCTCGATGCGATCATGCCCTTTTAGTCCGTTATCGCGGATAAAACGCGTCACGCCCTCGATAAATTGCTGGGTAAGCTTGTCTGGTCTCATGCGCGCGATCCATTACACAAGTCCGTGACGGATGGATAAGACTTTGCTTTCGAGCCTTTTATCATAACGTATAGTTTAATGCAACATAACCACCGCGTCAAGCTGTTATTTTTCATTTGTCATTTTCATTTCCAGTGACGTGCAATTGCTGCACGCTACATATCTTTATTTATCAGAATGAGCCCAAAAACAACAAAAATATTCCAGCATACGCTTAACGTACACCAGCTCACGCTGCCCGTACGCCGGTTCACGCAGAATGTGATCACGCGCATAGCGCATGTACGCGATATGTTTTTGCTACTACACCGTCTTCGATACGTTATACGCCTGACCGTACAGCACGTGTACTTGTCTTTGTCTTTCGTGTTCTGACCGGTAATGCCCATATGCCTGATTACAGTGCGGGAATTCCGCCGCATACACTTATATCATATTTTAGAAACCTTATACGCCGGTATATCTTGAAAAACAGATTGTCGAGAATGCAGTCATTGACGGTGCTAGTGTACCAGCGATCCAACAAATGAAAAAAGGCCCGGACAGGAACGTCTTCCTGTCCGGGCCTTTCAGCCGGTGTTCACGTTACGCTTTCGCCGGTTCGGCAATCGCAGCCGGAGCGGCTTTTTCGTTCACCGTTCCGCGCGTCATCGCTTTCCGGAGCGAGCGCAGTTCACGGGAGATCTGCTCACCGCTTCCGATGCTGCCGACGATGAGGGTTTCGCACCGCGTGATGTCAGCGCATATCACCACCACTGCATTATCCGCATCACGGGCACGCAAAATAAGGGGGCTCTTTTCTCTAGGGTGGGTATAGCGGAGCGAACGATAGAAAACGCATACCCAGAGGCCGGGCGAAACGGAGGTGTTCCTGGAACGCGTCTGCATTGTGCGAAAAGGGATTTCACCTGACGAAGAATATGTACGCTGTGCCGAAGGTCAATACCGTGAAATAGATAGAATGAAGTTATGCTGACGCGTGGAAGGAATACCTCCGCTTTGCCCGCGCCGGCGCGGTCATGCTCCCACTGAGTGAGCGCAGCGGTAGGGCGTTTATAATGCATAAAACTCCTCATTCCCCGTTTTTTATTTGACAAAACAGGTCTTTCTCTATATCATACATTCACTTTTTTACACGAGGATGTACCATGCGTTTCAACAATCAAGATGTGCCGTCCGACGCCCAGATCATCAGTTATAAGGATGGAACGATAGTCGTTCCCGATCGTCCCACCATTGCCTATATCGAGGGAGACGGCATCGGTCCGGACCTCTGGAAGGCCACGAAAACGGTTGTCGAAGCCGCGGTTGCAAAGACATTCGGCGGCAAAAAGAAGATAGACTGGTATGAGATTTTCGCCGGTGAAAAGGCGTTCAAGATGTTCGGATCATACCTCACCGACGATTCGGTTGAGGCGATACGCAATCTGAAAGTGGCGATCAAAGGACCGCTCACCACACCGGTGGGCGGCGGTTTCCGCAGCGTCAACGTGTCGCTCCGGCAGCTTCTCGATCTTTACGCATGCGTGCGGCCGGTACGCTGGTACAAAGGCGTTCCGTCGCCGGTTAAGGAGCCGCAGAAGCTCAACGTGGTCATCTACCGCGAGAACACCGAAGACCTGTATGCGGGCATCGAATGGAAAAAGGATTCTCCGGAAGCGAAGAAATTCATCGAGATAATGAAGCGCGATTTCAATACGAATATACGGCCGGATTCGGGTATCGGCGTGAAGCCCATCAGCGAATTCGGTTCGCGCAGACTCATACGCATGGCGCTCAAGTTCGCCATCGAGAACAAACGCCGCTCGGTAACGTTCATGCACAAAGGCAATATCATGAAATACACCGAGGGCGCGTTCAAGGATTACGGCTACGTTGAGACGAAGGAGAACTTCGCCGCACAGACGATTACCGAAGCCGATCTCGGCTCCAATCCGCGTCCGAAGGATAAAGTACTCGTCAACGACCGCATCGCCGACAGCATGTTCCAGCAGGTGCTGCTGCGCCCGGACGAATACGACGTCATCGCAACACCGAACCTCAACGGCGATTATATCTCCGACGCATGCGCGGCTCAGGTGGGCGGTCTCGGTATGGCGCCCGGCGCGAACATCGGCGACAACGCCGCCGTTTTTGAAGCGACACACGGCTCGGCGCCGAAGTACGCCAATTTGGACAAAGCGAATCCGTGCTCGCTCATCCTTTCGGCGAAGATGATGCTCGACCATCTCGGCTGGCAGGCGGCCGGCACGCTCATCGAAAACGCCATTGAAAAAACTATCATTCAGAAAACGGTGACCTATGACCTCGCGCGTCAGATGGACGGCGCGAAAGAGATTGCGACGAGTGCGTTTGCGAAAGCTATCGTGGACAATATGTAATACCGCGGGACTCGAAACGCAGACATACTACGCAAAATTGTGGAGTGATACAAATGCATCCGATGAACAGACCGCTCAAAGAAGTGGATCCGGAAATTTTCGGCGCCATTGAACGCGAGATAAACCGCGAATTCAACCGGCTCGAGCTTATCGCGAGCGAGAACATCGCTTCACGCGCGGTGCTCGAGGCGCAGGGCTCGGTGCTCACCAACAAATATGCGGAAGGATATCCCAACGCGCGTTACTACGAAGGCTGCGAGTACGCCGACGAGGCGGAGGCGCTTGCCATCGAGCGCGGTAAAAAGCTCTTCAAGGCACCGCATATCAACGTGCAGCCGCATTCGGGCAGTCAGGCGAACATGGCCGTATATTTCGCCGTCCTTGAACCCGGCGACGCCATACTGGGACTGAGCCTCTCCTCCGGCGGACACCTCACCCACGGCGCGAAGGTCAACTTCAGCGGCAAACTGTTCCGCGCGCTGTCGTACGATGTGGACCCGGCGACCTATTGCCTCAATTATGATTCCATCCGCGCCATCGCGAGAAAAGAAAAACCGCGCCTCATCGTGGCCGGCGGAAGCGCATACAACCGCATCATCGATTTCAAGGAATTCAGAAGCATCGCCGACGAAATAGGCGCGTATCTGGTGGTGGACATGGCGCATTTCGGCGGACTCGTGGCCGCAGGCATCTATCCCTCCCCTGTGCCGTACGCGGATTTCGTCACCGGCACCACGCATAAGACATTACGCGGACCGCGCGGCGGCTACATCATCGCCACGAAAGAGGAGCTTGCGAAAAAAGTAGACAAGCACATCTTCCCCGGCATTCAGGGCGGGCCGCTCATTCACGTTATCGCGGCGAAAGCGGTATGCTTCCGCGAGGCGCTCGATCCGTCATTCACGGCGTACCAGAAAAACGTCGTAGCCAACGCGAAAACCATGGCAAGCGAGCTCATGAAACGCGGTTACAAGATCGTCAGTGATGGAACCGATACGCATCTCATGCTTGTGGACACGAACACATCGAAGGGACTTACCGGCGACATCTGCGCAAAAGCGCTCGACCGCGCGTATATTACCGCCAACAAAAACGGTATCCCGTTCGACCCGAAACCGCCGAAGGTCACGAGCGGCATACGCCTCGGCACGCCGATACTCACCACACGCGGCATGGGCGAAGGCGAGATGAAAAGCGTCGTGGAACTTATCGATCGCGTACTCTCGAACGTGGCCGACGAGAAAACGATGGTGGCCGTGGAGAACGAGGTGAAGGCGCTCTGCAAGCGGTTCCCCATCTACGAATATCTGAAATAACATCAGCAAGGAAGGAATTATGTCATTAACAATCAATGCGCTTTTCCCCGGACAGGGATCGCAGAAGTCCGGCATGGGAAAGGACATCTACGAATCATCGCCCGCGGCGAAGGAAATATTCGATACCGCGAACAGGGAACTCGGCATGGATATCAAAGCGCTCTGCTTCGAGGGCAGCGAGGAAGACCTGAAAAAAACCGAAAACACGCAGCCGTGCATCCTTACCACGAGCATCGCGTTCTGGGCCGCCCTGCGTGAAAAAGGCGTCACCATCGCCGTCGCAGCCGGTCACAGCCTCGGAGAGTTCTCGGCGCTCACCGCGGCGGGATATATTCCGTTCAAGGACTGCGTGCGCGTTGTCCGCGAGCGCGGGCTTATCATGGCCGGTGCCGACAAGGAAGGCCGCGGCGGGATGGCTGCCGTGCTCAGTCTTGACGCGAAAGTAATTGAAGAAATATGCGCCGGCGACAACGGCGGCATTGTGGTCGTCGCCAATTACAATTCACTGGAACAATCCGTCATATCCGGCGATAAAGACGCGGTCGCGAAAGCATCAGCCGCGGCTACGGCAAAGGGCGCCAAACGCGTGGTGCCGCTGCCCGTAAGCGGGGCGTTCCACTCACCGCTTATGAATGATGCCGCCAAGGAATTCGCCGGCGTGCTCGCCAAATTCACCTTCACGGAAAGCGCCGTTCCGGTGATATCCAATGTAACCGCAGCCGCGCATGTATTCCCCGAGCTGAAAACAAAACTCGTCGAGCAGATGCATTCATCGGTACGCTGGGTAGCCTCAATGCAGAAGCTCACCGGCATGAACGACAGTGTCTGCTGTGAAGTGGGCCCCAACAAAGTGCTCGCCGGGCTTATGAAAAAGATAGTTCCGACACGCGAGGTGAAGAACGCCGGCACCGCGGCCGATGTTGCGGCGATAGGGTAAGTATGATAGAATGGCTTCATCGAAGCATACGGTGCAGCCGTGAGGGTACATGTTCGGCCTAATAAATGACCTGATCGACACGTTCAAGTACCATATCATGAACGTGCGCGACAAAGAACTCGAAGAGCGCATACGGTATAAAGAGGTGCGCGAACGTCTGCGCAAAAGCGGTCAGGGCTTCGTCGATTTCAAGGATAATACCATCAGCGACAAGTTCGCGATGTATATCTTTCAGTTATACCGCATCATCGATCAGCTCATGAAGGCGCTGCGCAGCGACTTCATCGAAAAGGGCGGCGACAATTATGCGCGCCACCTCATCGAATCGAGCTTCAGCGATCAGCAGCAGAAACTCCTCGCCTCGTTCTCGCACGATGCAATTATGAACGAGATAATCCGCACCTCAAACGTCAACGCGACATTTGAAGGCGTGAAGGAACGCTTCAAGCAGTTCCAGCAGCACATGACGGGCGCCAATGAGCAGGTCAACGGCGCCTATAATCAGCTGAAAGTACTTGCGGAGATGAGCAAGTTCGATTTCTATATCTTTCTCAAAACATTCGACACCACATTGCCGGAAGGCGCCTACGATTACAAGCCGGTGTTTACGAGCAAGGACAACCGCTATCTGGTTGACGACCTGATGAAACTCGACAGCGCGGTCAATTCTATCGCTGTCACCAAAGAGCTCAGTCAGCACATCAAGGATTTCGAACTGTTCCGCGGCATCACGCCGCTCGGCGATAAAAGTCTGAAGGTGTTCCTCAATACCGTCGCCTACCTGAAGGAATCGCGCATACTCACCGACATGATTACCCTGCTCCTGCATGATCTCAACTACGCCCCGGCGGTGACGGGCTCGAACGATAATGTGGTCACGGGCTATGTAAACAATCTCGCGAAAGAGATCAAGGCGACGGTGGACAAGATTGTCGTGAGCCTCAAGAGCGACCGCATCAAGAAGGTGCGGGCGAAGGCGTTTCAGGGCATCGAACTTGCGCGGCTTGCGAACTACAACGATGAGCGCAACAGCATGCTCACCTCGTATCAGTGTCTTACGTTCCGCAATGTCGAACCGCTCACCTATCTGAAAACATTCGTGCTTGAGCGTTATGAACAGTATATGAAGGACATCTTCAACCAAATCCTGCTCGAAGCGGAATTCGTACGCAAAGACCGCCAGTCGCTCCTGTCAGACGCGTTCTATGCGCTCAACGGAACGCGTGAGGCGATATTATCCATCGACAATATGCTTTCAGAGAACGGTGAGGAAGGCAAGCGGCTCAAGATGCTCATGCTCGGCATGAAAAAATCGCGGTCGAACCAGGAAATGATCAATACTCTTGTGAACAAGGTTGATGCGCAGGTGCTCGACGTGATCAAAAAAGCCATCAAGAACATACTGACCATGAACGATATCGCCGGCGCCGTGGTCCGCGACGTCCGCGGCAACACCAAAAAAGAGATCTATAATCCGTCGAAGATCGCCGGGGGAACCTCGGCATCAAAACTTATCGATAAGATAGAGCGCTCGCTCAACGATATCGCCCTTTTTCTCGCGCTGATGAATAATTTTGTAAAATAGAACGCGCACGATGCGGCGCGTCAACAACGTGACGGAATATTATGCCCGCATATGCAGCGGTATGGTGATGGTGAATATCACGTACGGTGCGCCGTCCGCATTGCCGCTCGCCACGCGTATCGTTCCGCGGTGGGCGTCGATGATGCGTTTCGCGATTGCCAGCCCCAGCCCCACCCCGGTGTTCTTCGTCGTATAAAACGGATCGAAAATACGTTCTATCGCGGAATCAGCGATATGTGAGTTCGTGTTCATAATCTCGAACACGGCATCCTGCTTCTCGCCCTGGGCTATCGAGAATGTTATCGCGGCACCCTGCGCGGGGACCGCGTCGATGGCGTTGATGATGATATTCATGAACACATCGTGGAGCTGCGCATAGTCGCAGTCGATGGACGCAAGCGTCCCGTCGTCGTGCACGGTGAACGAGAGCTGTTTCCCGCTGCGCTTGATATGTTCGTTCACGAGCGTGGTGAGCGTGCCGGTGATGTGCGAAATCGAGACGGACTCCACGGACAGCATGACCTTCTTGGCGAACGTCAGGTTCTTCCTCAGATACCCCTCAAGCTTGGTCACCTCGTCATGAATAATGGTCACGTACTGGTTCGCCTTCGGCTCCGTGAGGCGCATGCGGTTGAGCCGTGAAGCGAATCCGCCGATGGACACGATCGAATTGCGCAGATCATGCGCGATGCTTGCCGACATCTCGCCGATGATGGCGAGCCGCTGGGCCTCATCGAGCTTCATCTGCGTCGATTTCAATTCCGCCTCGCGTTCCTCGAGCGTATTCCTGAGCATCGCGTATTCGATGGCGATGCCCGTCTGGTTCGCGAACATCTGCAGATAGCCGAGATCCTCGTCGACGATGGGCTTCTGCGATATCGGATTGTCGACGATGAGAATGCCGTAGAGCTCGTGATGGGTGGCCACCGGTATCACCGCGAACGGCACCATGCCGATGAGTTTCGTGAAAGCGCCTATCGTGTTGCTGCTGACGGCCGGGTTGGTGATGCTCACCCCTTTATGGTTGTTCACGATGTCCGCAAGGAGCGGGCACCGTTCATCCGCGGGGATCGCGACGCGGGCAATCTTCATCGTAAGGTCGATGTTGTCATGCATCTCTTTTTCCGACAGGCTCATGAATATCTTCTCGATGAGCGTGGAGTCACCTTTGTTCTCCGTTATGGCGCTCCACATCTTGAGTCCCTCGGTCTCACCGAGCGGTGCCACACCCATTTTTCCCTGGAACAGATTCTTTTCCCGGTCGTACAAAAAGAGCAGCGCACGGTTGAACCCCGAGGTATTGCCGATGGTGGACGACACGAGCAGTATAAAAAGGATGTCCTCGAGTTTTGAATGACCGAGCAGTGAGCTTGTGATCTCATAGAGGATGTACAGCTTGCGATTATTGCGTTCATTGCGCTCCACGAAACTGGCGAGTATCGACTGCATGTTCTCGCGGTACATGCGTCCGGCAAGCTGCGAACCGATATTACGCACCAGATTACTGTCGTCCTCGGTGAAATCGCCGATGGGATTTATCGCCGACGCCACGCGGTCGATGACGGTGAGCACGCCGAGCATCATGCCGGAGACACGAAGCAGCATGACTACGGCGGAGTGTTCGGCGCGGGTGAATTCCCTGAACGCCGGCTCACGGTGTATCGCGTTCGTGCTGAAAAAACCGCCGCTCTTGATGACCTCGCGGATGACCGTGCCGGTGGTGGGCATCTCATGCGGCAGCATATCGGCCGAAAGCCCCCACGACGAACGCAGCCTGAACGTCTCGGTGCCGTCGAGCATATAGAGCGCGCTCGCTTTCGCCTGAAAAATACGCGCAATCTCGGAGGTGAAGTCCCGGATGATGTCGTTCATTTTTTCGTTGGTAAGCAGATGCAGCCCGAGCTCTTTGAGGAGCGTTATCTGGATGTTGCGGTACTTCGAATGGAACGTCTGATACATATCGTTGACATGCACCGCAAAATGACCGAGCAGACTGATAATATCGTCGCGATTCTCCTCGAACAGCGAGAAGCTCTCATTACGGAACCGTATGATGAATACGCCGAAGTTCTCCGAGAATATGCCGATGGGAATGCACACCATGCCCGTGAACACATCGTAGTCGGAGAATTCCGTACTATTGCTGTTCTCGCCGATGACTATCTCAGACTGTTCAAGCACCCGTTTGAAGAGTTCGTCGGAGGCGGGGTGTTCCACCTTGCACACATAGTAGCGGTCAAGACCGGCGACACCGCGAAGAATGATCTTCTCCCCGGAGATAAGGTAGACCTCGCAGCAGTCGAACCGGTAGAAATCATTGAAGCGGTACAGAAAGCTGTCGATGACGTTGTCGATCTCCTTGGTGTAGCTTGCGTTCTTCATCACCTCAAGGAGGTTGTTCTTGAACTCGGTGAATAAGGGCTGTGCTGCCATGCGGTCCTAGATGAGGAAGATGCGTGCGTCTCCGGGCGGGACGGTTATCGAACCGTCGTCATCCCGTACGCTGCCGCTGAGTGACAGTTCTTTTTTGCGTTTCGGCAATTCCGCCGCGGTAACCACAGCGGCATCGCTGTCGCTTGTGTTCATGAGCACGAGCGCGCCGCTGCCGTCGGGTGCGTGTTTGGTGAACGCGAATACCGTTCCGGCGCCGCCAGCATCCTCGGACGATTCGGCGCTGTCGTCGTCATTCGAACCTTCCGCATCAGGCGATACGAGCACTTCAATATCGCCCGCGGTATTGAACACTGCGTGATCATCTTTTAATTTATTGATGCGCCTGATCAGATCGGATATGTCATAGTGTATCGGTTCGCGGTCTTCGGGCATACCATGCACCACATCGCAGCGGTTGCGAAAACCCCATTCATAACCCGATGTTATCATCCAGCCTTCAGTCAGGAGCGCGGTAAAGAGAGCGTAGAGGCGCACACGGTTGAAATTACCGCCGTACTCGGTGATCACGCGCAGGGTATCGTGATTTTCCGGGAACGATACCGCCTCGGTGTGCTCCCGGACGGCGTCGTACTGCGAAAGGCACCAATCATCCCTGAAATTCCACCAGCGCGCGGAACTCGTTACCGCGTCGAACCCCGCGGCGGCGAGTTTGACGATATCCTCCACGGGACAGCCGAGCGTTTCCGCGAAGAACACCGTGGATGATTCCTTCTTCTTCGCCGCACTGATAAGATGCTCCCATAATTCTGACGGCACCTGATATGCCGCGTCGCAGCGGAATCCCGTAAAACCGAGTTTCAGGTTGTAATCGACGAGCGATTTCCAATACGCCCACAATGCTTTGCGGTCCGTACTTTTTTCATTGTCAATCTCGATGAGGTCGCCCCACGACACCCAGTTCCCGTTGTCCCACGCTCCGGGCGAGACGAGACCGCCGGTCTTTTCATCGTGCTTGTACCAGTCCGGATGCTCCTTCGCCAGCATCGAATCCGACGACGTGTGATTGATGACAAGGTCCATCATGACGCTGATGCCCGCTTTACCGCATGCGGCGATGAACGTGCGCAATTCCTTCTCAGCAACAGCGCGGTCCATCGAGGTGAAAAACTGCGGATTGTATGCGTAATAATCCTTTATCGCGTAAAGACTCCCGGAAAAACCGGGATATGACAGCGGATTGAGGTATATCGTCGTAAAACCCATCGCTTTGATGCGGTCGATATGCGCGTGCCAGCCGCTGATGTGACCGAAAAGACGCGGGAACAGGTTGTAGATACGCAGCGAAGAGGCCATGGGCGCTCCTGTGTGTACAAGTTCAAAGTATACATAATTATATCAGAGGCGTGTTATTGCGCAAGCTGTTTGCACTGCCGCATGCGTTGTGATAATCGAACGCTTGTACAGACACGCTCCACTTGACGGCACCTGCAGATTGTCTTATAATCGGAAAATGCAAAACAGAAGACGATTTGTTTTCACCGTGATCGTTCTCGTCCTATTTTTTTCACTGGATACACTTATGGCAGCATCGGACATTCTCTACGTCGGCACATACACCAAGGCGACCAGCAAAGGCATCTATGCATTCACCATCGACCTGTCGTCGGGAAATCTTACACCAGCAGCCGAACCCGCTGTCGTCGATAATCCGTCATTCCTTGCCGTACGCGACCGCGTACTCTACGCAACGAGCGAGGCGGGCAAAAGCGGCGGCATGGTGTCGGCATATACGATAGGCGATGACGGCGCACTTACGCTCATCAACCGGAAAACGTTCGGCGCGTCCGGCCCCTGCCATGTTAGCGTAACACCGGACGGACGCCTGGTCTTCTCGGCGAACTACAGCGCCGGCATCATCGGCTCGTTCCCGGCGGGTGGCGACGGGAGTCTCGGCGACGGTACATTCATCAAATTCGAGGGCAAGGGTCCGAACCCGAAACGTCAGACAGCGCCGCATGCGCATTCGGTAACGGTAGACAACACCGGCACCATTGCCGTGGCCGCCGATCTCGGCACCGACCGCCTCATGCTCTACCGCATCGATTCTGCGAAGGGGACGATTACTCCGCTTGATACACCGTTCATACCGGTGACACCGGGAGCGGGACCGCGTCATATCGCGTTTCATCCGAACGGAAAATACATGTATCTCAAAACCGAGATGGGCGGCACGGTCATAACCTACCGCATCGACGCTCCGGGTTCGTTCGCCAAGCTCGATGAGATCTCAGCACTGCCGGCAAGCTTCACCGGCGATGCCTCGGGCGCCGATATACACGTCCACGCGTCGGGAAAATACCTGTACACATCAAACCGCAATCACGATTCGATAACCATCTTCGCCATCGGCGATGACGGCAGACTCCGTGTGCTCGGGCACGAGCCGGTGCGCGGCAAACACCCCCGTAATTTCATGCTCACACCCGACGGCGCTTTTCTCCTCGTCGCCAACATGCAGAGCGACACCATCGAGGGTTTCCGCATCGATAGCGCCACCGGCATACTCACGCATATCGGCAAACTCGCCGACGTCTCGATGCCCACATGCCTTGTCATGAACGGCTCACGCTGACGCGCCGGTTCAGACATGCCCAAGAAAAAAAAACATATCGATCATAATAACCTCGATTTTTTCGGTCATCTTGAGGTATTCCGCTGGAAGATCATCAGCATCATCGTCATGCTCCTCGTCGCCATGGTCGCATCGTTCGTCTTTATTGACAAGGTGATATACTTCCTCAAAATACCGGTGATGCACATCCCCGTTGAGCTCATCTATGTCCGTCCGCAGGAGAAGTTCGTCACGTATATCAAAATCGCGTTCTTCAGCGGGCTCTTCGCCACCGTTCCGCTTGCCGTCATTCAGGCGGGGTCGTTCATCTTTCCGGCGATGCACAAAAAGGAACGGCCGTTCTTCATATCAGTAGTCATATTCATCATACTGTTCTTCTTCGCCGGTTCGGCGTTCTCGTATTTCTTTCTCACGCCGACGGTTTTCAACTTCTTCACCAACTTCGCAAAGGACGACGGCGTCAAGGCGCTCTGGAGCGTGAACGAATATTTCAACATGCTCATTCTCATCATATTCATGATGGGGCTCCTGTTCCAGACGCCCTGGGTCATCATGACGCTCATCAAACTCAAGATTGTAAAGCTTGAGACGCTGGTAAAATTCCGAAGACATATCATCATCGGCATACTTATCGTCGCCGCGGTTGTGACCCCTACCGTGGACCTCTATACGCAGGGCATCGTCGCGCTGGTGCTGTATCTGCTCTTCGAGTTCACGGTACTGTTCGCCCGCATATTCATGCGCGAAAAAAAGAAAAAATGATATGATACTCCCGCTCGGAAGCGATGTCGCGAAAACCGCCCGCGTCACTGCCGATATCATCAACAGCGGCGGTGTGGCGGTTGCGCCCACGGACACGGTGTATGGTTTTCTCGCGTCCGCCCTGAACGAGAAAGCAATTGAGCATATTTACGCCGTCAAGGGACGCGAGCGCAATAAACCGTTCCTCGTGCTCCTTCCCGGAACCGATGCCGTGCGGACATTTTCATCGATGCAGATACCGGAACGGATACGCGCACATATTCCCGGCGCGCTCACGTTTATCATGCCGCTGAAGCCGGCAATTGAACTTTCCTTTGCGGAACGGACGCTCGCCATGCGCATACCGAAGCATCCGTTTCTTGAACAGCTGCTCGCGCTCACCGGACCGCTCGTCGCCCCGTCGGCAAACCCCGCCGGCAACGGTGTCATACGCGAGATCGCAAAACTCATAGCGCTGTATGAACATACCGTGGACATCATCGTGGATGCAGGCGATACTGCCGATGAAACGCCGTCAACAATATTTGACTGTATGACGGGAGCGGTGGTCCGTGAAGGCGCGGTGAAGTTATGACATCGTTTTCAGACAAAGTTCGTGTCTTCGTAAAGGATGTCCGTGAAAAACTGCGCCCGTATGCGGCACTGTTCATATTTGCAGCACGGTTCGCATTCCGCACAGCGAAACGCTGCCGCATCGAATACATACTCACCGCCGGCGTCATGGCGCTCGCCATCGCATCACTCACGCTTTCACTCGCACTCACAGACGGGATCAAAAAACGCATACAGTCGCGCGCCTGCGCCGAAGGACACATCGTTGTCAGATCCGCTCAGTATGCCGGCATTGCAGATCATACGGCGGTTGCCGCATATCTTGCGCAGTATCGTGATGTTGTTTCGGCATCCGCACGCTACACGCTTACCGGGGTGCTGCGTTCACGCGAAACGGTATTCACCGCATCAGGTTTCGGCATCGACCCCGCGGCGGAGCGTAAAACACTGAGACTGGAACGCGCGCTGACGGCGGGACGCTATTTCTCCGCCGCCCGAGATGAGATAGTACTCGGCGCCTCGGCTGCACGAGCGCTAAAGACAATACCCGGCGATATGGTATCGGTAATCGTACGCAACCCTGACGGATCGTTCAGCGGCATGCGATGTACGGTCATCGGTATTGTGTATTATAACGACACGGTACGCGATGCATTTTTCTACACGACGTTCGAAGGCGTTTCCGCCATGCACGGGAACCAGCGAGCCCCCGACGTGATTGCCTGTTATGCGCGAAACGCTTTTTCAAAATATCATGGTTACAACCGGATGAAACGGGACACCTCCCTCGTCGAGCGGAGTCTTTCGATCACCCGTTCTGACAGAAAACCTGAGCACAGCCGCGCTGTCGGTTCAGCAGCAGGAACACTGCTGGGCCTTTCCGGATTATTCGCGCTCTGTGCGGTTTGCGTTATGGCCGCGTGTTCGCTCGTCATCACAAACGCATCACGGCGGATAATAAACGCATCGAAACTGTATGCGTCGCCGGAAGGAGCGCTCATCCTGTCGGCCGCTCCCGTTTTCTTCTCCGGTGCCGCAGGCGGGATTATCGGACTCTTTGCTGCGCTGCTGTCGTTTATTTATACGGGAATATGGGGCATCAATCTGCGTGCTGTTCCGGGCATCCCCGCTGAACTTATGATGACAGTCTATCCGCCGCTGACACTGACGGTGCTCGTGACGGCAGGTATCGCGATAGTGCTGCTGCCGCTGACAAGCGTCATTCCGTCACTGCTGTATACGAACAGGAAAAACCTGCCCGCGATAACGTCGGTACACGAGTAATCTGAAGCTGATTATTTCTTTTCCGGTTCGGCGCCGCGCGCTATGCTTGAACGCATCTCGGTATCGGCCATGACATTCTTCATCTGATAATAATCCATGATGCCGAGCGAGCCCTTGCGGAACGCCTCAGCCATCGCAAGCGGTATCTGCGATTCCGCCTCCACCACTTTCGCGCGCATCTCCTCGACACGCGCCTTCATCTCCTGCTCGGTGGCAATGGCCATCACCCGGCGCTCTTCGGCTTTCGCCTGCGCTATTTTCTTGTCGGCTTCAGCCTGATCGGCCTGGAGTATGGCGCCGATGTTCACGCCGATGTCGACGTCCGCAATATCGATGGAAAGAATCTCGAATGCCGTTCCCGAATCGAGGCCTTTCGAGAGCACGGTGCGCGAAATGCGGTCCGGATTTTCAAGCACTTCTTTGTGCGTCTCGGCGCTGCCGATGGTAGTCACGATGCCTTCGCCCACGCGCGCGATGATGGTCTCTTCGCCCGCACCGCCGACAAGACGGTTGATATTGGTGCGCACGGTCACGCGCGCGGTCGCCTTTACCTGAATACCGTTTTTCGCAACGGCGGCGATGAGCGGTGTCGCAATTACTTTCGGCGTCACCGACGTTTTGATTGCCTCAACAAGATCGCGCCCCGCGAGGTCGATGGCCGCGGCTTTGTCGAACGTAAGGCCGAGTCCGGCCTTGTCCGCGGCGATAAGTCCGTTGGCAACCGCGTTGACATTCCCGCCCGCGAGAAAGTGCGCCTCAAGTTTATCGGTGTCTATGGTCGTGAGACCCGCCTTGGAAAGTTTCACCCGGTTCTCGACGATGAGTGCCGGCGGTACGCGGCGAAGCCGCATGGTGACAAGGGTGAGAATACGTATGTGCACGCCGCTGAAAATGGCGTTCAGCCACAGACCGATGGGGAAGAAGGTGAAAAATATGGCGAGAAAAACGATGAATATGATAAGCAATACGACGATAAGTCCAACACCCATGCCGTTAAAAAGACCGAAGATTGATTCCACAATAGACTCCTTGCGTTGTTATACAACCGGTATTCCCGGCAGAACCGGGGAAACGACTGTGGGCGATACTGGGATTGAACCAATGACCTCTTGCGTGTGAAGCAAGCGCTCTCCCATTGAGCTAATCGCCCGTGAACATCTAAACGTGCGATATATTATCAGAATCAAAGGTTTTGTCAATCAAACGGCGCACATTGTATGCTGACGAATTGTAAAAAAAATAAAATCAGTGTACGCTGAGATTATCATGATCACGATGAGTGAAATAGCAAAAGAAGCGGGGCTTTCCCGTTACACCGTTTCCAAGATACTCAATGGCGATACGAGCGTCAAGGAAGCAAGCCGCAAGGTGGTGATGGCCATCTGCGAACGGCACGGTTATATGCCGGACAACAATGCCGTAGGTCTCGTCAAAGGAAAGACGAACATTATCGCGATGATAGTGCCGTATATCACCGATGACTTCTATAACGAGATGATCGAGCTGACCGAACGGCTCATCGAAGGCAAAGGATATCGTCTTATCTATAAATCGTCATATAACGATGCAGCGAAAGAAGCTGAAATCATACAGAGTTTTCTTGCATTGAAGGTTTGTGCGCTCATCATCGTCCCGGTGGTTGAACATCCCGACATGCGCATCCATACACTCGCCGCAAAACATGTTCCGGTAATATATCTCGACCGGACAATTCGCGCCGGCGGATACAGCGTACTCAACGACAATGAAGCAAGCGCTGCCGCCATGACCGGGCATCTCATAAAACGTTCAAAGGATATCACCTATCTGGGCAGTTTTTACGGCGATGCAAATCCGACAGCAGCCGGGCGCAGGAACGGCTATATGAAGACCATGAAAAAGAACGGCCTGAATCCGGTCTTCATCCCCTGTGACGCCAGCACCGAGCGGCAGGATAACGAGCGATTCGGCTATGAGAACATGAAAAGCTATCTCAAAAAACGCGGCGATACAAAAGCGGTTTTCTGTGTAACCGACGCGGTGGCATTGGGCGTTCTCAAGGCGATACGCGAGGCGGGACTCGTTCCCGGGAAGGATATATTCGTTGCCGGCCATGATAACCTGCGTTTCAGCGAATTCGTATCACCTTCAATTACCACCATGAAACAGCCGAAAGAACACCTTTGCAAAGCCTGTGTCGACATAGCCGACAGCCTGATAAAAGGCCGTATTCCACGTAAAAAACAGCATATTCTGATATCCGAACTTGTCATAAGAGAATCCGCCTGAAATAACTTCTTTATCTGATGATTCTAAAAAATGACGTTATTTTAGTTGACACGAGTCAATTATATGAGTATATTATTGACACGAGTCAATTATTACAAGGCGGTTTTATGAAATCTCCATTACGCCTCGGCTTTATGCCCACACGCAGACGGTTCTTTTCCAAAGACGATGCGCTGAAATACAAAGCGCTTATCCTCAAGCGTATTCGGGAGCTTGCTCCGAAGATCGAGATCGTCGACATCGATTGGCTGAACGACGAAGGGCTGATCCGCGATGTCGATGAGTCATCGAAAGTAGCCAGACATTTCATCGAAAAGGGCGTGGACGCCATATTCTGCCCGCATTGCAATTTCGGGACGGAAGATGCCGTAACGCTTGCGGCAAAGAAGGTGGGCAAACCGGTACTGCTCTGGGGGCCGCGCGATGAAGCGCCGAACACTGCCGGCGAACGTCTCCGCGATTCGCAGTGCGGTCTCTTCGCCACCTCAAAGGTCATGCAGCGGTTCGGGGTGCGGTTCACGTACATCGTCAATTCACGCGTCGACACGAAGGTTTTCGAAAACGGCTTCTTGAACTTTCTCCGGGCGGCGAACGCGGTCAAACACTTCACCGGAGCGCGTATCGGCCAGGTGTCCACACGGCCGCGCGATTTTTATTCCGTTATCGTGAACGAGGGCGAACTTATGGAAAAATTCGGCGTACAGATAGTGCCGGTGGATCTCGGCAAAATAATCGCCGAGGTAAAGTCGATGATAGCATCGAAGCCGACAGAACTTGATGCTGTCGCCGAAGCCATGCGCACAACAGCCGATTTCTCCAGGATGGACAAAGAACTGCCGCTAAAGCTAGCAGCGCTCAAGATGGCCATACAAAAATGGAGCGATGCCGAGGGTCTCGGAGCCGTCGCATTCCAGTGCTGGGATGCGCTTCAGGAGGAACTTCAGATATGCTCCTGCTTCGCGCACGCGGAACTCACCGATGACGGACTGCCGGTTGCCTGCGAAACCGACATCCACGGCGCGATGAGTTCGCTGCTCCTGCAGGCGTGCGACCATTTCGAAAGTCCCACATTTTTCGCCGACCTGACGATTCGACATCCTGAAAATGACAATGCCGAACTCCTCTGGCATTGCGGCCCCTTCCCCGCGTCGCTCGCTGAAGGCACACGTACGATCAACAGCCATTTTGTGCTGCCGAGCCATGCGGAGGGCGTCTGCAATTGGAAACTCAAAAGCGGTCGCGTCACGGTAAGTCGCTTCGACGGTGCCGGCGGCAACTATTCGCTCTTCTGCGGCGAAGGCAGAACCGTACCCGGTCCGTTCAATCAGGGAACGTATACCTATCTCGAAGTGAACGACTGGCCGCTCTGGGAAGAAAAGCTGATCTACGGCCCCTACATCCATCACGTTTCGTGCAGCTACGGCAGTTATTCGGCGGCATTGTACGAGGCCGCGCGTCACATCGAAAATCTCGATTTCGACCCCGTACACCCTGCTCTATATGAGATAAAGAAAGCCCTGCGTGAAGGCAGAGAAGTACCGCTATGCCAACAGTAACCGGAAGATCATCGTCCACGAAAGTTATCGAAAGGGTCATCGAGAAAAATGTGTCCATGGCGATATTCTGCACCGCGAGCCATTGGAACACCGAGGCGATACTTCTCGCGGCAAAAAAGCTCTGCGATAAATATCAGATAGAAAGCGTTCCCATCGCGATAGCAATGACATTCAACTATCCCTACATGCCGCAGGCGCAGCGTGTCATGTACAGCAGAAATCCTAAGCTCGGATTTCAAAGTATCATGGACCACATTCATCTGCTCTGCGACCATGCCGATTCACCCTACCGGAACATCGCCGTACTTCCGCATCTTGACCATGCAGACCCTGAACGGGACGCGTGGGCGCTCACGGAAGGGACGAAATATCTTTCATCGGTCATGTTCGACGCACAGCGCTATACTTCGGGACAGAATATCGCGCTCACACGCGAGTATGTTCAGAATCACGGGAAGGATATCATGGTCGAGGGCATATTGGAGGAACTTGCCGTAGCGGACAAACATGAGAGCAGCCATAACGCGTCTACGGATTCGTATCCCGAGCGGGCAGCCGCGTATGTCAAAGCCACGGGGATTGATTTTCTTGTCGCCGACCTCGGCACCGAACAGCAGGCATCGAGTAGCGGCGGCGTTCACTATATGAACGAACGGGCACAGGGACTCACCGCTGCGCTGGGAAAAAAGATGCTTGTGCTCCATGGAACATCGTCACTGAACAACGATCAGATGCAGAGCCTTTCGGGCGACGGCGTGGTGCGCGTGAACATGTGGACAAAAATTGCCCGCGAAGCCGGCAGATACGCGGCCGGCAATCTTTTCAAACGCGCGGAAGCACTGTTTTCAAACGACTTCGAGTCCGTTGAATCGAACAGATATCTGATGGATTCCATCGAAAAAGCGTCGGATATGATGCTTGAAATACTCGAGATACTCAATTACGCCAACTTCGCCCGGGCATAACAGAAACATGAGCTTGAAGACAAACCGAACACGATATAAGATGTTATCAGAACGATAACGGGAGCAGCAGATGTACCTCAATTTCAAAAAATATACCGTGAGCTACGATGAAAAAGCACATTCGTTCTCCTGCGCTTTCACGCCGCACGGGATGACGGAAGAACTGCTCTTTATCAAGGAAGCGAAAGCATCCATCCTGAGTTATCAGGGCGAATTGTTCTCCACCGCCGATTATAAAAAAATCGAGTGCAGATCGAAAGCTGACTTGAACGGAAGAACGCTCAGCGTGATGTATTCGGAAGGCCCCGCCGCTGTACCCCGCTTTGAACTGCATTTTACTCTCGACGCAGCAACGCTCCAGATACGCACATTCACCCGCGCTATCGTCCGCATCGAAGGCGCAATACTCTGGGGCGAACATCCTGAAACGTCGACGTTCGGCGTGCGCCTGAATGCCGAAAGCCACGACCTGCGTGCCGCATGCGGCCCCGCATTTTCGATGCATGACAACGCGCTCTTCGACCGATCATCCGACCGTGCGTTGGAGTTCAACGCGACCGAGTTATTCCACGTTTCCTTTGACTGGGCATCGTCGCGCTATCGTTTCACCTTTGAAAGCGGACTCGATTTCGGCCGCTCGTTCTCGTTCAGGATACATGAAGATTATTGCAAAAATAAATTTACCATCCCCTACGCGCCGATAGACAAACGCCACGGATTTGCAACGCCGCCCGTGGGCTGGATGACATGGTACGCCGTACAGTTCAAAGCGAGTGAAGATCTGGTGCTGAAGAATGCTCATGCGCTCGCATCGATCTTCGGGAGTTATTCAGAAAAGCTCTGCCTCTGGGTGGACTGGGAATGGAATCATAACGGATTTACCGGACTCGGTGAAGAAGGCGTAGACACGTTCACACCGAGAAAAGCGGCATATCCGAACGGACTTGCTCATGTGGCCGAAGAAATAGAAAAGCTCGGACTTGTTCCGGCACTCTGGATTGGCGCGACGAACGATGGCCAGCAGAATGAGCTTCTCAGAAAAAATCCCGCATGGATATTGGGACAGAAACCCGAATGGTGCGGACAATGGTGGATAGACCCCAGCCATCCGGATGTCGTGGATAAATATATTCCGGCCGTATTCCGACAGATACTGAATTGGGGATACAAGGCGATAAAATGGGATTGCCTTCCGGCATCACTGAACGTGGGCGACGCACTGCATTCGAAATTCCATAACCCCGCACTTTCAACCGATACGGCGATGCGCAACATCGTCATCTCGGCACGAAAGACGATAGGCCCTGATGTGTATATGCTCTCCTGCTCGGGCGAGACCGAACGCGATGTTACCTTCGCCATGGACCAGTTCAGCGCTGCACGCATCGGCGGCGACATATTCGGCTGGGGCGATTTCCTCTCGCATTCGATCGATCGCGTATTCCATTTTTACCCCGTACATAATGTCGCCTGTTATGCCGACGGCGACAACATCGTGCTGCGTGACGAGTTCAATACGCCGGCGCAGGCGCGTTCGCGCGTCTCCTTCTACGGGCTCGCCGGTCTTCCGGTAACCATGGGCGATGAATTTACCGCACTCGATGATACACGCATCGACATGCTCAAAAGAATAATCCCTGTCGCCGATATCCATCCGATGGACCTGATGCAGAAAAAGCGTGCGGCATCGTACGTGACGGTCAATCTTTCCGTGTGCAGGGAATTCGGAAACTGGAATGTCGTCAGCATCATGAACACGAAAGATGAACCGCTTGCATTGAATCTGAGCTTATCATCCGACTTTCATATCGATACGCGTAATGGAAAGCGTTACGCCGTATATGATTTTTGGAATCAGAAGTTCATGGGCATCGTAGGTGACACCATGCAGCTGACGATAGCCCCGATGGACAGCGCGGTACTCCGCATAACACCGCTCGCCTCATACCCGCAGGTCATATCGACGTCTCGGCACATCACGCAGGGCGGTTATGATCTCAACGAACTCCGCTGGGATGCATCAGCAAATACGCTTTCGGGGAATTCGAAATGTGTGTCCGGCGAGACCTATCGCATCACGCTACATGTCCCGGAGCAGTTTACACTGACCGGCATCGAGTGCAGCGAAGCATCGGACTTTCGCAGTGAAGATGGTGTTACCATTGTCACAATCACATCCGGCGCCGGAGACATCCCCTGGAAATTGAATTTTAAAGCAGCATAATGCCAAGTCCATCACAGCATGCGCATAATGGTGCGTAACGTCTACTTTTTTCCTTTGAGTACCCGGTCAAAGAACTTTTTTGCCGTTGCTGCCGGCTCCTGAGACCTGAACCCGTGGCCTTCACCCGGCACCGGTATGAATGTCACATCGACACCCGCTTTTTTCAGCGCGGCGAAAAGTATTTCGCTTTGATTATAGGGAACGATCTCATCCTTGTCGCCGTGCATGATAAGAAACGGCGGATCGTCGGCCGACACGTAGGTCAGCGGGCTCGCGTTCTGCGCTTTGTCTTTGTTTTCTTTTAAGGCGCCGCCGATGAGCATCGACTCGGGTGAATCCGGAGCATTGTGTTTCAGCTTGGAGGGAAAATCACCCATGGTGAAAAGATCGCTCGGACCGAACCAGTCGCAGACGGCGGCAACACGGCTTGAATGTCCCTGCCATCCACCGCTGCCTTCAAATTCTTTTTTATCGCCCGCGGTACCGAGGAGCGCGACAAGATGTCCGCCGGCCGACGAGCCCCACACGCCGATGCGGTTCGTATCGATGCCGAGTGTTTCCGCGTTCGCGCGCAGATACCGTATGGCGCATTTGCAATCCTCAATCTGCGCGGGAAATATCGCCTCGCCGGAAAGCCGGTAATCGATGCTCACGCCGAAGTAGCCGTCCTCGACCAGCGGCACCAGCTGACGCAGGGACTGCATGCGGCTTCCGCTCTGCCAGCCGCCGCCATGGACGAATACGACCACCGGCAGTCTGCCTTCTTTTTTTTTCGGCTGGATATAATCGAGCAGGAGATCAGATGTTCCGCCCTTGCCGTAGACAACGCCGCTTACCTGCGTGATGCTGTCCGGAAGCTTAAGTGATATATCGGGTGCCGGTCTATTTTTGTTGGTACCGGTACCGCCGAAGGGAGTCGATGCCAGTGCAGCAATCTCTCCCGCGTCGAGAACACCATCGCTGTTTTTATCGAACTTCTGGAACATCTGCGGAGGGCCTTTGAACTCGGCTTTTGTCACCGTGCCGTCCTTGTTCGCGTCGTCCATACGGACACGGTCGGCAAGCAATTTCGCAGATTGCGCAGACACCAGTGCCGCTGCAGTGATGATGAACAATACAATTCGATGCATAGTATGCTCCTATTCACGTCCCACGACGATGCGGTCCATATCTTCGCGGCGTTTATCGATGAATACCTTGATTGATTGTGCGATGTCGACGGCGTCCTTTTCAGACTCCGGCGCGCTGAAATGGCTCACCACCGTGTAGCGTGAAATGTCCATGAGCGCCGCCGGTGAATCGTCGGCTGAATATGTGAAGAGCGGTATGTCACGCACAAGCGCGTCCTGCTTGAAGAGTTCAAGAAGCAGCTTTCCCGCGGGTCCGAGAAATGCGGGGTTCGCGAGAATGACCTCGGCCTGCATGATGAACTCGCGCATTACCTTGCGGTCGGCGAAAATTTTCAGATCGTCCTTGCGCCGGACGAGTTTGAACGATCCGCCGATACCGACGGCGGTGAACGCCTTGGTGAAATATTCTATGTGCGCGGCATTATCGTCGATGATGACAATGACCGTTGCGTTTTCTGACGGCATATCGCCCCCGAAGTACATTGCAGCCGCATATCCGCTCACGTGTCCGCAACACCGCGGCTTGCATATGCTGTAAGTATATCATCGATTGGAAGGCAATTCAACTCAAAAACAGCATCGTACTTCGAGCAGATATTACTTCTCCAGAATATCCATGATGCGCGAGAAATCCTCGCTGTCGTAGTACTCGATGACGATGCGCCCTTTGCCCTTTTCATCATGAACCGAGACCTTGGTGCCGAAGAGTTTTGTCAGGTCGCTCTCCACTTTTTTCACGTTCGGGTCTTTGCGGGCTTCTTCCGCGCCGGACTTGCCTTTCTTCTTATCGCGCTTGCTCTTGAGTGCGTCCTCGGCCTTCTTCACCGACAATCCGTCGGCGACAATTGTTTCCGCAAACGAGATGCGCGCCGTTTCGTCGGGCAGCGACAGTATGATGCGCGCGTGACCTTCGGATATCTTGCCTTCGACGAGATATTTCTGCACCGATGCGGGCAGATCGAGCAGGCGCATCGCGTTGGTTATCACCGGGCGGCTTTTTCCGAGCCGCGTCGCCAGCTCGTCGTGCTTGAGACCGAGATCGGTGATGAGCCGTTTATAGCTTTCCGCCACTTCAATGGGAGAAAGCTCCTCGCGCTGTATGTTCTCGATGAGCGCAAGTTCAAGCATCTTGTTATCGGCTACCGTCACGACGATGGCGGGTATCTTCAGTTTCTTGAGGAACTTGAACGCCCGGAAACGGCGTTCGCCGGCGACGATCTCGTAGCGCTCCATGCCGCGCTTGCGCACGAGGATAGGCGTCATGAGCCCGTTCTCGCGTATACTGTGCGCGAGGTTCTCTATTTCGGCTTCATCGAAATGCTTGCGCGGCTGCCAGGTGTTCGGGTCGATCTTGGTGAGCGATATCTCCGTGAGTCCTTCTTCCGAGATATCCTCTTCTTTGAAACCCTGATCGCGTATCAACGCACTGATGCCGCGTCCGAGCGCACGTTTTGTCGCCATAACTCACTCCATCCGTCTCAGGAATTCTTCCGCAAGGTCGCGGTAACTTTTCGCGCCGATGCTGTCTTTATCGTAGTCGATGACCGGCTTCCCGTGGCTCGGCGCCTCGCTCAGGCGAACATTGCGCGGGATGATGGTCTTGTATGTCTTCTCTTTAAAATACGCTGTCACTTCCTCAACCACCTGATTCGACAGATTCGTCCGTACATCGTACATGGTGAGGAGCACACCCTCGATGGCGAGTTTCGGATTGAGGTTTTTCTTCACGAGTTTCACCGTCTCAAGGAGCTGCGTGAGCCCGTCGAGAGCGAGATATTCGCACTGAATCGGGATGAGCACCGCGTCCGCGGCGGCGAGGGCGTTTAACGTAAGCAGTCCCAGTTCCGGCGGACAGTCGATGAAGATGATATCGTACGAATCGACGATTGGTTTAAGCCCGTTCATGAGACGATACTCGCGCCCCATTTCGCCTACAAGCTCCACCTGCGCGCCCACAAGATCAACGGTTGCGGGGATGAAATCCATCCCGGCCACGCGCGTTTTCATTATCGTCTTTTCGACGGCGGCTTCCTGCATGAGAAGATCATACACGCCCGACTCGAGCGTTTTTTTCTCGATGCCGAGACTCGTCGCCACGTTGCCCTGCGGGTCGCTGTCGATGAGGAGTATGCGTTTGCCGCTGTACGCGAGAATGCTCGCCAGGTTAACCGCGGTGGTGGTCTTACCCACCCCGCCCTTCTGATTCGCGATCGCTATAATTCGTCCCATATTTTTGCTTCCGGATCAATTTCGTTGTATCAGCACGATGCACCGTTCCTCGTTCAGAAACGGCACCGTAACCGGCGTGAGCGATACAGTATATACCTTTTTGTTAATTTTTGCCATTTCATCGGACGCCGTCGCATGCCTGCCTTTATAGCACACCGCCTGCGCTCCGGGTGCTCCCGTTTTTTTAAGCACATCGGCTATTTTGTCGAGTTCGGCGAACGCGCGGGCGGTAACCGTGTCATAGCGCTCTTTCACTTCAAATACGTTGCGGTTTTCAACCCGGACATTGGCGAGCCCCAGCAGCGACACAAAATCCGTAAGCGCCTGCGCCTTCTTTATCTTCGATTCACACAGCGTTATTCTCAGCTGCGGAAAAATGATAGCGAGCGGTATTCCCGGCATTCCCCCGCCGCTGCCCACATCAATGATGTTTCTGCTGTTGCTGAAAAACGATGCCGCCGCGAGCGAGTCGAGGATGTGCCGCACATTGAATGTATCCGCGTCGATGGGCGCGGTGAGATTGAGCTCTTCGTTCTTCGCGAGAACCGCGTCACGATAACGCTCAAGGAGCGATACCGTTTTTTCGTCGGCGGGAATATTGAGCTGTGTAAGGCCGTCGATGAGGCGCATATAATGCTCCGGAATATCGTCGCTCTCGCAGCGCATCCGGCGCTGCTGGCGCTAGCTGATGCGGGCAGAATTCTTTTTGCATTATTGTCGCACATCCTGTGCGGAATAACTGCTATTGTTGCTTCGGGAACAGCAGAACAAAGCCCGCATCATAAAAAAACGCCGCCAGAATATCTGAACGGCGTTTGTCTCTGAACCGGCAACGGGATTCGAACCCGCGAAATGACGGAATGAAAATCCGTTGTGTTAAGCCTCTTCACCATGCCGGCACACTAATAAGAATGTAAAGAACTATACCATGAGCCGCGAAAGATTCGAACTTTCGACCCACGCCTTAAAAGAGCGTTGCTCTACCAGCTGAGCTAGCGGCTCGTAAGGCAGGCATAATATCGCAAAACGGAATTTTGTCAAGCCCGTTTTGCACATTTTTTTACCCCGTCGGCGCCATGCATTGACATTTCCGCGGTATGCGGTACATTCGCATAATCCTGAGGGAACGAGCTGCGTGAAAAAAAAATCGGACGTCAAAACAACCGTTGTACGCGCGCGCGAGAGCTTCAAGCGCATCATCATACGCCAGGACTTCACCAAACGGCATGTCCATGTCCGCTGTTTCGTAGCCGGCTATCATTATCACGACGGCGAAAGCATCATCGACCTTCTGAAAGAAAAGGAAAAGATGCTTCTGATACGCGAATTCTATAATCCCTATGATGACAACGCCATCGCCGTGTACACCGCGGATTATGTCCAGCTCGGTTATCTGCCGAAAGTGCTCTCACCGCTCATCGCGCCGCATCTTGAAAAAAAGAACGACGTTCAGTGCCGGCTCACAAGAATAAACCGGAAAGCATATCACGATCCATATGTGCGGCTTGAAATAGCGGTGCGTTTTCCGCTCGAATAGAATCGCTACGCTTTTATCACCCTGCGATTTGCATCACGATATGCGCGCGGCGTCAGTCCCGAAGCCCGTTTGAATGCCGAAGAAAAATAACTCTGATTCGTATACCCCGCCTCAAAGGCGATGTCGGTGACGGAAAGCGTCGTATTCGCAAGCAGTCGTTTTGCGCGGTCAATCTTCCTGCCGAGCACATAGTCGCTGAAGGTGACACCCGTCTCTTCCTTGAACAGATGGATGCACCGCGATGCGCTGAGCGACGCTTCACGTGCCGCATCGCGGACTCGTACCGTCCCGGCGATATGCGTTTCAATATAGTCGAGCATTATCCGGATCTTCGGGTTGACCACCGTTGCAGCCTTGGCGGTAAGCGCCAGCGTTTCGTTCTCCCGGACGATATATGCGGCGAGCAGCGACAGAAGCGTTTTTGCAGCATGCTGTATCCGCGTATCGGGCAGCGGCAGTTCGCGGAAGCGGGCTGAAAGTCTTTTCTGCACGGTCCCGTTCTCCGGACGCATCGGACCGAAATAAAATGCACCCTCATACCCGCGTGCACTGAACACCGGGACCACCAGTTCAAGAACACCGGCGTGACACCGTTTCATGAACGCCGTCCGTGTCTTTTCCGCTTTCAATACCACCGCGTCGACGTCATCATGCGTGCATTTGCGGGATGTACCGCCCCGCTTCACCGCGGTACAGAATGCGTTGCAGTGATTGTAATATTCTTCCGGAACCGTGCGGTCATACTTCAGATCGCCCGGTTTGAAAACCAGTTGCACTCCGCTCATCGCCCGTATGGCGTCCATCAGCGGCAGCAGGTTTTTCATTTCCATAGGGCGTGTCCCGTTGGCGGATGCGAGCATCAGAGGATAGAATCTTTCTCGCGTTCGATCGATGCGCCCAGTGCGGTGAGCTTTTCCTCGAATTTATCGTAGCCGCGGTCGATGTGATAGATGCGGTGCACCGATGTCGTGTTGGATGCGCAGAGCCCGGCGACCACCAGTGCAGCACCGTTACGCAGGTCTGACGCCTGAACGTCGCAGCCCACGAGCTTTTTGCCGCCGTGCACGAGCGCGGTATTGCCTTCGACGTCGATGGTGGCGCCCATGCGCCCGAGTTCGGCGACATGCGTAAACCGGTCCGGATATATTCCCTCGGCGATGGTGCTGACACCGCTGACCGTGCAGGCGAGCGAGGTGAACGGGGCCTGTAGGTCGGTGGGAAACAACGGATACGGCATGGCTTTCGCGCTGAAGGCTTTTAATGCCTTATGCTGTTTGATCTCTATTTCCGTTCTGCCGATCTTGACGACCGCGCCCATGCCGGCGATTATCTCAAGCACGCTCATAAGGTGCTCGGGCTCGCAGTCGGTGATGGTCACATTGCCGCGCGTCGCGAGTGCCGCCGCGAGAAAGGTGCCCGCTTCGATGCGGTCGGGGATGATGGTATATTCAACACCGGTGAGTTTTTTGACACCCTTGATGCGCACCACCGACGTGCCGATGCCGTCGATGGACGCGCCCATCTTCACGAGCATGCGCATGAGTTCCACGCACTCGGGTTCGAGCGCCGCGGTCTCGATGACCGTAGTCCCTTTCGCAAGCGCCGCCGCCATGAGCACATTGTCCGTGGCGAGCACCGACGAGCCGTATTTGCCGGCGAGTATCATCGATGCGCCGCGAAGCTGCGAGACACGCGCGTCGATGTAGCCGTGATCGATCTTTATCTTCGCGCCGAGTTTGGAAAGACCTTTGATGTGCAGGTCGATGGGACGCGGACCGAACGCGCAGCCGCCGGGGAGCGATACACGGCAGTGCTTGTGCCGCGCGAGGAGCGGACCGAGCACGATGACGGACGCGCGCATTTTCTTCACGAGTTCGTACGGCGCTTCTATTTTCTTCACGCCGATCTCGCGGATGTGCACCGTATGCCCCTTGAAGGTGATGCTTTTCCCCAGACGCGACAGAAGCTTGATGAGCACTTCAACGTCGATGAGGTGGGGGACATTGTGGAGGATCACGTCGCCGTCGGTGAGGAGCGATGCGACCATGAGCGGAAGCGCCGCATTCTTCGAACCGGAGATGCGTACGCTGCCTTTGAGGCTTTCGCCTCCGTGGATGACATATTTGTCCATAACGGAACGAACTATATCATAGGTAAATTAAAAAAGCAAAAACGCTGCCGCAGATTGACAAAAAAACGAAGGTGTTGTAAACTTACGCACGAACGCAAGCCAGTGAAGCACATCGCAATCGACCGATAAAGGAATGTACGCATGATGTATTTGGCTATTTTATCGCTTATCAAGGTCGCCCTGCTCATCGTCGGCATTACTCTCATTTTTGATTATCGGCGATTCCGCGACGAGCAACTTCTCTACACGGTATGGATCGCATTCGCGCTCATTCTCAACGAGCTGTCCTGGCTGCTCTATATACCGACGTTCTTCGCAACCATTAACCATTATCTCGTCATCGACGTCGTGGGCTTCATCGTCTTCGCCGCGATCGTGAAATGGCGTCTGTCACGCACCGCATCGCGCATCTATCTCGCCGCCAACGGGATCATCCTTGCCGGCATGATTGCCGCGGCCATCATCGTGCAGATCGTGTACCAGGGCGCCGGCGCCAAGGTCAACATGCCGCATTTTCTCATGCGCCTCATCATCGGCGGACACTATGTGATCATGATATTCCTCGCCATGCGCGCGCTTCGCATCAACGAAGAGGACATCACCGAACGCGACATCTTCCTCGCACGCGAGCAGATACATATCGCGGTGGGTCTCGTTGCCATGCTTTTCATCGTCGTACCGGAAAAGAACACGTATCATCTTTCCACGCTCATCATGGCGTCGCTCATGCTTCCGTTCAGCGTGAAGCTCCGCAATTTCATGTACGCCAAACTCGAATCGAACGTATTCATGCGCGAAAAAGAGCGGGATGTCACCCTTGAGCTGCTCTATCAGATCGGTAATGCTGTAGCCAGTAACCGCGAAAAGAGCGAGATCTTCAATCTCATCACCGAATCGGCTGCCAAAGCGACGAACGCCCGCTCCGCCGCGCTTTTCTTCTATAATGATAAGGAACGCGAGCTTGAAGCGCAGGTCGTATTCGGTCTGTTCCCGCCGGTAAATCCCGTCAATGATTATATCCGCCAGCGTGAAGACCGCATCAAGAACAAGGTCATCAGCGACCGCGTCAAGATCGGACACAGCTATCTCGGCATCGTGGCTGAGACGAAAGAACCGATCTTCATCACCGACGTTGCCGCGGACGAGCGCGTACCGCAGACGGTGCCGGGCATCATGGACATAAAGACGCTTATCGCCGTCCCGCTCATGGTGCAGACGGACCTCCTCGGCGTGCTCGCCATCCTCAATCGGCAGGACAAAAAACCGTTCAACAACAATGACTTCTCGCTCATGAAAACATTTTCCGACCAGGCCGCCGTGGCCATCAACAATATCAAACTGTATGAAACAATCATCGAGAAGGAAAAAAGCGAGCGCGACATTTCAATCGCCGGCGACATTCAGAAGCGGCTGCTCCCCGAAAAAGCGCCCGAACTCGGCGGATTCGACATATCATCGTTCTCCTATGCCGCACGCGGCGTAGGCGGCGACTATTACGATTATCTCGATCTCGGCAACGGACGCTTCGGCGCCATCATGGTCGACGTTGCGGGGAAAGGCGTTCCTGCCGCACTCGTCATGGTCATGCTCAGGTCTATCTGGCGCACCATCGCCCCGTCGCTCCCGACACCGGGAAAAACCATATCAACACTCAACGCCGGTATCGCGGGCGACCTCACCGAAGAAAAATACGCGACCATGTACAATTTCATTTACGACACAAAGAAGAAGGTACTGCATTACTCCAACGCGGCGCATGGGCCGCTTGTCCTCTACCGGAAAAAAGCGGGCACATTCGAAGACCTCGACTCGGCGGGAATACCGGTCGGCATATCGGCTGACACGGAATATGAGGACCGGGAGACTTCGGTTGAGCCCGGCGATATCGCGGTACTCTATACGGACGGCATCACCGAGGCGATGAACAACGAACGTCAGCAGTATACGCTTGAAAAGCTCAAGGATGATGTTGTCAAATACAGCGACTTGACAGCAAAGGAAATGACGGATAAAATCTACGCTGATGTGACAACGTTCGTCGCCGGAGCTCCGCAGCACGACGACCAGACGCTGATGATAATGAAGATTGTGTAAGCACTAATAACAGCACGGAAATTGAGGAGGAGAAAATGGAAATTCATATCAGGGAGATCGAAGGGCAGGCCGTGATCATTCTCGACATCAAAGGCGAGATTGATCTCTACAATGCTCCGGACATCAAGGACACGATCAAGACGCAGATCGATGCCGGCAAAAAAAAGGTCATCATCAATCTCAAGGGCGTAAGCTACATCGACAGCTCGGGAATCGGCGCGCTTATATCAAGCCTCTCGAATCTGAAAAAAGTGGGCGGCGGGCTTAAGATAATCCACGTCTATGACTCGGTAAAAAAGGTCTTCGAACTGACCAAACTGACGAGCTTCTTCGAGATCTATAACAACGAAGACGAAGCCGTCGGCAATTTCAAAGACTGACGTCCGTTTTCACGAGGCACTACGCATCGCGCCCGCGCGTGAGGCTGCATGTAATCCTCCTCTTCCTCTGCGCTACGCTCGAGGCGATGTGCCAGGCCGCATTTCATCTTGATGCCGGGCTTATCGGCAGCAATGATGTATATGCTTATACCCGTCAGATAATCAATGAGTATCGTTTTGACGGAACATCCGTATTTTTTTTCTCACAAACCATCGCACCACCCGATTCCAGCATTCATACTGCGCTGGGCCTGACCGATCAGAACGTCATCTCCTCCGTCAGCGATATCGGCGCATTCTGCCGGAACAGAAAGATAAAGACACTGTATTCCGCCGACGCATCGCTTTCGGCGAAAGCGCGTGCGGCAGGCGTTCATACGGTGCGCATCCATGACGGCACCGGGACATTCACCGCCGCTGAACTCGCGGCGTTACGGACGATGGACGGAGAGCCGATACTCCTGCAATATGAGATACGAGAAAAAATATCCATTCCGCTCAGAGGAGAAACCGCCGCGACTAACGACGGCATCATGAACAGCGGCGTCAGATACCGCCCTGCAGGGATTATCATAAGCCGCAAACGCGGCGATTCGGCGATACGTTTCATGAACACACGCATCCGGAACGCTTCAGCGATATTGCTTTCGCCCTGTTCGCTGGATGCAGACGGCGCGGCAGTGCGGGCGCATTTATTCATTGACGGTGAAGCACTCTCCGTGCTGCTGGTCCGTTACGGACATGCACGGGAATGTATTTCACGCGAGGGCGACAGCGGTTTCCCCGTGATAGCCCGCGATATTATGCGGCTCTCCTCGGGTGTCGCCGTCGATTAAACTACGGCTCCTCCGCAAGTATTTCTTTCATGACCGTGCCGGTGCCGGTGGGCATGGCGACGGAAAGCAGATACGCGGCGGTGGCGGTGACATCGGTCTGGTTGCGCGGCACATCGCTTGTCACCCCGCGGCGTATATCGGGTCCGATGGCGATGCAGAGTATGTGACGGCAGCCGTCGCAGGTGCAGCCGTGACTGAAATAACCGTCCTTCACCCCGTCGATATGTCTGCCGTGATCGTTGACGATGAAAACCGTTGTCGAATCCCGGAGTTTTTCGTCATTCCGTATGACATCCCATAGTGCAGCCGCATAACGGTCGTACGCGGCAATGGCACCCAGATATCCATCCCACTTCTTTCCATGTCCGTAGGAATCCGGGTCTTTGAAATTGACGATCATCGCAGCGGGGTAATTATTGGTGAGCACGGAGCAGGTGTTGGAAAATGTCCGGGCATCGTCTCGATATCCGCCGCTGCCGGTGCCGTTCTTGCCGCAGTCGATCGACGGATTATACGTTTCCCATCCCGGCGTTGTCGTCTCCGACAGCACATGCAGTTTGTCCTTGCTCGTGATCACCCATACATCCGTTTTCGGCAGTTCGTACTGTTTACGCAGGTAGTGAAATATCGACGGATTCGCGGGAAGTTCTTTTCCGCTGTTATTGATGATCTGATGTGTTCCGGTGCACAGCGCGGTATGACCGGCGGTGGTCTCGGTGTAGCCGGCGTTCCTGAATTCGGTGAGCACGGCGCCTTCGGGGGCGATGTCCGACGTTATCCGCGGCATATACGCTTTATTCGATTCGCCCCATGTCTCAGTCCAGCGTGCACCGTCCATCACGAGGATGATGACGTGCTTCGTTTTGAACGCCCCGGACAGTTGTGAGGCGATTATCAGTGCGGCCAGGATGAGCATTTTGATGTTCATATGTTTTCCTTGTGCCGCAGTATAGTGCTTTTTATGGATAAATATAGTACCGCCGCCGTCCGGAGGTTTCCCAAAATCATCGCCGCATCGCGCCGGTTTCTGCTTGACACGGCACAGCAATACGATATTATCCTGCACGCTCAGCCCGCAGTTCAATTCATATGTGCGCTTTTGTACTAAAAATATACCGCCGGATGAACCACGATGAATCAGACCTCACTTCATATCCCGCTGTTCGACATGCTTATGTGCCTTTCGGGCTCCATCGATCTCGTAAGCCCGTCGCTGTCAAACCACAACCGCCAGGTGGCCTACATCGCCAGCTCTATCGCCATCGAGGACGGGCTTTCGAAACAGGAGATCACCGACATCATCATCGCGGGAGCGCTGCATGACATCGGCGCACTGTCGCTTAAGGAGCGGCTCAACCTGCTGCGGTTTGAGGTTGAAAACGTTGAGCGTCACGCTGAACTCGGATACCGGCATATCCGTTCATTCGAGCCCTTCGCGCGTATCAGCCCCATCATCCGTAATCACCATCGTCATTACCGTGACATGGGCGCCGACGCACTCACGGGCGATCCGTCGCTCAGGGCGGCGAACATCATCTATCTGGCGGACCGGATCTCCATTCTGATGAACCGCGCGGGTGAGATACTCAATCAGGTGCCGTGGATCATCGAGACGATATCATCGGGCAACGGCACCCTCTTTCAGGCGCGCCTTGTCGACGCGTTCGTGAGACTAGCCTCCCGCGAGGCGTTCTGGCTTGCCATCAACAATCGAGCCACGGAACGTCACCTTGCCGCGCACATGGGTGAGGAGAACATATACTTCGACGATGATACGCTCCTGAACTTCGCCCGGCTCTTCGGGCGGGTGATTGACTTCAGAAGCCCCTTCACCGCGATACATTCGCATCGCGTATCACTCGTGGCGGAAGCGCTCGCGCGTCACGCGGGCATGCAGCCGGCGGAATGTTCGCATATGAAAATTGCGGGACTGCTGCACGATGTGGGTAAACTCGCCGTGTCCACCGAGATTCTCGAGAAACCCGCTGCGCTCTCGCCTGACGAATGGAATATCATGAAAAGCCACCCCTTTCATACCTATCACCTTCTTTCCGGCATGAAGGGACTGGAGCACATCGGGCAATGGGCGTCACGGCATCATGAACGGCTTGACGGCAAAGGATATCCGTTCCATCTGCGGGGTAATGAGCTCTCAACGGGAGACCGCGTACTCTCCGTCGCTGATATTTTCACGGCACTCACGGAGAACCGGCCGTACCGTCCGGGCATGTCCGTTGCGGAGGCGATGGGCATTCTCTCTGCACTTGCCGGTGACGGCGTCATCGACACTGACATCACGGCAATCGCCCGGCAGAATGCGCCGGAACTCGACGAGCTCCGCATACAGGCGGAAGTCCAGGTGAATCAGGATTATCAGGAATTCATACGCGGCGTAGACCTGCTCTGACGGAACGACGCACGCTGAAAGCTGAAACCGATGCTCACTCAACGACCAGTATCGAATCGTCGTCTTCCGTCAGGTTCTCGCCGCCCGCACTCGTGACACGATATGTATTCTCAATACCCACCATGCCGATACCGGTAAGCCCTTTCTTCGGTTCAAGTGCGAGCGTCATGTTCTCCTCAAGCGGCTCGTCGAACTTCGGGGCGATGACGGGATATTCGTTCACCACAAGCCCGAGGCCGTGTCCGAAGAATTTCACCCTGTTCTGACCGTAGCCCATGAAATTCTCGGCGTCAATCGGGTCCGCGAGTATCGTCGCGTAGATGTCGTCATAGATCTGCGACGGTATTTCACCGGGTTTCAGGCGCGCGCGTATCGCTTCCTGCACACGGAGGCAGAGCTCATGCGCCTTGAGCACGTCCGGTGCGGGCTTTGCGCCGAAACTGAAAACACGCGTCTTGTCCACATAATACTCTTCGAACGGAAAACCGATGTCGATGTAGACGAGATCGCCGCGTTTCAGTTTGCGATTGCTTCCGGTATAGGGATGCGCCGGTGAAAGTCCGGCAAGTCCGCCCGGTCCGTCGAACGACGTGGGTGCGAGCGAAGAATCGCCGAAACAGACATTGCCGAGAAAGAATTCCGCTATACCGCCGGAAAACCTGAGCGACGGCGATTGTCCGAGCTCGGCCACTTTATGGAACAGCATAAGCCCGAGCTCCCATTCCGTCATGCCCTCGCGGAGCATCGACGGTACGGCGGCCATCACGTCATGCCCCACCCTGCCCGCTGAACGCATCTTCGCTATCTCATACGCCGATTTTACGGCGCGCTGCTTTTTAAATACGGCCGCCGCGTCGGCGAACACAGTCTGCGGAAAATACTTCGTGAGCATCTTCATGAGCGACACAGAAATATCGCCTTCATCGATGCCTACTTTTGCTGCAGCAGCACGGTTCACGTCCATCACCGCCTTTGCGTCCCTGAACGATGAGTACGGGTGTATCGCCGTGAACGGGGATTCCGTACGCGCCCGCTCGATGTTCCTGCGTACGAAATAGAGCGGATCACCCGCAGCGGGGACGAAAAGAAATCCGTTCTGTATGGTACCCGTATAATAGAACTGGTCCATGCCGTTAAAGAGCATGACGGCATCAAGGCCCGCCGAAGATATCCGGGCTTTCAGTCCGCTCAGCCGCCGTGACGACTCATCTGCGGGAAGGAATGTTTTTTTACTCATGATGCTTTTCCGTTGTTGAAGGTCTGCTGACTATATCACCGCGGAACATTTTTCACAATACAATCTGCTCGCGCCATACGGACGATGCACTGCGCATTCACGGCACATCGTTCGCTTGACGACACATTTGCGACGAAGTATACTTACGCGCATGAAGTATAAAAACGAACGCACGGCTGTTGCTGACTGCATGCGCCGGCTCTACCGGCAGGGACTTACCACGACATCGGGCGGAAATATATCGCTGCGTGTCACGGATGAACATGTGCTGCTTACGGCATCGAAATTCGACAAGGGCGAATTGAACGCCGGACAGGTGGGTATACTGAAAATGACGGGAGAGAATCTCACGCCGGAACTTTCGCCCAGCATCGAGGCGGGAATGCATCTGGCGATATATAAATGCCGTCCGGATATCAGAGCCGTCGTACATGCGCATCCGGTCACCGCGAGCGCGTTCACCGCGAGCAAAACACCGCTCAATACCAGGCTCATCGCGGAATCGTATGCCATCGTTGGTACGCCGGGATACGCGCCGTATGCGCTTATGGGAACGCCCGCGCTCGCCTCGTCGGTGGCGGAGACTGCCCGTTCGCATAATTGCATACTTATGGCCAATCACGGCGTCATTGCGCTGGGAAAATCGCTCATCGAGGCGTTCGACCGGCTTGAAGTGCTCGAGGCCGCCGCGCGGCTTTCGGTGATCGCCGCGCAGATCGGCAACACCGTTGAGCTCGATGAAAAACAGCTCGATGAGATCGACGGGCTTATGGGACGATAGACTAACGAGGGAACATGCGGCGGGAACTGAAGATAGCATTCATATTCAGCGGATATGACTTCCGCACCGAAGTCAATTCATTATTGGTGATGGATCTGTTTTCCGGCATGCACACCGCGGCCGCCCGATACGGTGTCTTTATCGATCGGTTCGACATCGACAACCCCGTAGATTCTTTTTACCGCAAGGGACTGCATAAAAACTACGACGGCATCATCGGCGCCATCGTCGCGGTGAAAAAATGGCAGACGGCGTGGCAGGCGATTGAACGTGAAAAGCCGTGCGTGAACATACTGTTCGAGACCGGACGCGCCGACACCGTGTACGCCGGTTCCGACGAGGAATACGGCACGGGCATTATCGTCGACCATCTGTACCGCGAAGGTCACCGCTCCATCGGCTACGCGCTCTCATGCGGCGAACCGTATGCGATGCGGCGGTATGAGGGTTATCTCGCCGCGATACGCCGCCATAATATTCCCGTCAGCACAAAATGGATATACCGGGCGGATACGGCCTACCTGAAATTTCTCACCACACCCGCGGCGCTCACCGTCGACGGCATGGAACAGTTCAGAAACACCGTCGCACGGCGCATCGGCAACTGGCTCGTGACGATGAGGACGCGGCCGTCGGCGATAATGCTCGACAGCGTCCTCGACGCCGTCTATGTCCGCCAGCATCTTGACAGCGAAGGCATCCGCGTACCCGACGACATCGCGATAACCGCCTTCGACGACGAACCGCGGCAGACCGCCGCTCATTCGATAACCACGGTGCGGCAGAACTTCAGTCGCATCGGGAGCGAAAGTGTGCGCCTTATCGCATCGCGCGTACGCGGACGGCTGAGCACACCGAAAACGGTGTCGGTCAAACCGGCGCTGGTCGTACGCAATTCATCGCGCCGAACAGCCGGCGTTGTCCGCAATGACAGCCAATTCAAGGACGCCGTTCGTTCCTATGTGGAAAAAAACTATCACGATGACAACGCGAAGAACGTGGCGCTCTTCTTCGGCATGCACCGCGACTCATTCGGACGCAAATGCAGGCGGGTGCTCGGCGTACCGTATCTGCATATTCTGAACGAATACCGTCTCGCGAAGGCGGCATCGCTCCTCACCGATACAAAACGTCCGGTCACCGACATCGTCTATGAATCGGGCTTTCACAATTACCAGCACTTCAATGCGCTCTTCAGAAATAAATTCAGCCTCAGCCCCGGCGCCTATCGCAAACGACGCGGGGAATGACCATGTCGGAAAACCTTCACTTTGCCGTGTCGGAAATTCTGTAGCATTAACGCCGATTGTAGCCTATACTGAACATTGACTGCAGTCGACAATGGAACTGAACGAAGGAGACACACATGAAAAAAATCCTGGATTTGCTGCGAAAGAATTTCGGCATACTCGCCATCGTAATCGCCTTTGTCGCCGCCGCAATAACAGTCTTCCTCAATCAGCGCGTTGATGAAGAGGCGTTCCATGTGGTCAAAGCGGGCGAAACGCTCGCGTCAATCGCGAAGTCGTACAACACGTCGGTTGATGTACTCTGCGGCGAAAACTACCCCGATGTTCAGCAGGGTGATACACTCAAGCCGGGCATGAGCATCAAACTCCCGAGAAGCGCCCGGGCGAATACGGTTACCATACGCATCGCGCACTGGCAGCTTGAACCCGGCTGCCGCGACGGCATCAATTACATGATAAAAGAGTATCAGAAGCTTCACCCGAACGTGAAGATAATTCAGAACACCGTTCCGGAATCCACCTACGGTCAGTGGTTCATCACGCAGATGCTCGGCGGCACCGCGCCCGACCTCATCGAATGCGCGCTCGGCGTGCCCTACAATCTGCTCGTCGGCTACTACATGCGCTATTTCACGCCGCTCACCGACTATATGATGAGCCCCAATCCGTACAACGAGAACAACGAGTTCAAGGGCGTGGCACTTCGCGATACGGCAAAGGACGGTTTCAAAAACTGCTATAATGCCGATGTGCAGGAATACATGACCGTAGGCCTTTCGATGCATATGGTGCGTATCTACTATAATAAAGACCTCCTGCTGAAGCTCACGGGACGTACGAACGCACCCGCATCATGGAGTGACTTTCTTGCCGTCTGCGAAATGATAAAAAAAGAGCGCTACATAAATAAAAAGACGGGTGACGACCTCGCACAGCTGCGGAAAGCGGTTTCCAATGCGCGCGGAGATGCGGCGCTCGCCGAGGCGAAAAAGAAACTCGCCGATTACGAACTCACCGTGACGCCCTATGTACCCATCGCCAACTCGAGCTATCACATGAATTGGCTCGAAGGTGCGTTCTTCAACGTCATGACGTCGAAGGCCCGCGACAGGATAGATTTCAACCACGACTGCAGCGTGAGCGCCGCGGAACAGTATATCGGTTTCAAGACCGGCCTTGTGGACATGAACTATCCGCCCTACCGCTCACGGTTCGCCATGGTGGCGCAGCTTGCGAGCAACTCCATGCAGGGCTTCACCGGGCTCAAACGCGACGATGCGGTGCTCATGTTCGTGCAGGGACGGTCGGTGTTCATCGTCACCGGCACCTGGGACGCACAGACGCTCGCCGAACAGGCCAAGGACAACGGCTTCACGGTGGGCGTTATGGATTTCCCCTACCCGGACAAAAACAGCCCTGAACTCTACAAAGACTTTCTCGGACCGTCGTTCGAAGACCCGGGCATGGGGTTCCCGTTCGGCTGCCCCACACCGGAGAGCGCACCCGAGCGCAAACGCTACGCCATCGATTTTCTTCTGTTCATGGCGTCGAAAGAGAACAACAACAAGCTCAACGAGATAATCGGCTGGATACCGTCGATACGCGGCGCAACGGCCACCGGCGTGCTTAAATATTTTCAGCCGCATGTTGACGGCGTTGTGGGCGGATGGAACATCAGCCTCGGCGGCGAATCCACCATAAAATGGCAGCAGGTCTATGCGATGTATCAGGTGGGACAGATGTCCTATGACGATATGTGCAAGGACTTCGTCCCCTACTACCTCGACCGCGGCTACAACGATTACATGATCGTGAACAAGAACTGGCGGCGGAGCATCATCAACGACGAAAAGCTCCAGACGATGATGCGCGTCAAGATGTTCTCGGCCACCAACGAGGCGAAGCGCGCCGAATACGCGGCGAAGTACCGCTATGTGATGCTGCGCTTCACCCGCGAGGTGGATGTGAGTTATGAACGCTCGCTCCTCTCGCGCGTGGCAACGGGCGGCGGACAGATACAGCCGGCATTCAATTACAGTGCCGAGGCTAAGGCACGGCTTGGGTTGAAGTGACCATGCGGTCGCTTGAACAGCGCGCCGAAATAGGATAGCAATTTTCGGATGAGTACGGTTGCATAGTAGGCCCATACTTCATAGAGCAAGGGCTCATGAGCCCTTGTTCTCCACGATGCAGCGTTCACGTCACATTCATCTGCCGGTTCGGCATTCGTGGTAATCACAGCATTATCTGCTGCCGGAACATCGTTACATACACACTGGGCCGCACTTCGACTCGCTTCGACAGCCACCTCGGCATGCTCGGTGCAACGGCTCAGCGCAAGCCGCTCAGTGACCGATGCCTCGTGCTCTTTGCTGTTCATGACCTTCTCATACGCTGCACGAATTGCCTTCTTGATGCGTGAGCAGATGCTCCGGATGGTGCCTTCCGGTTTGTGAACGGTTTCGGCTATTTCAGACGAGGTATAGCCGTCGGCATGCATCTGAAGTATATAGCGGGTATCTGCGGAGAGTCCTTTGATGATTTCCTGCGCTGCCTGAAGACCCGGATCGGACGTATATGCTGAAGATGATGACAATTCCGAACCGTCGGAGCTTGTGTCCACCAGAAAATCGATGCGGAGCATGTCACTGCCGGTGGTTACGGGTTCATCCAACGATACTACTTTCGCTTCCTTTTCACGGGCGGCAAGTTTGCGGAGATAATCGTTCCTGGTATTGATGGCGATGACATAGATCCAAAGACGCATATTGCCTTTAGCTGCATCGAAACGGTCGATGGTATTGATGACTTTCATCATTACGTCGCAGGAAAGTTCTTCGGCGTCGGATGCGTCGTTGATCCAGCGGGAGAAAAGATGTTTGATATAGGTGAAGTAGCGGCTCTGGAAAAGGCGATAGCATTTCATGTTGTTGTGAAGGATGCCGTTGATGATGGTGGTGTCATCAATGGATGATGTTGTATTCATAAAAAGCCCCTATCCCCCGCCCCCGCCCCTTCCCCAATACTTGGGGCAAGGGGTGTCCAAGATTATTTGCCAACTCTGAATATATAAGTTTTTTTTACCGTACATGGTAAGCGCCGTCAAGAAAGTCATTGCGAGGAACCATAGCGGCGAGTGCAGCGATGCCGGTATGGTGACGAAGCAATCCGCAAAAGATAGAGATAGATTACTTCGCCCTCCGGGCTCGCAATGACAGGAATGGCGGTTGGTTGAAACTGTATATATTCAGAGAACTAGATCGAAAAAGATCCGTAACTGCAACACTAATACGTATATAATATCGTAAGGACATGAAAAAAAGTCAAGCGCGCGTGATGATTTTTTATGAAAAACTTACAAAATAAAAAATAGGAGGTGACTTATGGCACTCACAGAAACGATGAACCGGGAATTCGCACAGCGGATTCTCAACGTACTCACGACCAATGCGGATACGCTGAAGGCAGCGGGAGTGGATGTGTCCGGAAGAATCGAGGTGCTCAAAGGCATGGTGACCGAAGCCTTTGACGCCGAGAACACACAGATCCGGATGACCGCTGACCTGCGGAACACTACGGCGCGTTCGCGGAAATCGGCCGCGACGGCCTATGATGCCGCTTCGGGGGTTTTGAACCTCATCGTCGGCACCATCGGCAGAAACGATGCACTGAGCCGCGAGCTCAGGATGCTGCGCACGTCGATGTCGCGTGTGAAAAGCGCGGCGGTGACTGAAGCGGCAAAAGCTGAAAAGCGGACCGCATAACGTGAGCATCAAACGTTAAGGCCCGGACGGGGTTCTCCCGCCCGGGCTTTTTTATATCATGGTTCAAACTCACAACGAGTAATCTATCACAGTCCAATTCATCCGTCCGACATTCACAGTCGGGCGAATACTCAGCGTTCACAGTCGAATACTCAGCGTTCACTGCCGAAGGCACTGCGTTCACGGCCGAAGGCCCTGCATTCCCGGTCGAAGACTCGGCATTCACAGTCGAAGGCGCTGCGTTCACGGCCGAAGGCGCTGCGTTCACGGCCGAAGGCCCTGCATTCCCGGTCGAAGACTCGGCATTCACAGTCGAAGGCGCTGCGTTCACAGTCGAAGGCGCTGCGTTCACGGCCGAAGGCGCTGCGTTCACAGTCGAAGGCGCTGCGTTCACAGTCGAAGGCGCTGCGTTCACTGCCGAAGGCGCTGCGTTCACGGCCGAAGGCCCTGCATTCCCGGTCGAAGACTCGGCATTCACAGTCGAAGGCGCTGCGTTCACAGTCGAAGG